>NZ_JBEFOA010000005.1:0-1901316 GCF_045063795.1 Maribacter sp. Asnod2-G09 | reverse complement strand
TCGTCATCTTGTGCAAGCACAAATGTTACCCCTCGACTTGCATGTGTTAGGCCTGCCGCTAGCGTTCATCCTGAGCCAGGATCAAACTCTTCATCGTTGTTTTGTAAATATTCGTCCCAACGAAGTCTAAATTTCTCCCGGCCCCGACTCTCGATTCAATTCCTTATATATACCCTAAGATATACTAAATTGTATGTTTCCTTAATTCTTGTTCCTCTCCTCCAGGTCCTCACCTGAACTCGATTCTTATCTCCACAATATTTCAATGAACTTCTATCCACTAAGCTTCAAATCTCTCGATTTCCTCGCCTCGTTTCCCTTAGGTGTTTCCCTAAGCGGCTGCAAATATACAACTGTTTTTTAACCTGACAACTTTTATCGAAAAAAAAATTTTTCTTTTTTTCGCCAAACCAAAACAACATATCTATGAACCTTTTTCCAACCCCCGATTCCAAATTAATCTTCCTCGTTTGCGGGGTGCAAATGTACACACTATTCTTAATAACACAAGCCTTTTTGAAATAAAAAAAACAAAGTTTTTTATCCTCAGCATAACAGCATGATTTACCGTACGTTAGAAACCAAGGAAAAACGAATAAAACCAACTTACTGTACCACAGCTACTTAAGCGGTAAATCGGATTTAAGGTGTTGATTTTAAATATATTAAACGAATCAATATTTACGTTAAGAGAAGAAATTCCACACTAAACCAAAGCGTATAACAAAATCACGGTATGGATAATTAGGCGCCGCATAATAGTCTCGCCCAGAAAAAGACGCATTAAAGTGTTCTGCCTTCAAATAAATTCTCGTTTGTTTAATTCTGGCATTAATAAAGAAATCTAATAAAGGATACCCGCCTAACTCTTCTTTATTCTGCACATAGAACTCACCAAGAATAGGATTATACCCATTCATGTTATAACTGGAGAAATATTTAAACGTAATACCTGTTTGCAAGTACATTGCTTTCTTAAATACATCTGAAGAAAAATACAATGTATTTCGAGTTACTAATTGAGGAACATTCAATACTTGAGTGTCTTGGGTTACATTCTGATACATCACCGTATTATTCAAAGCAAACATACCTACCTTAAACTCCTTCTCATATTTAACTTTTAAATGCGATACAGCATTACCTTCTTGTAATGGCTTTATAAATGCATTGTTTAATCCGTCTGTTATTTCCTCTTCTGACACAGGCGAAAAGTATGTATAGTTATCAAGATTACTGTACTTCACCATTAAATTACCCCAAACCTTAGATAGCAGCTCCCCTTTTAAACTACTTGTTCGTTCTTTCTCGAACACACTGCTATTATCCCAGTTATAATTAAGGTATTCACTTTGATACAGTAGGTAGTTGAAATTTGGCATTCTACTAGAAGTGTGTAAAGAGAATCTCAGTTTGTTATTCTCATTTATACTATATGAAGCCGATGCATTAAAAAGATTACCAGCCAGCTCACCAGAAAGATTGTATTTTAAGTCAGCATTAAAATCAAATTCCCCTATCCGCTTTGCGTACTTACCTACTATTCCAAATTCAGTTCCATTTAATCTATTAGGTATTATGTTACCATCTGCTTCTATAAATCGACTATTAAAATAGTAATCATAATTATATACGTTGACGCCACCTGTTAATCTACCAAGAGTTCTATTATAAAATTCTGCATTAACTTCATTATAAAACGTTTTTAAAACTGCCTTATCATTAATACTGCTAAGTATAGCATCACCAAATAATGTATCGCTCGCTGTCTGTACAAATTGATAATATTTGGTTTCATAATCGAAACTATGACCAATTGACAATGAAGTCTTTTCAAATCGAGTTGAATCTAACTGCTTTCTAACCAATTTATAGGTATGATCCAAATAATATCTTTTACCTAAAATCTTATTATCTGCATCATCTAAATAAACATCTACTCTCGGTCTATTAATAAAATCTTCATCACCAGACTCAAATTGTTCTTCCTTTTCTACCAAACCTCCATTTTCCTCAGAAGAAATATTTTGCGCTGCTATATGTGCCCTAAGTGCATACCTACCGTTTTTAGACAAGTAATTTGTTGTGGTGATAAAGTTGCCAGATTCTATTTGTGTATCATTATACTTACCAAATGAGCGAAAACCGATATAACCAATAGAGAAATTTAACCTTCTAGAAGTATTAAAAGCTAAGTTAGCATCTAACAACTGACCTTCTTCTAAAGTTGTTTTAAAGAATAACTCGGTCATTGGCGTAGCTACATTATAATAATTGATCTGCTCTTTCTCTAAATATTTACGGTCTTTGGCAATGGCACCTAAATTCGGATAACTGGTTACTCTTTCAAAATCTATACCCAATTCATTATATGCCTGACCAATATTAGAAAATGACATTAATTCAAAATCGTCTTCACGCAGGTAATTGTACTTATACTCTTTTTGAATAGTAAGTGTAGTATCTAAAAAGGTAGTATCTCTTGCAAATGAAATAATTTTATAATCTTCTATCGTCAATACAATAGAATCATTTTGCAGTTTGTCTTTCGGATTTATAGGCTTAGTCTTTTTACCCAGAGGAAGCGAATCTTTTCTTTTCTCAGACTTTTCGATTACATCTTGACCTAAAACAATCGAAGATGTTAAACACAATAAAACTAGAATTATATATTTCATGAAGCATTGTTACCCTTGCAAAGTTAATTTTTTTGTTGCTAAGTAAATGTGAAAGTTTGATTGACTTTAAATACCTGAATATAAAGGACTGCTAAACTATTATTAAATTTTAACTGTGAACATTATTATTTTAAGGAATATTTTTCTGATTTTTATAAAAAAATGTTAATGAAAGTACTGTTTTTTAATGTTTTCGCATTTTTAGCGTTTACATCGGCATCAGCTCAGTTCAATGAGAATGCCCCATGGATGAAAGATTTAACCGAGAATCAACAATCTTCAAAATCTTCTACTAACACACATTCGTTATATGACATATCGAATGCATTTAATGAATATTGGAGCAATAAAGACTATTCTAAGAAAGGTAGTGGTTTTAAACCTTATAAAAGATGGGAGAATTATTGGAATTTTTATGTAGATAAAAATGGAAATCTACCGACTTCTTCTCAATTATGGAATTCTTGGAAAAGCAAACAAGAGAGCATCGGTAAAGCAACCAACCCTACTGCAAACTGGAATGCTATCGGACCCTTTACTCACGACACTTATTCAGGTGCACTTTCTGGTCAAGGTCGAGTTAATGCAATTGCCGTAGACCCAAGCAATGAAAATATTTGGTATGTGGGTGCACCAGCCGGTGGTATTTGGAAATCTGTTGACGGGGGCTCTTCATGGGCAAACCTTTTTGATGATTTTCCTCAAATTGGTGTTTCTGGCATTGCCGTTGACCCTAATAACTCGCAAATTATATACATAGCAACAGGAGATGATGATGCTGCAGACTCCTATAGCGTAGGTGTTTTCAAGTCTATTGATGGAGGAAACAGCTGGAATGAAACAGGTTTGAACCCTAGTACGTCAAATATTAATTTATTGATGAATGAGATTACCATCGACCCAACTAACTCTAACACTATTTGGGTAGCCACTAGTGTTGGTCTTCAGAAATCTACAGATGGAGGTACTACTTGGGAGGTAAAAGCAACAGGAAACATTCAAGATTTCAAATTAAAACCTAACGACCCTAATACTGTTTATGCCGTAACCTCAAATACCTTTGTAAAATCTACAGATGGCGGTAACAACTTTGTAGAAATAACCGATGGTATTCCAGAAAGTTCTGGTCGATTGGTAATAGGTACAAGTGCAGCAAATCCATCGGGAGTATATGTTCTTAGAGCATTAACTGGTGGTAATAGTTTTGCTTTTGGCGGTCTATACAAATCTTTAGACAGCGGCGAATCTTTTACAAAAACTGCTAGTGAACAAGATATTTTTGAATCAAATCAGGCTTGGTTTGATCTTGCCATTGAAGTTTCACCCACTAATTTTAACGAAATATATACTGGTTGCTTAAATGTATGGAAGAGCACAAACGGTGGTGATATCTTTACCAGAATCAACAGATGGAATATAACTGACCAAGGTTATACCCATGCAGATATACATTCTATAAAAATTTTCAACAACAAAGTTTACGTAGGTAGTGATGGTGGCATCTATATGTCTGAGAATGGCGGTAATACTTTTACTGATTATACAGCTGGTATTTCTATTAGTCAATTTTACAGAATATCTGTTGCTAAAAATGATTCTGGTAAAATAACAGGAGGGTTACAAGATAATGCCGGCTTTATTCGCGATCAAGGACAATGGAATGTTTTTACTGGTGGTGATGGAATGGATTATGAAATTGACCCTAACAATAGTAGCCTAGTTTATGGGTTTGTACAATTTGGAGGAAGCTTATTTATATCATCTGATTCTGGTCAATCTATTGGTGTGGTCGGTGCTCCAACTGACGCAAATGGAAATACCATTGAAGGAAATTGGGTAACGCCTCTAGCAGTTAGCTCTGACGGCTCTGTTTATGCAGGTTTTGATGCTTTATATAGACTTGAAAATAATCAATGGAATAAAATTTCTTCTTCTATTGGGTCTGGTAATATAGATGACTTAGAAATTGATCCTAAAAATCCTGAAACCATATTTGCCGCTGAAAGCAACATTTTATATAGAAGTAGAAATGGCGGCGTAACTTTTAGTTTAATTAAAGTAATGGATTCTGAAATTTCAGATATCAGCATTAATTCAAACGATAGCAACATTATTTATATAACGACTTCTGACAGAGTAGGTATTGCCTTAAGCGACCAACCCTCAGAAAGAGGTGTCTTTAAAGTTACCATCGGTGAAACAGAAACAACTTCTGAAAATATAACTTTTGATATACCGACAGATCAAGCTTTTTTCTCGATTGCTCACCAAGGTAGACATACTGACAATCCTATTTACGTAGGCACTAGTTTAGGTGTATATAGACTTGATGACACCTTAACGGAATGGGAAGAGTATTATACTAATTTCCCGAATGTAGCTGTTAGCGATATTGAAATTAATTTGGATGATGAAAAAATTATAGCTTCTACTTACGGTAGAGGAGTGTGGGAATCTACAATACCAGTTCAAATACCAGATAATGAAATTAGATTAGTCTCTATAACACCTAATTCAAATGAAGTACTATGCAATGACTTTGCACCAACTGCTACTGTAGAAAACCAAGGAGTTAATGCCATTACTGCTGTTGATATTGAATATTCTATTAATGGTAATACTACACAAAACTTCAACTGGACAGGTAATTTACTAAGCAATGAAACAGTTATTATAGAACTACCACTAGAAACAAATGTTAATTTTGGTGAGTCTACAATCGAGCTGACTGCCACTATTGACAACGATAGCTATGATGACAACAATACTTTACAAAACAGATTCTTTTTAAACACTCCTGGTTCAGGTGGTGAACTAAATACTTTTGAAACTGAACAAGAATCTTTGATTGCATATAATGATGGTAATTCTGAAAGCGTATGGCAAAGAGGCATACCCACAGGTTCTAACTTAAACACAGCTACATCTGGCAGTAATGTTTACGGAACCAACCTAAGTGGAGATTACCCAAATAGCACCAAAGCCATACTTCTAAGCAATTGTTATGATATGACCTCTATTATCTCACCGGTTCTTAAATTTAATATGGCATATGACCTTGAATTAAATTTTGATATAGTTTATGCCGAATACTCTATTGACGGCGGTAGTAATTGGGATATTCTAGGTAGTATCAATAGTGAACCAAATTGGTATAGTAGTGATAGAACCAATGCCCTTTCTGAAGAAGCAGATGATTGTCAAAATTGTCCTGGAGCACAATGGACAGGTGAAAGCACCGAAATGACAGCATACGCTTATGATTTTAACTTAAATGCCGCTAATGGTGAGCAAAACCTTACCGGCGAGACTAATGTACTATTTAGAATTGTCTTTCAATCTGACCCTTCAGTTACAGAAGAGGGTATAATTATTGATGATTTCATAGTTGATGGCTCACCCGATGATGATGACGATGATAACGACGGAATTTTAGATATTGATGATAATTGCCCTTTAACAGCAAATGCCGATCAATTAGATACTGACAATGATGGTGAAGGTGATGTTTGTGATACCGATGATGATAATGACGGCATTTTAGATATTGATGACAACTGTCCTTTATTCGCAAACCCAGGTCAAGAAGATGATGATTTAGATGGTATTGGTAATCTATGTGACAATGATAGCGATAATGACGGAGTGCCAAATAATATTGACCAATGCGATGATACTCCTAACGGGACTATAGTTAACGTTGAAGGTTGTGAAGTTTTCTCTTTACCGAATACTAACTTTCAAATTCAGACTACTGGCGGAGCTTGTAACGCAAGTAATAATGGAAGTATTTTAATAACTGCCGCAAATACTTCGTACACGTATAACGCAGTTTTATCAAATACTGACGGCACCACAAATGCTAGCTTTACAGACGAAAGTACATTTACTGATTTAGCTGCGGGAGATTATCAATTATGTATTACTGTTGAAGGTCAAGCGGACTATGAAGCTTGTTTTGATTTAGCCATATCAGAGCCAGATGCTTTATCTGTTTCTTCTAAAATCAGTTCGCTGAATAATGAAGTTACATTAAGCTTCTCTGGTGGTGATTTATATACTATTTTCTTAAATGAAAAAATGTATTCTACAACGGCTAAAGAGATTACTTTACCATTAGAGGATGTAACGACATTGATTACCGTAAAAACCGAATTAGATTGCCAAGGGGTTTATACTGAAAAAATAGTATTAAGTGATGATTTGTTTATCTATCCAAACCCAATTGAAGGTGGAGATTTAACTATCTACCTAGGTACAAATGCTACACCAGAGGTCACTATCTCATTATTTAATGTAAATGGCACAAGTATTCTATCGAAACAAATGAAATCTACTAATAACGAAATTAAACTAAGTGTAGATGGACTAGCAACCGGAGTCTATATTTTAAACATTAAATCTGGTAACACGCTATCTAATTACAAAATCATAAGAAAATAAGAAAATGAGAACATTAAAATATATAACTATTACATTTCTGCTTGCCACAGTTTTCATATCATGTGGTGGTGGCTCGGACAGTGAACCCGCCCCTGTTGATCCAATTGCACCAGTTGTCTTAGATCCCGCTGCAGCTGGTTTAGTTTTCCCTGAAGATAATACTGAATGTAACGAAGGTGTCGTAAATGCAAACGACGAAACTAAGAGTACCGTAACCTTTCAATGGTCTGCTTCTGAAAATACAGATTCTTATGAAGTGAAAGTAAAGAATCTTGAAACAGGCAGTATTACTACAGCCATTTCTACTACCAGCCAGAAAGAAATAAGTATAAATAGAGGTACACCTTATGAATGGTATGTTATTTCTTTAGCCAATGGAACATCTTCTACTGCAACCAGTGAAACTTGGGCTTTTTATAATCAAGGACAAGGAATAGAAAATTACGCGCCATTCCCTGCAGTTGCCATAAGTCCGCAGAGAGGTGCTACCATTTCTAGTGCTAACACAACAATAACTTTAGAATGGTCAACTTCAGATGTTGATGATGATATTGTTTCTTACGAAGTATTGTTCGATACGGCTGAAACACCGGTAAAATCGTTAGGTGATACAACAGAGTCTTCTATAGAAGTAACAATTACTGCTGGCACTACGTATTATTGGAAAGTAATTACAAAAGATTCTTTTGACAATACCTCAAACTCAGAACTGTTTGAATTTAGAGTAGAGTAATTAAAAAAGCCAAAGACGCAATTGCATCTTTGGCTTTTTCTTTTAACACTAAATTTATCTCTATAACGAATTGAAGTAATTAAGAAAACTTACTACATCTTTCTCGTGTCTAAGGTTTAGATTATTTTCTTTAATATACGTTTTCATTTCTTCCTTTTTTGCTCCAGTAAAATCTAATATCTGATTCTTGGTTAAACGAACCTTTACTGCATGGTTCTCTTTATCAGTATTAGTTTCATCTAATAAATAATAAGAACTATTCCAAACATATGTTGGCGGAGAATACTTTTCATAAGATGTACTAGGACTACGTGCTTGCTTTAATAAAGCTTCTGGCTTGAACAACAATTTTAAATTACCCTCATTCAAATCAGTAAAATAACTGGTTTTTATAGATTCGTCAGTATCAACATACGTATATATACTATACATCTTACCTCCAATTTCAACTTGTATATAAGCACGTTTTAATAAGGAGTAAAAGGAATCTTTAGAGATATTATCTAAAATCTCCACTTCATTTCTATATGCGTTATAACGCATCTTTCCTATTTCTTCGACTTTACCGTGTACAATAACCTCTCCATGAACAAATTCCTCATTTAAATACGGAGTTCCCTTTGCTTTTGTAGGTGCTATTTCAGTGCTACTAGTAACAAAATTAACAATACCCTCTTCTGGCACTGGAGAATATGCATTTTGCGCATTTACACTATTAAAAGCTAAGGCAGCAATTGTAAAGATTGTGAACTTTTTAATCATTTTATTCATTAATTTTTTTTCAATTTAATTGTTTCTAATTGATTCATAGGTTTAAAAAATGTTATTAAAAACTTAAAAATCTAACGTTAGTTTGTTTAATTCCATAACAGCTATTACCACAGAATACTAAGGAATTTAATTATTCAAAAAGGAAAGTGCCGAACTGCCTAAATCATAATGATAAGATCTCCAATAAAAACCTGACCCTTCAAATTCCCAAACTACTTCTTTGTCATTAGTCACCTCTATAAAACCAGAAGTTCCTGAAGTGATTAGCGTATTACCATTATCTAAACGAACCGCACCTGATACTCTTGGCGCATACAAACCTTCTCGTGTATAACTCCAAATTATATCTAATTCATTACTTGTATTTGCTTGTAAATTAAAGTTAGCAGGCAAGTTTAACTCATATACAACAGATTGTTTTGAATCTCCATTACCATTTACATAAACCAAAATATTTCCATCACCGGGCACATCATTCTCTAGTAGATTAGGAAAATGATTATTATAAAATAAACGTTCGCCAAATGTATTATCGTAAGCAGTAGGATTACCAAATCTGTATACTAAATCTCCACCCTTGCCATAAGAACCTCCAGTATTTGTTTTGGCTTGAGCGTTGGTTGTACTATGATCTATTACCCACACCTCACTAAAATTATTAATGGTCATATAAATTAGATCATTCTCTTCATCATAATCAAATCCATTTGCATGCATTATATCACCATCTGGCTCTACAGTTTCTCGCAGTATATCAATATAGTTGATGTTTATTAATTCTGGATGTTCATTAATTATCCCGAAACGTGGTTTAGAATCATCTGTATCTTGTACTATGTGATCCCAAGACTCCCATTTCCAAACTATTTCATCTGTAGCGGAATTTATTTCAATAATAGTTTCAGTATACACCTTTTCTTCTTCACCTAAATAACCAATAGCATCTAATTCTTCTCTACTTCTCAAATCCCAAACGATTGCCAAAATATTTCCATTAGGTAACATTTCAACATCATGATGAATTATATGCTCTTCATTTGCATACGTGAATTCCCAATCAACAGAACTATCAGGATTAATAAGTTGAATAATTCCACCGTAACCACCAAAACTAAAATCTGGTGATTCTACTCCTAATGACGCCAACAATCTACCATCAGATAATAATTCAACATCATTACCAAGTCCAAATTCTAGCTGCCACTCATGAACGATAAGCGCCGAATCTTTCTCCATTAAATACACTCTATCTTCAGAAGACTCATTCACTAACACATAACCTTCTTGAGATAATAATTTATCATTCAACAGTATTGTCCCCGTTTCTCCTTCAATTGGATAAACTATTTCCTCTGGTATTGCAGGCTCTTCTTCCTCTTCAATAACCTCTTCCTCAGGTTCCATTTCATCGACAACAGTAACATCATCATCTGATGAACATGCTAAAAATAAAGACAAGAAAAATAAACCCAAGAATTTGGTCAAAAATTTGATTTTCATAATGTATGGTTATTAAGGTCTTAATTATGTCGTAAGATTTAGCCTAAACTTAATCTTTATTCAAAAAAAAATCAGGCTAAATTGCTTCAGCCTGATTTTAAATAAACAATATAATGATGTATTTAAATCACTATTGATTTATACAAAATTCTTTAGCTTCAGAAGCACCAAATGCTCCACCACCTTCAAGAACGTTCAAAATAGAACACGTAATTGTGTAATTTCCAGTTACTGTTCCATCAACTTGACCATCACCGTAAGAATCAAAAATGGTAAATGTATAACAACCATCTTCCAAGAATACCTCTTGAGTATAGGTATCACCTCCTGTTACATTAGCGAAAGGACCATCAGATGCTACAACTGTTCCATCAGCATCTGTAATTTCCCATGTAGTTTCACCTCCATAGGTATCAGTAACAACGGTAACAATAATATCATTACAGATAATCTCCTTGAAATATTCGATTTCAACCTGTTCGCTAAAGGCAACACCATCTGCTGGCGCATCTAAGTTTACAACCAATGTATAAACTTCACCTTCTGTTAAAGGATCAAAATTTAAAGAAACATTTAATACTCCACTATACTCACCTGCAGGAATAGTAACAGACCCTAAAGCATAGTTACCAGCATCACCAACCGTTGTATCATCAACAGAAACACTAAATGTTCTATCTGCAGTTGCAACGGTAGTTACATTAACAGGCACATCTATATCTAAACCTTCTGTAGGTACTGAAACGTTATATTCTGTTGTTGCAAAAGAAACACCAGTTTGTCCGTTTTCATTATCAAATACTATATTCTCCTCTTCACATGAAGCAAAAGCAAATAGTACTGCAATTATTAAAATATACTTTTTCATAATTCTATTGTTTTTAGTAGCCAGGATTCTGAACTATGTTTTGGTTAGCATTAATTTCAGCAATAGGAATTGGCAACTGAAATCTAAAATTGTCAGCATCTAAAGTTGGAAAATCTGGAGGTGTTCCAGTACCATCAATAATGTCACCCATTGTAGAACGCATAACTGATTCTGCACGACGTTTTAAATCAAAGAATCTATGACCTTCGAATGATAATTCAACTCTTCTTTCGAACTGAATAGCATCTTCTAAATCTTGACCAGCTTCACCACCATCATAAGCTACGTATCTTAAATCTCTAAGCTCATTAAGTGTTGACAAAGCATCTTGCCCTAATTCGAATTGTGCTTCTGCTTTATTCAATAAAACTTCTGCAGCTCTCATAACCTTAACATCAACACGACCGTTTACTTGACCGGTTTCCCCTAAAAATTTAGAAATAGCATTATATTGATTATCCGCATTTAAACCTACAAAAGAAATAACATCTTTTCTTAAATCATCTTCGTCAATACTATTAATAAAATCAAAATCAAAAACATATTCTGAAATAGTAGAAGTAGCATTTGATTGGCTATATAAAACACCTACATTGTTACCACCACTTTCAGAAGAAGTATTAATGGCAAGCTTTACAACGATACCAGCTTCATTAGCATCTGTATATAAACCTTCTAATTCTTCTGCAGTTGCCAATGGTACACTTACTTCATCAGCAGCATCAATAACCTTTTGGTATTCACCATTATACAAGTAAACTCTAGACAAAAGTGCATAAACACCATCTGTATTTAATTTTCCTTGACCGTTATCTGCTCCAATTAACTGACTAGCTCTTTCTAAATCGCCGATAATTTCAGCATAGTTGCTAGCAACAGTTTCTCTTACCGGTTCTGCAAAAGGATCTTCTGTATCACCATCTTCAACCTTAATGTAAACAACACCTAAAGAAGCGTTAGCATCTGCAGATTGAGTTGGTATTTTACCATAAACTCTAACAAGATCAAAATGAGCCCACGCTCTAATTGCTAATGCTTGACCTAAGATATTGTCCTTATCAGCACCATCACCTAAGTTATCAATTTGAGCAATTACCAAGTTGGCAACGTTCACAGCCTCGTAAGCTTCACTCCAATACAAATCAATTGCACCACCTGTACCGGCAACATATCTGTAGTTATAAAAATCTTGATTTGAACGTCTACCTGTTTGTGCAATAATTACGTTATCAGACAAAATATCAGGAATACCTTGTAAACCTGAACCAGTGTTTGAGTAATAGTTCCACAATTGTCTGTAAGCACCATCTACTCCATTCTGAAATGCAGAAACACTATTAAAAAATGTTTCAGGATTTCCTTCTACAAACGGTTGTAGATCATTCAACTCATCATCGCAGGACATAAAGAACCCGAACGAAAATAAAAGAACTAATATTTTTATGTTATTTTTCATTTCTAACTTTTTTTTTGTTTTTAAAATCCTACTTCAACACCAAAAGTATATGACCTTGTGTTTGGATAGCTAAATAGGTTAAATGACCCAGGTACGAAACCTACATCGCCAGGCTCACCTGATTCAGCAGAACCTAAACCAACTTCAGGATCACCGCTAAAATCAGTGATAGTAAATAAGTTTTGTCCAGCTACGAAGAATCTTAATGAATTTAGACCCATACCATCAATCATATCTCTTGGCATATTGTAATCTAGAGTCATTGTACGTAACCTTAAATAATCACCTTTCTCCAAGAATCTTGTTGAAGTTTCATCCGCAGTACCTTGAAATAATGGACTAGGTAAAACGTTAGTATCACCTGGTTGTTTCCAGTAATTAAAAGCATCGGTTCTTAAATTACTATCAATATTACCTATTGCAACACCTTGTTGAAGTTGGTTATTGATAATATAATTCCCTCCTTTATAAACGAAATCCGTTCTCAAACCAAATCCTTTATAAGAGAATGCAGTATAAAAACCACCTTCAAAATCAGCTATAGGAGATTTCCCTTCTTGAAGTTGCTGAAAACTATCACTAAATTGGTTTGTTACATTACCATCTAAATCATAATACAACGGCTCACCATTTGCAGGATTAACACCAGCATATTCTACCATATAGTAAGAATTTATTTCTTCACCTACACGTAAAATGTTATCGCTAAATGTACCTGTTACGATATCTTCACCATCAACTAATTCAATAACTTCATTATCAATGAACGTAATGTTACCACCAAGTGTCCATTTAAAGTTTTGAGTTCTAATAACATCTCCACTTAAAGAAACTTCAATACCTGAGTTTTGAATCTCACCAATGTTAGAGAATATTGAGTTGTTCTCATCACCAACAGTATAAGAAATAGGTCGATCTAAAAGTAATTCATTTGAATTTTTCTTAAAATAATCAACAACACCATTTACACGGTTGTTAAACAAACCAAATTCAACACCTACATCAAATATAGCTTGAGACTCCCATTGTATTTGCGGGTTACCAACACCTACAGGCAATGCAGTAGTTTGACCATTATATGTATTTGCGAAATCTAACAAGTTCAAATATTGAAAATCACCAATATTCTGGTTTCCAGAAGTACCATAAGATGCTCTTAATTTCAAGGTATTGAAAATAGAGTTTTCCATAAAGCTTTCGTTAGCAATGTTCCATGCCGCACTACCACTATAGAAATAACCATACTTATTATCAGGACCGAATCTAGAAGAACCATCTCTTCTTACAGAACCAGAAAGTATATATTTACCATCATAGTCATAATCAGCAAACAAACCTTGAGAGAATAAAATTCTTCTAGATTCTGTTGACCCTACAGATGTTGCTTCTGCAGCTACATCTAAATAAGGAATACTCGGCGAAGGAAAACCTCTACCCGAAGCAAACATATCTGTAGCAATATTCTCATTGTACTCTAATAAGAAACTAGCTGAAAGATTATGGACACCATTAAATGTATCAGCATACGTAAATACATTGTTTACATTGTATTCAAAATCTATATTTAAATTATCTGTCTGTGTACCAGGAAAGTTAGCATCACCAACAAAACCTTGTAATACACCACCAGCAATAGAACGCGTAGTTCTGTTGTATCTATTACTAATTAAACCAACACTAAAGTTGTTAGAAAATTTATCACCGAAGGTCATACCCGCACTTATGTTACCAATTAACAATAAGTTTCTTGTATCTTCTTGCTCAGTCTGTAATGCTAAAGCAATAGGAAAACCTGATCTTGTAGGGTTATAAACATTATTACCCTGGTCATCTGTAACTATTGAACCATCGGCATTAGTTGAAAATAAAGGATCATACGGGTTGTAATCATACATTGCTCTAAAAGGATTCTGAACATTGTTTCTATCTCTTGGTAAATCTGTAGTACTACGAGATACCGAAACATTAGCTCCAATATTCAACCAATCTTTCGCTTGGTAATTTGTATTTAAACGAGCAGACATTCTTTCAAAACCATCGATGTTTTTTATAATACCTGTATTCTTATCATACCCTAAAGACATGTAGTACGTTAATTTCTCATCACCACCAGAAACTGATAGATTGTTCGATTGAATGATAGAGTTCTTAAGTAACGCCTCTTGCCAATCTGTATCTAAAGATGTTAGTCTTGCAAGTTCTTCTGGAGTAGCATTTGCTCCAGGCATACTACTTGCAGCATTAACACCTAAAGCTGCATACTGACGTTCTATCTCTAACTTCTGAGAAGCGTTCATAACGTCAAAATTGTTAGGTATCATTTCACCGAAACCATAAGATGAAGAAAATTTAATTCTAGCATCACCAGCTTTACCTTTTTTGGTTGTAATTAAAATTACACCGTTAGCACCACGAGAACCATACTTAGAAACGGTAGCCGCATCTTTTAATATAGAGAATGTCTCAATATCACTTGGGTTCAGGTTACTAATTGGGTTAAAGTCTCTTTCCGTATCGATAGGAATTGGAACACCATCAATTACATACAAAGGAGTAGTTTGCGCGTTAATAGAACCAACACCTCTAATTTGAACAAAGGCAGTGTTACCCGGTCTACCGTTCGAAGCAGTAACCTGTACACCTGCAGCTTGACCCTGTAAGATGTTATCAATACTAGTAGATGGTACGAATGCTTCGATTTTCTCAGCAGAAACTGTTGCAATTGCAGATGTTGAAAGTTCTTTTGATCTAGAACCATAACCTACAACAACAACTTCTTCTAATGCTTCAGCATCTTCTTCTAATTGTACATTAATGGTATTGGATGCACCAACACTCATCGTCACTGTTTTTTGACCTAGGTAAGAAAATCTCAATTTTTCACCTGAATTTACATTAATGGCATAATTACCATCAAAGTCTGTTTGAGACCCGTTAGTTGTTCCAACAACTACAACGGACACTCCCGGTAGCGGTAAACCGCTTTGATCGGTTACAACACCGGTCACTGTTTTTTCCTGTGCAAAGGAAAATGTCATGAAGAGCACCAATAAAGGTGTCAACATCCACGTCAACTTCTGTTTCATAAAATTTGTTTTTGAATTAGCTTGCGCCAAAAGTCCAAAAATTTGCTTAGTATTCCAAAAGCTATCTTAACTCAAAAAAGATATATGTTAAAAAAACACTTATTATTATTTTTTTCTCCTTCTTTGGTCATTTTTGTTGAAAATAAAACAATTATTTAACAATAAATCAATACTTAAAATTCAAAATTTTAAGTTAAAAAAAACATAATGCTTCTTAAATTTTACAAAAACATTAACGAAACTGGTACAGACGAGGCTGGAAGAGGTTGTTTGGCGGGTCCTGTGACCGCTGCAGCAATAATACTGCCAGAATCTTTCGAAAACTCCATTTTAACAGATTCAAAGCTTTTATCTGAACGAAAAAGAGAACTTCTTGAACCACTTTTAAAAAATGAAAGTATATGCTTTGGCATTGCCCATATTCAACCTACGATAATAGATGACATCAACATTTTAAATGCCTCTATTTTGGCGATGCATAATGCGATAGAATCTCTATCTCAAATACCCGAGTACATAATTGTAGATGGTAACAGATTTAAACCATTCAAAAATATAGACCACTCTTGCATTATAAAAGGCGACTCGAAGTATCTAAGTATTGCATCAGCTTCTGTATTGGCAAAAACCGCACGTGATGCCTACATGCTTAAACTACATGATGAATACCCAATGTACAACTGGAAAAAGAATAAAGGATACCCTACTAAAGAACACAGAGCAGCCATTAAAAAATACGGACCTACCAAGTACCACAGAATGAGTTTTAAGCTTTTACCAGACAACTAAAGTTTATTTAACAAATAGTATAACTTTGCACAAACTTTTCGCATGAGGCTTACATTTTTATATGCTTTAATTATCCTTTTAGGCATCTCCTGTACATCTAAAAAGAAATCTGAGAATTCTATCTTAGATTTAGTTCCTGATAATGCCCGCATAGTTTTTAAAATAAATGATTTTGAAACGCTTAATGATGAGATTTCGACTAACGAAATTTTAAATTCACTTGAGTCGCAAAAGCCATTTATAGATGTAAAGAGAATTCTAAATTCAATTAACTACATTTCTAATCAGAAAAAAGGGTTATTAGCACTAACAGCTGATAGCAGTAGCATAGATTACACCTACATATCAACAGATAGTTTAGTGATTACTAATGGCGATAGTATTTCGAATAAAAGAATTGAAACGCTTAATTATAATGATGTAGCCATCACCACATACGAAATTGAAAAGGATACTTTTTACAGTACATTTATCGAGAAACATCGGGTTTTAAGTTCTTCTCAGCCACTATTACAAAACCTAATCAATACTATTGAAAACCCAATTAAAAATGGTGCATTAGACCGCTTTTACGAAGTTTCAAACACTGACAAGGTTGTAAATATTTGGATAGATTTAGAAAATAGCGAATTGCTATTTCAAAAACTGCTTTCTGATAATCAGCAAATTTCAAAATTTGGCAGTTCCGTGTCACTAGATTTAACCTTAAATGACACCGAAATCTTATTGAACGGGGTCGCTGAATCAAGTGCAGGTAAAAATCTATTCCTCAATCTATTCAACGACACAAAACCTATTCAAAACAAAACATGGAATTTAACACCTAGCGATGCCAACAATATGACATCATTTGGTTTAGAAGATTTTAATAAATACGCTCACAACAAGAAACTAAACAACTACCCCTCTACGGTTTTAGATTCACTTCTTAGTACCGTTGAAGAAATTGGAGTCGCCCAATTTGATAACGAGCACGTTTTATTTTTGAGAACATACGGTACCGCAACACTACTTGACTATATTAATGAGGAGAAAGTATCTGCCGAAGAATTTAGCAGTAATGAAATTTGGGAATTAAAACCAAATCTTGAAATATTTGACCCGTTAACACCTTTAATTGGAGAACACTCTTTTGAATTTGCGAGTATTGTCGAGAATACTTTTCTCTTTTCTAAGTCTAAGAGCACGCTTGAATCTGTAATCACTAAAATAAAAACGGGTGATACTTTTGACAAGACCACCTTATTTAATAATGCAGAAAACAAACTTACTTCTTCTTCAAGTGTAGTGTCCATTTCCAATTTAAAAGGTTTTGTTACCGCAATGAATGAATCTATTTCTAAAACTTTTGGCAATTCATTTGCCAAAAGCAAATTAGACAATTATGTTTTTGGCTCTCAGATAATCGCAGATGCAGGATTCTATCATACCAATTTCTTAATAAAAAAAATTACAAAAGAAGAGGAATCAAATTCTGTATCTTCTGCTTTTGAAGTAAAATTCGATACTGATTTGGCTACCTTACCACAATTTGTAACGAACCATAGCAATAGAAGAAAAGAGATTATAGTTCAAGATCAAGAAAATATACTCTACTTGATTTCTAATAGCGGAAAGATTCTTTGGAAAAAACAACTTAACGGAACTATTCAAGGCAAAGTTCAGCAGGTTGACCTGTTTAAGAATGGAAAATTACAGTTAGCATTTACTACGAACAACGAGTTCTTGATTTTAGATAGAAATGGAAAAGAGGTTCAACCATTTACCAAAAAGTACACTGGTGGCAACTTGAACCCTTTAGCAGTATTTGATTATGAGGGTCGTAAAAATTATCGCTTTGTTGTTACTCAAGATAAAAACGTTTTCATGTATAACAGCAAAGGAGACATTGTCAAAGGTTTTACTTATGATACTGCCGAAGCACCCATAGTAGCCGCTCCTCAACATTTTAGAATCGGTAAAAAAGATTATATCGTTTTCAAATTAGAGAACGGTCAATTAAAAATAACTAACAGGGTTGGTAAAACTAGAATCAACGTTAAAGACAAGTTCTCATTTTCCGATAACGAAATAAGACTTTATCAAAACAAGTTCACTTTTACTTCTATTGATGGTCTTTTGTATCAAATTGATTCTCAAGGGAAAATATCTTCAAACAACTTAAATCTCGCTAAAGACCACGGCATGGATGCCACTTCAAGAACTTTAGCGATCATGAACGATAATACCTTACAGATTCGCAACAAGAAAATAGAGCTTGAATTAGGGGTATACTCCAAACCCACCATTTTCTACCTTAATGATAAAATATATGTATCTGTAACTGATATTCAGAATCAGAAGATATACCTATTTGACAGTCAGGCTGAATCAATTCCAAATTTTCCCATTTTTGGTAGCTCACCAATTGACATGGAAGATATAAACGGAAATAAAAAACCAGAATTTGTATTTAAAGACCAAGAAAACAGCATTAAAGTTTTTAAAATACGATAATACACTTGAAAGTTAAATTCACAAGCATTTAAATACCGATTACACATATCATTCAGAACAGTAAAATGATTTTCATATATTTAAGCAGTTATTAATCAGAACCTTAACTATATTAAAAATGAAAATTAAATTACTTAACACATTATTTTTTTTAATCGGGATCGTATTCGTTACCGCTCAAGACAACTGTAGCACATTCTACCCTATGAACGAAGGTGTTTCAATGGAGTATACCAATTACAATAAAAAAGGAAAAATTGAAGGTGTTAGCAACTACAAAGTTATCGAAGCAAACCACAATGGCGATACTACTACTGCAACCATGTCAATAAACTTAAAAGACAACAAAGGCAAAGATATTTATAGTACTAGTTACAATTTAGCTTGTAGCGGCAACGCAGTTACTTTAGATTACGAATCTTTATTACCTACCGAAATGATGGAGCAATATGGTGATATGGATATTGAAATATCTGGCAATGACATTGAAATACCCAATAAACTAACCGTAGGTCAAAATTTGAAAGATGCTAACGTAGCTATGAAAATTGGCATGAGTGGTATTAACATGAATATGACCGTTGACATGACCAATAGAAAGGTTGAAAAGAAAGAAAGTGTAACTACCACTGCTGGCACATTCGATTGTTTTGTTCTATATAGCGAAAATCGTTCTAAAATGATGATGGCTAACCAAGTGTACCCATCTAGAGTTTGGCTTGCAGAAGGCATAGGCATGGTTAAACAAGAAACCTATAAGAAAAATGGAGACGTAATGAGCAGCACATTGCTTACGGCACACAGCAAATAATAACTTAACCAAATACCAATTTTGAACCGAGGCTTACACCTCGGTTTTTTTATGCGCTTTTGTTAACCTTTATCTAATTGTTACCATTAATGATAAACCCATAGAATTATCATTATGAAAACACTAAAATCGATTTTAGCTATCACATTTGGTTTACTGTTTTTTTCTTGCCAAAAGGAAGATTTAGAAACATACTCAACAAAAAACCATACTGATTTACAATCTACATCAAGTAGAACTCTTTTGCATCCTAGTGCCTCATTAGATTTGGATTTAGAAACAACACGTACGAACATGGGTGGTTTTGCCGGTCATTCTATGACAGCGTTCAAAGACCACCTATGGTTAGTTGGTGGAGATAATACCAATTCTGCTCCTTGGACAGTTCATTCAGAAGTATGGAAAAGTAAAAATGGTACCGATTGGAAATTGGCCACCTTTAACCAATTCGATAATAGAAGAAATCATTCGTTATTAACCTACAAAGGTAAGATGTGGCTCATTGGCGGAATAAATGATAATAATGAAATACTTAGCGATATATGGAATACCGAAGACGGTATGCATTGGAACCAAGTTCGATCTTTATCTCCTTTAACTGAAATAGGTCAAAACAATTCGATTGTATTTAAAGACAGACTTTTTATTTTTTTGGGTAACGGTAGAGAGCATGAACAGGTTTGGTCATCTTCTGACGGGATTAATTGGCGAATGGAAACACAAAATGCCTTTCCAGTAAGAAATCAATATAAAACAATTGTCTACAAGGAAAACATTTATATAATTGGCGGGTTACTTCGTGGAAGTGAATTAACAAATGAAATATGGGCAAGCACTGATGGTATTCATTGGCATCAAAATAGAATAGCATCTTCAATCTTTGAAAGCAGAATAAAACATACGGCAACAGTGTTTGACGGAAAAGTATGGATTATTGGAGGTCAAAGCTGGGATAAAACCGGAACACGTAAATTCTATGGAGACATATGGTATTCTAGTGATATGAAGTACTGGTTTAATTATGATAAAAAACAACCTCTAGTTAAAGGTTTACATAGTCATGAAAGTTTAAACTATAATAACAAATTGTGGATATTCGGCGGATATCGCCCAGATAGCTCTATGAGCGATTTACTAGAGGATAATATTTGGAGTGCTGAATAAATATACGCAATTATAAGAACTACCAACTTTATATCTACCATAGTGTTAACCTTTCTCTATTGATTTTCATTAAAGGGAAATAATCCTTAAAAACTTTAATAATGAAGACACCTAAAAAAATCTTAGAACTATTACCAATTTTATTTTTATTAATCGCTGTACAGAGCTGTACGGTAGATATTCCTGATTCTGACATTACACCTCCAGAATTTTCTTTTCAAATTCATGGAGATGATTTCTTTCACACATTTGATCAAGATACCGATTTTGAAAACATACAGTTGCGACTTAAAACAGGTACTACCTACAATTTTACACTTGCAGGAAGTGACGATGGAGGTCTTGAACGTATTCAATGGATTAACAATAGTACTGCGACAAGAATAGCTACCCCAATAACAAGCCCGTGGACGTATGAAGATTCAAACCAAACTCCTCCTACAGTTAGTTGGTTTGGTGATTCAGCTAATCCTGTAACTGGAAGTTTACTGACTGGAAACTTCACCACACATGTTTTAATAGATGTTTTAAATTTTCAGTTTATAGTTGCTGATTATGGGGGTGAAACAAGAGACCCCAATTATATTTCAAAACGACTTAATATTTACACCAGTGAACATGGCACTGCATTAATAACCCAATAGTCTCAGTGTATACATTAATTACGAAAACCGAGGCTTCCGCCTCGGTTTTTAAATGCGGTGATGTTAACCTTTATTCTAAAGCTTCATTAAAGGGAAATAATCCTAAAATATCAAATAATGAAGACTACAACAAATTTTATCAAATGCGCAATTTTAATATTCGCCATTTCATTTACATCATGCTCTAAGGATGGAGATATTGGACCTATTGGTCCACAAGGTGAACAGGGTATACAGGGCGAAGATGGAGAACAAGGACCCGCAGGTGAAGATGGAGAAGCGCTAGGTGTTCCTGGCCCACAAGGTGAACAAGGAGAAACTGGCGCAACCGGACCTGCTGGAGAAGACGGAACTAATGGTACTGACGGTACAAATGGAACCAACGGTGAAGACGGAGAAGATGGCAATGCTAATGTTGTAGCGTCAAGTTGGTTAGTTGCAGACTTTCCTGAAAGCTACTCTTACTCTGCTGCAACCGTTACTATAAGTGATTCTAGAATTACACAAGATGTATTAAATAATTATACTGTTCTAGGGTATTTCTCATTTTCTGATACTTTTTCTGAGGTCTATGCTATACCATTTACAGAGCCTTTATTCAGATCTTTTACCATGGAACAAAGAATGTCTATTGGCGAATATAAAATTACTGAAATGGGCAACCCAGATACAGTAGGCACTATTGACCCTACCGATGGTTTTGTTCGCTATTTATTAATAGCCCCTGCTTACCTTTCACTTAAATCAGGAGAAAATAACAGGTATACTATAAGCGGAATGAAAGAGAACGGCGTAAATCTTTCTAATTACCATGAAGTTATGGATTACCTAGGGCTGAAGTAACACACCCCTATTTTAATAAAAAGAAAAAACCGAGACTTAGGTCTCGGTTTTTTTTATGCCCGTATGTTAACCTTTCTTTCAAAGCTTCATTAAAGAGAAATAATCCTAAAATATTAATAATGAAGACTACAACAAATTTTATCAAATGCGCAATTTTAATATTCGCTATCACACTTACCTCATGCTCAAAAGATGGCGACATTGGGCCTATTGGTCCACAAGGCGAACAGGGTATACAGGGCGAAGATGGCGAACAAGGACCCGCAGGTGAAGATGGAGAAGCTCTAGGCGTACCCGGCCCGCAAGGCGAACAAGGAGAAACTGGTGCAACCGGACCTGCTGGCGAAGATGGAACTGACGGTACAAACGGAACTGATGGAACTAACGGTGAGGACGGAGAGGATGGTAATTCTAATGTCACCACTTACACCTACGATCTTTCTTCAGAATCTGGATCAAGTATACCCGTAGCTGCTACAGTCTTAACTCAAGAGGTAATAGACAACGATTTGATTCTTGGGTATCTCTCAAAAGATAGCAGCGTCTACACACCTATTCCTGCACCCATTTATGCTTTCGGACTTGGTGACTACAGCGATATTGCGGTAGAGATAAGATTGAACAGGTATTGGATGTTCTTTTATGAAGTTGGCACAGAAAACTTAAAATCTGTAACTGCAGGTCAATTAGACGAATTAAAATTAATTATTGTAGAATCTAATAGCACTACTTCTGGCAAATCTAGTAAAGAAAACACATTAGCCAACTTAAAGTCTGCAGGTATTGACACCAGTGACTATTATGCAGTTATGGACTATTATGGATTAGAATATTAATCTGATTTTAAAGCATAAAAAACCGAGGCTTACACCTCGGTTTTTTCGTTTATCTTGGCTTCAAAAAGCACTTGAAAATGTTTTAGTAATTTCTGCTTAACCTCATCCATCGATACCTCTTTTTTTCCTAATTCTACATTTAAAGAAGTCACGGCTTTCCCTTTTATTCCGCATGGAATCATCATATCAAAGTATCCTAAATCGGCATTTACGTTTAATGCAAAGCCATGCATGGTTACCCAGCGTGATGCTCTTACGCCCATTGCGCATATTTTTCGTGCAAACGGGGTACCGACATCTAACCATACGCCGGTTTCTCCTGGAGATCGCTCTGATTTTATTCCGTATTCTGCCAAGGTCAATATGACCATTTCCTCCAGAAATCGAAGGTACTTATGTATGTCTGTGAAGAAATTGTCCAAATCCAATATAGGGTAACCCACTATTTGCCCAGGACCATGGTAGGTGATATCTCCTCCCCTATTTATTTTATAAAAAGTAGCTCCTTTAGCTGCCAATACTTTTTCATCTACTAAGAGATTAGAAATGTCTCCACTTTTACCAAGTGTATACACATGTGGGTGTTCAACGAACAGAAAATGATTAGGAGTCTCTAAACTCAATTCTTCTCTTCTATTTCGTATTTTAAGGTCAATGGTATCTTTAAATAATTGCTCTTGGTAGTCCCAAGTTTCTTTATAATCTTTCAGACCTAAATCTTGTACGTGCACCTTCTTATTCATCTTACAAAGATATGAAAAGGAATATCCTATTTTTCTAATTCTACTTCGATGACCATAGATTCTGGATCTTTCATCATCTCTAAGAAATTTACTTCATGTACCATAGTTTTTCCATCCATAGAAAAAGTTGCTTCTTCAATATTGGTAGACTTTACACGTCTTGGAAAATGATACTTAAAAGTATAGGTAGAACTAGACAAAAACATTTCTGCACTAGCCAAACTATCTAAACTTTTTTCAAATAATTCTTGATTTAAAATTACCGTCTCACGTTTAAATTTGTTCTTATCAAAACTGTAATTTACAGTTGTTGTTTCTTCTGTTGCACCAGCTGGCATTGATTTACCGCCTGCAACAGGACCTATAGCACTGGCATTTTGAAAAGCATTAAATGCATCATTAACCTCAGACACTTTTTTGAAGTCTGTAAACATATTAAAATTCATGACTCCGCCTTCAGGATCAACTATCATCCGTAAACTAAAAGGCTCTAATCTTTTTAGCTTAGCTTGCTCTTCTGGCGATAACTGGGCTATACTATCCTTTTTTTCTCTTAGTAAGTCTTTAAAGACTAAAGTAGAATCTATTGCTTTATCTAATTCTGTAGAATCAGTTTCAGGTATCATTTGCATCATTTCATTACCGTCGAAAAGAATGCTCATTTTACCTGACCCGTCTTCATTGAAATAAATTTCTTCAGTAAAATTACAGGCAGCGAAAAGTACTGTTATAATAACAACAGATAGAATTTTAAAAAGTCTCATGTATTTTGGTTCTAGTTAGGATTATTCAATATAACTAATGCAGCGATTACCCCTGGTACCCAGCCACAGAAAGTCAAAAGTAGAACAATTACAAAAGAACCACAACCTTTGCCTAAAACTGCTAAAGGAGGAAAAAAGATGGCGAGCAATACTCGAATTAAACTCATTTGATTATTATTTTGATTGATTGATGTACCTTATAGGTCGCAATTGCAAACACTTTGTTACAAAATCTATTAATTTTATTATCCACAAACTAATCAATGTTCAGAACAGTATTTTTAATCCTTATTCTTTTCTCTTGTTTTAAAGGTTTATCTCAATATAGTTTCGAAGGTCAAATTGCCGATGAACAAAGTGGAAAGACCATTTACCTATCTATCATTGAAGATTACAGGAAGTTTGGTAGAATTTCGATGGAACAGATTCTTAAAAAAACTACTACCGACTCGTTAGGATATTTTAGTTTCAGAGGCAATAACCTAAACGATGACAATAGAATTTACAGAATTCATTTAGATGATTGTTCTGACGCTTCTTCAAACTCTGAACACTTTTTTGGTAGTTGTGAGTTCAGCAAAAACATTTTATTTATAGCCAATAATAACGACACCATTACTTTCCCTACTTCTTTTGCAAATGAAGCGCTCTGTGAAATTACCTCAACAAACAGTAAATCATCGACCTTTTTAGATATAGATGTTTTAAAAGAGGAAATGGCTTTCGATTTTAATGACTTTAGAAGTGATGCCAATAGAAAGCTAAATTCTAAAAAGTGGTTCTCGACCTTGCAAGATTTCGGAGAAAATGTAAATGAGCCTTTAGCCGAACTCTATATTTTTAACTTTTTATCAGATAAAAGAAATGACACCTATAGCTATTACCTAAAAGATATTAGCAAGACAAACTACTATAACGAACTTGGCGAGCGATTACTTTCGAAATACCCAATTGCGCCCTTTACTGACTTGTATTTAAATGAAATAGCTATTGACCAACAATTAAAAGATGGTACTTCATCAAATTCTAATTTCTGGAAATGGTTACTTCTTACCTTACTTCTACTCTCTATATCGCTAAATGTATACTTTGTTTTAAAACAAAGAAAAACTTCAAGAAACTTGCAAAACGATTCTCTTGCTAAGCTCACCGAGCAAGAACATAACATTGTTCAACAAATTCTCAAAAACAAAACCAATAAGGAAATTGCAGCTACCATGTTTATCAGTGTAAGCACTGTAAAGACCCATATCAACAATGTTTACAAGAAATTAGAGGTGTCATCGAGAGACGAAATAAAACAACGTTTTCTATAATCTTTTAAATTTCCACCTAGGGTCTAGTACCTATTTCCACCCAACGAAATTAATTTTACTCTCGTAATTTCTAGAATTTTCAGGTCTAATATAAAAACTGAAAATCATGAAATTATCATTTGTATTGACCACACTTCTTTTAAGCTTCTTCTTCAACACATTTTCTCAAAACACCAACCAAGAGATTGTTATTGACAATCAACAACCCTTTTTATTGGGAGAAATAACTGTTGGCGGACTCTCAGCCAAGTCCTACAAAACATGGTTCGAACCTAATTTCGAAGACTATGAGAGTGACCAAATTCAAATTGATGTATTTAAAGAGCAACTAGCTTCTTACAAAATCTTAATTTTTATGGGTACTTGGTGTGGTGACAGCAAACGCGAAGTTCCTAGATTTCTTAAAATTCTAGAATCTGCCGATTACCCTATGGAAAACTTGAAAATAGTTGCTCTTGACCATCGAAAAGAATCGTACAAGAAAAGTCCGCAAGGTGAAGAATGGGGATTGAACATCCGTAGGGTTCCTACATTTATTTTCTACAGGAACGGACGAGAAGTGAATAGAATTATCGAAACGCCTATTACCTCTTTAGAAGGTGACATATTGCAAATTGTTTCGCAAAAAGAATACATTCCTAACTACGCTTCTTCATTACATTTCGACTAATATTATTCATCAATCAAAAGCATGTGAGCGTATTTTATAGTAACTTTTAAAACCATTATAACCGCTATTACGTTAGATTACTATGAAATACGCTCACATGCTTTATAAATTAACCTTCATTTTTTCGCTGCTCAGCTTTATACCATCATGCAGCCAGACCGAAGAAATAAGATCTGAACAAATCGTAGACGAATCCAATAATCAAGAAATTATCACCTATCTAGCCCTTGGCGATAGTTATACCATAGGCGAAAGTGTTGATTTTGAAGATAGTTTTCCTGCTCAATTAAGTACACGAATAGAAGAAAATAAAAATCTTCTAGTCAATACAACGGTAATTGCACAAACCGGATGGAGAACAGACCAGCTTATTTCAGCTGTTGGTGGTCGCGAATCTGCAGATTATAATTTAGTTACGCTATTAATCGGTGTAAACAACCAGTTTCAATCTAGACCTTTTTCTCAATATGAAACCGAATTTACAACCCTTTTAAACAAAGCAATTAATCTAGCTGGCAATGATGCTAACAAAGTAATCATACTTTCAATACCTGATTACTATTACACACCGTATGGACAAAGTAATGGAAACGAACTGATCTCTTTACAGCTGGATGAGTATAATAATTTCGCCAAGTCTATTGCAAAAGAAAAGGGAGTTACCTTCCTCGATATTACAGATATCACGCGAAAAGGTTTGGATGAACCAGAATTGGTGGCTGATGACGGATTGCATCCTTCTGGGCTTGCTTATGAAAAATTTGTAGAAAGACTCTATCCTTTAGTGTCTACAAGATTGAAAGATTAATACATATCGATTATATTTGCCAGCTAAATAAACGAAGGCATGCAATTATCGGAGCAAGAGCTTATCAGAAGAGAAAAATTAGAGAAATTAAGAGCACTAGGTATTAATCCTTATCCAGCAGCTTTATATCCTGTAGATGCCACATCTGCAAGTATCAAATCTAATTATGAAGAAGGTAAACAGGTTATTGTTGCCGGTAGACTTATGTCTCGTCGTATTCAGGGGAAAGCATCTTTTGCAGAACTACAAGATAGTACCGGTCGTATTCAGGTATATTTCAATAGAGATGAAATTTGTACTGGTGAAGATAAAACCTTGTACAACGATGTTTACAAGAAATTACTTGATATCGGTGATATCATTGGTATCGAAGGTGACCTTTTTACCACTCAGGTAGGTGAAAAAACGATTATGGTAAAGAAATTTACCATGCTTAGTAAATCGCTAAGACCGTTACCATTACCTAAAAAAGATGCCGAAGGTAAAATATATGATGAGTTCAATGATCCTGAATTGCGTTACCGCCAACGTTATGTTGATTTGGTTGTTAACCCAAAGGTGAAAGAAACCTTCATTAAAAGAACTAAAATAACCACGAGTATTCGTGAATTTTATAATGCAGCCGGATATTTAGAGGTGGAAACTCCGATTTTACAACCTATACCTGGTGGTGCCACTGCACGTCCGTTTTTAACGCATCATAATGCATTAAACATTCCTTTATACTTAAGAATCGCAAACGAACTTTACCTTAAACGATTAATTGTTGGTGGTTTTGATGGTGTTTATGAATTCTCAAAGGATTTTAGAAACGAAGGAATGGACCGTACCCATAACCCAGAATTTACTGTAATGGAATTGTATGTTGCATACAAAGATTACAACTGGATGATGGATACTACCGAGAAATTATTGGAGAAAATTGCGATGGATTCTAACGGTACCACTAAAATTACCGTTGGTGAGCATGAAATTGAATTTAAAGCTCCGTATGCACGTGTGCCAATTCTTGAAGCGATAAAAATACATACGGGCTACGATGTTGCTGGTATGCCAGAAGATGAACTTCGTGAAACTGCCAAAAAATTAGGTCTTGAAGTGGACGAAACTATGGGCATCGGTAAATTGATCGATGAAATATTTGGTGAAAAATGTGAACACTTCTACGTACAACCAACATTTATTACTGACTACCCAAAAGAAATGAGTCCGCTTACGAAAGAACACCGCGACAACCCTGCATTGACAGAGCGTTTTGAGCTTATGGTTAATGGTAAAGAGTTGGCTAACGCTTACTCTGAGCTTAATGATCCTATTGATCAAAGAGAGCGTTTTGAAGATCAATTGAAGCTTTCTGAAAAGGGAGATGATGAGGCAATGTTCATTGACCAAGATTTTCTAAGAGCTCTTGAATATGGTATGCCTCCAACTTCTGGTATTGGTATCGGTATTGACCGTTTGGTCATGTTGATGACCAACAATGCATCTATACAAGAAGTATTGTTTTTCCCTCAAATGAGACCAGAAAAGAAGCCTTTACAACTGTCTGAAAACGAAAAGGTAATTTTCGATATTCTTAAGGCAGAAAAGAAAATGGAGCTTGACGCTCTTAAAGCTAAATCTGACTTAAGTAACAAAGCTTGGGACAAAGGCATTAAAGGGATTACGAAGCAACAATTGGCTAAAATCTACAAAGAAGACGATGTACTTTTAGTAGAAATTATAAAATAGTCATTTCAAGGGACGTTAAAAAATAGTAGCTTAGAAGCTGGCAAAACCAACCAGCATGAATTTAAGTAGCAAAATAGGTCTGTTCGCAGGTCCTATCATATTTTTCATTCTTATTTCTTTACCGAATGTACTCATCTCTGAAAATGCAGACGCTGTAATTGCTGTTGCCCTTTGGATGGTTATTTGGTGGGTTACCGAAGCGGTTTCTATTTCTGTAACCGCACTGCTGCCGTTACTCCTTTTCCCTATTCTAAAAGTAATGCCTATTGGCGATGTTGGTGCAAATTATGGCAGCCCTATAGTTTTTCTATTTTTTGGTGGCTTTGTCATGGCATTGGCTTTAGAGAAAGTTAATCTTCA
This sequence comes from Maribacter sp. Asnod2-G09, assembly GCF_045063795.1. Lineage (NCBI taxonomy): Bacteria > Pseudomonadati > Bacteroidota > Flavobacteriia > Flavobacteriales > Flavobacteriaceae > Maribacter > Maribacter sp. Asnod2-G09. The sequence continues at coordinate 1,871,806 of NZ_JBEFOA010000005.1, read as the reverse complement.
TAAACGTATTGCCCTAAACATTATTAGACTCACAGGTACAACCGCTAACAAAGTAGTGCTCGGTTTTATGATTGCTACCGCAGTTTTAAGCATGTGGATCAGTAATACGGCTAGTACGGTAGTCATGCTGCCCATTGCGATGTCGGTTATTAATTTATTGATTGAAGATGAAGACGGATTCACAAAACGAGATCGAAACTTTGCGTTAAGTGTGATGCTAGGCATTGCTTTTGCCGCTAACGCTGGCGGTATTGCAACTGTTATTGGCACTCCGCCAAATTCAGTTCTCATTGGCTTATTGGAAAATGAATACAATATTGAAATATCATTTTTAAAATGGATGGTCATAGGACTTCCATTTTCCTTAATCATGATATCCATTTGTTATTTTGTTCTCGTAAAAGTTTTTTTTCCTACTCATGGATTAAAATTTAAAGCATCAAAAACTATCATTCACGAAGAGCTTCACAAATTAGGTCCAACATCTGGTAAAGAAAAAATGGTTCTTGCCATATTCGGAGTAACTATTTTTCTTTGGGTATTTAGAACCTTAATCAATTCTATATTTCCAAGTCTAGGGTTATCAGATACACTAATCAGTATGTTTGCCGCCATTACACTATTCGCACTTCCATATAATCTTAAAAAAGGAGATTTCATCTTGCAATGGAAAGATACCCAAAAGCTCGCATGGGGAATTCTAATTCTATTCGGTGGCGGACTCTCTTTAGCAAAAGGAATGTCTGTATCCGGTATTGTCGATTTAGTAGCAGCACTTATTGGACAAAGTGATTTAAGCATTCTACTCACCGCGTCTTTATTGATTTTACTAATGTTGTTCATGACAGAGCTGATGAGCAACGTAGCTCTTGTTGCCGTACTTGCGCCTGTAGTGGCAGGTATTGCGATTGGCTTAGGCATACCCATCACTTATTTATTGATACCTATTACCATTGCAAGTAGTTGCGCTTTTATGTTACCTATGGCTACACCACCAAATGCCATTGTTTTTGCCAGTGGTTATATTAAGGTTCATGAAATGGCGCGTGCGGGTGTCATCTTAAACCTTATTGCAGTGGCATTATTAATAGGTTTATTTCAATTTGTTCTGCCGCTTTTGTTTTAAAATTTCCCTAAAAAAAATAAAGCCCTTGCAGTTGCAAAGGCTTTATAATCGACTAATTCAGAAATGAAAAAATGTTTATTCCTACTTAATAGACGCCTTTCTCTCTGCATTGTTACAAATAGGCTTAAGAAATTATTAACTATTTGTTCCAGATATTATTTCAATCTTTGAAAGATTACCTAACTAACTCACAAATGAAAAGAAAATTACTAGTAAAATTATTGCTATTTGTATGTGTTTTCGGCTACCAAAATGCCGAAGCTCAAATTTTTAAAAAGAAGAAAAAGAATACTGAGCAAGAAGCCAGTAAATCATCAAAAGACAAAATTCAACCTTATAATAAGGTTATTACAAAAGATGCCGTTAGTGATGCCGGACTTTTTACTACCCACGTAGTAGACGAAAATCACTTTTTTGAAATTCCCGATTCACTATTCAATAAAGAAATGTTGATGGTAAGCCGTATTTCCAAGACAGCTTCGGGCATTGGTTTTGGTGGCGGAAAAATTAATACCCAGGTTCTACGATGGGAGAAGAAAGACAAGAAGGTATTGCTTCGTGTAGTTTCTCATGATGTGGTTGCAGCAGATTCTCTTCCTGTTCATGAAGCTGTTCTAAACTCTAATTTTGAGCCAGTTTTATACTCGTTTGATATTAAAGCTGTCCAAAAAGATTCTCTTAATCCAACTACGGTTATAGAAGTCAATGATATTTTTATAAAGGATACCAAGGCTTTTGGTATGCCAGATAGATTTAGAAAAAGATATAAGGTTTCTCGTTTAGATGAAGGTAGAGGCTATATTGAATCAATCAAGAGTTACCCTCTAAATGTAGAGGTTCGCCACATTAAAACATATTTAGCAAGTGCCGCACCTAGCAACCAAAGTTTGGGTTCTATATCTGTAGAAATCAATAACTCTATGGTATTGCTACCTGAAGAACAGATGAAACGACGTTATTTTGACGAACGTGTTGGTTGGTTTGCTCGTGGTCAAGTTGATTACGGATTAGAAGCTCAAGAGAGCAAGACCATCAAATTTTTAGACAGATGGCGTTTAGAGGTAAAAGATGAGGATGCCGAAAAATTCAAGAATGGCGAATTAGTTGAGCCTAAAAAACAAATTATCTATTATGTAGATAGAGCTACACCTAAAAAATGGGTGCCTTTTATTAAACAAGGTATAGAAGATTGGCAAATTGCTTTTGAAGCTGCAGGTTTTAAAAATGCCATTATAGCCAAAGAAGCTCCGACTGAAGAAGAAGATCCAGAATGGTCTCCTGAAGATGTGCGTTATTCTGTAGTGCGTTATTTAGCATCCCCTATACCCAATGCAAACGGACCACATGTTAGTGACCCTCGTAGTGGCGAAATATTAGAGTCTGATATCAATTGGTACCATAATGTAATGACCCTATTAAGAAACTGGTACTTTGTACAAACAGCAGCTATTAACCCGGCAGCTAGGGGCGTTTCTTTCGATGATGATGTTATGGGGCGATTAATCCGTTTTGTATCGTCTCACGAAGTAGGGCATACTTTAGGTTTACCACACAACATGGGTAGTAGTGTTGCATATCCTGTAGATTCGCTTCGTTCTAAAACCTTTACAGAGAAATACGGCACCGCTCCATCTATTATGGATTATGCCCGTTTCAACTACATAGCACAACCTGGTGATGAAGGCGTTGCTTTAATGCCAGATATCGGTGTTTACGATAAGTATGCTATTCAATGGGGATATAAGCCTATACCGAATACCACTGCAGAAGAAGAAAAATCTATATTAGATAAATGGATTATGGCACATGCAGGTGATCCTTTATATCGCTTTGGACACCAACAGGTAGGTGATATCGTTGATCCAAGCTCACAAACTGAAGATTTAGGTGATGATGCCATGAAAGCTAGCGAATACGGTATTGCCAATCTTAAAAGGATTGTTCCGAAATTAATTGACTGGACAGCCGAAGATGGTAAGACTTATGAAGACCTAGATAAATTATACGGACAAGTATTCTCTCAATTCAATAGATACATGGGTCATGTCTCTAATAACATTGGTGGAGTTTACGAAAACCACAAAACCTATGATCAAGAAGGTGCTGTTTACACCACTGTACCTAAAGAGAAACAACAAAGAGCAATGGTTTTTCTACATGAACAGCTTTTCGAAACTCCAATGTGGATGTTAGATCAAGATATTTTGGAGCGCACAGAATACTCCGGTTTCTTAGAGCAAATGCGTTCTATGCAAGTACGTACATTAAACAATGTATTAAGCTTAGGTAAAATGGCGAGATTAATAGAAAATGAAACTATTGATAAGGCTGAAGCATATGCTCTCGCACAAATGATGAGCGAATTAAGAAAAGGAATTTGGTCTGAAGCTAAAAATGGTAAAGCCGTTGATACCTACAGAAGAAACTTACAAAAAGCACATATCGATCGTTTAGAATATTTACTAACAGCAGACAATCAAGCGAAAGCTTCTGATTTCGGTGGCTACAGAAAATCGACAGTTGTCAACACTAGCCAATCTGACATTAGGACTATTGCAAGAGCAGAACTGAACATATTAAAGCGAGATATTAGAAATGCACGTAATAGAACCTCTGATATGATGACAAAATATCATTACGACGATGTTTCTGAGCGTATTAACGTCATTTTAGACCCTAAGTAAGAACTCATTTTATGATCGATTAAATGCACTTCTCGATGAACAACCAATATCATCGATGAATGAAATGTATTAACCACATTTTAAATATCCTAGACATCAAAAAAAGCCCATTACACAACAATGGGCTTTTTCATGCGTTATTCTTTTTTAGATTAGCAATGAATTTAAACCCCCAAATCATGACCAATAAATTAAAAAGTCTTATTTACCTAGCTTGTTTCATTTGTGCATCTGTTGTATACCACCAAAACACGAATGATAATGTACAAGAAGAAATTGTAACTAACACTTACGTTCAAGAAGCTGACATTGTAATTAATCCTTACAAAACTATGGAGGGAAGAACACCTTCGAATTAAAAATTTACAAAATTTACCTACTTAAAAGCGCGGCTACCTACAGCCGCGCTTTTTTATTTTAAGCACTATACTCAGCCGTTAAACTTTTACTAAAATGAAGTTTGGCATTAAACCTATTTGAAGTATTCATGTCAAAGAAGCAAATAAATAAAATAATAAACATGAAAAAAATAGTAATGGCCATTTTAGTAATGGCGGCAATATCGGTAAGTGCACAAGATCATAACATGAAAGGTAAAAGAGGCGACATGAAGGATTTATCTCCTGAACAAGTAGCTACCCTACAAACTAAAAAAATGACCTTGGCATTAGATTTAAATGAATCGCAACAAGCTAAAGTGAAAACTATTCTTACTAAAGATGCTACAGCTAGAAAAGCAAAAATGGCAGATAGAAAAGCTAGCAAAGAAGATGGTAAAAAAGTACTAACTTCTGAAGAAAAATATGCTAAGCAAAATGAGCGATTGGATCACCAAATAGCACGTAAGAAAGAAATGAAATCTATTCTTACCGCTGATCAATTTGATAAATGGGAAAAAATGAGCCACAGAAAAAAAATGCGTGGTCATGGTAAAGATAAAGGCGACAAAAAAGGAAAACGTTCGTCTAAAGAATAGTTTTTAAACTACATCAAATAAAAAAAGACCTGCTTTTAGTAGGTCTTTTTTGCATTTAATCGATTCGTGATTTATTCTTAAAACACCCTAAAACACAGTATTAAGCACATAAATGATTCATTCATGGATGAATTTGCATACTTAACCAATAAATTTTATGATACTGCTATTATTAAGGTACTTAGTTAGTTCGAATTAAAGACCTAATTAATTTTCAACCTGTGGTCTACGATTAGAATTTTAAGATACAAAACCATGATATCAAAGAAAATAGGTTATTTATTACTTCTTATAGCCTTTAGTTTATTGACCAGTTGTCAACAAGAACTATACAAGTCTAACAACAAGTTTAATATTCCTGAAAAGAGTACCGAAGAACCTCTTGTTCAGTTTTTGATAGAGCCTACAAATTATAGCGCTATTCTTGAAACAGAGAGTTTGGCAAAGGCTTTTGACTACTCTAAAATTGCCCACAAAACTTTATGGGTTAACCAATTCAACGAGAAACTTAATATTGCACCTACTACGAGGGTTGTAATGGTACACGAAACTGCAGGCTTAAGTACAATCGCCATAGACAGTCTTTTAAAGTTTGTTTCTAAAGGCGGAACTTTATTCGTTACCAAAGCTGCCAAAGATGAGCGCATGTCGTACTTTTTCGGAATGACGCCTGGTGCTGACTGGAGCACAAACAAAGAGGCTTCTGGTCTATTCTTTAACAAAGCGCTTTTTCCGGGTATGCAAGGGCGTGGTTTTGACAATAAAACTGTTCACTTAGGTTTTGACGGAGCTAACTTTTCTAGCAACGTAAATATTTTGGTAGCGGCACATAACAATAAAGAATATCCTGTTTTAATTGAAAATAGAATAGGTAACGGAAAAGTTATTCTTTACAACTCATCTCAAATTCTCAAAAAAGAAATGAGAGGTCTTTTATTTTCTGCAAGTTTATTAGGGCTTGAAGGTATTCCTTATCCTATTGCGAATATTGGAACTTTATTTCTAGATGATTTTCCATCTTCCATGTACGATGATAACGGCAAAGCGATTAACGTACAAAAAGGTATCAGCAAATCTGAGATGCTAAAGGCTGACTGGTGGCCAAAAATGAAAAAACTAGCTCAAGAAGAAGATATTAAGTACTCTGCCTACGTAACTTTTAATGCCAATGAAAAAAATACCGGAGACCCCAATTTTAAAAGCTGGGATCAAACTGGCTTATTAGACGGAAAAAATGATAACGGCACCAATAAATGGTTAACAAATGAATTTACCAATAGGGGTCATGAACTTGGTTTTCGTGGTTACAACGACTTACCGCTTTCTAAAAAATTATGGAAAGACACCGATCTTATTTTAGACAACGCCAAGGCTTCTGCCAATAAATGGGAAGATAATGTTTCAAAAACATTGCCCAATTCTTATGTTGCGCCAGACAATCAAATAGATAGTCTAGGTCTTATAGCGCTAAAGAAAGGGTTTCCTAGCTTAAACTTTCTACACACTTCTTTTTTAGGAGATGTATATGAAGGTGGCAATAGAGAGTTCGACCCAGACCCACTAAACAATCGCTTTTTTGATTACCCGCGTTTAAGTAGCGGCTATACCATTTCACAGCAAGAACAATGGGCAATAGAATCTACATACTTATATACCGGTATTTGGTCTCATGTATTAAATACTAATGATGTTTTAAAAATCGGTAGCACATCAAATGCTATTGGTGAATTAAAAAAGCACATTGTTGATTACAAAAAAAGACACCCATACATGAAGTTTTTAACTGCCAAAAAATCTACAGAGGCTGCAATGGACTGGCGTTACCAAAGTATACGTCATTTAAGCTACGAAGGGCAATATGAAGTTTCTAGTTCTTTAAATACCGATGAGAAAAAAGACTCGTATTGGCTCATGTATGTTGAAGAACATAACAATGTTAAAGTACATGAAAAACTATTCTTTGATCAGGTCGAATTCTCTTCGGTTCCTTTACTAAACGGTTTTCTTTATAGTATTAAAACGAATTCGCCGAATATTAGCGTACCAGATATTCGTCCAGAAATAAGAACTCTTATAGGCACCACCTCAACGTTGATTACCAACACTAAAAGCGACTATAAATCTTATAATAAGAGCAAACAGACTATGGTACCACTCAAGCAAAAAATCGACAGATTGGTTGTGGAGGAAAAAACCGAAGAGGCAACAAACTTAATGGAGAAATTATTCAAGGATAATAAGTTCATTAATACCCAACAGATAGTCAGCTATGCAGAGGGAATGGAAAAGCAAGGGAAAACAAAACAACTTTGGTCTCAATTAAACAGTCTATACTTAAAAAACCCTTCTAGTTCGTATGCTGATTTTTCTAGAGATATTAGTACCGTAAGTAATTATCCTTCGCCCGCAATTAAAAAAATGTGGATGGAAAGACAGATGGAATGGGGACAAAATGATGTTACCATACTAAAAGAATACTACGACAATTTTAATACTGATGACAACACTGAAATTATAGAACAGGTTTTAGAAGTATTGTACACTTTAGAACCTACCGAAAATAATAAATTGACCTATTACGAATTTCTAGTAAATTCTAATAATGAAGATCTTTTAAAAAAGCTTGATGCCATTGAACCTTGTAGTATTTCGAACAGAGATTTAGCAACATCGATAAGCAAGGTATATGCCGATAAGCTAAATTTTGAAAAGGCAGAGCAATGGCAAAAATGCGGAAATATTTCTCCAGAAATTGTTAAAGAATGGAAAGAAAAAACAAGAACAATAGAAAGTAAGAAGTTTACAGATTTCGAATATTATGTAAGATATTTATTGGTTAATGACCCAGACAAAGCGGTTACAGAATTAAGGGATATTGAAACATGTAGACCCGACCTAATAAGAATATCCAAAAACATAGCATTATTATTTGCCGATTATACCCAGTACCAAAAAGCTTTGGATTGGAGCACTTGTACGAATACCATACCTGTAGCAAAATTACTAGATTGGAATTTAGAATTTGCAAACGGCAGATATTTAAACAAAGTCTATGCGAACCATATAGATAAAAATCCTAGAGATTATAATACTATGAGTCACATGGCAAAATTGCTCTTATTAAAAGGTGATATCAATGCAGCTGGTGAAATTGCCATCAAAATACCACCGTCTAAAATTGATCCCGATTTTAAAATTGCTTTCAACAATGAAGTAAAAGCAACATCTGACGAAAAGCAATCTTTATACATTAGTAAGTTTAAAGTATTAATGGATGATGCCATTGTAAAAAAATCAGAGGTTGAAGCAAGAAAAAAGAAAGGTCACTCTATAGGGCTTACCTCAATGGCTATAGCAGATGAGTTTAACCCAACATTATTTAATAATGCTTTTCACTTTGGTTTTTATAATAAGAAACTAGATTTTCACCAGTTCTCAATTGTTCAAGGTACAGCATATACTATTTTAAAAGATACCATAGTACCTAATGATATTGGTAGAGATTTACTAGGCATAGAATATGTCTATAAAAAAGAATCTGACCAAAAAAGCCCATTCTATGTTGGCGCAAGAGTTGAAATGGACAACTTTAATAAAGTATTCTTTCATTTTAAAACGGGCATAGATTTCATTGGTGACACCAGCAAATCTTCTTTAGCCTTAAAAACACACCCTGTTACAACTGGTCCGGGGTATGATTTAAATATCTACGACCTACAGGTAAAAGCTACACAAGAGTTTGAATACTCATCTAATTTAAACCATGAATTCTATGTAAAAGCAGATTACTATACCGATAGTCAATACTATGCAATTGGTGGTACGCGCGTAGAATACAACCTATTAAACTTAGATAAATTTAAACTCGGACCTTTAGTCGAGGGTGCTTACGGCGTTGGTTCTGAAGATAGAAGAAACGGTTTTCCATACTGGTTGACCGAAGACAGACTTTTTGCCGGTGGCGGATTGCAATTTCAACTTGGCAATGATGATTCTGATTTTAACCTGAAGAGTGATTTCTCTCTTTTTGCCGAGCAAGATGAAGATAGCTTTCAACGTTATGAAGGTGAGTTGTCATACAGAATTAAAAACTTCACCACTATTAATCTAAACTACTCTTACTTTACAATTGATCAGTTTTTCTCAAATGCTGTTCAACTAGGTATTCAGTATAATTTTAAATAACATTATAACTAACTCAAACAAAAAGAGCCCTCATATGAGGGCTCTTTTACTTTAGTTCAACTAAACAATACTATGCTATTATTTAGAATTTCTACACTATTTTAATGGTCTTTCTAGACAACCACGCTTTCAAACATAAGTAATAGTATATTTGAATAATTCTTTTGTTTTAGAATAATCATTAGATTGATACTTACTTCTAATTTTAAAATACATCATGAAAATTATACGAATAGTTCTAATATATTTATTTGCATTTTTAATGCTTGCAGGTGCATTCAATCATATTTATGCACCTGAAACTTATAAAGCATTTATACCAAATTTTATACCCGAACAACTAGCTAATATACTATCAACAATTGCTGAAGCAATAATTGGTATTGCTTTGATTATTCCTAAATATAGAAAATGGGGCGGACTCGGTTTTGCTATATTGATGATACTATTCTTACCAATTCATATTTGGGATTTAACAAAAGAAATACCTGCAATCGGGTCCAAAGTCGGTGCTATGGTTCGTCTTGCTGTTCAAATACTATTTATAGCTGCCGGTTGGTGGATTTACAAATCTTATCAGTCTAAAAATTAAAATTCTATTTCTTTCAATGCATTTATAGTTGCGTCTAAATCTTCGTAACTTAAAGCATCATTTAGAAAATAACTTTCAAAAGCACTTGGCGGCAAGTAAACCCCGCGTTCTAACATACCATGAAAGTATTTCTTGAAAGTTTCATTATTACCTTTTGCAGAAGAAGCAAAATCAACAACAGGCTCATCAGTAAAATGTACAGATATCATACTACCATAACGGTTAATTTGATGAGCTACCTTTTTCTCGGTCAATACTGCTGCAATGCCTTTATGTAAGTATTCTGCTTTTTCAGCCAGACTTTTAAATACTTCAGGATTATTGTTCAATTCAGTCAACATAGCCAAACCTGCGCTCATGGCCAACGGATTACCACTTAAGGTTCCTGCTTGATAAACGGGACCATCAGGAGCTAAAAAGTCCATGATTTCTGTTCTAGCAGCGAAAGCACCTACTGGCAATCCGCCACCTATAACTTTACCGTAAGTAACAATATCAGCCTTTATATTCAGAACTTCCTGTGCTCCGCCTTTCGCTAAACGAAATCCGGTCATTACCTCATCGAAAATCAATAATATTCCCTCTTGGGTACAGATATCACGTAACCCTTTCATAAAAGCATCCGTAGGTACAATACACCCCATATTACCGGCAATTGGCTCAATAATAATAGCAGCCAATTCTCCTTTATTTGCCGTTACTAATTCTTTTACTCCGGCTAAATCATTATAATCTGCCAACAAAGTATCTTTTGCCGTGCCCTGAGTAACACCGGGACTATTAGGGCTACCAAAAGTTACCGCACCACTACCCGCTTGGATCAAAAACGAATCTGAATGACCATGGTAGCATCCGGCGAATTTAATAATTTTGTCTTTGCCTGTAAATCCCCTTGCCAAACGAACTGCACTCATGCAAGCTTCTGTTCCGCTGTTCACAAACCTAATTTTATCCATATTAGGCACCATAGAAATAGCCAGTTTCGCAAGCTCTGTTTCCATTTCAGTAGGCATACCAAATGAAGTACCGTTCTGTGCCTTTTCTACAACAGCGTTGATTACAGGCTCGTAGGCATGACCTAAAATTAATGGCCCCCAAGATGCTATGTAATCTATCAGCTTATTACCATCCTCATCATACAAATAAGCACCTTTGGCTTTCTTTACAAAAATTGGATCACCACCAACAGCTTTAAATGCACGTACTGGTGAATTTACGCCGCCAGGTATATATTTTTTTGCCTCTGCGAACAGAGCGCTACTTCTTTGATAAATCATTCTCTTACTAAATTTTACTATTATTTGACTTTAATAGGCTGCCCAATAGACAAATCTGCACTACGCAAATTATTCAACTTCATCAGTTCATCGACGCTCATATAGTACTTTCTTGATAATGAATATAAAGTATCACCTTTTTGTACCGTATGTATGTTATTAGAATCTGTTGTGACTACCGCTGTATTGTTATAATTGACTTTTCTAGATTGCTTATCATATTGATGCAAATCGTACTTTTCTATTAAATAGATAAGTTTTTGTGGATACCTCGGATCCGTTGCATAACCTGCTTTTCTTAAACCCCTTGCCCAACCTTTATAATCGGTATGTCTTAAATTAAAAAGAAATGCATATCTCGACCTTGTGGTCAAGAAAATACTATGATCTCTAAAAGAATACATTGGGTGGTTATATTTTCTAAAGCATTCTCCCTTTTCATCATCATCATGAAAATCATAATCACCTTCCCAACCTTTATGACATTTAATACCAAAGTGATTATTGGTTTTCATTGCCAATTCTCCTTTTCCATTACCGCTTTCTAAAAGTCCTTGTGCCAAAGTAATACTCGCAGGTATGCCATACCCCATCATCTCTAGCTGAGCGGTTTCTGCAAATGTGCTTATGTATTCTGTCGGAGAACTTATATTGAAACGAACAAATTTAGATGGCTCTTCAGGCAGACTCGCATTTCCTTCTTTCTTAGAAATATCTGTAGTTGATTTTCTACGTTCGTTTTGAACGTTTTTTGTACGTAATTGGTCTGAGTAACTTTTCTTGGATTTACAAGATGTCAACCCTATACCCATTAACAAAACCAATAAAATTATCTTTTTCATATATTCAACAAAGGTAAATTTTTCTTTTTCAGTACACTATTCATGCCAGCAATACCTTGCAAACCACCTGTATGTATTGCTAAAATTTTTGTTCTAGGCACAAAAATATCGCGCTTTATCATATCGAACAACCCAAAAATCATTTTTCCGGTATAAATTGGATCTAAAGGAATACCTGTTTTTTCTTTAAACTCATTTATAAATAGAATTAGCTCTTCGGATGTTTTTGCGTAACCCCCAAAGTGATAATCGGTCAATAGTTGCCAACGTTTATTATTGATCAATTTATCAATTTCATCTTTCAAAAAATCACCTTTCAATGCCGAAAACCCCAAAACGTTCTGATTTGGAAAAGATGCATTTATTAATCCGGATACTGTACCTCCTGTACCTACGCTACTGCAAACAACAGCAAATTCTTCATCATCTTTGGTAATAATTTCTTCGCAACCTTTTACGGCTAAACTATTTGTACCACCTTCTGGTACTAAATAAAAATCACCAAACTCAATTTTTAAACCTTCAATAAATGCGGCAGATTCTTTTTCTCGATAATCGCTTCTACTTATGAACTTAAAACGCATTCCATCGTCATACGCCTTCTTTAATGTAGTGTTTGTTTGCCAAGAATTTTCAAGCTCTTCGCCACGTATAATTCCTATCGCATCAAAACCTTTTTCTTTTGCCGCATAAGCCGTAGCCGCAATATGGTTTGAATATGCTCCTCCAAAAGTTAATATGGTATTTTGGTTATCTGCTTTAGCAGCCAGTAAATTGTATTTGAGCTTTCTGTACTTATTACCAGAAATGAAAGGATGCAGTAAATCTTCGCGTTTAATAACAAGGGTAACTTGCTTTTCTGCTAATAAAGGATGTTGAACAAGTTGATTGATGCTTTGCAAGTAGGGCGAATTTATCGCCAAAGATATTTAATAAAGCTGAACGTTCTGCGATTCGTAAGATAATCCATATCATTTTCATGAATATAAGCCTCACGTTCAAAACTTAAATTTTGATATGCCTTATAGGTATCTAAATAGCAAATGGCACGAATTGCCCATTCGGTTAAATACAAGACATAAAAAGGTAAAATCAATAATTCTTGTTGCTGGCGCAAATGAATTTTCTCATGATTTATAAGAACATCATCATTTTTTAAACTTCCATTTTTTAAAAATATAAAGGGCCATAGTGAAAGCCCCACATAATTTTTATAGAAGAAATGTCTAAAAACCAATATCATAGATTTACTTTGATAATACTATTACAAAGATAAAGCCAAAAATAGGTTGTCAGAAAATTACTAGTTTTTGTTGCCAACAAAACCGATTAATGGTCAATCTATCGCTTAAGCGCTTTAATAGCTATCTTCTAATCAACATGCCCTTAGGTTATCAACAGAAAGAAGTAACTTTATGCTATTAAAAAACATCGATTACATGAAAGAGATAATCCCCATAGAGGAAGGTGATTTTTACTGGTCTGAAAACGGATTTAGGGTATTCACCAAACAATTTCACCTTAAACGAGGATATTGCTGTGAGAGCGGTTGTAGACATTGCCCATATGGCTATGACCCAAAAACAAACATGCAATAAGTTTTAACATACCTCGGCATGATATTTGTATTTATTTTTTAATAGAAAATCTAGTACTTAAAATATATAACGTTATGAAAAACATCAAATTACTTGGCTTACCGCTGCTACTTTTAGTTTTTATTACTTCATGTTCATCAGTTAGTGTACTTTCTGATTATGATCAAAAAGCAGATTTTAACGGTTATAAATCTTACGCCTTCTACAAAACAGGTATAGACAAAGCGCAGATATCTGATTTGGATAAAAAACGAATTCTAAGAGCTATTGAAACTGAAATGAGTTCTAGAGGCTTTGTAAAATCTGAAACGCCAGACATATTGGTAAGCATTTTTACTAAAGAACAAGAAAGAGTTGATGTTTATAATAACAACTACGGTTGGGGCGGCGCCTGGGGTTGGGGTTACAACCCTTACTCTTGGGGTCCTGGTTTTGGCTGGGGTGGAGGTACCAGTGTAAGCGCAAGCACACAAGGATCTCTATATATTGACCTTATTGACAATAAAACAAGCGAATTGGTATGGCAAGGTAAAGGTGTAGGTACACTATCTAACACTAAAAATATTGCTAAAAAAGAAGAACGAATTAGAGAATTTGTTTCTCAAATTTTAGAGCAATACCCACCTAGTACGGTTGCAATGAAATAATAAAAGATTAAAGTTTAAAAAGGGGTTGTAGATAAATTTATCTACAACCCCTTTTTATTTATAGTAACGGAAAATGAGTATCGTTCTTTACCTCGTTTAAAACAAATGCACTTTTAACATTACCTACACTTGGCAGAGATGCTATTTTAAATTTCGCAAAATTATAATAAGCATCTAGGTTTTTAACGACGACTTTTAAATGGAAATCAAATTCACCACCCACAACAAAACATTCAACAACCTCTGGGTATTTCATCACCTGCTCAAAAAAATCATCCATCATAGCACCTTTTTGTGCTTCTAATGACACAAAACTGAAAACAGTAATACTCTCTTCAATTTTATCTTTATTCAAGATTGCGACATAGTTCTTGATAAAACCATCTTGCTCTAATCTTTTAATACGCTCATAAACGGGCGTTTTGGTTAATCCCAATTGCTCTGCTATAGACTTTGCCACTGTCTTGGCATCTTTCTGTAGTATTTTTAATATCGCTCGATCTATGTCATCTAATTTCTCTGTCATAATTTTTTCCTGTTTTATGATTATAAGCTACATCTAAAAAGCACTTATTCCTTTAATAATATTATTTAAAAGTGTTATTTCCTAATTTAAATAATATTAACAATTAATTGGACTGTAAATGATATATTTAATAGAAATAATGTGAATTCACCACATAAAAGTTTAGTGTATGAATACTTCTGAATACGAAAGCAATCCTATTTTAGATAAGCTTCCTAAGCATTTAAGACAATACATAAAACCTCAAAACTATGAGGATTATACGCCTATCAATCAGGCGGTGTGGCGTTATGTAATGCGCAAGAATGTAGATTACCTTAGTAAGGTTGCGCATAAATCTTATTCTGAAGGATTACGCAAAACAGGTATTTCAATTGACAATATTCCCAACATGTACGGTATGAATCGTATTCTGAAGGATTTAGGTTGGGCTGCTGTTGCGGTTGACGGATTTATTCCACCTGCTGCTTTTATGGAATTTCAAGCCTATAATGTTCTGGTAATAGCTTCAGACATTCGCCAGTTAGAGAACATTGCTTACACACCTGCCCCAGATATTATTCATGAAGGTGCCGGGCATGCCCCAATTATTGCTAACCCAGAATATGCAGCTTATTTAAGACGTTTTGGTGAAATAGGATGCAAAGCAATATCTAGTGCTAAAGATTTTGAACTTTACGAAGCAGTACGCCATCTTTCGATTATTAAAGAAGCCAAAGGCACACCTCTAGAAGAAATAGAAAAATCTGAGAAGCACATAGAATTTCTTCAAGATAATATGGGCGAACCTAGTGAAATGGCTTTTATTAGAAACCTGCATTGGTGGACAGTTGAATACGGACTTATAGGCACGCTAGAAGACCCTAAAATTTATGGTGCGGGGCTTTTATCTTCTATTGGCGAAAGTCAATGGTGCATGACCGACAACGTCAAAAAACTGCCTTATTCTATTGAAGCGGCTAAGACATCTTTTGATATTACAAAAAAACAACCACAACTCTTCGTTACTCCCGATTTCGCATTTTTAAGTCAGGTGTTAGAAGATTTTGCCAATACTATGGCATTGCGAAAAGGCGGACTTTCAGGTTTACAAAAACTTATCGACTCTAAAGAATTAGGTACTATCGAACTAAGTACTGGCTTACAGGTATCCGGTAATTTCGAATCGTTGATTTCTCACGAAGGCAAACCTATTTACTTTCAAACAAAAGGGAAATCTGCTTTGGCGTACCGAGAAAAAGAATTAGTTGGGCAAGATGTCAATCAGCATGAAACTGGTTTTGGATCCCCAATTGGCAGACTTAAAGGTATCAATATTCCTATCGAAGATATGAGTCCGCGTGATCTTAAAGCCTATAAAATCTATGAAGGAGAAATTGTTTCATTAGATTTTACTGGTGGTATTAATGTTACCGGTAAAATTATAACCGGTACGCGTAATCTTCAGGGGCGCATTATTCTAATCACTTTCGAGAATTGTAAGGTGACACATAAAGGCATCACACTTTTTGAATCTAACGAAGAATTATACAACATGGCTATTGGCGAAGAAATTGTTTCTGCCTACCATGGTCCTGCAGATTTAAAGAGTTTTGACCTTTTAGACCATTCGCTAAGTACCGGTAGTCAAAATAGCGGTCAACTAGGTTTAAGTGAGCTGGAATCGTACTATAAGCTTATTCGCGATTTTAGAGAAGGTAACAACACCATCATCTCTAGAACAAAGGTTTTTGAAGTAATACAAGAAAAATATCCTAAGGACTGGTTATTGCCGATTGAAATTTATGAACTGGCAATTTTAAGTAACGAAAAAATACTGCCAGAGAAAATAAAAGTACACCTTGAAAACATTAAGCGGGATCAACCTAACCTCGGACAATTAATTGATGACGGATTAGAATTAGCAACTACAAAAACTAGGGTTTAATGACTTGCAAGCCATCTAAAGATTCAATAGTCTGTTCTTGATACGCTAATCGCCAACCCATAGAATTGGTGAGAATATAGAATTTCTGTAATTCGCTTATTAGCCTATTTTCGGCATTGGTGCGTAACGCAGAAGCCTCTACCTTTTTCATTAAAGATGCCTTTACCGTTTTCTTTATTTTATTGTAGTCGGCAGCATCGAACTGGTTCAAGTAATCTGCAGTGACATCGTAATATTCAAAATCAGGATTCAGATTAATCTCTGCATCTGGTATGCTATTGATTTTTACCGTTTTGGTTGCCTCATCAATTTCAAAGTTAATCTTACTTAGATCATAAGCGACGGTTACATCTGCATTTACGACTACTAATGCTTTTTTCTCCGCTCTTAAAAGCGGACCAAAAAGTTCTTTCGAGTCTTTATAATTATAGACCTCAGCAAAATGCCCTTCTGTTACCACTAACTTAGAAACATTGGTGATTTCTTGCTGAATGAGCATAGAATTCTCCTCTAGAATAGATTTATCTTCTTTGTCATCTTGACAAGTTTGAAAGGCAAACAATAATGTCGCTCCTATTACTAAGCCTAAAAGTATTTTCTTCATAAAAAAACAATGTATTCGAAATTAAGGAACAAACGAATATACAGCCTATCGTTTTAACGAAAAATGACCCGAAAGGTCTATTCCGGTATCGTAATTCAGATATTTGAACCAATAATCAGTTGAAGGCATTTGCTTGCCATTATACATACCATCCCAAGCACTATTAGAAGCGTTAGGGTCAAGCTGCTTTAAGAGCTTACCATAACGATCATAAATAAATATACCTATATCACCTGTACCAGATAGTTTTGAAGTATCCCAAACATCATGATATGAATCATTATTAGGAGTAAAAAACTTAGGCAACGCCAAAGACTCTACACCTTGGCAAGCAACAGCATCTATATTTATCGTAAATCTAGATTGACTAAAACAACCATTCTCTTCTGCAAATACATAAATAGTCATGGACGCTGAAATTTCATCTCCAGCCAATAAAATAACTCCATTACCATCTGCTTCACTATAGTAATCCTGTCCATCTGGTAATGTTGGTAGTGTATACGTAAGACAAGCCGTTACATCATCGAACTCTGTAACTGAGACCTCAGTGATATCAACGAAAAAACTACTTTCATCAAAACAATCTTCCGCTCCCGTAGCACTCCCTGCATACACGTATATTGTTTGCGATTCGGTAATCTCTTCACCTGCATTCAATATCGTTCCAGTACCCACTGTAGCTGTATAATAGTTATTCCCTGCACTCAATGCTGGTAGAATATAGGCGTTGCAAACTTCGACATCAGAGAACACATCTGCCACGGTCAAAGGATTTACAATAAGACTAAAAACAGTCTCGTCAAAACAGGTTGCAGATGCCTCTACCCTAACTGTAATATCTTGTTGGTTTGCAGTAGTATTATCAAATGAGTTTGTTAACGTTATTTGACTTCCTGTGCCGTCAAAATAAGAAACCGTTAATCCTGTTTGACTTCCTACTACTTGAGATTCAATAGCCGTCAAATCTAAATTAAATGTGGCAAATCCGTCAGTATCGATATCACATAGCACGATATCATCAATATCGTTTGCAGTAGGTCCGTCATTATTCACTGTTAGGGTAATTGGGTTTCTCTCCAATACCAAATCTGTTACTATAGTACTACTAATTTCGCATGTATAAACACCCGAATCTGTTACTTGAAGGTTGGTCAAAACTAAATCTGGTGTATTAGAATTTGGTACTGCAACACCATCCTTAAACCACTCATATACATTTGCACTACCGCTAACTGTAGTGGTTAAGGTTAAAGAACCACCAACACATCCAGTTATATTCTCAATATCATTCACTAAAGCCTGTGGGGTATCAACAAAATTATTGAAGCCGTTATAGTAATTAAATTCATCTTCAAAATCACCAAATTGAAAACGATTACCATAAATTCTAAATGTACCCTCATTTAAAAAAACAAAACTTGGTATATCACCCTCAATATTATTATTATAAATATCAAAACCACTCAGATTGGTCCAGTTTACTAAGGCCGCAGGTAAAACACCTTCTATGTTATTATCATTAATTTCAAATGATGCTAAATTTATTAGACCTGAGAAAGAATCGGGTATTGTTCCCGTAAAATTATTGTGAGATAGCACCAAACTGTTTAATGTAGTTATAGTTCCAATTTCCTCTGGCAAACTTCCTTCAAATTGATTAAATCTAATGGTCAGTAATTCAAGAACACTTAAATCACCAATGCTAGGAGAAATGGGTCCTTCTAACTGATTATTTTCCAAAAATAAAAACCTTAAATTGCTTAAATCGTAAATCGATTCAGGAATTTCTCCCGTAAGATTGTTTTGTCTTAAAGACAGACTAAATAAATTTGAAAGCAAACCTAATTCAGCAGGTATTTCTCCCGTAAGTTGATTGAAAGAAAGTTGTAATACACGTAAACTATTTAAATCCCCCAATTCAATCGGTATGGTTCCAGTAAGTTGATTTCCTGAAAGCAGTAAAGTTTCTAAATTACTTAAGTTACCAAGTTCGGGCGGTATAGTTCCACTTAAATTACTTGAGTTCAACCATAAAACCTTTAGATTACTTAAATTTCCCAATACAGGAGGTATAAATCCTGATAACTCATTGCCATTTAAAAATAAACTTTCAAGGTTTAGAAGATTACCTATACTGTCTGGAATGGGACCAGTGAGGTTAGTTTGATCAGAAAGGTCTAGATACACCAAGTTCTCCAAATTATCTAACTCCGTTGGTATTGTACCAATCAAATTGTTTCCTGTATTTGTGTTATTATCCAAATCTATTGATATAACGCGCCCTAAACTTACGGTGACCCCATACCAATTAGTAACATCGGTATCAATCAACGGCGTAGCAAAAACCCAATTATCAGTAGGATCTACATCTGTTTCACTAACCCAGTTAGGACCTCCGGTTTCATTATATAACGCTTGTAATGCCTCTAACTCATCTAATGGAAGCTGAGCGCTAGCAGTAATTACACTAAACATTAATAAAACAAGACAGCTTAACTTTTTAATCATATTGGACGTAAAACTGGAAAGTACTGAAAAAACTATAGTATTAATATCCAAGCCTAAAAAAATTCGACAAAGTTCTTAATTAGCCTAGAAAACAAGGTCTGGATATTCTTTATGAATTTCAGATTTCAACACATTTAGTTTTAAAAGAAATTTCTGATGTTGTTCTGATTTATCATTGAAGGGTTTATGAAGAATCCCTTTTTGTATTTTTTCAATCTTTTTCATAGTAGGATAAACATTTGAAGCAATCCATACTTCGCAAAATCTCTCCCATATATAATCTATTGCCACTTCGTTAGGGTGAATCATATCTTTTGCATAAAAACGATAATCTCGAAGCTCATCCATCATAAGTTCATAACTAGGAAAATATGAGATTTTATTATCCTCTAAAACTTTATGAATAGCAGAAATTAAATGCGATTTGCTTAATTGATTTTCTACGAAGCCGTCTTTTAAATGCCGAACGGGCGATACGGTGAATATAAATTGAACAGCGGGGTTTATCGATTGCACCATTTCAATAGTATGTTCTAAACTTTGTTTAACATCATCAACACTCAATAACTCTTTATTGAAATTTACCTGAGGCACTTTATGACAGTTGGCAACAACTTTTTCACTCGCACTATTACGATATACCCAAGCAGTACCTAAAGTGACAATGATGTGACTTGCTTTTTTTAGTTGCGCAGTAGTGTTCTGTACTGCTTCATTTAAATCGTCAATAATTTTTTCTTTGGATGGATTACTTAGACAAGAATGCGCATCGAAACTATGCCATTGCTCATTGGCATGAAACACATCTTTTTCCGTAACCACCTCTTGATAAACTGACTTTTGAATGAGTTTTTCAATTGCCAGAGGATGAAACAATATCCCTAACGGATTCTGTAATCCCTGGAATTTAAAGTATTCTAGTTTAGCCCCAATATTCTCTGAAAAACAAGAACCCAAAAGTAACAACTGACTTGAATAATCAATTGAATTTTCAGATTTCGATAATGGTATTTTGGTTAAGAGATTCATTTAGGTCGTACACTCTCGTTTAACTTATGAAACACTTGATATGGATAAATTTCATAAATAACATTATCCTCATTTATAGTATTATCTCCATATTCAAAAGCTTTTTTCTCCCATTCAGCACCTTCTTCATTTCCTAATTTGGTCATACTTCTACCTCTAAAATAAAGTGCATCGGCAAAATTTTCATATACTTTCAAAGACATATCAAAAGAAGTAATCGCCTCTTCATATTTACCCAATTCAAAATCTGCAATACCTAAATAATACCAATCTAAATAGTGACAGGCTTCTTGCGGCGTGTCATTAGGAAAATCTTGAAACTGCTGCTCTTTACTAAGCAACAAGAATTCTTTGGCTTTAGAGAATTTATTTAATTGAAGGTAATCTAGCCCAATATAAAAATTATAGGTATGGTCCATTACATAGCCATCACCGTATTCTTTTTTTGCTCTCATGAATTCAGTTATAGATTTTAGGTAGTCTTTTGAGAAAATACATCTCATAAAACCACTGTAATCTAAATATTTTTCAGGGGCATACTCAACAGCCTTTTCTAAAAATGGTCTACCTAATTGATACTTTCTAGCTTTATATAACGGCATTGCTTTTTGCTGCCAAAGCCAAGCATTTGCCGGATCTATTGCAAGTGCAGAATCTAAATACTGCTGATGCTCTAGAGAATGCAACGGAGTTTGAAATGATTTTTCAACATACTCCCTAATATGCATTGAGTCTATACCAGTTAAGACTTCTGACTCTAAATTTTGAGTACTTTTTACAACATCTTTATTTTTATTCGAAAGATTACAACTCCAGATAAACAGTAATAACAAGATGATATATTTTTTCATAAACCTACCTAATCATTGGGAACTTCAATTTAGTCTAGTAAAGTTAGGATAATATTTTCTGAAGATAGTTTTAATAATTTAAGATGCTAAATTCCATTTTAGATTTTAGCATCTTAAATTTCTGTATAGAATATCATTTTAAATGATACTACTTCGCCAATTTCTTTGCAGATTTAGCTATTACATCACTTAGTTCTCCTAAATTTTTAGCTTTTAAATTATAACTTAATCCAGTGATGTATTCTCTATAAACCACTTCTCCTGTTTTTGAATTCACTACCTGTAAAAACCGTTCTGCATTTGCTCTAGCGTATCGTAAATAATAAAATTCTTTATTCTCTTCAATAGCTTTGTCTAAATCTTCAGTAGAAATAAACTCATAATCATAATCGTATTTGCTAAATAACTTCTCTACATCTTTATTCTCTCCATCAGAAATTTCTGCGGTAAAAGCATTTGTTCTTTGCGTGATATAATTTGGTACATATAATTTAGAAGTAGTCAAACCTGCAATCTTTTTAGAATCATGATCTTTCTCATACATCCAATATGTTTCACCTTTGTCTATAAGATCGTTTGTTTGTTGAAAGTAATTTTTCAGAAATCCTGTTGAATAATTAAAGAAAACGTTTTCAGTATACATTTCTTCTACAATAACTTCCTTCTCTTCAGAAAGAGCAGTATTTACAAAATCTGATGTTGGAAAAAGATAAATTTTAGCTATCGGCTTTTTATTATTTCTGAAGATTTCATTAATCTTTTCTTCTCTTTTCTTCTCTTTTTTCGCTTTTACCTTAGACAACTTTTCATCTATGGTTTCAGCATCATACAATCCGATATTAATATAGGTATGCAATGAATGCACAACACTACCCATTTTGGTAGTTTTAGAACGCTTGAATCCTACAAGCTCTGCTATAGAGTAATTTTTGTTATAATACTCTTGTAAATCATATTCACTTTGAGGAACTATTTTATAAGGGGTCACTGTCCAAGTTTCCTCTAAAATTTTAGCGTATTCGTCGGCGTCAATAACATCTGATAAGACAAAAATGGTTGTTGATGCTTTAAATTCTTCTAAAGCTTTAGGTTTTAAATCTGATGGCTTACCTACATGGCGTGCACCAAAAGAGACTTGTGAAAATCCTGAGAAACTTATGAACGTCAGTAATAATAAAAAATAATTCTTCATGATTAAATGTTTAATTGGTTGATATAAAACCACATTTAACCATGATTATTGTATTTTATGTCTCTTTAGAACTTACCCCAAATAGCTTTCAGCCTTCGCCAATGCCTCTTCTATACCTGCCGGATTCTTACCTCCTGCAGTTGCAAAGAAAGGCTGACCACCACCGCCACCTTGTATATACTTGCCAAGTTCGCGAACAATAGTACCCGCATTCAAATTCTTTGAAGCCACTAATTCTTTAGACACATAACACGATAATAATGCTTTTCCGTTTTGCTCTGTACCGAACAGCAAAAACAAATTATCTTTATTAGCACCCATTTCAAAACTTAAATCTTTTATACCGGCAGCATCTAAATCTATCTTTTTTGCTAGAAATTGTACTCCGTTTACCTCTTTAAGTTCTGATAGTAGATCTCCTTTTAGGTTCTTCGCTTTGTCTTTTAACAATTCGGCTACTTGCTTTTTTAGACTGCTATTTTCTTCTTGAAGACTTGAAACCGATTTTACAGGATCCTGAGTATTACCAAGAACAACTTTTATTTTCGACAATAACTTATCATTATCTACATGCAAATCTTTAACTGCGTCGCCTGTAATTGCCTCAATTCTTCTAATACCAGCAGCTACGGCACCTTCTGACTTAATTTTAAATTGCCAGATATCGCCAGTATTCTTTACGTGTGTACCACCACATAATTCTATTGATTGACCAAAACGTATTGTTCTTACCGAATCGCCATATTTTTCACCGAACAATGCCATGGCACCATCTTCTATTGCAGTTTTCATTGGTACATTTCTTTCTTCTTGAAGTTGTAAATGCCCGTCTATACGTGCGTTTACAAAATTCTCTACTTCCTGTAATTCTTCTGACGTCATTTTAGAAAAATGAGAAAAATCGAATCGTAAGTGTTTAGAATGTACTGCAGAACCTTTTTGTTCTACGTGATTTCCTAAAATCTCTCTTAAAGCCTGATGCAACAAATGCGTTGCCGTGTGGTTCGCTTCTGTTCTGTTACGTTGTTTTTTATCTACTACTGCTTTAAAACTCTCACCTAAATGCTTAGGTAAGTTCTTGGCGAAGTGAATAGTTTCATTATTCTCTTTTTTGGTATCGGTAATGTATACGACATCGCCATGGGTATCTTCTAAATATCCTTTATCCCCTACTTGACCACCACCTTCTGCGTAGAACGGAGTTAGATTGAATACCAACTGAAACTGAGTACCGTCTTTTTTTGAAACTACTTTACGGTATTTGGTGATTTTCACTTCAACATCTAGCATATCATAACCAACAAACTCCTGTTCGTTATCATCCTGTAAAACTTCCCAATCTTCCTTTGAAACTACTGATGCCGATTTTGAACGATTTTTTTGCTGCTGCATAGCTTCATCAAATCCCGCTTCATCTAATTGATATCCTTTTTCACTAAGAATCAGAGCAGTCAAATCTATAGGGAAGCCGAAAGTATCATACAACTCAAAAGCTTTACCACCATCAACTGTTTTGCCTTCGGTATTTTTTATAATCGTATCCAATAACAACAATCCTTGATCTAACGTTTTCAAGAAAGAATGCTCTTCTTCTTTAATTACGTTTTCAATTAATTGCTTTTGATTTTTCAATTCTGGGTATGCATCTCCTAAAGAGTTTGTCAACACATTTACCAAACGGAACATAAAGGGTTCTTTGGTATTCAAAAATGTGAATCCGTAACGCACGGCTCTTCTCAATATTCTTCTTATTACATAACCTGCACCGGTATTACTTGGCAACTGACCATCTGCAATTGAAAACGAAACGGCGCGTATATGATCACTAATAACACGAATAGCGATATCAATTTCCTCATTTTTACCGTAATCGGAACCTGTAATAGTTTCTATTTCACGAATTAACGGTGTAAATATATCTGTATCATAGTTTGATTGAACTCCCTGTAAAACCATACACAAACGCTCAAAACCCATACCGGTATCTACATGCTTCGCCGGTAAACTTTCTAACGACCCATCTGCTTTACGGTTGTATTGCATGAATACAAGGTTCCAAATTTCTACCACCTGCGGGTGATCTTGATTTACCAAACTTGCTCCAGAAACTTTTGCTTTTTCTTCCTTAGAACGAATATCTACATGAATCTCTGAACATGGTCCGCACGGACCTTGATCACCCATTTCCCAAAAGTTATCCTTCTTGTTACCCATGATAATTCTATCTTCAGGCACAATACTTTTCCAAAGCTCAAAAGCTTCTTTATCTAATTCTAATTGATCCGCATCTTTACTTCCTTCAAAAACAGATACGTATAAACTATCTTTATCAATTTTAAGAACCTCGGTCAACAGCTCCCATGCCCATGTAATGGCTTCCTCTTTAAAATAATCGCCGAAACTCCAATTACCTAACATCTCGAACATGGTATGGTGATAGGTATCTTTACCAACCTCTTCTAAATCGTTATGCTTACCGCTTACACGTAAACATTTTTGAGTATCTACCACTCTAGAACTTTTAGGTTGACTTATACCTAAAAAGTATTCTTTAAACTGGTTCATGCCCGCATTTGTAAAAAGCAGGGTCGGATCATCTTTAATGACCATTGGTGCAGAAGGCACGATTTTGTGTTCTTTACCTTTGAAAAAATTCAGAAATTGAGTTCTTGTATCTTTGGAATTCATCTAAAATGCTAAGCTTTTACAAATTTTAACGGTTTATATAAAACTATCTTTATATTTGTTTGTTCCCTAATAATTGAAAAAACAAAAATAGGATAAATAACATTCATGTCTAAGGTAAAATACTATTACGACCCAGACACGCTGTCGTACCGTAAAATAGAACCCGAAAAATCTAAACGTTATAGAAATATAGCCTTCTTTATTTTGGGGTCATGCCTTTTTGGCTTTTTAGCACTTATTCTACTGCTTAACACCAACTTAGTCAATACACCAAGAGAACTTTCTTTATCTCGTGAAGTCAAAAATTATGAACTACAGTACGAGCTTTTGAACAAGAAAATGGAACAAATTGAAGAGGTTCTAGGCAATATCGAAGACCGCGACAACAATATTTACCGTCTATATTTTGAAGCTAACCCCATACCTGACGAGCAGCGTAAAGCTGGTTTTGGTGGTATAAACCGATATAAATCATTAGAAGGTTTTAATAATTCTGAAATGATCGTTTCTACTACAAAGAGACTAGATATCATTAAAAAGCAAATGGCCATTCAATCTAAATCATTGGATGAAATTACCAAACTAGCAGAGGAAAAAGAAAAATTATTAATGTCGATACCAGCCATTCAACCTATCAACAATGAAGACCTAAAACGTATGGCTTCTGGTTATGGTTGGCGTTCAGATCCTTTTACAAAGGCTAGAAAAATGCATTATGGTATGGATTTTACCGCTCCAAAAGGTACCCCTATATATGCTGCAGGTGATGGTAAAATAACTAGAGCTGACAATAACTCATCTGGCTACGGAAAACATATTCGTATTGAACATGGATATGGATATTTGAGTCTATATGCTCACTTAAGCCAATACAATGTTAAGAAAGGACAAAAAGTAAAAAGAGGCGATTTAATAGGTTTCGTAGGAAGCACAGGTCGCTCAGAAGCTCCACACCTTCATTATGAAGTATGGAAAGACAATGATAGAATCAACCCTATGAATTTCTACTATGGCAGTTTATCGCCAGAAGAATTCGAAAACATGTTGAAATTCGCTAATCAAGAAAACCAATCTCTGGATTAATGCAGATAGAACTCCCTGAAAAAAGATATTATGGTATTGGCGAGGTCGCCCGTGCCTTTGGCGTAAACGCTTCACTAATTCGTTTTTGGGAGAAAGAATTCGACGTGCTTCAACCTAAAAAAAATGCGAAGGGAAACAGAAAATTCACTCCCCAAGACATTAAAAATCTTCAATTAATATATCATTTGGTAAAAGAAAGAGGTTTTACTCTCGATGGTGCCAAAACACATTTAAAAGAAGAAAAGCAGAAAACACTTTCTAATTTTGATATTATTCAAAAATTAGAACGCGTTAAAGCAGAACTAAATAAAATTAAAGACCAGTTATAACACAACCATTATGAAAAAAGGACTAATTGCATTAATCGTCATTGCCGTCATAGCATTCGGACTATACCAGTGGGGCGTTGGTTTCAACAACACTGCTGTTGCATTAAAAGAAACATCTACAAAGACTTGGGCAAATGTAGAAAGTGCCTACCAACGTAGAAACGACTTAATAGGTAATCTTGTAAAAACAGTACAAGGTGCTGCCGATTTTGAAAGAGGCACATTAACAGATGTTATCGAAGCAAGAGCAAAAGCAACATCGGTTAGCATTGACCCTACTAATATTACACCTGAGCAACTAGCACAATTCAACCAAGCTCAAAGCGGACTAAGTGGTGCATTAAGTAAATTATTGGTAACTGTAGAACGCTACCCTGATTTAAAATCTAATCAGAACTTTCTAGAGCTACAATCGCAATTAGAAGGTACAGAAAATAGAATAAACGTAGCAAGAGATAGATTCAACGCTACAGTTGAGCCTTACAACCTACACATTAAAAAATTCCCGAATTCTATTTTAGCGGGTATATTCAACTTTGGCGAACTTGCTTATTACAAAGCAGATGCTGGTTCAGAAAATGCACCAGACGTAGATTTTGATTTTGATTAATAACATATGTCAAGAGTAGAAGAATTTTTATCGGCAATAGAAGAGCAAGAGGTAGTAGAGGCTATTCTTAAAGCGGAAAAGAATACTTCTGGCGAAATTAGGGTACATATTGAAGGGCACACCCGTAAAGATCATTACGAGCGTGCTAAAGAGGTTTTTCATTTATTGAAAATGGATAATACCAAGCAAGAAAACGGAGTCTTGATATATGTAGCCGTAACTGACAAGAAATTTGTCATCTGTGGTGACAAAGGCATCGACAATGTGGTACCTAAAGACTTTTGGCAAACTACTAGAAATAGCATTCAAACACATTTTGAAAAAGGAGCTTTTAAAGACGGTCTAGTTGCCGGAGTTTTAAAAGCTGGCGAAGAATTAAGAAGTCATTTTCCTTGGCAATCAGATGACACCAACGAATTAAGCAATGAGATATCTAAAGGTTAGCCTTGTAATTCTTTTTCTTTGGTGCACTCCGTCATGGAGCCAGTTTGAAATACCCGAAAAACCGGCATTAGAAACTAGTGTTTACGATTACACCAATCTTCTTACCGACCAACAAAAAGTAGCTTTAAGCCAAAAATTAGTTCGTTATTCCGACAGCACATCTACACAAATTGTAGTCACTATCATAGCGAGTACTAACGGAGAAAATATCAATTACCTAGGCGCTAACTGGGGTCAGAAATGGGGAATCGGACAAGAAGGAAAGGATAATGGCATACTTATTATACTTGCGGAAAACGACCGTAAAGTTGCTATTAGCACTGGCTACGGTGTTGAAGGCTCACTAACCGACGCCCTTTCTAAACGAATCATAGAAAATGTTATTCTACCCGAATTTAGAGTTGGAGATTATTATGGCGGACTAAACAAAGGGTCTGATGTCATTTTTCAAGTATTAAACGGCGAATTTCAAGAAGATAGAACATTTGGTGATAACGATGGCACTCCATTCTCATCTCTTTTACCTTTTATCATTTTTATTGTAATCCTTTTCATTCTTTGGAGTCGCAAAAATGATGACAACGACGGTAATGGCGGCAGAAGACGTGGCGGATTAAGTCCGTGGGACATGATTATTCTAAGCAACATGGGACGCTCAAGTGGTTCTAGTGGCGGGTTCGGCAGCGGTGGAGGCGGAAGCTTTGGCGGTGGCGGATTCGGAGGAGGTTTCGGCGGCGGCGGCTTTGGCGGCGGCGGTGCTTCTGGAGGGTGGTAATTTTGTTACCAGAAAAGTTATTTCATTTCTTTTACCTAAAATATTTAATTCAAGTTAGAATCTGTTCCCCTCTAGGGAGGGGTTAGTGGCGGGTTCTTGTTTGTGAGTTTGTTACTATATTCATCATCCCAGTACCCACCCCTTTATCCCCTCCCAAGAGGGGAGGTTTGCGTTTTTGGTTGTGAGTTTGTTGGATGCCGAGATTAATGTTTCTACAAGTATCACTTAACCTGCTTTATCTAAAATATATAATTCAAGTCAGAAACTATTCCCCTCTTGGGAGAGGTTAGGAGTGGGTTCTAGTTTGTGAGTTTGTTACAATCTTCATCATGGTATTACCCACCCCTTTATCCCCTCCCAGGAGGGGAGGTTTGCGTTTTTTATTTTGAGATTGTTGAGTACTGGGAGCAATGTTTCTAAAAGTATCACTTAACCTGCTTTACCTAAAATGAATAATTCAAACCAGAATCTGCTCCCCTCTTGGGAGGGGCTAGGGGTGGGTTCTTGTTTGTGAGTTTGTTAAAATCTTCATCATCGCAGTACCCACCCCTCTGTCCCCTCCAAGGAGGGGAGTATTACGTTTATCGCTGTGGGTTTGTTGGCTAAAAAAACTGATTAAAGATATTAGTTATTTACCTCTAATTTTAAATCAATTTTCTTTTCAAAAGAAATAAGAGTACCATCTTCACATATACCTTCTACAAAAACTTTTACACCATCTTGATTTTTTAAAGGCACTTTAATAGTAGCAGATTCATTTTCAGAAACTACGATATTAGGTTTCCAATATAATGCCCCAAACCTTTTAAATATTCGCGATTCATAATCTTCGTACCCAGGATTAAAATACTCATCTGGTTTTGCGTAACCATTACGAATAAATTGCTTGATATACTTATTCCGATTTTCAGGATATACGTATATATCATCTTTTAAAGCAATAGTAACGAAACCATTTTTTCTCGCATCATGAACAACAGTTTGCACTCTATTAAGTGGCATATTTAATGCAAAATCTTCAGCTCTGCCCATACCAACTACATATAATGGAACAATAAGATTTGAGCCTGTTCTTAAATCTATTGACTTAGACTTTACTACGGTTTTACCATTTACATCACCACCTATAAGAAATCCTAATTTTCGAAGGTAGCTTGAAATATTTGGATATTTTTCTATTTCATAATCTCCAATTTCCCTACCCTCTATTTCAGCTGAATTTATTTTAAGCCTATTATCTCTCCATTTGTCAGCTTGAACAACTGCTTCATCTAAAACAATAACACTATCTTTTTGCTTAAAACTTAAAGTCTCCTCTTCACTAGATGTATTTAAAGAATTGATAGTTCGTTTGAATCTATCTAAATATTTTCCAACGTCAATTTTATTTTCGACCCAAGTAGTATCTACCTGTATTTCTAATTTAGGTTTGCGTAAAACCCCTTTCTTTCCTATTAAAGTTACCGCTAACGAATCATTCTCATATAAAGCCATATGGGTTTCAAATGTCTTATCACTTCGTAATTTTGCTCGTAATTAATAGCTTTCGATACATCAGTTATTAAGAGCACTTGATTTTCTTCGGTTAAATCGGCATCAGGTATTCTACCTTTCACTAACATTCCTTTCTCTGATTCAAATTGAATATGATCAT
Organism: Maribacter sp. Asnod2-G09; assembly: GCF_045063795.1. NCBI lineage: Bacteria > Pseudomonadati > Bacteroidota > Flavobacteriia > Flavobacteriales > Flavobacteriaceae > Maribacter > Maribacter sp. Asnod2-G09. The sequence goes on along the minus strand of NZ_JBEFOA010000005.1, from coordinate 1,841,656 downwards.
TGATTATCAAACTATCTTCCCAGTTAAATTTTCCCCACCCTTCAATCATTAATTTAACATCGAGGTCATAATTCTGAAATCCATTAAAATCATAAAACTGATATTTGTAATTTGACCGACCATTTACATAAGGCGTAATCAAAAAAGAACTCGTTAAAGTGTTTTGAGGATTATATGCTTCGGTATCTAAAGGTAAAACAGAAACACTCAAATCATATACTAAAAACTGAGCCCGTAGCGCGGAAAAACATAATTCTAGTGAATCTCTAGAAGTATTTAATTGATGTCTTACGTTGATTTCTGTAACCCTACTGCTCTTATTTGAATGATTGTAAAAAAGTCTATATGCTATTGGTTTTTGTAGCTCATCAAATAAGATAGCTTTGTTAACACCATACGGAATTGATTCTCTATCTATGGACACTACAAGTTGATTCTTATTTACAACCCAATCTTGTACAAAAACAGAATCTTCTTGAACAATAGCTAAAGAATAGGCTCTATTATTATTCTTTGAGAGCGATTCTTCTGACAATACAAGTTTAGCTAATAACTGATTACTACCTGTATTATCGATACTTAACCCAATTAAACCTAAAGACTTTTTAAGAGGAAGGGTAGATATCTCTCCGTACGAATTCTCAATTTCAAAAAAATAATTTTGATTTTCTTTTATAAAGAATCCAATTTTACCAAAACCTTCATCACTAATACTTATGCTAGAAACCAAAACCTCTCCATTATCATCTAATAATTTAATAATTGGCTTATGATCACCAAAATTATTCTTTAAGTGAATTCCTATATAATTAAATGCTCCGTCTACTAAAGTTCCGCCTTCTGGGTAAACATTCAATTCAGTTTTGGACGTAGCTTTAATTTCATTGTCAGTAGCATTGCCAAGAATTTCGATTTGCTGTTGAAAAGGCTCTAACTTTTCAAAATTCCTTAAATAATTGGTCCAAGCAATTATATGATATGACCCTTTTTCAAAGGCACTGTCAATTTCAAAATCACCATATGCGATTCCGCTATCAACCTTTAATAATTTTCTATACATTTCCTTTCCAAAATCATCATAAATACCCACATAAAGATTTTCGGTAATATCGGAAGGAAGTAGTCTTTTTTGATTTTGAATATAGGCAGTAAACCACACATGCTCACCAGAAGCAAATGAAGTCTTATTTAAATGGAGGTATATATTTTCTAGGAGCTGATTAGAGCCATCAACAGTAGTTAGACGTTCTTTTTCTTCTTGAGAGAAGCCCCAAAAAGTAAAAGCAAATAATAAATATATAATTGTATTTTTCTGCATCAAATTTTGAATTCAACTACAGAAAAATACAAAAAAACTTACTTCTTTCTCATAAACACTGTAATAGGTACACCAGAGAAATCGTATTCTTCACGTATCTTATTTTCAAGATAACGCTTGTAAGGCTCACGTACATATTGTGGCAAGTTACAGAAGAATGCAAACTGCGGATACGGAGTCGGCAATTGCGTACAGAATTTGATCTTAACGAATTTACCTTTATACGCCGGTGGCGGATAATTTTCAATTATTGGTAACATCGTTTCATTGAACTTACGGGTAATAATCTTTTTGTTACGATTATTATATACCTCAACAGCGGTTTCAATTGCTTTAAAAATACGCTGTTTAGTAAGTACAGAGACGAAAAGAATTGGCACATCTGTAAATGGCTCAATAGCTTTTTTAATTTTTTGAGTATAGTGTTTTATCGTATTGGTCTCTTTGTCATCAACCAAATCCCACTTATTAACAAGAATAACAATCCCCTTATGGTTACGCTGAGCTAACCAGAAGATATTCTCTACCTGACCATCAAAACCTCTTGTAGCATCTAAAAGTAAAATACAAACATCGCAATGTTCAATTGCTCTTACTGACCGCATTACTGAATAAAATTCTAAATCTTCCTTAACCTTGGCCTTACGACGGATACCAGCGGTATCAACCAGATTAAATTCAAATCCGAATCTATTATACTTTGTATCAATACTATCTCTTGTGGTACCCGCTATATCAGTTACAATATATCTATCCTCTCCAATAAGTGCATTTATAAAAGATGACTTACCTGCGTTAGGTCTACCAACAACGGCAAATCTTGGAAGGTCACTTTTCTCTTCAATTACGTCTGGCAACTTCTCTACCAAATCATCTAGCAACTCACCTGTACCACCACCATTAATACTAGATAAGGTATAAAACTCACCAAGACCTAATGAATAAAACTCAACAGCATCTTCTGCTCTTTTGGCATTATCTACTTTATTTACCGCTAAAAAAACTGGTTTTTTAACGCGTCTTAATAATTTAGCTACATCTTCATCCATACCGGTTACACCAGTTTCTACATCTACCATAAAAATTATAGCATCTGCTTCTTCAATTGCTAGTTCTACTTGCCTATCAATTTCTTTTTCAAAAACATCGTCACTACCAACAACGTATCCGCCGGTGTCAATAATTGAAAACTCCTTTCCGTTCCAATCACTTTTACCATAATGGCGATCACGAGTAACACCGCTAACGGCATCAACAATAGCCTCACGTCTTTGAATTAATCTATTAAAAAATGTTGATTTTCCTACATTAGGTCTCCCTACAATGGCAACAATAGCACCCATAGCTTAAATTTGGTGCAAAGGTAATATTTAAAGTGGCAACTACACTATATATCTTAAATAGAGAGATTTGATTGAATATCATCAAAACTTTCAAATTTATAAAGTTGTTGTTTTTTAGGTGCAGATAAATAAGGTTCTCCCGCAGCTCTTTTGCGAACAATTCTCGCCGGTGAACCATATGCAAGAACGTTATCCCCGAAATGATCCACAACAAGCGAACCAGCTCCAATAACAGTATGTTGACCTATTTCAATACCATTTATAATATTTACTCCTAGACTAACTGCAGAGAACCTACCTAGTTTCAAATTTCCGCCCGTACATACAGAGGGAGCTAAACTTGAATATGAATCCATTATACCATCATGACCTAAAGAAGAATTTGTATTTATAATACAAAAGTCATGTACAATAGAATTTGCATTTACTATTGCACCAGGCATAAACACATTACCACAACCCAAGAGAATATCTTTTCCAAGAATAGCCTTAGGATGAATTGTATTTATAAAACTAAAATTGGGTACTATTTTAAAAATTTTATCGACTATAAGTTTTCTTATCCAATTATCGCCAATAGCTACAATACCACCCACGATATTGAATCTATCAATCAAAAATGGCAAATCTATTTCAGAGCCTAAAACTTGATACTCATTAATACTTGTCCCTTTTTGCTTGAAAGAATCTACAAAACCTACAACATTATATTTACCCTCTTTTTCTAAGCAATCCAACACAACACTACCATGACCTGAGGCTCCAAAAATAATTACATTTTGCATTTCATCGGGGATTTTGTACACTTAATCGATAAATCAAAAATAGACTATTCTTTTTTAAAAGATGAATTAAACCTTAAATTGAGGTAAAAATAATTTGAAAAAAGTCAATAAACAAAGGCGAAAGAATCCAATCGTCTGACAACTAGACACTCCTAGATTATCAAATTTAATGACTGAATTAAAAAATAAAAGATAATATTAGCTTAGCACATCAACCGACTACTTATTATACCCAAAACGTTTCAATTGACGTGAATTACTACGCCAGTTTTTATTCACTTTTACGTACAACTCTATGTGGACTTGCTTACCAAAGAATTTTTCTAAATCTTTTCTCGATTCTACACCTACTTTTTTCAATGCAGCTCCCTTATGACCTATGATAATCCCCTTTTGTGAATCTCGTTCAACCATAATTACCGAACGCATACGAATAATGTCTTCGTCTTCAAAAAACTCTTCGGTTTCTATCTCAACTGCATACGGAATTTCCTTTTTGTAGTTCAATAGGATTTTCTCGCGGATGGTCTCATTTACAAAGAAACGTTCTGGCTTATCTGTTAATTGATCCTTAGGATAATATGCAGGTGACATTGGCAACAATTCTATAATGCGCTCAAAAACACCTTTTACATTAAAATTAGATAACGCAGAAATAGGATGCAACTCTACACTTGGCAACATTTCTTGCCAATATTGTACTTGCTCTTCCAGTAATTCTTGCGTAGCCGTATCTACTTTATTCAAAAGCAATAAAACTGGAATCTTACTATTCTTTATTTTCTCAAAGAAAGCTTCATCTTTTAACGCCTTTTCACCTATCTCAACCATATATAATAGTACATCGGCATCTTCAAAGGCAGATTTAACAAAATCCATCATACTACTCTGAAGCTGATATGCTGGTTTAATAATACCAGGAGTATCGGACAGGATCATTTGAAAATCATCCCCATTTACAATTCCTAAAATACGGTGCCTAGTTGTCTGTGCCTTTGATGTAATTATGGATAATTTTTCACCCACAAATGCATTCATCAACGTTGATTTACCAACATTAGGATTACCAATAATATTCACGAAGCCTGCCTTATGATCTGCCATCCTTATACTTTAATATATATTTCTTCAATTCCACATTTACCTTTGGAGCCAACAAAAGTACGGCAATCATATTGGGTATCACCATTAGTGCATAAGACAAATCAATTAAATTCTTTACCAACTCTAATGATGCCACTGCTGCAAAGACAATCATTATTACAAAATACCAGTTATAAAATCTACCAATTTTGGCATTTGTCAAGAAAGACAATGATTTTACACCATAATAGGAATAGGTAAACAAGGTAGATAATGCAAAGGCAGTTACAATAACCATTAACAATACATCTCCCCAACCAAATAATGTTCTTTCGAATGCAGACAAGGTCATTACTATACCACTAGAATCTTCTAAATAAGCTCCACTTAATATGATAACAATCGCTGTAAACGTACATACCAATATGGTATCGATAAACGGACCTAGCATCGCCACCAGACCTTCGCGTATAGGTTCATCATTTTTAGATTGCCCATGATACATTGGCGCACTACCTAAACCTGCCTCGTTAGAAAACATTGCCCTTCGGACACCTATTATAACAAGACCCCAAAATCCGCCAGTTGCCAACGACTTAAAGTTCCAAGCTTCTGTAATTATCATTTTTAAAGCCGGTAATATTTGACCTGAATTCATCACCATTACCGCAATAACTGCAATTAAATATACAGCTACCATAAAAGGCACAATAGCAGATGCTACTCTGGCTATATTGGTCAATCCACCAAAAATTACGAAAGAAGTTATTACAGCCAAAACTAAACCAATGGTCCATTTCCAATTTTCATCACTCATATCTATTATAGTCGCCCCAGGATCAACAACACTCATAAATGTCTCTGTAAACTGATTGGCAGTGAAAACACCTAAAAATCCGAATAGCCCACAAACCGCAAAAAATATAGCTAACGGTCGAGCTTTTTCACCCAGTCCTTTTGTTATATAATACATGGGACCACCTTGTAACTTGCCTTCAGAATCTGTACCACGATACATAATCGCCAAACTACAAGAGTAAAATTTAATACACATACCTATCAATGCGGTCATCCAAATCCAAAAAACTACCCCGGGACCACCGTCATGTATTGCAATGGCTACTCCTGATATATTACCTAAACCGACCGTTGCTGCCACAGCTGCCGATAAAGCCTGAAAAGAACTTACATCTCCTTTTGAGTCTTTATTATCATATTTACCCGCCGTAATAGCTATTGCATGACCGAAAAAACGGTACGGCATTAGTTTAGAATAAAAAACCAAAAAGAGTCCGCCACCTATTAATAATAAGAACATTGGCCACTCGGTATACGGTAGTGCGCTGGCTATAAAGTCGTTAATTGTATCCATAGAATTGTAAAAAACCGAAGTTATGGATTTAATGTTTTTTAAAAGATAATGCTCCTCAAAAAATATTATTAAAATAAGTTTTGAATATAGAGAAAATGTGTTGTATATTTGCAGCCCGTTACAAATAGTAGCGCACCTTTATCTCGTCAGCTTAATGACCTGAAGTCGCAAGACAAGTGAGATAAAAACCCATATCGCGGGGTAGAGCAGTAGGTAGCTCGTCGGGCTCATAACCCGAAGGTCGCTGGTTCGAGTCCAGTCCCCGCTACTAAGAAAAAAGCCACTGAAAATTCAGTGGCTTTTTTGTTATATCCTATTGAATAAAGTAATTACAAAAATAGATTACCCTCTATTATTTAATTTTCTTCTAGTTCAAAAGTTCCATTAAACTTTGCCATTTCTTGTTCCTCCCAATCTTTTTGTAATTCTTCTGGATCGAACCATTGTGGTTCTGTATGGGTCCTACTCCAGTTCTGAGCCTCTAAAACCATTTGCTTTAACTGCTCTGGATGTTCTTTACTCAGGTCATTATTCTCGCCTAGGTCATTTTCAATATTAAAAAGTTTCCAAGGGTTTTTATTCGTTTTAAGTGCCTTCCATTCATTCTGCCTTACACCAACATCACTGTACCCTTCTCTATGTCTTAAAACAAATACAGGCTCATCTTTTCTCGGGTTGATACCACTAAGTAAATCTTGCCAAATATCTTTACCATCTAATTTTTTGTCCTTTGGAATAGAAGTGTTGGCCAATGTCGCAAACGTAGGATAAAAATCTAATGCAGAGACAGGATTATCAAACTTCTGACCTGCTGCAATTGTACCTGACCAATGAAAAAACATTGGCACGCGGTAACCACCTTCGCATGTACTTCCTTTTCCTTCTCTTAAAGGGTAATTATTTGCGCCTTTAGAAAGTTTGCCTCCATTATCACTTAAAAATACGATAAGTGTATTATCAAACTCTTTTTTAGCCTTCAGCGCTTTAACTAATTCACCCACTCCTCTATCAACGGCATACACCATGGCAGCATACGTTCTTCTGTCTTTATCTTCAATATGTTTAAACAACTCTAAATCTTCTGCTTTTGCTTCGAGAGGTACATGTGGTGCATTATATGCCAAATACAAAAAGAAGGGATTTTCGTCGGTTCTGGAAGTTTTTACAAAGTCGACCGCTTTTCTAGATAGCTCATCTGTTAGATATTCTGTCGGGTTTTCTACATTTACCCCATTATGCTCTAAAGGTTTTAGGTAATCGAAAATAACCTCTCGCCCTGCTGCTTTTTGCTTATTATAGGTTGCCGTATATTCCTCTGGAAAATATTTATGACCACCACCTAAAAATCCATAAAAATCATCAAACCCTCTTTTATTCGGATGATAATCGGCTACTGCGCCTAAATGCCATTTGCCAATCGCCCCAGTTGTATAACCGGCATTTTGTAGCATTTTACTCATGAAAGTTTCTTGTAGCGGTATACCCTTACCTATGTTTACCTCGCTATTTGCCGGCAAGTTAAATTGTGAACCAATTGTGTGCGGATACCTACCTGTCAATAATGCTGCCCTACTCGGACCACAAAATGGATGAGCAACATAACCAGAAGTTGCAATTGTACCGTTAGCTGCCAGTTCGTCTAATTGCGGAGTAGTAATATCTTTTGAGCCATTAAAACCCACATCAGCATACCCTAAATCATCTGCTACGATCAGTATAATATTCGGTCTTTTATCTGTTTGAACCAATTGGGCAACATCATCTTTTTTGACTTCTTTACAGCTATTACCCAAGATTAATAAAAAAAGACCGATTGCGAAGCTGAAGATATATTTTTTCATGATTTTAAATTATTAATTAAGTATCGCCATATTACCTTGCCAACCCTTATTAAATTGAGCCAAGAGCTCTTGCACTATCTTAGGCTTTTCATTTGCGATATTAACTGTTTCTGTAGGGTCATTTTTGTGATCGTACAGTTCAAAAAATACGGGTTCAGATTCTTTGTCGGTATAATCTTTCCAAAGGGTAAAACGATAGTCGGCCGTTCTCATAGAATACCCCATTAATCTATTTTCAAAGAGGTCTCTATTCCATTTATCACCTTGTTGTAGCTTAATTTTTTCTTCAACTTCTTCTAATAAAGGTCCAAAAGATGTTTCTCTCATTCCCTTAGATAAAGGGTTAGCAGCCCATTCTCGTAATGCCGGACTAGGAAACTGAGTAAATGCAGCCTCTTTCCATTTTCTGTTTGGATCAGACAATAAAGGTTTAAAACTTTGCCCTTCTAAAGTCGCTGGTATTGAAACTCCCGCTAAATCGCATAATGTCGGGTACATATCCACTAACTCAACTAAAGCATCAGTCTTAGTTCCCCTTACAGCTGCTGGCATGTTAGGTGTTGAAACGATTAATGGCACCCGAGTTGCTATCTCGTAGTTAGTAGCCTTTCCCCAAATACCCATATCGCCCAAATGCCAACCGTGATCGCTCCACAGCATAATGATCGTATTATCTCTTAACCCTTCTTCTTCCAAGGCCTTTAACATCTTACCTATTTGTGCATCAACATAACTTACCGTTGCTAAATAAGCACGTTTTAGATTTTTAGCCTGCTCTTCATCAATATCACCATAATTAGGAATATCCGCTCTTGCACGTAATTCGAACGAAGCGTGAAGACCCATTGCGGCACCATTTTTCGGACCTTCATGTTGACCTGTCAATTGCAAATCTTTACCCTCATACAAATCCCAATATTTCTTTGGTGCTATCCATTCTAAATGGGGTTTTAAAAAACCAAGCCCCAAGAAAAATGGCTTTTCGTTTTTTGACATTTCTTTCATGGTCTCAATCGCCAATTCTGTATTATGACCATCTTCATAAGTATTATCCGGTGCATCTGCGAATTCATAAGCCGGACCTTTGCCTAAACCATTTCTTGGTGCATTTTTACCGTATTTGGCAACAACCTCAGCTCGGTTTTTCTTGAACATCTCTTGATTTTCGGGAAGTACATACCCTCTTACCCTTTCTGGCATTGCCGCTACATTAGGTCCTGAATATGCTTTTCTACTCCATGAGAGTTCCTCATCCGTATACCCAGGATGAAATATTTTGCCTGCATAAACGGTCTCATAACCTTCTGTCCGTAAATGTTGAGGCAAGGTTACGATATCTGGATTTAGGTCTCTAAAATAAGAGAAATTCTCAATGACCTTAATAGTCTCTGGTCGTGCACCCGTCATTACACTAGCCCTAGATGGACTACAAATAGCTTCTTGACAATAGGCGTTATTAAATAAAAGGCCTTGAGCCGCAAGAGCGTCCATATTTGGGGTTATTGCAACTTCTGACCCATAAGCGCCTAATTCTGGACGAAGGTCATCTATCGCAATAAAAAGAATATTCGGTTTATTAACAGAGTCGTCTGATGGTTTTTCTATTTGAGCCTTACAGCTTAATAGTAACATATTTAATAGAATAAATAAGTATATTCTTTTCATACTAATGCGTTTTTATTTTGTAATATGCTTTTCACTTAACATTATAGAAAGCCTCCAAAAATCTGTTCTTAGATTTTTAAAAATGAAACTTTCATTTTATTATTGAATCTTATTTCAACTCTAGTTGCTGTACTTTTTCTTTTTTTGTTCCACGAATAGCTTCAAATGCAGAAATCATTTCTTGAAGTTTTTCTGGATTATTACCGGCAAGATTATTTTGTTGGGAAATGTCTTCTTTTAAATTATACAGCTGATAGTCTTTTGCATTACCCAGCTCGATATTGACTTGTTTAGCTACGGCCGGACCTTTGTAAGGTGGAATCATTGCCCAATCCCCTTGCCTAAAAGCTGTTCTAGAAGCGGCTTCAATAACCATTTCATCTCTCCCATTATCTGTTTTACCCAGAAAGAGATCAATCAATTCTTGACTGTCGTTTGTTCTATCTTTACTATTTACAAGCGAAGCCAAAGATGAAAACAAATCTAATTGAGACACCATAGCATCTGAGACCGCAGGTTCAATATGACCTTTCCAATAGGTGAAAAACGGAACTTTAGTACCTGCTTCGAACAGACTATATTTTCCACCTCGTAATTGTCCAGCGGGCTTATGGTTTCCTAGTTTCTCTACGGCTTCATCGTAATATCCATCATTTATCACCGGACCGTTATCACTTGAAAATATAATCAGTGTATTTTCAAGAATACCTTCTTTTTCCAATGTTTTAATAAATTCACCTATCATCCAATCCGCTTCAACAATTACATCGCCTCTTGGTCCCATTCCTGACGAACCAACAAATCGTTTATTCGGTGTTCTTGGAACATGTGGTTGTTGCATTGCATAATACAGGAAGAAAGGATTGTCTTTATGTTCCTTAACATAGTTTTGCGCATCGGCCAAAAAATAATCGGCCATATCTTCATCTACCCATTTGGCAGCTTCTCCACCTTTCATAAAACCAATACGAGGAATACCGTTTACAATACTATTGTTGTGCCCATGATGCCATTTCATTTTAAGCATTTCCGGATTTTCCAACCCCGTTGGTTCTCCTTCAAAATTCTTTTCATAGCTTACTTGAATAGGGTCGTTTGGATCAAGGTTTACTACACGACCATCTTCAATATACACTGTAGGCACCCTATCTTGTGTTGCCGCTAAAATATGACTGTAATCAAAACCTACTTCGTTAGGTCCTGGAGCAATACGTTTGTTCCAATTTACATCTCCACTACCCAAACCTAAATGCCATTTACCAACGATACCTGTATGGTACCCTTGTTTTTTCAACATTTTAGGAATCGTATTCTGAGCCGTATCAATAATTAATGGCGCTGTACCTGGTAATATTTTCGCTCTTTTATTTCGCCATGGGTAAATACCCGTAAGCAAGGCATATCTACTAGGTGTGCAAGTTGCAGAAGATGCGTAACCATTGGTAAAACGCAAACCACCATTTGCAAGCATATCTATATTAGGTGTTTTAATTTCTGTAGCCCCATAAGCACCTAATTCACCATACCCTAAATCATCTGCATATATAATAACAATATTAGGTTTCGTATCGAATTCAGTAATTTCTACATTTTTAACTTTAGAATCATTTTTACAGCTTACAACAAGTAGTATTAAAAACCCAAAAACAATTCTAGAAAATTTAAGCAGTATATATTCCATATTTTAAAAGGCTAATAGTCTAACTGTACTCTAAAGAATTATTAAACATAAATTATTTTTTTCCAACAAAGACCTTAGTGTTATTATGAAAATTTTCAGTAGCATTTTCCCCATTAGTCCAAGTTACGCTTACCTTTAAAGTTCCAGTACAAGTACCTGTGCCGAAATGCATGAACGAATTAAAAGATGATGAATAAGCAGAACCTGTAGCCCCTACTCTTTTTAATTGTTTGTTTTTACAATTAGTAAGCCTCACCAATGCTCCTAATGCCGTTGCTTTTCCTGAAGGTGCGTTACCTACCTCAACAGTTATAAATTTATTTTTGGATTTTGAAATTTCCGAATTCTCAAATAAGTGCCATTTACCTCGCTCATTGCCAATGACAACATCAACATCGCCATCTAAGTCATAATCTAACACTTCTACAGCCATACCCATTGATCCAATATCCGAAGTTGAAATTCCATTATAATTTAATTGCTTAAATGTAGAATCACCTTGATTCAAGTAGATAACCGCGTTGTTTTCAAAGACCAATTCACCTCTTCTAATAACTAGTATATCTTCTGATCCATTATTATCAAAATCTGCAACCGAAACACCTACGGTATGATCTTCTAGCAGAAGGTTTGCTTTTTTTGTTACATCTACAAATTTTCCATTTTTATTTTCTAACAGAACATCTGAAAGCCCCTTCGGGTGTTTATAGTCAGGATATTCTTTAACACCTATTATTGCACCTGTAGTTGGTGCAAAAGTACTACCGGCAATACGCCACTTATCATTCCCTACGTACCCAACATGTATACCACCTTCTGGATTTAATACATCTGGAAAACCTAATGCATTGCTATTCACCAAACGTATGTCTTTTCCAGAGTGTGTTTCTCCTGAAAATTCATATTTGTAGGCAGATTCGCCGATATAATATGCATCGTTAAATGGCCATTGCGACTGAAAATTATTTATATTCAGGACATCACCAACTAATAAATCTTGAAATTGAAAATCTCCCCGTTTAGTGAAAAATCCCCAAGTTTGGGTTTCCTTGTTTAAAAATGTTTCACCGATTTCAAATTCTTTACCTCTGGTCATGATCAAATCAAAATCGCCATCATTATCAAAATCGATTTCACTTATAGCCGTGACCTCTTCTATATCAAAAGGAAGAACATTCGTTTTTTCAACATAAGTTAAGTCACCATTACCTTGGTAAATTTTAACCTTGCCGTTTCCATATAAAAGTACATCTACAATACCATCATCATTAAAGTCAGTTAAGGTAGATTTTTGTCCATCTGCCTTTATCATGGGCAAAGTAGCTTTTAAAAGAAGTTGACCTTGGGTATCATTTTCATAAATGTAATTTTCAGATTGCCCTTTTTTTTCTTTGGATGGAAAAGCAAAATTCAACAGATCTAAATCACCGTCCATATCACCATCAAAAAATTTTAAGGTTCTGCCTCTCATCATTTCTAACGGAACATTAAAATCTGGCATAGGTATAAACTCTCGCTTCTTAGTAATTTTATACATTTTTGAGTTACGTGCGTTGCTACCAGACCCTCCACCTCTAGACAATACCATTTCGTTAACACCATCAAAGTCGAAATCACCAATAGCAACCCCGTGTAAATCACCCATGATAACATCATAAGGTTTTGCGAATTTGCCTTTGTTATTCCAACAAACACTGATACCTAGACCGTGATCGTTTAGAATTAAATCTGGGTAACCATCTTTATCTAAATCCGCAACTACGGGAGCATCCCATTTTCTAAGATTCACTTCTTTTCTAGGAAAATCTTCTAAATTCTCTTTGAACAAAGATGCTACGTCCGCTTTTTCTTGAGACCATACATTTAATACAAACCCTAAAAAAATAATATTGATAATTACAAACACCTTTGTTTTGTACTGCATATTATTGCTTTTCATGAAATCAGAAGTTTTGATTAATTCCAAATCATAGGCATAAATACCGTCATTTCACCAACACCTCGATTACTCCAAGCGTAGTATGGAATTAAATGGGTTTTATAAGTGTCAAATTTTGGCATACCTACCTCTTGATACATTCCTAAGGCTTTGTCTTTACGGATCATAAACTCACCATCTAAGGTAGCCATACCACCAAGGTAATCTGGTCTATAAGTTGGTTTCAATTCGTTACTACCTTTAACATACACATCAAATATGCTAGTGTCTTTTGGTAAATCGGCAGATTCTACACAATAAACCACAGGTCCTCTTTTAACGGCAACTTGGTTACGAACTTCTTCTATTCTAGGATGCCCTTCTATAAACTTCACATCCATTGGCATATCTAACGTAATAACATCGCCAGCTTTCCACTCACGTTCTATTTTAGCAAAACTGCCAGCTACTACATTTTCAATTGCTTCGCCATTAACATTAAGTGTACTACCTTCTGCCCAAGCTGGTATTCTTAATAACATTTCAAAAGCCTCTGGCTTAGTTTCTTCTATTGTAATCTTTACTTCTCCTTCCCAAGGATAATTACTTTTTTGATTCAGTTTAATAGCCGAACCATCTAACAAGGTTGTTTCAAGTTTATTACCGCCATATAAGTTTACGGCAATACCATTTTCTGATTTACTGTACGCCCAACCTGGAGATTTTGCTATGGTACGCACTAAATTTGGCGGACAGCAAAAACATTTTAGATAAGGTTGACGCTCAGGAAACTCAACATTCATTTTATCATAATCCAAAGCGCCATCAACTTTACGTAAAGGGTTGGAGTAATAATAATCTTTACCTTCAAGACTAATACCTGAAAGTCCGCTATTATGTAGTACCAACTCCATAACATCACCATGCTTAGAATCTCCGCTCAACGTCAACATTCTATAGTTGAACATTGAATTACAAATGTTGGCGCATGTTTCGTTATACGCAGTCATATTAGGCATCATATATTCATCAATAAAGCCTTCTTCAATTTTATCTAATCGAGATGACCTACCATAATGTGTTTGCCCTATTGCACCGGTAACGTACATTTTTTTGTTCGTTACATTATCCCAAAGTCTGTTCAAAGCATCCATTAATTCTTTCTCGCCTGTTTCAGCATAAACATCTGCGGCACCGGCATAATAATAAAGTGCTAAAACCGCATGACCTACTGCTTCTGTCTCTTCTCTTAACGGAACTCTTTCTTGAACCATATCACCAATAGGATAACCCTTTGTCGTAGAATCTTCAACAATATCAAACGTTCCCCTAAGGTTAATAAACTGTTCTGCAAGTTCTAAATAGCGCTCATCTTTTGTAGTACGATAAAGCTCTACCAAACCCATTATTTGAGTTTGATTAAAACCGAATCTTTTCAATGAATCTTGTATTGGCACGAATAACTCGTATAAATAATCTGCATGTTTAATTGCGATATCTAAAAAGTTAGTTTTACCTGTAACACGATTATGAATACAAGCCGCAGTCAATAAATGCCCACTATTATACAACTCATGATACCTTCTATTGGTAAAAGGATCAATGGTATCATTAATTATAATAGGGGTTGACAAATAACCATCTTCTTGTTGTGCCTTACCAATAACCTCAATGATTTCATCAAGTTCATTTGCTATAGCTTCATTCTTGTTTACACCGTACAAGTACAAATTGGCTTCCATCCATTTATAAAAATCCCCATCATGCCACCAAAACCCTTTATGTTCTCCTTCTTTTAGCCCTGCCGCAATTTTAAAGTTATTATATCCATGACCCACATCACCTTTTAAGATTTCTCCCATATGCGGAATCATGACTTCTTCGGCGACTCTCCATTTGTCTGCCCAAAAACCTTCGGTCCAGCGACAATCGCCTATATCAATGCTTTTAAGTTTAACATGCGGACTATTTGTATTGTTTACTATACCACCGTTTTTATCAAGTGCTAAAACTTTCTTATTTTGATTTATATCTGTTGATGCCGTTTCTTTATTTTCTTTACAAGAGAAGAATAAGGCAAATAGACATAAGCTGAGTAAAGTTATTTTTTTCATTTTATTGAGTGTTGAAATAAGGATTACAAGTAACGTAAATTCAGTATAAAGGGTGATGTAATTATTAACTAAGACCTACACTATATTACCCTTTATTTAAAACTCAGAAAATCTCTAATTACTCTTTGCTATAAGAGCACTACATTTCTTATAAGTGAGAACATGTCTTTACTTCCCTTTAATATCAATTCGTTTTACATCGACAAAAAGCGGTCCTGTTGCCAACCTACCAATTTTAAAATAGGCATGAAAATTACCTTCCCCTTTTAGCAATGAAATATCGTTAAATACTACATTTTCCTGACCTTTACGAATTGGTTTTTCAAGGTGAAGGTCATTATATTTTAAATGTGCAATACCATCGGCAGCAACCTCTGGTAAATCTAAACTTACAGTATACATCCCTAATTCTGTAGTAACCCGCCAATGCCCCAATTCGTTTTTTGAAATTACCCGTGGTCCTCCCCAATCAAATCTAGAAAGGTTTACTTCTGGTTGTTGCGCGGTACCTAAATGTATTCTTTGAATGCCTTTGGCATCGCGTTCTTCGGTAACCTCATCGAACCAATTTTCATATTCAGCCAATAGCTGGTCTACCATTTCAGGGTGTTTTGTAGCAAGATTTATTCTTTCGCTTGGATCTTCTTCAACATCGTAGAGCTCTAAATTTGAAAGTACTTGTTGCAATTCTTCATCTTTAGGTTGGTATAAAATACCATGTGGAAAATCATGCGGACTGATCAATTTGTATTTTTGACCTCTAACTGCAAAATGCATGTATTTAAAAGGTGTAGGGCCATAATGCATTTGGGTAAAAAATAAGCTGTTTTCAAAAGAGTCGGTTTCACCTTTCCATAATGGCAAAAGAGATTTACCGTCGATTTTAATATTTTCTGGTGCCTGTACATTACAAGCATCAAGTATGGTGGGCAAAATGTCGATCACAGTACCCATGGTTTTTGAAGTTTGACCTTGTTTTATTTTGCCTGGCCATCTGACAAAAAACGGCACCCTTATTCCACATTCATATACACTTGTTTTAGTCCCTCTTAAATTAGCCGTCCAACGACCAGGGTATACATCGTTTTTAGTTCTTCTATTTCTTGGACCGTTGTCAGATAAAAAAATGACGATCGTGTTTTCTTCTATACCTAGTTCCTTTAATTTTTCTAATACACGACCAACATTGTAATCTATATTATCAATCATTCCATAGGTTAGCGCATTGTCTTCATGCAATCCTTTTTTACGATAAGGTTCTGCACGTTCATCAGGAACCTGTAATGGGAAATGAGGAAGATTGGTCGCTAAATAAGCTAAAAAAGGTTTTTTGTTTTTTTGACCGATGAAATCTATAGCGGCTTCAGTAAAAATATCATCGCAATAGCCTTCATACTTTTTAGAAACATTATTATGCTCTAAAACTGGATCGAAATACGAGTTTCCTGCAGGACCTGCAGCCTGCCCTATTCCGCCACCTTTATGCACCAAAGCTTCTTGAAAACCTTGATCTGTTGGTCTCATCGGTGCATTATCGCCTAAGTGCCACTTTCCGAAAATACCCGTTCTGTATCCGTTCTCTGCAAGAATTTCTGCCAAGGTCTCTTCAGAAGTATTCATAAAATGATCTACCTGAGTTACTGCAGTCACCCCAGTTCTATATGGGTATCGACCTGTTAAAACTGCTGCACGAGATGCAGAACAATTTGGGTACGCAAAAAAATGCGTCATTTCTGCACCTTGCTCTCCAATTGATTCCATATTAGGGGTTTTCAAAAACGGGTTACCGTGAGATCCTATATCACCATAACCTTGATCGTCGCTCATCATAATAATAACATTAGGGCGATCTTGTGATTGCAAAATTGAACAGGCAGAAACAAATGTTACAGTTAACAATATTCTTGACAATCTAATCTTTAGGCGAGTGCTCATAATTCTATTTTTTTACCAATTTGTATAGGATCCGTCTCTCTTTTTTAAGCGAGGCGTCTCTACTGGAATAAATTTTTTCGATAAGGCTAATTCTTCATTAAACTCAACACCCAAACCTGGCACATTTGGTATAATATATTTAGCACCATCTAATTTGGGTTGTGTCGGATAAAATTCAGCAGCATTGGTACCTGGTTGTTCTGCAGGTGTATTAATTTCCTCTAACCATGCTACATTGGGGCATGCTGCTGCCAAATGAATAGAAGCCGCAGTACAGATCGGACCTAACGGATTGTGCGGCATTAAGTCAATATAATGTGCTTCTGCCATAGCAGCAACTTTCATCGCTTCTGTTATACCGCCCACATTACAAACATCTACTCTAGCAAATTGTGTTATACCTCTTTCTATATAGGGCAAAAACTGCCATTTACTTGCAAATTCTTCTCCTATAGCAAATGGTATATCTACCATTTTACGAAGACTTTCATATGCTTCTGGCGTTTCATCTCTAATAGGCTCTTCAATAAAATCTAAAGTTCCATGCGGCATTTTTGAGAGAAATGAAAACGTCTCGGCCGCTGAAAGACGATGGTGATAATCGATACCTATAACCGGGTCAGGCCCTATTACCTCTCTTAATTTTGTAATCCATTTTGATATTTTTCCAATGGACTCTCTAGGTTCAAAAACAGCTTGACTGTTCTCCTCATATTCCGCAGGTGCCAAGCGAAGCACATTCCAACCTTCTTTGATTAAAACCTGAGCTCTACTAATGAGTTCTTCTTCGGTAGTAAATCTTAACGATGCAAAACAGTCTACATGGTTTCTTTGTCTACCACCTAACAATTCATAGACAGGCACACCTAAAGATTTACCTTTAATATCATATAAGGCAATATCAATTGCAGAAATAGCCGCAGTTAATACCCGACCTCCTTCAAAATACTGCCCTCTATATAAATCTTGCCAAATAGCCCCAATTTGTCGAGGGTCTTTACCTATTAAATTAGGTCTAAAATGATCTATTGCACCTATAACCGCTAACTCTCTACCAGAAAGACCTGATGCTCCCCAGCCGTAAAAACCAGCGTCGGTTTCTACTTTAATAATCAATTGACTACCAAATCCAATATTGATGGGAAATGTTTTTACTGCCGTAATCTTCATATATAATTTTTATGCTAAGGGTTCTGCCACTTCTATTCGTTTTACTTTGCCAACAACCAACAAAAAGGATAAAAAACCAAGAAGTGTTATGGCACCTATAAAATATAATGCGGGACTAAAATCTCCATCATTCACCAAGATTCCTATTACTACAGGGACTATTACCGCAGATAATCCACCTATTAAATTAAACACTCCGCCTACTAATCCAATTAAATGCTTTGGCGCCATTAGTGACACAAACACCCATGTTATCGATGCCAAACCATTGCCAAAAAAAGCTAGGGTCATAAACAAAATGACATAAAAAGTATCATCTGTAAAATTGGCACCTATAATCGTTACCGATAATAGTAACCCACATAATACAGGTGTTTTTCTCGCAAACTCAATAGATTTTCCTTTTTTTATTAAATAATCTGATGTAAACCCAGAAAGTAAAACCCCAGCGAATGCTGCAAGAAAAGGTAACGATGCCAAGAACCCCGATTTTATAAAATCTAATCCTCGGTATTCTACTAAATAGGTAGGAAACCATGTCAAGAAAAATATAGAAACGGATCCTACACAAAATTGACCAAGATATACTCCCCACAATTTTCTGTGCTTAAATGCCTGCGCTAAATCTGACCAGCTAAATTTTGTTTTTTCAGCAGATGAATTACTTGCCTTTACCAAACCACCGCCTTCTCTTATATGCGCCAACTCTTCGGTACTTACCGATTTATGATTATCTGGATCACGATAAAAAGCATACCAAACAATAGCCCAAAGTACACCTATAATACCCGATACTATAAATAAGCCTCGCCACCCCAATTGATCTTGAATTACGGTAAGAACAGGAAACAAAAAAGCCAATCCAATAAATTGCCCCGAAGTATAAATAGCTATTGCAGAAGCCCTTTCATTTTCAGGAAACCACTTGGTAACGATGGCATTATTTGCGGGATATGCTGGTGCCTCGAATATTCCAATACTGGCTCGTAAACCTAACAAGACTATAAATGAATTTACAAAACCTTGTAACAGGGTCGATATCGACCAAAAGAAAAGCATTAGACCATATAACAATCTAGCACCGATTTTGTCAACGACGATACCTCCTGGTATTTGAAGCGCAACGTAAGTCCACCCAAAAGCGGAAAATATTAACCCTAACTGTACCGATGAAAGATTCAAAGCTTCTTTTATAGCCGGAGCCGCAACCGATATATTCGTTCTGTCCAAATAATTGATAACTACACTACCAAAAATTAAGGCAAGCATATTATATCGTTTCTTGGTCATAAGATTTGATTTCTATTTGTTAGTTTCTCCGTTTAAATACTTTGATTGATCTCTATACCGATCCATACGATCTATATCGACTTTTTCAAAAGACTTCTTCAGCATCCAACGAGGTCTTTCAAGGGTAAGTTCCCAAGAGAAAAGCTCTTTAAAAAGTTCTTTTACCATTTCAGGATGGTCTGCTACCACATTATTAGTTTCTGAAATATCTGCCGGTATATTATAAAGTTCTGCAGGCCTATCTGGATATCTTATAAGTTTCCAATCTCCTTTACGAATAACACCCCTGGCATCTTTTTTCCAAAAAAGCGTTTCATGTGGTCTATTTTTATCTATGCCATTGATGTAAGGTATAAGGTTTACACCATCAATATCTTTTAGTTCTTTTTCATTACCGCCTGCTACAGCATAAAATGTAGGTAGCAGATCTAATGTACTTATAGGGTAGTCATATACTGAATTCGGTTTTACCTTACCTGGCCACTTCATTAAAAATGGCACACGTATACCGCCCTCTAAATGACTTGATTTAGTGCCGCTTAACGGATAATTTACTCCTGCATTTTTATCTGTAGGTCCGCCATTATCATTCGTAAAAATTACAATGGTATTGTCTTCAATACCTAATTCCTTTAATTTATCTAATACCTTACCACAAGCACGGTCTAGTGCCAAAGTCATGGCGGCAACAGTTTTCCGTTTACCTTCTAAACCAGGAAATTGTTTTAAATCATCTTCGGTTGCATCCATAGGGGTATGAACCGCATTGAACGATAGTATGGTGAAAAATGGTTTAGATGCTTTTGCGTTTCTTTCTATAAAATCTACAGATTCTTTTGCCAAGGCATCTGTCAAATATTTTTCTGGTTCTACGAAATTTGCAAATCCGCGTTCCATTAAATCCATTTCACTTGCTGGTGCATCTGAATATGGAAAATAACTTCTTGCGCCACCTCTAAAACCATAAAACTCATCGAAACCGCGTTTTGTTGGGTGAAAACGGTCATCGCCACCTAAGTGCCATTTTCCATAAAATGAAGTGGCATATCCTTGCTTCTTTAAATAGTCGGCAATAGTAACTTCTTCTACAGGCACACCCATTTCTCGGTCATCAGCTGCAGATACAGCACTCATATAACCAGGTACATTATTCTCTTCAAAACCAAATCGTTGTTGATATTTACCTGTAATCAACCCTGCCCTTGACGGACCACATGTAGGATCAGAAACATACGCTTGTGAAAAGCGCACCCCTTGGGTTGCTAGTTTATCTAGATTGGGTGTCTTCATTATTTTGCTGCCATGAAAACCAAAATCGGCATAACCTGCATCATCAGAAAATAAGAGCACGATATTGGGTTTTTCTTGTGCCGAACAACACAAGGTCAAAAGACAAACTGTTGCGAATATTATTTTATTCATTACTATTCTATTTTAATGTTCAAAATACTTTAGTGAAGGAAAGCCGGAGACATGCCCCGGCTTTTTATCGTATTCAAATGAAATAAGTAATAACTAATTAGTACCCTACATTTTGAATAAGTGCCTCAGTTCTATTTGTTTCTGATTGCGGTATTGGCAAGTAGTACTGTTTTTGATCAAATGGTCTTGTTTCAATAGTAAACTCTTCGAAAGAAACATTTTCATCAAGATCTTTTGCCCATCGCAAACCTTGCACGTCAAAGCCAAGGTTATCTTCATTTAACCAACGTCGTTCGTCAAAGAAATTGTGACCTTCAAAGGCAAGTTCTACGCGTCGTTCTCTTTTTATGGCTTCTAAAAGTTCTGGTCCGCTAGCTGTAATAGCTGGTTGTAAAGCTCTTTCTGAAACTCTACTTACATACCTTCTTGCCGTTTCTTCATCACCAGCTCTAAATGAAGCCTCTGCATAATTTAAATAAATTTCTGCAAGTCTATAGATGATATAAGGTCTTCCTGGGCTAGCTTGTTTTACATCTGTACCTAATGCCTCATTTTGAAATTTACGCATTGCATACCCAGTTGTAGATCCGTGTCTAAAGTTACCTAAGGTTTGTTGGTCTTGTGAAAAAGAGTCCAAACCATCTGGAACAACCGTGTTATCTACAGAAATAGAATAATCAATTGGTCTTCCTCTAAAAATCGCCCCTTGATAATTGATATTGGCATAAAAACGCATTTCACGGTTTTCATACGGGTTTGCAGTATCATAAGAAGGACTATCGGTGGTATTACCATCGTTCATATTATAAATTAATGTATAGTTGTGCAATGGTGTAGAAAGACCCCATCCATCAAAACCTCTAGGTGATTGCGCATTGTCAGGTTGGGTAGTAACATCGGTACCGAAACCGAAAACACTTCCCCCAAAAGGTCTCGCAAACAAGATATCTTGATTTTCTGATAAAAATAGTTCTTGGTAAGCTTTTGCATTTGGCGTACTGATCAAATCTCGATCCTCTACCAAATCTATAACGGCTGCGGCAGCATCAGCAGCATCTTGCCATTTACCGGCTTTGTTATACGTATACAATTCTAAATTAGATGACTGCGGAGCTAAAGATGGGTCATGCAAATCACTCGCTGCATATAATAAAGTTCTAGATTTAAGAGCCAGAGCAGCCAACCTTGTAGCTCTACCAAATTCTCCACTATCTCTAGTTAAAGGTAAAAGTGGCGCAATTTCATCAATTTCACTTACTATAAACTCTACAACTTCTTGATAACTATTACGAGGAATATTAAAATCATCATCTAGTGTTGCCGCTGAAGTCAACAATGGCACACCCCCAAAAAACTTTAATAATTTTGAGTATTGGTTAGCCCTTAAAAAACGCATCTCAGCCTTTAGTGCTTCAATTTCATCAGGATAATTTATTTGTGCTTCACTACCTTCTACTAATTCTAAAAATACATTGGCCTGTCTTACATAGGTCCATAAATCTTGCCACTTTTGACCTAACTGACCAACATTTGCAGATGTCCACCCTCTTAGTACAGCAAATTGATCTAATGCCTGTGTTGTCGCATTAAAATTCATTCTCGCTTCAAAAGAGGCTATTTCCACATTCATGTATCGGGCCCAAAATTGACTTCCGGCCCCAAATGATTCTGTACTATTATACGTTGTAAGCATTAGTAATTCTACTTGCTCGGGCGTACTCAATACCAAATCACTTGCAAAAGAATCCCTTACATCTATTTCCAAACTATCTTCACAAGCCCCCAGTGTAAGGAGAATGAATGTTAGTACTATCGTACTATATCTTTTTATTGATTTATAATTTTTCATGATTATTTTTTTTTAGAAACTAAAATTAACACCTATAGAATATGTCTTTAACGGAGTATAACGTGCTCCTCTAAAATTGTTATAACCCGTAGCTTCTGGGTCAAGACCTAAATCCCAAATATCTGAGAAGAAAGTAGCTAGGTTGTACCCCCTAGCAAATAAGCGGACATCAGCAAACTTGATTACTTCACTCTTAAGGGTATATGATAATTCAACTTCTTTAAGGCGTACAAAAGAGGCGTCAAAATAATAAATATCGGCAAAACCTGAAGTACCATCAACTTGCCCTCCGCTGATCGCATCACCCTGTGCAAAGGCTCTTGGATAAATTGAATTTCTATTCTCTGGCGTCCATCTTTCGTTAAATACGAATTCTGGTTTTGATCCTGATTGATCAAAGAATACCAATGTTTCTGCATCTGCTTGACCTTGCAACAAGAAATTTAATCCAAAGGACTTGTAATTGATGCCTCCGAAAATACCATATTGAATTTGAGGTATATTAGATGTTGATGTTCTAATAAAATCATTCGCATCGGCTACACCATCATCATTTATATCAAGATAAATAGGCTCCCCTTCTACAGTACCGTCTCTTTTTATTTCAGTGGCATCTACTTGGGCTTGATCTCTAAAAATTCCATCAGTCGGATAAACCAAATATGAATCTATAGGTTTACCACTTTGCTTTTGAGAGTCTAATATATTTTCACCTTCTGGTAACGAAATTACTTCGTTACGAGCCTTGGTAAAGTTCATTCCTAAGTTATAAGAGAAATTATCGTTTACCTGGTCGTTCCATGCCAATTCAAATTCGTAACCCCAACTTCTGGTCTCACCGATATTTTCAGCTGGTATTTGACTGTTCTGCAATCCTATAAACCCAGGAATTGCTCCTGATCTATTTACTAAAATATCTGACCTGTCTTGTTCGTAGTAGTTGACATCACCTGATAATTTGTTATCGAAAAACGTAAAGTTCAAACCTACGTTCCAAAGCTTAGCCGTTTCCCAAGTTACATCGGTATTTGCTAGCCTAGCAAGATTATAGGTATTGAAAAAACTTTCTCCACCTGCACCTAAAACATAGTAATTTGGAAATCTTGTGCCTAATGGGTTATTTGCGTTTCCTGTATTTGTTCCAAGATCAAATAAGGAAAGGAATTGATTGGCACCAATACGATCATTACCCATTTCTGACCAAGAAGCCCTAAGTTTTAAACCGTCGATCCAACTTACATTTTCTAAAAAACTCTCTTTGTCTATTGCCCAAGATGCAGCAACGCTTGGAAATGTTCCATAACGATTACCTTCACCAAATCTACTAGACCCATCATATCGCATTGTAAAGTCAACAAAATATTTTTTCTTAAAATCATAAGATAGAGACCCAAAGAAATCTTGTCTTTTAAATTCAGAGCTAGTTCCTCCAGACGACTGTCTGTCATCATTGTTACCTTGAAACAATTCTCCTCTACTAGCATCAGGAAATCCGCCAACTTTTGTAGCAAAGAAATTATTTGCATCGTTCGTCAACCTTTCCATTCCTACAAAGGTGCTTATGGAGTGGTCGCCAAAAGTATTATCATAATGTAAACGTGCGTTATAAATTTGCTCATCAAATTTGCTAAAACTTTCGGTCAAAATACGTTCTGTACCTTGCTGGTTAGAACCAATTCTAGGTTCAAAAGTTCCATCATCCAATTGTGCGTAAAATGTCCATGGTGTGTACCAAGATTTTGTATTGTTTTCTATTTTTCTGAATCCTGTAAATCCTTTGATGCTTAGACCTTTTAAAATTTTATCTAAATTCCAATCTACCGTAAAACGACCTGTTATGGTGTTCGTAAAATTATCTTCGAAACCAGAGTCATTACTAGAGGTTAAAATTGGATTACCCTCATCGCCACCACGTGCTGGCAATCCATTTGGGAATCTAGCTATTTCGTTCGGTGGTAAACCATAAATTAATTTGTAGATATTATTGGCATCTACACCTGGTGCAGTTCTTTTGCCAAAACGCGTTGACAAATCCACTCCTAATTTAAAGCTATCCGATAAATTGACATCGATATTAGAACGTAGCTGGTATTGCTTAAAACCTAACGCACCAGAACTATACAAACCCTTTTGGTCAATAAAATCACCACTAACAAAATACTTAGCTTTATCGGTACCCCCAGATACAGAAAGAGAAGTTCTCGATTCTGGTGCGCTTTTTGCCAAAACTTCATCAGCCCAGTTGGTATTTGGAAAACCCGCAATTTGCTCAGGAGTGAACACTGGGTCAGCATCGGCGCCATTAACCCTTGCATTTATTTCATTCTCATACGTAGCGAATTGATTGACATTCATCAATTCTGGTCGTTTAGTAAAAGATGAAATATTGAAAGAGTTAGAGAAATTAATTTTTGGCTTTCCGCTCTTACCTCTTTTAGTGGTTACCAAAATAACCCCGTTTGCAGCTCGTGATCCATAAATCGCAGCCGACCCATCTTTAAGTACGGTAAGCGATGCAATATCTTGTGGAGCCAATTGTGAGAATGAATCTGAAGGAACACCATCTATAAGTATTAATGGACTGTTATTTCCAAGAGTGGACTTTCCTCTAATTAAGATGGTAGTAGCATCGTCATCCGTATTGCCGCCAGCACCATTGCCAGCACCAGGAACTCCACCACGGTCACTAATAATTAAACCCGAAGCCCTACCCGCCAATGACTTGGCAATATCTTTACTAGAAGACTGTTCTATAGCCTCACTACTAATGGTACTTACAGAACCGGTAACTTCCCCTTTTTTCTTGGTCGTATACCCTAAAACGACTACTTCGTCTAATTTAGAAGCGTCTTCTTCAAGAGTTACATTAATTAGAGACTGGCCGTCAACCGAAACTTCTTGTGTTGCATAACCGATATAGGAAAAAACCAATACTTCACCATTGTTTACGGTTAAGGAGTAGTTTCCATCAAAATCTGTTTGAGCACCAGTAGTAGTACCTTTTACTACAACACTTGCACCCGGCAAAGGGCCTTGAGCATCTGAAATAGTACCTGAGATTACTACATCTTGCGCCAAAACGCTTGTAATACTCATGAATGCACATAGAAAAGCACAAAGTCTCATTCTATGAAATTCTTTAAAATAAAAACCACCCCACCTAGGGTTGTTTTTTTTAGCGATTGCTTTTTTCAATTTTTCCATAAAGCTTTCTGTTGTTAATTTAAGTTTAGTTTAAGTATTTCATTATGTTTACTTGTTTGAATTTGAGTCGAATACGGAATACCCTTAACTCATCTTTAACAATTCTTTTACAAAAGAAGCGGAAGCTGCTCTGTTTTAACACCAAAAAATTACCTAGTACTAGCATTATTCTAACCTTTTTGATTTCTTACTAAATTTTAGGGTTAAATTTTGCGAATATAATATTATGACACACGCATTTTAAACACATATCAAAAAATAAAGTCTTTGAGTAAGAATAGCTTAAAGGAGGTACTTAAGAATCAACTTTTTACCGGTTACCCGTAAGATTAACGATATAAAAAAAGTGTAGATAGTGTAATATAAGTTATTCTGAAACCTCCATAAATTCAACAGGAGAACCATTATGCTTGATGAAAGCAACACGAACACCATCAGCGGGAGAGAAAGTTTCTACTAATATATCTTTACCTAACAAGGCCTCTTCAATATTATCGACTAGATAAGCAACATGAGGTATTGTACGCATCAATTCTGGCATTGGGCTATCGGCATCGAACTTCACCCATTCTACTGCATATTCATCAGTATTAAAATCTGTAAAATGAATTTTACCAGGCTCATAATAGCCATCCCAATCTTTTTCTTCTTGTGTTGGTATCCCTATATGACTGAACTGATATTTCATAATACTAATTTTTTACAAAAAGGTTTATTTCGTTTCGTATTGCCGTAAAATGATTCTGTAAAGCTTCAAAATCATTTGATTTAATCATTTGCTTATCAAATAATGAACTGCCCATACCAGCACCAACTACGCCAGCTTCAAAAAAAGATTTGATATTTTCTTTTGACACCCCACCTGTTGGCATTAACTTGATTTGATTTAAAGGTGCCAATACATCTTTTATATATTTCGGGCCCAATTGGGTTGCAGGAAATACTTTTACCGCAGATGCCCCCAAAGACCAAGCCCTATAAATTTCAGTTGGGGTATATGCACCAGGAAAAATTGGAATTTGCATTGCTACACATTTTTTAATGACTTCTTCATCAATAATTGGAGTTACAATAAATTGGGCTCCTGCAGCAATTGCTTTATCTAAGTCTGCCATGTTACACACTGTACCCGCACCTACATTTAAATCGGGGTAATTTATACGTAACTCTGCTATTATCTCAGCTACGTTAGGCGTATTCATAGTAATTTCTATAGTGTAGAATTTTGCAGCGATATAAGCCTCAACAATCTGCCTTACCGTGTCTATACCTAAACCTCTAACTATACCTACTACAGGTGTTTTATGATATCTTTCCCAAGAAAAAACAGTTTTATTTTGCATGAAGTTGTATTATTTTTTTTTGACCTATCAACAAGGCTTTTTCCAAAACCTTGTCACCAAAACATATTACTTGCGTTGTATTAAGAATAGTTTCTAACGCCAATTTGTACATACTATAAAAAGGCTCGGTAGCCGCTAGAAAAACTGTCTGATCTGTGTTCTTTAAATAAGAAAGCTCATCACCTATTAACATACCGCTCAATAAATAGAAGTTATCTTTTTTATTAGCATCGTTCAGTATATGCCTAGCCCTTATAGAAAACAGATTTGCACTTAATTCTCCGCTAAAGCCAATTTCTAACCCCTGTTTAAATGCATCATGCCTTTTATTGATCCAATGACACTTTTCTACACTATTCGATAAAATACTGTTGCGAGACAACAACTCAAAAACCTCACCTGTCATGAAACTTTTTAAAGAATCGAATTGCCCTTTCGTATAATTAATGTGCTTACTATGCGTACCCGGTAAAATAAGAATACCAGATTGATAAGACTCCAAATATTTAGCCAAACCAAATGCTTGTATCTCTTCTCCACGCATCATACCGGTTTCTGTTTTTACTCCAGAAATCAATACGATATTTAAATTTTCTTTGAATGGTAATATTTCCCAATGTAGACCATCTCCCTGTTCATTAAAAGGTATCTCGCCATAAGGCAACTCCTTCATACCAATATTTGAAGATGCCATACCAGCAGCAATAACCAAACCTGCCTTATGATGCTCATCAAGATTATTGATCTGACTTTCGAGATAATTCTTGAAGAATTTAGTTTGACCTATCTCATTCTGCTTTAAGAATTTTTGGTAGACAACTTTTACACCCTGATCTGTTTTATGTTCGACCAAAACATTTAACGTTTCAGTTTCTACCAACCTAAGTCTAAAGTTAGAGGTACCCCAGTCGCAACTAATAAAATAATCAGGAATTTTCATTTGTTCAAAGCCAGAGAAACTCTCTTTTTAATCAAATAATCATCTAATGCATATGTAGAACAATCTACACCTATACCACTATTTTTTACTCCGCCATGAGGCAGATAAATATCATATTTAACACCGTTCAGCTGCACCTCGCCAAATTCTAACTTCTCAGCAAAATAGTTTAAGGTGTCTTTATTTTCTGCAAAAACGTACGAAGCTAACCCAGCGTCTGTATTATTCGCTAATTCGATAACCTCTTCTTTAGTTTTGAAAGGAACAATTATTGCAACAGGACCAAAAATTTCATGCTGAAGTATTTCTGCATTATTGTCTTTCATGCGGATAGCTGTCGGTTCGAAATAATAGCCTTTTCCATCAATAGAATTGCCACCATATATAAGCTCTCCCCCTTGCTTAATTGCCTCTTTCACAATAGCCTGCACTTTTTTAACCGATCCTTCATTTGCCAATGGTCCCATATCAGGATTGTTTTCACGTCCGAATCCGATTTTAGCATTACTGAATTTTGTAACCAAGCCTTCCGTAAATTTATCGATAAGCGATTCGTGAACGAAGAAGCGATTAGGCGCTACACAGATTTGACCTGTATTTCCTATTTTCAATGCAGCTCCGAGATTTATGGCCAACTCTAAGTTAGCATCATCCATTACAATAAAAGGGGCATTACCGCCACACTCCATACTATATCTTTTAATAGATGTTCGCGCACTTTGAACTATAAGTTTCTGCGCCGTTTCGGTAGAACCGATCATCGTAATTAGTCTAGGTATTTTACTCTCACATAATGGAATACCTACATCTTTTAAATCACCACAAATTACGTTGACAACACCTCTCGGAAAATTGATTTCAGCGCAAAGCTCCCCGATTATATAAGCCGACAAAGGTGAAAATTCTGATGGTTTTAATATGATACTAGATCCTGATGCCAATGCGGGACCGAGTTTAAAACCTAAATTTAATAACGGAAAGTTATATGCTAAAAAAGCAACGGCAACACCTAATGGCTGAGACACCATATGATGTTCATGACTACCGTCTTTATCTTCAATAGGTATATCTTTTCTTAATTGTATTTCGTCAGAATAGTATTTTAATGAGTTAGTGATACTGGTAAGATCTTCTTCTGATCCTTGCCAAGTCTTCCCCATTTCGTACATGATACTTTCACGTAGCAAATCGCTATTTTCTATTATTTTATTTCTTAATTTATCAATCCACTGTAACCTGGTCGCTAATGGCATTACTGACCATGTCTCGAAACCTTTTTGTGCAGATTTTAATGCTCTATTGGTATCTTCAATACTTGCCCATGCAATGGTAGCACTAGGCTTCTCATCTGCAGGACAAATTACTTCAAAAGTCTTTCCATTAGAAGCTTCAGTTAATTGCCCGTCTATATATAATTTTTTATGACCGAATTTTAATGCTTTCATTATTTGTATTTGTTTCTTTCTCCTTAAATTTTTCTAAAGCATCTATATCTACATCTACGCCTAACCCTGGCGAATCTGGTACATTTATTAAACCATTTACCACTTTGACATCACTTTTTGTAACTAAATCTCTAAGTGCATTTTCGGTTCGATCAAGCTCCATCGTTGGTAATTCGCAGTACATTCTACCAGGATTCATATCTAGGTTACCCACAAAATGTACAGCAGCACTAATGGCGATCCAAGTACCCCACGTATGCGGTACAACATCTTTACTATATGCTTGTGCCAAAGATGCTATGCGCTTAGCTTCTGTTAAGCCGCCAGTTGCACAAATATCTGGTTGGGCAATATCTACACACTCATTCTCAAACAAGCGTTTAAAACCAAACTTTAGATATTCACATTCACCACCAGCTATAGGTATTGTGGTATTCTCTCTCAACCTTCTATAGCCCTCATAATCTTCTGGAGAAACAGGCTCTTCAAACCATGAAATATCAAACTTTTCTACTTGTTGCGCAAGCTTTAAAGATTCACGGTAGTTATATGCATGGTTAGAATCAATCATTAGTTTGATATCTGACCCGATAGCCTTTCTTATTGCAGAAATATATTTAAGGTCTTCTTCAACTCCAAGACCTACTTTCATCTTTACCGCCTTAAAACCTTGACTTTTATATAGTAGCGCTTCTTCAACCAATGTTTCTTCAAGATTTTCTACTCTGGTAAAATACAATCCGGTAGCATAAGGTTGAATTATAGGATTTTTAATCCCTCCTAACAATACAGAAACGGGCTGGTCCAATAATTTCCCTTTAATATCCCATAGCGCAACATCTATTGCACTTATAGCTGCCTGAAGACTTCCACTTCGAGCATAGTCTAATGAACGGCGATACATTTCTTGCCATAATATCTCATGACCCAAGGCATCTTTACCTAAAAGAAAAGGTGTGAAAAATTCAATACCTGCCTTAATAACACCTGCTGGCCCATAGCCTTCTCCCCAACCATAGGTTCCATCTTCTAAAGTAACTTTTACAATACAAATTCTACGCGTATCATATTGCCATTGAGAAAAATAGAAAGGAGTGTCTAGCTTATGTACTATTATATAAGGTTCGATTTTCGCTATCTTCATTTTTATATATTATTTACTTCTTAAAATCAATTTAATTTATACCCTTACGGTAACTAATTAATAATTAGCATATCCTAATATGCATATTGCCAAAATGAGCACGGCAAGACCAATCATTAGCAACTTAAATGGTGCCTTTGCATTTTTCCATTCTCCTGCTCTATATGCCCAGATATTACTAATAATCAATGCTAAACCAAGTAGAATCGGCCAACCTATTACAGGTCCCATTTCACCCATTAGCGCAGCGCCTTGCCCATACACCCCAAGTGCCGAAAACCAAAATATACCAGACACAATTGCCCACATATAAGCTTTACCACTATTAGCAACTTTGTAAGAACTCCAAGAATTATTCTGTATCAATCTAAACACAGCATAGCCGCCATTAACAAGAAATGCGCCGATAAGCACTACTACCCAAGATGCTAAACTTGCATTTTGAGTACCGACACCAAAATCATCAACAGCAACCTGTGCAATTGATGCTGCATTTGAAAAACCTACATTTAAAAAAGCAGAAAGAACACCAGATAGTATAGCTATTAGTACACCGGTTTTAATAGCCGTGTTGGTAGATGATTCATCAGTTTTTAATTTATCTCTGCGTACACCCGCTACAGCAGTAATTGCTACCCCTACTATTAAAAGAACTACACCAATCATTATGATAGGAAAGGAAGGCTGTGAAAAAGCCCCTTCAATTTGAAACAAAGGAATTATCGAACCCACCGAAGCAGCTAAACCCATAACCACCCCATAGGTAATAGAGATACCGGTCTTTTCTACACTAACTCCGAAAAGAATACCCCCAATACCCCACAAAGCACCATATAAAGCAGGCAGCACCAATACACTACTATCTATTGAAGCAATGACTTCGAACAGATCAGGAATAACCAAAACTGCCCAAAGAACAGGAACTAGAATCATTGCAACAAAAGCATGAACCAGCCACCAAGCTTCCCATTTTAAAGGAGCCATATATTTCATACCCAAACCAAAAGTTCCTTGAAAAAAACTTGCTAAGAGCACTAATACCAAAGGAAGGAATTCAATATTCATAAGTTTACTTTATACAAAAAAGAGAAATTTGAAAAATTTGTACGATTTGAATTCTTCATGTACAAACACAATATTACCCTCGTTTTAATTTCATTTATTATAAAGACATGAAGCTGATTTAATATTATTTAAGAATAAATAATTGACACTATTAATTATCAGAGTAAAATATAAAACACGGCAATACATGTAAATTATTACCGTGCTTATATGCAACAACTAACTCAACAACTATAATTGTCTTAATTCAACTAACAATTCAAAGTACGTGGTTATCAAGAAGAGCCACTATGCAATTATTAACCTAGGACTGCACAATATTATCAATTTGATAAAATTCAAAGAGTCAAACAGATAATTTCAATAAATTTTGAAGATTTTTAAATGTAATTCGAAGAAATAGAGATATTTAACTGTGTTATTCTTAGTTGAAAAACCAAAATAATATTAAAACCAACACACCTCCACTAATTGCCACTACACCAGATAGTACACTAAATGACCTTAATAATCTGGTTACTGAAATATCATGCACCTCTTTAAACAACCAGAAAAAACTACTATTTACATGTATAATACCTAAAGATCCAGCACCAATTGCAGCAGCTGTTAATTCAGGGTTCAAGACTCCACCAGTTACTAAAGGAGCAGCTATAGAAGCTGTTGTTATTAAAGAAACGGTTATAGAACCAGTAACCGTAGTGAATAAAAAACTAAGCAAAAAAGGGATAATAACACCTAATACAGAAAGACTGCCTATATCCACTTCTGAAAATAAGGAATTTACAATCTCGGTATCTTTAATTACTTGACCAAAGGCACCACCTGTACCAGTAATAAGTATTACTATGGCGCATTTGGCTCCTGCAGACTGAAAATACGAATTTAGACGTGATGAGAAATTCACTTTACCTATTAAAGGAAGCGCAAAGCAAACACCAATCATTAATGCCCAAACCGGATTCTTAATAAAGTCTATAAACGGATTGTTAGCCGAAAATATATTTCCTACAGACATTAAAATTAAAGGAACAAGTAATGAGGCAAAGGGTAATATTCGTTTATAACCAATTAATTCTTTCTTATCTGTAATATCGGTATCTTGTTCTAGTGAATTTGAACTTGGCATTTTCAATCTCTTTGTATTGAGTTTTATCCATATTAAGCCTCCAATAACGGCAACCAATGCGACCATAACATTAAATGGTATCATATCACCAATATTGATTTCTAAAAGTGCAGCTACTGCCAAAGGACCAGGAGTAGGAGGAATAAGTGCATGTGCCACCGTTAAACTCATTGCAAGTGATAAGCCCAAAACTAAAATAGACTGACCTGATCTTTTTGAAAGTGCTACCATAGTTGGCAATAAAGTCAAATAGGCAACATCCATAAATACCGGTATACCTACTAGAAAACCAATTACCGCCATGCCCAATGGCAATCGATTGATCCCGAATAGCTTTATGATACTTTCGGCAATTACATCTGCCCCACCGGTCTCTGCCAAAATTTCACCAAGCAAGGTACCAAATAGTATCACCAAGCCTATCCATTTTAAGGTATTACCAAAACCACTTAAAAGACTTTCAGTTACGATTTCGACCGAATTACCGGTTGCCAAACCTAAAATTAAACCTGCAATTAATAACGCAGGAATAGGGTGCACCTTAAATATCGTAACACCAACGATTAGTAATATTATGCAGGAAATTAAAATAAAAAGCGAGGTCATATTCTTTTAATTCTACGGAAAGTTAATTTCAATTAATTGTTTATTGATAACATTCCTCTTACAAACTTAACAGAAACAGCGGTTAACTATAGCTACACGATTACCCTAAAGAAACACTATATTAACATATATAAAACTTATAAAAGCACCTAAATCGGTAGTGCATCAATTGCCTAAACATCTTCTAACTCTACCTTTTGACCTGAAATATAAGGTTCCATATATTCAGTTGGAGTCATATTCATTAATGCCTTAAATTGACGATTGAAATTTGTGACAGTATTGAAACCAGATTGATAGCAAATTGTAGTAATCTGTAGTTTACCTTCTATTAATAATTTGCACGCGTGCCCAATTCTAATTTCATTTAAAAACTGCACAAATGACTTTTGCGTTCTTTTTTTAAAGTACCTACAAAAGGCATTTGGTGCCATATGAGCAATAGATGCTACGGTCTCTAACTCTATCTTATTTTCAAAATTCTCATTGAGATATGAGATTATTCTAGCCATTCGCTCTTTCTCACTTTTCTTGTATGAATTATCAAAACCATTGGAACATAGAAAATTAAAATTCTCGCTTACCGACAAAATATCTAATATTTTCAATAACCCAACGATTCGTGAAAGCCCTTGCCCCCTGACAAGACCCATCATATGAGTATGTACTAAATAGGTTGCAGCCTTAGAAAACTTAAGACCCCTATTTGCATTATCAAAAAGTATTTGTAATCTTTTTGCTTCGGGTAATTCTTTAAAAGCCTCTCCTAAAAAATCACGTTCAAATTTTACTACAATTAAATCTGCTGAGTTATTTTCGTCTAAACCATCATAATACTCACGATGGTTTCTGAACAAATGTGGCACATTACTACCTATCATATAAAGCTCACCCTCCTCAAAATTACCAATCGAATTACCCACATAACGTGTACCCGTACTTTTCAAAAAATAGATCAGCTCTATCTCTGGATGAAAATGCCAATCTTGCTCAATACAAGGTATCGTGTCTTGTCGTGCTAAAAATGAATTTTCGGGCTTTCTGTCGGTTTGTTTATAGGTTAGTTTCATAATGCCTATTGCTAAAATTTAATATTGTAAAAAATTACAATTCAATTAAATTCAAATATTCTGAAACTAAATATATAATAATATTTTCACTTTATTTTTATCAAAATCACATATTTAAGATAATTTACTGCTATATCTTACATTAACGCAATTTATTAGACATTTAAATTAATTTCTAGTGATTTTCAATCTGAAGATGATTATTCAATTACAAAAAGGCTAATATTTTGTACAACAGTTAATTGCAAAATAATAATCGGCATAACAACTAAATTATTATTATTTTCACTTTAGTATATACCGAATACGTTACCGCATACGGTAAAAAGCAATTTTCGGTAAAATCAAAAATATAAATTACTGATAATCAATTAGTTAATTTTTTAGTGTAGGAATTTTCTTGAACTCATAACCCGAAGGTCGCTGGTTCGAGTCCAGTAACCGCTACAAAGACCTGTATTTTGTTCGGCTTTAAAAAAATCATCATACATATAAGATTGCCCAGATACTACGAATTCAAATTCGTTCGAACTGTCGACCAAAAAGATAATAATGCTGAAGTCGTTTTTTTAGAAAGATCAGCGAGCAAGGTCATATTCGTAACAAAAGCTTCTTTTGAATCATAATATTCAGAATCATCAACAGGTGCATAAAGCGCCATATCCCATTTTGGAAAATATCTTTGTCTTGACGGACCTTCCCACAATAAATCTAAAGTATGATGTCTACTATCACTTTTGATTTTATCAAACAACTGAAGTACATTACTCTCCTCACCTTCCAAAATTTGCACGATACTTTCTTCAAAGTACACTAGGCATCCGGTTATTTCATGTGTATTATTCCTTTTCCGTGCATTAATGAGAATACTCTCAATTTCCGCTATAGTTAATTCTGGTGATATTTTGGACTGGTAGGTTAGTTGGAACATTTATTCTTTCACGTTTATTTACACAGACATTAA
This sequence comes from Maribacter sp. Asnod2-G09, assembly GCF_045063795.1. Classification (NCBI taxonomy): domain Bacteria; kingdom Pseudomonadati; phylum Bacteroidota; class Flavobacteriia; order Flavobacteriales; family Flavobacteriaceae; genus Maribacter; species Maribacter sp. Asnod2-G09. Next base: position 1,805,960 of record NZ_JBEFOA010000005.1, on the reverse strand, counting down.
GTTAATGAAAAAGTTGATTGTTTTAATTCAGTTCATCAAAAAATAGAGGTTTTATGTTTTACCTAGCGTCATCAGTTCTCCCCATTGCGTGGTAAACCGCGGACTGCGATGCTCTTTAATTAGCGCCCATTCTTTACTGCGATTACCTACCGTTGCAACCTTGATTTTATTCTTGCCATACTTGCCATTTAGATTATCGATAAGATTGGTAATAACATCACTCTCACTCTTATGTGGATCATCGAACATGTTTGTCTGCACTTCGTTTCGGTGTACTAATTGAGTCAGGTTTACACCTACCTTTTTATAACGATATCCTGGTTTAAATATCTGTTGCAAACCTTTCAATGCTTCTTTCGTTAGTTTGATGGTACTATCTGTCGGTGTATCTAAATTAATACTAATGCTGTTTCTATATTGCTTATCAATTGCACTATGTTGATTGGTCTGCAATGAGATTTCTAGTTGAGCGGCTAGACTATGTTGCTGCCGTAATAAATCTGCTACTTCTGCAACATAATAACTACACGCTTCCTCAATAAGAGAGTAGTCGGAGAGCTTGAATCCGAATGATTTCGCTGTTCCGATACCCTTTTTTGCATTTGTTTCGGTCTCCAATTCTAAGCAAGGTACATTATTCAATTCTCGCCATAAACGCTCACCGATTACAGTCATTTCTTTTCTTACCCATGCAACGGGCATATTAGCAAAATCCAATGCTGTATGTATGCCATTGTTTTGAAGTCGAATAGCATGCTTTTTCCCTATTCCCCAGATATCCTTCACGTCAAGGTTACGTAATAAATGTTGTCTTTTCCGTTCACTATCTACCACATAGACATTATTGTTTTTCGGGATTTTCTTGGCGTATTTATTAGCCAACTTCGATAACGATTTTGTTTTAGCAATACCTACTCCCACTGGTATTCCTGTATTTTTATGGACCGTATCTTTTATCGTATGAGCAATTGCATTGTAATCACCAACCTTAATGCACCCTAAATCAACCCAACTTTCGTCAATACTGTATTCTTCTACTCTAGGTGAAAATGTCATCAAAGTATCCATCACCCTTCTAGACATATCACTGTACAAGGTATAATTCGATGAGAAATAAGTAACATCATTCTCATCAAGCAATTTTTTAATCTCAAATATGGGCTGAAACATGGGGATGTCTGTCAACGCTTTAGCTTGTTTATTTGCCGCAATGATGCATCCGTCATTATTACTTAAAACAACTACTGGCCTGTTGATCAAATCTGGTCTAAAGACTTGCTCGCATGAAGCATAAAAACTATTACAATCTACTAATGCTATCATAATACCGACTTTATAATGTAGGTTATCGTTCCCCAAACATTCAATCGAGAGGTACAGGTCTTATCTATTCGAACGATTTTAAAACTATCGTCTACGGCAGCTACTACGAGTTGATTAAATTTTGGAGTCAACGATTTGTCGACAATTAAAACATCATTCTTAAAAGTACCGAACTCCTTAAACTCATCATCTACTACCCTTATAAAAAATGTCGACGATGAATTAGATACCAATACTTCGTTCAAATCGATTCGAGGTTCACTATAATGTGTTGCCGGACTCGAAAAACCCGTCTGTGTCGGACTTTTGACCCTATGGTTATTATCTGATTTTTTAATTAAATGTTTGTCTTCTACAATCATAACTTTAAATCGTATTCCTATTTTTTTCGTTCCCGAACCCAATGATCATGCGGTACATTCCAAAAGCCGAGTACCGGCATTATAAAACAAACTACCCGAGAAGGGTATTTATAATACAGATTAACATCTTGGGTATCGGTCTCGTACTCCACAAAAAATCCATCCATAACAATCGGCTTGCTTTCGAACAGCCCATTGTCTTTCAATGCACCTTCATATCGCTCCTTCCCTATCTCTTTAAGAAGGGCTTTTATGCACTTAAGATCGTAATTTCTAAATACTGTTTTGGACATTGTCCAAATTTCAGGATATTATCCAAATAATTTAATGTAATTTTGAAAATATTATTAACAATGGGCAGAAAAGAGAAAAACCGCTCCGGAAATAAGGTAGACGAACACTTTCAAATTGAAGACCTTGTATAAAAATATTGAAGCTAAAAAATTTAGTACAGCCTACAACAGTAGATAATATAAACATATTCCCTACTATTTTTTATACCGTTAATCATTAAACAATTAGAGTTATGTTTTTAAGCAGGACCGCAGTAATTTATAGAAGATTTAGAACCTCATTCTAGCTTTAATTATTAGTGATAAGGCAAGTAATATGAGGACTCTAATTTAATATTAAGACTACATGAGTTTAAAAGAAGAACTTAACAAGCAACAGTTAAAAGCTGTCGAATTTTCAGGTAAACATCTTTTGGTACTTGCCGGTGCGGGTACAGGAAAAACACGTACAATAATTGCGAGGGCTGCCTATTTAATTGAAAATGGTGCTAACCCGTCGAAAATTCAAATACTCACGTTTACCAAGAAAGCTGCTAACGAAATTGTTGAGCGTGTAAAAGCAAGCTTACCACAATCTAGCGGGCGTACGCTTAACGGCGCCACATTCCACTCATGGTGTAATCAACTTATCATAAAGTATCCTAACTTGTTCGGTGCCGCTAATTTTACGGTAATTGACCCAGATGATCAGTTAGGTTTAATGAAAATGGTTTCTGGTAGCCATAGCGATGTTTATGGTAAACTTCGTATAAAACCGCAGCAGTTATTAGATGTCTATTCTTATGCCAGAAACACTAAAAAGAATTTGACCGAATCTATACGTACCCTAGTTTATAAGGGTAAAGAAGATAAGGATACCGAGTACGAGATAACTGCTATGAAACCTAATGTAGAAATTTTACTTAGGGCATATCAAAAGAAAAAGATGGAGCAACATTATCTAGATTATGATGATTTGCTGTTGGTGGTATCCACTCAACTAAAATCTAACCCAGAGGCTAGAAAGCTATTATCTCAAGACCTTGATTATCTTCTTGTTGATGAAATGCAAGATACCAACCCCTTGCAATGGGAGCTACTTTCTCCATTCATAGATATTTGCAGTTTGTTCTGCGTTGGTGATGATGCGCAATCGATCTATTCGTTTAGAGGGGCAGATTTTAGAAATGTGCATCAATTTAAAGAACGTGTACCCAACTCTGAGGTTTATAAGCTTGAAAAAAATTACCGCTCTACGCAAGAAATATTAGATATTTCAAATTGGTTGTTAGACAAGTCGCCCATAGATTACAAAAAACAATTACAGTCTGTACGAGGAAGCGGAGAAGTACCTGTATTATTAAATGTAAGTGATGAATGGCAAGAAGCCAATTGGGTAGCTGATGAAATCTTAAAAAACTATACTGATGAGGACCGTAAGTTTGCTGATCATTTAATTCTATCGCGTTCTCAGTATTACACAAAAACATTACAGGCAGTATTTATAAGAAGAAAAATACCCTATGTCACTTATGGCGGGCGCAAATTTTTACAAGCTGCACATATTAAAGATTTAGTTTCATTATTGCGAATAGTCAACAACCCATACGATGAAATTGCTTGGGTGAGATTCCTGACTTTTTGGGAAGGAATCGGTGAAGTTAGAGCCTCTAGAATTATGGCCGTTATTATTGCAGATGAAGGTAAAACCGATATCCCTACGCTATTACAAGGTGCCATACCTGGAAAAGACGGAATCAAAATTGCAGAACTATATAATGCCGTACAAAAAGAGAAGGGTAAAGTCGGTAAAATGGTAGACATTGCCTACGATGCCATGTCATTAGGGATGGCTTTTAGATACCGAAAAGATTGGATAGAAAAGCGCAAAGGAGATTTCCCCGTTTTAAAACTTCTGGCAAATAGTTACTCGAGCTTAGGCGAGTTTATTGGTGAAGGACTATTAGATAATGCAGAAAAGATGAACGGCGCACCTGTGCTAAGTGAATCGCAATTAGAGACCGATGAAGAAAAAGATCATGTAGTTATATCAACCATTCACTCCGCAAAAGGACTGGAAGCCGATGTTTGTATTGTTTTAAATGTATCGCCGAAGGCATTTCCTTCCGCTTGGTCTTTAGATGATGTAGATGCCATTGAGGAAGACCGCAGGGTTTTGTATGTCGCATTAACACGTGCTAAGAACAGATTAATTATTACTAGAAATACCGCTTCTATATCAGCAATTCATGGTAAATCTCTTCCCACAAATTCAGGTCAGAAAGCAGATGACGCAGAAACGTATTTTTTAACGGCTATACCTGACGGATTGGTAAAACAAGAAACCATTGGTTACGATTTTAAGCCTGTGAAGGATGCCGCAGAACCGAACAATATGGACTTATCTTCAGGGATGGATTTTAGCTAAATATCAGGAATGCCAGAAAGAAAATTTGCCATTATTTCGATGTCCACTTTTGGTTACAAACCAAATCCCTTAAGAATAGTTCAGCTGACTATAAGCAAACTTAATGGTGATTATTACGAACCTATATTTCAAACTAACATTAACCCTGAAGAACGTATACCAAATTACATTCAGCAAAAAACAGGCTTGACAGATACCATGTTGTTGAAGGCACCTACCTTCTTAGAAATTGCTAATACTATATTAAGAGAACTTGAAGACCACATATTGGTTGGTCATAACGCATCATTTTTACATTATGCTTTACAATCTGAATTTAAATATTTGGGGTATTCTTTTAAAACTCCCCAGCTATGTACCGTGCGATTGGCGAAGAAGTTAATACCAAATATGACCAGTTATGAACTGCCTTATTTGAGCAGTGTTCTTAATATTCCCTACATAGAATCAAATGATTTGGACGATGACAATGCTGCGGTTGCCCTACTATTTCAAAGATTGATTTTGCTTGATGATGATGAAATGGTCATCTCTAAATTCTTAGAACCTAAAGTTGAGAAAGAAAATATAGCACCCAAAAATATAGCTTATCAAAAACTAAACTCTTTACCTAGCTCCCCCGGAATTTATAAGTTTCAGGACCAAAGAGGTGAAGTAGTTTATGTAGGTAAGGCCAAGGATATTAAAAAAAGGGTATTGAGCCATTTCTATAACTCGAGCGAGAAAGAAATAACTCTTTGTGATGCTACTTACCACATAGATTTTGAAACTACCGGTAGCGAACTGATTGCCCTATTACGAGAGGCGGACCTGATCGATAAATTAGACCCACCGTTTAATTATATTCAAAAGAAAAGTTATGTCACCTACCATATCGTACCACAAAAAAATAGAAAGGGCATTCTACAATTAAAAATAGAAAGAAGGCCTTTTCAACACTCCCCTACCGAAATATTCTTAAAGCGAGGTGATGCCATTAAACGCTTATTAGAACTGACTAAAAAGTATAGCTTATGTCCTTTACAAACAGGGTTGAAAAGCAAGTTAGGTAGATGTACCCACGGCGAATATAATGAATGCGATGGAATCTGTACTGGAGAAGAAGCAGTAGGATTATATAACGAGAAAGTTGAAAATGCCTTAGATTATCTCAACAACGAAAAAGACAATTATGTACTTTTTGAAAAAGGAAGAACCAAAGAAGAACGTGGTTTTGTTTTAGTTCTTCATGGTGTTTACCAAGGCTTCGGTTTTCTTGATAATTCTCAATCGGTATCTAGTCTAGAAGACTTAAAGGATATGCTTGACCCAAAAAAACATTCGTACCATACCGCTAAAATTATTTCAAGTTATACTCAGCGAAATCCATGGAAAATTAAACCTTTGGAAAAAGTAGGGATTTTTTTGAAATCATAACCCGAAAGTCACAGGACGGAGTTTTGTTCTCGATAAAAAAAGCTTTTCAGTAAACTGATGGATATTTTTATGCTCCCGTAAATATTTGAAAAACCAAGTCCTTGGTCAAAGGCTGACCATTTGCTTTTTGGCGAATAGTTTCAAAACTAAACCTAAAATCACAACCTGCTTTGTATTCACTACAGCCATACGCAGTTTTTCCTTTAACTATAGTACCTTTATTACATTTAGGACACTTATTTTCTTCAGTAGTATTCTTTGCTTGAACTTTAGACTTCTTAGGTTCTAACTTCAGCTTAAAGCTTTCATCAAATCTAACCAAACCTTCAACGGAAGCATTGTTGACTTTAAAGCCTTTTAAATTTACTGTCGAACCTTTTTGAAACAGCCTAATGTATTGTTTTTCTGAAATAGTTTTTCCTTCAAACTTAAAAGGAATTACAAAATCGCAAGTCTTATTAAACTCAGAACAGCCATAGGCTGATTTCCCTTTTCGTATGGTTCCTTTCTTACATTTAGGACAAACCTCTGATGTTATTCCTGTAGCCTTTTTAATTGCTATTTTCTTAGAAGTCGCTGCTGCCGGTTTATTATTTACAGCCGAAATATTAGCCTTTCTAGTTTCACTTCGAACGTCGTAAACCAATTGATCCACCATTTGTTTCATCTGTTTAATGAAACTACCTGCACTAAAAGTACCTTTCTCTATATCTTTTAATTGCTTTTCCCATTTACCGGTAAGTTCGGCAGACTTCAGCATTTCATTTTGAATGGTATCTATTAACTGAATTCCTGTAACGGTGGGAATCACTTGCTTTTTATTTCGCTTTATATATTTTCTGCGAAACAATGTTTCAATGATATTGGCACGTGTAGAAGGTCTACCAATTCCGTTTTCTTTCATTAGCTCACGAAGTTCATCGTCATCGACCTTTTTACCTGCTGTTTCCATTGCACGCAAGAGTGAAGCTTCTGTATACTGCTTTGGTGGCTTTGTTTGCTTTTCTAGAAATGAAGGTTCGTGTGGTCCCTTTTCGCCTTTCTTAAAAGTTGGCAATATTCCCGTTTCTTTTGATGATGAATCAGGTGTTTCAAAAACAACACGCCACCCCTTTTCTAAAATCTCTTTCCCTGTGGTTTTAAACTTTACTGTTTCAGCTTTACCTATCACTGTAGTATTCGAAACTTTACAATCTGGATAAAACACCGCAATAAAACGACGGACAATTATATCATAAACCTGCTGCTGGTTGTATTGCAAGTTCATTTGTTGACCGGTAGGAATAATAGCGTGGTGATCTGTAACCTTACTATCGTCAAAAACCTTTTTGGTTTTCTTTATTTTTTTACCATCAAGAGGCTTCGTTAACGTATCATACTTCGTAAGTTTCTTAAGTATTCCCGGCACTTTAGGGTACACATCATTAGGCAAAAATGTGGTATCTACTCTTGGGTAGGTTACTACTTTTTGCTCATATAATTTCTGAACAATCTTTAATGTCTCGTCTGCACTAAATCCAAATTTGGTGTTACAATACACCTGCAACCCTGTTAAATCAAAAAGTTTTGGTGCATATTCATTCCCCGCTTTTTTGGTAGTGGAAACAATTTCGAAATCGTGTTCTTTTACAATATTGGCAAGTTTTTCGCCATCTTCTACTTTCAAAAAACGACCTTCTTCATAACTGAACAAGGTCTCGCGATATAATGTTTGCAGCTCCCAATAGGGTTGTGGCTTAAAATTTTCTATCTCCTTAAACCGGTCTACCAGCATAGCCAAGGTCGGTGTTTGTACACGCCCAACAGACAATACTTGTTTGTAGCCACCATGTTTTAAAGTGTATAAACGAGTGGCATTCATACCCAAAAGCCAATCGCCAATAGCACGAGAAAAGCCTGCATAATATAAATTATCGTAATCTGCAGATGATTTTAAATTATTGAACCCTTCTTTTATAGCTTCTGTGGTAAGTGATGAAATCCAAAGTCTTTCAACTTTGCCTTTATAGTTCGCTTGATTTAATACCCAACGTTGTATCAATTCTCCCTCTTGCCCGGCATCACCACAGTTTATAACAACATCTGCCTTATCGAATAATTGCTTTATAATTTTAAACTGTTTTTGAATACCAGAATCTTTTGTCACTTTGGTTTCAAAATGTTCGGGTAACATTGGTAGATTATTTAAATCCCAACTTTTCCAATGTGGCTTATAATCATTTGGCTCTTTGAGCGTGCAAAGGTGTCCGAAAGTGTATGTTACTGCATAGCCATTGCCTTCGTAATAACCATCATGTTTGGTATTTGCCCCAAGAACGGAAGCGATTTCTCGAGCTACAGATGGTTTTTCGGCAATACAGACTTTCATTTTATGAATTGAAAATTAAAGATTTAGGCATTGATCTTAGTCTAAGCAGTCATATTATTTATGATAACTAAAATTCACAACCGTCGGACATTTTTATTTGGACAAATATAGAAATAGTTTGTCATAGGTAATAGTATATAAAAAGCTTCTAAAACTGAGTTTTAGAAGCTTTTTAATTCTAGTTATTTAGCTAACATAAAAATGATGCCAATTACCAGAGTGTTCAAAAAAAAAATCCTTTCAAAAAAAATAGGGTAATTTTAATTTTCATGTATTCTCTTAATAGGTTAACGTATTGTAACCGTTTGCTTGTAGTTGCAGTACACGTACCGATGCGGTCGGCGTAACATCAAGACCATCAAAAAGTGTTTCTTCTGCTACACCTAGTTTCTCCATAGCAACACTGCATACACTTACTTTCACCTTTCCCTTATATTTTTTAAAGAACTCTTCAAGCTCTGAACCTTTTACCAATTGGGTCACCACTTTACCTTTTACCACAATTTCATAATCCTCTATTTTAACGCCGTTCTCAATAAGAAGGTCATACATACTTAGCACACCCTTAAAATGTCTTTCTGTAGTAAGTATAAAACCATATTTAGGTGTTTTCTGTAAATCAGCAACAGCTTGTTCGTCTAATTTTTTTTGTCCATATGCTTGTGTGCCACTAGCAATCATTACAATAACTACTAAAAGTGTTCGTAAAATATTATTCATAATTTCTATTTTGATGGATGTATTTGTTATTTAAAAATACAGAAAAATAGTTCTAAATATTAATTTAGGGATGATAAAAAAAGGAATCGTTTTTTAGCATTACATAACACCATCAATCGATTATAAAAATTATAGCAAAGTTCACTTCATTTACAATAGAACAACGAATTCATCTTTATGTACTACTTCATCATTCTTGAACGGCACCTTTCTCAAAGACTTCGACAACAGCTCTCTTAATTCTTTCAAGGAAGATGATTTTTTTAAGAATTGATTAGCCCCATCTTCTTTAAGCTGATTCACTTCTCTATCTCTATAAATTGAAGAATAGGCAATGATGTATATATCCTTAAATTTTTTGAAATTTCTGATATCAATAAGACACTCAAAACCATCCATAATAGGCATATATAAATCTAGAAATATTACATGTGGCAAGGTAACATCAGAGAATAATCTATCCATTAAATCGACGCCATTATCAAATTGAGATACTTCTGTATTTATATCAATACTCTTCAATGCATCCATAAAAAAATCGCGGTCATCAAAATCATCATCCGCAATATATATTTTCAAATCTTTCATTATTTCTATACAAGAACAGTAAGTCCTTCAAAATTAATAGAAAGTCGTATTTAAAATTCGACCAATAAAATGGAAAAATAACTCAATAGCATAATTATCATAATAACTATACGACAAATAAAAATATTTATAGTAAAATACTTACATTTAATTTTTTGCGTTAATATACAAATGCTCTCCCATTTAATTTATAAAATAAATTATGGCATTTAAAGATAGTAATGAGCTTTCAGTGTTACTAAAACAGTATCAGCTCGATTATTTCACTAAAGGCAAAGCATTAAAAGTATACACAATACTTTCAGAGGTGCTACCCAGAATTCAATTTAAAAGTAAGAATTGTACGTTAGAATTTCACAAGAGACATGAAGACTTAAAAACAATTGAAAGTTTGACCGATTTAAATGAATATTCTGAAAGATTTGCAGAAAATTTACTGAAATTAATTCTAGTCGTAAATAATTCTAAACTATCATCAGACATTGAATAATTAATTCCAAATCAGCATTTGAATATAAGATTAGATACCAAAGTCATTATATAAGCATGTATACTTTTCGTCTTTAATGATTTCTAATTAAAATTATCATGCCCTATTTTATTCAACAAATTCTTTGCCGCTAGCCAAAATCTTTTTGAGGTCGGATTAGGTATAACCGACATATCGGGAATTTCAAATTCAGGACTAACCATTAACTTAATATATTGAAAAGCTTCGTTTGGTAGTTTATCTGAGAGGTAAGCCATACTCCATGTATCGAACTCCCTTGAATAAATATTACCTTGAGATAGTAGAATTACTTCATAATGCCGAGTATCTACCCTAATTTTCTCGAATAACGCCATGACTATCTCGGCATCGCCTTCTAAGTATTGCACAAAAAAACCATCATGGTAAATAAGACATCCTGTAATATCATGTTTGCCGTTGAAATTTCTTGATTCCGTTAGAATTTCATCAACTTGAGCAGATGTTAAGCTATTGGCAACTGACTTATACACAAGATTGTACATATATTAAGGTATATAGAACTGCTTAAAACTATCATTAAGATACCAACTTTCAATCAATTACATCAATTTAAGTATGTTATTTTTCTTACAATACTCATACGCCGTTAATGTTTACCCTTAACTACAATAACAAACACATATTACGAGTCAATTTTAAATGTGATAGCGACTATAGAAATCTATTTTAAGCCATAATTTTCGATGGAATCTAAAATATGAAAATCATGAAAAATAAAATTATAATTACCCTCGCATTAACTGCCATTTTGAGCTCATGTTCGAGTACTAAAAAGACAACTTCGAACAGTACCGAAACAAATACTGAGCAAAATGTAACAAGCACGAAAGCAACAATAAGTACTACTACCGAATCACCAATGGTTCAAAATAATATGGCGACGCAAGTGAATGGATCAACTGGTGCCATGAACAATATTGGCGCAAAAAATAGCTCGATTGGTTTAGGTACCGAGTATTCAGAAATGTTTACTGCCTTAGAAATGAGCGAAAATCAAATTAGCATTTTCCAATCTTCTATAGAACGTTTTAAAACAAAACAGGCAAATACGGCTAGTGGCGAAATGTTAGGTAGTATTGAAAGTGAGCGAACACGACAAATGGAAGGTATTTTGTCTAGCGCACAGTATGCTAAATACGAGCAATGGTTAACAGATAATCAATAAGTAGCCAATTCATATACATGAATTGCATTAATACTAAAAGGTATGCAACAAAGCTTTTGAAAGAACCTCTGATACCTTTACAGCATACTAATTATAAAATAATATTACCATGATAAAACCCACAACAGAAGTACCTGATTTAAAAATACCTTTAATTAACGATACACAATGGAGCCTGTATGACCAAGCCAGTAAATCTTTTACCATGATTGTTTTTTATAGGGGATTACATTGCCCAGTTTGTAAAAACTATTTGGAAGATCTTGCAACAAAACTGAAAGATTTTAGCGACAGAGGTGTTCACTTAATCGCTATTAGTAGTGATAGTGAGGAAAGAGCTAAGAAAGCTGGTAAAGAATGGAATATACCAGAATTACCTGTGGGTTATAATTTACCTATTGAGACTGCTAGAGAATGGGGATTATATGTTTCTAAAAAAACATCGGACAAAGAACCGGATGAATTTTCAGAACCTGGTTTATTTTTAATTCGCCCTGACAATACCTTATATGCAAGTGCTATTCAAACAATGCCATTTGCAAGACCTCATTGGGATGATATTTTGAACGCAATAGATTACGTCAAGAAAAATAACTACCCTGCAAGAGGTGGTGAGTAGAATACATTTCAAGAATACTTTACATAAATAAGGTGATTAGTGCTGTTATAGCGCTAATCACCTTATTTTATTATCTACCTAAATGGCTCAACTACATGTTATCTAACTTCCATTTTTCAAACTTTACTTTAGCTTCATCACTTACCATTGGGTATAGCCCTATAACAGGTTCTCCTCCTTCTACCATTTCCAAAACGAAATCTTCATATAAGGTCATCTGAATACATTCATCTGCAACCTCATCGGCAAGATGTGCTGGTATTACCATTACTCCGTCATCATCACCAAGTATAATATCACCAGGAAAAACTGCTACATCGCCACAACCAATAGGATCATTTATAGCAATAGCTTGGTGCAAAGTCAAATTGGTAGGTGCTGTAGGTCTATTATGATATGACGAAAAATCTAAATCGGCAATTTCGGCGGAGTCCCTAAATCCGCCATCAGTAACAATACCTTCGGCTTTTCTAACCATTAACCGTGTTACTAAAATAGACCCTGCAGATGCAGCTCTGGCATTTTGCCTACTATCGATTACCATAACACTACCTTCAGGACATTCTTCTACCGCTACTCTTTGTAAATGCTTAGGATCTCTAAAAACCGTAATGGGATTCAGATCTTCTCGCGCAGGTATGTAACGTAAGGTATACGCCTCGCCCACCATTGTCGGTCGACCTAATTTTAATGGTTTTACGTGTTGTATAAACTGATTTTTTAATCCCTTTTTAAATAAACAGGTTGCAACGGTTGCCGTACTAACCTTTCTTAATTTATCTTTTGTTGCTTTAGCTATTTTGGTCATTCTATTTGATCTGAAAATTTATATTATTCCGCTTTTTTCCATGCTTCCTTGATAAAGGTTAAATCCTTTTTCATCTTAGCGAACACTTCTTTTTTATCTATTGTAATTTTTGATGCACCGTGCTCTGCCCCGCCCAGATCATATTCTAAATGTAATGATATTGGCACGTTGATTTTGTACTTTTTAAGTAAAGAAAAGTATCGGTTAAAATCTATCATACCTTCCCCTAAAGGTGTATTGATAGGCTCCCATACTCCATCTTTCTTTCCCCATTTAAAATCTTTAATAACTATAGATTTAATATACGGCTGAATGCGTCGCAAATCTAACTCCCAACTTTTGCCGCCTTCTACTACTGCATGCCTTATATCATACTGACATCCTAAAAATTCAGTATCCGTTTTTGAAAAAATTGTAGGCAAATCCCAAATTGGTGCCCCTACGTGATTACCTGCATGATTTTGATAGCATCCGATTAATCCTAATTCCTTATTTAAGATTTCTAAATGTTTAGCCTGCGTGGCATATAATGCCAGACTTTCTTCTATTGATTTTTCTTCGGGATAGCTTAACCAACCCGTTCGGTAATATTGGAACCCTAAAGTGCTAGCTGTCTTTAAAACTTTTTGCTGACCGGCATCTGTAATATCCCAAACATTGGTGGTCATCATCTTGGGCTTCAATCCATATTTTTTCATGGCTTCTACTGACGCCAGTAAATCTTCATCTACCCTGTCTGGTAATACATGCCCTTTGGGGCGTACTGTTAAATCTAACCCATTAAAACCCATTTCTGCTGTTGCGGCAGACATCTCATTATAATCAAGAAATTGTAAATGTTTAGAGAATAGGTGTACTTCAGCACTATCATCTGTAGTTAAAAATGGTTTTAGAAAATCACTATCTAACTGTACCAAAGGTATGCCCGCCAAAGCCATAGCTGATTTTTTCGCAAAATTCCTTCTAGAAACACCCTTTTTATCTTCTCTCATTTTTGATATCTCTTTTATATTTTATTAATAGGTTTTGTGTTAATTAGTTGTCATTCTTACAAATATATGTATTTTTGGTCAACCAAACTGGTTAACCAGTTTATAGTGATTGCACAATAAATCACAGACCTACATTGAGTTTCAAACCAGATTAATATACTATCTAATGAAAAAGTATTTCATACTATTAGCTTCCGTTTTCTTACTACTTTCTTGTGGTGAAGAATCAACCAGTAACGCTATCACTGTAAACGATATTAATGAATTGAATACAGCTATATCAAAAGCAAAACCTGGCGATGATATTGTTATGGTTAATGGAGATTGGAAAGACGTAAACATCAAATTTGTTGCCTACGGTAATGAGCAAAACCCTATTACTTTACGAGCAGAAACTCCTGGCGAAGTATTAATTACCGGTACTTCTGATTTAAAACTTGCCGGTGAGTATTTGAATGTAAATGGCTTAACCTTCACTGATGGATCATCTCCATCTTCAGCAGTTATCGATTTCGGTATTAGTGAAGACTCCGTTGCAAACCATTGTAAGATTACCAATTCTGCTATTATAGATTTCAACAAAGCACAACGTAATCAAACAGATTTATGGGTATTATTTAAAGGTCGGCACAATGAGCTAGACCATTGCTATATTTCAGGAAAGTCGAATAGAGGACCAACGGTTAGAATTGATTTGGCAGGTAATAATAGTATTAAGAATTACCATAAAATTACCAATAACTATTTTGGACCTCGACCACCTAAAGGCGGACCTAGTGCCGAGACCATTCAACTTGGTAATAGCTTTACCTCTATGGCCCCTAGTTATACTTTAGTTGAAAATAACTTTTTTGACCACTGTAATGGTGAAGTAGAGATTATTTCTAGTAAAACCAATTTCAATGAATTTAGAAATAATGTGTTTTATAAAAGCGAAGGTTCTCTTGTTACAAGGCATGGTAACTACTGCATTATTGATGGCAATGTATTTATAGGAGATGAAAATTCTGAACAAATAGGTGGTATTCGATTAATAGGAACAGGACATTGGGTGACCAATAATTATTTCTATAACTTAAATGGTAAAACTTTTAGGAGTCCGCTTGCCGTAATGAACGGAATTCCAAAATCACCTTTGAATAGATATTTACAAGTTACAGATGTTGTTGTAGCCAATAATTCTTGGGTAAATTGTGAATCACCTTGGCAATTTGGTGTAGGATCAAATACCGATCAAAAAGATATTTTACCTAAATCTGAGATTCGATCTGCTACTCCAATTCGAACTATTGTAGCAAATAACCTTATTTATAATGATAAGGGTGACAAGCAACCTATCGTTGAGCACGATTCTATTGATGGTGTTGATTTTAAAAGTAATGTAATCAATAATCAAGGGGTGATGTTTAAGGCTGTTGACGGACTTACCCAAAAAGATTTCGGTACCACTGTAGCCGATGGTGATATTTTAATGCCAGATAGTTCGTTGTCTAGCTTTGAACTTTATAACGGATTTGAATTTGACCAGATCAAAGCCGATTTGTTCGGTAACTCTAGAGCTGACAAAAATTTGGTCGGTGCTGTTATTGGTAAGCCAGTGAATAAAAAAGATATGATGGATGTATCGCAATATGGTCCTGACTGGTATTCTAAAACAACTTCTACGAGCACCGAAAACAAAACACATTCAGCAAGTACCGTTGCCGAGCTTACCAGCGCCCTTGCAACTGCAAATAGTGGAGATACTATTGTACTATCTGCCGAGCGTTACAATTTAGATACCCCTTTAATAATTAATAAAGGTATTACCATAATGGCTACTACCTCTGATACAAAAGCCATTATTCAATATAAAGGAGCATCTGAAACTCCGGCTTTTGAAATGAATCCTAAAGGGCAACTTACACTTAAAAATGTTCAACTTATTGGAGCTAAAGAACAGTATGCTTTTGCTAGTTTAAAGAACAATATGTCGAGCCTGTACAATTTAACCGTTGTCGATTGTGAAATATCGAATTTCGTTTATGTTTTAAAAGCATACAAGCTTTCGTTCTCTGAACATATTACTTTCAAATCTACTCAAATTAAAGATTGCGCAAATGGTTTAGAATTGTCTGAAGAAACAGATGATAAGGGGGAATACAATGCCGAGAACATCACCATTGAAAATTGTTTATTTGATGGGATTGCGAGTAATGTCCTGGACTACTATAGAGGTGGCTATGATGAATCTACGGTTGGTGGTAATTTAATAGTAACTAACAGCACATTCACACATTGCGGATCTAAAGCTGAAGAAGGACTACTTCTTAATACTTACGGTATTATCAATGTAAACCTTGCTAACAATAAATTCATTGACAACCCTGTAAAAATAGTCGCGCGCCTTTGGGGTGCAAAAAACAACAAGGCTTCTAACAATGAAATAAAAAATTCCGGGGAGCTGGTTGTACAAGAAAACCTTCCCCTTAAACTTATGTATTAATACCACGCAAAAATATATTACCAATGAAAAAATCAATAATTACCATCATAGCAGTAGTAGCTTTATTTGCCTGTAAAGACAACTCAAAGAAAACTACAGTTTCTAATGAAGAATCAACGACCGAAGGTGAAACTGCCGTTAAATACCCAAGTGATGTTATTCCGTTTATGGCCGAATGGAAAATTCTATTAGGTGATGGCACCTACGAGGATAACCTTAAAGATTACGCCAAAGATGATTTCTTTTATGTTGCTAATGACGGAAAAACGGATTGGGTAGTTTACAAAACACCAAATAGCGGCATAACATCTCGTACATCTAGCAATACAAGAACAGAACTAGGACAAAAAGCACATTGGATACCAGAAACTGGCGGAAAATTAACCGGAACTTTAAAAGTACAACACGTATCTACCTCTGGCGATGCAAGAGTTGCCGCTTCTTATGCTGTTGTAGTAGGACAAATACATAGTGATGAGGGACATGAGAATGAACCTATAAAGATATTCTACAAGAAATTTCCCGGACATACAAAAGGATCTGTTTTCTGGAATTATGAAATCAACACAGAAGGTGATAATTCAAAAAGATGGGATTACTCATCAGCTGTTTGGGGTAATGACATGTCTGTTGTTGGATCAGACGCAACGACCGCTCCAGAAGAACCAAAAAATGGTATTGAACTAGGTGAAGAGTTCAGCTATGAAATCAATGTTTATAAAGGCATCATGTACCTAACTTTTACAAGTGAAGGTCATGAAACCGTAAAATTCACCAAAAACCTATTGGCGTCAGAATTTACTAAAACCTTACCTGAGCAAATTAAAACACTATATGCCTCAATAGGGCGTGATGGCCTAGAACGTGAAAATGCATATGCTGGTGAGATTCAGTATTTCAAACAAGGGGCTTACAACCAAACCAATGGTAAATCTCCTGAAGATAATATCGTATGGAGTACTGGTGCCGATACTTATGATGGCGATATTGCAAAGCAATATGCAAATGGTGATTATGCAGAAGTGTGGTTTAGAGAAGCAACGGTAGGTGCAGGTACTAAACCAAATGAGGAATAGCATTCAGTTTTCTTATAGGGTTATTTTGAAGTTTATTTAGACCATAAACAAATCACTTTTTATGTGACCAAATAGACTTCTAATTACTGATAGATTTACAAGTAATGAAATTTATCTAATTGATGATTTTTAAAGTAGATATTTATCGATTCGTAATTTAAACCACCCTTTTTATGTTAAATATTTGCTAGTCTTGCAAATATCCTTATTTTTGGTAAACCAATTTGGTTAACCAATTTCAACTCATGAAACGATATCACCTTCTATTCTTATCTGTTTTTATATGCCTAGCATATTCCTTTTCAACACCACAACAAACTTATAACGTAAAAAATGTAGCAGAGTTTACAGCTATACTTCAAAAAGTACAGCCTGGTGATAGTATCGTTCTCGCCAATGGTGTTTGGATGGATTCTGAACTACTCTTCGAAGCAAATGGTACCGCAGAAAATCCGATTACGCTTATAGCAGAAGAAAAAGGAAAAGTGATTTTATCTGGCGCATCTAATTTAAGAATCGCCGGTGATCATTTAATCGTAAAAGGTCTTGTATTCAAAAACGGTTATACGCCGACCAACGCTGTTATTTCCTTCAGAAAAAGTAGAGAACAAATGGCTAATAATTCTCGCCTTACCGAATGTGTAATCGATAACTTTAATAATCCTGAGCGTCAAGTTCAAGATTATTGGATAACCATCTACGGAAAAAATAACCGAATTGACCATAACCATATTGCAGGTAAAAAGAATTTAGGAGTTACTATGATTGTTGGTTTAGATACTGAAGACAGTAGAGCGAACAATCATCAAATAGATCATAACTATTTTGGACCACGCCCTACCTACGGAAACAATGGAGGAGAAACCTTAAGAATAGGAACTAGCCACCATGCATTAGAAAAATCCAACACCTTGGTTGAATCTAACTATTTTGATAGAACTAACGGAGAGCACGAAATCATCTCTAATAAATCTTGTAATAACACTTTTAAGTACAATACATTTTTTGAATGCGCTGGTACCTTGACTATGCGCCATGGCAACGAAACATTGGTAGATGGTAATGTGTTTATAGGAAATAATAAACCAAGTACTGGCGGCGTTCGTGTCATTAATGAAACGCAAACAGTTATTAACAACTACCATGTTGGCTTGACAGGATATCGTTTTAGAGGTGCCTTTGTAATGATGAACGGTGTACCTAATTCACCACCAAATAGGTATGTACCCGTTATCGATTCTAAAGTAAACAACAACACTTTTGTAAACTGCGATAATATTCTTTTTGGTGCAGGTAGCGATGCTGAAAGAAGTCAGGCACCAAGAACCTCTGAGTTTTCAGAAAACATTATTTACAACGATACCAAAAAAGATGTGTTTACTATTGATGACGATATTAGTGGTATAACTTTCAAGAACAACATCCTTGGTGAAAATTCAGAAACAACTATTGAAGAAGGTTTTAAGAATGCTAAGATTAAACTGGTAAAAGACAAAAACGGATTCCCGATTCCTACTTCAAACAAGATTAAAACTAAAGTTTTTATTAGTCCTAAAATCGCAACTAAAGAAAATACGGGAGCATCTTGGTATTCAAAAGCAGATAATACGGTTGCGTTAAATTCTGGTAATACTATTAACGTAGCTGCTGGTATAAATACCTTGTACGATAAAGTAAAAGAAACAAAACCTGGTGATATCATCATTCTTGAAGATGGTGGAACTTATTTACTGACCAAAGCGGTAAAAATCAACCATCCTCTTACCTTTAAAACACTTGGCAAAGAAAAAGCTACAATCTTATTTGAAAGAATGATGGCTTTTGAAATTGAAAATGGCGGTAGTCTTTCTTTAAAAAATATCACTTTTGACGGTACCAAATCCCCAGACTACGCAGGCAACTCGGTTATTAGTACTAGTAAAAAATCAATGATCGATAATTATAAATTATTCATTGATAGATGTGAGTTTAAAGACATGATCGTAAACCACTCTTTTGATGTACTACGAGTTTCAAAAGGAACTTTTGCCGACACTATTAGTATTCAAAATTCTAGCTTTAAAAACATCTCTGGTAGCATTGCAGCCTTAGATAAAGAAACTGATGATATCGGTGCTTACAATGTGGAATACTTTTTAATGAAAAACAATGCCATTAATGATTTACAAGGCGCTGCATTACGTTTGTATAGAGGTGGTAAAGACGAAAGTACCTTTGGACCATTTTTAGAAATGGAGCACAATGTATTTGACCATGTTGGTTACGGTTCTAAAAATAAATATGATGCTACCGTTTCTTTATACGGAGTTCAAGAAACAGCCATTAAAAACAATATTTTTAAAGATAGTAAGGCTATTAACATGCACCTTGTAGTCGGTGAGCCAATTGTAAAAGTTCTTAATAATGCTTTGAGTAATTCAGAAAAACTAATGGTCACAGGCAATCAAAAATACCAAGTGGAAAATCAATGGGAACTTGTCCCTGAATTTTCTAAAGACACCAACTACGCATTACCTTCAGATTCTCCATTGAAAGGAAAAGGTACTGATGGCAAAGACTTAGGCCTACTTAAAAACGAATAACAAGCATGATCAAATACTTAACAACATTGCAAATTTTTATTTGCGCTATTTTAATAACGTTCAGCGCAGCTGCACAAGAACACCCTAGCCTTATTCTCACTAAAGAGGGAGTTGAAAAAATAAGAGCAGAATTAGGTTCTGTTCCTTTATTTGATGCCTCGTTACAAAAGTTAAAAGCAGAGATCGATGCCGAAATAGCTTTAGGCATAGACACTCCTATACCAAAAGATTATTCTGGCGGCTATACTCATGTTCGTCATAAACGGAACATGATTGTAATGCAACAAGCTGGGGTGTTATATCAAATTTTAGACGACGAAAAGTATGCAAAGTATGTAAAAGACATGCTTATGCAATATGAAGGAATGTATAAAACATTACCTCTGCACCCCAAAACCAGATCTTATGCACGAGGTAAGCTATTTTGGCAATGTTTAAACGATTCTAACTGGCTGGTGTACGTTAGCCAAGCTTACGATTGTGTATATAATTATTTAAGTGCAGCCGAAAGAAAAAAGCTAGAGAAAAATCTTTTTAAACCATTCGCAGATCACATTTCAGTTGATAGTCCGCAGTTTTACCAAAGAGTACACAATCATAGTACATGGGGTAATGCAGCTGTTGGTATGATTGGTTTAGTAATGAACGATAAAGAATTAATTGATCGTGCTTTATACGGTATTCCAGATTTAGAAATGGACAAAACCGCTAAAGACGATGATGGCGGATTTATTAATAAAGAAGGTAAAGCCGGATTTCTAGCAAACATTGAAGAACCTTTTTCTCCTGATGGGTATTATAACGAAGGTCCATACTACCAGCGTTATGCCATGTATCCATTTTTAATTTTTGCAGAAGGATTACACAATGTAAAACCAGAATTGACAATTTTTGAATACAAGGACGGAGTACTTTTAAAATCAATCAATGCCCTTTTAAATTTATCTGATGCAGATGGAGATTTCTTTCCCCTTAACGACGGGCAAAAAGGAATGTCTTATTACAATGATGCCTTAGTTACTGCTGTAGATATTTCTTATTATTTCGGAAACCAAGACCCTGGATTATTAAGTATAGCAGAAAAGCAAAACAAAGTATTGTTAGACGATTCTGGTTTAGCTGTTGCTCTTGGAGTAAAAAATGGAAAAGCAAAACCTTTCGCTAAAAAATCAATTAATTTATCTGACGGTCCTAACGGAAAACAAGGTGGTGTAGGTATTTTACGAAGCGATGATTTAGAACTTGTTTTTAAATATGCAGCACAAGGCTCAAGTCATGGGCACTATGATAAGTTATCATACTCTTACAACGAAAATGGTGATGAAGTATTGCAAGATTACGGATTAGCTCGTTTTGTAAATATTGAACAAAAAGGTGGTGGTAATTATCTGAAAGAAAATAAAACTTGGGCGAAGCAAACCATTGCCCATAACACCCTTGTGCAGAATGAGAAATCTCACTACCAAGGCAAATTTGATATTGGTAGTAAGTACAATCCAGAGTTGTATCTTTTTGATGATTCTAATGCCGATATACAAATTGTTAGTGCAATAGAAACTAATGCGTATCCTGGAACAGAGATGCACAGAACAATGGCTATTATTAAAGATGATGCATTTGAAAAACCTTTGATGCTTGATATTCTACGGGTTAAGTCTGATAGTACCAACCAATATGATTTGCCCTTTTATTTTATGGGTCAAGTATTGAACACAAATTTTGAATACGAAGTTCCAAAAACACTTGAGCCTTTAGGTATTGATAGCGGCTATCAACATTTATGGTCAGAAGGTTGCGGAAGTACAACAGAAGAAAACACTAAATTGAGTTGGCTAGAAAAAGGGAAGTTCTATACCTTAACATCTGCAACCTCAAAAGATGACGAGTTAAGATTTGTAAGAATAGGTGCCAATGACCCTGAATTTAATTTAAGAAGAGAAGCTGGTTTTATTATCCGCAGAAAAGATACTGAAAACACACTTTTTGTCTCAACTATAGAAGCGCATGGAAGCTATAGTCCGGTTTCCGAATCAGCTGTTAATTCCAATAGTTCAATCTCAGCATTAAAAATAGTTTTAGACACTGTAGATTACACTGCTATTTCAATTACAACTGTTCAAGGAACTACTAAACTATTTATTATTGCAAATACCAATGCTTCAAAAGAAGCTACACATACATTAAAAATTAACGATAAGAATTATGAGTGGTCTGGTTCTTATTATTTTAAATAAAAATTAAAAGAATAAAAATTATGAAAAGATTCAGTGAAAAATACGTCATCACTAAAGACATGGAATGGGAAGTACTTGGAGGAGGAGTATCAAGAAAGTTTTTAGGTTATGACAACCAAATTATGATGGTTAGAGTAAAATTTGACAAAGGTGCATTAGGTGCCCCTCATCAACATTTTCACACACAAGCTACCTATTGCGTTTCAGGTAAATTCGAATTTGTAATTGACGGTGAGAAGCAAATAGTAGAAGCAGGTGACGGAGTTTATATTGAACCAAATTTATTACATAGTGCTGTTTGCCTTGAAGAAGGGGAACTTATTGATACTTTTAGCCCTGTAAGAGAAGATTTCTTAAGTGGTGTGGGTCCATCTTATTTCGGAGACAAAGAGTAAGACCTAATCTATTTACAGTTACTTTTTGCGGCTTTAAATAGATTTTTTGAAGTACTATTTTATATCATATTAAATGCTGAACCAATACTTATGACAACAGGAAATATGTCCTTTTCAGGAAAATTCAAAAAACGTCTCAAAGATTTTGGTCCAGCATTTTTTATTATTGGTTATGTTGTAGGTACTGGTAGTGTTACCTCAATGGTAGTGTCTGGTGCC
Organism: Maribacter sp. Asnod2-G09; assembly: GCF_045063795.1. Taxonomy (NCBI): domain Bacteria; kingdom Pseudomonadati; phylum Bacteroidota; class Flavobacteriia; order Flavobacteriales; family Flavobacteriaceae; genus Maribacter; species Maribacter sp. Asnod2-G09. The sequence continues at coordinate 1,783,376 of NZ_JBEFOA010000005.1, read as the reverse complement.
AAATATGGTCTTAGCCTTTCATGGGCATTACTACTCTCTTGTTTTTTTACCTACTTCTTATTGGTCTCTATTAGTAAATTGACCATTGTTTCTGGAAATACCCTAATGTTCAATTTTAAAAAGACATTCGGTAAACCACTCACTATTTTTATTATTACTGCTTTACTCGTCTCTATAGTTTCATCTTGCATAGGTGTTATGGGCGTAGTGGCAGAAGTAACAATAGAATGGATTTCAGTAAAAACTTCCATTTCATTTCTTAACAAACCTGTAGTTTCCATCTTTTTTATCGCCTTACTTATCGGTCTTTTTTGGACCGGCAAACACGAAAATTTCATAAAAGCCATGAGTATTATGGTTGGCTTTATGGCTCTAGCTTTTATTATCACCAGCTTTATGGTGGTTAAAGAAGCAGGTACTTCTATTACCGAATTTTTTCCAGAATTGCCTAAAGGTGATAATAACGGATTGGTAATTGCCGGTATAGTAGGTACTACTATGGCAGGTGTTTGTTTAGCATCTCGAAGCATTCTTGTTCAAGAGCAAAACTGGGGACTAAAAGATTTAAAAACTGAAAACAAAGATGCGATGTCTTCTATGGTAATGACTTTTTTTATAAGTCTTGCCATAATGATCAGCGCAACGGGTACATTATATTTTAAAGGAGCTCCTGTTGAAGACGCTACAGATATGATGCACGCATTGGGACCATGGGCTGGCGATTTTGCCCTTACCCTATTTACATTAGGTATTATCGGTGCGGGTTTGTCATCCATCTTTCCCAACCTATTATTATTCCCTTGGTTAGTTGCTGATTACACAGGTACAGAACGCGACATGAAAAAACCGCTGTATAAACTAATTGTAGTTTTGGTAGCACTATCTGGTTTAATTGTTCCAATACTAGGAGGAAAACCAGTTTGGATATTAATTGCGTCACAAGCATTAAGCCCGTTTGTAATGCCATTGATTACACTTTTTCTAATTATCCTTTTAAACAAAGAGAGTATCATGAAAGAGTACAAAGTAGGTGTCGGTATGAATTTGGCTTTAGGTGCCACTTTTATTTTCAACTGTTATATGCTTTACGTTGCGTTAAACGGATTTATTGATTTCATTCAGTAGACAAACAAACGCTAGTTCATTTTATTTAACAAGTAACTTTTATGAAGAATTTTCTACTAGCGATTACGGTTATTATTGCACTAACTTCTTGTACAGAACATACCTCTAAAATAGGTCTTGTTGTTAATGACATTTCTGAATTAAACACAGCAATATCAAAAGCAAGCCCAGGAGATAAGATTTTATTAGCCGATGGTATTTGGAAAGATGCTGCCATTAAATTCTACGGTCACGGTACGGAAAAAGAACCAATTACCATTAGCGCAGAAACGCCTGGAAAAGTATTTCTAGAAGGCAATTCATTTCTAGAACTAGGTGGAGCATATTTAAACGTCAGCGATTTCTACTTTAGAAATGGCTACTCCCCTAACGGTGCTATTATTCGCTTTATGATCAACGAAGATAGCGTTGCCAATCATTGCCGAGTAACCAATACCGTAATAAAAGATTTTAATCAACTGAATAGGTATACCAATGACCGTTGGATAGAGCTTTACGGTAAACACAACCAATTCGACCATAATTATATATCCGGAAAATCGAATGACGGAGAAACGCTAAGAGTATTCTTCACGGGTAACCAACATATAGAAAATCACCATCAAATAGTAAACAACTATTTTGGACCACGTCCCAGAAAAGGAGGCCCTAGAGGTGAGACTATACGTATAGGTGATAGTAAAACCCGTTTTTCACCAGGTTATGTAAACGTATCAGATAATTATTTTGACGCCTGTAATGGTGAGGTCGAGATAATATCAGACAAGACAAACTTCAATTCTTTCAATCATAATATCTTTTACAAATCTGAAGGCTCTTTGGTATTACGACATAGTAATTACGCTAAAGTAAATGGTAATATTTTTATAGGTGGTGATGATTCTGAATTTTATGGTGGCATTAGAGTTGTAAATGCAGGTCATTGGATTACCAATAATTATTTCTACAAAATCAGAGGTGAAGAATTTAGGTCACCACTTGCGATTATGAACGGCATACCAATGACTCCTTTAAACAGATATCTACAAGTATCAGATGTTGTGGTCGCTTTTAATACCTGGGTAGATTGCACATCACCTTGGCAAATAGGTATTGGTCAAAATTTAGAAAGTGCCAGTGTACTGCCTGCGAGTGAAATTCGATCTGCGCCACCTATACGATCTATCGTTGCGAACAACCTGATCTATAATTCGGAGTCAGATAAAACTCCTATTATAAATCACAGTGAAATGGATGGCATTTTATTTAAGAATAATATTATTGACAATAATGGCACTGTATATTCTGAGTATGATGTACTACAAAATGGAGAAGTAAAAATGGAGCAAATTAATGAATGGCTCTTTGCTCCTGCCAATTTTAAAGATAGTATTTCGAAAGTGGTGTATAACGGATTCAATTTTAGCAAAATCGACAAAGATATTTTTGGTGCATCACGAAGCGATAAAAATCGCCCAGGTGCCATAAACGACCTTTCTTCAGCTAAAAAATTTATAATCGACAAGAAAAAGTACGGACCCGATTGGTTCTCGCCCGAAGAAGAAGTTTATGAACCTCAAATAATAAAAGCCACCGCTGCAGAAGGTGAACTTGTTGCTAAAATTCAACAGGCACACGCTGGTGACATTATAGAATTAACCGATGCCATTTATCAAATAAATACTCCCATAGCTATTGACAAAAGTATCACCATACGTTCAAAAGACGCTACTATTAAAGCTCAGTTAGTATTCACTAATGATAGCGATAGCGTGGCTTTTAAAATGAAGCCTAAAGGGAATTTAAGATTGGAACATATTATAGTAAAAGGCTTAGATAACCAGATTGCTTTTGCTCCATTGACAACAGATATGTCATCTGCCTACAAACTAGATATAGTGGGTTGTGAATTAAGCAATTTCGCCTTTATTTTAAAAGCTTACAAAGGCTCTTTTGCAAATAGTATATCACTTAAAAATACTGCTTTCAATAATTGTCTAAACGGCATAGTTCTCGCTGCAGACGAAAAAGGCGATTACAATGCCGAAATGGTTACTATTGACCAATGCGAGTTTGAAAATATTGGGCAGAATGTCATAGATTTTTATAGAGGTGGTTATGACGAATCTACTATTGGTGGTTATTTTACAATAAAAAATAGCAGCTTTACAAATTGTGGAAAGAATGAAAAAAGTGATATCCTATTAAAAACCAAGGGTATAATCAACGTGCTAATTGCAGATAACACTTTCAAGAACAATCCTGTTAGCTATGCTGCTCTTTTATGGGGAGAAAAGAATAATCATCATAAGAATAATTCAACTATAAATTCTGGTGAAATTAAAGTAGAAGAACAGCAGAAGCTAAAAATTCTATATTAAGATAATTTCTGGTTTCCGCTGTTATATTTAATTTCCAAACTCCTTATTTTGGTGGGTAACATAATAAGATTTTCGATGCTATAGTAGACTTAAACTCTACTTGGTCTATTGCTGCAGAAAAGAAAATTTCATCACCTTCCGTAAAACTGTATTCATTACCACCACTAATTATAGTTCCTTCCCCAAAGTAAATAACAGCTACAAAAAAGCTTCCATTTGCTTTAATGGTATGTGATCCGTTTAAATCTAACTCACTTAGACCAAAACAATCTGTATGAGTTTCATTGAAAATCGTATTTAAGGTATGGGTATCTGATGAATCTATCGTTTTAGGGGAAACCTTCCATCTTTTTATTGCTTCTTCATAAGAACAACCATCGTAATGAAAACAATCAAGCATATTTTGCTCCCCCACCCCTTGGTGTATTAATTCATCAGAAATTGTTAATCCTGCAGGAGTAACTTTTTCTACACGCATGGTATAATCTGTAGGCTCTTGAACTTCCATTAAAAAGCAACCACTACCAATTGCATGTGGTACACCACCATATATCATATATGCATCACCAGGGTTTACCTCTATCTTATGAAGACTGTTCAACATACCTTCTATATCTTGAGCAACAAATAAGGTTTCCCATTGCTCTTTAGTCACACCTTCTTTAAAGCCCATATAAATGACACTCTTCTCTCCATTTATTTCTCTCTTATTCAAAACGTACCATGACTCAGTTTTTCCGAAAGCGGAATTCAACATGGTCTTGGCATAATCTTTATCTGGGTGAACTTGTATCGTTAACCTTTCTTTAGAATCGAGCATTTTTATCAATACTCCCGTAGTACCAAATTTATCAGCTAATGCTTTACCTAAATACAGCTCTTTGTTCGAGGCAACCAATTCTTTTAACGAATGAGTACCTGACGGAGTTTCCACAAGAGAGAGCCCTTCGTTTTCAGGGCGACCATTGCCTCTTGCAGTTACAGTAGACATAATCCATTCTTCTGGCATGCTACCATCTACTTCTGGAACATCTTTTTTCCATTTATCAATTAATGCTCCACCTTCATAAGTTCGCCAAACTCTGTTAGAAAATTGTTTTAAAGGTATATACGCGTATTGCTCAAAATCAGTATTCATAATAATGTATTAGTGTTCATTAAAAATCATGGAAATCAATGAAAATCAATGAAAATCAAAATGTTGAATTCATGTATTTTATCCTAAAACCAAATGACTTTTTGAAAATTTAGAGAGGAAAACCGTTCAAATCTAGCAATTTATACGTGAATTATAGATAAAAAAATGCTCTAAACAGCCTGAAAAATATTCATTTAAAAAAACACTTCATTTGTTAACAAAATACCATATCCTCAATATTTGTAGTGCTTAAAAGAGGAATTCAAAAAATTTATCAAGCCCAAAGTTGTTAAAATGTATATTTCTCTTTTTTTAACGAATAAATAACATATATTTGGTAAACCAAATTGGATAACCAATTTGGGAAACCAAAATAATAGCTTACTCAAATTATTATCGAACTTAATATTAATTAAAACTCAATGACAAAAAACACCCTAAAACATTTACTAAAAACCTCTTATTGTTAGATAAGAATATTATTAAACTGTTAACACAAACTTCTAGGCAAAAGAATTAAAAAATGTAACAGAATAAAAATGAAACAAAACTCAATTTTCATTTTAGAATGCTTTAATCAGACTTTAGTTAGTCGAACTTAAATTAACATAACAAGACAACAAATGAATTTAAAAACAAAATTAGTATTAATGATGATTATGTTATTCAACATAACATTGTTTGCACAAGACGGGTACAATGTTACCGGTACTGTAAATGACAATACCGGTATACCAGTGCCAGGTGCCAATGTTGTTATTAAAAATACAACCACCGGTACTTCTACCGATTTTGACGGTAATTTTTCTATTACTGTTAAAAATGGTGACGTATTAGAATTTTCTTCTATTGGTTATGCCAAAAAAGAAGTTGCTATAACTGGTCAACAAACTTTAGATGTTATACTGGCAGAAGATGCTAGCCAACTTGAAGAGGTGGTTGTTGTAGGTTACGGTACTATTAAAAAATCTCACCTTACAGGTGCTGTGGCAAAAATTGGTGGTGCAGAGGTTGCCGCTGTTCAAGTTGCGCGTGTAGATGATGCATTAGCAGGTAAGTTACCTGGGGTAAGAATTCAAAATCAAAGTGGAGAACCAGGTTCTGCTCCAAAAATTCAGATTAGAGCCGCTTCTTCGGTTTCTGGAGATTCTGACCCGCTTATCGTAGTTGACGGATTTCCTATTTCAGGTAACCTAGCAACAGTTAACCCGAACGATATTGAAAGTTTAGAAGTATTAAAAGATGCTGCTTCTGCTGCTATTTATGGTTCTTTGGGCGCTAATGGTGTTATATTAGTGACTACTAAAAAAGGAAAGAAAGGGAAAGTTAATTTTAATTACAATACCTATACTAGTACTTCTAGCAAATATGTTAAAGACATTGAAATGCTTAAGACTGCAGGTGAATGGGCTCAAGATTTACAATCGGGTGACTATGATTTATCTAATACAGACCCAGCTTTATTACAATATAGATTAGATGCTTATACTAATGCACCTGATGTAATTAGTATGGAAGATTGGTTATTTAGAAATGGTAGTTCAACTAGCCATGATGTTAGCGTAAGCGGTGGTTCTGAAAACTTAAAAGCATTTGCTTCATTAGGTTATTTAAACACCGATGGTATCGTAAGAGGTCAAGGTTATGAAAGATACAATGGTCGTGTAAACATTGACGCCAACTTAAGTGAAAAATTAAAGGCAGGTATTAGCATGAACGGATTTGTTGGTGATCAAGAAATTGTGCCTTGGGAAATGAGAGATCTTTTAAGAGCTTATAGTATTAGCCCTGTTTACCACACACAAGAGTCTATTGATTTCGTTCAACAATTAGATCAAACTAGACAATCGGTGTACGATGCTAGTGTTGCACGTGGAGAGCCAATATCGCAACTTAGTAGTTCATTCGATAGCAACTATAGAGGTATAGGCTTAGACCCTACAAGTATTTACGATTTACAGCCAGGTGATGTAGTTAACGATTGGCAATATGGTAGAAACCAAAATGGTATTGGTGGAACTGGTGATGCTGGTGTCGGTTCTAAATTCAATGAATCTAGAAGATTCAAAAAAACATATTTTGCAAACGCTAGTTCTTATTTACAATATGAACTTTTAGAAGGATTAAATTTAAAAACCATATTCGGAGCTGATATTCAAGATACTCAAACCTATGAGTACCATGGTCAAGTAACAGATGGTCAACAAAGATCAGATCGTTCTCAGTTATCAAATTCAAGTATTAAGAAATCTACTATTTTAAGCACGACAACCTTAAGTTACGCAAAAACATTTGCTGAAAAACACGATGTTTCTGCTGTAATAGGTATGGAATTTGTTAACACTTATTTTAAAGGAACATCATCGGATGCTACAAATTTACCATTTGGTTTACCTCTTAACTATTCTTTTGTAAGTCCAGAAGATGTTAATACAACCACTATAGATGAAGCACAGTCAAGAAGAGGTTTCTTTGGTAGAGTTGCTTATGCGTACGATGACCGTTATTTAATATCTGCTTCTTTAAGAAGAGATGGTGACTCTCGTTTTGGAGCAAATGAAAAATATGCAGTTTTCCCAGCACTTTCTTTAGGATGGAATGTAAGCAACGAATCTTTTTTAGAGGATAACGAAAAATTAAGCCTACTTAAATTACGATTTAGTACAGGTTCTTTAGGTACTGCTGCTTTCTTAGGCTCATACCAATCATTAAGTATTTTAGGAACTTCCCCAACCGCATTCGGAACAGGTTTCCTTATACCAGAAGATGTAGCTAATCCAAATTTAACATGGCAAACGAACACAGAGACCAACTATGGTGTTGATTTTGGCTTCATCAATAATCGTTTTAGACTAAGTGCTGATTATTATACTTCTGATGTTAATGATATGTTGATTAATCAAAGTATATCTGAAGTTAATGGTACACCTTCTATAGCTTTAAATCGTGGTGATGTTACAAGTTCAGGTTTAGAACTAGAATTAACTACAAAACTAATAACCAATGAAAACTTTTCGTGGAATGTTAGTGCTAACTATTCTACTGTAAATTCAGAAATTACAAGTTTAGGTGCATTAGATGAATTACCAAGACAAGTTTATGGTGGTCCAAGTGGTAGAGGTGCAGAATTTAGAAACTACGTTGGTGGTGAAATTGGTGAAATGTGGGGATATGCAGTTACAAGCGAAGTTGAAACACAATTTATTAATGATCCTTCAAGAAATATAGGTTTCGGTAGTTCAGAATGGTATGTAGTTGATCAAAATGGTGACGGAGAAATCACTTATGAGGGTGACTATGTGAAACTAGGATCTGCTACTCCAGATTTTTATTGGGGTCTTTCTAGTGATATGACTTATAAGAATTTTGATTTTGCGTTCCAATTTCAAGGTTCTCAAGGTGCAGAAGTTTATAACCTTGACCCAATATACTGGAAATCTCAGTTCGGTGGTAGATTAACAGATGCTTTTGATCCTGAAGGTGATCGTATTGCTAATATTGGTCCTAACGCAGGCAAGCATTATGTTGAAACTAGAAATGCCCACGGTGCACTTGTTCAAGATGCTTCATATGTAGCATTAAGAAACCTTACTTTAGGTTATACGCTTAGTTCAGATTTAACTGAAAGAGTTGGTCTTAGTTCTTTAAGACTTTACGCTGCAGCGACGAACTTACTTTATATCATGGCAGACAATTACACCTCATTTAACCCAGAAGGTGTAGAAGTTGAAAATTCTGGCTATGCAGGTCCAACAACCTATGGTTATCAAGAAGGTGCAAGCCCTATTGTAAGAAGCTTCACTCTTGGTCTTAATGTTAATTTTTAATAAAGAAACGATGATAAAAATAAAATCTATATCCATAATAGCCATTTCCATGATGTTGATGATATCATGTGACAATGAACTAGATCAAACACCCCCTGTAGAACTTGAATCTAGTGCTTTAACAAATTTCGAAGGAGTTTTAAATGCTGCCTATTATTACCATACAGGTGTTGTTACACCACAAGCGGTAATGGGTGAATTTAGAGCAGACAATATCATTTTTGATGACGAACCACCTTATCCAGATTTTCATAAGTACAATTCAGATCTAGGAGGTTTAGCAGTATCAGAAATATTTTTTCGCCCGTTTTACAGCAATTTATATAAGTCAATTTTAAGTACTAACAATGTAATTGATAATTCTGACGACCCTACACAAATAGCCGAAGCTCAATTTTTGAGAGGATTATCTTATTTTAAATTAGTTGTCGCATTTGGTGATGTCTCGGTAAATTTATCTCCTTCACCAGATTCAGCCGATTTGTCTCTTTTAACTAGACAACCAGCAGAAAATATTTATTCTGAAATAATCATTCCAGATTTAACTAGCGCAATAGCTGGTTTAGATAATGCAGGATTGGCTACGGGGCGTGCATCTAAGATCGCAGCTCAGGGATTATTAGGTAAAGTATACATGTACATCAATGATTACCCAAATGCAAAAACTGCTCTTGAAACTGCTGTCAATGCAGCTGCCGGCGCAGGAGTTACTTTAGAACCTGATTTTGCCAATGTTGTAATAGACGAAAGTTCAGAAATTTTATTTGCAACTCAAATATCAAGCTCTATTTCAAATTCAGCTAGTGGAACTATTTTTTCTGGATGGTTTCAAGGTGGTGATACAAAGGCTGATGAACAAAACGTTACCTTAAGTTTAATAGATGCTTTTGAGGCAAGTGCTAGCGCTGGTGGTGGTACTGACTTAAGAGAAGCTTTAACAGTTGATGTGGCTGCAAGAAAAGGTGTAAAATACTTAGGTGGTCTAGATCAAGATTTTATTGAACTAAGATTATCTGATGTTATACTAATGTATGCAGAAGCGCTAAATGAAACTAGTGAACCCGCTTCTACAGTACTTCCATTATTAGACCCTATTAGAACAAGAGCAGGCTTAACAAGTTTAACAGGTACTGCAAGCTCACAAGCTGAAGTAAGAACTGTTATTGCTCAAGAAAGAAGATTAGAGCTGGCCTTTGAGGGACAAAGATGGTTCGATTTAGTTAGAACCGGTAGTGTTGATGCAACAATGGGTCAAGCTATTGACAGTAATTATTATGTGTTTCCAATTCCACCATCTGAAATACTTGCAAGTGATGGTGTAATTACACAAAACCCAGGGTATTAAGTTATAGGCTTTAATTTTTGCTATCTGTAAATTCATGAATTAGCTAATAGAATATATCGATATTAAAAATTAAAGCATTGTTTAAAGAAAGTTGTTTGAGTTAGTTGTTTTTAAGATTGCTGGCTTGTTAAGCGGGTCAGCAATCTTTCATAATCAATATTTTCCATGAAGTTCTCAATATTAAGCTCTTGAAAAATTTGATAACACAGTTATTTTCATAAATTTGATAAACCAATCTGGTTAACCAATTTATTTCAGTAATAAAATGTGATATATGAAGCTAGAGATTCTTACAAGAAATGAACACAAAGAACTTCACAATGATATTATTGCCAATATTAGAGATTTAATAAACAACAAAAATCTTGAACCAGGCGACAAATTACCCTCTGAGCGTATGCTCTCTGAAAAATTTGAAGTTAGTAGAAGTAATGTTCGTGAAGCAATTCAAAAACTAGAATTCTACGGTATTTTAAAATCGAAACCACAAAGTGGAACATTCGTAGCCGATATTGGGCAAGTAGCCATGAACGGCATGATGGATGATATTCTTGGATTAGAAGACCCTGATTTTAAATCACTGGTTGAAACAAGAATTCTGTTAGAACTAAAAACAGTTAGACTAGCAGCAAAAAGAAGAACCGATGACGATTTAAAATCAATGGAATCGGCATTAGAGGCTTTCAAAGAAAAAGTACTGAACAATGAAGACGCTGTTCAAGAAGATTTACTTTTTCATTTAGCAATTGCTCAGGCATGCGGCAACAGTACCATTAATAGAATGATGTTGATTATTACGCCAGAGATCATTAACAATTTTGAAAAGTACCACGTCTGCGATAAAAACCAGAGTGAAAAAAGATTAAAAGAGCATCAAGATATTTTTGAAGCCATTAAAGAACAAAATACACAAAAAGCAAAACAAATGATGAAAGATCATTTTGTTGAACTTTATAAATATTGTTACAACTTATAAGAGACAAACGATAGTATCTCTATTAACCAACAGATTGAAAATAGTAAGGTTTTTTTTAGATTTCAAACCTAGGTCTACCAATTTATTTTCATCAACAAGCCATAACCAATAAAGAACAGAATTATGAAAATTAAAGGATTAAGATGGTGGGTTATTGCTCTGATTGCAATAGCCACTATTATCAATTATATTGATCGTCAGTCTATCGGAGTTCTTTGGCCTGATATTGCAGAAGATTTATTCCCAGAAAGCACAAATGATGAACGGAAAGAAATTTTTGCAACTATTTCAGTTGTTTTTATGTTCGCTTATGCTTTTGGACAAGCCATTTTTGGTAAAATCTTAGACTGGGTTGGCACACGAATCGGTTTTGCTATTTCAATTGGTGTTTGGTCTATTGCTACTGCACTTCATGCATTAGCTCAAGGTGTTTTAAGTTTTGGTTTCTTTAGAACAATTTTAGGAATTGCAGAAGCTGGTAACTGGCCAGGAGCGGCCAAGGCAAATGCAGAATGGTTTCCCACTGAAGAACGTGCATTTGCTCAGGGTTTATTTAACTCTGGTGCTGCTATCGGTGGTATTATCGCAATACCAGCTATCGCATTTATGACCGTTTATTTTAGTTGGCAGATGATATTTGTTATCGTTGGTGTATTAGGGCTATTATGGTTAATACCCTGGTTGATTTTAGTTAAAGCACCACCAAAAAAACACCCTTGGATTTCTGATGAAGAACGAAATTACATCTTAACAGGTCAAAAAAATCAAGATATAGATAACGATGGCACTCCAGATGATGGATATAATCCAGATACTTCTAAACTTTTAAAGCACAAACAAAGTTGGGGTGTAATCATTGCATCAGCAGCTATCGATCCAATCTGGTGGCTATTTGTTGTATGGATTCCTATATATCTAAATGAGGTTTACGGTATGGACGTAAAAACAATAGGTATTTATGGATGGGTGCCATATGTAGGTGCAATGCTAGGTGCTTGGTTCGGCGGACTATTTGCTCAGAATCGCTTGAAAGCTGGATGGACTGTAGACAAGACGCGAAAAATTATAATTACAATTGGTTGTTTGATTATGCTACCGAGTTTACTGGCAATGGCGAACCCTGGTGGACCTACTGGTGCTGTATTAATAATGGCACTTATATTATTTGGTTTCCAAACCGCAATCGGTAATGTTCAAACTTTGCCTAGTGATTTTTTTGGAGGCAAAACAATTGGAACTTTATCAGGTATAGCAGGAATGGCCGCTAAGTTAACAGCTGCCGCATTAATTTATTTAGTGCCTTGGTTAACTTCTGGTGGTAATTATACACCTGCATTTGTTATAGGTGCGACAATGGCAATTATAGCTCTAGCAAGTATCTGGTTATTATGCGGTAAAATTGAGCCGTTAAATGAAAATAAATAAACTGAATTAAGAATAGATTAAATAAATTATAACATGAGTACAGAAGGAAAAGTAGCAGTAATTACAGGAGCAACTGGAGGAATCGGATTTGCAGTTGCTAAAAGATTAGGACAAGATGGTTACACCGTTATCTTAAACGGAATAGATGACGCAGCTGGTGCTGAAAGAATTAAAGAACTTACTGCAGAAGGTATTACTGCTGAGTACTTAGGATTTGATGTTACCGACGAAGAAGCTGTAACAAAAAACATTAAAGCAATAGGTGAAAAATACGGTAAAATAGATACCCTTATAAACAATGCAGGCGGTCTAGGTGGTAGAGCTCGTTTCGAAGAAATGACTACTGAATTCTACAGAGGTGTAATGGCTTTGAACTTAGATTCAGCTTTCTTTGCTTCTAGAGCTGCAATACCTTACCTTAAAAAAGGTGATCACCCTTCTATAATTAACTATACATCTAACGCAGGATGGACAGCTGGTGGACCAGGTGCTGGTATCTACGGTACTTCTAAAGCAGGAGTTCATGCGTTAACTAGAGCATTAGCAAAAGATTTAGCTGAATATGGTATTAGAGCAAATGCAGTATCTCCAGGTACTATTGACACTCCTTTCCATGCTCAAATTAAAGCTACAAAACCAGAAGTTTTCGCTTCTTGGGCAAATAACATTATGTTAGGTAGATTAGGTCAGCCAGAAGATGTTGCTGGTGTTGTTTCTTTCTTAGCTAGCAAAGATGCTGCTTTCATTACTGCCGAAACTGTACAAATTGGTGGTGGTCAAGCTTTAGGTATCTAATAATTGTCCATACTTTATAAAAAAGCGTTATTGTGAATTCACAATAACGCTTTTTCTATTTAGAGGAATCTCGTACAATTAATTCCGAATCTAGAATTATCTTATTCAAAGATTGCCGTATCACCTCTTTATCAACATAACCCAAAAAAGTTTCTGCGGCCAATTTTCCTATTTGCTTACTGTGCTGACTAATACTTGTAATTGAAGGTGTTACCAAAGAAGTAAAGGGTTCATTACCAAAACCTACTAGTTTTATTTCCTCCGGTACTTTAATATTTCTCTCTTTTAAAACCTGCAATGCTCCCAAGGCAGCATAATCACTTGCTACATACACTGCATCGGGTCTATTTCTTAACGCCAATAATTTTTCTATTTGATGTCTCCCATCTTCTAATGTCAGGCTACTTTCAATAAGTAATTCATCATCATGTGGTAGGTTGTGCTTTTTAATTGCATCTATATAACCTCGTATTCTGTTATTAAATATTCGTGTTCTCCGGTAACCGCCTATATGGGCTATTCGTTTACAACCTTGCGCTATCAAATGCTCTATAATCATATGACTACTATCATAATCATTGATCCCTATATAATCAACATTTAAATCGTTCTCCCCCCTATCAAAAAGAACTAAAGGAATTCCGTTAGACTTTATTTTCTCATAGAAAGATAAATCAACTGTTTCATTTGCCATGGATGCGATAATACCATCAACCTGTAAATACAATAGCGTATCTATATTATCACATTCCTTTTCAAAAGACTCGTTAGACTGGGTTATTATAATATTGTATCCGGCTTTATTAAGAACCTCTTCCATATTCTCTACTACAGAAGAAAAGAAATTACTATTAGTTCTAGGCACTATTAAGCCTACTAACTTACTTTTCCCTTTCCTTAAGGCACTTGCCAAATGATTAGGTTGATAATTTAATTCTTTTGCTACCTGTTTTACGGCTTTCTTAGTTTTTACACTTATGCGCGCATCATCGTTTAAAGCTTTTGAAACAGCCGCAGTCGAAATACTCAAAACATTTGCAATGTCTTTTAAAGTTGTTCTTTTTTTATTCAATTAGTTTGTATATATTTGTTTAATCGATTAACCAAAAGTAAGACTTTAATTAACTTTAACAAAAAATGTCTGTTTTGGTTATTTTTTACCTAAAGTGGTTAATCGATTAAACAAATTTTAAATCAGTACTTATTAAACTTATAAAACAACATGAAAAAAGTAGTAACATTCGGTGAAATCATGCTTCGTTTAGCACCACAAGGATTTTTAAGATTTTCTCAAGCTAACAATTTCGATGTAGTTTACGGAGGTGGAGAATCTAACGTAGCTGTATCTTTAGCTAACTATGGTGTTCCTGTAGATTTCGTAACACGTTTACCAAAAAATGATATTGGGGAATGTGCAATGATGGAAATGCGTAAAAGAGGCGTTGGCGTAGATAAAATTGTTTACGGTGGTGATCGTTTAGGAATCTATTTCTTAGAAACCGGAGCGGTATCTAGAGGTAGTAAAGTAGTTTACGATAGAGCTCATTCAGCTATTTCAGAAATAGAATCTGGAATGATCGATTGGGATGCTGTTTTTGAAGATGTTGAATGGTTTCATTGGACAGGTATTACACCAGCTATTTCTCAAGGAGCTGCAGATGTTTGTTTAGAAGCTGTTAAAGCTGCTAGTGCAAAAGGAATTACAATCTCAACAGATTTAAATTATAGAGCTAAACTTTGGACATACTGTGACGATGCTCACAGAGAAAAAGTAATGGCGGGATTAACCGAATATTGTGACATTATTTTAGGGAACGAAGAAGATGCTGAAAAGCATTTTGGAATTCACCCAGAAGGACTTGATGTTCATAAAGATGGTGCCGATGTTAAAGCGGAAGCTTTCTTATCTGTTTGTAAGCAGATGATGAAGAAATTCCCTAAAGCTAAAAAGGTAATTACAACCTTAAGAGGTTCTATTTCTGCATCTCACAATACGTGGGCAGGTGTACTTTGGGATGGTACTAAAATGTACGAAACTCGTCAATACCAAATTACAGATATAGTTGACCGTGTTGGTGGTGGAGATTCTTTTATGGGTGGTTTGATCTACGGATTATTGAAATACCCAGAAGATGACCAGAATGCACTTGACTTTGCAGTTGCTGCATCTTGTTTAAAGCATACTATTAAAGGTGATGCCAACCTTGTAACGGTTTCTGAAGTTGAGAAACTAATGGGTGGTGATGCTTCTGGTAGAGTTGCTAGATAATTAACAAATTGCTTTAGACCTCCTAAAAACTAAAAATGTCGAAAAAATCTGTTTTAATTCTTTGCGGTGGCGGACCTGCACCTGGTATAAATACCGTAATCAGTACCGTAGCAAAGGCTTTCTTAAAAGATAATTATCGCGTTTTAGGATTACACGAAGGCTTTAAAGGAATTTTTGATGAAAATCCGCAAATCAAGGAATTCGATTTTTTCCATGCCGATAGGATTTTCAGTAGAGGTGGCTCAACATTAATAATGAGCCGTTTTAAACCTAAAAACGAAAAACTAAACACTAACCTGTTTATTGATAATAATGTAAAACTGTTGGTAAGTATTGGTGGTGACGACACTGCTTCTACTGCCAACAGAATTACTGGGTTTTTAAAGAAAGAAGGTATTTCAATTGCTAACATTCACGTACCTAAAACCATTGATAACGATTTACCGTTACCAGATAGAAACCCAACATTTGGTTTCCATTCTGCAAAAGATGAAGGTGTGCGTATTGGTAACACAACCTATGAAGACGCTCGCACCAGTCAAAACTGGTTTGTAATGTCTACCATGGGTCGTTCTGCGGGTCATTTAGCATTCGGTATTGCAGCTAGCTGCCACTACCCTATGATGATTATTCCAGAAATGTTTGACCGCACTTCTATCACTTTTGATAAGGTAGTAAGAATGGTCATTTCTTCAATGATCAAACGTAAAATTGAAAATATCAATTACGGTGTAGCACTAATTAGTGAAGGGGTTTTTCATAATATGCCAGACTCCGAATTAAATAAGTGTGATATTAAATTCACCTATGATGACCATGGGCACCCAGAGTTAGGAAATGTAAGTAAAGCGCATATTTTTAATATGCTCGTTCAAAAGAAATTAAAAGAGTTAGGTATTGATATTAAAAGTAGACCAGTAGAACTAGGCTACGAATTACGCTGTTGCAGACCTATTGGTTTTGACCTTACTTTATGTACGGTTCTAGGTCTTGGCGTAAAAAAATTATTTGACGAAGGTAAAAGTGGCTGTATGGTTACTGCAAATTCTAGAGGTGAAATTACACCGTTATTCTTATCTGAAATTCAAGATGAGAACGGTAAAATTGCCCCGCGTTTGGTAGATATCAATTCAGAATTAGCAGAATTATGCTTTCAAAACTTATTCTATATAGGTGAAGACGATTATGAGAATGCAAAAAAATATGTAGACAATCCTTCGGACTACGATTTCAACAAAATTTTAACTGAGAAATAAAAAAATAGATGGCACAATATTCAAGAATAGAAGTAGCAAACGTAATGAAGGAAACTGGTATGGTTCCTTTATTTTATCACCCAGATGTAGAGTTAGGTAAAAAGGTTTTACAAGCTTGTTACGATGGTGGTGCACGTTTAATGGAATTTACCGCTCGTGGCGATTTCGCTTTCGAAGTATTTTCAGAATTAAACAAATATGCTATCAAAAACTTACCAGGTATGATTATGGGTGTAGGGTCTATTACAGATGCCGGTGCCGCTTCATACTACATGTCTATTGGTGCAAATTTCATTGTAACCCCTTCTTTAAGAGAAGATATTGCAATTGTTTGTAACCGTAGAAAAGTTTTATGGTCTCCTGGTTGTGGTTCATTAACCGAAATCAACAAAGCCGAAGAAATGGGCTGTGAGATTGTAAAATTATTCCCTGGTGACCTTTACGGACCTGGTTTCGTTAAAGGAATCAAAGGACCTCAACCTTGGACAAGCATTATGCCGACAGGTGGTGTTAGTACCGATGAAGCTAACCTTAAAGGTTGGTTCGATGCAGGTGTTACTTGTGTTGGTATGGGATCAAAATTAATAAGTAAAGATATTTTAGCAAATAAAGATTATGCTGGTTTAGAAGCATTGGTTAAAGATACTTTAGCTAGAATAAAAAAGTTACGTTCATAAAGTATAGAGGCAACACCATGTGAATTCAACATTCACTAAGTGCTGCCTTTTAAAAGTGCATATTTAAGTTGTTAGTTGGAAAAGGGCATTTAAACTTAGGCATTACGCTGAAGTTTGGTGCTCTTTTTGTTTTAATTATATTTTAAACAAACTCTTTAACATAATACGTAGTTGCATCTGTAATCAACACTTCTAATTTCTCTTTTTCATTATTAGCATACGCATCATTCCAGTTCAAATACACTACACAATCATCTAGAATTATATTTGCGTACTTTTTAACGCTAGGAATATCAAAATACAATCTACCTGTTCTACGTACAAAGAAATCGGTAAGTGTGTTTGTCATTTCATGATGAATGCAGAACCACAATTCTGCTCTAATAATTCTCTCTAGAGCATCTTCATTTTTAAATGTTTTAGATTTATCTAGGACGATTTCTGCTTGCTTACCATAAGTTGTACATAAATACCAAGCATGATACGTATCAACAACACCCATTTCTTTAAGTCTTACCTCTAATTCCTTTTGATATGTAGATACATTTTTAGAATTATCAAGAGAAGGTGATACCAAAGATATTTTAGACGTATCTGACTTTTTTAAATCAGCAGTATGCTTTTTCTTCATGGTTTTCAACACGGCTTCAATTACACGATCTGCCATTCTTCGGTATCCCGTTAATTTACCACCTGCAATTGAAATCAATCCGCTATCAGAAACAAACAATTCATCTTTTCTAGACAACTCAGACGGATCTTTATCTTCTTCATGAATTAAAGGTCGTAAACCTGCCCAATTAGATTCTATATCACCTACAGTAAGATGCACATCAGGAAAAGTACCATTAATCGCATTTAGAATGTAATTAGCGTCATCTTCTGTTGCTACTACCCTATCTAGACTACCAGAGTAATTTGTGTCTGTAGTACCTACATAAGTCGCTCTACCTCTTGGTATCGCGAAAATCATTCTGCCATCAGGTACATCAAAGTACAAAGGCTGATTTACCGGTAATTTCTCATACGGAAAAACAATATGCACCCCTTTGGTTAAATGCAAATGCTTATTGTTCATCGATTGATCTTTAGTTCTCAAAGTATCGACCCACGGTCCTGCAGCAGAAACATAATTTCTAGCCTTTATTTTTAATTCCTCTCCGGTATTACCGTCTTTACAGTTTAATCCTTTTATTTTATGATTTTCATCGTAATCAAACGACTCCATCTCACAATAATTGATAATCGTTGCCCCATACGATGCTGCTTTTTTTAATATCTCTATGGTTAGTCGAGCATCATCTGTTCTATATTCAGCATAAAGACCACCACCTAAAACTACACTTTCATTAAGCAAGGGCTCTTTTTCTATGGTCTCTGCTTTATCGAGCATTTTTCGCCTATCATCACCTTTAACATCTGCTAGAAAATCATATACCTGCAAACCAATTGAGGTCATCATTTTACCATATGTACCACCTTCAACTAAGGGCAGCAGCATTTTTTCCGGTATTACTAAATGTGGTGCCAATTTATGAACTATTGCCCGCTCAGAACCTGATTCTCTAACTAAACCAATTTCGAATTGCTTAAGATATCTTAGCCCTCCATGTATAAGTTTGGTAGATTTATTACTTGTGCCAGATGCAAAATCATTCTTCTCTACCAAGCAAACCTTCAATCCTCTTGAAGCTGCATCTAAGGCTATACCTGCACCTGTTACACCACCACCGATTATAGCTAAATCAAACTTACCATCTTGTAATTTTTTGATTTGCTCTGCTCTATTTAATACCGAAAATTCCAACATAGTACCCTCCTTCATTTCCTTACTTTGTTTTTGTACGTTTAACTGCTTTTTTCCAGCCTTTATAATTCGATTTTCTTTCCTTTTTGTCCATTTTAGGACTAAAAATCGTATCGACCTCTCTAATTTTTGCTATATCATTTTTAGTCCAAACACCTGCTTTAATACCTGCAAGTAAAGCTGCACCAAATGCCGTAACCTCTATCATTTTTGGACGATCTACCTCTACATTTAAAATATCTGATTGAAACTGCATCAAATAATTATTTGCGCTAGCACCACCATCAACCTTTAAGGTAACACTCTTACTCTTACAATCTTTTTCCATTGCACCGATAACATCTTTGGTCTGATATGCCAATGAGTTTACGGTCGCCTTAATCAATTCTTCTCTACCGGTATCCAACGTCATTCCGTAAATACTTCCCTTTGCCTCAGAATCCCAATGTGGAGCACCTAAACCTGCAAAAGCGGGTACTACATATACATTTTTTAAAGGAGGTATACTTGTACAAATAGCTTCTGTTTCGCTCGCGCTATCTATCACCTTCATTCTATCTCTCAACCACTGTATAGAAGCACCACCAGCAAAAATACTGCCTTCTAATGCATAGTGTACGGGTTCATTTTCTAAACTACAGGTTAATGTGGACAGCAAGCCTCTTTTTGAATTTACCAGTTTTCCACCTGTATTTAAAAGTATAAAGCAACCAGTACCAAATGTACTTTTAGCGATACCTTCTTCAAAACCACCTTGACCAAATAAAGCGGCTTGTTGATCACCGGCTACACCATAAATTGGAATCTGAATACCTTTATAATTTATTGCTCCAAAATCTGAAGATGAGTTTTGAACCTTTGGCAGTAATGATTTGGGAATATTTAATTCTTCAAGTAGTTTATCGTCCCATTCTAATTTTTTAATATTATAAATTAAGGTACGCGATGCATTGGTATGATCCGTTACATGTTTTTCACCTTCCGTAAATTTATATATCAACCAACTATCGATAGTACCGAACATTAATTTACCAGCTTCGGCTTTTTCTTGAGCACCATCTACATGATCTAAAATCCACTTTAACTTTGTTCCAGAAAAATAAGAATCAATTACTAGACCCGTATTCTGCCTTATATAATTCGTTAAGCCTTTCTCCTCTAAATCATTACAAATAGCCGTAGTTCTTTTATCTAACCAAACAATAGCTTTGTGTATGGGCTCACCTGTCTCTCTATCCCAAACTACGGTGGTTTCTCTTTGATTTGTAATACCTATAGATGCTATTTCATTAGGATCTATACCAGATTTTTCTATCGCCTCGTTAAAAGTTTCTAATTGGTCGTTATAAATTTCTAATGCATCATGTTCTACCCAACCAGATTGCGGATAATATTGCTTTAATTCTTTTTGAGCAATTGAAATAATAGTACCTTCTTTATCGAAAACAATAGTTCTCGTGCTTGTTGTACCTTGATCTAAGGCGATGACATATTTCTTCATATAATTTTATCTTCTTTAAAAAATCAAATACGTACTTAATACTAATACCGTAATAAGTAGACCTACTAGCTTGGCATGTTTCCACGGCGTTACATCTATTTGATCTGTAACTTTAGGATTATACGTATTCTTATTAGGGTACATTTTACCCATTAGCAATAAAAAACCAACATTGATAACAAACAATATGCCCATTACATGCAGAAAATGAGGATATGCCTGTGCCTTTATAATACCTAGCTCTTTGGCATTTGTTATACCATTCGCGGCTGCTTCTGCCATTGCTGTATCAATAAAATAGGGGCTCAATACAAACTGACTTACTAAATACATTACAACACCGCCTGTTAAAACAATTTTCGCTGCTTTTGCAGGTACGTTTTTTGTCAACATACCTATAACTACAACAGCTAATATAGGAACACTTAAACTGCCCAAAGATTCTTGAATATAGGCAAACAAACCATCTGGTGCATTCGCGATAAACGGAGCCAGAATCATTGATATAAACGCTAAAAACAAACCGAAAATCTTACCTGCACGCACCATTTGGGTGTCTGATGCATTTTTATTGAAATACTGACGATATAAATCAATACCAAAAAGTGTTGAACTACTATTTAACAAGCTATTGAAAGAACTCAAAATTGCACCGAACAATACTGCAGCGAAGAAGCCAAGAAATGCCCCTGGCAAAACCTTTTTAACCAAAGCTGGATAAGCCTGATCCGGATTCTCTAATTCAGCACCAAATATATGCCACGCAATTATACCTGGTAGAACCACAATAATCGGAATCAAAAACTTTACGAAGCCAGCTAGTATCATTCCTTTTTGACCTTCTGCCAAACTTTTTGCACCGAACACTCTTTGTAATATAGATTGGTTCGTTCCCCAATAATACATTTGAGCAATCATTAAACCAGTAAACAATGTACTAAACGGCAGATAAGAATCAACTTCACCCTTGGCATTAAACTTATCTGGGTTTGCAGTCCATAATTCGCTAAAGCCATCAGAAACGCTACCGTCACCGATAAGCATTAACCCAAAAACAGGTATTAACAAGCCACCGATCAACAAGCCTATTGCATTCACTAAATCTGATACCGCAACAGCTTTCAATCCTCCGAAAATCGCATATACAGAACCTATTAAGCCAATAGACCATACGCAGATCCAAATTACGGTAGATTGTGATGTACCCAATAACTCGGGTAAATCGAACATTGTGCTAAAAGCTATAGAGCCCGAATAAAGAATGGTAGGTAATAATACTATACCAAAGGCAACTAAAAAAAGTAATGCCAATATTGATTTCGTTTGCGAATCGAAACGTTCTTCTACAAACTCAGGTATCGTAGTTATACCCGCTCGCATATATTTTGGCAAAAGATATATAGCGGTAAATATTAATGCTATAGCAGCCAAAGTTTCCCATGCCATTACTAAAACTCCTTGAGCAAAAGACTGTCCATTTAGCCCAACTATTTGTTCTGCCGAAAGATTGGTTAAGAGTATAGACCCGCCAATAGTAATTGCGCCCAAACTTCTACCTGCAAGAAAATAACCATCTGCAGATTTCTCATCTGTTTTGCGTGTGTTGTACCAAGCTATTACTGCAACTAAAATTGTGAAACCTAAAAAAGAAATAATTGAGAGCATGCTTATTATATTTTAGTTGTTAGTTACTATTAGATTACTTGACAATTATTCTGGATTATCAATGCTTTTCAGCACTTTACAAGGGTTACCTACGGCAACCACATTTTCTGGAATGTCTTTTACTACAACGCTACCAGAACCTATGACAGAATTATTACCAATCTTTACCCCTGGGTTTACTATTACACCCGCACCAATCCATACATTGTCACCAATATGAATAGGTTTTGCAAATTCAATACCTGAATTACGTGCCTTATAATCTAAAGGATGCGTCGCCGTCATCAATCTAACCCCAGGCGCCATCATTACATTCTTACCTATATAAACCGGGGCGGCATCTAAAATGATGCAACCAAAATTCGCATACGCATTTTCACCCCAATGTATATTAAAACCATAATCGCATATGAACGGATTTTCAATATAAAATTCGTTACCAGTCTCTGCAAAGAGTTTTCTAAACAAGATTTTTCGATCTTGCTCATCATCTTCTGATATCGCCGTAATTTCTCGCAATAATCTGCGAGCACTTAATCTACCTTTAACCAATTCTGCATCGTTTGGATCGTAAGGTAGACCTTGGGTCATTTTTTCTTTTTCGCTCATATTGCAGATTTAAGCTTTCTTCGCAATTAAAATTCCACATGGCGGTATGGCTACCTCTAGTATACCTTTGTTAAACGATATTGATTTTTCTGCTACAAGCTGACCTTGACAGTCATATACGTAACATTGGTAATCTTCAAAATCGTTTGCATTTCTGATGATAACAGAATCAGCAATTTGTCCGTTTAAAATATGGAATTCACTACCCACATTTTCTAAATCGATAACATATGCATCATATACTCCAAAAATTGTCTTGTCAGGCGTAGTGACTTTCTGCAACGGATAATTGGCTAATGGTCTATACGGCGTAAAATCTCCATTCATAAGCACATCTGCATTCTTATTCCAATAATCGGTATAAAAAGCTATCATTTTCTTATGCTCAATAGAAGCTTTTGAAATAAACATGGATAGCTGTGGAACCCCAAAAAGTGTATTGATCAATTGAAGCGCTGCAATTTCTACAGGTTCAGAATCATGCCAGGTAACCATGTCTGAATGTACAGCGGTATTGCCACATAACATTCTAATATCTGCTATACGAATTCTATTCATGGTCGCATCGCCCGGGCAATCGAATGCACGAAGCATATTACCAAATTTACGCATAGCCGGACCAACATATTTTTGTCTAAACTCAATAAAAATATCTGGCTTAATTGCTTGCAAGTTTTTGATTACATCGGTCATCAATCTGTCTACCGCTTCATTTATAGATGCGTAATCTCTACCATTCTCCATGCCCAAAGGCGTGCTTTCGTACAACCTAAAATCATCAATAAAATCAAGTTTTAATCCGTCTAAATTCCATTCTTTGACTGCATTTGTATAAATACCGATCAAATAATCCCTTACTTCTGGATATCTTGGATCGAAAACTGGTGCCCATCTATGATCTTCTGTTAAAAACTTACCTTTAAACCTCTTGAAAGCTTCTGATTTTGGACCACAGAATGGCACTGAATACCATATCGCAGCTTTTAGCCCGGTATCATGTATTTGTTTTACATATGCTGCCATATTCGGTATACGTTCTGGTTTCCAATCGCCCGTATAATCATAACCTCTGTTATTGTCGAAAGTTTGCCAGCCGTCATCAATAATTATCGCCTTATATCCTAAATTACTTGCTAGCTTGCATTCTTCAAGTAAAAGTTCTAAATCTAAATTCTGGTGAAATTGATACCAAGTAGAATACAATGGCATTTTCGCTATTGCAGGTACTGTTGTCGGTTTTAAATCATCAAAAGTTTCCCACCATTTAGATACCTCTTTTAACGCTGTGGAAAAGCCTGTATTTCTAGTATCTATTCGAATTTGTGCATCGAAATTTTCAAGAGCCTGCTCTTCTTCAGAAAAGAAAGTAATATGGCAATAGAAGTAATTATCCTCTTCTCTAATTCGCGCGTTCATTTGCAATTTATTTATTGCATTAGAACATGCGAAGGTGATTATATTTTCATCATTATGACCAAACAAACTTATTACTGGAGCATCGATAGAAATTCTAGATTCCATATGATCCAACTCCCAATCTGCCTGAATTCTTTTTGAGAAATCTGTTGTAGGTTTCCATACACCTTTTACATTTACGGCAGGTACTTTCCACCTTAATGTTATTGGTTTTGGAAATTTCTTTTCACTGCACGAGACGTGAAACTGATAAATTTCTAAGCCATTATCAGCACTTATTTTTTGGATGGAAGAAGACACATTGGCATCATCTCCTATTATTTCCATAGCTTCTATAGTAGCATCAATACTATCAACATTCATAAAAAATTCTTTAATTAGTTTTTAAAAAATACTTTTGCTTCGTTATTATATTGGGTCGCCATTAAAAAAGTCCTCCCATTTTTATCTTTTGCTTGAATTAGGTGATTCGATTGCCCGGGCACGTAAAAACCAGAATCTCTACTATCATACACCACAAATTCATTATTATCTCTTTCTATTAGTAAACCAGACAGTGCATCTTGGTTACCGTAATGAGTTTCTGTTGTTAGGTCATTACCCACCAAAAGCACATCTATATTACCATCGTTATCTAAATCATCGACCAAAATATCTTGAATTGGTGCTACTTGACATTTATCTGGCAGTGCTACCAATCTGAATTTTCCGTTTCCTAAATTTTCTGCATAACTACTTTCAAAAATTGACACCTGTAGGGTTTCTAATGATAGGTCTTTAATTTTCAACAACTCTTCAAAACTCGCATTTGCAAAGTCTTGATAAGAGGTGTGGTCATTCTTTAAAACGGTAAGCTGTTTCATAACATCATCTCTAGAATGCACCGGTAATAATTGCTCACCTTCTTCTGTATTAAAATACATTGCCAAAACAGGATCAAAACTTCCGTTCTTATCATAATCTCTGGTATACACATATACTGGTTTGGCTTGTGTTGGTTTCATAAAGCCATTTGTACCTTGGTTACCTAAGATGAAATCTATATCACCATCGTTATCAATATCGGTTGCTACAACCTTATTCCACCATCCAGATGTGTTTATGTTTTCATCCTTATCATTTAGCCATGCTATTGGCATGCGATTTAAATCGCCCTTATTATTCTTAAAAATGGTGATTTCCATAAACTCTCCAACCACGACCAAATCTTTCCATGAGTCATTGTCTACATCTTCCCATAATGCGCTGGTTACCATCCCCAATCCTTCGAATAGTGATTGAAACTTTTTATGAAATCTTCCTTTTTCATTTATCAGAAATGTACTTTCTGGTAGTAACGGATACTCTTTTGGAGTTAGTCTTGACCCAACAAAAACATCAATATCACCGTCTCTATCAAAATCTTCTGCAGCAATCGTACTAGTACTTTCATGAATTGCAGGCACTATACCTTTACTTTTAGTAAACACTCCATGACCATTATTTAAATAGACTCTGTCTTGATAATTTGCAGAGCCATCTTCAAATCTATTACCACCGCTGGCAACATATAAGTCTAAATCACCATCTTGGTCAACATCGAAAAAAACCGCAGCCACATCATCATATTCTGTATCTAAAAACTGAACAGGCATATATGTACCATAGGTATTCTGAAACCATATACTACTAGGTTTACCTTTACTGCCGCCTATAAATAATTCATCACCAGCAATACCATCAATATTCGCCGCTACTATACAAGAACTTTTTGCCGTATTTTGCTTTACTAATAGATGCTGAAATGTGTATTCGTTTAAAGGTGTGTCATCTTGTGTATAGTTTAACAACGTAGTATCTGATCCAAAAAAAAGTGTTTTTTGTTTATGGTTTTCTATTTTTAATTTTGCGTCACGCTCCTTTAAAGTCAATATTTGATTCGCCTCTACACTATACTTCATAGTGGTTTTACCATTGGGCCATTGTACTTTTAACGAATCAATTATGGTGTCTTTTAAGCCGAAATGTACAATTGGTTCCATTGATGATAAATACCCTCTAATTACAGAATGATATTGATTTTGAACACTACCATTATGGTAAATCGAAATTTTAGCTCCTATAGCTTTTTTATTGTAAACACCTCCGTTTAGACTTAGTCGTAAATAATTGGTAGACTTATTTTTTGATGTTGTATTCTCTAATACAAAGGCTTTCTCGTTGATATTATTGACCACCAAATCTAAATCGCCATCATTATCCAAATCTGCATATGCCGTACCATTCGAAAATGATTCTTTTTCTTTAATCCATGTTGTAGAAACATCGTTAAAGTTATCACTTGAAACTTGCTCATAAATAAAATTAGGTAAATGAATACCCGGTAATTTCGAGACAGACTCTTTAACCCTTTTACTTCTTGCTTCTTGTGTACCAAATATGCTGTTTTCGTTAGAATAGTTGATAAAATCTAAATCTGTAATATCTTTTACATAACCATTGGTAATATATATGTCTTTATCGCCATCGTTATCAAAATCTACCATTAACGGAGCCCAGCTCCAATCGGTACTTGAAATTCCTTTTTGAAAACCTACTTCGCTATACTTTAAAGGCTTTTTATCTATAAAACCGTTACCTAACTGAAGTGTGTTTCGCATGAACTGATCAGTATACGCATTTGTCTGTGACAAGAGGTATTTATCATAATTCATACTGCCCAACATCAACTTTTGCCTTTTATATTGATTGGGCAACATATCTACCACCAAAATGTCTGGTATAGCATCGTTATTAATATCTGCAATATCTACACCCATGGCATTATATGTTTCATGAGATACATAATCTTTACTAGATTCTTTAAAAGCCGGATCCTCGTTCGATATCGAAGCATTATTGATATACAGAAAATCATCTGTTATAAAATCATTGGACACGTATATATCTGGTAAATTATCTCCATTAAAGTCATGTATACCAACCCCTAGACCAAAACCTTTGCCCGTAATATGTAAAGTGTCTGAAACATTTCTATAAACAGGATGGTCTAAACCCATTACAGTTTCATTCTTTAACAGATAATCTGATAAATGCCTTGGTAAATATCTTTTAGGCATTGGAGTATTTTTATCATGTGTAGTATTACCGTTATGAACTATATAGACATCTAAATCACCATCTTGATCATAGTCAAAAAAAACAGCTTGCTGCGCATAATTTGCATCATTTAGACCATATGCCTTTGCTTCTTCTTTAAAAAATGGAATACCTTCTCTATCTAAACCTTGATTAACAAATAATAAATTCGGACAATCATTATTGCAATTTGCACCACCGACATTTAGGTAAATATCGTCCCAACCATCAGAATTAATATCTACGATCGAAACACCTGTAACCCAAGAATCTGTAAAAAATTTAGCTTTCTCAGAAATATCTGTAAATGCTAAATTTCCATTATTCAAATAAACTCTTGATGATACCTGGTTTCCCGTAAAGACAATATCTTGAAGCGAGTCGTTATTAAAATCACCTATACCAACACCGCCACCATTGTAGCAATATTGAAAATCGATAATATTGATTTCTTCGGTTTCAGTAATTGTATTTGAAAAATTGATATGTGTTGTTTGCTCTGAAACAGTATTGAAAACAAAACCTTCGTTATTAGAATCGCAGCTACTTAAAAATAGCTGTAGAAAACATAATAAGGAAGCATATCTATTCATAAGAAATATAATAATTTAAGTTTAAAGCCAAGTATCTCAACATACTTGGCTTATTAAACTCAACAACTAAAACTAACAAACTTTTTAATATCCTTGATTCTGAATTAAATTAGGATTTGACTGCAATTCACTCTGTGGAATAAATACCAACTCATGTTTACTGGATTGGAAAAAACCGCCAGCAATTGATTTTGGGTGCGGACCTTCATGTGCTGAATTCGCACCTAAATATGTTTCCGCTAAATTCCATCTTACCA
Source organism: Maribacter sp. Asnod2-G09 (assembly GCF_045063795.1). Taxonomy (NCBI): domain Bacteria; kingdom Pseudomonadati; phylum Bacteroidota; class Flavobacteriia; order Flavobacteriales; family Flavobacteriaceae; genus Maribacter; species Maribacter sp. Asnod2-G09. The sequence goes on along the minus strand of NZ_JBEFOA010000005.1, from coordinate 1,755,218 downwards.
AATCAAAAAACCTATGCCCTTCACCCGTAAGTTCCATTACACGTTCATCTATAATCGCTTGACGCATATTAACCTGATCTAGTCCTGTAATTACATCTATTTGGGCCCTAGTTCTTACTTGATTTAAAAAAGGTTCTGCATCTGCTGGTCTATTTTGCTCATTAATAGCTTCTGCCAACATCAATAAAACATCAGAATAACGAATTATTCTCCAGTTTACACCGTAATCGTCACCTAAGAAACCTGTAGCCCCCGCAGGTAGTTCCAAACCAGAATATTTACGTGTGAATATCGGTTCTAGACCAGTATTCTGTGGCTGACCTAGCAAAGAATTTACTGTTTCAATATCAGATGCTAGACCCTCTGTAAAAGGAACATCAACATTAATAACACTACCTGGATAATCATAAGCCAAGGTTGCATTTCTTCTCACCTCATCATTATTGCTCTCAAATACATTTTTCACCCATGGATTAATCACATGTCCATTATCAGGTGTTTGACTTGGCGGAGCATATTCAATAACAAAATTACCTTGAGTTCCTGCTCTTGGAATATCTTGTCCCCAAACAAAATTACCATTACCTATAGGATGGTACTGTAGTTCAAAAACAGACTCTACATTGTTCTCATTCGTTTGTGTAAAGTTATCTTGGTACTGCTCAGAAGGTAACAAGTTAAACGGCCCGTTATTTACTACTTCTAATAAAGCAGCTTCAGCCACTGCATACTCATCAACATTAAGCAAACCACTTCTATATAAATGGCTTTTACCCTTTAGCGCAGTCGCAGACCAACTGGTAGGACGACCTAAATTATCTGAAGACCAACTATCTGGCAACATAGACTCTGCTAGTTGCAAATCTTCAATAATTAAATCCCACACGGCCTGCTGAGATGCCTGAGTTGGAAATAACTCATCATCGTTCTTAGGGTCCGGGGTTTTGTCCACTAAAGGAACATTCCCGTATATATTTACCATGTAGAAATATACGAAGGCTCTAAAAAAATGTGCTTGTCCTAATATTTCATTACGATCACTTGTATTAGGAACATTTTCTTCATTAACGTTCTCAAGAATTGAATTTGCTCTAAATATTGATTTATAAGCTTCTTCCCAGGGCTCTTGTGCCCAACGGGCTACACCTGGACTACCTTGAAATGTTGATAGTGAAGTATTACCCCCTGAAGGAATAGGATTGATTGCATCTGTTCTCAATAATGCACCAACATGAACTATACGACCCCAGAAAAAAGTTCCGGTTATCGGGTGGTACATTCCATTCACAGCTAATTTTGCATCTTCTGCATTTCTCCAAAATCCTTGCACAGCAATTTCATTAGGATTTGTTTGATCAAGAATCTCATCACTACATCCAAAGGGAACGAGTAACCCGACCATTGCAATGATTTTAAATTGTTTTATAGTTATCATAGTCTTATGTTTTATTTTTTTTTAAAATCCTACCTCTAATCCGAAAATAATACCAGTAGCTCTTGGATATGCTCTAATATCTATACCACGACCAGTTACTGAATTTACAGTAGGCCTAAATCCAAAAAAACCATTGTTTTCATTGGAACGAGCCCCATTAGTAGAAGCAACATCGGGATCATAACCCGAGTAATTGGTGATTACAAACAAATTCTGACCAGTGGCAGACAAACGAAAACGCTTTATCCATTCTGTTTTGATGTATTCTGAAAAATCATATCCGATAGTAAGATTTTGTAATCTAAGAAAAGAACCGTCTTCAACTGCATATGATGAAGGTAGTGCATTCTGTCCAGGGTCTGTTGATGTAGGTCTAGGTAGACTTCCTGTCGTATTTTGTGGTGACCATCTATCTAAAACATCTGTAAACTTATTACCGTCAGCCCCTAATGTATTGAACACACGAGCTTGGTTATAAATTTCATTTCCTTGCACACCATTAAAAAATATACTGAAATCGAATTTTTTATACTCTCCACTTAAATTTATACCATAAGTAAAATCAGGAACCGGACTACCTAAAATTGTTTGGTCATCATTATTGATTTGCCCATCACCATTTATATCTTTCTTTATAAAATCACCCGGAGAAAGAGCTGAAATATTAGGGTCGTTAATTCTATTAGGATCGCTATTAATTTGAGCTTGATCATCATACACACCATCAACAACAAAACCATAAAACGAACCCGGATCTTCCCCAGCCCTAAAAATATTTACACTCTGTATACCTTCATTTACAGAAGGACCAAAAAATTCACTTGGCACCTGAGTCAAAGTACTCTTTTGTGTAGCAAGATTAAGACCAACATTAAATTTGAAGTCTCCCTCGGTTTTTCTATAGTTCAACAAAAATTCTACACCACTATTATCTAGACCACCTGCATTCTGTGTTAAAGGAACATTGGTACCATTCGAACTTGGTATAGGCACGGCTACTAATAAATTTTCAATTTGTTTTTTATAATATTCTGCCGAAAAGGTTAAAGCATTATCGAAGAAACCAAAGTCAACTCCAAAATTTGCCGTAGAGGAGGTTTCCCATTGTAAGCCGTCATTCGCAAATGAAGTTTGGGCAAAACCAGGTAATATAGAATTACCGAATGAAGAAGAAGAGGTAGTACCTACAACAGATTGATAAAGGTAATTACCAACATTCTGTGCTCCTAACTCACCGTAACCTCCACGTAATTTAACTTCTGAAATAATACCATCTTTAGGGAAAAAGTTTTCATCACTTATTCTCCAACCTAAGGAGAAAGAAGGGAAAACATCTGAACGGAATCCTTCCGCAAATTTTGAAGATTCATCACGTCTAATAGTTCCTGAAAACAAGTACTTACCACCAAATGAATAGTTAAGACGCCCAAATGAAGAGATTAGTCCGTCAATTTCTTTGAAACCAGCGTTCCCTATAATATTGTCAACACCTGCAGCACCAGTTGTACGAATATTATTAGATGGCAAGTTACCAACATAGTTTGCCAACACATCATATCGAGTTTTTAATTGACCATAACCAACAACAACGTCTACCTTATGATCACCAAATTCTTTATTATAGTTTAACGTAGGTTCTATCTGAGTTCTTAAGAATTCTGAACGAACATGAGTTAAATCATTTTGAGGGTTATCATTAAAACGGGCATCGGTCGGACTCATAAAATAAGTTGGTCTGAACGTTTCACGAAAACTGTTTGTGTAATCTATACCAAGATTTAATTTTGCCGTTAAACCATCTACTATTTTATAAGCAACACTAACATTACCTAACAAGTTTCTTCTAGTTTCAAGATTATCATCTAATACAGCTAGCGCATAATTATTTATACCCCCGAAACCTGCGGTTTCTCTAACTGGAGCTTCAAACCCACCTTCATTCTCTGGTACGTTAAATCTTAAAATGGGAGCTGTAGCTGCTTCAAATCCGAAATATTCGTTCTCTTGAATTTTACTTTGCGCTAAACCGATAGACTCCGTAATTGTAATTTTCCCGATCTTAAATTCGCCATTAACACGTGCATTGATTCTTTCAAAACCAGATCCAATAAGAATACCATCTTGGTTATAATAATTGGTAGAAAAAAAATACCTCGAGTTTTCACTGCCACCTGCTACTGAAACACCGTAATCTTGAATAGGACCTGTACTTAAAGATTTATCTTGCCAATCTGTATAAGTTAAGCTTCCGTTCTCTGAAAAATTAGCAGGGTCTATTTGAAAACCACTTGCATCGTTTGCTTCAAAGTCTCTTCTGTAATCTAAAAATTGTTCGCTATTCAGAAAATCCAACTTTTTAGAAGCTACTTCAAACCCTCCCCTTATATTAAGATTAACCGAAATATCACCTCTATTTCCCTTTTTAGTGGTAATCAAAACCACGCCGTTTGAAGCACGTGATCCATATATTGCCGCAGATGAAGCATCCTTTAACACCTCTATCGACTCAATATCGTTTGGATTTACAAAATCCATATTTTCGGCAAAAGTTCCATCTATTACATATAATGGAAAAGAATTGGTTAAAGAACCAATTCCACGAACAAAGACGTTTGCAGATCCACCAGGCTGACCACCAAATGTTTCTACTTGTACACCTGCCAGTTTACCTTGAAGGGCAGCCGTAGGATTACCCGTAACTACCTGTGCGATATCTTTTGCTTTAATAGAAGCAATAGCACCGGTAACCTCTCTTCGGCTTTGAGTACCATAACCCACAACCACTACTTCATCAAGTTGAGCAGAATCTTCATTAAGTTGTACGTCAATAATAGAACGTTCTGAAACTGCTATTTCTTGGGTAGTAAACCCAATGTAACTGAATATTAAAACATCATCAGTATTTAAATCGGAAATAGTATAATTTCCGTCAAAATCTGAAGTAACCCCATTCGTAGTTCCTTTTACTACAATGTTAACGCCGGGTAATGGTCCTTGCATATCAGATACCGTCCCAGATACCTGTGTGGTTTGCGCAAAAGCAATACTACCAAGTAGTGCAAAAGCAAAACCCATAATTTGTTTGAGTGTTTTTCCCATCATAAAATTAATGTCTGTTAATAATTTTTTTTCGTTAGTTGATTTTAGCTGATTGACATAAAATTGTACTATGCCAGTCTATGCTATTATGCAAATATATAAATATTTGGATACTATCAAAATATTAAGTTAAAATTTAGGATATAATAATTTATCTATACTAATAGTGAAGATTTGATAATATGAGAATAAAATAAGTGATTATATTACTAAAGAGAATGCCTTATAATCAAGTCTGAAGGCATAATAATATGAGTATCACCGTGGTTTTTGATATGGCTAGCTGCCTTTTTTCCCATTTCTTTGAAGTCTGTTGAAATGGTGGTAATACCTCCAAATATAATTTCTTTTACTACGTGATCATTATGTGATAAGATCCCGATTTCCTTACCCACTTTATATTCACTGTTTCTAATATCTTTTAAAACATCCCATATATAAGTATCACTCACAAAAAAGTATAAACTTCCTTTTTTTATAGATTTCGATTTATACTTACTTATAACAGATGCCTCTATATCGTAATCTTCACAAAACCTATTAAACGCTTTTAAAATTCCGATCGGGTAATCTGCATCTTCCTTAAAGAATAATACAAACTTTTTATACTTAGTAATTTCAGATAATAGTTCTACCAGCTTTGCATAGGTAGATTCTTCAAACTCTTGTGAGATATAAGAGTACGATTTATCAAGTTCAATAAACCTATCTATTATTAATAAATTGGAAGGCGGAATAGATTCTAATACCTGACGTAAACTAGGATCTTGTATCGGGGCAATAGCATACATGCCATATTTACCCTGAATATTTTGAAATATACTATTAAATATTTCTAAGTTATTATGATGAAAGAAAACATCTATTTGATATTTTTTACCCAATCCTTTTCTAAAGGAGTCATAAAAATCTTGTTGAAATCGCTGAAAAGAGAACATTATTAGCGCAACCTTTAATATTACCTTGGTCTCATTACTGACAACAAAGTAACCTTTTAGTTTTTTTGATTCTACTAAACCTCGATCTTTAAGCTCTTCATAAGCCTTGACTATTGTTTGTCTTGCAAAACCCAATTGCGACACCATTTGATTTATGGATGGCAACTTATCACCTCTTTCTAAGATCTTTTCATCGATAGCCTGTATAATACCATTGACCAGTTGTTCGTGCTTAGAAAGAGTATTAATTTCTCTTAAACTATTTATTTTATCGTATAAGGTCATCTTAGCTATCTATGATTTAAAAAAGACAATAATATATAAAAAAGATCTTTAAGACATTATAGTAAGACTCAATTTTAATAATAGCATCTTAATCTCTTAGAAAACAGAATGCACAATATTTACTAAAGAGATAAAACAATAAAGCCCACAATTACGTTTTAAGTAGATATTATTGTTTTTGCTTATATAAGACCTAAACTAATACCTAAAAAGTTTCTACATTAGAGGAATGAAATACAACAAAGTTTCATTTATTCTACCTACTCTAATTCTTTACGTTTTTGCATTTTGCTTTTCTTTAAGCTCTGCTGCACAAACCCCATCTGATAGTTCGCTTTTTTTTCGAAATTCGATTGTAAATCCGGTTGAACCTCAAGACCTTCCATCAGGTATTAACTTTTTTACAAAGCAAAAAGAGAATCATTTAGAATTGCACGACACACTAAAAGTCATTTACGATTTAAGGCTTTTATCTATTGCTGAATTTAAAATAGGAAACAATTTCAATAGTGAAAACCATGTTGTGGAAGCCTTGAACCTCATCAATTCTATGGCTACCAAAGACACGTTGATTAACGCCAGAGTAGGCTTATACAATCAATTAGGCAGAATTTATAGAACCTCTAATAATTTTAATGAAGCTATTAATTCATTTGATCAGGCTTTACAAATAGCCACAAAACTAAAGGACAGTGTTATTATACTGAATAATAAAGCCAATATATACACCGACCAATTATCCTATTCTAAAGCCCTCGAAATATATAGGTTACTTCACCAAAAACAATCGCAATTAAACAATTACGAACTAGGTTTAGTAGTCGATAACTTAGGGCACGTGCAGGCCAAACTAAACCAACCAGATGCATTAAAGAATTTAAAAAGGGCTTTTGATATTCGTGAAAAAAACAATGATATTATTGGTTTACACTCTAGCACCACACATTTGTCTCAATATTATTTAGATAGAAAAGACACGACCAAGGCATTGGTATTTGCTGAAAAAACACTGGCATTATCAAATAAAATAAATAGTAGCTCATTTAAGATCGAAGCTATTTCTTTACTCATGAATCTAAATAAGAATCCGCTTGTTCATGAATATATAAGATTAAACGATAGTATTACCAATGCCAAACAAATAGCAGAAAACAAAAATGCTTTTCTAAAATATAATGTTGCCGAAGAACAGAAAAAAACGCAAGCCAGTATATTACTTCAAGAAATTGAATCTCGTAAGCGACTGGCATATCAATCGCTTGCCTTTATCATTTTTTTAATATTAGTTGGTTCTTATTTTATCTATCGGAACAGATACCGCAAAGCTAAAATTGAAGAAATCTATAAAACAGAAACCAGAATTGCTAAAAAAGTACATGACGAAGTAGCTAATGATATGTATAAAGTGATGACCTCACTTGAAAATAATTCGGGTATTGACAGTAAGGTTATTGATGAAATGGAGAAGATTTATACCAAAACAAGAGATATTTCAAGAGAAAATAGTGCAATTGACCTAAGAAATGATTTCGATCTTCAATTAAATGATTTATTACTTGGCTACAAAAACAACAAGGTAAATGTGATTACCCGTAACCTTTCTAAAATATCATGGAATACCGTAACAGAACATAAGAAAACCGCTATTTATAGGGTCTTACAAGAACTTATGACCAATATGCGCAAGCATAGCCAGGCATCATTTGTCACCCTAATTTTCAAAAAAGAAGGGTCTAAAATTCAAATAATTTACCGCGATAATGGGGTGGGTTGTGATCTTTTTAAAAAAAATGGGCTACAACATACGGAATCCCGTATCGCTTCTTTAAATGGAACTATTAATTTTGAATCTAAGCAAGGTGATGGCTTTAAGGCATCAATAATAATTTAATGCATGTTCAAAAAAGTTTTAATCGCGGAAGATATGGAAGACATCAACAAAGGTGTATTTTCATTACTGACCGAATTAGGTGTTTCTCAAATAGACCAAGTACAGTATTGCGATGATGCGTACTTAAAAGTTAAAAGAGCCAATTTAGATGGCGAGTCTTTTGATTTGGTAATATCTGACCTATCTTTTAAAGTAGACCATAGATCACAAACCTACCCTTCTGGGCATTCGCTAGTAGAAAAATTAAAAACAGAATTTCCAGAATTAAAAGTTATTGTCTATTCTGTTGAAGATAGATTACAAGCCGTAAGAACTTTGTTTACACAGCATCATATTGATGCCTATGTATGTAAGAGCAGAAACGGACTCAAAAATCTTACACAAGCTATTACTGAAATAGCTGAGGGCAATACTTTTTTATCTCCTGAAGTGGCTAATGCCTTTAGCAGTGAAAATGAATTAGAGATAGATGATTACGATATTTCTCTTCTAGATAATTTAAGTAAAGGATTATCTCAAGATGAAATTAGTGCATTATATAGAAAAGAGAATATTTCACCTGCCAGCTTAAGTTCTATCGAAAAGCGTTTAAATAAATTACGTATTCAATTCAATGCCAACAATGCTATACACCTTGTGGCTATAGTGAAAGATTTAGGGCTGATTTAAAAACTGAAAAATCATATCACATTACGGAAAACCGTAATGCTTTTTCGTTAAATGGTATTAATTTTGCCCTACTTAAAACAAGAATAAACACTAGTCAATATCTATAAATATTTAGTGCTATGGCCATCCTACCGAAAAGGTATTTCGGGGGAACTAACCGATTTGGTGGGTATGGCCTATTTTTAAACCAACACCCTAAACTACTCTACAGCAGCAATATCAACCGATACATGTAATTTACTCTGTCCACTACCATACACCACTCCTTTTAAAGGTGGCACATCATAATAATCTCTACCCCAACCTACTACAATATGTTGGTCTTTAGGTATTTGGTTATTCGTAGGGTCAAAATCTACCCAGCCAAAACCTGGTATAAAAATAGCGAACCAGGCGTGGGATGCATCGGCACCTACCAACTTCTTTTTACCTGGCGCAGGTAATGTCTCGATATACCCACTTATATACCTCGCCGGCAATCCAACAGAGCGTATACAAGCAATAGCAATTTGCGCAAAATCTTGACAGACACCCTTCTTCTCTTTCATCACCTCTTCTATCGGAGTTGATATGGTCGAGAATTCTGAATCAAAATCAAAATCTGTATAAATGCGTTGCATCAATTCGTAAGCGGCTTCAAATACAGACCTATCCCCTTTAAAAGAAACCTCGGCATAATCTCGTATCGCCTTATCTGTTCTTCTTATAAAAATAGATTCTAGTATATATTGCTTTGCCTCTAGAATTTCTGGGTGCATGCCATTTAATGCTGCTAATGCTTCGCTCATTGTTATAATCTTACAGGTGTCACTCTTGAAAGATTCGTGAAACTGAGCGTATTCTCTTTTAATTTTACTTCGAGTTGTAACCTTTAGGGTTCTATGTTCTGTCTGTATGGAAAAACGGGTAATATAATTACCGAAGAAATCTACTCGTTCACTTATTTCTGCCGGTTCTGGTGAAATATCAATACTGTATTCTAATAACTCTTGCCCTTTAGATTCTCTGGGACGTAGCGTTGCTATATTATGACAATAGCTTACTGGAGCGTTATAATCGTACTTAGTGATATGTGTAACGTTAAATATCATAATCAAATAGGAAAAGACTGTGTAAACAATTGGGTCTGCTTGTCTGTATGATTGAAATAGGTATTGGAGATGGACTGCGATGCCTTGTACAACAAATCTGTTAGTTCTTCTAACAGCGTATCTAAATCTTCTCGTTTAAAATCTGTTTCTGACTTGGTCATTGCCAACTTTGTAGACTCTGCCAACCTCAACTTAGAGAATGCCTCGAAAATATACTTTTGATAATTATTTAATTGATGGTCATGTTTAGAATGTGGTAAACGTGCAATATCCTTTTGAATTCTATTGATCATAAAGGTTAACGAACGTGCATAGTCTAAATCTAATACAACCAAATCTAGCACATGTGCCAACTCTATATGAGAACGGTAACTATATCTGTAAATATTTAAACTTTCGTGACTGGTCAATAAATACTCTAACAGGTCATACTCTACCTGCTCATCATATTTTATAGTCAATAAGGCTCTGCATTTGGTGATATTTAAAGTGCTTTGCTCTAATTGCAAGCCGATGAAATATAACAACAAACCTTGTTGCACCATGATGCTTTCTTCAATTAACCCCATAAATGCTATTAAGCGAGTAATTAATTGATTCAACACTTTTAATATTTTGTTGATTGAATGATCCTTGCCATCTACCAAGGCATTCCATAGTTTCTGAATATTTTCAAATACACGCCACATATCTGAAGACCAGAGATTACGAATAGAGTAATAAGAATTACTGAACATGCTAATGGTATGCGCCAAACTGCCTATTCTGTTTTTATCGAGAATTACCGACAACATTTCTTCATACGGATTATCCATTGCCAGTTTACCGTCCTTGTCCTTTTCTACGAACCCCGGGTATGTACCTGTTAATTGCGTAACAGCTTTAAACAGTACTTTAAGCTTCTCAGAATCTGGCTTTTCATCTCTATTCTGAACAATTGCCATTTGGCGCATTACAGTTCTTAAAAAACGTGCATTTACCAATGTACGCCCTACATAACGACCCGCCCAATATAAATTCTCGGCTGTTAAACTTGGCAGATCATCAAGACCAGAAATAGCTATCGATGATTTCTTTTGCCAATGCCTGTTCTTTTCTTCTTTTATTTCAGCATCATCTAATATCCAAAAATCTTTACTGGTGCCTCCTCTTTGGTTTGAAACTCTTACCGTTTCGCCATCGGGTGCTACTCGTACTAAACCACCTGGCATAACAGAATATTCACCTTTAGATGCAATACAAAATGATCTAGCAACTACATTACGAGGTTCTAATTTATCTTTGGAAAGATTCGGTGCAGTTGAAAAATTTATACGCTCTTGCGCCACAAAACGATACGGGCGCTCTAGAATAACTTTTTTAAGCTCTTCTAATTCTTTAGCGCTCATTTGCTCGCAAAAGTATATACTCTCTCTATTGGTGCGATCAATTCTCTTTATTACTAATTCAGATATATGCTCTAGCACATAGTTTCTTTCTTTCTCTTGCCCACACCACCAAGACGCTATCTGAGGTAGTTTTAATTCTTCCTTCAGAAAATACTTTGCAATTGCAGGCATAAACGGAATCAATCCGGGATTTTCGATTACTCCGCTACCAATAGGGTTGATGACAGCTACATTTTTTCTTCGTACCACATCTAACAATCCGGCAACGCCCAAATGGGAATCTTCACGTAACTCTAAAGGATCTGTAAAAGCATCGTCTACTCTACGTAAAACGACATCTATCTGCTTTAAGCCTTGCAATGATTTCATCCAAAGAAAACCATCTCGTACTACTAAATCATTACCCTGAACTAACGGGTAACCTAAGAACGAAGCCATATAGGCATGTTCAAAATAGGTTTCGTTATGTGAACCGGGAGTAAGTATTACAATTGTCGGATTCTCTTTTTTACCTGGCGCCGCATCAATAAGCATTTGATTGAATTCTTGAAAGAAGCCAGACAATCGCTTCACCTTCATTTCGGCGTACATATCTGACAAAACTCTACTTGTGGTAGATCTATTCTCTAAAGCATACCCCATACCTGAGGGTGCTTCTGTGCGATCATTTACGACCCACAAACGCCCATCTGTACCACGGCAAAGATCTGCTGCATAAATCGATAGATACTGTTCTAGTTTCAATTCCATACCAGAACATTGCCTTAGAAAACCACGGTGACCATAAATAACTTCATAAGGCACAATACCGTTTTTAATCAGTTTTCGTTCACCATAGACATCTTTAAGTACCAAATTAAGCAGTTCTGCTCTTTGCTTTAAGCCTGCCTCTACCTTCGTCCACTCATCTTGGTGCAACATAAAAGGAACCACGTTCAGATTCCAAGGCCTATGCAACCCTTTTGGGTCATTATATACATTATAAGTGACACCATTTTCTGATAACAACCAGTCAATATCTTTTTGACGGGCGTTTAATCCTGTTATTCCTAAGGTGTCAAATTCGGTTAATAATTTATTCCAATAGGGCTTCATACCATTGTTCAATGAATACATTTCATCATTGCCCTTTTGGGTATCATAATTATTAAACCAGCGCGTTTTTGTTGTTGGCATTACCTCTTCAATTACTTCTTACGTAAATCTGTTACATGTGGATACTCGGGGTTAATCGGCATCTCTTTGTATACAAATGTATTTGAACCTGCCTTAGGTTCTACCATTCTACCCGTAAAATTTGTTGAAGCGACCAATTCTGTAGGTGTTACCTCATCTTGTGTTACCCCAATATCCCAAAAACGATTAATTCTTCTCGATTCTGCCTCTAAACTATTTACAGGGTATGTATCGTAAGAACGCCCACCTGGGTGTGCTACAAAATAGGTGCAACCACCAATAGACTTTTGGTTCCAATCGTCAACGATATCAAATACTAGCGGAGTGTCTACACCGATAGTTGGGTGTAGTGCCGACCATGGTTCCCATGCTTTAAAACGAACTCCCGCAACATACTCTCCTTTTGTACCTGTCGAGCTGAGTTCTATTTTTACTCCATTACAGGTCAGTATATATCGTTTACTATTAAAATTATTCACTTTTACCTGAACACGTTCTAATGACGAATCTACATAACGCGATGTACCACCACCGGTCATTTCTTCACCAAGAACATTCCATGGTTCTATCGCCATTCGCAATTCCATTTGAATTGAATTTATTTCGACCATGCCATATAAAGGAAAACGGAATTCAAAAAATGGATCGAACCAATCTAACTTAAACGGATAACCAGCGTCGTTCAATTGCGCCACAATATCTTTTATATCTTCTTTTACATAATGCTCTAGCAAGAATTTATCATGCAACTCTGTACCCCAACGTACCAAATCGTGCTTGTACGGCTTTTTCCAAAACCAAGATACTAATGTACGCACGAGCAACATTTGCATTAAACTCATTTGTGCATGTGGCGGCATATCAAAAGCACGTAGCTCTAATATACCTAAGCGACCAGAAGAAGAATCTGGCGAGTATAATTTATCGATACAGAATTCTGCCCTGTGGGTATTCCCCGTAATATCTGTTAATAGGTGACGGAATAAACGGTCGGTAATCCAAAACGGGACTTCTTCATCATCAGGAATTTGAGAAAAGGCAATTTCCAGCTCATACAAATTCTCTAACCTAGCCTCATCTACTCGTGGTGCCTGACTTGTAGGACCAATAAACGCGCCTGAAAACAGGTAAGATAAGCCTGGGTGATGCTGCCAGAAGGTTAATAAGCTTCGTAATAATTGAGGATTTCGCAAGAGCGGACTATCAGCTGGCGTTACTCCGCCCAAGGTTACATGGTTGCCACCACCTGTACCGGTGTGCTTGCCATCTAACATGAATTTTTCTGTTCCTAAACGGGCTTGTTTTGCCTCGGCATATAATGTCAACGTATTATCTGTTAACTCTTGCCAGTTTTTCGCCGGATGCACATTTACTTCGATCACCCCCGGATCAGGAGTAACTTTCAACACCTCTAACCTATTATCTCTTGGTGGTTCGTAACCTTCTAAAATAACAGGCACTTTCAATTCTTTTGCAGTAGCTTCAATACATGCTACCAAATCTAAAAAGTCTTCGGCACTGTCTAATGGAGGCAGGTATAGAAATAACTTTTTCTCACGAACCTCGGCGCAAATAGCCGTGCGTACATAAGGGTGCTTTCGTGGGTGCGAAGTAGATTTCAACTTCATTCGCTTTCGTAACGCGTCATCAGTCGTTGGTAAATCGGGCGTATTTTCAAACAGCTCTACTTCTGCCGTTGGTTCTGACGGAATTGGCGGGTCTTTCGGTAATGCTGCTAAAGGCAAACGTAAGCCAATTGCCGAATTACCGGGAGTAAGTAATAAATTTTTATTTCTGAATTCCCATTTATTGGTCAACCATTTATTGTTCTTGTGGGTTAGCGGGTATACATGACCTACTACTTTCCCTATGCCTTGTTCTAATATTTCACCTAGTTTTCTACGAAGGTGGGTATCATCTTTATTATATTTTTTCGGATTAACATCTACAGGTAACTTCCCCTCTTCCCATAAGAAGTAAAATGCATCTTCATAGGCAGGCATTATACTATTGGTTTTACAGCCTAAGTAACCACCTAAAGTCTTTAAAAATCGTTTGGTAATATTTCTGGGCATTTTATATTCCTCAGAAAATGATGCCAATAAACTTGGGTCTTTCCAAATTGGTTTTCCGTCTTTTCTCCAATGTATGCCGATCAACCAACGAGGTAGCGCCTCACCCGGATACCACTTACCTTGCGCATGATGCAACAAGCCGCCTTTACCAAAAACCTCTAATAATCGAATAGACAATTTACTTGCCAGTTCTCTTTTGTGTTCACCATCTGCAGCGGTATTCCACTCTTCAGATTCCATATCATCTATAGAAACGAATGTAGGTTCACCACCCATGGTCAAACGAACATCATTGGCCTGTAATTCTTCTTCTACCTTAAAACCAAGATTGTATATAGCATTCCATTGTTCATCGGTATATGGTTTTGTAACCCTCGGAGATTCGAATATTCTAGTAACCGAATTTTCAAATTCAAAGGTAGTTTCTGCAAAATCGCTAAATCCGCTTACTGGTGCCGCACTTTCATAAGATGGTGTACAAGCCAACGGTATATGACCTTCACCGGTAAAGAGTCCAGATGTAGCATCTAAACCAACCCACCCAGCACCAGGTAAATATACTTCTGCCCATGCATGTAAATCTGTAAAATCTTCTTCAGGACCTGACGGACCGTCTAATGATTTTTCATCTGATTTTAATTGTACTAAATACCCAGACACAAAACGCGCCGCCAAACCTAAATGACGAAGTATCTGCACCAATAACCAGGCAAAATCTCTACAAGAACCCAATTTAGCTTCTAGGGTTTCTTCGCATGTTTGCACACCAGGCTCCATACGTAAGGTATAGTTCAGGTAATTATACAAGTTGCTATTAAGGTTAATTAAGAAATCGATACTTCGTAGTGGCGTTAAATCTATTTTAGAGAGATACTCTTTTAGCAGCGGTCCACTTTCCACTTTTTCTAAATAAGGTAAAAGCTCCTTTTTAGCTTCTTCAGAATACTTGAAAGGAAATTCTTCACTCGCTTCTTCTACGAAAAAATCGAACGGATTAATGGTCTTTAAATCTGCTATGATTTCTACATCAACAGAAAGCTCTGTGGTCTTATCTGGGAAAACAATTCTCGCCATATAATTACCAAATGGATCTTGTTGCCAATTGAAGAAATGGTTCTCTGGTTTTATTTTTATTGAATACGCCTCTATAGGTGTTCTACTGTGTGGTGCAGGTCGTAACCTGAATATGTGTGGAGATAGATTTATACTTCTATCATAGATATATTTCGTCTTGTGTTTAATTGCAACTTTTAATGCCATAATTTGGTGGGATTTCAGTACTACCTAATATAAGCACTAATATCAGCAATTATTGAATACTAGCCGTTATTCATAAAATTATTATTCATTTTAGAGTTGCGGCGTATTTTATTGACAGATTCTTAATGTTAAGACGTAATTCTTGTTTTTCTGTGGATGAATTAAAATGGAAAGACCGATGATTTTTAATTTTTGTAAATTGAATGTTCCAACCAAACTCTAAGAAAATGGATAAGGCGCTACAGACCATGATTGATAATATGCCCGAGAAAACAGGCAAATCTTTAAACGAATGGAAATCACTTTTAAAAACAAAATCTTTTACCAAACATTCTGAAGGTGTCAATTTTCTAAAGAAAGAACACGGAGTCACCCATGGTTTTGCGAATACCATCGTCACTTTGTCTAAAGAAGAAAACAACTCCCCAACCGACTTAGTTACCCAACAGTACAAGGGAAAAGAAAGCTTAATCCCTATTTACGAAACTCTTTTAAAAGTGGTAAAAATATTTGGCAATGATGTTACCATCACTCCAAAGAAAACTACGGTAAGTATTATTCGTAAAAAACAATTTGCACTTATAAAACCTGCAACTAAAACAAGAATTGACCTCGGACTCAAAATAAAAGACAAGCCGACCACTGACCGACTAGAATCTTCAGGACCATTTGGTAGTATGTGCACCCATAGAGTACAACTTAACGATGCTAGTCAGGTTGATGACGAATTAATTGTTTGGATGAAGGAGGCTTATGAGAAGGCAGAATAATATTTTCTAACGCTAAATTTGATTTCAAAAAGCGAACCTGATAATTTGAGTATCTTACCTTTGCAATATGAGTATTGAACAGACGGCAATAAAGACCACTTATTTTAGCATTATCGGGAACATATGCCTGGCTTTGATTAAAGGTATTGCAGGTTTTTTTGGCAATTCTTATGCCCTTATAGCCGATGCTATTGAATCTACCACAGATATTTTTTCTTCTATTCTTGTACTCTTAGGTTTCAAATATGCAGAAAGACCGGCAGATGAAAATCACCCATACGGACATGGAAAAATAGAACCTATCATCACTTTTCTTGTCGTTGCCTTTTTAGTTATTTCCGCAACGGTCATTGCTTACGAAAGTATCGAAAATATTCAGACTCCGCATAAAGTTCCAAAAGCTTGGACATTAATTGTTCTGGGTATAATAATCGTATGGAAAGAAATCTCGTACCGCATTATTATCAAAAAAAGTGAAGAGACCCAAAGCACCTCTTTAAAAGCAGACGCTTGGCATCACAGAAGTGATGCTATTACTTCTATAATGGCATTTATTGGTATTTCTATTGCCGTAGTACTTGGCAAAGGTTATGAAACGGCAGATGATTGGGCCGCCCTTATGGCATCGGGCTTTATTCTTTACAATAGCTATTTAATTCTAAGACCAGCTTTAGGAGAAATAATGGACGAACAACGTTACGACGATCTATTAGAAGAAATTAGAATTAAATCATTAGAAGTGCCAGGTGTTACCGGTACCGAAAAATGTTTTATTCGCAAAGCGGGAATGAAGTTTCATGTGGACTTACATGCCATGGTAGATGGTGAAATTTCTGTTACCGAAGGGCATGACATTGCCCACCTGCTACAAGATCATCTTAATAGAGAAATCCCTAACCTAGAACATGTACTGATTCATATTGAACCTGATGATCTTTAATTAAGAACTACAAATGCAATAATGCCAGCGCATCTTCAGTTTTGCCTTCAGCTAACCATCGTTGCGCTAGTTGGTGTAATTCAATACTATCTTCAGCACCATTTAATATAGATTTCACCTCAGGGTGTTCTGTAATCTTTGCGATAGCTTCTTTGGTTGGCAGTTCTTCTAAATTACCTAGTCTCCCTAAATTATTTCCCGTTAAAACGGAACTATTACGAACAGCTTCGGGTAACATGTCTACCCCTATTCCTTGGGTACGTATTGGTTTAGGTATTTCAAATAAAGCATCGCCATTGGCTCTACAATACCAATTACCACCCATACGAGCCACTAAATCTAATTTGGGAGTATCTAATTTCCCCTCTGCATCTAAAAACGCTTTCTTTACGTGAATCTGAACAACTTTTGCGAGTACTAAATTACCTGCTCCTGGTCCGTCACCCAAGGCTATTACTTGATCAACTACACATTCAAATGCTACCGGTGCCTCACCTACTCTTGGTGGTTTCACTTTATCACTTGGTACTTGTGTGAATCCTGCTTTTACAAATTCATTTACACCGTCACCATACTCGGTACTTGACAATGACATTTGTTCTACCATGTCATAATTCACGATATTGATAACCGTTTCTTTTACCTCCAATACGTTCTCTAACGTATGCTTCGTGGTATTATCTCTACCTCTTCTAGAAGGTGAAAATATCATCATTGGCGGATTTACACTGAATAAATTAAAGTAGCTGAACGGACTCAAATTAACATTGCCATCTTTATCAATTGTACTGGCAAAACATATAGGTCTTGGCGCTACGGCAGATAATAAATACCCATGTAATTCTTGTTGAGAAATACTGTTTGGATCTATAGAATTGATTTCTTCGTTCTTTGACATTGTGCTACTATTAAGCTATTTAAAAATTTATTTTATTTACTTGGTAAAATGGTTCCGGTTACTTGTCCGAATCCTACTCGTTTACCATCTTTTTCTGCAAAACCTCTTATTGTAACCGTATCATTATCTTCTATAAAAGTACGTTTGCTACCATCTTTTAATTCAAATGGTTTTTTACCGCCCCAAGAGATTTCTAATAATGAGCCATATGAACTTTCATCTTTTCCGGATATGGTACCCGATGCCATTACATCACCTACATTCAAATTACAGCCGTTTACGGTATGGTGTGCTAATTGTTGCATCATATTCCAATACATGTATTTGAAATTAGACTTACTAATGGATGTTTCACCTGATGTTTTTGATGACATGCCGACCTCTAATTGAATGTCATAATTCTTTTCTCCTTCATATTTTAAATACGACAGGACTTCTGGTTGTTGCTCCGGACCTTGAACTTTAAATGGTTCTAAGGCTTCTAACGTTACAATCCACGGTGACATAGATGATGCAAAGCTCTTTCCTAAAAACGGACCTAAAGGCACGTATTCCCACTTCTGAATATCTCTAGCTGACCAGTCATTGAACAGCACCAAGCCGAAAATATGTTCAGCAGCTTCTTTTGTAGAAACGCGTTCGCCCAATTCGGTACTTTTACCAACTACAAAGCCCATTTCCAATTCAAAATCTAAATTTCCTGAAGCTTTAAAAACCGGAACTGCCATTTCATTGGTTTTCACTTGACCCATTGGTCTATGAATATTTGTACCACTCACCACTATCGACGAAGCACGACCATGATACCCAACCGGAATGTGTCTCCAATTCGGCAACAATGCATTCTCCGGATCACGAAACATTTTACCCACATTCGTGGCATGTTCTATACTAGAATAGAAATCTGTATAATCGCCTACATGAACTGGTAGATGCATTTTGGCATCCTGCTGCGATACAAAAACTTCTTGATGATTCTTTAGTGGAGAATTCTCAGATATCAATAAATTTTGAATATCTAAACGGACCTTATTCGTTATTTTCTTACCTAATGCGATAAACTCATTTAAGGTTTTCTGCCGAAAATAAGAAGCACTGACTTCTAATAAACCTAATTCTGATACTGCTGCCAAATCAACTATCTTCTCACCAATGGCAATACCTGCTTTTGGAGCTTCACCGTTTACAGAGAAGATTCCGAAAGGGAGATTATAGATAGAAAAATCTGAATTTGCGGGTACTAACACCCATGTATTTAGTGTTGTCAAGTGCTTGTTTTTTTATTTATTCAACCACGATTTGTAGTAATCTCCGTCGTCTAATTTTAAGGCATTTTCGGTAACCATCAATGGCTTGAACGTATCTATCATAACCGCTAGTTCTTCTGAACCTTTTTGACCTATGCTGCGTTCTGCTGCTCCTGGGTGTGGACCATGTGGTATACCAGCGGGATGCAGAGATATGTTACCTGGCTGCACTCCGTTTCTGCTCATAAAATCTCCGTCAACATAATACAGCATTTCATCAGAATCTATATTCGAATGATTGTATGGTGCAGGTATCGACAGTGGATGATAATCGTATAACCTTGGTACAAAAGAGCAAATTACAAAGGCATTCGTCTCAAATGTTTGGTGTACTGGTGGCGGTTGGTGAACTCTACCTGTAATGGGTTCAAAATTGTGAATTGAGAATCCGTATGGAAAATTATATCCATCCCAACCTACAACATCAAAAGGGTGCCCAATGTAGACCATTTCATGCATGACCCCTTGCTTTTTCACTTTTATTAAGTGCTCATCGGTATCGGTAAACGTTTCTAGATTCTGTGGTAATTTATAATCACGCTCACAAAATGGAGAATGTTCTAATAACTGTCCGAACCAATTGCGATATCTCTTCGGAGTATAAATAGGAGAATACGATTCTGCAAACAAAATACGATTGTCTTCACCATCAAAATCTATCTGATAAATAGTACCTCTAGGGATAATTAAATAGTCTCCGTATTCAAAGGGAATCTGCCCAAAAATAGTTCGTAACGTACCTGTACCTTTATGAATGAACAACATTTCATCAGCATCAGTATTCTTATAAAAATAATCTCGTAACGATTTTCGTGGCGCTGCTACTCCAATAATAATATCACTGTTCACCAACAAAGGTTCACGAGCCTCTAAAAAATCATCTTTTGCAGGAGCATTAAAACTGACCAACTTCAACGATCGTATATTTTTTTCTAAAGCAATTTTCGGAGAAACATCGGTACTTTTCAATATCTCCTTAACCATTGTTGGTCGGTTATGGTGATATAGTAAAGAAGACATACCGTCAAAACCAATGGTACCGAACAATTGCTCTGAATACAATTCGCCGTCTGGTTTTCTAAATTGCGTATGCCTTTTAGGTGGCAACGCTCCTTGTTTATGATATATAGGCATATACGTTCGTTTTACTCGATAATAGAGATTAAATACCTCAAGACTTACCTCGAAATATCAAAATTGCTTCGTTATAAATACCCCGAGTTCTAGCCTCGAGGTATTCATGAATACTTCCTTTAAAAATAATCTATTTTAAGATTCTCAAGAAATTTGTTGAACCTATAAAGTTCCTCTTAATTCTTGCTCACGCTCAATAGCTTCAAATAAGGCTTTAAAGTTTCCTTTTCCAAAAGAAGTTGCTCCTTTACGTTGAATAATTTCAAAGAACATGGTTGGTCTTGCTTGTACAGTTTTTGTAAAAATCTGCAATAAATACCCTTCATCATCACGATCTACCAAGATACCTAGTTTTCTAAGTGACTCTATATCTTCATCAATTTCACCAACTCTTTCCGTCAATACATCATAATACGTAGTTGGTATGTTCAAAAACTCTACCCCTCTACTTTTAAGATCTGAAACTGTCTTTACAATATCGTCTGTTGCTACTGCTATATGCTGAACGCCTTCACCTTCATAGAACTCCAAATACTCATCTACTTGAGATTTTTTCTTTCCTGGCGCGGGTTCGTTAATTGGAAACTTAATACGACCGTTACCATTACTCATCACCTTACTCATCAATGCCGTAAAATCTGTAGAGATATCTTTATCATCAAAAGACATAATCTGCTTAAAGCCCATAACATTAGCATAAAAATCTACCCAATAGTTCATTTTACCTTCATGCACATTACCTACCATATGATCCACAAATTTTAAACCTGTAGAAGTTGGTTGGTAATCACTTTCCCATTTTTGGTAGCCAGGTAAAAAAGTACCATTGTAATCTTTACGCTCTACAAAAATATGTACGACCTCACCGTAAGAATAGATACCAGAGGTAACGACTTTACCGTCTTCATCCTTTTCTGTTTTAGGCTCCATATAACTTTTGGCACCTCTTTTCATTGCCTCTTCATAAGCGTACGTAGCATCATCTACCCATAGCGCAGTAACTTTTACTCCGTCACCATGCTTGTCAATATGTCTACCTACATCAGTTCCACTTTTTAGAGGAGATGTCAATACCAACCTAATTTTATCTTGCTCTAATACATAAGATTCGAACTCTCTACTACCAGTCTCAAGACCCTTATACGCTAATGATTTAAATCCGAATGCTGTTTTGTAATAATGCGCTGCTTGTTTAGAATTACTTACGTACAGCTCTAAATAATCTGTACCATTAATAGGCATAAAATCTTGTGCCTCTTTGTGATTGTTTTGTGCTAATGTTGTTGTTGACATAGTTCTGGGTTTTATATTTATATTTCGTTTATTGTTGCTTCTGCAACATATATATTAAATTTTTTTATGCTGTTGTGGTTTGAGATTTCATCAATACCTCTAGTGCTGCCAAAAGTGCTTTATTTGCTTCTCTTACTCCAAATGAAATTCTAACTTTTCCCGGTGCTCCAAAATTGCCTACTGGGCGTACCATAATACCTCGCTGTTCTAAGAACGCCGTAAACTCCAAATCATTGATAGGAGGATCTATTAGTACAAAATTACCTTGTGCAGGCCAATATTTAATCTGTAAAGCATCAAGTCCGTTCAAAACAAACCTTCTTTCTTCCTTTACCAATGCTACCGTTTTATTTACAAAATCTACATCTTCTAATGCTGCAATAGCACCTTCTAAAGCTAAAGAAGACAGTAAAAATGGCTTACAAATTCTACGCATGTAATTACTAATCTCTAACGGAGCATAGCAATACCCTACACGTAAACCTGCTAAACCATAGGTTTTTGAAAAACTATTTATAGCAATTACATTTTTACCTTCTACTACAAAAGGCAAACCAGAAATGTAATCTTCTGCTTCTGCAAAATGTCTGTACACCTCATCCAATACCAGAATAACATGCTCAGGTAATTTCTCTATAAAGCTTCGCAACTCCGACATAGGAATGTAATTTCCTGACGGATTATTAGGTGATGCTAGAAATACCAACTTCGTTCTCTCTGTGATTGCGGCTATGATACCTTCTAGATTATAGTCATAATTCTCGGTCATGGGTACATTGATAGCCTTTGCCCCCATCCATCTGGTAAATGCTGTATATGGAAGAAAACATGGCTGACTCACAATTACCTCATCGTCTTCATTCAAAAATGCTTTCGAAATCATATCAATAATTTCAGAACCACTATTTGCTGTAATGAAATTGTCGGCAACTAAAGCACCATCAAAATCCTTTACCAATGCTTCACGTAATCTGATATCTGTATTATCTGGATAGAAACTTAAATCGTCTAATGTTTTAGCTAATGCTTCTTTCACTTTTGGGGAATACCCTAGCGGATTCTCATTAGACGAAAGCTTGTGTACCGTAACACCATCAGGCATAACAATTTTCTTTCCACCACCTTTATAGGTGCTATCTTCTAATATATATTTCTTGAAACCTAGTTGCATATTTCTACTTCTTTTGACCAATTTATCCGTAGTAAATATACACTTTTTTTTAATTATTGTTGCACTAACAACAATATTAACGATAAACTCTGTTACTTTTGGAGGAATAACATTTGGATTATGGACAGGACGGAAGGCTTCGGCGTATATATTGATCGTACATTAAAAAAAGTACAGAGTACCTTTCTACAGGTTTTTGCAGAGAATAATATTGATTTGACCATTGAGCAATGGGTCATATTACAACGTGTACAGTTAGAAGGTAAAGATGCTTCACAGGCAGATATTGCCAAATCTAATTTTAGGAATAGGGCTACAACCTCTCGAGTTATTAGCGGATTATGTAAAAAAGGCTTCTTACGAAAGTCTAGATTTAGAGATGATCAAAAAAGATACAAGCTTGTAATAACAGACGAAGGTTCTGCACTCATAAAACAAGTAATGCCGTTTATAACCGATTTAAGAAAAGTTAGTACACTGGGTATCACTGAAGAAGAGTTTGAAATATTCTATAAAGTTCTTGATCAGTTATGGGAAAATTTTGACCAGTATGAAGGTCGTTCATAACCTTAAATAGGTAGATAAAAGAAATAATTAAATTTTTATTGATTTTGGTTTTACCAGTCTATAAAAATCACTAAGTTTGCACCCACATTTGAAAAAATGGTGTCGGTCGCATAGCTCAGCTGGATAGAGCATCTGCCTTCTAAGCAGACGGTCGGAGGTTCGAATCCTCCTGCGATCACTCAAAAGCCCCTTTTAGGGGCTTTTTTGTTTTATATCACTTTCTACAGCTTCCATTTATTCACTTATTTAAGAAGTCTTTTTCATTTTTTGACATTTTTATTATTTTTGCCTGACTAGACCAATTTCATTTTAGATGTATACATTGACTTATGAATCTGTTGCTACCGATAAGATTAACAGCGCAGCAATGGAAGAATTACTTGAAAAAGCACGTGCTAATAATCAACGTGATGCTATTACAGGTTGTTTGATCTATTATAAAGGCCGTTTTGTTCAACTGTTAGAAGGCAACAAAGTAAGAATAGAAGAACTTTACCGCAAGATTAAAATGGATCCTCGCCATAAAAATGTCACTCTTTTCTCTGATGATGAAATAAGCAAGCGAACATTCCCAAATTGGGGAATGGCCTACTACCCCATTGATGAGAACAATACTAACAAATACGAGTACGAGCAATTCAAGAGAAATCTAATTTTAATGGCAGATTTAATTGAACCTACGAATGTTACATCAAAACACTTTTGGAAGAAGATTAAATCAATGGTAGTAGAACCGCCTATGTAGCTTACAGAACATGTTACTCATTTTCACATAAAATAGTAATATGTGCTCATATCTCATCGTTATATTTTAGTTATTGAGCTATTTTTTAAACGAATCGCATTAGAGAGTAGGCTCCTTAAGTTTTACCTTGCTTTTAGATTTTGATTGAAATTTTAAATCAAAGTCTTTTTGAACAAACATTTTTTAGCGTTTTAAATTATTAATTGCCATGAGCAAAAATTTACTAAATGTCTTCCTAGCTGACGATGATAGTGATGACAGAACTTTCTTTTCTGATGCACTAAGAGAGATTCCTATACAGACTAAAATTTCTGAATTTAATAATGGTGTAGACCTAATGGCAGGTTTACTATCAAATACTGATGAGAAACCAGATGTTATATTCTTAGATTTAAAAATGCCTATGATGGACGGATTTGAGTGTCTTGCAGATATTCGTGACCTAGAGAAATATGCAGATACGCCCGTAATTATCTATTCTACATCTTATCACCCTAAAGAGATTACACGTTTAAATGAAATGGGTGCTTCTTTATATTTACAAAAACCTTCTTCATACAACCAGCTTAAAACACTTTTACACAAATGTCTACGCTATGTAAATGATTCTGAAAGAAACGAAAAAGAGTTCGTTATTTCTATTTAACCTAGTTATTATATACTCTCCATATTATCATTTTATATGTACAATCTTACTTAGGTTTTAGCTAAAAGTACTTTCCTGTTTAAATTTTTCAATCCTTAAAAAAGTATTTCCCTAAAATAATAAAGCAAAAAAGCCAGCTCTATTGAGCTGGCTTCATCTTTTTCATATATGTTTTTCTATGCTGAAATAGATACGTTTCTAATGTTCATTAAGTATGCTTTTGGCGTACACTTAAATTTGTTTCTAAAGATTTTAGAGAAGTAGCTTCTACTTGTAAACCCTATAGAATAAACTATCTCTGAAATGTTCATGTCAGATGTTTGTATTAATTCTTCCGCTAGTATCAAACGCTCATTTCTAATGAAATTGGTTACCGTTGTACCTTCCATTACTTTAAATCCTTCTTGTAATTTTGTTGGCGAAAGACCGTATTCTTTACTTAAATCGGTTACTGTATAAGGAAATTCTGGTTTTCTCTTAATAGCATTTACTGCTTCTTCAATTCTTAACAGCTCTTTCTTTGTTAGCATAGTCGAAACTTGACCGCTATTTTCAATATCTTGCTTACAGTGTAAAATCTCTAATGCTAATGTAAAGTTTACAATACCCTCAATAAGCAGCTTTCTTACCAAACCTACTTGGGTAATTGACCTAATCTGTAATAATTGTTCTTTTATTTTAAGGTTGAATGTACCTATGTGTGCACTACCATCTTCATTTAAAAACGAAGCAAACAATTGCTCATATAATTCATTATTGTTAACATTCTTACTTAATGACTCACCGTCTTGTGTTACTTTAATAATAGACAAGTTAGATTTTGTAGCCTCTCTTAGTTTAATATTAATAGTTTCATTAGAACCGCCAATAACTACTGTTTGTAAAGCTTCTACTTTACTAGTCTCTTTACCTTTTGAAAATCTAAAACTACCTTCTAAGCAATAAATGAAGTATAAACTACGATTCTCATCCAACTTTAAATCGAAATTGAAATCATCGTTCAAATCCAAATCATATTCGGTATAAGAAATTCCTGATCCTAATGAAACGGTCTGTATTCTACCTGTACCTTTATCATTATCGTATTGAAGAATACGATCTCCTTGAAAACTAGAGATACTTCCTCCTAAAATATTATTGAAATGACTTAACTGATTATGAACTATTTGCATGATATATTATTTAGATGGTTATTATTTAATGAAGCCTCTTGTGCTTTAAAGTTTTCGGAAAAACCAGGAGTACTACTCTGTACATTTAAAGTCTGGTCATAAGAATCTTTTCGTCTTACATTACCTACTCTAGCATATTGAAGATTATTCATAAAGGCTTACATTTCTTGTTGATACAAAGATGCGGCCAACGCAATGTAAATCTGTTACAACATTTTTAGAAGCTGTTACACAATTTTAAGAAGGGTATATTTTACACTGGTAAAACCTATAATAAGGTTGGAAGATAAACGGTGAACTCAGCACCTTTGTTCAACTCGCCTTTTGCCGTGATGGTACCGTTATGCGATTGAACAATTTTTTTACAGATAGATAAGCCCAAACCAGTACCTGAAAATTCTGTCTTACCATGAAGTCTTTGAAATATTTCAAAAATTTTCTCTTGATACTTTTTTTCGAATCCTATACCATTGTCTATGAATTGTAGCTTTACGTAATTTATGTTTGGCAATAAACTTTCTACCAAACTTTTATCGCCACTAACAATACTACCTATAATTTGAATATTGGGCTGTACTCCTTCATTTACATATTTGAGTGAATTACCAATGAGATTGGCAAATAACTGTTCTAACTGAAATTGAATACCGTTTACTACCGGTAAACTCACAGACGCTACCTGAGCATCTAAATCATTTATACGTTCCCCTAAATCTTCAAGAACATTATTTAATACATCATTAAGGTCTACGCGCCTTGGTTGTTCGCCCACCTCGTCTATTTTAGAATAAGACAGTAGATTATTAATAAGGTTACGCATTCTATCTGAAGAGTACTTTATTTTAGATAAGTAGCCTTGTGATCGATTACTTAACCGACCCTCTTCTTCTTCATCTAACCGACTAACGAACATTTGAATTTTACGAAGTGGTTCTTGCAGGTCATGACTGGCCACCCGGTTAAAGGCTTCTAAATCGGCATTGGTTCTTTTTAATTCTGTATTCTTAATCTGTAATACAGACTCTGCTTCTATTTGCTTGGTAACATCTCTAATAACACCTACCATATACCAATTACCTTCTTTCTGGTAACATTCGCCAATGGTGTTCATATACCTCAACTCCTTAGATTTTGTGTACACACGAAAAACTAAATCAGTTTTAGATTTATTCTTTCTAGCCGCTTTAAAACTAGATTTCACCTTCTCAAAATCATTCGGATGCAAAAATGTAAGTAAGCGATCATACTTATCATCAAACTCATTAGGGTCATAGCCAAACAACCTGTATACATTGTCTGAGTATTTTATTTGCTCCTTAGCTAAATTCCAACGAAAACTACCAATATTGGCTACATGCTCAGCCTCTGAAAGTAATCTGTTCTGTATAAACAATTGTGCTTCATACGCCTTCTCTTGCGTTACATCTTTAGAGAATAGTATTAGACCATCGTTCATTTTTACTGCCTTGGTGGTCAACCAAACAGGCTCTTTATCAAAAATAAATTCTTTTGTATATTCTTTATTCTCACCAGACAGATACCCATCTGCTAGAATCTCTAAAACTCCGTTTTCCGCATTCTTAGGATAATACTCGAGTATGGTCTGCCCTTCAATAAACCCTGAATCATCATTGGCAATTTCACCCATTCGATTATTAATATAATCTATACGGAAGTCTTCAACATCGCCTTTCTTATTAAAAATTGGTTTTAGATAAGAGATAATACTATCATTACTATCTAATACTCGTATACCAAAAAGATTAGAAATTTCAAGTTCTCTATTTCTAGATTGTAGTGTACCTAAAGGAAGCTTAGATTCTTTATCTGTAATAAACTTTGGCTTAATTAACGATAAGGCAAACAATAGTCCTTTATTAAACAATCTAATTCTAACATGATAATTAAGTATATTATCTCCTTCTTTTACTATGATATTAAAGTTCTCATCTTCTTCTGTTTTCAGAACTTTATTGGCCAAAATAAGAAGTTCATCATATTTTACAATTTCTTCTAAAGATTGATTTTGATTAGTATCATTTGAGATAGAAAAGAAACCTTGTGCTTTTTGGTTCGCATAATTAACAAGATATTCTTTTGCATTTAAAGAATTAGGCACAGATGACTCAGTGTATAATACAGCAGTGTCGGCATTATCGACCATTGTTCTAAAAATATCATCTGCTAAATTATTCTTCATACTATATCACTTTTCAAACCTTAGTTAAGGTACTGCGAATTAACCGATAATTATGCGACTTGCTTGGTGCTAAAACAAAAAAAGTTGTTCCGAATGAAACAACTTTTTTACTATAGCTTTATTTGAGACCTTATATTTTCAATAAAAAATTCTCTTTCTTAAAATCATTTAAATGATATGCCCAGTTCATTTTAACCACTTGTTTTAGTGATTTTTTAAGTTCATTGAAACTAGAAGGCTTTTTAATATAGATGTTCGCTCCTTTTTCAAAAGTTTCTTCTATATCTCTTTCTGCAGAAGATGTAGAATAAATAGCCACCAATAAATCTTTTAAATGAGGAGTACGTCTTATTGCTTCTAAACATTCAAACCCATTCATAATTGGCATATTCAAATCTAGAAACACCAAATCAGGAGTATTGTCTGTATCGGTCAGTAAATATTCCATACAGCTTTTACCATTCTCTAACTGGTGTAAATCTGTATTCAATTCGATTCCTTCCAATGCATCGGCAAAAAACTGTCTGTCGTCTTCGTCATCGTCAACGAGTAGTATTCTTAATTTATCCATTTTCAATTTTCATGTATTGAAAGAAGAACCATTCTTCTCACTTTTTTCTAAACTTCAAATACTGAGTAATGGTTAACCCAGTAACTTTTTTGAACTGATTTGATAAATGAGGAACACTACTAAAATTCAAGTCATGTGCAATTTCACTTAAACTTGTATTTTCCAATAGTACCAACTCCTTTACTTTTTCAATGCGCACTAATATATAAAAATTCTCTATTGAGGTGAACGTTTTACTAGAAAATAGATTTGACAGATATGGATAACTAAAACCCAACTGATCGGAAAGCGATTCTGACATTTTTACATTTCTAATATCACCCTCATAAACCATTTTCTTTATGTAGATTTTTATCTCTTCTACAATATCTCTATTCTCTCTTGTTTGAATCTTTATACCAAAACCTTCAAGCTCAATCTGAATAGATTTAAGCTTTTCATCACTTAAATCTTTAGGTAACTTAATGGTCCCATCTTGCAACATTTCAAAATTCACTTCTGCAGCAATCATTGTTTTTCTAAACACTTCATTAACCATTTTTTCAGGGCTATATATGAAACTATATTCCATTTAATAAACACAATTAATTCTCTGCATAAAAGTTTGTAAAATTATTATTTTAGAAAAACATTATATAACAAAATACAATAAATTATTAGCACTTTTGAAACTCAACTTAAAAAACATTTTAATTGTAAGTTTTAGACTACAAAAAATTCTTCTACAGTAATAAATAACAGAAAGATGATTAAGATTTCGTAAAAATCAACGCACCATAAGCCGGAATGTTTATTTTCCCTGTCCAGGTTTTAGCGTCGGTACTTTCTTTTACTACTTCAACAGTATCTACCGGTAATTCTGAGAAATCTTTATCGTAGATTTTACTACCCGCATTAATCTTTAATTCAAATGGTTCGTTTTCATTTAAACCAATACCATAGTCTTGGTAATCTTGATTGCTAAAATTCAAAACTACAAGAACCGGTTCTGTTGGATCATTACCGTCGAAACGGTTATATGCCAATATTTTAGTTTCGTGGTTATTATGTAAAATCTCTATATGCTGACTTCTTAACCCTTTACCACCCTCAGTTTCTCCTGTTCTTAACTTAATAATATCGCTGATCAAGTTTTCTATACCCTTGTGCTTTTCTTCTTTTTCCCAATCTAAGCCTTCGGTGTCTTGAAAATATTCGTCTTCAATAAACTCTTGACCTTGAAATAGCATTGGTATACCTGGTGCTGTCAGTGTTAATACCATACCTAATATGGCTCTTTTCTTGGCAAAATCACTTTCTGCATCACCTGGTTGAATTTCCTCTGGAACCCTCGCTTTACCATTGGCAACCTCATCATGAGATTCGGTATATACAATACGGCAAAAGGCATCATTACTATACTTAAATTCTAAGGCATCAACTATTTTCTGTAGATCTCTACTGTCGTCATGGGTATCTTCTATGACTTCTCTTACTGGATGAACAAAATTCATATCCCATTGTGAACCATATGCAAGCCCATTATGCTCTATAGCATCGGTAACCCTACTATCGCCTTTTAAATCTTCTGCAATGGTTAATACATGAGGATATTTCTCTCTAATTTCTGAATTTATATCCCTCATTAAAATATTACCTTCTTCAATCTCAGTATCGTAGCCTAACCCTCCGCCCTCATAACGTATGTACGAAGTGGCATCCATTCGTAAACCATCACAATGGTATTTTTCTATCCACATTAAGGCATTATCACGTAAATATTGACGTACTTCTTCTCTACCATAATCTGGTCTAGTGTCGCCCCAAGGGGTATCGCTTCTATGATCATTGTAGAAATAAATTCCGCCTTTATCATTTTCACTCCACCCATCGAATTGCCATAAATCTACATCTGATGGTCCAAAATGATTATATACCACATCCATTATTACTGCAATTCCTATTTTATGCGCTTCATTGACCAATTCAGCAAATGCATCTGGTCCGCCATAATCTTGCTCTATTGCAAATGGGTGAGCAGGATTATATCCCCAAGATATTCCACCAGCGAACTCAGCAACCGGTAATAATTCAATACAGTTAATTCCTAAATTTTTTAAATAGTCGAGCTTGGCGATTACATCTTCAAAAGTACCAACGGCATCCGGTGAAGAACGATTAAAAGTACCTACATGAAGTTCATATATAACCAACTCGTTCCAGCTTGGCATTTTAAAATCGGTATCGTCCCATTCAAAATCTAAGGTTCTAACGATAGAATTACCGTTGCTATTAGTGACCTCAAAAGCATACGGATCGTTTCTCGATAAAAGTTCGCCCTTATATTCAATAAAGAATTTATACTCATCGCCTTCTGATGCCTGATCTGTAATAACAGACCAATACCCATTATCTTCTATTTCAAGTGAAATATCTTTTTTAGCCCAGTTATTAAAGCTTCCGCCAACGAAGACTTTCTTTGCATTAGGAGCCCATACTCTAAAGGTTACAGCACCATCATTTATGATAGCACCCATACCTGCCGATTTTGTAATTGTAGTGTTCATAATTCAAAAATAGATTCGAATTCACCCAAATAATACCCTTAAAAAAATATGCTTTAACTCAATAAAAATAAATTTAATATATCTATTTATATGAATTACAATAACATACACACTTTACTCAATTAATAAAATCGAGTGTATGGTAAAAGATGTAAATAAGAAACTAGATGCTATTTATTGTTTTCTAGGAAGTATAATAGTAAAGACAGATCCCTTGTTTAACTCACCTGAAGCACTAATGACCCCAGCGTGGTTTTGCACAATTTTCTTTACAATTGCCAAGCCAATACCTGTACCTACATATTCTTGTTTGGAGTGTAATCGTTGAAATACTTCGAATATTTTTTCTGAGAACTGTTCATCAAAACCAATACCATTATCGGTAATCGTAATTTGAACATATTCTTTATCATTTAATAGATTTTCGTCTATGGTATTCGCATTGGTAATTATTTCAATTTCTATAGTGACCACCGGTGGCACGTCGCTTTTTGAATATTTAATGGAGTTAGATAGCAGATTGTACATTAATTGGCGAAATTGAAATTTCACCATTTCAATCTCAACTGAATTTACGATAGTTATGGTACCATTCTTTTTATGAAGCTCTTCACCTAAATCGTTTTTAACATCTTCTACAAGATTTTTTAAATCGACCGTTTCAAAAATCCTTTTTTCGGTATCTGTACGCGAGTACGATAACAAGTCATTTATGAGCGATTGCATTCTATTTGCGGCAGATTGTATTTTTTCGAATTTAGTCTTTCCAGAAGTGGAAAGTTTATCAAATTCGTTTTCCATCAGTACCTCTGAAAACATTTGAATTTTACGTAAAGGCTCTTGTAAATCGTGACTAGAAATATAGGCAAAAGACTGAAGCTCTTTATTCATAGCCTCAAGCTTTAAATTACTATCGGCCAACTGTCTCGTACGATTACCTACCTCTTCTTTTAATTGATCTGCAAATGATTTTTGCTTATCAATATTCATACCCGTGCCAATAAATCCTATCATTTTACCTTCTTCGAACTTGGGAACACCTAAAACCTTAAACCACTCATATTTATCGGTGCTATTATTTTTAACCCTATACTCTAATGTAAAACCAGTTTGATCTTCTAATGCTTTTCCGAAGCCTGAATATACCACGTCTAAATCATCAGGATGAACCACATCTACCCAAACTTGCCCTGTAAATTCAGATTCGTTTTCTACGCCTACATAATCTAATAGTGCCTTATTCGAATATTCTATATTTATCTCATTATCGGTAATCCAAATCCAAACTGGAGATAGGTCTGCCAATTCTCTAAATCTGCGCTCACTCTCTCGTAACCTTCGCTCTGCCAAAACAGCCTCTGTAGTATCTGTTACAATAACTAATACTCCAGATACGTTACCAGATTCATCTTTAACGGGACTATAACTAAATGTCCAGTATACATCTTCCATCCTACCGTTCCTGTAAATAGGAATCATTAAATTTTCTCTCCAAATGGATTCTCCCTTTTTGGTAACTACGCTAAGCATGGGGTAAATATCTTTCCATATTTCTGACCAAGCCTCTGCTCCGTTTAAACCTAAAATTTTAGGGTGTTTGCCATCTACACCTAAAATTGGTCTATAGGCATCATTATAAAATCCTTTTAGGGTGTCGCCCCAAAATAAGAACATTGGAAAAGGAGAATTCAGAATAATATTAATAGTAGTACGTAAACTCTGCGGCCACCCTACTGGCGGACCAAGTGGAGTCAACGACCAATCTTTTTCGCGCATTAACTTACCCATCTCGCCACCATCATCAAGAAAATGAAATTCTTTATTCATAAGGATCTATAATTAGATAAACGTCTACATTAAACATCAATAAAAATACGTCATAAAGATTAACATTTTTGGAAAACGTATTTTAAATCAAAACGTCAAATAAACCAATTTTAGCATTATAGAATTAACTCTATAAAATTTGAAGTGCACTGTTATGTATGACATGATCAACATAATAGTAAACCAGTAAAAATTACCAAAATTCAAATATTTCAAAAACAGCTCATTTTCACTCAAAATCAAGCAAAAAACCCTTTAAATTAACCAAACTTATCACAAAAGGTGTCTTTTTCTTGCATTTTAACGAAATTATAGTATGTTATATATGAACTTAAAAATAATCTATGCGACAACTAAAGATCACCAAACAAATTACGAACAGAGATGCCAAATCATTAGAAAAATATTTTCAAGAAATCAGTAAAATAGATTTAATTACTGCAAGCGAAGAGGTAGAACTGGCTCAGAAAATTCGTAATGGTGATCAGAAAGCGCTAGACAAATTGGTGAGTGCCAATTTAAGGTTCGTGGTATCTGCCGCTAAGCAGTATCAAGGTAGAGGTCTGCGCCTTACCGACCTTATTAACGAAGGTAATTTAGGATTGGTTAAGGCAGCTAAACGTTTTGATGAAACTAGAGGTTTTAAATTTATCTCTTATGCCGTTTGGTGGATTAGACAATCTATTCTTCAAGCGCTATCCAACAAATCTCGTATTATTCGTCTTCCTCAAAATAAAATTGCGGTCAGTTCAAAAATCTATCAAGTATATTCTGCATTGGAGCAAGCTAATGAAAGACCACCAAGCGCTTCTGAAATTGCATCTGAATTAGATATTAGCGTTTCTAAAGTAAAAAGCTCCATGAAAAATTCGGGAAAATCTATTTCTTTAGACGCTCCTTTTAAAGACGGGGAATCTTCATCGTTATATAATGTGTTAGAGTCTACAAAACTAAATAGTCCTGATAAAGAAATGATGGCCGAATCATTAGAAACGGACATCAATCAAGTATTGAGAAAAATTCCAGAAAGACAAGGTGATGTTTTACGGCTTTACTTTGGTTTAGGCAACGGGCCTGCAATGAGTCTTGTTGAAATAGGTGAAGTCTTTGATGTTACTAGAGAACGCGTACGACAAATAAAAGATAAGGGAATTAAATCTCTTAGACGTACATCGAATACCGAGTTATTACGCGCCTATCTTTAATTATTAAATCAGTATTTATCATCACTAGGAAAAATATTTTCCAACATTCATTTTAACCACTTATAATAGTATAACATTAGCTTAACAGCTCTAATTAGGAGTTGGTAATGCATTTGTTATGTTACTGTTTTAAATACCATTACATGAAACTTATTTACATTAAAAGAGAAAGCAATACCAAAGAATTATACAGAACACGTAACGGACTCAAAAAGTCAAAGGTGACCTCGATCACGAAATACTTTTTGGGTATCCCCATAAAAACCCTGCACACCTACAGACAAATTTATTACAGGCGTAAGAATAACGCTATTGAAAAAATGCTATTTATCTAATTATATAATCATACATATTATCCAATAATTAAAATTGAATTCATGAAAATACTAGTAATAGGAGCCGGCAATATGGGATTGACTTATGCAGAGGGCATGTCGAAATCGAAATTACTTAAAAAGAGAAATATCATGGTGCTCGATACTTCTGAAGAGAAGTTAGAAGAACTACGAGAGAATCCGCAATTCGATGCTTTTGATGATTTAAAGAAGTGTGCTCCAGAAGCAGATATTATTTTTATTGCCGTAAAACCATATCACGCCGAAAGTGTTTTCTTAAAACTGAATCCGCTTGTAAAACCTGGTCAAATTGTTATTTCGATTATGGCCGGTGTTACTATAGATACTATCCAAAACTTAACAGGACTCACAAAAATTGTACGCGCTATGCCGAATCTACCAGCATCAATTGGTAGAGGACTAACGTCATTCGTAGCCTCAAAAGAAGTAACGCGTATTGAACTGTTAACGATTGAAAGTTTGTTAGACACTACGGGTAAATCTATTCAAGTAAGCAATGAAAACTTCATTGACGCTTCTACCGGTATATCTGGTAGTGGTCCGGCTTATGTATTTTACTTTATGCAAAGCATGATGGAAGCTGCACTAAAAATGGGCTTTACACCAAATGTATCTAAAGTTTTGGTCGCACAAACATTTACGGGAGCTATTGAACTTTTCAACCAAAATGAACTATCACCAAATTCTTGGATGGACAAGGTTGCTAGTAAAGGCGGTACTACTCGTGCAGCACTAGATTCTATGGAAAACAACAATGTAGGTGAACTTATAAAAGAAGCAGCTTTCGCAGCATTTGAGCGTGCAGTTGAACTCGGAAAAGAAAAGGTAAATTCAATATAATTGTAAATCATTAATACGCATCACCTGAGTATTTAAAAGGTAGAAGCGATATATTTACAGTCGTGCTACATGCGACTTATTAGAATAGAAAACAGTTTTTTGACTATTGCATTTTAAATAATTACTAGTTTAATATGTAATAGTCAAATTCTATTGTCTCACTTTATGACAATAATTCTTTGATTACATGTTTTTTTGTGCTTTATTTGATAAAGACAACTGAAATTTATCAAATTCACTAATGAAAGGCCCTAAAAATAAGAAATTCATTCCTAACCTTTCTTATGATTGTGTAATTTTTGGATTCAATGGAATAAATCTAAAAATTCTTATTTTAGAATACCACAACACGGGTTTATTTGCACTTCCGGGGGGATATATCAAAAAAAACGAAAGTTTACAAGATGCAGTAAATAAAGGTGTAGAAGAACGCACCGGACTAAAAAATGTGTTCTTAGATCAATTTCAAATTTTCGGAAAATTAGATAGAACCGACCCAGCTGCCACACGTCGTATTCTAGAAGCAAACAACAAGAATTTAGAGAAAAATGAATGGATGATGGACCGCTTTATTACCGTGGGTCATTATGCACTAATCAACTACGAAGATGTTAATCCGAAACCCGATCACCTTTCAGATAGTATTGATTGGTACGACATTAATAGCGTACCCAAACTAATGATGGATCATAACGAGATTGTAGAAAAAGCGCTTGAGGTACTTCGCAATAACATTAGTGAGAAAATAATAGGTATGAACCTGCTTCCTGCAAAATTTACAATGAAGCAATTACAACAAGTCTTCGAAGCTCTTTTAGACCAAACGCTAAGGCGAACCAGTTTTCAACGTAAAATGTTGTCTCTAGATATATTACAACGACATGAAAAGCTTTTTGAAGGTAAAGCCCACAAAGCTCCATACCTATACAGTTTTAAATAATATTACATACTTAAACTAACAACAACAATGAACAAATCAACACTTAACAACTTTTTAAAATGTACCGTTCTCGCAGCTCTTATGTTCGGTACTTTAACAACCTACGCTCAAAAGAAATTTGGCGGTCTTGCGCTTTACACTGTTAGAGACGATATGGGTACCGATGCTAAAGCAACTTTACAAGCCGTATCTGATGCAGGTTATAAAAATATCGAAGCTGCAGGGTACGAAGACGGCAAGTATTATGGTATGACTCCGGCAGATTTTAAAGACTTATTAAAATCTCTAAAATTAAAGCCGATTAGCACACACCAAAGCGCAGTAACTCTTGACAATGCCGATAAGATGATGGCTGATGCTAAGACTGCAGGCTTCAAATATTTTGTAGTTCCAATCCCGCCAATGGGTATGTTCACGTTCAACCAAGAAGATAGAACAATGGGCATGACCGGTACTGTAGAAGATTTAGCTAAAATTCTAACCACTCTTGGTGAGAAAGCTAACAAAGCTGGATTAAAGTTATTATACCACAATCACGATTTTGAATTCAAAAAGAATACTGACGGAATTGTACCAATAGACTATTTGTTAGAAAATGTAGATTCAAAATTATTAAACTTTCAAATGGATTTATTTTGGGTAACCAAAGCTGGCGCCAACCCAATCGCTTATTTCAACAAATATCCAGGTCGTTTTAAAATCTGGCATGTAAAAGATATGGATGAGCAAGGAAGGTTTGCCCCTGTAGGCAAAGGATCTATCGGCTTTCAAAACATTCTAGCTAATAAAGAGCTTTCAGGCATGAAGTATTATATGGTTGAACAGGATATGACTTTCGACGGATTAAAACCGTTAGATGCTATTAAAATTAGTCACGACGGACTAAAAGAAATAGGATTCAAATAATTACTAATACCAAACAACGGAGATAGCCCCGAAGAGATTTTTCTCTTTGGGGTTTTCTTTTTTAGCATCTTTCTCATTAAACCTTTCATTCCAAACGATGTCTTAATCACTTATAAAAATATGTGCCTATTTTAGCGCAAGCAAAACCAAATTTCAAAAAGTGACCACATGAAAATGACTACAAGTTTACGCATGAGAATTATACACAGATACCTAGGTTTCTTTTTAGCCGGTATCATGGCAATGTACTCTATTAGCGGAATCATAATGATCTATAGAAATACAGACTTTCTAAAAAGTGAAAAAATCATAGAACAACAACTAAAACCAAATTTAAAAACCGCTGAGCTTAGTGGTGCATTGCGAATTAAAGGCGGTGTAAAACCTCAAAAGACAGAAGGTGATGTTGTTTACTTTAAGCAAGGTGAATACAATACAGTAACAGGTATGGCTACCATTAAAAAAATGGAGCTTCCTTTTATTTTAGATAAGATGGAACACCTGCATAAGGCAACCACAAATAGCCCTGTATATTTTCTGAACATATTTTTCGGACTTTCACTATTATTCTTCGTAGTCTCCTCTTTTTGGATGTTCATGCCTAAAACTACTGTATTTAAAAAAGGACT
Organism: Maribacter sp. Asnod2-G09; assembly: GCF_045063795.1. Classification (NCBI taxonomy): domain Bacteria; kingdom Pseudomonadati; phylum Bacteroidota; class Flavobacteriia; order Flavobacteriales; family Flavobacteriaceae; genus Maribacter; species Maribacter sp. Asnod2-G09. The sequence continues at coordinate 1,717,248 of NZ_JBEFOA010000005.1, read as the reverse complement.
ATACTTTTCACTTGGCGGTATCGTTCTAACCATTATTTTGCTGTTCGTGTAACAGCATGAGATTAATATTTAATCCGCTTTAAAGACATTTCTTTAAAGCGGATTTTTGGGTTTTGATAAACACTGTAACCATTAAGAACCCACCCCTAGCCCCTCCAAGGAGGGGAATAGTTTCTGACTTGTAATTAACTTTTTTAGATTAAGACCACATAACTACACCAAACTGCGCGTGGGCTCCCTTTAGGGTCAGGGCGAGCGCCGTCATTATAAAAACGCAACTCCCCAACAACCAACTAACTCACAACTAAAAACGAAAACCTCCCCTCTCGGGAGGGGATTGAGGGGTGGGTAATCGGAGGATGAAGATTTCATTGAACATTCTAACTAAAAACACCCACCCCTAGCCCCTCCAAGGAGGGGAACAGTTTCTTACATTAATTAGACTTCTTAGATTAAGACCATATATCAATAACAAACTGCGCGTGGGCACCCTTTAGGGACGGGGCGAGCGCTGGCATTATAAAAACGCAACTCCCCAACAATTAAAAAAACCGCAACCAAAAAACGAAATTCTCCCCTTTTGGGAGGGGAATAAAGGGGTGGGTGCCGCGATAATATTACGCTACTTCTTCAATAAAAAAAGCAACGTAAACAACTTATTTTCACTACTTTCATATAAAATAATCTAACTCAAATAAAGACCATCAAAATCAAACATTTTCAAATGAAAAACCTCTTGTTACTAGTACTATTGTTCACTATTACAATTTCCATTCATGCCCAATCTAAACTGATAAAAGCAGATTCGTATTTAGATGTTAGAACCGGAAAATTAATTTCTCCGGCTAATCTGCTCATCGAAAACGGAACCATTAAATCTATTAATCCAAAGGTATTGCCGGAAGGTTTAGAAACCATAGACTTAACGGGTAAGATACTATTACCGGGACTTATGGATATGCACGTGCATTTAGATGGCGATTTTAGAGGCAGCTGGGACTATGTCTATAAGGAAAGTGCTAGTCAAGGTACTGTAAGGGCTGTGGTCAACGCAGAAAAAACTTTAATGGCCGGTTTCACTACCATAAGAAGCATAGGGCAATTACACATAACACCAGAGCTTATTGATGTTGCCGTTTCTGAAGCTTCTGATAAAGGGATGATCGCCGCACCTAGAATAATCCCATCGGGACATATGATTTCTATAAGTGGCGGACACGGAGATATTTCTTTGGGGCTGGCTGAAGGTTTAGTAACCGTTGGTCCAAATGACGGAATCATCAACGGAAAATATGATGCCATTGAAGCGGTACGCTATCAAATTAAGCACGGAGCAAAATTCATTAAAATGCATGCTACTGCGGGTGTTCTTTCTATGGAAGATGCCATTGGCGCACAACAGCTAAGTAATGAAGAAATGAAAACCATTGTAGATGAAGCTGCAAGACACCATATAAAAGTTGCCGCCCACGCACATGGTACCGAAGGTATCAAAGAAGCTATTAAAGCTGGTGTGTATTCTATTGAGCATGGATCTATTATTGATGATGAAGGTATTCAGTTAATGAAAGAAAATGGTGTTTACCTAGTACCAACAAGAGGGCTCGCTACCATTATCGAGCCTATGATCGACAAAATGGATCCTGTTATGGCCGGCAAAGCAAACTATGTGATGCCTATTGCTAAACAGAACCTTACAAAAGCTATTAAAGCAGATGTAAAAATTGCCTTTGGTACAGATACCCCTATAATCCCTCATGGTAAAAATGCCATTGAATTCGCAGCATTGATTGACTGTGGCATGAGTACTAAAGAAGCAATTAAAACCGCTACTACCAATAGTGCAGAAATGCTAGGGCTTACTGATCGTGGTGAAGTAAAAGAAGGTTTACTGGCAGATATTATTGCCGTAGATGCCAACCCCATAAATGATATCTCCACTTTAGAAGATGTAAAGTTTGTTATGAAAAACGGAGTCATTTATAAGAATAAAAAGTAAAAATAACGTTGCAGCAAAATAGCCAATCAATAAAAAAACGAACATCATGAAATCATCACAACACATTTTAATCAGAACACTTCTTCTAGGCATTTCCGTATTATTATTTACGGGCTCCATGGCATTCGGACAAACGAAAACCGAACAAATAGATGAGCTTCTAAAAGAGTATCTAGCCTATACTAAATTCAATGGCTCTGCACTTGTTGCCAAAGATGGGAAAGTCATTTTTAAAAAGGGATACGGTATGGCGAATATGGAATGGGATATCCCCAACAACCCCAACACCAAACATCGCCTAGGTTCTGTGACCAAACAATTTACCGCCATGCTTATTCTACAATTGGCAGCAGAAGGTAAACTAGATCTGCAGGCACCTATTTCTACCTACTTACCAGAGTACCCAAAAGAAAACGGTGACAAAATTACCACCCATCATTTATTAACCCACACAGCTGGCATACCTAATTACACTTCATTTCCTAAGTTTTTTGAAGAGGATAGTCGCGATCCCTATACTCCAGAAGAGTTTACTACAAAGTTTCAAGATATGGAGCTAGAGTTTACTCCCGGCGAAAAGTTCAATTACAGTAATTCCGGTTATTTTTTATTGGGAGTGCTTATTGAAAAACTATCCGGTAAAACGTATGAAGAAATGCTAGACGAGAAGATATTTTTTCCATTAGGCATGAAGGAATCCGGATTCGATCATCATTCAGAAATCCTAAAAAATAGAGCAACAGGTTACGAGAATAATGGAAACGGATTTATCAATTCACCTTACCTAGATATGTCTATTCCGTATGGTGCAGGCTCGCTATACGCTACCGTAGAAGATTTATATCTATGGGACCAGGCATTGTATACCAATAAATTATTATCCCAAGAATATATGGATATGTATTTTAAGCCACACACACCCGCTTTCGGCAGTTTTCATTATGCCTACGGATGGATGGTTGGCAATGAAGCCCTAGGCAACACAACCGATAGTATCGCAGTAATTACCCATGGTGGTGGTATTAACGGATTCAATACACAAATTTCAAGACAGCTTTCAGACAAGTCACTGATTGTGCTTTTAAATAATACAGGTGGTGCCCCATTAGGTAAAATCACGCAATCAATTCTTGGTATTATAAACGATAAAAGTTACGACCTCCCAAAAACTCCTTTAGCATCTAAACTTTTAGAGGTCATAGAAACGAAAGGCATTGATGCAGGGGTTGCGTATTTTAACAAGAATAAGGATAATAAAGATTTTGATGTCAATGAAAATGAGATGAACCAAACGGGATATCAACTATTAGGGTCTGACAAAACAAAAGAAGCAATTCAAGTTTTTAAACTGAACGTAGACGCGTATCCAAAATCGCCTAATGCATATGATAGTTATGCCGAAGCATTAATGATATCAGGCGATAACAAAGGTGCTATTGAGAACTACACAAAAGCGGTAGAAATGAATCCTGGTAATGAAAATGCCATAGATATGCTTACAAAATTAGGTGTCGATACCAGTAACTTAACAAAAGAGTTCGAAGTACCAGAAGCACTATTAGAAAGCTACGTTGGTGTCTATGAATTAATGCCCACTTTTAAAATTACCATAACCAAAGAAGGCAAGCAATTAAAAGCACAAGCAACAGGGCAGCCCATGTTGGATATTCTCGCCAAATCAAACGATACTTTTTACTTAAAAGAAGTTGCTGCTCAAATTCAGTTTATTAAAGATGAAAACGGAGCAATTGAAAGTTTAACTCTATTTCAAAACGGGCAAGAAATGAATGGTAAGAAGGTGGAGTAGTGTGAGATTATTTAACCTTAGAACGTAGACACCACAGACCCAAACTAGAAGCCCGAAAATCTTACCCCAACCCTAAAGGGTGGATTTTCTACAATGGAGAAATGAAAAAAGATAAAGCAAACATATCTGGAATGCATCATGGAGCAACACCTTCGGTATTTAAAAATGCCGCAAAACTGAGAGCTTCTATGACCGAAGCAGAATGTATTTTATGGAATTATCTTAAAACTAAACCACAAGGTTTCAAGTTTAGAAGGCAACACCCTATTGCAGGTTATGTGCTAGATTTCTATTGTCATAAATTAAAGCTATCCATTGAAATTGATGGTGGCTATCATTTAAAACAAGAACAAATAGAAAAAGATAAAGAAAGAACGATGTACCTACAGGATATTGGTATTTCAGAAATTAGATTTACAAATAATCAAGTAATAAATGAATTTGAAGCGCTAATTGATCAAATTAACTCAAAATTGCGCGTGGGCACCCTTTAGGGTTGGGGCGAGCGGCTGGTATTATAAAAACGCAACTCCCCAATCACCAATAACAAAAACCTCCCCTCTCAAGAAGGGAATAGCCGTTGACTAAAAATGAATAATTGCATACCTATACCCTTTACCTCACTCAACACTGGTATCTTGCATAAATAAATTACCATTATGAAAATCAATTTATTGTCTTGTGATGCCCCAAGACCAGACAGAAGGGCTATTGCCAATTGTATTGTAGAGATATCAACTAACTGTAGTGCATCGCTAGCAAATGAACTTACCGATATACTTTTAGAAGGTGATGCCGTTGACATAGAATTGGATGATAAAAATACCGGTTCTGCATTACGTGCTTTGCGAAAGCTTAGTATTGATTATGAAATTATAGAATAAAACACCCACCCCTAGCCCCTCCCAAGAGGGGAACAGCTTATAATTATTATTCATCTTTTTAGATATATCAACACCGAACTGCGCAATGGCACCCTTTAGGGTCGGGGCGAGCGCTGGCATTATAAAAACGCAACTCCCCAACCACCAACAAACCCGCAAACAAAACGAAAACCTCCCCTCTTGGGAGGGGATTGAGGGGTGGGTGCTACGGTGTTCTAACTTAAACTACAAACGCAGCTCGTTATAATCTCTTTACACCTCTTTTATTTTTCTTACAGTTTTACGGAAACCCGTAAGAAAATATACCGTAAACTTCTTTATATTGCAGTTCCAAGTAAAGTACACTCCCCCTACCACTTTAGCTGAAAATATTTTATAATAGCAATTGCATATATACCTTACTATTTGCGAATATGTGTAATTGTACACATATACAATTGTTGTAACCAATTTGAGAAACACCAGTAATAGAATTAAAAATATGAGTAGTTTAAAGGAAAGTGGTAAGGAACATATTGTCGACAAAGTAATTGATGGGACTCTAACTGAAGTAAATTATCATAACAAATTGTTCATTCGTGTCGGCTCAAAAGCTGACACATACAAAAATGTTGATTTTAGCCATACCTATTTCGACAATTGCTATTTCCGGAATTGTGTTTTTGATTCCTGTAACTTCAATGGTTGTAAATTCATAAATTCAAATTTTGCTAGTTCAACGTTTTTAGGCTGTAAATTTGATTATGCTACTTTTCAAAACACTTTAGTTGATGAAGAAATTTTGGACACGGGATTTCCTGGTTATGACAATCTTAAATTAAAATTTGCAAGGTCATTAAGAACAAATTTTCAAGGTTTAGGAGACGCTGAATCTGCAAATAAAGCAATACAAATCGAACTAGAAGCAAGAGAATCTCATCTTAAAAAATCTTGGAAAAGCAACGAGGCATACTACCGAAATAAATATAAAGGTAAGAATAGATTCTTTGCTTATTTAAAATGGTTTAGGTTCAAAATGCAAGCATTTGTTTGGGGAAATGGAGAAAGCACTATAAAACTTCTTCGTTCAGGACTACTGTTATGGCTTTTGATGACAATTTATGACGTATTCAAATTTGGAAATTTAAATGAAATTTCAAGTTATTGGACTTCGTTTGTGAAAATGCCTCAAATATTTTTGAGTATCGAAAAGCCAGCAGATTATTCAGACGTTTACCTAAGTATAATTTACATAATTAGAATTATTGCATTTGGTCTATTTATGTCAATTTTACTAAAGAGATATAATAAAAGATAGACCAATGTATATTTATATTTTCGGGTCTATTTGTAGAGGAGAAATTGACAAACTGTCTGATGTTGACTTGTTAGCTATTATTGAAAATGGAGAAGACAATTCTAATTTCGACATAAATAAATTTTCTGTTTACACAGTAAAAAGACTAAAAGAAATGTGGCAAGAAGGAAATCCTTTTGCTTGGCATTTGTTTATTGAATCAAAGTTAGTTTTTAGTACTAATAAATCAAATTTGTTTAAAAAATGGGGTAAACCAAATTTATATTTAAACTCTAGGAGAGATTTGGAAAAATTTTCAAACTTATTTAATGATTCTGTAAAATCAATAAACGAATCTAACAGCTCAGTAATATTTGATTTATCAATGATTTTTTTAGCAATAAGGAATTTTGCATCTTGTTATTCATTAGGTCACTTAAAGGATTACAATTTCTCAAGATATTCCGCTTTACATTTAAAATCAAATAAACTTGAAATTTCAAGTGATACTTTTAAAGTATTAGAAAGAGCTCGCATATTATCAACCAGAGGAATAGGGAAATTAATCACACAAAAAGAAACTGAAATGGTTTTGTCGGAATTAGATATAATCAGAACTTGGTTTCAAAGAATTTTATTTAGTATATGAGCGAATTTAATAACAGAATAGAACTTCAAAGGGAAGTAATTAAGATTATCAACCAAAAAGGTTTAGATATTCAAATAACTGGTCTTTCAGATAGTGCAATTAAAAGATGGTTGTCGGATAATAAACTCGACAAAAATTCGGAACTAATAAAACTATTATATGAAATATCTTCAAAACTATTTTTCTTAGCTAACAAAAGTCAAGAACAAATTACTGATTCTTACAAAAAGTTGAGCGTTGAAGTATCTGACTTAGTAAATAAGCTAAGAATGAAAATATTGGAATAAAAACTGGTTACAACACCGTATAAAAATAATTGCGGTTTAGTGACAAAACAAAGGTCGTTGCGTGTTTGTAACATCTGATTTTCCTTCGGAAAATCCTCGCACACAAAACCGCACTATTCTTATACGTAACCGTTATATGCAACCACAAAAACCAATGCGACTTTAAATGAAATCAAAAAAAATTCCATTAGAACAGTTTTCATTCTTAACGAAAAACCTAGAGGACAATAATGAAGAATTTTTAGAACTTATTTCGTCTCACGTAGGACATCTTATTTTTGAATTTAATTTATTAGAAGAGAGACTTACATCATTTATTTGGTTGTTAATTAGTGAAAGAAGTGATTCAAAGGGAGTATTACTAACTCATAATATGACTTATTCTGCCAAAGTCGATTTGTTTAACAGGTATTCTTCATATATGCAAAACATTGTAGATAAAGAAGTATCAACTCACAAGAAAATGATTGAAGATTTGAAAGAATCTGGACGTTTAAGAAATATGGTTGTTCACGCAGAATGGAATTCAGTTGACCTAGAAGGTTTTGCGTTTACAAAATTTCGATTTAAAGAAAATGATATAATTCAAGAGTTTAATCAACTAGATGAAAATTCTTTGATAAAAATTAGAAATCTGATTATTGAAACACATAACTTATTTGATGAATATGAAGAGGAATATTCTGAACTATTTAGAAGATAAAAAGGCAGCATATAACACCGTATAAAAATAATTGCGGCTTAGTGCTTAATCAAAGGCAATTGCGTGTTTGCCTGCATCTGATTTTCCTTCGGAAAATCCTCGCATACAAACCCGCAACTATCCTTATACATAACCGTTACATAAAATCTATTTAAAAGCATCCCAATCAATTTCAAACCTGTCCCGTAAAACCTGTTCACCAAAACACACCCACTCAATAATTTCTCCCCATTTTACAGCAATATGATAGCAATTATCACTATTTTCAATAGCATCTTATTGAAAACAGCTATTTCTGTGCATTAATAGCATTTTTGGTATACGCTATAAGCATAAAGTAAGATGATAAATCTAATTAGATTGTTGATTACAATTTTCATTATAATCTTGCTATCGAAATTTACTTCATGAAAAAACATAAACTACTAAGCATTATCTCAATCATACTATCTATTACTGGACTAGCCTTAGCAATTTATGGACGAGAAAGCGAAGGTGAATCTGACGATTTGACTTTTTATGGAATGCTATTACTTGTCATTGCATTACTTGTCTCTGCCGTAAGCACTTATCTAAGAAAAAAGAAAGTATGAAGAAATGAATGCTTAACTTCATAAGTAACAGATATTAAGTATTGCTATAAAAACCTATTACCACTAAACTATTATGAGACAGTTTGCAATTACTATCATTTTCCTATTTTCATTCCTTTCAATCTTTCCTCAAAATAATAGCACCAATACCACACCATCTTTATTACTTGGTCAAGGTGATCAACTTCCTCGAATAAAAAAAGAGCTTGCAGCGGGTAATGCTGCTTTGGTGGCTGCTTTGAAAAAAATCGTTGAAGAAGCAGATGCTGCACTTGAGCAACCTATTGTAAATGTAGTAGCAGAAGGTGCTTTGCCACCAAGTGGCGACGCTCATGATTACTTCAGCTACAGCCCATATTGGTGGCCAGATGCTGAAAACCCTGATGGTCCTTACATTTGGCGTGACGGAGTTACCAACCCAGATCGCCGTACCTCTGATGTCTCTAGGCTTGAGGCAATGAACAAAGCGGTAACTTCTCTTGTTCCTGCTTGGTATTTCACGGGCGAAGAAAAGTATGCCGAACGTGCCGTGCAGCAAATTCGTGCTTGGTATTTAGATCCTGAAACTAGAATGAACCCTAATTTTCGCTATGGTCAAAAACGCCGTGGTCATGACTATAACAGTAGTGGTGGCATACTAGAATCTAACCGAATGGATTGGATGGTTGATTGTGCCATTCTGCTAGAGGACTTTTCTGGCTGGACAAATAAAGACCAAACCGAACTGCGTAAGTGGTTTGGCGAACTAGCTACCTGGATGGTGGAAAGTCCGGAAGGTATTGAAGAAGCTATGCAGCCTAATAACCATGGTGCTTGGTATAATCAGCATCTAATCCTCTTTTCGCTCTACGGTGAAAAACCTGATATTGCACGTGCCTTTCTTGAACGCATGCCTGCACGTATTTTTGGACAGGTTTTTATAGATGGTCGCCAACCGCAAGAACTTATTCGTACAAATGCATTAAGCTATAGTATTTACGGTGCACGGGCGCTAGTAGGTGTTGCCCGCCTTGGTCGCCATCTTGATTTTGACCTTTTTGCCTATCGCAGCACCGAAGGTAGAAGTATACGACTTGCCATAGATTACATTACACCTTTTATTCTGGGTGAAGAAGAATGGCCTGGCAGTCAAATTAGACCGCTGCGTACCGGAAGAGCTAACGAGTTATATTGGAATGCGGCCCTTGGATTTCAGGAGCGTGAATTTGCCAATATTCTGCATAAGTTACCGGGAGACCAATTACCATCACCCATAGTGCAGTTATTAGACCCATTGCCTGAAGGGTGGTAAATCTTGTTCTTTCTAAATAGTTAGGCGGCCTCTTTTTTATAGATATTGTAAATTACAGAGCATATACAGGGAATTAGCTTAATGAGTAGTCGCTTTTGAAAAATAGAATACATTAGTGGAGCATCTCAATATAATTTCGTTATGAAAAGAAACTTTATCTTCTTAGTATTTACCCTATTCTATTTAAGCGCTTATGCCCAAGACAGTTTCAACAAACTCCCACAAGCAGCAAAAATCAGCTGCCCAATGCTATTGATTGATGAGCATATCATCGCCAATAAAAATATTATCACTTCAAAGGAAGACATTGAAGAAATAGGCGTAATAAAAGATAAACCTAGTCGCGAAACGCATTTTTATAATCTTACGGCAAATGGTATTCTGTTTGCAAAATTAAAAAAGGAAATAGCCTCTAAAACACAAGCTGAGCTGAACACCTTTCTGGATTTGGATGAAAATAACCCTGTATATGTAAACGGTTATTTATTGGAACATGACACGTATACCATTGCTACAGAAAGTATTGCAGAAGTGGAACTGGTAGCCCCAAATAATGAAAATAACTTAACTGAAAAAGTCATCAATATTTGGACATTAACTCAAGAAGAACGTGAAAATGGCTGTGCATTGTCCCAAATGAAGTAAATTAGTTGTTCACCTCATCATCAATCATCATGAAAAAAACAATCACACTTATCACCTTCCTCTTATTTACAACAACTTGTCTTCTAGCCCAACAAGACAAATTCATTGAAGACTCCATAGAGCGATTAGAAAACTCACGCAAGTACTTATTACTAGTTGCCGATATGATGCCCGAAGAGAAGTATGGGTATAAAGCAACAGATGAGTCCCTGAGTTTTTCTGAGAATTTAATGCATATTGGGTATGCACTAGATTGGCACAGTCAGTCACTTATAGGCGACCGAGAAGCACGCGTATACCAAACGGACACCGTTTTTAAGCCTGCCAATAAAACAAAGGCAGAAATGATGGCTCGTATAGACCAAACGTTTACAGAAGCCATTGCCCTTTTACAAGATGTTGCACCTGAACAGTTAGATAATGAATTGGATTATTTTGGACTTACACGCTCCAAACGACAAATTTATATGCTATTGGCAGACCATATTACGCACCACAGGGCACAAATGCTGGTATCCATGCGATTAAATGGGCTGGTGCCGCCTAGGTATGTGTTGTATCAATAAGAAATTTACTCTTGCTTTTTCTTATCGTTCTTCATTAAATTTAGCACTATAAGTACAAGTCCTAAACATACGGCTGCGAAAATGGCTATAAGAATTACGCCATAGCTCCAATTAACAAGGGGTATCATCTGTGATATCATAGGTCGGTTATTTTAGAGTAACAAAAATATAATGAAGTTGCAAGGCATCATATGACAATTGTCAGTAAATCAAAATACTACGCTTATTACAAATTTTCATTTCATAAGAGTGCCGCCAAATATTGTAAGCTTGGTACGGGTTCTGTATTTTTATAGTTGAATTTGGTATGTTATAAATAATGGTAGATAAAATTAAGTGTCCTAATTGTGCGCATGAGTTTGATGTTGAAGAGGCGTTATCTGGTAAAATGCAGGCGCATTTTAAGGCAGAGTACGAGCGTAAGGTAGCGGAACAGGCAGAGATCTTTAATAAAGAGCGTAATAAACTGGCTCTAGAAGTAGAAGAGTTTGAGAAGAAAAAGGAGAAGGAAAACGAGCTTTTTAAAGAAAAACTTGCACAACGCCTTGCCAAAGAATCTGAAAAAATACAACTGCAGACCAATGAGTCTTTTGAGCAAAAGTTAAAAGCCCTGCAACAAGAGAACGAGAAAAAGAAAGAGGAAAACAGGGCATTACGTTCACAAGAAATAGATTTGCTTAAACGAGAGAACGAGCTTAAAGAAAAAGCAGAGGATCTAAAGCTGAACGTGCAAAAAGAATTGCTGGAGAAGCAGACAGAAATCGAAGAAAAAGCCAAAGCCAAAGAACGCGAGTCTATGGCGATGAAAGAGAAGGAATACCAAAAGCAGCTAGAAGACCAAAAGAAGCTTATTGATGAAATGAAGCGCAAGGCGGAGCAAGGTTCTATGCAAATGCAGGGCGAGGTGCAAGAATTAGCTTTAGAAGAGCTGTTACGTGCTACCTACCCTTTTGATGATATAGATGAAGTGGGCAAAGGCGTACGTGGTGCAGATTGCGTGCAAACGGTTATTAACTCGCTACAGCAAACCTGCGGCTCTATTGTATATGAGAGTAAGCGAACCAAGAATTTTAGTAACGACTGGATTAATAAATTAAAGCAAGATCAAATAAACTGCAAGGCAGATATTGCGGTGATTGTAACAGAAACTTTTCCACCAGATATGGAACGGTTTGGAGAGAAAAACGGCGTGTGGATCTGCGGATTCAACGAGGTAAAAAGTGTATCGCTTGTACTGCGTGAGTTGCTTTTAAAAACTCAATCTATTAAATCTTCGGACGAGAATAAAGGTGATAAGATGGAGCTGCTATATTCTTACCTTACCAGTAACGAGTTTGTACAGAACATTAATAGAATTATAGAGAACTACGATTCTATGATTAAGCAACTGAACTACGAAAAGAAAGCGGCGTTCAAGAATTTTGCAGTTCGTGAGAAGCAAATTTGGGGTGTACAAGAAAATATAAACGTACTCTTCGGTTCTATTAAAGGGATTGCGGGTAATGCGTTATCTACTTCGACCATTCTGGAATTACCGGATGCAGAGATAGATGATTAATAAGTTCGATAGTGGGTTAGTGAAATAGTTTGTTAGTGAGCTAGTTTGCTATTGAATTAATGGTTTTGCGCTGCGCGCTTTTTATTTTGCGTGATGCGTTTGGCGCATTGCGAAATACACGTTACCCTAAGTGCTCCTTGTTTTTGAATTTAGCTGAGCGATCATTTTTTCGACTTTGAACGATATCCAAATTAGGTAAATACATCCTGCGGCACTGTAAATATTACTACTTGAAGCATCTTTAAAATAAAAAACATTTAAAATAGTAGCAACCAAGCCTAAAACGCCAATAGTAAGTAAAAAATATTTTAAGAATTTCATAGTATATGATTTAATGTGTTTTTGCTAATGCCGTTCCAAATTTCTCGCCCAACTCAAAAAAATACCCGAACGCTAATAAGTTCATAATCAAAAATATAACCATGTGCCAATAATATGAAGTCTTTAATTTTTTCATCATAATGGGAATTATATATAGCAACTACTAATTGGTAGCTTATTGAACATATTTGTTACAGCATACGTTGAAATAAATTTTCAATCCCTCTAAAAACCTATATTAGCACATTACACAATTACGACTCAAGTTCACGAAAGCATAACACATGGATATTTTAGATTGGATACAAGATTGGTTTAAAGACAATTGTGATGGTGATTGGGAACATGGAGAGGTTATACAAATTACCAATATAGATAATCCTGGATGGGAGGTTGAAATTGACATTTCCAATACTTCTATTGCCTCTATGAACCTAGACTGGATTCTTAATGAAACCAGTAAACAGGATTGGTACGGAGTCAAAATTGCCAACCAAAAATTTACCGCCGCAGGTGACCCAGATAAACTGAAATTTTTATTGAACCTTTTTAAAGAGATGATCGATAAAATTGAAAATCAGTAGTGTAGGTTTCTTTTCTAGTAACGCTTAATCAAGAGCCTACCCAATTTTTAAATTCCGATGCTTTTGCCTTGCTCACTACTATACGCTCGCTACACACAGGGTGAACATCTACCAATAACTTACTATTAAAATGAAACTTAATAGCGGTTATAGCCTCTCTACGCACTATAAATTGTCTGTTTGCCCTATAGAACACTTCGGGGTCTAAAGATTCTTCTATGTCTTCTAATTTAATGTCGAGCACATACGAACGTTCCTGTACCGTTACAGCTTTTACAAGACCTGTATCAATAAAGAAATAGGCAATATCGGCTGTTTTTACCGGCAACAATTGGTCGCCCAGCCCTACTAAGAATGTTTGTTTAAAATTTGTGGGTTTGTGCTGAATGAGCTGCATTAAACTTTGCATTTGTTGCTCATCGATACCTTTTTGCTGATTTTGAGCTTCGAAACGATCTAAGGCATCTGACAATTCTTCTTGGTCTATCGGCTTCAATAAATAATCAATGCTGTTTACCTTAAATGCCTTTAATGCATATTGATCATATGCCGTAGTAAATATGATAGGTATGTTGATTTCTACCTGGTCAAAAATCTCGAAAGATATGCCGTCTGCCAAATGAATATCCATAAACACCAAAACACCTTCATGTGGCTTTGAAAAATATGCTACGGTAGCCTTTACGGTATCTAAAACTGCTACAACCTCTATTGCAGGGTTGATCTTCGTTAGCAGATATGTTAGGTTATCGCTTGCAGCAAGTTCATCTTCTACTAGTATTACTTTCATGCTGGTTGCTTTAAAGGTAATTCTACTTTAAAAATATCATTTTCGGTACTTACCAGTACTTCTTTTTTCAATAAAAGAGAATACCGCTTCTTCAAATTATAGAGTCCGGTTCCCATACCCTCTGCCAATGTACTACGGTTTCGAATGGGGTTTTCTACAACTAATGATTCTCCGTTAGAGTATACTTTTACGGTCAATGGGTTGGTCGATGAAATTTCGTTATGCTTCACCGAATTTTCTACCAATGACTGCAATGCCAATGGCGGAATTTTCATATCCATAAATTCTTCATCGATATTTACGTCTATCTCAATACGATCTCTATACCGGGTTTTCATCAAGAAGGTATAACAATCTAAAAACTTCAACTCTTCTTTTGTTGAAACCAAGTTAGTTTCGCCACTCTGCAATATATAGCGATACATATACGACAGCTTATTTACGAACTTGGTGGCATTTTCATTATCTCTAATTAAGGACGATAAAGAATTTAGCGAATTGAACAAAAAGTGAGGATCGATCTGGTTTTTTAATGCCGCGAGTTCATTCTCTAAATTCTGCTGTTTTAACTGTTCGTTCTCTATTCTACTCTCTTGCTTATCGGTACTTACACGTAACAATCGCGCAATAAAAAATAATACTGTAGCTAAATTTATAAATGTAAAATTGATCCATCCTTCTTCACGAGATTCTAAAACCCTACCATTTATAAGCGGGTAGCACAGCTTAATTACATTAATTACCATAAATAACACCACAACGTTAATAATTAAAATAACAATCCATTTTAAAAATGGAGGCCATTTAAAACTATCGTAATCAATGTTGGCATTGAGCTGTATAACAGACCAAGAGAAACAAAAGAAGAATAGGTAACGGTATAGAAAATCTGTTACCCAAGACATAGAGAAATCTAAATTCCCCTCCATAATACCATTATATAAATAAATGGTTTTAGGTAATGATACCAGAATACCTAACAATAGCGCTGTCTTTATTACCTCGCCCTGTTTTACTTTTGTTAATGTCATGTAACTTCTTTTCTAATCGGTATCTCTCAAATATACCTTAATAAACGTTTGTAACCGTAACCCACGAAAAGTTGGTCTTCACCCAAGCGAAGACCAACTTAATTTAAACTACATTAACTTCTTAAAGTGCATAGGCATTGAACTCTGTTGGCAAATATGCTGCGGTATCAAAACCTAAATCTACTATTTCTTCGTTTTCAAATATTTCAAAATCTTCCGCTGTTAATTCTGTACCTGCATAGGCATTAAAATCTATTGGCAAATATTCAAAGGCATCGAAACCTAAGTTGATTTCTTCATTGATTTCTATCACTTGAATGTCACTGGCGTTTAATTCGTCCATCTTTAAAGATGCCTCTAATTGTGCTTCTAAATCGATAACACAATCATCGAAAATCGCGGTGATTTCAGCCTTTTCGGTTTCTTTATTTTTTTCTATTCCTATAAATGACATAAAGGTGACGGCCACGATGACCACTGCAGATAAAATTTTAATGTTTTTCATTATGTATGTTTTTAAGTTTTTAGAATTGTTTTTTTCTATGGTACAAAGGTATTGCGTAATATGACTAACGAATGGTATTACTAACCCAACCGTCTATAATGCCATCTAAAACAACCTTAGACTATTATGAAGTTTTTCTGTTGGATTACAATAGGATAAAAAGCGGAAATATTTTAGGATAAATAGAAAACCACACACGGCAAATCAGACACATACAAACTGATTTTACTCTATTCAAAACCCAGATACATTTTATTTGGTGAACCAATCGCGCACCGATTCTTCTGCCAATTTGTTATTGGGTGTAAAAGCACTGTTATGCTCACCTCGGTATTCGATGTAGCTGGGGAATTTCCACCACAGTATACCTTGACACCAAGGTTCGTCTTGTATGCCTTCAAAAATGATTTCGTAAGATCTGCGCTGTGCTTCTTCGTTAATGGTATCGTCTGCCTCAGCATGCGGATTCTTCCATGGGGTTTCAACACTTCTAAAGCCTATTTCAGTAAATACAATGGGCTTTTTAAAATGATCGTAGACCTTTTTAATTTTCGTCTTTACCGTATCGAACTGCAGACTTAATTCTTCGTTCGTAGGATTGTCTTTTTTACTCAATGGGTAATAAGAGTTTAAACCAATAAAATCTAAATCGTCCCAAAACTCAATTTTCTCAAATTCGGCTCCCCAATTCGCAGCATAGGTCAGTTGCCCAGAATACAGTGCTCGGGTTTTCTTAATCATCGCACGCCAAGCATCGGGTTGTGACAATGTAGCTTTGGTGAACTCCACTCCAATACATAAGGCATCCATCTCATGAATTTCTGCTAAAAATGCGTAGTGGCGAATCCACCGGTAATAGTAATCATGAAACTTGTCCCATTGCGCATCTGTAGGCATATCTATACCACCTGGCCAGCTACCACCAACATATATTTGAGGTTTTAATAACGTATACATACCCATATCACTTGCCATAGAAACGGCATGCACAACAGCATCATCATTCTCACTACCGGCATTATCACTAAAATGTAAGGGCGTAGGTGTATTTATATCGTTAATGCCAGTATATGGTACAATTGCCATGGCATTACTGCCCATATTCTTTTGCTTCAATAAAGATTCCGTGGCTTTTTGAGAACCATAGCCATTGTAAATACTATAGCCTTCATGTGCAAAATTGAAACCTTTTAAGTAGGGTAATTTTTTCTTTTCCGTTTTTTTCTTCGGATGTGCTTTTGGTAATCCCATTAAATAATTCTGCCACTTTACTTCCAGGGTTTTTATTTCCCCTTCAGAGATTGATGCATTTTTGTAACGTTTTAGGTACGTATCTTTTCCCCAGGTTGTAATTAGAAAATCGGTAAATGCCCCTGCCATACAATCTCTAATAAGTGATGATTCCATCTCCATAAAAGAATTATCTAACAGTTCTGCTATTGTAAACGTATTCTCAGATTCTACCAATCTTGCCGCCCAATATTGGTAGCCTTTCATTTGCCAGGTTTCTGTAAAATAAATTGGCAGACCTAATGTAATTATATTCTTATCACTCTTACCAATAAGGTTGTGCAGTACCAAGGCATTATCTCTACCGATGTTATTATTGTCATAGATTTTATTGACAATTGTATGTACCGAATTTGTAACTGTATCAAAAGTAGAGTGATCGGTATTCCCCGTCATCAAACCCTTCTCTTCTGTACAAGTATAAAAATTATAAGTAATTTTTGGTACACTATTACCATGTACAAAATCGACAATGGTTGCTTTTGATGCCATAACCTTGGCTTGCCAAGTAGCAACATCTGCTGGTTCAATAGCTTTTTGGTGGTTTATAAATTTAAAATCATCCGTATCTAACAAAACTCTGGTACCCGTGGCAAAATTGAAAAATGTAGATCCTTCAATTCCCCAATTGGTATTGAAATCACCCATGACCAATCGCTCTTTATTCACATACACCTCATATTCTAAATTCTGGCGGTAGAACGACTGACCTCGTTCAGCTACTTTTTCCGCAAATAATGAAAATACTTCTTGTGCATCTGTACCAGTTAAAAAACTAAAAGGTATTTTAGGATCTGTGGGATTCGGATAAAAACAGACTCCCAATATAGAATTGTTATTGGGTACTTCTTTCGCCCCTATTTTTATTTCTGAGTGTGAAACCTGAAAAGGGGTATCACCCATGTATTTTTTTATCAGCGGATTCTCATCTACGGCACCTACCAAAAAAACAATGCTATTGCTCAATGATTCTTTGCTTACCTCAGCAACATTTTGGTAACTGACCTTTACACTGCGCCAAGATTTGGAAACCTCCTTTAAAGAAAGCTCATGAAGAATATTTTTATATTGCTGTTGCAATGCAGTATCTTTTGCACCATATACCACTAAAATCTCCCGTTTATCAAAGAAACTTCTGCGAAGATCCCTACGCGTGGCAACTGAATCTACAGTAGCGGGAATGTCATTATTTTCAGCTACCGGAAAGTATTCTGCACCGGCAAAACCAACGATACCAACAATAACAAATAACACAACAAAGAGATATTTCTTTTTCATATATGCAACAATGAACAAACTATCGTTTAAGATAACAAAACTGCAAAACCTACCTCTGTTTAAGGTGCTATTTAACTTTTAAAAAGGGTTTATGTAATAGCGTATTCCAAACCTGTTCTCTATATATTTTTGAAAATAGGCCATGCTCCTTTCAAAAACACTTGAACTGACAATGCGTTTCCGATTCATCTATTCTTCTTTGTCTATCTCAAATGTCACTTCGAGTGAATTTCAAGGCACGAAGAAATATGTATCGAGAAGCTCGCGTGCTCCAGACCTATTCTCGATACATTTTTAAAATACGCTACGCTTCTTTCAAAAACACTCGAACTGACAATGCGTTTCCGATTCATCTATTTTTTTTTGTCTATCTCAAATGTCACTTCGAGTGAATTTCAAGGCACGAAGAAATATGTATCGAGAAGCTCGCATGTTCCAAACCTGTTCTCGATACATTTTTAAAATACGCTACGCTTCTTTCAAAAACACTCGAACTGACAATGCGTTTTGCTTGAACCTATCATTTTTCAAAATTGAATAAAATATCACAAGTAAAATCCCCTTCTGCCCTTTTGTGATACAAACCCATTTGTACCTTAACTTTGTACTATTAAATAGTCAACGCTACATGAGATCAATTCTACTTTTTGCTTGTATTTGCTTTTATACCTTGACTACTTTCGGGCAAGGCGTCGCAACTATTTCTCTAGAGAAATATACAGAGCTTCGAGTATATGATAGAATTAGTGTTACCCTAGTGAAAGGCGAAGAGAATAAAATTGAAATATCTACCGAGAATAAAAAAGATTTGAGCATTACCGAAAACGACGGTCGTTTACGACTAAAAATGTGCTCTGGGGAATCTGTACTGAACTCCATCTTAAACATTAAACTTTTCTTTACCGAAGCACTTTCAGTTATTGATGCAAATAAGAACTCTCGTATTGTTTCTACCGGATTAGTCATTGGTACAGATTTAGCTATTGAAGCCCAAGATGCCAGTACCATTACTTTAAATATTGCCTATAATAATGTATCGGCAAAGAGCACAAGCGGTAGTGAAATAAAATTATCTGGCACTAGTGGTAATCAAGAAGTGATGATCAATACAGGAGGTAGACTTTTTAATAAAGGTCTAAAGACCAAAAGTAGTACTGTAATTGTGCTATCTGGTGGCAGCGCAGAAGTTTATGCTAGTGAAGCAGTCATTGCTAAAGTAAAAGCAGGTGGATCGATTACCGTATACGGCAATCCAAAATCTGTGGATAAAGATGATACTTTTGGTGGTGAAATTGCAATACCAGAATAATTATTGTTCTATACTCTGAACATCAAAACCGATTAGTTCATTATCTTGAAACTGTGGAGTAACCTCTATAGGGTTACAGCATACTTCGCAATCTTCAACATAGGTCTGTTGTGAGATTGATGGATCTAACAGCATAGACACTTCTTCCCAGCAATACGGACATTGAAAATAATGCTCGAACATGACTGTAATTTATGATTTTAATTCTTTTGCAAGCTCTTTTAAGGTTAGGCTCTGTATTAAATTACCGCCATTAGAAGTAAAAATAGTATCGTGACCCAATTTTAAGGAAAGTATATCTTCATCAGTATCTAAATGAATGTCTGAAGGATTTACCTTGATTTCCTCTAACTTCACATCAAAACGCTTTTTTAAAGTTACCAGTCCGTTAAACTTACTCAATTCGAATCCGTAGAAATCAAACAATCGTTGTAACCCGCTGAAAAAGCTTATTCCTATAAAAATTAGACCTGCCATGGCAAATTTATATGCCAAGGTAAATACGTCTAGCTCATCGCCGTTTATAAAAGTATATACCAAGTTGATACAGCCATAAATACCTAATAAGAATACCAATAGACCAACGATTACAGCAAGTACATCGGTTAGCAATGCCTTATTTGTTCTAGTAACCACCAATCCGTCTGCCGATTTATTTGCTTGAAATCCGAAATCCTTTAAATATTCTAGATTGTTGATTTGAGCTAGCTTATTGGCAATAGTTGCTTCTAAACCACTTAAATCTACCACAACAGCTCGTTTTTCAAGCTCGTCTCGCAAACTTAACTGCGCTTCAAAAGTGAGTAATGAATGTTGATCCAGAATCTCTATAAGCTCGCCATTTGTTCTATCGCTATACATGTTATTCCCTAATTAAATTACTCGACAATCGAGGTTAAAATCTCTAAGCCTTTTACAATTCTATATTCAATAACTGACCTGTAAGCTGCAATAATTGAAGCTCTGCCAACTTTGCATCGTACTTTGCCAAGTTCTTATTAGTCTGCGCATTCAACAAATTGATTTGCGCCTGTCTAAATTCTATCGATGTAATACTCCCTAATTGAAACTGCTCTTTAGAACGCTCAAAATTGTTTTGGTTGGTAAATACATTCTGCTCTTGAATCTGATATATTTTTAAAAGATTCTCATACAATGCCATTGCATTCTGCATATCTCTGCTCACCTCTAATTCTACCTGCTTGCGTAGTAATTCTTGATTAGCGTATGTAATCTTGGCATTCTTAACACTTACCGTAGTGCTACCACCATCAAAGAGATTCCATGTAAGGCTTGCTCCTAAAGCAAAATTATAAGTTTCATTGTTTGATCCAGGAAAGAATGCTGAAGCTGCACTTTGATTTAAATTCCACCCATAAGAACCGGAAAGACCAACAGTTGGTAAATACCCAGATTTACTTACTTTAATATCATATTCATTAATACTTAAATTTGATTCCGTTTGTAGTACCGCAACATTATTAGTGATTGCCTGATCCATAAACTCTATGATCTGAAACTTTGGTATAAATACAATGGTTGTGTCTACTGTAAACTGAGAACTTAAATCTTGATTTAACACCACATTTAAATCGCGTTTTGCATTTGCCAATTGCTGCTCTGTATTCAATAGATTAATACTATCATTAGTCATATCTACCTGAGCGTTCAATATATCTAATTTTGTATTTTGACCATATTCAAATGAATATTCAGCTCTCTGAATTCTATCCGTAGAAATTTCCAATGCTTGCTTTTGTACATTTTTATTCTCTGTAAGTCTAGCAATTTCAAAATATACCGTAAACATTTGAATCATGGTATTTTCTATAGTCTCCCTAGCCTGTAGCGTACTTAAATTATATTGTTCTTTTAATTTTTTATAATTATAAAATCTACCCATTCCATCAAATAATGTGTAGTTAGCAGTAAGAGCTGCAGAATAACGTTGAGCTTCAGCTTTATAAATATCGGTGTCAGGAAATGGAGTAGGCTCTCCTGTTATTGGATCAATTACATCTACACCATCCTCTGTCAAAATTCTACCAGGAAATTCAATTGTTGAATCATCTCTATTATAATCAGCTCCAGCGGTACCTGTCAAAGTAGGCAAATACCCTGAATTTAAAATACTGGCATTATTCTCTGCAATATCAACCTGACCTTTCGCAATCTCAATTCCGTAATTATTTTCCAAGGCTTTTATAACCGCCTCTTCTTTTGAAAGTGTTTTCTCTTGTGCAAAAATTGTGCAAATAGGGAGAAATACCAATAATGTGATGAATCTTAATCTAATCATTATAACTTATCTATATTCTTAAATGGGTGTGAACCACCTTCTATTTGCTCTTGATGTTCACCACCTTCAATTGCTTCTTGCGAATGACCTTCTAGATGAGCAGCTTCTTTTCGTTCTTTAATCGCTCTTTCTACTTCTTCTTTCGTAATCTTATGACCTGAAGCGAAAGATAAATTCTGAGCTTTTAAGTTATTACTGAACGATAAGAACAATGGTAACATCAATAAGGTAAGTACCGTAGCAATACCTATACCATAAGCAATAGAGATTGCCATAGGCTTTAAGAATTGTGCTTGTCTACTGGTCTCTAACATTAATGGTGCTAAACCTGCGATAGTGGTTATCGATGTTAAGAAAATTGCTCTAAATCTAGATTTACCTGCTTCGAAAATGGCATTATCAAAAGTCATACCTTCTCGTAAATTCGAATTGAACTTACCGATAAGCACCAGACCATCGTTCACCATAATACCTATCAATGCAATGATTCCTAATATAGAAAGTACGTTTATTGGAAAATCGTGGATCCAGTGTCCCCATGCAACTGCCGTAAAACTAAATGGCACTAACAATAGTAGCATTAATGGCTGACTGAAACTTCTAAATGTAAATGCAATGGTGATATAGATTAACAATATTACCGTAAAACCAACCAACTTTAATGAGCCTGTAAGTTTCTCTAATTCTCTATTCTGACCTTCATATGATGCACTTACCGTTGGATATTTTGACTGTATCTCTGGCATGTGTACATTCTGAATTTCGGTCATGATTTCTGTTGGACTATCCTTTACATCTTTCATATCGGCAGAAATCTGAATTTCTCGTCTACCTTCTAAACGATTGATAGCTACATCGCCACGTTCAATTGTATAATCTGCAATTTCACTTAACGGAACTCGATCACCTGACGGAGTTACGATACGCATATCATCTAAATTAGAAATTGACGAACGCTCATCTCTGTCGTAACGAACCCAAACCCTAATCTCATCTTGTGACCTTTGGAATCGTTGTGCCTGTACCCCGAAGAAACCTGCACGAACTTGAGTCATTAATGCTTGAAGATCTAACCCCAATAAATAAGCATTCTCTTTTAAAGTCAATCGAATCTCTTTTATACCAGCTGGGTCATTATCTGCAATATCTTTTAATCTTGGATTTTTAGTCAATATTCCCTTTAATTCTGCCTTTGCAGCTTTTAACTGTTCTATGTTGTTACCCAATAAGGAAACTGAAACCGGCGATCCACCAAAGTTACCACCAGAACCATAAATAAGACTTTCTACACCCACAACCGGACCAACTAGTTCTTCTAACCTACTGGTAACCATATCGGCAGAAATTTCGTTTGGTCTTTCTTCACCTGGTAACAAGTTAATCGTCAAAACTGCTGAAGATGAACCCGGACCCAATCTTTTGATTACATTTTCAAAAACATCTTTATCAGACCCAACAATATACTCTTCTGTCAATTCTTTATTGACAATCATGGCTTTTTCTTCTATTAATGAGATTATAGAATCTGTAATTTTTTCGTTGGTACCGTTTGGCATCTCTAACTCTATACCTACTCTATCACTGGCAATTCTTGGAAAGAATGCCGTTCTAATAATACCACCACCTACAGAACCTAATGTTAGAATGAATGCCGATGCAAATACAGCAAACATGAATATTTTATGATTCATTGAGAAACGTAATACTGGAGTATATAATTTATCACGCATCCATACCATTAATCGGTCACCAAATTCATTGATTACCCTAAGCTTTGCAAATGCATTTGCTAATCCACTTTTCGGCTTGTTATCTATTGGCTGTAATGCTTTTGAATGTGCTAAGTGAGCTGGTAAAATAACCAAGGCCTCTACTAACGACACCACTAATGTCAAGATTACAATAACCGATACTTCACCAAAAAACTCACCAATTCTACTATCTAAGAACAAGAATATAGAGAAGGCTAATATTGTTGTAATAATCGCCGATATAATTGGAGGCAATACCTCCATAGTACCATCTACAGCTGCCTGAACAGGAGATTTACCCTTTTCATAATGTTGATATATATTCTCGGCAATTACAATACCATCATCTACCAAAATACCGATAACGATAATCATACCGAACAATGAAA
This sequence comes from Maribacter sp. Asnod2-G09, assembly GCF_045063795.1. NCBI lineage: Bacteria > Pseudomonadati > Bacteroidota > Flavobacteriia > Flavobacteriales > Flavobacteriaceae > Maribacter > Maribacter sp. Asnod2-G09. Next base: position 1,693,443 of record NZ_JBEFOA010000005.1, on the reverse strand, counting down.
GTACATTGATAGTTACATCAAAGAAGCCCGCAAAAACGAACATTCCTAAAAACGCAACAGGTAAACCGAAAGCTACCCAAAATGCTAATCTTGTATTCAAGAACAATGATAGAAATATTAATACCAATACCATACCCATTATGGCATTCTCTGTCAATAACTGTGTTCTTTGATTTAACGTCGTAGACTGATCAGAAACAACATCTAATGTAATGTTGTTATACTTTTCGTTAAACTCATCTACATATTCATTTACTTGATCTGCAGCCGCAATTAAATCTTCATTATTGGTACTAGTAATAGTTGTACTTACCGATAAATTACCATTGAAGAATGTTGCATTAGGACTTTCAGCAAATCGATCTCTTACAATTGCTACATCTTTTAAACGGATCACATTACCTGATTGATCTGCACGAACAACAAGGTTACTCAATTCGCTACCGTAGTATGAACGGTTATTAGCACGTATTAAATACTCTTCGGCATCGGTCTTAATATTACCACCTGTTACTAAAATATTGGCATTTGATACAGAACTAGCAACTTCTGAGAATGATAAGCCATATGCTAAAAGGTCATTTTCATTAACAGCAATTTCAATCTCCTCATCTGGGAATCCGGAAATTTCTATTTGAGAAATTCCTTCCATAGCCCTTAAATCATTTTCAATATCTCTACCTACACTTTTTAGGGTTGCTAATGGAATATCTTCACCACTAATAGCAAATGAAATCGTTTGACGAACAGTCTCTAGAATAGAAACAATTAAAGGCTCCATACCTGTTGGAAAAGTAGGCACTCTATCTACTGCATTCTTTACCTCTAAAAGCATGAAATCGATATTCTCTCCTTTTTCGATCTCTACATTAATAGTACCACTATTCTCTCTAGAAGTAGAGGTTACACGATCAACACCTTCAAGTCCTTTTAAGTTATCTTCAATTTTAAGAACAATACCTTCTTCTACCTCTTGTGGCGAAGCACCTGGGTAAGTAATTGTAATGGCAATATTCTTAGAATCCGTCAACGGAAAGAAAGAAGACTTTAATGCCTTTGCCCCTACGATACCGAATAAAGCAAAAGATATTACAACTACGTTAACGGCAACATGATACCGAATAAAATATTCTATCAGTTTACGCATTATTCCTTCGTGTTTTCTGGTTGTTCAGCATAAATTTTTACAGCCATTCCTGTAAATGCACCACTAATTGGTTTAGAAACTATAGTAACGCCATCGGGCACATTCTTTAATACAACACGCTTGTCAGAAAAATAAACAGGCTCTACATCTATTTTATCAAGTATCGAATCTCTAACTACAAATATTTGATTTCCGTCTAAAAGTAATCCTCTATCTACCTCAATAGCATCTTCCTCTTTTTTGGCATCTAAATCTGCCTCTAGGTACATACCTTCTCTTAAATTTTTATCATCAACTTCTATGTACGCATTTACCGTTTGTGTTAATTGGTCAATACTACCGCTGATTCTAGTGACTTTTCCTTTATACGTGCTATTATCATCTAAATTGGTCAATTCTACAGATTCACCTACTTTTAATAAATCTGTGTAACGTTTACTGATAGCTACTTCAAGTTCGTAAATTTCAGTATTAATGAATTCTCCTAATTTCTGACCTGACCTCACTAAAGTACCCTCGGTTACCAAGGTCTCGGTTAGAACCCCTGAAAATGGAGCCACGATACGATATTTAGATAAACGTTGCTCTAAATTCTTAACATTATAAAAGCTGGTCAATATACCTCTACCTGATATGAAAAACTTTTCTTTCTCAGTTGCCAATTCTGGAAGAGGCGGAGTAGTTTTCGACATATCGAAGTTTGAAAGGTAATCTTGCCACTTAGAATAGATATCTGGATAGTCTAATCGTAAATCAGGCATTACTGCTGTTAACTGGTTAAAAAGATTACTCTTTGCAGATTGTACGCTTGCCGCATATTCATTTGCATCGATGCTTATAATAGTCTCACCTTTACGAAAAGCTTGCCCTTCTTTAAATAGCTTACTTCCTTTTTTAAATACACCCTGTACCTCAGCATATAACTCTACACGTTGCTTTGCGGTTAGATTACCATTTGCAGATACTACAATTGGTACCGTGCCATTTTTTACTACCTCTGTAAAAACAGTTTTCACTACCTTTTCAGATTTCGGCTTGAAAGTTTTCTTACTATCAATAATAGCTCCAGCTAGAAAAAAAGATACTACTATTAGTAAAATACCTAGAACGGTAAAAATAATTTTTCGCATTTTATTATAATTTATAAGCGTATTTTAAAAAACACAGGGTCAAAAATACTTTTTAATATCGGTTAGAATTTTGCTAATGAAATGAAACGACCAAATTTCAAAGTGAAACGACTTTGACTCTATTTCAGCTCAATTCTCAATAACCCTTCCAGAACTTTATTTCCATAAAACATCAATACTAACGTCTTAAATTCAGCTCTTCATGTCTTTAAACAATCAAAGTATTGTTAAAATTGAACCTTAATTTTATATAGACTTTAACCAGAAACTTTTGGAAATCAATTAATCATCGGCGAAACTACGAAAAAACACTTCTGACAATGAAAGCCGTAATGGTTAAAGTAATCATAAAAAAAGTCGCAACCTCAGTATTTTAAAAACAAAAAAAGAGATGCTATTGCATCTCTTTTTATCAATTTTTCGGGTTTTTTTAATTTCGTTTCACATCTTCGTATTTAGTATCTACAATACGTGTTCTACTAGCTTCTGTTGTGCCAAATTTCATATTTAAAAATTCATCGTCACTATCAAAAACTGCGAGTTTCGAGCTTTGCATTCTTAACAGTGAATTTAAAGATCTAAAATCGTTACCCTGTAATTGTACAAACTCTAGATTACTTAATGTTGCCATTCCAGTTGGCAAATCACCTTCGAACTGGTTATAAGAAAGAATCAATTCTTTTAAATTCACCAAACGCCCTAAATCTACTTCAATAGCACCTGCTAATTTATTACCAAAAAGTTCTAACCTTTCTAACTTACTTAATTTTTCAATTGACTTCGGTAGACTTCCTTCTAAATAGTTACTTGAAAGATTTAATGATTTTAGGTTTGATATTTCTCCTATACCATTCGGAATTTCACCTTGCAACAAATTATTGAACATTGACAACTCTTCTAATTGCTTCATTTTTGAATAATCTTGAGGTAAATTACCTGTAAGTTTATTCATCTCTAAACGCATAGATGTCAAATTTTCTAATTGAAATATATCATCTGGCAAATTACCTTCGATAACGTTAAAAGCAAGATTCAATGTTTGTAAATGAGAAAGTGCTGAAATACCTTCAGGAATAGCTCCTGTAAGATTATTACGATATAGCTTTAATGCTGTCACATGACCATCAGTAACCTCTACACCGTACCAAGTAGATGGGTCAGCTTTTACATCCCATTTATTTTGCCATTGATTTCCAATGGTACTTTTATTAAAATCTAATAGGTATTCTTTTTCGCTTTTAGGTATTTGTGCATTGACCACAAAACTGCAGGTCAGCACAAAAATTAAGCAGGCATTGGTTAGTACATTTTTCATATTGAAAAAAATTATATTATTTGGGGGAACTTCACTCATACCATTTACGCTATAAGACTGCTATTCAACAGAACTAGTGTAAAAAGTACTTTTATTATAACGTGCAAAAAATACATTTATGATACATAGCTAGCGATAATGCTAAAAAACAAGAAAGAGATGCTGTTCAACATCTCTTTCTTTCACCAAACTAACTAAAAGTGTAAACTACTCTTACTCTTCTATATCTTCGAACTTCGTATCTGCCATTCTGGTTTTACTGAAGTTGACATCTTTAAACTCTAATTTTCTATCATCTTTATCATAGTCAAACACCAAATACTCTTTCGTTTCTAAAAACTCTAGAGCTTTGAAAGAACTGAAATTATTATTCTGAATTTGAAATACTTCTAAACTTGCCAAATCAGCAAACTCATTAGGTATGTCACCTACAAATCTATTATTTGCCAAAACCAATTCTTTTAACTTGCTTAGTTTACCCATATCTCTTGGTATAGCTCCTTCTAATCTATTTTCAAATAGACCTAACGTTTCTAATTGAGATAATGCCCCTAATGAACTTGGTATGTCACCATAAAACTCATTACTTGAAAGGTTCAATACTTTCAAACCTGTAAGGTTACCTACCGTAGCTGGAATTTTACCTGTAAAAAAATTATTGAAAGCTGAAAGCTCTTCTAACTGTAATAAGCTACCAATACCTTCTGGTAACTCACCATTAAGCCTATTCATTTCTAACTTCAATACTCTTAATTTAGAAAGACTAGCTATTTCCGCAGGCAAAGCACCTGTTAGTGAATTGAATGCAAGATTCAACACCTTAAGATTCTCCAAATTTCCTATTTGTGAAGAAATTGCTCCCATAAGGTTATTATGGAATAAATTAATTTCTACTACTTTATCATTTTCTACCGTTACACCATGCCATTGAGAAACCGGAGTTTTTAAATCCCATTTCTTTACCCAATGATTACCGTTGGTAGTCTCGTAAAGATCAATTAACGCTTTCTTCTCTTTTTTAGATACTTCTGCAAAACAAACGGTTGTCAGAAATAATAGACTGAAACTTAAATAGTATAATTTTTTCATAAGATGGTGGTTTGATAAATTCTTTACACTAAGAATTCTCCTACAAATTTGAACTAATAACGTTGAAAACTGAAATTTTATCGTTCACTGACCCCTGTTTGTTGTGAAAGTAGTGGAATATGTTGTGAAACCGCCAAAACTGTATGTCAGTAAATACAGTACTACGCTAATTCATCAATATCAATTGTAAGCGTTTCCCAGTTCTGCATTAATGTTTCCAATTTTTTCTTTTTCGCTTGGTAACCTTCGAAAAAGTCAGGCTTGGCAATAGTAGTATCGTAGTCTACCAAGAGGTTATGGTCGATATCTTTAATCTCTTTTTCAAGACTTCCTATTTTACTTTCTACAGAACTCAATTGATTTTTTAAGCTTTTTAGCTTTTTTTGATCTTGAAAAGAATTAGACGCTTTTGGTTTAGCCTTTTCGACAACAACAGCCTGCTTTTTCTCAATAGCCCTAAAGTTCTCAACCTTACGTTGCTCTAAATAAAAATCTACATCACCTAAATACTCTCTAATTTTTTGATCTTTGAATTCGTATACCTTGTTGGTTAACCCCTGCAAAAAATCTCTATCGTGAGAAACCAATATTAAAGTACCTTCAAAGTTTAAGCATGCCTGCTTAAGTACATTCTTCGATTTAATATCTAAGTGGTTGGTAGGCTCATCCATTACCAGCACATTAAAAGGCTGTAATAACATTTTTGCCAAAGCTAAACGGTTACGTTCACCACCTGATAATACTTTTACATACTTATCTACTTCATCGCCTCTAAATAAGAACGACCCTAAAATATCTCTTACCTTACTTCTATTCTTTTCGTTTGCGGCATCGATCATGGTATCTAAAATGGTCTTATTACCATCAAGATACTCCGCCTGGTTCTGAGCAAAATATCCTATTTGTACATTATGACCCAGCTTTAGGTGTCCGTCATGTTTAAGCTCACCTACAATGATTTTTGCCAGAGTAGATTTACCTTGTCCGTTTTGACCAACAAAGGCAGTTTTACTATCCCGCTCAATAAGCAAGTTGATATCGTTCAAAACTAAATTATCACCATAAGCTTTTGATAGGTCTTCTATCTCTACCACCACTTTACCAGGAGTAACAGAAATTGGAAAACGAAGACTCATTACACTGTTATCATCTTCATCGACCTCTATACGCTCTATTTTGTCTAATTTCTTAATTAAAGATTGTGCCATTGAAGCTTTGGTCGATTTTGCCCTAAACTTTTCAATTAACCTTTCTGCCTGCTGAATTTCTTTTTCTTGGTTCTTTTGAGCATTTACCTGTTGTTGTTTTATCTCATTTCTCAATACCAGGTATTCGGTATATGGTTTATTATAATCGTAAATACGACCTAATGAAATTTCAATAGTTCTGTTGGTAACATTATCTAAAAACATTTTATCGTGAGATACAATAACCACCGCACCCGTATAATTGTTCAAAAACTGCTCGAACCAAATAATAGACTCTATATCTAAGTGGTTGGTAGGCTCATCGAGCAACAACACATCATTGGTCTGTAATAATAATTTAGCAAGCTCTATACGCATACGCCACCCACCAGAGAAGGTTTCGGTCTTTTTATCAAAATCTTCTCTTCTAAAACCTAAGCCTTGTAATATTTTTTCTGTCTCGCCTTGGTAATTATATCCGCCTAAAATCTCATAATGATGTGTAATATCACTTAGATCTACAATAAGCTGACTGTATATATCAGATTCGTAATCGGTACGTTCTGCCAATTGATGATTGATTTCATCTAATTTCAACTCTAAAGCTTTAATTTCTTCAAAAGCTTGATACGCCTCTTCTAAAACTGACCGACCTTCTACAAAATCTATATCTTGTCTAAGAAAACCGATTTTAATATCTTTTTCTATTGCAATAACACCGGTATCCAAAGCCATATCCTTGTTAAGCAATTTCAACAAGGTTGATTTACCTGCGCCGTTTTTACCTACTAGCCCTGCTCTATTTCCTCCATTTAAGCGAAATGATATTTCTTCAAATAAATATTCTCCTCCAAAAGAGACTGATAGGTTGTGAACGTTTAACATAAATTCTAATTATTCTAGTTTTTTCTCAAAAGCAAAATCTATTTTATCACAGATAACTTTTAAGTTAAATTTATCATTTGCCATGATACATATCAGGCATAAAAAATACCTTAAAATTGTACCTTAGTATAAAGTTTTGCAAATGTTAAAAAAAGGAAACAAACTCTACACTATTTTAACAGGAAGTTGCCCTAGATGTCACGAAGAAAGCATGTATTTGGATAAAAACCCCTACCATATGGGCAAAATCTTTAAAATGCACGAAAGATGTAGCCATTGTGACTTAAAATATAAAATAGAACCTTCGTTCTTTTACGGTGCTATGTATGTGAGTTATGGAGTCGGTATTGCATTTGCCGTAGCAGCGTTTGTTATCGCAAATCTTTTTCTTGGTGCTGGCTTAATAGAAGCGTTTATTGCTATAATTATTACCCTTATTGTATTTATGCCGGTAATAATGAGAGTATCTCGTAACATTTGGATTAACATGTTCATTAAATACGATGCTAACGCTACCCATAAAAAATCTTAATTCGAAGCGAAACGCGCTATATTCATTTCTTCCAATAAAGGAATTTCATGCTCTATATACTCATAAAGAGATTTAGCCGCCCAAGGTGCAATGGTTATACCATGAGATCCAAAACCATTTAACAGCCATAGGTTGTTATACTGCGTATGCCTACCAACCAACGGCCTTCTATCTTTTACCGTAGGGCGCATACCTGCTTCGTGATCAACTATATCATACACGCAATCTAAAAGGCTATCTAATTTATTCGCAAGCTCATTTTTAGCCTCTAAAGTCGTTAAATTGTCTTTTTGACCTCTATTATACGTAGCTCCTACTTTGTACAAATCATCGCCTAGCGGAATTAAAAATATAGATGATTTAATTATTTGAGTTTCTTTTAACGCTTTCGCCTTAATAACAATATACTCCCCTTTTGACCCTTGCATTGGTAAATGGTTGAAATACGGATTCTGCATCATACCATAACCTTCGGTGAAGACTATATTTTTGGCTTTTATATCTTGATAACTTACAACCTCTTGTTCTACTTGAAGCTGACCATAATCAAATGTATCTTTATATAACTTGTTTTCTTGCTCTAACCAGTTTGCATAGCTATTAAAAAGTAACTTGGTATCTAACTTACCTGTTTCCAATACTTTTCCGAATTGGTGTGGCGCTTTAAGTGAGGTATTCTCATTATTTACCAATTTCGAATCTAGGTATGGTTTTAGCTTTTCTTTATCAGCAGCTTCAAACCAAAGGTTCTGCTCTTCTATAGATGCAAATTTGCGCAGCACATTGAGCTTTTCATCAAACTTTACATTTAAAAATTGCTCTAATTGGGTATAAAATTCAGTTGCAATAGGCAGTTGCTCATCTGCGCGCCAAGAAAGGGTAAATCGTTTTAAAATAACAGGATTATACAAACCGCCCGCAACCCTAGAAGATGTTTGCGATCGATCATTAAAAACTACAAACGTTTTGTTGTTTTTACGCAAGGTTTCGCAAAATGCGGTACCCGCCAATCCTAACCCTACCACTATAAAATCTACCATGACACAAATGTAATGACAATTGCACAAAACATGATATAAAAACAAAAGACCCGATCTTTCGATCGGGTCTTTATTATGTGAATTGGATTTTCAGTAAGCTTAGTAAGCCCACATGTCTTGTTCCTTATCTCTAATTGTTTCTTTAATTCGTTTTGCTTCCAATAATTGGAACAAAGCATTGTCAGAAATGTAATCATCTACTTTTCTATCGCCTTGTACGTTATCTTCTTTATAAATAACGGCATCGAATCTTCTTGCATTTAACAACATATCAAATGAGATAGGCTGAGCTGAATTCTGTGAGTTGAAAACTTTAGCTTCGTGTAACATTTCACGAGCATCTGGATACCATACCCAAAAAAGCTCTACCATATCTGGATTGTCATCATCCATAAAGTTTACATCTGGCGCTACTGGAGCAATACCTAAAAGACGGTATTTTAATTCTCCCTGTCTCTTATCAAAATACCATATTCCTTTAACGTGGTACTCTTCAATATCAGCTGCAGAAATAGTTCTACGAGTAATATATTCTTCTGAAACAGTTTCGCCTGCATTCATTTGCTCATACCCATAATCTAGAGTATCGACCATTTGCAAGGCATCTTTTAAATCGCCAAAAGTTCTTTTTTGTGTAAAATAAGAATCTGTATAAGTTTCTAATTTTCCACTTTTTAAATTTTTAACTAGAACGTGGTATAAAGACCTTCTATCTGGGCCAATATCCATAGTATCTGTTGGATAATATAATGGGAAATTAACTCTCTCATCTAAATCTATGGTTTCCCATAACGTTTTAGACCAAAGGATATCCCTATCATCTACATAACCATATTCTAATGGAGCATCGTTATCGACAGCTTTCTGTGCTTCTGTACGAATACCAACCTCATCTGGTTTCTTTGCATTCAATACATTTGCTTGGGCCATCATTGATAAAGGTAACATTGTTACCGCTCCCATTACTAAAACATTTTTCCAATTCATGTTTGCTTCACTTTAAAATTAACCGGGCAAGACCAATGGGCTTACCCGGTATCATTCTATTTATTTAGTTTGTAATCTCCACAACTACTGGAGATACTTTCTTCAACTTGTAACTCTTATTGTTTGTGATATAAGCTTCGATATCAAATATTTGAACGATATCTCCTCTTTTAGCACGTGATAAAGCTTGTTTAGCCTTAGCATTCATTTTGTTTCCTCTTACTGAAACAGTTGGTTGACCTGGTACTTTGAATTTAAATCCGCTTACTGCAAGGTTTAAATCAAAATCGAAATCTTCTAAGCCAGCACCTACAGTAGCAATCTCAACATTCCTTTTTGGAAGTTTAATACTACCTGTTTGCTTACTTACAGAACCTTCTGGTCTTGGAATATCTTTAATTCTGAATTCAGATTTAGAAGATACAGATTGACCATCTGGTAAAGTACCTGAAGCTGTAATAGTAACGTTTCTTCCAGTACCTGGAGTCATAACATACTTACTACCACTTACAGATTTAAGACCTGGAGCAGATGCTCTTACCTTATTATTTGGTATACCTGGTATAGAGATAGACATTGGGTTAGCAACACCTCTATATACAACATTCATTTTATCAGCAGCAATTAAAGCAGCATTTGGCTTAGATATAGTTGCGAATGAATTTTTAACCTCAACAGGAATTTCTTCACCGTCTTGCTTAAAGTAGATAGTACCTTTTACTTCATGATCACCAGCAGAACCAGAACCAATCAACATTTTAACACCACCAGCTTCTAATTTATAATCAGAACCTTCAGTTAATTTTCTACCATCTAAAGTTAACTCAGCTTTTATCGGAGTAGAAGAATTATCAGTTTTGCTAATAATAATCTTACCATCATACTTCTCACCTGCATAGTATGCAGATTTAGTAGAAGAAAGCGATGTTGCGAAGTTCTTTAAAGAAACTTGGTTAGATAACTCACCTGCTAACATTGATTTCAACGCTGCTTCTTCAGTTATTTTAACGTCAGCTTGTAACTGAGTTAATTTTGCCAAAGATGCTACTAAAGGATAACCTTCATAGTGATAGTTGATCCAATCTTGCTTGGTACCGTCTCTTTTTTCAACTTTACCGTTCTCATCTCCTGTTTGGAAACGATCAATAACAGATTGCTTTAAGGCTGCAGGCACTATTGCCGCAACTTGATCTCTATAACCTGTTAGGTTACTCATGAATTTTTTACCGTCTTCTGATAAAGTTTCACCTTGGAATAATTTCTGATCTAAGTAATCAGCCATATCCATACGAGCATAATCTTTAGGGTCTTCGATCCCTTCCATCATACCTGTTTTAAGTCCTTCTAAGTAATCATAATATTCTTGAGACATTGCTTTAATCTCTTGAGCATTCTTATATAACTTATCGTACTTTGCAGCATCTTCAGATGCTTTAGTTCCAAGACTTTCCAAGAACGCATCGTTACTTGCGGTTGTCTTTTGATTTGAAGTCTCTAGCTTTTCATTCATTATACCGAATGCGGCTAATACTTCTTTACTCATGTTTAATGCCAGCATTGCGATGAAGATCAAATACATTAAGTTGACCATCTTCTGACGTGGTGAATTTTTTCCTCCTGCCATGGATTTTTAATTTAGATTTTTATTAATAATTGATTCGGGTTGGTAAAAATCCAAATTAGTTTTTGCTCATTGCAGATAACATACCACCATATACACCATTCAATGAAGAAAGGTTTGTAGACAAAGATGCCATTTGATCTTTAAGTGCACTTGCATTTTGAACAACTTCTTCATTAACTGAAGCTTGTTTGCTAGCACTTTCTAATTGTACTTTATAAAGACTGTTCAAAGACTCCATTTGAGAGGCAGCCTGAACCATTTCACTAGAATATTTCTTAGTAGATTCCATTGCATCAACTGTTGGAGCGATACCTTTAGCAGCACCTTCAAAGTTTTTAATGCTTGAACCTAAGCTTTCCATAAGACTTGCGTCTACACCAGCTTCTTTTAATAAATCATCTAATTTCTTAGATAAAGATGCTTCAGCTTCTTTTACTTCTGTTGCAGCTTGTGCTTTCTTAGGTGCTTTACCTTCACCACCTGCTAATTCTGGGTATACTAATGCCCAATCTAATTCGTCATCTACTGGTTCGAATGCACTGATCGCGAAAATTAATGCTTCTGTAATAAGACCTATCGCTAAAAGAATACCACCATTTAATGGTCCTAACTCCCAGTGAAGAATTTTAAATAATGCACCAATAATTACAACTGATGCTCCTAGCCCGTAGGCCATGTTAAATAATTTTTTTGTGGATTTTGACTGTGCCATGTTTAATTTAATTTTAAGGTTTAAAAAATAAAGATTTGGTTAAAAAAATGAATTTGAATTTATATTAAAACTGTTAATATTATTATTTATTGTGTGGAATCTTCCTCACCCATATAATCTTGTACTGTTCTGAAACCGATGTAACTACGAGCTGAATCAGCGTATTCGTAATCTCTTGTACTCACTTGTAAGAAGTAAGCCACATCTTTCCAGGATCCACCTCTAATAACTTTTCTAGTATTAGATGAGTCACCACCATTAGGGTTCATAGTTGATACATAATCGTATGCACTTGGATCGTAACTTGAATTTGTCCACTCAGAAACGTTACCGGCCATGTTGTACATATTAAAGTCATTAGGCTCGTAAGATTTCGCTTCTACTGTATATAAAGCAGCATCTGCAGCATAATCTCCTCGTTGTGGTTTAAAGTTTGCCATAAAACAACCAGTATCACTGATTACATATGGTCCACCCCATGGGTACGTACCACCTTCGATACCACCTCTTGCAGCGTATTCCCATTCAGCTTCTGTTGGAAGTCTAAATTGATTAACGAATTGTCTATTACGACTCTTGTTATCATCATTTTTAAACTTTGTTCTCCAGTTACAGAATGCTTTAGCTTGTTGCCAGCTGATACCAACTACAGGGTATTCGCTATACGCATCATGCCAGAAATAATCATTGTGCATTGGTTCGTTATAAGAATAAGAGAAATCTCTGATCCAAACTGTTGTATCTGGGTATATCTCTACTTCTTCTGTACGAATGAAGTCTTTACGACTCTTGTTTCCTTTTACAGAAGCACGTGCAGCTGCTTCGATATCCATCCAGCTATACTTATACTTAAGACTCTTAACATCTATGGTACGCTGACCGTTATAAGACTCTTCTTCAGATAGATAGATAGAATCCATAATTTCGGTATAATACTCATCTGGATAGTCTGATGTGTTCCATACTAGGTCTTCATCTTTGCTCAACGCTCTACCTTCGTAGCCCGTTTCGCCCATACCTGAGTAATTGTCCAACATATACTTATCGTATACAGATGCTCTTGTAGTATCTGCATCTTTAAAAGCATAGTCACCAATACCGCCTTCTTCTGGGCCGATACCTAACTCATCAGCTAAAATGGCTAACTTGGTTCTAACAATAGAATCCTTTACCCATTCTACAAACTGACGATACTCACTATTCGTGATTTCTGTATCATCCATGTAAAAAGAACGTACCGTAACTGTCTTAGTCGGCGCATTCAATAACTTTCCTTGATCTTCTTCACTCTTACCCATTATGAAAGAACCCCTTGGGATAAGTTCCATTCCATATGGTTTTTCCGGGTACCATTTTTTTCCCTGGACTCCAGTTAGCTCACCTTTTTGCTTAGACCCACAACTTGTGAGTAAAAAAACAAACGCCATAGAGGATAACAATAGCTTCTTCATACTTTAGGTTAAATTTCGATTATGGTTAAACTCAGAATACAATAATTTATTCTAACAACTAAAACTAGGTTTTATATAAAATATTGTATTAAAGTCTTTTTATGCTTTAAAAAAAATAATGTTAATTAAAGCCTTTCTTGTAGGCCTTAAACCACCTTTCGGGAATTTGTTGATTACATGCATCTAAATAATCCTTCTCGGTGCAAGGTAATAACGCTGGTGTATGGCCTTTAGTATGTGAAGTAAAAATAGATGGAACTTCTGTCCACCATCTTTCTGTTAATAAACTTTTGTAGAACACCAATTCTTCGTCTTCGCTAGGTACATTATACTTAACAAAGTCATCAGTTTTGGTATATGGAGATTCTTTAATTCTAAAATTGATACCTTCTATAAAGTACCATATTATCTGCGCTATCAGCTGTTGCGACTGTACGGTGTTCTCCATTTCGTACAACCCAAATACAGAAACCTTATCGCTAATACCGGCATATCTAGAAATGGCACAGATCTCTCTACCATTAAATCCGTTCGGTGAAAAATTTGCTGAAGAAGAAATTTCACTTGCCTTAACAGATCGTAAGTCTAAACTTACCATATGCGCATTTCTAAGCACAGGTTCTGCCAAAGAAATATCGTTTGCAACCTCTCCAAGTCTATAAGCGTCAAAAAATAAACGCTCCATTAAATCTATTTCTTCTTGTGCATTAAAATAACTTTGATAGCCAATATTTGAGAAATTAAAAAGATTATTCGGCTTATCTGTTATGATTTTACTCATATATGAATGCGATGAAATAAGCTCATCTTCTATTCCGAAATCGAACCTACTATCTATCGCTACCAGATTTATCATGTCTCTGATACTATCAAAAGCTCTGTAAGCTGGGTAGGTTATATCTTGTGTTGCTCCTAGAATAATAGGTATAACATGTTCTTCTAATAACTCGGCCACTACTTCTTTAACAACAAAATAAGTGTCATTTACGGTGGCACCCTCTTCAATATCACCTAGATCTACAATAGTTGCATTCCAGTTTCCGATTAGAAGTTTGTAGAATTGTAATCGTATAGCAGAGACATCTAACTTCTCATGCTTCTTTTCGTAGGCGTTTCTAGATTCTCTAACCCCAATTATTGCTACCGTGGCATTTGCCAATACAGGCAAACCATCCTTTTCGGTATGTATATGGGTATTTTTACCAATGGCCTGACTAGGTAGTAACTCATTATGAGCCAAAACTTTATCTGATACTGGTACTAGAAAATCAAAGGCCATTTATTAAAGGTTTTTAGAAATCATAAAATACTATACTAATCTTCGACCTAAAATTAAATTACTTTTTTGACTTAGGTTTAGCTTTTGCCTTTTTCTTTGGAGTTTTTTTCTTCGGAGTCTTTGCCTCTATCAACTTCTGAGCCTCTTCTAAAGACATCTTAACTACATCGACAGTTTTAGCCAATTCTACCTTGATCTTTCCTTTTATAACATTATGACGGCCCCATCTTGCTTTTTCTATACGAATGCCTTCTTCTTCCCAGTTATGAATAACCTTATCTATTTCTTTTTGCTTCTTGACTTCGATAAGCTCTATAATGTCGTCATTTGATAAATTATCAAAATCGTACTTTTTGTTCACATTTATAAACATACCGTTCCACTTAATGAACGGTCCAAATCTACCAGTACCTTTAGTAACCTCAAGATCTTCGTACATAGCAATCGGCGCATCGGCTTTCTGCTTAGCAACAATAAGTTCTATTGCTCTATCCATCTCTATTTCAAAAGCACTTTCGCCTTTATCCATTGAAATAAACTTTTCTCCGAATTTTACATACGGTCCAAATCTACCTACGTTAGCCAATACTTCTTCACCTTCATAAACTCCTAATTTTCTAGGAAGCTTAAAAAGATCCATTGCCTCTTCGTAAGAAATGGTATTTAAAGATTGCTCTGGTAATAAACTTGCGAAGGTTGGTTTTTCTTCATCATCAACAGTACCTATTTGTACCATTGGTCCGAATCTACCTAAACGTACGGAAACTTGTTTTCCGCTTTTAGGATCCTTACCTAATATTCTTTCACCGCTTGCACGATCTGCGTTTTCTTCTACATCTACTACGTTCGGATGAAAATCTTTATAGAAATCTTTCATCATTTTCTTCCAGTCTTCATCACCAGAAGCTATTTCATCAAAATCTTCCTCTACTTGTGCAGTAAAATTGTAATCTAAAATATTGGCAAAATTAGTCACCAAGAAATCGGTAACAATCATACCAATATCTGTTGGCACCATTTTACCTTTATCTGAACCTACATTTTCAGTAAGATTCTTTTCTTCTATTATATCTGATGCTAATATTAATTGTTGATACTTACGCTCTGTACCTTCAATTGTACCTTTTTCAACATAGCCTCTATTAAGAATTGTAGATATTGTTGGTGCATAAGTAGATGGTCTACCGATACCCAATTCTTCTAACTTCTTAACTAAAGATGCTTCTGTAAATCTATATGGTGCTCTTGTAAAACGTTCTGTTGCTGAAATAAAGTTGTTCAACAAACGCTCCCCTTTTTTCATTGCCGGTAGCATACCTTCTTGTTCTTCGGCAACATCTTCATCATCTACACCTTCCATGTACACTTTTAAGAAACCATCGAACTTTATAACCTCACCGTTTGCAGTAAATTCTTCTGAATGCTTGCTTGCCTTAATTTTAACATTGGTACGTTCTAATTGTGCATCGCTCATTTGAGATGCAACTGTACGTTTCCAAATTAAGTCGTATAATTTAGATTGATCACGCTCCAATGATGGAGATTGATTACCCATATCTGTAGGTCTAATAGCTTCGTGTGCTTCTTGAGCTCCTTTAGACTTCCCCTTAAAATTTCTTGTTTCGCTATATTCTTTACCGTAATTTTTTTCAATAGCTTCTTTTGCAGACGTCAACGCTTCGTTAGAAAGGTTAACACTATCTGTTCTCATGTAAGTAATTAAACCCGCTTCATATAAACGTTGGGCAACTTGCATGGTTCTACCCACAGAAAAATATAATTTTCTTGATGCCTCTTGCTGTAATGTAGAAGTTGTAAACGGCGCAGATGGCGACTTCTTAGCTGGTTTCTTATCTAATTTACTTACCGAAAAATCTGCAGCTTTATTTTTCTCTAAAAATGCTTTTGCTTCTTTTTCTGATTTAAAGGTCTTGTTCAACTTAGCTGAAAAAGTACTTCCCGCTTCTGTTTGAAACTCCGCTGCAATCTTAAATGAAGCTTGCGGCTCAAAGCCTTCAATATCTCTTTCTCGTTCAACAATTAACCTAACAGCTACAGATTGAACACGACCGGCAGAAAGACCCGGCTTAATTTTTTTCCAAAGTACTGGCGATAATTGATACCCAACCAAACGGTCCAATACTCGTCTCGCCTGTTGCGCATTTACAAGGTTATAATTGATCTCTCTTGGGTTCTCAATCGCTTTTTGGATAGCAGCTTTTGTAACCGAGTTGAAAACAATACGTTTTGTCTTCTTCTTGTCTAAACCTAGCTCTTCTGCCAAGTGCCAAGAAATAGCCTCTCCCTCTCGATCCTCATCACTCGCGAGCCATATAGTTTCTGCTTTATCGGCAAGACTCTTAAGCTTTTTCACTAAAGCTTGCTTGTCTTTATCGACTATATATTTCGGTGTAAAATCGCCTTCAACATCTACTCCCAACTCCTTTGAAGGTAAATCGGCAATGTGACCAAAGCTCGATTCAACCTTAAAATCTTTTCCCAAAAACTTCTCTATAGTTTTGGCCTTTGCAGGAGACTCAACAATTACTAAATTTTTCGCCATCAACCTTGTTTATACTTACAAATGTATACTAAAAATTAAACTTTGGAATTTCAGGAATTTATTTTTTACCATATTTCAATAGAGTTTAGCCTATAAATTCATAAAATTCATCATTATTCTAGCGGCTATATAACAAGCCACAAACCTATTAGAGCACTGAAATAAAAAAAGGGAAGCTAAACTAGCTTCCCTTTTTTTTAACCTTTTATTATTCTTACAATTGAAATGTACTTAACAACCTAATGTCATTATCTACATATTCATATTGATACAATGTGCGATCACCGATCATTAATAATGATGATTGCAACGGTATTACATCATAGGCGATAATATCTTCGAATGTATTTACTAAAGTAACATTTGGCGCATCTGTTTTATCATATACTTTTAAACCTGAATCGCCGTCGCAGACAAACAGTGTGTTGCCTTTTACACCTAATCCGTTTGGACCATCCATAGGATAAATCACTTTTAATTCTGGATTCTCAAGATTAGATATATCGATCACATACAATCCACTTTCTGTATTACCACAAAAACCTCCTCCTTTTAAAGTAACATATGCATAATCGCCATCGACAACAACAGGATCACAAGCTGTACCATGCCTAAACTCTGAAATAAACTTCGGATTTTTCGGATCTTCTATTCCATAAATATACATACCCTGGGCACCGCCAATAAATAAAATATCTCCTTGACTGTATATCGTTTCAATATCCCAAGCGACTTGAACATCATCTAAAACTTTTACATTTTCAACATCGGCAATGTTAAAAATATTGATGTTACTATAATCTACTACATATAAATAATCGTCTATGATTTTAAAACGCGCCAAAGAGCCGCCTTGACCAGTACTAGGCTGATCCGAATCATTACTTTCTGCGGTTTGAAGCGCTAAATCATCGGTATACCGATATCGCTCTTCATACTCTTCAACAGACCTTCTTTCGGTGTTCACTTCCCAGCCCACAACAATATCTTTACCATAATCGATATCGCCATACTCATAAAAATCTGCCTCAGGATATTCTATATTCGAAAGCCATACATCATTATTATATATGGCATTTACGATTCTACTTTGAATGGTAATATTTGTAATATCCGATATGTCAAAAATTACCAAATCGCCATAACTATCTGCATACAGCTTATCGTCTTTTATCGAAATATCGAAGTTGCCCTCTAACTTTATAAAAGCAATACTTTCTGGCGCTGACGGCTTCTTATTATCTAAAACATGAAAACCAAGGTTGACATCATTCACAAAAATATAATCTTGGTAAGCATATATTTTACCTGATGACACAATAGCTACAGGTTCTGTAATATCAATCGCTTCTGCCTTAAACGATATTGCATCTTGCACAATTGGTCTAGCCACTAGGTAATCTTCATAGGGTCCATCATCATCACAAGAAACTGATGCAGACAATACGATGGCACAAATAAGAAAAATAAAATTCTTCATGTTCTATAATTTAGCTGGTTGTAACTAATAGATGAAGAAATAAGTAATAGTTGCGTTATCAATAGTTTGAAACTTCTTCAACTTCGTTAAAACCAACTCCGTCTTTATACATATAATAGGTCGGTACTTTAGCAAGCATTGCCGTAAATAGCACCCCTACACAACATAAAACCAACCCTAGTTGCGCTACAAATGCCGAAACGAAAACCAGACCAAATATGACCAACCAGTTTTTATTACCTAAGGTAAAACTAGCCTTCACCATTTCTAAAGGAGAAAGTTCATTCGAAAACGCTAAAAAAGCAGGAATCAATGAAACTGGAACCATAACATAGAACATACCAACACCACAGGCCATCGCCCCCAGAATTGAGAGTCCGAATGTATACAAAGCAAGAATGAAAACCTTACCTAATCGCCCTTCTTTAAAGAAAAAGAAGTAGTCATCGCTAGATTCTTTTCCTAAGTCTTTTTCTCGACACATCTTTAAAAATGCTGCATTTAATGCCAAAGCGAACGTGGTTACCCCTATCGCAAAAACTGGAAAAAGAATAGCCATTGCAATAGCGGCCATCGGTGGCAATTCGTTATGCTGAAGCGCCTCTGGATCTGTTATACCCAAAGCAATCATTGGTATATATAAAACAATATAAAATGGTAGTATTACAACGAATGTTAAGAGCAAAATAATAAAGCCTTGCAACCATACTTTTTTAAATAGTTCAATAGACCTACTGAAAATGGTGCCAAATTCTAAATCTGGCTTCGTTTTAATGTGTTGCGTTAAGTCTTCTAAATTCATAAGTATCGGTGGTTATAATTGGTGATAAAACTAAATAATTTTAGAGTAGAAAGCATAAACAAACCCTAAATAATCATGTCATCTTGTCATATTTTTGATTATAATAGTATCTTTGCCATCCAAAATATTTTATTGCAACGTATTACAAAAATGGAGAAAACCATAGACGAAAATGTGCAGGGCACAACTTTGGTAATTAAAGGAAAAGAAATGAACAAGCGTAATCTCTACATTGAGAGTTACGGTTGTGCCATGAACTTTGCAGACAGTGAAATTGTAGCATCTATATTAGCGACCGAAGGTTTTAACACCACCAAAACGTTAGAAGATGCCGATTTAGTACTTGTAAACACGTGTTCTATTAGAGATAAAGCAGAACAGACCATACGTAAAAGATTAACCGAATATAATAAGGTAAAAAAAACGAGGCCACATTTAAAAGTCGGTGTTCTTGGTTGTATGGCTGAACGCTTAAAAGACAAGCTTTTAGATGAGGAAAAAATAGTTGATATGGTCGTTGGACCAGACGCCTATAAAGATTTACCCAATTTAATAAAAGAAGTAGATTCTGGCAGAGATGCTGTTAATGTTATTCTCTCGAAGGATGAAACTTACGGCGATATTGCACCTGTTAGATTAAATACAAACGGAGTTACGGCTTTTGTTTCTATCACCAGAGGTTGTGATAATATGTGCACATTTTGTGTTGTACCATTCACCAGAGGTCGTGAACGTAGCAGAGACCCACAATCTATTTTAAGCGAGGTAAAAGAACTTTCTAAAAACGGGTTCAAAGAAATTACATTACTTGGACAGAATGTGGATAGTTATTTATGGTATGGCGGCGGACTCAAGAAAAATTTTGTGAATGCTTCTGATATGCAAAAAGCGACAGCTACCAACTTTTCTAAATTATTAGAGATGGTCGCATTGGCAAACCCTAAAATGCGTATTCGTTTTTCTACATCGAACCCGCAAGACATGACTTTGGATGTGATTAGAACCATGGCCAAGCATAAAAATATTTGTAACCACGTTCATTTACCTGTACAAAGCGGTAGTAATCGTATTTTAAAGGAAATGAATCGTTTACACACTATCGAAGAGTATTTTGAACTGACAGATGAAATTAGAAAAATTCTACCTGGCTGCTCAATTTCTCAAGATATCATTACTGGTTTTCCTACAGAAACAGAAGAAGATCATGCTGCTACTTTAAAAGCCCTAGAGCATGTAAAGTATGATTTCGGATTTATGTATTCATATTCTGAAAGACCTGGCACCATGGCCGGCAGAAAAATGGAAGATGATGTGCCCGAGGCTACAAAGAAAAGACGCCTTTCTGAAATTATAGCTTTACAGAGAAGTCACTGCCAGTTTAGAACAGAAAAACATGTAGGTCAGATTCAAGAGGTTTTAATAGAAGGCACTTCTAAAAAATCGGAACACGAATGGAAAGGAAGAAACACTCAAAGCACTGTTGTGGTTTTTCCGAAAGAGAATTACAAGGTAGGCGACTTTGTAAACGTACAAATTAACGACTGCACTTCTGCAACCTTAAAAGGTGTTGCTGTTGGGTATTCTGACAATAACTAATTTTATAGTACCCATTTTATATGGAAAGCATACAAAGTATAAAACAACGTTTTGAAATTATTGGGCAAGACCCAAAATTGAACCGTGCCATTGAAAAAGCAATGCAAGTTGCGGCTACAGATATTTCAGTTTTGGTTACTGGTGAAAGTGGGGTCGGTAAAGAATCTATTCCGAAAATTATTCATTCGCTTTCTCATAGAAAACATGCAAAATATATCGCCGTAAACTGTGGTGCAATACCAGAAGGTACTATTGACAGCGAACTATTCGGACATGAAAAAGGAGCTTTTACAGGCGCTACACAAACAAGAAGCGGTTATTTCGAAGTTGCCGATGGTGGTACCATATTTTTAGATGAAGTTGGCGAATTACCATTAACAACCCAAGTACGACTTTTACGTGTGCTAGAAAATGGTGAATTTCTAAAAGTGGGATCATCTCAAGTTCAAAAAACAGATGTACGTATTGTTGCTGCCACGAATGTAAATATGTTCGAGGCAATCAAAAAAGAGCGTTTTCGAGAAGACCTGTACTATCGATTAAGTACCGTAGAAATTAATATTCCGCCATTACGCGAACGTCAAGATGATATTCACTTATTATTCAGAAAATTTGCGTCTGATTTCAGTCAGAAATATAAAATGCCTACCATTCGATTAGACGACCATGCGGTATCGTTATTAATAAAATATAGATGGCCGGGTAACATTCGTCAGTTAAGAAATATTGCTGAACAAGTTTCAGTTTTAGAAGAAAACAGAGCTATTACCGCTGCAACCTTAAATGGGTATTTACCTCATAATACGACAAGCAATCTACCTGCAGTAGTCTCCAACACTAAATCTGAAAGTGATTTCAGCAACGAAAGAGAGATTCTATACAAGGTATTGTTCGATATGAAAGGTGACCTTAACGACCTTAAAAAGTTAACGATGGAGTTGTTAAAAAACAACGATTCGGAAAAGGTTCAAAAGGATAACGAAAACTTGATACGTAAAATCTACGGTAACGACGATGAAGATGATGCAGATATCGATCATGATACTCAAGAAGAATCGCCAAGAAATCTTTTGCATTTACCCGAACCTAAAAAAGAAGAGCCTTCTTTAATTCAAGAATCGTACGAAGACAAATATCATTTTGCCGAAGAAATTCAAGAAGAAGAAACCCTATCTTTACAAGAGAAGGAAGTAGAATTGATCAAAAAATCTTTGGAGCGTAACCGTGGAAAAAGAAAGGCTGCAGCAACAGAATTAGGTATATCTGAACGAACGCTTTACCGTAAAATAAAACAATACGATCTTTAATCTAAAATGAATCCCATTTCAATGAGATACCTTAAAAAATCTATAATCTTCATATTACCCGTCATCTTACTTTTAAGCTGCGGTGTTTACAATTTTACCGGCGGTAATGTTGGCGAAGCAAAAACCTTTAAAGTAAATTACTTTCAAAATTATGCCACCCAAAGTCCGGGTTCTACTTTTGAACCAGGGGTAGATAGAGATTTCACTTTGGCATTACAGGACAGAATATTAAATCAGACCAGTTTAGATCTTATTTCTTCTGGTAATCCAGATTTATTATATGAAGGTGAAATAACCGAATATAAAATTTCACCAATGTCTGCAACCGCTGCTCAAACAGCTGCTCAAAACAGACTATCTGTAAGAGTAAAAGTGCGTTTTTACAATCAATTAAAAGAAGATGCTGCTTTTGACCAAAGTTTTTCATTCTTTTATGATTATCCTGCAGACACACAACTAGCAAGCATAAAGAGTGAAGCCCACGAGATAATTTTCGAAAGGCTAACTCAAGATATTTTCAACGCCTCATTGGCAGATTGGTAGACCACATGAACGTTAAGGACTTTACATATTTTCTAGAACATCCTACCAAAGTGGTAGAACCTATACATACAAAACACCTAGAAGATATTATTGCTGAATATCCTTATTTTCAAGCTGCACGTGCCTTACATTTAAAAGGATTAAAAAATTTAAATAGCTATAAATACAACAAAGCACTTAAAGTAACTGCTGCCTACACTACAGACAGAGATGTACTTTTTGAGTTTATAACCTCTAAAGATTTTCTACAATATGATGGTGATATTTCAAAAGAGGATATCGTAACATCAGAAAGTAAAGAAACGGTCGACCAAATTGAAGAAACAGAAGAAGTTTTAGAAGAAAATTACATCGAGATTGTTAAAGATGTAGAAGAAGTATCTGAAATTGAAACAGAAATCGAAGTTGAAGATTCGATTTCAGAAGATGAAATTATACCTATAGAAGAAAATAATTTTTCTACAAGTGAAATAGCTGTAGCATCTTTAATTACACCATCTGAGGACAAGCCCCTACCGCAAGACGAGCATGATGCTGACCAAATACTAGATCCCGAATTATTTCAAACTAAAGATCCAGCAAATACCGAAGAAGAAGATGCCCTTGATATAGGCAAGCCTTTAACTTTCGATGCGAAAGAAAAATATTCTTTTTCTGAATGGCTAAGTCTCGCATCTAAAAAACCATTAGAAGAGCCTGAAGAAGAAATTGCTGAGATTCAAGAAGAAGAAAAAATTATTGAGCAAGAACCAGAGGTAAGAGAAAGCAACATTAAAAAGACGGTACAAAAGGTAAAAGAGCTTAAAATTACGCCGAAACCTATCAGAAAACCTAAGGTTAAAAGCGAGGCAATTAAAAAGAAATACGACCGTATAGATAAGTTCATAGCCTCTAACCCTAAAATAGTGCCTACAGAGCAGAGTACAGTTATAGACATTTCAAAGTCCTCAAGAATTGACCATAACGAACTGATGACAGAGACTTTAGCGAGGGTTTATCTAGAGCAAAAGAAGTACAAAAATGCAATTCAGGCTTACAAAATTTTAATTTTGAAATATCCAGAAAAAAGTAGTTTCTTTGCAGACCGAATAAAAGCGGTAGAAAAATTACGAAAAGATAATAAATAATTTAGAATGAGTACATTTTCAATTTTCCTAATACTTATCATTGTCGTTTGCTTATTGTTAGTATTAGTGATTATGGTACAGAACCCAAAAGGTGGCGGACTTTCTTCTTCTTTTGGTGGAGGAGGTAACCAAGTTGTTGGTGGAGTTAAAAAAACAGGTGACTTTTTAGATAAAAGTACATGGACTCTAGCAGGTTTATTAATAGTTTTAATCTTAGCATCTAATGTTGCCCTTAAAGGTAATTATGGTGATGCAGATTCAAAATTATTACAAGGTGATGATATCGAAACTGTAGTGCCAGAAACACTACCAGAGACAGTAACACCGCCTGTAACTAATGATGAAACACCTTCAGAATAGTTTATAAAATTATTACTATATAATATTTAAATGCCAGCTTGTCATAAGCTGGCATTTTTCGTTTACAATTTGTCAGGAAATAGGCAATGGCATAATTTCTGCCTTTATATTACCACGAAACTAAAAATCAATTTAAAAATTAATAATTATGGCTAAAGTTAATATCAAACCATTGGCAGACCGAGTTCTTATCGAGCCAATGGCAGCTGAAACTAAGACTGCGTCTGGACTTTATATTCCTGATACTGCAAAAGAGAAACCACAGAAAGGCAAAGTTGTAGCCGTGGGTCCTGGAACAAAAGATGACAGTGTTACCGTTAAAGTTGGTGATACCGTTCTTTACGGAAAATACGCCGGAACCGAATTGAAGTTAGAAGGCACAGATTACTTGATGATGAGAGAAAGTGATATTCTTGCTATTATCTAAAAATAGCAACTGGCTGCTGACTCAAAGTCATTAGCCTTTTGAATTTTCATTTAAAAAATTAACAATTTTCTTGACTTTACGCCGAGTGCAAAAAGTCATAAATCAAAATAAAATTAAAAATGGCAAAAGATATTAAGTTTGATATAGATGCAAGAGACGGCCTTAAAAGAGGTGTTGATGCATTGGCAAATGCTGTAAAAGTAACATTAGGCCCAAAGGGTAGAAACGTTATTATCAGTAAATCATTTGGTGCACCACAAGTAACTAAAGATGGTGTTACTGTAGCTAAAGAAATTGAATTGGCTGACCCATTAGAAAACATGGGCGCACAAATGGTAAAAGAAGTTGCTTCAAAGACCAATGACCTAGCCGGTGACGGTACTACTACCGCTACAGTTTTAGCTCAAGCTATCGTAAAAGAAGGTTTGAAAAATGTTGCCGCAGGTGCAAACCCAATGGATTTAAAAAGAGGTATCGATAAAGCTGTTGAAGCTATTGTTGCCGATTTAGCTAAACAAGCTAAAAAAGTTGGTGATTCTTCTGAAAAAATTAAGCAAGTTGCTTCTATCTCAGCTAACAATGACGAAACTATTGGCGATTTAATCGCACAAGCTTTCGGTAAAGTTGGTAAAGAAGGGGTTATTACTGTTGAAGAAGCTAAAGGAACAGATACATATGTTGATGTTGTTGAAGGTATGCAGTTCGATAGAGGTTACCTTTCTCCTTATTTCGTAACCGATTCTGAAAAGATGGTTTCTGAATTAGAGAGTCCTTATATCTTGTTGTTCGATAAGAAAATCTCTTCAATGAAAGATTTACTTCCTGTATTAGAGCCAGTTGCTCAATCAGGTAAGCCTTTATTGATTATCGCTGAAGATGTTGATGGTGAAGCATTAGCTACATTGGTGGTAAACAAATTAAGAGGTTCTTTAAAAATTGCTGCTGTTAAGGCTCCAGGTTTTGGCGACCGTAGAAAAGCAATGTTAGAAGATATCGCAATCTTAACTGGTGGTACCGTTATTTCTGAAGAAAGAGGTTTTTCTTTAGACAATACCACTTTAGATATGTTAGGTACTTGTGAAAAAGTACAGATTGACAAAGACAATACAACTATCGTTAATGGTGGTGGTGTTGCAAAAGATATCAAAACTAGAGTTAACCAGATTAAATCTCAAATTGAGACAACTACATCTGATTACGATAAAGAAAAACTACAAGAACGTCTAGCTAAATTAGCTGGTGGTGTTGCAGTACTTTACGTAGGTGCAGCTTCTGAAGTTGAAATGAAAGAGAAAAAAGACCGTGTTGACGATGCATTACACGCTACAAGAGCTGCCGTTGAAGAAGGTATTGTTGCTGGTGGTGGTGTTGCATTGGTAAGAGCTAAATCAGTTCTTGCGAAGGTTTCTACTGAAAATGAAGATGAAGCTACAGGTTTACAAATTGTTGCCCGTGCTATCGAAGCTCCTTTAAGAACTATCGTTTCTAATGCTGGTGGTGAAGGTTCTGTAGTTATCGCTAAAATACTTGAAGGTAAAGGTGATTTCGGATACGATGCTAAATCTGAGCAGTATGTTGAAATGACTAAAGCTGGTATTATCGATCCTAAGAAAGTAACTAGAGTAGCATTAGAGAACGCTGCTTCTGTTGCCGGTATGATCTTAACTACCGAATGTGCTTTAACTGACATTAAAGAAGATACTCCTGCTATGCCTCCTATGGGTGGTGGTGGAATGCCAGGCATGATGTAGTGTCGTGAGTCGACAGGCAATTACTAGCTTGTTCTTACAGTTTATATTATTTAAAACCGTTCTTGAAATTTCAAGAACGGTTTTTTTATACCTATACCAACAAAAAAACCACCTACTTTATTTACAGAAGGTGGTTTTATCGTCCAAACGGTATCGCCTTCTAAAGGCAATAACTTAACTACTTCTTTTTAGGAGCAGCTTTTGGAGCAGCCTTTTTTCCAGCTTTTGCCGGAGAAGGTTTTGCAGCTGGTTTGCCTGCTGATTTTGCCTGTGCCATTGTTATAGAATTAAAGATAAATCTATAGCTAATGTATTTCAGATTTTGATTCGTGATAATTGCGTTGGCAAAAAATTAACTAAAACTTTTTAACCAATTTTCAACTCCAAATCAAACCCAAATAAAAGCAGTATTTACTACTTATTTTCATGGTGTTTTCCATCATCAGAATTGTCTTCTCTATACAAACAGCAAGGGTGCACACTATTGTATGCCTCATCAGTTGCTTTTAATTCTTTGGTATCGTGACCCACAGCAACTATTGCTGTTTTAACCTTCATGGCATCGGTCTTACGCTCATCCATTATTATATTTAGCTGATGTGTTGGTATACTCCAATTTGCATATTTTACACCTTTCACATTTAAGGCTGCTTCTTCTATACGCTCTTTACACATGGCACATCTACCATTAACATCAAAAGTCACTTTCTTGTTCTTGTCTTGTGCATAGGTTACTACTGCAATAAGCATCATTGCTATTGATAAAATCGTTGCTTTCATTGTTTTTATATTAATCGTTAGTTACTGAATTTTAAATCTGAATCCGCCATAGAACATTCTTCCCATAATTGGCGCATATACTATGGTTGTATCAAAATTGGGACCAAAAGGGTCATTTGCTCCTAAAACTGGATTATTTTGTTGTTCTCCCGTTAAATTCTCGCCACCTATATATAACTCTATCCTATTAGAAAACACCTTGGTTATTTGGGCATTCATTAAACTATAGGGTGATGAATATTCGCCTAATTGATACGCCGGCTCATTAACACTGGTATCAGGTAATCTCATTTTACCTAAAGCATGCAAAGTATAATCGAACTTCCACTGTGCACCGTTTTCTTTTGCTTCGGTCTCATAACCTAAATTAGCAAAAAATCGGTTTTGAGCCAATAACGGTTTTTGTAGATTGCCGCTATTATAATCGGTCGATACATCATAAAACTTATATGACGTTCTAAAATTTAAACGCGTTAATAGCTCGTAATTAACCTCAACTTGAAAACTCTTAGCACTACTATCTCCATCTAAATTATAAAAAGAAACCTCTTGCGGATTTTCCCAATCTACCACTACCTGATTTTCAAAATCGGTGATGTAATAATCCAACGAAATATCTCCTTTTTTATTTAAAAAATTGAATCCCTGCAAAAAGCTTACTCCGTAATTCCATGCATCTTCCGGATCCAAACCATACACTTTACCACCTGTATCGCCTATATTAATTTGCCTTGCGGATGCAAATAACTGCTGATTCTCTGCAAAAATATTTGCAGCTCTTTTACCTCTACCAAATGAACCTCTTAGACTCCCTTTTTCCCATGGTGTATATCTAATATGAAATCTAGGCGTTACAAAAGTACCTAACCTATTATGGTTATCTACTCGTAAACCAGCAGTAAGACTTACTTTTTCTAGATTCTCATAGCTATATTCAAAAAATGCTCCTACAGACGTGTCGTCTCTAGAATAATCTGTTGCAGCAACCATTTCATCATAACCATCATAAGCAAATGTAATTCCAGTTTTAAACTTATTTCTAGTATCGCCAATTATAGAATTGAAAAGCAAATTACTATACAAACTTTCATGATTGATATCATAGGTTCTAAATCCGAAATAGGAATCTTGTTTATGTAAACTGTATGATGTTTGAAAACCTAAACTTTGAAAGGGCAATTCAGGAAAAACATAACCCAGTTTTAATGAAGTATCGAACCTACGCGTATTAATTTCACTTCCCCAAGCGTTGGTCGTAAACTTATCCCTATCAGGATTAAAATCTACTTGCCCCACTTGTTTTTCATCATTTAAAAAACGAACATTAAAAAAACTAACCCACCCCTTTTCTGCATCTTGATACTGCCAACGGTTCATTACATTTATTTGATCAGCCAAAGGAGCATCTAAAAATCCGTCTTTATTATTATCTTCTTTTTGTGTTCGCTTGTTTCCATGAATATACAACCCTGTACTCCACTTGTCGGTCAACTTTCTATTAAAATGCGTATTCAGTTCATAACGTCCATTTTGATTGGCATATCCGTTTACAAAAACAGCATTATCAGTTAATGGTTTTACCAACTCTGTATTTATTTGTCCGGATATACTTTCATACCCATTTACAACACTACCTGCACCTTTGGTAATTTGAATACTCTCTATCCAAGTACCAGGTGTAAATGTTAAGCCGTATGCCTGTGATGCTCCACGAACCATAGGAATATTCTCTTGGGTGATTAATAAATATGGACTCGTTAATCCCAACATTTGTATTTGTTTGGTACCCGTTAATCCGTCAGAAAGATTTACATCTATAGATGGATTGGTTTCAAAACTCTCCGCCAAATTACAGCAAGCTGCTTTCAATAACTCAGCACTATTAACGGTAATGACGTTCTGCGGACTGAAATACGTCTTCTGTATTGCATCTCGCTCTTGTTGAACCACAACCTCATCTAATTCATTAGATGGTTTTAAACTTACGCGAATTGTCTTTGGTTCATTTATTGTTAATGTATCAGTTTCAAAACCGACATAACTAATTATTAATTTATTAAATTCATTTTTATACGGAATTGAAAATTTACCGTCAAAATCTGTCACCACTCCCGTCTGAGAGTCTTGCCAATAGACATTTGCACCCGAAAGTGTCAACGCATTAGATCCTTCAGAATCTAACACTACACCTTCTACCTTTTCTTGAGAAAAAGCAAACCAGGGCAACATGGCTACTATTAGTATTATATATTTATTCATTTAATTTTTTATTCAATTTTATTAATCAATTTTTGCTGCTCTTAATCGCAATGCATTTGCAATCACTGAAACAGAGCTGAAACTCATTGCTAAAGAGGCAATCATAGGCGATAGCAACAATCCAAAAAACGGATACAAAACTCCAGCAGCAATTGGGATACCAACGGTATTATAAATCAGTGCAAAAAATAAGTTTTGCTTGATATTTTTCATAACAGCTTTACTCAAGTTGTGTGCTTTTACAATACCATGTAAGTCACCTTTAACCAGCGTAATAGTTGCACTCTCAATAGCAACATCTGTACCTGTACCCATAGCAATACCAACATCACTTTTTGCTAATGCAGGCGCGTCATTTATACCATCGCCAGCAACAGCAACTTTTTTACCCTCTGACTGCAAACGTTCCACTTCTGCTAGCTTGTCTTGAGGGAGCATTCCTGCTTTAAATTCTGCTAAATTCAAATGTTCAGCTACAGCCTTTGCCGTATCATAATTATCACCTGTTAACATGATTACCGAGATACCAGATTTTTGAAGCGCTTCAATCGCCTTTTTACTTGTCTCTTTAATTTGATCACCAATAGCCACAAAACCAACAGCATTACCATCGATCGCTACATAAGAAACTGTTTTACCTTGCTTTTGATGAGCAACAACAACTACTTGTAAATTTTCAGGA
This sequence comes from Maribacter sp. Asnod2-G09, assembly GCF_045063795.1. Classification (NCBI taxonomy): domain Bacteria; kingdom Pseudomonadati; phylum Bacteroidota; class Flavobacteriia; order Flavobacteriales; family Flavobacteriaceae; genus Maribacter; species Maribacter sp. Asnod2-G09. The sequence goes on along the minus strand of NZ_JBEFOA010000005.1, from coordinate 1,663,388 downwards.
ATAGCCACTTTAGCCTCACCCATCATTTTATCATTTCCTAAAACAACAGATTCTCCATTAATTTTACCAGCAACACCCATACCTGTAATAGAATTAAAATCATCAACTTTTAATAGTTCTACATTTTGAGATTTTCCGTAATTAACGATAGCATCTGCCAATGGATGCTCACTTAACTGATTTAAAGAAACGATATACTGCAGCACCTTTTCTGAGTCACTTTCTGCTATGCTCCCTACTTTTTCTACCGATGGCTTCCCTTCGGTTATAGTTCCTGTTTTATCTATAATTAGCGTATCAATTTTATCCATACGCTCAAGTGCTTCGGCATTTTTAATCAACACACCAGATTGCGCTCCTTTACCCACACCTACCATAACAGACATGGGTGTTGCCAAACCTAATGCACACGGACAAGCAATAATTAATACCGCAATAGCATTTACCAACGCATATACATAAGCTGGCTCAGGTCCGAAAATAATCCAAACTATAAAGGTTACAATAGAAATAAAGACAACTGCCGGTACAAAATAACTAGATATTTTATCTGCTAGTTTTTGAATAGGCGCTTGGCTACGACTCGCCTTGTTCACCATATCGATGATTTGCGACAACAACGTATCTGCCCCTACTTTCTCTGCTGTCATTATAAAAGAACCCTTACCATTTATAGTACCTGAACTTATTATATCACCAACCACTTTTTGAACTGGGACAGGTTCACCCGTAATCATAGATTCATCCACGGTACTTTCACCTTCATAAATACTTCCATCTACAGGTATTTTATCGCCTGGTTTTACACGAAGTAAATCTCCTTTTGAAATCTGGTCAATAGAAATGCTCTCTTCTTTACCTTCAACAATCTTAACAGCTTTATAAGGCGCTAATTTCAGAAGCTCTTTTACCGCAGAATTCGTTTTACTATGTGCGCGGGCTTCTAATAACTGACCAAATAATACTAAAGTCAAAATCACCGTAGCAGCTTCAAAATATACATGAACCGTACCCTGCTCTGTTTTAAATTGTGGCGGAAAAAAATCGGGCACTAAAATAGCGAATACACTAAACAACCACGCCACCCCTGCTCCAATACCTATTAATGTGAACATGTTTAAATTCCATGTTTTAACAGAACGATAAGCACGTTCAAAAAACATCCACGTGGCATAAAACACCACAGGTATCGATAATGCAAATTGTACCCAGTTCCAATATTTTAAACTCAAAATATTTTGAAGCGGATTATTAGGTATCATTTCTGACATTGCAATTAAAAAAATCGGCAACGTAAACCCTACTGCTATTTTAAACTTATTCAGTAGTTTTTGATAGCTCTTTTCTTCGGCGGAAATATCTGCTTGCTTCGGTACTAAGTCCATACCACAAATTGGGCAATCGCCAGGTTCATCACTAACAACCTCTGGATGCATTGGGCACGTATACTCTTGACCTTTATTCGTTGTGGCACTCGCCTCTTCTACCAAATCCATACCACAAATTGGGCAATCGCCAGGTTCTGTATATGTCTTTTCCCCTTCGCAATGCATTGGGCAGTAAAAAACGCCATTACCATTCTCTACCGCCTTGGGTTTTGTAGCCTCATGCACATGAGCACCCAGTTCATGGATGGAATAATGCCCTCCGTCAGCTTCCATAGCCGCCTGCAGAGTTTTTAAGGGAATTTCATTATCCATTTCCAAAACTGCTTCAGCCTTTTCTAAATTCACCGCAGCATTCGATACTCCGCTAATTTTAGCCAAGGTTTGCTCAACATGACCTCTGCAGCCATTGCAAGTCATTCCGTGAATTTGATATGTATTTTTCATAATGAGATTATGATTTCTTCCAGTTATTACAAACTGTTTCTACTATTTAAACTAATCGTATTCACTAACTTTTAAAAATCTACATATAAAACAACTACATAGAGGTAGACTTGCTTTACAGCATTATAAAAAAGTAAATAGTTAAAAGTAGTAATTGATTACACTGTATTTGCGAACTAACGCTAATCATCAGTTGAAATCAAATCAAGAAAACTTGGTGTAGAATATTCAAATCTTCAGCCAATAAAGGCGGAGGATATAAATTAAAATCGATATTCTCATCTGTAGTTTCTTCAAACAAGCCTATATAAGAACTTGTAAAAGAGATTAAGAATACCTGCTGTGAAAAATCAAAACTAGAAATATCATGTGTTAAATCATCTTGACCTTGCACGGTAAAAGCTTCGTCATTACAACAGTGCTTTTTTACTTTAGGTGCATCTTCCAATAAAGACAGACCAGCTTCCATGCCACAATCATCTGCGTGATTAAACAATGCAACGTCCATAACACGACCCATACACAAATGCTTTTCTACTGTCCAAGAAATTGTTGACAGTAATAATAGCATTGCCATGAACACAGAAAATAGTTTATGTAGCAATTGTCTCACACTGTAAAATTACAAAATATTGAATAGCCAAGAGCTTTTACAGCATTTCTTTAACAAAACATTTATTTAAGAAATATCCTACAAAATAAACTAAGTAGAATATATACGATTCTTAATATTTTTAAGTTAAAAGAGTTAACACATTAACAAATACAATCAATAAACACTAATCATCAAAATTAAAAATTATGAAAAAACAAATTAAACAGGTCTTCTTAATATGCACTATTGCCCTATTTATAAGCAGTTGTAGCTCTGACGATGGATCAATTTTTGACACTCCATTACCAGATGATACTACAGGAGATGATGGCGCTGATGACTCTGATGAGCCAGAAGTGGCTACGATAGTTTTTAACGAAGCATTACCTTCTGTAAACATTACAACAGCATCTGCAAGCGGAGAAGCAGGTACTAACGTTACTGGTAGAGTTATTTTTACTTCAGACGCTACTACACAACGTAGAATGTATATTACCCAAAATTATTTAGGACAAGGAGAAATGCCTTTTAGTTCTTTTGATTTGGTAAGTGATGATTTAACAAAAGCCTTAAAAGCTGATGGATCTATTGACTTAGATGGCGCTACAAAGAAAGAAATCGATTTTTCTTTTCCTCTTCCAGTTCCAGATATTGACAATGGTGAGATAGTATATACTTTTTGGACAACTACTGGTAAAGGAGATTTTAGAGATTCTACCAAAAGATTGGCCTTAGGTGCTGGTCAAATTACAGTAACAGTTGGTACAGGTGCCAACCCTGCTGCTGCAATAAGAGAATTTAATGATGTAAAATTATTTGCACCAGATGTAAATGGTAATACAGAAACATTCTTTTCTTTATTGAACGAAACTGTTTACAAGATTAATGTTGGACCTGAGTTTAGAGCATTCTGGGATTTCGGATACTACTACGGTGCTTCCGGTATCTCTGCAGATGACAATGCTTCTTTTGCTTCAACTGAACAATATGACGCTTCTTTTGGATTTGATGTAGAAGGTTTAGAGCCAGGTGCAGACGAAGAGAACGCAGCAACAGAAACATTGAACCAAATGTTTTTTGCTACTTCTACCGCTACAGATGCTGCTGCATTTGACGCTATAACATTATCTGGTGATATCGATTTTACAGCAACTCCAGATGCTCAAAAAATCACTAACCTAAGCGTAGGTGATGTTATTGAATTCGTTGACAACTACGGTAAAAAAGGATTAATTAAAGTTACTTCCATACAACCAGGATTTGGTAATGCTGACTTTATTGAGTTCGATGTTAAGATTCAACCATAAGTTTTACAAATAAAATTTAGTTTTAAAAGAGGATGTTTCAAAAAACATCCTCTTTTTTTGTTTTAGCGTTCACCGTTACATTACAACAATATGTATTTTTGCAAAAAAAAGTTATGTTCAAAGCGCTACGCCCTCAAGTAAGTTCTATTATTGATTCTAACAAAACCTCAGATGCAAAAATGCAGGATATATGCGAGCTTTTAAAAGCTAACGTTCCGCATTATGACTGGGTAGGGTTTTATTTTAAGAATGGCGATAAGCGCGAACTAAAACTAGGTTCTTATGCTGGTGCGCCAACGGATCATATTATTATTCCCTTCGGAAAAGGTATTTGTGGTCAAGTGGCTGAAAGTAACGAGAATTTTGTAGTACCAGATGTACAAGCTCAAGACAACTACATCGCATGTAGCATAACCGTTAAAGCAGAGATAGTGGTACCGTTATTTGTTAATGGTGAAAACATTGGTCAAATAGATATCGACTCTAACACTCCTGACCCTTTTACAGAGGCAGATGAGACCTTTTTAGAATTCGTAAATTTTGAAGTAGCCAAAATTCTTTAAAACTTTAGGCTTTTTGTTGATAAACTAGCTCATTTTATAACTGCAAAAAAATTACTTTTGCTTGCTTATTAAAAACATTTAAGCATCATACAATGAGCAGTGTAAAAAAAGCGTCTTCAGCCTTAATTTCAGTTTTTCATAAAGACGGATTAGAGCCAATAGTAAGAAAATTTCAAGAATTAGGAATCACTATTTACTCCACCGGAGGAACCGAAAAATTCATAACTGATTTAGGAATCGACGTGGTTCCTGTAGAAGATGTAACCAGCTACCCTTCTATTCTAGGAGGAAGAGTAAAAACTTTACACCCAAAAGTATTTGGTGGTATTTTAAACAGACAGGACAACGAAAGTGATGTTGCCCAATTAGCTGAATTTGAAATTCCACAAATAGATATCGTCATTGTTGATTTATATCCTTTTGAAAAAACAGTTGCCAGTGGTGCTTCTGAACAAGATATCATTGAGAAAATCGATATAGGCGGAATTTCTCTTATTCGTGCTGCAGCAAAAAACTTTAAAGATGTTACCTGTGTTTCTTCCATGGAAGATTATGCAGAGTTTCTTGACGTTGTTTCTGCTGATAATGGCAACATTAGCTTAGAAGACAGAAAGCGTTTTGCCGCTAAGTCTTTTAATGTTTCTTCTAATTACGATACTGCTATATTTAACTATTTCAATAAAAACCATGATATCGCTGCTTTAAAAGTTAGCGAAACTCAAGGTAAAGTTTTACGCTACGGAGAAAACCCACACCAAAAAGGATTCTTCTTCGGCGATTTTGATGCTATGTTCTCTAAATTGCACGGTAAAGAATTATCATACAACAACCTTTTAGATGTTGATGCTGCAGTTAATTTGATGTTGGAATTTAAAAATGATGCTCCGACTTTCGCAATATTGAAACACAACAATGCCTGCGGACTTTCGCAAAGAGATACTTTACACCAAGCTTATGTTGACGCTCTAGCCGGTGACCCTGTTTCTGCTTTTGGCGGAGTTCTTATTAGCAACAAAGAAATTGATAAAGCTACGGCAGAAGAGATTCATAAATTATTCTGTGAAGTAGTTATAGCACCAAGTTATAATGCAGAGGCGCTTGAGATATTAAAAGGAAAGAAAAATAGAATCATTCTAATCCAGAATGAAGTTGAAATGCCAGAGATGCAAGTAAGAACTTGTTTAAACGGTATGCTTCTTCAAGAAAAAGATCATAAAACAGATACGCTTGCCGATCTTACAAATGCCACCCACACAAAGCCAACAGAACAAGAATTAGAAGATTTAATTTTTGCATCTAAACTTTGTAAGCACACGAAGTCAAATACTATTGTAATCGCAAAAAACAAACAACTTTGCGCAAGTGGCACTGGACAAACAAGTAGAGTTGACGCCTTAAACCAAGCAATACACAAAGCCCAGACCTTTAATTTCGACTTAAAAGGTTCAGTTATGGCAAGTGATGCTTTCTTCCCTTTCCCTGATTGTGTGGAGATTGCAGACAAAGCCGGGATTACTAGTGTTATTCAACCTGGCGGATCTATTAAAGACCAATTAAGTGTAGATTATTGCAACGAGCACAAAATTTCAATGGTGATGACAGGCACACGTCATTTCAAGCATTAATTTCATTACTTTTGTCGATGAAATACACCCTTTTATCTAAAATTTAAATATCACATATGGGATTTTTTGATTTCTTGACCGAGGAAATAGCTATAGATTTAGGTACAGCTAACACTCTTATCATTCATAATGACAAGGTAGTTGTCGATAGCCCATCCATCGTTGCCAGAGATAGAATTAGCGGAAAAATCATTGCAGTTGGTAAAGAAGCCAACATGATGCAAGGTAAAACCCATGAGAACATAAAAACAATTAGACCATTGAAAGATGGTGTAATTGCAGATTTTGACGCATCTGAAAAGATGTTGATGATGTTCATCAAGAATATTCCTGCATTAAAGAAAAAATGGTTTCCGCCAGCATTGCGTTTGGTAATCTGTATACCTTCTGGTATTACTGAAGTTGAAATGCGTGCGGTAAAGGAATCTGCAGAACGTGTAAACGGTAAAGAGGTGTATCTTATTCATGAACCAATGGCTGCAGCTATTGGTATCGGTTTGGACATTATGCAACCAAAAGGAAATATGATCGTTGATATAGGTGGTGGTACTACCGAGATTGCGGTTATTGCATTAGGCGGTATCGTTTGTGACAAATCTGTAAAGATTGCAGGTGACGTTTTCACAAACGACATCATTTATTACATGCGTACACAGCACAACTTATATGTTGGTGAAAGTACGGCTGAAGCAATTAAGATTGAAATAGGTTCTGCAACAGAAGATTTACAATCTCCACCAGATGAGAAATCTGTACAGGGACGTGATCTACTGACAGGAAAACCAAAACAAGTTCAAATATCTTATAGAGAAATAGCGAAGGCTTTAGATAAATCTATTCTGCGTGTTGAAGATGCGGTTATGGAAACATTATCTCAGACTCCCCCAGAATTAGCTGCCGATATTTACAATACTGGTATCTACCTTGCAGGTGGTGGCTCTATGTTACGTGGATTGGACAGAAGGTTATCTCAAAAAACCGACTTACCAGTTTATATTGCAGAAGACCCATTACGTGCCGTAGTACGTGGTACAGGAATCGCATTAAAGAATTTAGAACGCTACAAGAGCATATTAATTAAGTAAGAAGTTCATTTTGCGAACAACTTCTTAAATAATGGCAGAAAACCTTGAAAAAATTTCAAGAGCTATTTAGTATTAAGTATTGATAGAACTTCGAGGCAAGCCTCGAAGTAGCTTGCCTAACGGCAGTCAGGTTTAAATCTCGATTATCGAGTAAAAATTTAAGGGTGAATGCAACAGATCATAAATTTTCTAATTAGGTATAAGATATTTTTACTTTACCTTTTTCTGTTATTGATTTCCTGCATCTTTACGTTTCAATCGCACTCGTACCATCAATCTAAATTTTTAAATTCCTCCAACTATATTTCTGGGAGTATTTATACTTTTTCAGATAATGTAACTTCGTATTTTGGCTTAAGGGAAGAAAACAACAAGCTTGTTGAAGAAAACAAAAGACTTAGAGATAAGCTCTTTAACAATGTAGTTCTTTCACCTTCACTAATAGATTCTACTTCTGTGGACTATGAAGTGGTAAGAGGTCGTGTCATCAATAACAGTTATGCGGACCAGCGTAACTACATCACTATCAACAAAGGTGAAAATGATAGTATTGTACAAGATATGGGTGTTATTACAGACAAGGGTATTTTAGGTATCGTTGAAAATACATCAGATAAATTTTCTACCGTACAGAGTATTTTAAGTGACAAATCGAACATAAATGCAAAAATCAAAAACTCTAATCACTTTGGATCTTTAGTTTGGGAAAATACCACAGATTATAATGTTGTTCAATTAATCGACATTCCAAGACTGGTACCATTGACCATAGGTGACACTATTGTTACGGGAGCCATGAGTAGCATCTTCCCAGAAAACATTCCTATTGGTACGATTAAAAGATTTGATTTAGATAACTCAAAAAGTTTCTATTTTATAGATGTAGAACTTTTCAATGATATGACAAATATTGACAATATTTATATTATTAGAAATTTGAACCGTAAAGAGGTTTTAGAATTAGAAGCAGAAACAGAAGCCAATGATTAATAGTACTTCATTTTTAATTGTACTCCGATTTATTTTATTGGTGCTACTACAGGTGCTAGTATTCAATAAGCTGAATTTCTTTGGCTACATAAATCCGCTAATCTATATTCTTTTCTTGTATTGGTATCCTATCAAACAAAATAGAACTACCTTTATAATATTATGCTTTTTCTTAGGATTATGCGTAGATATTTTTTCTGACACACTTGCCATAAACGCAGCAGCTACCGTTACCATAGCTTATCTTCGACCAACCATTATGCGTTTTGTCTTTGGTGTCAATTATGAATTTCAAAGTTTTAAGTTAAACAACAGTACAAAGGCACAACAATTTACGTTTTTAGCGTTATTGATTATAATACATCACTTGGTATACTTCACGTTAGAAATTTTTAGCTTTTCTAACAGCTTGCTAATTTTGCAAAAAACACTAACAGTGGGTGTATCTACGTTGATTTTAGGCATATTGTTCAGTACTTTATTCAGCAGTAAAAAAGAATGAGAAAAATTCTTTTATCATTAATTATAGTTGTCATCGCAATTACCTTTCTGGGAAGGCTATCTTATTTGCAAATTTTTAGCTTTTCTGCAGAGCAAGTTTTAGAGGACCCCGCAATTAAGGCGATATATGATTATCCTGAGCGTGGCTACATTTATGACCGAAACGGTCATCTTTTAGTTGGTAATGACCCTGCTTATGACGTCATGGTTATTCCTAGAGAAGTTCAACCTTTAGATACTCTTGAATTTTGCGGATTATTAGGTATTGACAAAGAAAAATTCGTAGAAAAACTTAGAAGAGCAAGGGTGTACTCACCAAGACTACCTTCTGTATTGGTTCCACAACTTTCAAAACAAGATTACGCAAAGCTTCAAGAGAAAATGCGTAAGTATAAGGGCTTCTATATCCAAAAAAGATCTTTACGTTATTACGACACCCCTAGTGCGGCAAATGTTTTAGGCTATATCAGTGAAGTAAATGAAGGTGACTTAGCAGTCAATAAGTATTATGTTCAAGGCGAACTGAAAGGTAGAACGGGAGTTGAACGTTACTACGAAGATTTATTGAGAGGTCGCAAAGGCGTACAATACATTCAGAAAGATCGATTCAATAGGGATATCGGTCCGTATAAAAACGGAACCATAGATACTCTACCTGAGCAAGGGAAACAAATAAGCATCACCATTGACAAAGCATTGCAAGAATATGGAGAATTATTAATGAATGGTAAAAGAGGCGGAATTGTAGCTATAGAGCCTGCAACAGGTGAAATCCTTTCCATGATTTCAGGACCAACTTATGATCCTGCTCTTTTAGTTGGTAGAGAACGTTCTAAAAATTACACAAAACTGTATAATGACACAATAGCGAACCCAACTTGGGATCGCTCTATTCACGCACAGCAACCACCTGGTTCACCATTTAAAACCTTGAATGCATTAATAGCCTTACAGGAAGGTGTTCTAGATGTAAATACGACCATACAATGTTACCACGGGTTTTATGTGGGCAAGAAAAAAAGAGGTTGTCACTGTGGTGGTGGTTTACGAAGTTTGAATAAAGGAATATCGCAATCATGTAATGCTTACTTCGCAGGAGCTTTCAGAAAAATATATGAAAAGTTCGAAACTACTGATGAAGGTATGGATGTGTGGGAAAAACATATGAAAAGCTTCGGTCTGGGCGACTATTTAGGTTACGATCTACCATTCGGACAAAAAGGGCGTATACCTAGCAAAGAATACTACGATAAATGGTACGGAGATAACAGATGGAGTTCTTCCTATATCATATCGAATTCAATTGGACAAGGAGAAATATTGGCTACACCGGTACAATTGGCAAATATGACGGCTGCCATTGCTAATAGAGGACATTATTTTACTCCGCATATTTTAAAGAAAATTGAAGGTAAGAATATCACTGAACCTAAATTTACCGAAGCTAAACATACCACAATCGACCCTAAACATTTCGAACCTGTGGTTCAAGGTATGGCAGATGTTTATGTAAGTGGTACCGCAAGATGGTTGCAAATACCAGGTATTGAAGTGGCCGGAAAAACAGGTACTGCCGAGAATTTTACTAAAATAGATGGTGTTCGTACACAATTAACAGACCACTCGGTTTTCGTAGCGTTCGCACCTGTCGATGACCCTAAAATTGCTATAGCGGTATATATTGAAAATGGATATTTTGGATCGAGATACGCCGGACATATCGCTACTCTTATGATTGAAAAATACCTTAAAGGTGAAATTACCTTGAAGACCCTTGAAAAGAGAATGCTAGATAAAACACTAGAAGCAGAATACGCGAAACCCTACAGTGGGGAGGAGTTTAAAATAAACGAACGTGTCTGGTAGAAGCATCTTAAAAAGAATTGACTGGCTAAGTGTTTTCATCTATTTCGCACTTGTTTTTATTGGCTGGATCAATATTTACTCTAGTACATTTACCGACGAGCATAGCTCTATCTTTGATTTCAGTACGCTTTATGGAAAGCAGTTATTTTTTATCGGGGTTAGTTTAGTCACTATAGTTGTGGTACTTGCCTTAGAGGTCAATTTTTATGAACGTTTTGCTAGTTTACTATATCTCATTTCTATGGTCTCGCTACTAGGCCTGTTTGTTTTCGGTAAAACTATTGCCGGTGCAACATCTTGGTACGACCTTGGTTTTTTCAATTTACAGCCTTCTGAACTTGCAAAAGTAGCTACTGCACTAGCACTCGCTAAATATCTCAGCGATATACAAACAGATATTAAACGTAGAAAAGATCAGTTCTATGCACTTCTTATTATACTTGTACCAGCCATTTTAATTATACCACAACCTGATCCCGGTAGTGCACTAGTATTCTTTGCAATGATTTTCGTGATTTTTAGAGAAGGATTACCATTGTATTATTTAGTAATTATATTGAGTTTAATTCTCGTTTTTGTCACAACCTTAATGTTCGGCACCGTTTGGCTAATTATTGGCTTGGCATTATTGATTATAATTTTATTCGCTACCAAACGTAAAACATTAAAAATTCCTGTAATACCGCTTAGTCTAATTAGTGTAGCTGTTATTCTATTCTCGCTTTCGGTAAATTTCGTTTTCAATAACGTGTTCGAGCAACGCCATAGAGATCGTTTTGGCTTATGGTTGCGATTAGAAAAAGATCCGAAAAAATTAGAGCAGATTAGAAAGTCGATTGGATATAATACTTATCAATCTGAAAAGGCAATTGAATCTGGCGGATTCTTCGGTAAAGGATTTTTAGAAGGAACCCGTACAAAAGGAGATTTTGTACCTGAACAACACACAGATTATATTTTTAGTACCGTTGGTGAAGAATGGGGCTTCTTAGGTACTGCAACAGTAATTATTCTATTCACCGTCTTGTTTCTGCGCTTAATTTCTTTGGCAGAACGACAGAAAAATGCCTTTGCAAGAATGTATGGCTATGGGGTAATTTCAATTCTACTCATCCATTATTTCATTAACATAGGTATGGTAATCGGTATTCTGCCCACTATTGGTATTCCACTACCCTTCTTTAGTTATGGTGGATCAGGACTCCTATTCTTTACTATTCTACTCTTTATTTTCTTAAGGCTAGATACGAACAGATTAAAGGAGAGTTTCTAAAACTTCCACCCAGTAGTATTCTTACTTCCTTCAAAAGCACTTTGTTGCTTTTCTGTTAGTTTAGCAAAAAAGTCGATTCCTGTTTCTTTTTCTATATCATCAATAGACACTACGAAATTGCGCAAAGAAGTAAACTGAGGTTTATTTGGCATTAAAAAAGAAAGGGTATATATCTTATCTCCCTTTTTACGGGCAATGATTTTATAGAAAGTATCAGGCACATCTACATCTTCTTCTCCGATCTCTTCTAATCCACTTTCTAACACCCCACCTGTAAATACATATAAAGTTCCGTACTGTTTTGCCCAGCGTCTTGTTTGCTGCTCTAAGTCGTTCCAAATACCTGCATTGAACTCTCTGTCTTGCGGACTTATATTACTCGTATAAAAAGTCTCATTGTATGCCTGTAACGAGAATCTACGATCACCAGCTGGTAGTAAATGTCCACGATCATAACCCGACCCTTTATAATTTCGCCAATCTGCAGATTTAGAAGAAACAAATGGATCTTCTATAAAATAGGGGCGCTTTCTATCATCATAAGTCAAATGACTTTTACTCAGTGTATATGCTACCCATTCGGCTTGCTCATAAGGCTCATTGTAAGACAAGGTAAAATACTCATGATTTACAATTTCGCCCGTTGTTGATGAAGGCAGTAATTCTTTTGGAAACTCATTTGAAATAACACCCTCTTCATTTTCAGAATATGTTGCGGGAGTATAAAAGTTTTCAAACAGCCAAAAACCAACAATACAGACAAGAATTAAAATACTATACAGAGATCCATTTTTTTTGCGGTATGCCATACGCCAAAATTACCTAATTTTGTAAGATATATGGTAAATTACCGACCAATAAACCTAGTAAACAAAGTCTAAACGAAAGGAAAATTATGATGTTAACTTGGAAAGATGTAATTCATTTTTCAGTGAATGGTAACCCTGAACCTGATAGAAGAGTTGAAAAAACAGAACAGGAATGGAAAGAGATTTTGACACCTGAACAGTTTAGAGTTACTCGAAAAAAAGGTACTGAAGCTCCGCATTCTGGTGCGCTTTGCACTGCTCACGAAGCTGGCAAGTATGAATGTGTTTGTTGTGGCACACCATTATTTGATTCTACTATTAAATTTGAATCTGGCACTGGGTGGCCTAGTTTTACACAACCCATTAAAGAGAATGCTATAAAATATCATAAGGACACAACCTTTGGTATGATACGCGTAGAAGTAATGTGTAATACTTGCGATGCGCATTTGGGACATATATTCCCTGATGGACCAGAACCTAGTGGATTACGCTACTGCATTAATTCTGAATCTATGCAATTAGAAAAGGAGGAAGCTAATGGCTAATACGAATCTAGAAATCGCCACAGTTGGTGGTGGTTGCTTTTGGTGTACCGAAGCGGTATTTCAAGAGGTAAAAGGTATACATAAAGTAGTTTCTGGATACACAGGCGGAAAAGCTCCGGGAAGACCAACATACAGAGAAATCTGCTCTGGCTTAACCGGTCATGCAGAAGTAGTTCAGGTTACTTTTGACCCTAGTATCATTTCCTATGAAGATATATTAATTATTTTCATGACTACACATGACCCTACTTCTTTAAACAGGCAGGGAGCTGATACTGGTACTCAATACCGTTCTGTTATTTATTTTCATAATGACGAACAAGAGCAAAAAGCAAAAGTAGTATTGAATGAAATGCAGGCAGTATATGAGAAGCCAATTGTAACTGAATTAAGTCCTTTAGGTATTTTCTACGATGCTGAAGTGTATCATCAAGATTATTACAAGAACAATTCTGAACAAGGATATTGCCAAGTTGTAATCAACCCAAAGTTGGCTAAACTTAGACAATTACATGCAGACAAACTTTTATCTTAATATGTAGTCCGGTTTAACTTAAGAGATATTCTATTCAACTACAGCAATTTTCAGTTCACCTATAAAAACTTAAAACTTTTTATAGGTGAACTTATTTTTGAGACATCATAACATTAAAACCTACTTATTATGAATTCTCAAAAATCTTTTTACTACATCGCATTAGGGCTTTTCGCTATCGCCGTTGCTGGTTCAATCATTAACTCCATTATTAATTTTGATACAGTTGCCATTACCTTTGAAAAACTTGGCTATCCTACTTACCTCATATATCTTCTTGGCGTATTCCAATCCATTGGTCTTTTAATGATCATATTCAATAAATCGCACTGGTCATTAGAATGGATTTATGCCGGGTTCTTTATGAATTACACATTGGGTGCTATTGCTCACTTGGCAGTTAAAGATGGCAATGGAGCATCTGCGGTAATATGCACTGTACTTTTATTTGTAACCTATATTCAAAGTAAAAAAATACGCAACACAAACAATGAGTTAGCTGAATTTGGAAAAAATAAGCACGCTAAGTTTATTTAAAAAAATTACACATTAAAAAAGCCGCTATATAATTTATATAGCGGCTTTTTTAATGTGTAATATAAGAACTCTAGTTCTTTACACTAGCCAATTTACCTTGCTTAATATTATTCATTTTTAAGTCTTCTAAAACATTTACTGCTTCTTCAACATAAACATCTTTTGCTAAATTTTTATGCCATCTATTACGCTTCTCTCGTAACACAGAATCTTTAGTAAATAACTGCTCTTCATATCCTAAAGACTTAAACGTAAGTTGAGAATCGTAATCGGTTAACTTCTTAAAGTAATTCGATTGTTCTTTATCCTTGTTTTTTTCTTCCTTATAAGTATCGAAATTTAAAGAGATCTCCGTTTCGTCTTGCTCGGCTTTTAACCACTTTGCATTTTCTTCTATCAACTTAATTTGTTGACTCGTTGCCATTCTCTTTTCGCTATCGGCAATAGTTTTCTCATAATTAATATAACCGTCCCAAGCTTTATAATTTGCAGGTGTGATTTTATCCCATCCTAACGGATTAGACTGATCTCTTTCTCCTAAATCAATATAGCTATATCTGTCTGGCACCACAATATCACTCTTTACACCTTCTAATTGCGTAGAACCTCCATTAATTCTATAGAACTTCTGAGTAGTAATTTTAATAGCACCTAAATCTCCGTGCTCGTTACTACGCAACATGTTGTTCAAAGGAATAACGTTCTGTACCGTTCCTTTACCAAATGTTTGCTTACTACCTATTACAATAGCTCTTTTATAATCTTGCATCGCAGCTGCTAAAATTTCTGAAGCAGAAGCAGATAACTCATTTACTAGAATTACCAATGGACCATCCCATTGAATTCTTTCATCTTTATCATCATATACATCTTTACCCTTATCTCTAGACTGCACTTGCACAATAGGACCATCTTTAATAAACAAACCAGCCATTTCAACAACGGTCTTTAAAGATCCGCCACCATTGTCACGTAAATCTAAAATAAGACCTTCCATGCCTTCTTCTTTTAAACGCTCTACTTCTTTAGCAACATCTGTTGCCGCATTTCTTTCGCTGTAATCATTAAAATCAACATAGAATTTTGGAAGATTAATAATTCCGAATTTTTCTTCTCCCTTTATAATGTTGGCAGATTTCGCATATGACTCTTCTAGTTCTACAACGTCTCTTGTTAAAGAAACAACATCTAAAGAACCATCAACTTTTTTAACCGTTAAATCTACAATAGTACCTTGAGCACCTTTTATTAATTTAATGGCATCGTCTAAACGCATACCAACTATATTAATAGGCTCTTCACCATTCTGACCAACTTTTATAATTTCATCACCAACTTCTAATCTTGCATCCCTCCATACTGGTCCACCAGAAATAATTTCTACGATTTTTGCACCTTCCGCTTTTTTCTGAAGTCTTGCTCCAATACCTTCAAACTTACCTGACATGCTGGTATCAAACTTCTCTTTTTCTTCTGGAGCGAAGTAAAATGTATGTGGATCAAATTCATCAACAATAGTATTAATATACTGTACGAACCAATCTTTACGCTCTAAATCATTTACAAAATCAAAGAACTCATCTAAAGTAGTTTCTGTAGATTTTCTTGATTCTTCTTCTGCTTCTTTTTGTGAATGTGCAGTATGATCATGCTCATCTGTACTTTCGATTTCATCATTCTCCATATGAGAAATTTTAGAATCATACGTACCTAAAGTTGCATATTTCAATTGCTTTCTCCAACGTTCTTTAAGCTCTTTTCTATTTGCAGCAAATGGCTCTTCATCATATTTAATACTGATGCTTTCATTCTCAGAATAATCAAAAGGAGTTTCTAAGACTTCTTTATAAATTCCTTTTGCATCGCCCATACGTTCCATCAATCTTTCATATACTACATTGAAAAATGTGATATCTGTATTTTTGATTTCGTCATCTATCTGATATTTGTACTTTTCAAATTCAGCAATATCAGATGCTATAAAGTATCTTTTGGTAGGATCAATAACATCAATAAAATCTTCAAACACATGTACCGAAAAATCATCGTTAAGCGCTTTAGGCTCATAATGTCCTTTTTCTAACACATAGGTTATTAAATCTAACAACAATTTGTCCTTATCGTCATTTTCAAAAGTCTTATTTGTAAAACTGCATGATGCTACAGCTGCGAGCATCAACAACAGTACGTAGGCTAAATTTCTTTTCATAAAATTATCTTTTACTTTCCTTTTCAATATCTCCGAATTTGAGGGTTGTAAGCAACATTAAAAGTTACTTAAACCCCTAAGGTAAAGAAAAAACCATGCCAATTAAATGTGCTTAGAACTAATTTTTTGTTAAACGGCATTTCGGGCTTATCATATTTAAAAACGTATTTTTACTACAGAAAGTATATGATATGGAAAAACCACTGATTTTAATAACGAATGATGACGGAATTACTGCGCCTGGTTTACGCATGTTAATCACGATAATGAAAAAAATAGGCGATGTAGTTGTCGTAGCACCTGACAGTCCGCAATCTGGCATGGGTCATGCAATTACCTTAGATACTGCCCTTTTTTCTAAAAAAATGAAAATCGATCTAGACCAAGATGGTATTGACGAATATAGCTGTAGCGGTACACCTGCAGATTGTGTAAAATTAGCGCTTCAAGAAATACTACCAAAAAGACCCGACATTTGTGTTAGCGGCATTAATCACGGCTCTAATTCTTCAATTAATGTTATTTATTCAGGTACTATGAGTGCTGCGGTAGAAGCTGGTATAGAGGGAATTCCTGCTATTGGTTTTTCGTTATGTGACTATAGCTGGAATGCTGATTTTGAGCAAGCTCATGATTTTATTCACAGTATTGTCTCCCAAGCTTTAACCAACGGAATTCCAAAAGGTACCGTGTTAAATGTAAATATACCTAAGCTTACCAAAAATGAGATAAAAGGTATTAAGGTGTGCAGACAAGCAAAAGCAAATTGGAAAGAAAAGTTCGATAAGCGAACTAATCCCATGGGTAAAGATTACTATTGGCTTACCGGTGAATTTGAACTACTCGACAAAGGCGAAGATACCGACGAATGGGCATTAGCAAATGGTTACATTTCTGTTGTGCCTGTACAATTCGATTTAACTGCCCATCATGTAATTCAAGAATTGAATACTTGGGAGCTTTAGGAAAACACAGTTTAAAGATTTAATTATTACGCACAACTATTTTAAATGAATACTAAAAAAGAAATTCTAATAGGTTTTATAGTAGGCATCATTGCAAACACGCTTGGTACATTACTATACATTCTTATATTTTCAGAATTAAGCATTGCCGAAACTTTTGAAGCCGCTGTTAACCAAGAACATGTTGGCAGCCTTTTGGCATTAGGCGCCATTCTAAACTTAGTTGCTTTTTTCGGATTTCTAAGAATTAAGAGAGATAATAGAGCTAAAGGGGTTTTGATTGCTACCATATTAACCGCTTTCGCAATTCTTTACTACAAAGTATTTTAAAATGAAATACTACATAATTGCAGGCGAAGCTTCTGGTGATCTTCATGGCTCTAATTTAATTAAGGCTCTGAAAAAACAAGACCCGAATGCCGACATTAGATGTTGGGGCGGAGATTTAATGCAACAAGCTGGCGGAACTTTAGCCAAACACTATAAGGAATTGGCTTTCATGGGATTTCTTGAAGTTCTTTTGAACTTAAACTCCATTTTCAAAAACATAAAATTCTGTAAGCAAGACATAGTAGCCTTCAACCCAGATGCTATAATTTTTATTGATTACTCAGGATTTAATTTACGAATTGCTAAGTGGGCAAAAGAAAACAACTTTCTAACCAACTATTACATTTCTCCACAGATTTGGGCTTCTAGAGAAGGTAGAATCGAGAAAATAAAAGCTACGGTTGACCACATGTATGTGATTCTCCCTTTTGAGAAAGATTTTTACGAAAAGAAACACAATTACCCGGTCAACTTTGTAGGACACCCTTTACTAGACGCCATTGATAATAGACCAGAATTAAACGAAAGTCTATTTAGATCAGAGAATGGCATAAATCCAAACAAACCAATTATAGCCTTACTTCCTGGCAGTCGAAAACAAGAAGTTCAAAAAATGCTTTCTTTGATGCTTTCTTTAACCAACGACTTTGCTGAATATGAATTTGTTATTGCAGGTGCACCAAGTTTAGACAAAGAATTTTACGCTGCTTTTCTTACCAATGCGAATGTAAAATTCATTCAAAACAAAACTTACGATTTACTTTCTATATCAACTGCTGCCTTAGTTACCAGTGGTACCGCCACTTTAGAAACTGCTTTGTTCAAAGTACCACAGGTGGTCTGCTACAAGGCAAACTGGATTTCTTACCAAATTGCAAAACGTATTATCACTTTAGAATATATTTCTTTGGTAAACCTTATCATGAAAAAGGAAGTAGTTAAAGAATTGATACAAGATGATTTCACGAAACAGAATCTAAAAAAGGAACTGACCCTAATTTTAGATGGTGAAGCAAGAACTAAACAACTGGCTTCTTATGATGAGCTAATTGCTAAATTGGGTGGTTCTGGAGCTAGTGCCGAGGCTGCTTCGCTTATCATTGCAAATGCTAAAGTTTCATAGCTTTATTAATTTTAAAAAATAATTCTATAATTTTGGAGTTACACGTACTACAGGGTACACTCTATTTTATGCGAATATTACCATACTTTTTAATCATTTGCTTTTTAGCCAGTTGCGGAGTCAAAAAGACAAGCACTTCTGACAAGGAGCGTAAAATATCTGTTGCTGCAGCAAATAATGCCAGAACAGGTAATGTTGCCCAACCTACAAGAACTGAAGAAAGAAGAGTAATAACTTCTTCATCGAACACAAAGGCTGACGAGATTATCAACACCGCCCTTTCATTTTCTGGAACACGTTATAAGTTTGGTGGTACCACCAAAAAAGGAATGGATTGCTCTGGTCTGCTATATATTTCTTTTGGTGAACATGATGTGCAACTGCCTAGAACTTCTATTCACATGGCGGAAGAAGGGCATCGTGTTACGGTTAAAAATGTAGAGAAGGGCGACTTACTATTTTTTAAGACTTCAAGAGGTTCTAAACGTATTAACCATGTAGGTATGGTTGTCGGTACAGACAATAACGAAATTACATTTATACACGCATCAACATCTCGTGGCGTTACCGTTTCATCTTTACGAGACGGATTCTGGAACCAAGCATTCGTAAAGGCTACAAGAATATTATAGCATGAAGCTCTTAGCGTTTATTCCTATCAGATTAACGCTCTTACTCATCCTTGGAATCTTAATAGGTTACTTTTTTTCCTTTAACTTATTATATACGCTTCTCCTCACCGTTTTTCTTTTTCTGTTACTTGCTGCAATTTTCTTTTTTGAGAAGAATACAAAATCGGTTTTATTTGGAACCATTGCCGCGCTAACATTTGTATCATTAGGCGTCTACAGTTATACTGCTGCACAACCCATAAATCACAACAGTCATTACAGTAATCACCAAAGCACCAAGAACGAATTATGGACGCTAAAGATTAAAGAGGTTCTAAAACCTAATCAGTTTTCGACCCGCTATTTTGCCACTGTAAAAAATATCGAGAATGAGCATGTAAGTGGCACTATTCTTCTCACCATACCCAGAGATTCAGCGAATTTAAGCTTAGCTATCGATGATGAATTTGTAACCTATACCGAAGCTAAAGCTATTTCCTTTCCGTTAAATCCACATCAATTTGATTATAAAAAATATTTGGAGAATCTAGGTGTATATCATAGTATACAAATAGAACATGATAAGCTTGTGAAAATTAAAAGTTCGCAAACTACCCTTCTCGGCATCGCTGCAAGAGCTAGAAATCATATTATTAAAAAACTTGATAAAGAAAATTTCGGAGCAGATGAATTAGGAGTCATACAAGCACTATTACTTGGGCAGCGTTCAGATATATCAGAAGAAACGTATACCAACTATCAGAAAGCGGGTGCCGTGCATATTTTAGCAGTATCTGGACTACACATTGGTATTCTACTTTTAGTAATTCAATTTTTATTGAGTCCGCTAAAAAACATCCCTAATGGGCGAACCCTTATTTTAATTCTATCGGTTCTCTTTTTATGGGTTTTTGCCTTTATTGCTGGGTTGTCTGCTAGTATTATTCGTGCAACCACCATGTTCACTTTTGTGGCTTATGCACTGTATTTAAATAGACCTAGTAACACCTTCAATATACTTGCGCTTTCCATATTATTTATTCTACTATTCATCAATCCGAATTTATTGTTTCAAGTCGGATTTCAAATGAGTTATGCTGCTGTTTTTGCCATACTTTGGATTTTCCCCTTACTTAAACAATTATGGTTTCCGAAGAATAAAGTGGTACGATACTTTTGGCAACTGCTTTGTGTTAGCATCGCCGCGCAATTAGGTGTTTTACCTATTAGCTTATTTTATTTTCATCAATTCCCAGGATTGTTCTTTGTTTCGAATTTAGTAATTGTGCCTGCTTTAGGATTGATTCTAGGTATGGGCATTTTAGTGATTGCATTATCATTATTAAATTGGCTTCCCTCTCCATTAGCATGGTTTTACAATGAAATTATTGGTTTAATGAATAGCTTAATAGCTTGGGTGGCAAAACAAGAAAATTATATTTTCAGTGCTATCTCTTTTGATTTTATTCAGCTGTTATTAAGTGTTTTGGTTCTGGTAATGGGCATAGAACTTTGCACAAAATTCAACTACAAACGAATAGTTTTCTTCTTATTAAGTATTCTATGTTTTCAAGGTTATACAATCTATCAGGAATATGAAGCTCAAAACAAGTCGAAAGTATTAGTGCTTCATCAAACGAGAAAGAGTCTCGTTTTTAACAGAAATGGAGTTGATTTATCCATCCTAACAAATTCAAATAACACTCCGGATTATTTAATTTCGGAACACAAAACTGCTGAACGTATAGATTCTGTTCGATATGATTCTTTAAAAAACAGCTATACTTTTGAAGATGAATTGCTTTTGATAATTGATAGTGCGGGAATTTATCCGAAGTCGGCATCCAATAAAATTCTACTAATACAATCACCGAAAATTAATCTCGACAGATTGCTCGATAGCATCAACCCAAAAGTAATTATCGCAGATGGTAGTAACTACAAAAGCTACATTGCTCGTTGGGAAGCTACTTGTATAAAAAATAAAATCCCTTTTCACTATACTGGCGAAAAGGGAGCTTATTATTTTGAGTAGTGTAAATTAATGCACCTTACCCATTAACTTTTTAATTAACGGTGATGCTAAAAGAACTATAGCACCCGCACCTAAAGCATATTTTGCAATAAGCATAAAGCCATCTGTATATACAGTTAAAGTTGCAAATCCGCTTACATCGCCATCTGTACTTTCGATAGCTAGTTGTTTTCCAATAAAACCTACAATCTGAAATGCAAATGCAGATGATAAAAACCAAACACCCATAATAAAGGCGATTAAACGCATTGGTGCTAAATCGGTCATTTTAGATAAGCCTACTGGTGACATAAACAGCTCACCAACCGACAATAAGAAATACATTAACAAAAGGTATGTAAAAGGAACAAATCCGCTTTCATTGGCGCTACCACCACTTAATGCTAAAACATAAAAACTGATACCGGCAAAAAGTAATCCTAATCCGAATTTATAAGGAGTTCTAGGATTCCAATTTTTCTTGCTTAACCAAGTCCACATCATGGAAATCGGAATAGCCAAGATAATAATGAACATAGAGTTTAATGAATTAGTTTGTGCCGCAGACATGATACCATCTAAATCAATATTTCTAGCTGCAAACAAGGTAATAACACTACCAGATAACTCATGGAAACCCCAGAATATGGTCATGAAAAAAGTTAGCAATACAGCTACGAACAGCTCTTTTCTCTCCTTAACATTTGCCTTAAACATCTCATATGCTAAATACGCCAATACTGCAATACCGATACCTGTAAAAATCACATTAACGATATTCTGATCTGCGAACATTCCATCTGTAGCAATCGCTTTATAAGATGACAATAATAGTGCTATTAATGGCGCTGCCAATACAGCAAGTACAGGCACAAGAATACCTTGTTTAACACCAAGTACTTTTTTTTCTAATACATGCTCATTAGGTGGCAAGCCTCTATCTCCAAAAACGTTTGCTTGTATACCTCTCCAAAAAACAATTAGACCAGTTAACATACCAATACCTGCTAAACCAAAACCATAGTGCCAACCATAGGTAGCCGCTAGCCAACCACATAAAAGTGGAGCAACCCAACCACCAATATTAATACCCATGTAGAAAATGGTAAAACCAGAATCTTTTTTGGGATCTCCTTTTTCATATAACGTACCAACAAATGTGGAAATATTTGGCTTAAAAAATCCGTTACCTACAATGATCAATGATAGCGCCAAGAAAAAAGCAATATCATTTTCAACAGCCAGAACAAAGTGACCTATAGACATTAAGATTCCCCCTAAGAAAATGGAATTTCGCATCCCTAAAATCTTATCCGATAATTTCCCCCCAATAACCGTAGAGGCGTAAACCAATGAACCATAAGAAGAGTAAACAGCTGCTGTTGCATAATCTCTTTCTGCCAAGGCTTTAAAGATTACATCAATCATGTAAAGCGTCAGCAACGCTCGCATACCGTAGAAGCTAAAACGCTCCCACAACTCTGCAAAAAATAAGTAAAATAAACCCTGCGGGTGTCCAAAAATCTGTTTTTGGTCTGAAATTTCAGTACTTTCAGTCATAGTTCAATTAGTTAGTTATAATTTCTCTTTTATGAAATTGGTCATTTTGTTATAAAGGTGAATTCTAGTGTTTCCACCGTAAATTCCATGATTTTTATCTGGATAGATTCCCCAATCGAATTGCTTGTCAGCCTGAATTAAAGCTTCTATCATACGCATAGAATTCTGTACATGTACATTATCATCACCAGTACCATGTATCAACAAATAATCACCTTTTAATAACTGCGGGTAATTAAATGGTGAGTTGTCATCATAACCACTTGGGTTTTCTTGCGGAGTTTGCATGTAGCGCTCCGTATAAATAGTATCATAAAAAGCCCATGATGTAACAGGCGCAACAGCAATTGCCATTTCAAAAGTATCATTACCTTTTAAAATACAATTCGTTGACATAAAGCCACCATAGCTCCAACCCCATATACCAGTTCTTTCTTCATCTATATACGGTAACTCACTCAATTTTTTAGCAGCGGCTATTTGGTCTTCTACCTCGTATTTTCCTAATTCTTTTTGAGTAACTTTTTTGAAATCTCTTCCTTTGAATCCGGTTCCACGACCATCAACACAAGCAACAATATACCCTTCAGCTACTAACATTTGGTGCCAGTAATCATTAGCGCCCATCCAACTATTGCTCACATTTTGTGAACCGGGACCACTATACTGATACATAAATAAAGGATACTTTTTTGAAGGATCAAAATCTTTTGGTTTAATCATATACATATTAAGATCATTGCCATTAATAGCAATTGTAGAGAACTCTTTTGGACTAACAGCGTACCCTTCTAACCTCTTCAATAATTGACTATTGTCTTTTATATCTTTAACCTTCTTACCATTAATGGCTTGATGCAAGGTATATACCTGAGGCATTTCTGCACTAGAGAATGTATTAATGAAATATGTAAAATCAGTACTAAAAGATGCATTATTAGCTCCTTTAGTTACTGCTAAACCTTTTTTATCATCACCACCGCTGCTAATATTATAGACCCCACGGTTTATAGACCCATTTTCAGTTGATTGATAGTAAATTTTATCTTCGTTTTGGTCGTAACCGTAGTACTTGGTTACTTCCCAATCACCTTTTGTAATCTGGTTCATTAAACTACCATCTTCCCCATAAAGGTAAATATGGTTATAACCATCTTTTTCGCTAGTCCAGATAAAGCTATCATCTTCTAAAAATGTTAGGTTATCTGTAATATCAACATACGCATCATCTTTCTCTTCTAATAGAACAGCCACTTCACCTTTTTTTGCATTCACCGCATACATGGTCAAATGATTTTGATGCCTGTTCAAGGTTTGGACACTCAACATATTTTTATTGTTCATCCATTTAATACGCGGAATGTAATTTGCATTATTGGTATTTACTGCAGAAATCGCTCCACTTGCAACATCTAAAAGATGCAACGTCACTATAGAATTATTCTCGCCAGCTTTTGGATATTTAAATACATGTTGTTGTTGATATAATCCCGTTCCATAAACATCCATAGAAAACTCTGGAACATTGGTTTCATCAAAACGTAAAAAAGCTATTTTAGAACCATCGGCATTCCATTCGAAAGCACGAACAAAAGCAAACTCCTCTTCATAAACCCAGTCGGTAACGCCATTGATAATTTTATTTGTTACTCCGTCCGTAGTAATCTGCTTGGTTTCACCCGAACCCAAATTAAAAATGTAGATATTATTATTCTTTACATAAGCCACTTTACTGCCGTCTGGTGACAATAACGGTTCTTGTATTTTGTCTGCACTAACTTTCACTACTTTTTTTGTAGCTATATCGTACACATAAAAAATACCTAATGTAGAGTGTCTAAAAATAGGCTCTACTTCTGTAGATAATAAAATCTTTTTTTCATCTGAACTGAAGTCATAAGATGAAAATGAAGGAATATCTGCTAAATCTGCAGAAGAAACTACTGTCCCTACTTTTTCTAATGTTTTGTAATCGTATTTATCAACCGTAGTAATCTGGCTGAACCTATTCGAATTAAGAACCGTATACTGGGTGCCATTCTTCATGGATCTAAGGGCATCCATCCCTTCTGTTCTAAAAGCGCCTTGATATATTTCAGCAACTTCAATCTGTTTTTCCTGTGCCCAAGTAATTGCGGTGAACGAAAGTAAAATCAACGCAAATAAGTGTGTTTTTCGCATAAAAATTTGAATTTTGTTAAATCTCTCAAGTTTACCACTATTTCCTCAAAAAAACACGCTTTAAGGTGAAAAAGAAAGCGCTTTTAACGCTTTGCCTTAAGAAAATAGATTCTTGCCAATATGCTTATCTTTACAACCGTAAAAATGTGTAGTATTTTTCTAAATCTAGACCTTTACATAACATTGAATATTAGTTGAAAGTTATACCTAAATGACCAAGCCAATAAGCGGTTTCTCCAAGCTTACGAAAGAAGAAAAAATAGATTGGGTCACCACTAATTACACCCAAAACGCAACGCAATCAAAGAAAATATTGCAAACCTATTGGAATGAAAATTCTAGTATTCAGCAATTACATGATGAGTTTATCGAAAATACACTCACCAATCTTTATATGCCCTTAGGCATTGCCCCTAATTTTTTAATTAACGAAACGCTTTATGCCATACCCATGGCTATTGAAGAAAGTTCGGTTATTGCAGCTGCTAGTAAAGCAGCGAAATTTTGGCTAAACAAAGGCGGATTCAAAGCTGAGATTATAGGCACCGAAAAAGTAGGTCAAGTTCATTTTATTTTTAAAGGGGAAGCAACGAAGCTGAATTCCTTTTTCACCTATGTAAAACCTATTTTACTTGCCGAAAGTGCCTCTTTGACTACTAGCATGGAAAAAAGAGGCGGTGGTATTTCTGATATTATTCTCAAGGATAAAACTAGCGAACTAGAAAATTACTTTCAACTACACGCCACTTTTCAAACGAAAGACGCCATGGGCGCTAATTTCATAAATAGCTGCTTAGAACAATTTGCGGCTACATTGAAAAAAGAAGCTGCCAATTATGATGACTTCTCAGCCCTAGAGAAAGATGTGGAAGTTGTGATGAGCATACTCTCTAACTATGTACCCAATTGTACTGTTCGCGCCGAGGTCAGCTGCCCTGTTGAAGATTTAAAACTAACAGCAGAATTAACACCACAACATACCGCAGAAAAAATTATACAGGCGATTAAAATCGCTAAAGTAGAACCATATCGCGCGGTTACACACAATAAAGGAATCATGAACGGCATTGACGCCGTGGTTCTAGCTACAGGAAATGACTTTAGAGCAGTAGAAGCCGGTGTACATGCATATGCTTGTAGAAATGGTCAATACAGCAGCTTAACACATGCCGAAATTAAAAACGGAATTTTTAGATTCTGGATTGAACTACCATTAGCACTGGGAACTGTTGGCGGACTCACAAACCTGCATCCGTTAGTGAAGTTAAATATGGAGATACTTCAACGACCATCTGCAGAAGAACTCATGCAAATTGTAGCGGTCGCAGGACTAGCACAAAACTTTGCCGCAGTTAGTTCTTTGGTTACTACCGGAATTCAAAAAGGACATATGAAAATGCACCTGCTGAACATATTAAACCAATTAGGTGCAAATGAAAACGAAAAAACTACATTGGTCGAGTATTTTAAAACCAACCCTGTTACGCACCACGGTGTAGAAATTCAACTAAGTAACTTAAGAAAGTAAGGTATCTATGAAAGAATTTTATAGTAATGGAAAATTATTGCTCACAGGTGAATATGCCATTCTTGACGGTGCAAAAGGTTTGGCCTTACCTACATCTTTCGGACAATCATTAAAACTTAGAAATAAAAATTCTGAAACCATTCACTGGTTTAGTGTAGACGAGAATGACGACACTTGGTTTTATGCTGAATTTTCTAAGTCAGATTTTAAAACTATTAATACAACTGACGAAGCCGTTTCAGATAGATTACAACAGATATTGACTGAAACGCAAAAGTTGAATTCTGAGTTCTTATCACGTATTTCTACATATAGTGTAATTGAAGCTAAAATTACCTTCCCTAAAGACTGGGGCTTAGGTACTTCTTCTACGTTGATTGCAAATATGTCTACATGGGCAAATGTTAATCCGTATGAATTATTAGAAGCTACATTTGGCGGCAGTGGTTATGATATTGCATGTGCCACACATAATACCGCTATTACCTACCAAAGAAATGGTTTTGAACCCAAAATAAACGAGGTGATTTTTAATCCGGATTTTAAGGGTGAGCTATTTTTTGTTTATCTAAACCAGAAAAAGAATAGTAGAGATGCCATTAATAGCTACCGTAGTTTAGACATTAACAAAGAGGCTCTTATCACCAAGATTGATGCTATAACCGATAACATTCAAAAGAGTGCTGCCATAGCTGAGTTTGAAGGTTTATTGAACGAACACGAAGCTATTTTATCAGAAACGCTTCAAATACCTACTATTAAAGCAGCTCTTTTTTCTGATTATTCCAGAACTATTAAGAGCTTAGGAGCCTGGGGTGGCGATTTTGTGCTAGCCACAGGTACCGAAGATGATATGCAATACTTCAAGAAAAAAGGTTACAATACTATTCTCCCCTACTCAAAAATGATACTATAAAAAAAAGAGCATCCAAAATGGATGCTCTTTTTTTTATAAATCTTAAAATAACTACTAGTAGAAAGCAGCTCTTTTATCTTCTATTTCCGAACCGTCTTTTAACGCGTTGTATACTGCAGTGTTCACACGGCTAGCTGCTCCTGTTTTTAAAGTATTAGCATATACACTGTAGTTATCTAATTTCGGAGCTTCTGTCTTCTTCACGATTTCAATTTTGAAAACACCCGTGTTTCCTTGAATCAACCCTGAAGTTGCACCAGCAGCCATTCCGTAAGCAGTACCTACTACAACTGGTTCACTACCTGCACCAGGTATTGTTGGAGACTTCACTGTTAACGCAGAACCATTTGAAATACTTACACCGTTATCAGATGCAATAGCACTCATATCTTTACCCTTGTTAGCCGCTATTATTTGAGCTGCCTTACGTTCTTTTCTGATAATAGGTAAAACAAGTACAGAAGCATCTTCAGCACTCATTACACCTTCAGCATAACTACCTGTCAACTGAACTACAGCATAACCGTTGTTAATGTTGAATCTCTTTACATCGCCAACTTTAGTATCACCATTAAAAGCCCATTGAACAATGTTTCTTTGATTTGTTAAACCAGGAAGATTTTCATCTAAAGCCTTAATCTTATTTACCGGACGAACTACATATTCATCTTTCTTAGCCAATGTTGAAAATGCACTTTCATCATCTGTAGTTTCCATTTCAAATTTAGTAGCACTTGTAAACAATGTATTTATTGTTTCTTCTGATGCAACAATTTCTCTTGAGATCGTAGCAACTTGAACTACATCTTCTTTGTCATCTATTTTGATAACGTGAAAACCGAAATCAGTTTCAACCAAACCAATTGACCCTTCATTATTATTAAAAGCAAAGTCATTGAATTTAGGAACCATAACTCCTTTTTGGAAGTATCCTAAATCTCCACCGTTTGGTGCAGATGGTCCGTCTGAGTTATCTCTTGCCAACTCTGAAAATACTACTCCAGATTTCTTAGCCTCTCTTAATAATTCTTTTGCTTTAGCTTCAGCTTCTTCTTTTGTTCTTGTTACAGCAGGGTTAGCTCTAGTTGCACCTGCGTAAGCCAATAGAATATGACTAGCTTTTACAGAACCATTTGGCTTTCTAGCGATCATTTTAGAAATCTTATAAGAATCTCCATCTTTATAAGGACCGTAGATTTGACCAACATTTAAACTCATCAATGTATCGGCAACACTAGAAGGCAAATTCTTTTTTGCTTTAAAGATAGTATCAAACTTAGTGTCTGAATACCTATCTAAAAATGAAGTAACATCTTTTGTATTTCTAAAACCTTTAATAGTATCGTTACGATCTGTTTGAGAATTGTACTCAACTGTATCATCTAAAAGTTTAGTGATCTCAGCTTTAATAGCAGCTTGATCAGCTTCAGATGGTTTTTCTTGAAAATATACATATTGTAAATCTCTAGCAGGATCTTGCTTATATTCCTCTTTATGCTTACTTACATAATCAGCAATTTCACTTTTATTAACAGAAATAGTACTATCGGCAATTGAAGTATAAGGTACTCTTACGTACTTTATGTCCATTTTTTCGTTAGCCAACTTATAATCTAACTCACCTTCTTTCAAAGTAGCACCAACACCAGCTCTTACCATATTAAAGTAAGTCTGCTCTTTTGCCAATTCAATAATTTCATCTTCTGTTTGCAACCAAGCTTCGTATTGTGCAGGGTTGTTTACTTTCCAATCTGCTACAGTCTGTCTAAACATGTTAGCATCGAACTGACCGTTCTGATCTTGAAACTGAGGATTCTGTGCATAACCGGTAGTTCTAAGAAAATCAACAATTTGATCTTGCTCAATACCAATACCTAAATCTTCAAATTGCTCCCCTAAGATTGTCTTTCTTACTTTATTTTCCCAAACTTGGTTTACAACCTGCATAGATGATGCTGTTGGACCAACTCTATTTGAAGCTACTTCAACTTCTCTTCTGAATTCATCAATAGAAATATCTTCTCCATTAATTTCAGCTACTGATGAGCCTACTTTTTCTCCTCCAAAATTGCTACTGGTAAAAACCCCAGAAATAACAAATGCAAAAAGTGCTAAACCTATTATCAAGATCAACACTGTTGTACGTTTCCTAATATTTTCTAATACTGCCATTCTAATTAACGTTTAAAATAATCGTTTGTGGTTATTGGGAGGCAAAACTACCATTTTTAATTGAAATAATAAAAACTAAAAAGACTCCTAATTTATTGATTGATGCACTGTTATTCCTCTTCCAAAACTTCTATCGAAATCAAATCGATTTTGGTGTTAGAAACTTCTAGCACAGTAAACTTATAAGACGCTATGGTAAGCTCTACTTCTTTATCTGGAATTTCCCCTAGGGTATGCACCAAAAGACCACCTAAGGTCTCATATTCATCTGATACCGGAAGATTTAATTTATGATTTTCATTAATATCATCAACTTCTAATCTTGCAGAGAACAAAAAGTGACGTTCATCAACTACTTCTTCTCTTAAATCTGTAGTATCATGTTCATCTTCTATCTCTCCAAATAACTCTTCTACAATATCTTCGACCGTTACAAGACCCGAAGTACCACCATATTCATCTAAAACCACTGCTATACTCTTGCGTTTTTTGATCAACACGTTTAGTATATCTTGAATTAGCATTGTTTCTGGCACAAACTCTACAGGCAACAAAATGCTTTTAATTGTCTTTGGCTTCTTGAACAACTCATAAGAATGCACATAGCCAATGACATTATCTACCGTGTCATTAAATACTAATATCTTGGAGTAGCCTGTTTCTGTAAATATCTTAGCTAAGTTTTTCGGACTCTCATACATTTCTACAGCTACGATTTCAGTTCTTGGAACCATAACCTCGCGGGCTTTTACAGCCGCAAATTCTAATGCATTCTGAAATATCTGTATTTCGGTATCTACCTCATCTTCCTCCTCTATGGTTTCCATCTGTTCGGTAATATAATCACCTAACTCTAGTTTACTAAAGGCGAGTTGCACTTCATCACCCGATGTTCCAAAAACATATTTCAATATCAAATCAGAAATCCAAATAATGAAATCTGATATAAACGAGAATAATATGTAAAATAAAAATGCAGGGATTGCCAATAACTTCAACAGGTTATTTGCATAAATCTGAAAGAGCACCTTTGGCAAAAATTCTGCTGTTATTAAAATAACGAAGGTAGAAATAAATGTTTGGGTCAACAGACTAAAATCTGTTATCAACAACTTTAAAAGAGCATTATCTGGCACAATACCCGCAAACCAATTCATAAGTACTTCGCCCATGAAAAGACCATAAATAACTAGGGCTATATTGTTACCAATAAGCATGGTCGCAATAAACTTAGATGGTTTTTTGGTTAATCTAGTTAATACCCTAGCCAAAAAGCCTTCTTGTTTTTTCTCTATTTCAATATGGATTTTGTTCGCAGAAATAAAGGCAATTTCCATTCCTGAGAAAAATGCTGAAAAAATCAAGGAAAGTATAATGATAATACCGGCTGTACCCACTATTTGTTTTGATTATCCCGTTTACGTTGTTCGAATTTTTTTCTGTAGTTTCTTCTAAACAAGAACATACCTATAGATACTATAGCAAAAAATATGAAAAAATAAGCCATACTTCTATCTGTATTCCAATCTGTAAAAATTCTAAAAATTGAAAAACCGGCTACTATAACATACAAGTACTCTGTATACCTTAAAATATTAATCATTCTCTTGTTCTTTATCTTCTTTTATCAACATAAGACCGTAGGTTTTATGCGCATTCAAAAACTTAAGGTCTTTCTGAATATCCATTCCCTCACCATCCATCACCGTTCCATCATCAGGATTGGTAAATGTAAATTTCTCTTGCGTAAATGCCCATTCATTACCGCGATCATAATACAATTGAGATGTTGCTAATTTCTTACCATCATCACTTTTTATAAGCACATTACCGCGCAAATCTACGATAGAAGTCTTAGAGTACAACACCCCGTAGTCTGCTTCTATTGTTGTTTTTTCATTTTTTTCATTAAAAATCTCTACCAATAAGCCTTCTGGAAAGGTTTGATATGGAAAAGACAGCTGCTCAAAATCGTTTCTTATAGGTCCTGATAGCACCGCCATAACTCTAGAAGATCCCTCATCTTCAGAGCCTAATTTTTCAGGAGATTCGGTATAAGTGGCCACGAAGTTTTCTGCTACACTTCTAGGAAAAACTTCCTTTACCGCTTCTTCACCAACTCTCTTGTAATCATCTTTACAAGATAAAAAAAGCATTGCCATGGTACATACCACGGCAATGCCTTTAAAATTTTTAATCTGTATCATTTTTTCTATAAAGAAGGTACTTTCACGCTACCACCAACCCAACAGTTGAAAGTAACAGTTTTACCAGCCATACCTGCACTAAAAATCATTTCTTTAGTAGGTGCTTTTGCACTATAGCTGTTTGCAGCTTGACTAGAAGAACCACTTAATGATGGATCTACTCTACCAGCTTTTCTTGCCATATCTGCAGCTTTCCAATAGATAGCTCTTTTCTCGAAAGCAGATGTACCACAACTGTTTGCACTTGTTGCATATAAGTTAGCAATTAATAAATAAGCACGACCGTTAGATGCATTTGCATCAATCGCTTTCTGTGCGTAGCTACGAGCTGTAGACTTACTACCTTTTCTCTTATTAATAACCGCTACTTTGTAAGCAATCTTAGATTTTTTCTCATTATTCGTTTCTAAAGACAATGCTTTATCGAAATCTGCAAGAGCACCTTTAGTGTCTCCGTTTTTCATCTTTAAAGTACCACCATATACATAAGCATCGGCAGATGGATCTAATCTTAATTGCGCTTCGAATAATTTCTGGAACATTGGATCATCTGTACATTCTTTGTTGAACATAAGACCAACCGCTCTTTTTACCCAAACAACATCGTTCTGCTTCTCTTCAAAACTCTTTTCGTAAAGAGGAATTAAGTTACTACAATCAGCTAAAGGACCTAATTTAGAATCGATACTTCCTGCGATTTTACCGTAAACTTCAGAATAAGAATTGTAAGACTTTAAACGAGACTTTTCTTTAGAAGTTAATGTACCAGCTTCTTCTTTAGGTAAAAGCTTTGAAATTTTACCAGTGATTTTTTCGTTTTCTACTTCAATTTTCTCTGTAACAGCATCGTATACATCAAAAACTTCTTGCAAATCTTTTCTACCTGCTTTATTCTCATCAACTAAACTAGAGAAATAGATATATAACGCTTTAGGGTTTGTGAAGTTTTCTTTATCCTTTGTAAAGGCATCACTCAACATGCTGTACATTTTAGCATCATCAGCCATTTTATTATCATACATTACTAAAGCTTTATCAACTTCAGTCTCGCCTTGGCTAGTTTTAGATGCAAAATACTTCAACTTATTATCATAAAGACCCATAAGATCAGTAGCAAACTTCTCTTTATCAGCACCTGTCGCCTTACCCATCTTATCTTTAAGTATACGTTCACCATATACATAGATAGCGTTATTTAGTTGAGGACAAGTTTCATAAACCATTTTCCATGGCTCATAAGCCGCATCATAATTTTTAACTTTCGAATGCTCAGAAAATATAGATAAGTTAGTCATACATTCAGGGTTCTGTGCCTGTGCATTACTTACTCCCATCATCCCTAGGAACATTATTGCCGTGAAGTAAAGTTTCGATTTCATATTTCTCTTTTTAAATGGTTAATGTACTAATTTTTTATTAATTGATTTTTCTTTTCTGGAACCAACGATCGTTCAACGAAAGACCTACATTGAATTTAAAGTAGCTCTCTTCGATTAGGTTAGCTCTAGTCGTTCCTCTTTTGCCAAACTCAAAACCTAAGTTAAGATTAGAGAAACTTCTACCCAGTGGTAAGCCTAATCCAAAAGTTATGCCAAAGTTATTTATATCAACATCGTTCACCAACATACCAGTCTTATCTAAACGCATACCTGCACGGTAAGTAATTCGTTTTAAGTAACTTGAAAACGAATTATGATCTGGTGTTATAAAAGCACCTAATGCAAACGAACTTGCATCTTCGTATGCTATACTATCAGCACCTAAGAAAGAATTTTCAAAAGAACTCATCTCTTGAAAACTATATTCAGCACCTATAAACCATTTATAATCTTCTCCATAACCTAAACCTAATGTAGTAGTCGTAGGTATCTTCAACTCGGTATTACTCAAATTCTGAGCAGCCAAGTTTACTTCTACCTCTTCTATTGTACCACCATTAGCAACCGAGAAAGAACCTATTTGTCTATCGTTCTTAGAAACTAAATTACCTTGGGTATTTACACGAATAGAAGAATGTAGTCGTTGTCTTCCTTTTATTATTGGCGTATAATTTAATGCGTAGTTAAAATCAAATCCGTTTATTCGAGAACTTCTTCTATCAAAAGTACCAAATTG
The DNA here is from genome assembly GCF_045063795.1 of Maribacter sp. Asnod2-G09. Taxonomy (NCBI): domain Bacteria; kingdom Pseudomonadati; phylum Bacteroidota; class Flavobacteriia; order Flavobacteriales; family Flavobacteriaceae; genus Maribacter; species Maribacter sp. Asnod2-G09. The sequence goes on along the minus strand of NZ_JBEFOA010000005.1, from coordinate 1,629,391 downwards.
AATATCTTCTACCTGTTGCAATCTTTCACTATCTAAGGTACCGAAGTTGAAATTTACAGTAGCCCCAATACTCAAGTCTTTAACAACTTCATATCCTATAGAATAAAAAGCACGTGTTAAACCGCCTTCTCCATTATATACATTAACTAAATCTGAGCCACTTGCATTTGTACGTTCTTCAACCAAATTATAACCAACTGAAGAATATGGCATAATACCAAACCCCATACCTAGACCATTACCTACACTAAAACCTAATGCCAAATAATCTAAATTAGTAATGGAACTTTGTTGTTCTTCGGTAAAACTTTTAAGTGTATACTGTTTATTAGAGACACCGGCCGTATAGGTTACCAGACCTTCTCTATCCATTACCTCTAAACCAAGCTTACCATAAGCAGCAGGGTTTTTCAAGTTTATATGAATACTATCGGCATATACGCCAATACCACCCATCATTTGATTTTCAACCGTGCTTTCGTTTTTTAAATCGCCAATTCCGAAGAAAGAATAGGGAGAAACGGTGCCATCTTGAGCGTACATACCCACGGTGGTTATGTATACAATTGCAATTACAATTTTTCTGATCATTTAGTGCTTGTTGTATTCCAGCAAATAATTAAGCCCTTTCAGGAGAAATTTGGAATCCGCAAATATGGTATTTTTTAATCGTTTAGACAAAAATAGTGTGTCTCCACCAGTTAAAATAACTGTTAAATTTTTAAATCTTGCTTTGTAGAGATCAATGACACCGTCTATTTCAAGAGTTATACCATTAACGACACCACTATGAAGACAGTTTTCTGTCGTGTTACCTATATAGTCTAACAGTTCTTTTTTTTCGAGTAAAGGTAACTTTGCCGTTTGCTGATGCATGGCATTATACCGCATTTGAACCCCAGGTGATATGGCACCGCCCAAATATTCATCAAAATCATTCAACATATCATAAGTAACACATGAACCAGCGTCAATTACCAAATTATTCTGATGCGGATTGAAATAATATGCAGCCGTAGCCAAAGCCAAACGATCCACACCTAACGTTTGAGGTGAGGCATATGAGTTCTTAAATGGCACTTTTGAGGCATTTGAAAGTTCATGTAGCTCACAAAAAACGGCCACAACCTTCATTTGCTCCTTAGAAAGTGATCCAACACTAGAAACTATTGAAGATTTTATTCTTGGAAATTCTTTGAAGATTTTTTTAACCGCTTCAACAAACAAATCGACAACAACAGTCTCTAAATGAATTATTTCTGACTTTTTAAAGATTGCTAACTTAACGTTTGTATTACCTGCATCAATTATTAAATTCATGTTACAAAGATTAAAAATTAAAAAAACATTTTTCTTTTTTCACGATTTTGTTTGTAAATCATAAAATTGAAATTATATTTGCAGCCGCTTATAGCGACATGGTGCCTTAGCTCAGTTGGTAGAGCAATGGACTGAAAATCCATGTGTCCCTGGTTCGATTCCTGGAGGCACCACAATAAATCCTTACTTAACGGTAAGGATTTTTTTGTTTTAACACCCTTCTTTCTAATACAAAACTATATAGGTTAGTTTACAATTCATAGAATTGCGTTGTGATTTTCGCCTATTCTTTGACAAAAAAAATCAGATATTTTAAAAACTCCTTGAAATAAAATAAGGTTTTAGAATTATTGTAATAGCGAACACGTCATTATACCAACGTTTCAGTAAACACAATTAGCCCGACTTTAGCTTAGAGACACCAAAATCTACCTAGCAAATTATATAAAAATCAAATATAGCAAGCAGAAGCACAAATGAAGAAGTCTTGACCTACGCGACAACACTGTAGAGACTAATCCCAAACACGTTCTACTTTATGCTCTGTAAAGTCTTCTATAACCAACTCTTCTTCTGAATTATTCACAATCGTTATCGCCCTAAAAAATTCATTAGGGAAAATTTGATTGGTCATTACATACTGACCGTCATTTATAAAAAGTTCTAATGAAGAATGATCTAGTAGAAATACTATTTCAATTGGACCATCTGGTAAACTCGGAATTTTCATTTGCTGAACTCCCGGCGAAAATTTATCACTAAAATCAACATTGCCCGATTTTCTTCGATCTAGTGTAACCAACTTTTTAGTCCTGTCAATATCGATACTTAGGCTATCTCCATTTTTATTCCTAAAATACATTTGAGCATTCGGAACGGACAAGGTGAATTTCGTCTTGCTTTGGTTACCATATTTCAGCGGAATAATCCTTTTTCTAGTAGGCAGAATCTTTATTATACTTTCTGGGTATGCCAAGGCAACATGCTTTTCAAAACCTATTACCGGATAATTAAATAATGATACTTCATCACCAACCTTTCGCAACGTCAACGTTCTTGGCACTGTCATCGCACTACGCCATTTTTCAGTTGGTGTTTCGCGGGCATAGTCCCAATTACTCATCCAACCAATAAATATGCGTTCATCATTCGGTGTGTCGTTATAGGTTACACCTGCATAATTATCTCTACCTAAATCTATCCATTTATGCTCTACTTGATCTGTGGTAAATGTTGTTCCATCAAAATCTCCTATAAAATATTGCGTGCCACTACCTCCATTTGGTGCACCAGGGTTTATGCTAATTAAAAGCACCCATTTTACTTCATCGGTACCTTCTATTTTTAATGGAAACAAATCTGGGCATTCCCATACACCACCATGCGCACCGGTTTCTTTACCGAACTCACTTACTTTTTTCCACTCTTTTAAATTTGGTGAATTCCATATTTGCAAATGGTCTCCCGCTACCAGAAGCATTGTCCAAAGCTCAGCTTTATCATTCCAAAATACTTTGGGATCTCTAAAATCTTTAATTCCCGTATTTTCAATTACAGGGTTGTTCTCATACTTCGTCCAACTATCACCATTATCTAAACTATAGGCAATACCTTGTGTTTGAAAATCATTTTTTCCAGCTTGTTCACCTGCCATATCATGATAGGTGAATATAGCCACCATGGCGGGATTTTCTTTTGTACCAAAGCCCGAAGTATTATTATGATCCACCACAGCACTACCTGAAAATATGAATCCGTTTTCATCAGGAAATAAAGCAACTGGTTTATGCTTCCAAACCATCATATCTTTACTAACCGCATGTCCCCAATGCATGGGTCCCCAAACCGTACTATCTGGATAATATTGGTAAAAAAGGTGATACACGCTATCTTTATAAACCAATCCGTTAGGGTCATTCATCCATTTTTCTTCTGGTGTAAAATGATATTGTGGTCTATATTTTTCTATATAATACCCGGTTGGAATCTCTTCTTCTTCGATCAACTCTTGCTTTACCTCTTGTTTACAACTGAAATTGAAAATAACACACAGTAATACAAATACTGCTAAACCTTTATTTTGCAAAGTTTTAACCATAAATTCACTTTTATACCGGTACTTCTTAAATGCTAATTATAGTACCTTTGTAGTAATGAAAATACTAAATTATAAGTTATTACTCTGTGTTCTTGCCTTCCTTTCTTTTTCAAAATATAGCTCGGGACAAGACAAAATTTCAAAGGCACTAAACTCTTGGAACCAAGGAACGATACCTTATGCGTATTTTGATAATATACCCGAAACAGATTCTATCGCATATTTAGACACTAGAGAAAAAGAAGAATTTGAAGTAAGCCACCTTAAAAATGCTATTTGGGTCGGCTATAAAAATTTCGACGAGAAAAAGGTACTGAAAACGATTACTGACAAATCGCAGCCCATAATCGTGTATTGTTCTATCGGTGTAAGATCAGAAGATATTGGTGAAAAGCTAAAAGAATTGGGGTACACCAAAATTCTAAACTTACATGGTGGTATTTTTGAATGGAAAAATAAAGGTGGCACCGTTTTTAACGACAAAGAAATTGCAACCGATAGCGTTCATGCTTTTAGTAAACACTGGGGCAAGCTTTTACAAGAAGGAATTAAAGTATACTAGTTAGGAGTTAGGAGTTAGGAGTTAGGAGTTAGGAAAATTAAAAAATTACATTGGCAATACTACAAAACAACAAAGCAGTACGAGACGAGAAAGTCATAGATTTTACCCTCGCAAACTCAAACAATCTTTTACTGATTTTCACTAGAAACCCTGAAATAGGCAAAGGGAAAAGACGCTTAGCCGCTACTGTTGGCGACCAAGCTGCATTTGATATTTATAAATTTTTATTAGACCATACCGTAGCGATTACCAAAAATTTATATGCTGAAAAAGAGGTGTATTATTCTGAAGAAATTTGGGAAAACGATATTTGGGACAATCAAAAATTTGGTAAAAAATTACAAGTCGGCGAAGATTTAGGTGTTCGTATGGCAAATGCCTTTCAACAAGGGTTTCAAAATGAATATCAAAAAATCATTATCATTGGTAGTGACATGCTTGATCTTTCTCAAGAAGATTTAGAAGAAGCATTTAAATCTTTAGAGAAAAACGATTTTGTGGTTGGTCCCGCAGAAGATGGCGGATACTATTTACTTGGGATGAAGAAATTTTTACCAGCTCTTTTCAAAAACAAAACATGGGGAACAGAAACGGTTTTAAAGGACACTTTAGCTGACCTTAAAAATGAAACTACCGCCCTTTTAGAAACAAGAAACGACGTAGATTATTACGAGGATATAAAGGATATCGATGACTTTGCACCCTTTTTAAAACATATAAAATTATGATGAAAGATGAACTTTTAGAATCTGTAGCATACCTTAAAAACAAAGGTTTTGACAAACCCGAAATAGGTATTGTACTAGGTACAGGATTAGGTAAATTAGTTGATAGTGTTGAAGACCCTATTGAAGCTCATTACAATCACATTCCATTTTTTCCATTGGCAACAGTTGAATTTCATACTGGTAAATTGGTATACGGTACCATTTCTGGCAAGAAAGTAGTGGTAATGCAAGGTCGTTTTCACTTATACGAAGGCTACGACTTTTTAGATATCACCTACCCTATTCGCGTTATGCACATGTTGGGTATTTCTAAATTATTTATTTCTAATGCTGCCGGTGCAGTAAACCTTGATTATAAAAAGGGAGACATGATGCTGATCGAAGATCATATTAACCTACAAGGTGGTTCTCCATTAGCATTTAAAGGTGTTAGTGATTTTGGCGAGCGTTTTGCAGATATGTCCGAACCTTACGATTTAGATATGCGTAACAAGTTGACCGCTATTGCAAAAGAGCTTAACATTTCATTGAAAAGCGGAGTGTATGCTTCTGTAGTCGGACCTCAACTAGAGACAAAGGCAGAATATAGAATGATTAAATTAATTGGTGCAGATGCTGTTGGTATGAGTACCGTACCAGAGGTTATCGTTGCCAATCATTTGTCATTACCTATTGTTGCTGTTTCTGTATTGACCGATGAATGCGATCCAGACAATTTAAAGCCTGTAGACATTAGCGAAATCATCGCTATTGCTGAAAAAACAGAGCCAAAAATGGTGCAATTATTTCAAGAATTAATCAAGCAATTGTAAGGTTTAACAGTATTTGGCTACCATAAGTAAGCAAACAATATTGTATGAGTACCCACCAGCCAACCATTAGTATTATTATACCAGTTTTGAATGAAGAAAAGTACATTAAAGATGTACTTTTCGCTATTTCAAACAATGCAGGCTCTGACCGCATTAAAGAAATACTAGTGGTTGATGGCGGTAGTACAGATCATACCGTTGCAAACGCTATAAAATATGGCGCATCTGTTGTTAACAGTAAAAAAGGACGTGCTGCGCAAATGAACCTCGGGGCAACCAAGGCCACTGGAGATATCCTCTATTTTTTACATGTAGATTCTTTACCTCCGAAAGATTTTGACAATGCTATTCTAAATGAAATCGACAAGGGTTTTGAGGTAGGTTGCTTTCAAATGCGTTTTAATAGCAACAGCCGCTTTTTGAAATTTTTCGCCTGGTGCACCCGTATTAATCATCAAATTTGTCGTGGCGGAGATCAGTCATTGTTTATCACCAACAAACTTTTTCACCAACTCAATGGCTTCAATGAAAAATTTGTGATCTACGAAGACAACGAATTCATTCGACGGGTTTACAAAATAAAAACTTTTAAGATTATTTCTTCTGCCGTGACTACATCTGCCAGGCGATATGAAGAACGAGGTATGGTTAAATTACAGTATCATTTCGGAATGATTCATTTAAAATATTATCTAGGTTACAGTCCTTCAGAGCTTTACAAATACTATCAAAAAAATTTACAATAATAAATAAATCCATATCGTTTTATAGATCCAAACCTATAAGACCATATGACCAATTACTTTAAATTATCAATTCTACTATTAAGTTCTTTATTAATAATTAGCTGTAGTTCATCTGATAATGATGACGATGTAATCATAACTAAAGAAGAGAATGAAATTACCGCTAATGCCATAATCGCCATTAGCACCGAACTTGGAGAAAATTCACTGAAATTTGACAAAAAAGTAGCAAACAGTAGTGATTCAAAAATTTTTACTGTTTCAAATACTGGCGATGCCAATCTTGTCATTACATCAATTACAGCGCCAATTGGATATAGCTTAGATTTGAACAGCGTAACTATTACGCCCAATTCTTCAAAAGACATAACAGTTTACTTCGAACCAACTGAAGTTTCAAATTATGAAGGTCAAATTGTATTTGAAAGTAATGCCTTAAGCGGTAAAAACACTATAAACTGCTCTGGTACCGGAGTAAATGAAGTTTTCGAAGGGGCTATATTAACTACCCAACAAGAGGTGAACGATTTTGGAAACATAGGTTATACCGAAGCTACAGAAGGCATAATCATAGGTTCTGAAAATGGTTTTAGCGAAACAGACATCGTAGATTTAACTCCATTAGTCACATTGACCAAAGTAGCGAATTTGCGTATTAGAAGAAATCCTTTATTATTAAACTTAGATGGTTTAGAAAATGTCAATGTAACTGGTGTTCTTTCTATTTTGCAAAATGATGGCTTACTAAATATTGATGCACTTTCTACAATTACAACCTTATCCTCTACTTTACAAATAGGTTATAATAAATTATTAAAAAATATAGATGGGCTATCTAATATTACAACAGCTGCGGTGGTTTTTATAAATGGTAATGATGTATTAGAAAATATTGATGGTTTAATGAGTTTATCATCTATCGAAACTGATTTAAATGTAAGTGAAAACTTTTTTATAACTAATTTAAATGGACTAGCTAATTTAACAACCGTCAGTGGCAATGTTTCTATAGAAGACAATGACAGGTTAGATAATTACTGCGGCATAAAACCTTTATTGATAAATGATGGTATAGGCGGTATTTTTTATGCCCGTAGTTTTAACAAGTACAACCCTGGCACTTCAGAAATTAAAAATGGTGAATGTCAAAAAGATATACCTTTAGGTGTATATCATGGATACTTATCCATTACCTTACAAGGAGTTATGGATAAGTTTAATGAAAAAGGCTTTGAACAAATTGATGGCGGGCTATATATCGATGGCAGAGAGAACCTTCTTATTGAATCACTTAAGCTAGAAAACTTAAGAAGGATCAATGGTAATTTAACCATAAGAAGAACTACAGCTACAAATTTAGACCAATTGGAAAATCTAATCTACGTAGACGGTTCTATCGATATTCGTGAAAATGCTTCGCTGTCAGAATTCTGCGGATTACTACCACTTATTAATGATGCGGCTGGGCTAACTGGCACATTTACTTCTTCTGATAATGAATACAACCCAACACAACAAGAATTAGAAGAAGGCACTTGTACTCAATAAAAAATATCATTTTGAAGGGGAATAAACTATTCCCCTTCAAAATCTAACAACACACCTTCACTGATCCATTTGGCAAGTGCCTGGCGATTGTCTGGATCTAAAATTCTGACCTGATCTTTTTTATTTCTAATATTCCCAATCTCAATGTATGCCATTGCAGGGTGCGTTTTCTTTACCAAATACAGCGATGTTCTATCTTCAAAAGTACCTGAATAGGTTCTATTAGGTTGATATTTTTTATACTTGGCTCCGAAGGTCTTATGAATGCTTTCCGCTAGTTTTTCTCCGTTTTTACTTTTCTCATGGTGATAAAAGAAGACATCTATATTTTGATTTTCGCTTCTACTATCTACATGCGTAACAATCAATCGCTGGTATTTTCCTCTATTTTCTTTATAGAGATCATTGACGATATCTACACGTTGTTTTAATCTTGCCAATTGGTTTAGCGGTATTGTTTTATTCAAAGAAGCCACTTCATCATGGTCGATTTCAAGAACGAAATCATCTCTAATTCCGTCATTTTCATCTTGTATAATGATATAAACTTCTGCACCATGAGCCAATAATTCTTTAGCTAGCCGTAAAGTAATATCATAGGCATATTCATCTTCTGCTATCGCTTTACCTGCATAAACGCCCATCGCTCCTGGGTCAGGACCACCGTGACCCGAAACTAAATAATAAACATTGCCTTCTAACCGTTCGCTTTTAGCAATAACCGTTTTATGCTTCTCTCCAAAAATGTCATAAGAATCAGTTTCTAGCTCTTTAATTTCTTTTGACTGTAATTGTAAAGAATCTACAATCGCCACGGTATCTAATTTTATTCTTGGAAGCACATAGATTCTACCCGCAACGAGGTGCACACTATCGCGTAAATCATGATGATTTAGGGCTACAAATTCATCATAAGCCTCATACGGATTAACACCTTGCTTTCTTAACAGCGATAAAATTCCGTCGCCGGGTTCTGCCACAACCGTTTTCAACGAATCTTGCGCAACGCAAAAAACGCTAAAAACCAATAAAAATATAACTGTAAAACTGTTGTGTTTCATGCTATTAACAAACGCAATGTCTATGCCATAATTCATTTATGACTAACTATTGAAGCACAAAGATTGCTAAAAATATTGACCAATACCAAAGACAATTCCGTTGTCACCGTCTTTTGTGATTCCGTAGCCGTAATCTATTCTAAAAATCGCATTGAAGATTCGTTTATGCATAAACCGGAGTCCGACACCAGGATAAATTCTAAGATTCTCACTCTTTAGTAAATCATCAAATCCGCCTGCGGGGTTTCGCCATGTGCCTCCATCTATAAAGACATTTCCTTGTAATACAAACTTATTTTTATCTATTAAGGTTTGTCGGTATTCGGTATTTAAAACAACCATACCTGTACCTCTATCAATGGTATTACCGACCCCTCTAATATTTAAATTATTATCTACCGTAAAGGGTGCGAACGGACTATCAACATTACTAGCCAAACCTAAACGCAGCCTGTTTGCCCAGTTACCTCGATCACCTATTCTTTTGAAATACGTAAAATCATTAAAGCCAATTAAAAATTCAGGCAAATTAGTATTGGTACTACCCACATATTGCAGATTCAATTGACTTCTGAATCCTTCTAAATAGTGATAGAAATAGTCTAAACCGTTATAATCATAAATAAACTTGAACAAATGCTTATCTACATTTAGGTTTAATGGCACGCCTGCACTGGTAGCGCCTTCAACATATTCATAATCTTCAGTAAAAAAGCTAAAACCCAGCTCCATCCTATTTTTGAAATTGAATTCATACAACCCTAAGAGTTCAAAGCCGGTATTGCTGTACTTATAATCTGCTGTATCATCTTGAAAAAAAACAGGTTCTAGTGTGGTAAAATCATTATAATTTACCGCAAGCCCAAGCTTATTAGAGAATAGATATGGTGCTCGTACACTTAACCCGAACGAACTATAATTATCATATTGATAAAAAGCACCCAAAGTTATGTTTCGACCAAAAGAATTAAACTCTTGCAACCCAATTCTAAATGCAAAATCATCATTTGAGGAGCTAAATAGATTAGCAAACGGAATTAACGTAAAGTTCTCTTCAATTACATACGCTACCTCGCAAGTTTCATTTGCTAAATTTTCAACCTTGTAATAGGCATGAGAAATAGAGGGTAATCTTTTTAGACGGAGTATGTCTCGATCCATTAGAACAGAATCTAATACCTTACCTTTTTGTATATCTACAAGATTTTCAATGAAAGATACTTTGGTACGCTTAGCACCCTCAAACTTCAATTCTACCACCTTAACATCTTGCCCTATCATGAAGTAAAAGGCAAACAGTAGTATATAAAAAAGAAGTGTTTTTATTTTCATTTTTTTTCAAAGACTCCTACTATAACCCAAATGAATCTTTCATCAAGATTTTCAATATAGAACAAAATAATCGCGTAATCAATTATAGCTCAAAAGCATACCTATAAATACCAAAAAAGAGCCTAGTTGTTTTATCAACTAAAGGCTCTTTAAAGGAACACTCAAACTAATATTAAAATATACCGCGCAATCCTAAATTGAAGGTTTGCCCTAGCCCTGTATTATTACCACGAACAAAATTGGTATACAGCACTTCTAAATTCAATGCATTTGTTAGTTGGTATTTTGCACCACCGCCTAAGGCCGTAAAATCTTGTGTAAAGTTGTTACCTAAATCTAAACGCTGAGAATGTTGCGCCAATGCCAAAATGGTAAACTTGCTTGATGGAAAATAGCTAAGAAATAAACCCGGACTAAGATTTAAACTATTATTTGCAAAACTCTCTTCTTTGTCACCAAAGCTTAATTCTGAGTTGATCTCACTAAAAAGCTGCCATTTATCACCTGGAAAAGTATAGTCATAAAAGAATCTATTTTGCCAGATGTATCCCTTTTGATCTAGGAAGACTCCGTTCTCCGTTTCATTATCTACCAACGGAATAAAGAATGAACTCTGAATAGAAAAATTACTGACGGAAGCAATTGGCACAAATTTTACCGAAGGCGCTATAGATGTTAACCCGGATCTAGCGGTGTTGTTTTCCCCATCGAATTTGAATACATCTAAGGCACTTCTATCCCCAATCACATTGGATCTGAATTCCAAAATGGCACCTACATTCCATCTTTTGTTAGTACCAACACCAGTATACCCTTCAATGGTAGATGTGAAAAATGTTTGCCTAGGTTCTTTACCTTCTGTAAATGTGCTTTCGGTTTGGGTATATAAATTATTAAACCATTTAATATCGTATTGCCCTTTGCCTACTAATTTTGAAGGTGTGTACTGCTGTATATTACTTTTCTGTTGCCAAGTATCTTGACTATACCCTTTAAAAAAGGCACAAAAAGCCACTGCAAGAAATAAATTTCTAGTTATAATACTCATAATAAGGTTTTTAGGTTTTGTTAATTATTTAGCTTCGTTCAAAGACCAGTCGTAAGGGTAATAAGAAACCTTTGCATTTTCTGGTAATTGCTCTTTTCTATACGTATTGATAAAATCTACTGTACTTCCTTTTCGTTCAAAATCTCCTTTATACCATTCGAACAATTGTGAAATCTGAGCTTTATTCTTATTTACTTTAATAAAATTAGGATTGTTCAACGCTAAAACGGTCTGCTTCTGTAACTGACTCTCTAGAGTAGCTGGCTTATATGCCGTATTTATAATTGGTGGACAACCTAAGCCTGCACATACCAAAACAAAATGGAATCTTGCTTCTGTTGGAAATTGTGCTCTTAGCAAATCATTCTCTATTCCGTTTAAGGTTGTTGATTTTCCACCAATCTCGTGTTTTGTTTTATCGAAAAATCCAGATACATCTAAAGGCGATTTTAATGGATAATTCTTAACAATGCCATCTATAACGAGTAGATTATAAGCATTGATCCAAAAAGATTGATAAATGGTAGCGTCAGATTTCGATACTGTAATACCTTTTGCTGATGCCAATACCGCATTCAAAGCTTCAGGATTGTTTTTTATCCCTGCATATTTCACTTTACCGTCAACTACATTGGTTTTAAAAAAGCTATCGCTCTTACTAAAAAAGGTGGCTACATCTTGTGCAGATATGTTAGTTACTATTAAAAGAAAAAATAGTGTCTGTAGTAAAGTTCTTTTCATGATATTCGAAATTTAAATTCGCTTTTGAGTTTGTTTAGGTCGTGGCTTTTTTCAAAAACATACACTTCCTAAAAAAAATAATTTATTTTATTTAAAATTTTTAAGCCAATTAAACACTGATTTACTGTATGTTACAAATCCGTTTTAATTCTATTAAAACGCAAACTACGTTTAAAAGTATCACAGAAGTATAACAAGTTTATAATCTTTCTAAATTAAAAGTAGGCTGTTAAGTTCTTACCTTTAATACCGACACAACCATCAACAAAAGCATTTTATGGATCATATTGTAATTATTGGTAATGGCATTTCAGGGGTCACCTTAGCTCGGCATATACGAAAGCTATCAGACAAAAGAATCACCATTATTTCTGCAGAAAGCGACTATTTCTTCTCCCGTACCGCATTAATGTATGTATACATGGGGCACATGAAATTTGAACATACACAACCTTACGAAAATTGGTTTTGGAAAAAAAACAGAATCGACCTCGTTAACGGATTTGTGGAAAAAGTGGAGACCGACTCCAAGAAGCTTCTTTTAAAAGGTGGTTCTTCTATTTCATATGATAAGCTAATTATTGCAACAGGTTCTAAACCGAACAAATTTGGTTGGCCTGGTCAAGATTTAAAGGGTGTACAAGGTCTGTATTCTAAACAAGATCTAGAAATGCTTGAGAAAAATGCCCCTAATAAAAAGGTTTGTAACCGTGCGGTTATCGTCGGTGGCGGACTCATAGGTATTGAAATGGCAGAAATGCTGCGTTCTCGCGAAATACCGGTTACTTTTTTGGTTCGTGAAAAGAGCTTTTGGAACGGAGTATTACCGGCAGGTGAATCTGCAATGATTAACGAACATATTCTAGAACATCATATTGATTTACAGTTAGACACCAACCTTGAAAAGATAATTTCCGATGACAATGGGCGAGCAAAAGCTGTAGTCACGGACAAAGGCGAAACCATTGAATGTAACGTAGTTGGCTTAACTGCTGGTGTAACACCAAATATCGATTTTCTTAAAGATTCTGGTATTGAATTAGGCAGAGGCGTTAAGGTTAATCGTTTTTTAGAGACCAACGTGAAAGATGTATTTGCCATTGGCGATTGTGCAGAACAGCATGAGGGTATTGGCAGCAGAAGACCAATTGAAGCTGTTTGGTATACAGGCAGAATGATGGGCGAAGCGTTGGCCCAAACCATTTGCGGCAAACCAAGAGAATACAACCCTGGGCACTGGTTCAATTCAGCTAAATTTTTAGATGTAGAATACCAAACCTACGGATGGGTTTTTAGCGAACGTAGCAAAAAAGATAATGAACACCATTTTCACTGGCGTCACGCTACTGAAAAGATATGTATAACCGTTGCCTTTGATAAAGACAGCCATCAATTCTTAGGTCTAAACACTTTTGGTATTCGAATGCGACACGAAATTTTTGATCAGTGGTTGACAGAAAACAAAGATATTGACCATGTCATGACCTATTTAAAAGATGCCAATTTCGACCCAGAGTTCTTTAAACTTTATGAGGATGAGATTATCGCTAAATACAATGCTGATTTCAACAAGAACATCAGTCCGAAGAAAAAAAGCTGGAAACGTATTTTCAGTATCGCCTAACTAAATAACAAACACAAACAACACCTAATATGGGTAATTTTGACAGAAGTATGTCACTTGCGGGAGAGCCGCCTAAAGCATTAAATACAGGCCAAAAATTGGCAGTAGTAACAGGAATGATCGGTCTGGGCATTCTCATTTTACAATTGTTCAATTTAAACCTTGGTAATACTGCGCTCTGGTTAACGGTTTCAATTGTTGCCATTTTCGCGGGAATCATCTGGTTTTCACAAGCTGCATATGCCCACAAACACAAGGGTATTAAAAATGATGGTGTTTGGTTTAAATCTATTTCTAGCCGCGGTGTACTTGCTTGGATGGGTGGTATCGCCTTAACAGGGTTTTATATTGTGCTCTATTTTTATCCGCAGTATTTAGGTCTGGTAAAAGATGGGGACAACACGGGTTTAATTGCTTTATTTGACCCCTTAAGTAAAGGACTAAGTGGAAACCCTGCCAGCCAATGGTTCGTTTACGGTACTATGTATACCGTTGCTATTTTGGCTTTTGGCGCTAAATTCATTTGGAAATACCGTCATAATAAATACGAGCAATTGAGAACGGTCAGTGTTATGTTTTTTCAGACCGCATTCGCTTTTTTCATTCCCGAAATTATGGCCCGTTTAAATGGCGATTTGCCATATTATGACCTTAAAAACATGTGGCCTTTAAACTATTACAACTTTGAACGTTACCGTATTAACGGGTTCATCGATTCTGGCAGTGTTGGTATGACGATGTTGTTTTTCGGTATTATATCAATCTTTGTAATTTCTCCTTTTTTAACTTATAAATACGGTAAACGTTGGTATTGCTCTTGGGTTTGTGGTTGTGGCGGATTGGCTGAAACTGCAGGTGACTCTTTTCGTCAGCTAAGTGATAAATCTAAATTCGCTTGGAAAGTTGAGCGTTGGGTAGTACACAGTGTTGTAGTATTCGTAACCTTAATGACTACAGCCGTAATTTACTCTTATTTAGGTAATGATAGTAGTAAATACTGGTTAACAAAAACAATGTTCATCTCTGGTGTGGCAGTTATTTTGACGGCTGTTTTTGCCTGGGTGATGATTTATAAAAGAGAAGAACTGGCTAAAGATGCCAAGTATGGTGCTATCGGATATTTCACTATTATCGCCGTATTAATAGGTATGCACTTTTTTAGTGACTCAGCAAACATATTCATCTTCAAAGCAGAAACATTACGTACCACATACAGCTTTTTAATCGGTAGTATTTTCTCTGGAGTTATAGGAACAGGATTCTACCCTATTTTAGGTAATCGTGTTTGGTGTAGGTTCGGTTGCCCAATGGCAGCGATGTTAGGTTTTCAACAACGTATGTTCTCTAAATTTAGAATTACGACCAATGGTGGTCAATGTATTTCTTGTGGTAACTGCTCTACCTATTGTGAAATGGGTATCGATGTACGTGCATATGCTCAAAAGGGTGAAAACATTGTACGTTCTAGTTGTGTAGGCTGCGGTATTTGTTCTGCGGTTTGCCCAAGGGGAGTTTTAAAATTAGAAAACGGACCAGAAAAAGGACGTATTAATTCTCAAGATGTTTTATTAGGCAACGATGTTGATTTAATGGATTTAGTGAATAAAAAATAGATGTCATTCCTAAAATGGAATATGCTATTTTTTTGCATTATGACTTATAAACTCAGGTGCACTTAAATTATATAACAGGAAAAAGTTCATGAAAGACTGGTTTTTACTAATCTTTCATGATCTTTACAACCTACTAACATCAACAAATTCATTGCATGAATCGCTTTTTAATCCTCTTACTTTTAGTATCTCTTTCTGTTCAATCGCAAACGGAAGTCAATTACCCTGAAGTTATTTATGGCAAAGAAAATATCAGCGCCAGCTGGGTAAGTCACCCAGATACTAAAGGCGGCGAAGATACTGCCGTGTTGTTTCGTAACACCTTTAAAGTAGCAGATACAAAAGCTGATTTTATCATCAATATTTCTGCAGACAATCATTATTACCTTTATGTAAACGGTCAGTTTATTACTCACGGACCGCAATTGAGCGACATTCAACACTACAAATTCGAAACCTTAAACCTAAAAGATTACCTAAAGCAAGGGGAAAATGTTATCGCCGTTAAGGTGATCAATTTTGGAAAAAGAAGATTTTTAGGTATGCAATCTATATTCACCAGCTTAATGGTGAACGGCGTTACAGACAATGCCAAAATCATTAATACCACCGGATTCAATGATACTTGGGTAAGCACTGTCGACGAATCGTACAAAGCGAACGAAGTTATCTGGAGAGGAGATGGTGAGAAGGCTATCGTTGGCGGTTTTTATGCCAACAACCCTACCGATATAGTGGACATGAACAACTACCCTACTCATTGGGAAACATTAGACTTTGATGATACTAACTGGAAAAAAGTTGAATTTTTTGAGAATGCCAGTAGCATGGGCGGCTCTATTGCTTATTTATTAGAACCACGTAATTTACCATTGCTTTCATGGGATGAGGAAAGAATAGCAAGTATTGTTCGTTCTTCTACGCCACTTACCACAGAATTCCCGGTATTGGGTACTTTGACACTAGCCCCGAATACAACAACTACTTTTCTATTAGATCAGCAATATGTTACCAACGGTTTTCCTGAACTTTTATTCAGCAAAGGAAAATCATCAATAATTACTATTAAGTATGCTGAGAACCTTTTCGGTGACAACAATGAAAAAGGGGACCGAAACGACTTAGAGAACAAAAAGCTTTTAGGCTACTACGATGAAATTATTTCTAACGGAAAAGACGCACAGAAATTCATTCCGAATTGGATGCGTACGTTTCGGTTTATTGAGTTTGAAATTGAAACCAAAGATCAAGAACTTGTGCTGGAAAATTTCGTAAACCATAGATCAAGAACTACTATTCCTTCAATTGCAAAATTCTCTTCAGATGACGACATGTACAATGAAATTTTCGAAATCTGTAAGCGTACTATTGATATTTGCACACAAGATTACTTTTTAAGTGATGCCTATTATGAAACTATGCAGTATGTGGGCGACACAAAAATACAAGGTTTAATTTGGGAAGCGCTCAGCGGTAATGCCGAACATACCAAAAATGCGATTCGCCAGTTTGACCATTCTAGAGATTCTGACGGTAATATTTTAGGTGCCTACCCTTTACGATCTACATTTATATACCCTACCTACTCCTTAGTGTGGGTAGATATGATTGCCGATCAGTACAACACCTCTGGCGACAAAGAATTTATACATACCTACAAAGATGGAATTATTAATACGCTAGCGGGATTTGAAAAAAACATGAACGACCTTAATTTGGTCAACAAAACACCATACCGCTATTTTATAGATTGGTATACCGGACCTAATAACGGAAGCGGAACCGCTACTAAGAATGACGGACTAAACTCCGCCGTGGTTAGTTTGCACTATGTGCATGCGCTACAGAATGCGTCGCGAGTTTTCAGTGAAATTGGTGATCAGCAAACTGCTATCAACTACAAAAATAGAGCGCAAGAGATTATCAAATCTGTTTACGAGCTTTGTTATGATACGGATAGAAATCTTTTTGCAGAGCGCCCAGACAAAACTATTTATGATCAGCATACCAATATCATGGCGATATTGACAGATGCAATACCAGAAAATGAGCAGCGGGCACTTTTAGATAAAATTCTAAACGAAGAAGATTTATTACAAGCAACCTATTACTACCGTTTTTATCTTTTTGAGGCGATTAAAAAAGTAGGTGCTCCAGAACTGTTCGATGTTGCCCAAAAACCTTGGGAGCAAATGATCAATGATCATATGACCACTACTTTAGAGCGTTTTGAAAGTGTAGAGAAACCAACTAGATCAGAGGTACACCCATGGAGCGCATCGCCTGCATATTTTTATTTTAATTATTTGGCAGGCATCCGGTCTGTACAAAATGATTTTGAAGAGGTAGAAATTGCTCCGGCATTCGGAAAACTAAATGAAATTATAGGTTTGCTTCCTACATCAAAAGGGAATATTGAATTTAACCTGAAAAGAAACAAGCATAAATTATCCGCAGAAATAACCCTTCCAACAACTATAAAAGGAAAGGTAGTTTGGCAGGGAACAGTGGTTGAACTAAAACCTGGAAAGAATACATATACCCTAAAAAGCGCTAAATAATATAGCATTTTCGGTGTCTGTTTCGATACAGCAATAAACTTGAAATAT
This sequence comes from Maribacter sp. Asnod2-G09, assembly GCF_045063795.1. Classification (NCBI taxonomy): domain Bacteria; kingdom Pseudomonadati; phylum Bacteroidota; class Flavobacteriia; order Flavobacteriales; family Flavobacteriaceae; genus Maribacter; species Maribacter sp. Asnod2-G09. Next base: position 1,611,549 of record NZ_JBEFOA010000005.1, on the reverse strand, counting down.
TAAAAAAATGAAGCTATTTAAACTCTTTTACGCCGCACTTATTTGCTTAGGATTGTTAGCTTTTATAAATCCTGAAGACAAACGCTACGAACGTACCTATTACGATGACGGCACCTTAGAAAGTGAAGGTTGGATTCGCTATAGTACAAAAACGGATTATTGGACTTTCTACCACCCAAACGGTTACAAATCTGAGCAAGGTTTTTATGCATATGGCAAGAAAGAGAAATATTGGTTCTTTTTTAACGAAGACCGTATTAGAACCAAAGAGGGGAAATTCGTAGAAAACAAAGAAATAGGTTGGTGGTTGTTTTACGACAAAAAGGGACGCGTAAACCATAAATGCCAGTTAACAAAAGGAATTAAAGACGGATATTGCCTAAAATACAAGGACACAAAATTGATATCTGCAGAGAAATATAGCAAAGGTGAAAAAGTAAAAGAATGGACATCTTTTCGCGCTTTCACCAGTGAAAATAGTTTATCAGATTTAAAATAATGACAGACATTAAAGTAATTATACCAGCTTTTAACGAAGCAGATTCCATTGCACATGTCATCAACGAAATACCAAAATCGGTATCTGAGGTAATCGTTGTGAACAATAATTCTACAGACGATACCGTAAAAAATGCAGAAGCTGCAGGGGCTACAGTACTTACCGAGACCAGAAAAGGCTATGGTTATGCCTGCCTGAAAGGTTTGGATTATGTTGCATCGACATCTAAACAACCTGACATAATCGTATTTATTGATGGAGACTATTCTGATTACCCAGAGGAACTGGACAAGATAGTTGCCCCTATTTTAAAAGATAACATTGATTTTGTGGTCGGTGCCAGAACAAAAAGCTTGCGAGAAGAAGGTTCGATGACGCCGCAACAGATTTTTGGCAACTGGTTAGCGACATTTTTAATGCGATTATTTTTTGGCGCAAAATTTACGGATTTAGGCCCTTTTAGAGCAATTAAATACGAAAAGCTCAAGGAATTGAACATGGAAGACAAAACTTATGGATGGACGGTTGAAATGCAACTGAAAATTCTTAAGAAAAAAATGACATATACCGAAGTACCAGTACGTTACAAACGAAGAATTGGCATCTCTAAAGTATCAGGAACCGTAAAAGGTAGTATATTTGCAGGCATAAAAATTTTGGGGTGGATCTTCAAATACAGCATTAAATAATATGGCACTAGCGTTAGCTTATTTTATTATCATAATTTATAGTATCTCATTACTATTAATTTTCTTTTATAGCTTGGCGCAGCTGAATCTGCTAATCAACTACTTATCTCAAAAAAGACAGAACCAAACAGCACCTAAATTTAACCTGTTAGACCCAAAAGAAATTCCGTTCGTAACCATTCAACTTCCTGTATTTAATGAGGAATATGTTATGGATCGTTTATTGGAAAATATTGCTAAAATAGAATACCCTAAAAGTAAATTAGAGATTCAGGTTTTAGATGACTCTACAGATGACACTGTAATTACTACTGCTGCCACTGTTGCTAAATTACAAGAGACCGGTTTAGATATTCAACATATAACAAGAACTGATCGTTCTGGTTTTAAAGCGGGTGCTTTAAAAGAAGGACTTAAAGTAGCAAAAGGTGAGTTCATCGCCATTTTTGATGCCGATTTTTTACCGGCTTCAGATTGGTTGAAGAAAACCGTTATCTATTTTAAAGATGAAGAGATTGGTGTGGTACAAACCCGTTGGGGCCACTTGAACCGCGACTACTCTACTTTAACTAAAATACAGGCGTTCGCCTTAGATGCACATTTTACTTTAGAACAAGTAGGTCGTAATAGTAAAGGACATTTCATCAACTTTAACGGTACCGCTGGTATTTGGCGTAAAGAATGTATTATCGATGCTGGAAACTGGGAAGGTGATACTCTGACAGAAGATTTAGATTTGAGCTACCGTGCACAGTTGAAAGACTGGAAATTCAAGTATTTAGAAAATGTAGAGACTCCTGCAGAGTTACCTGTAGTTATTAGTGCCGCACGTTCGCAACAATTTCGTTGGAACAAAGGTGGTGCAGAGAACTTTAGAAAAACAGTATGGAGCGTTGTTACTGCAAAGAACATCCCTTTTAAAACGAAGTTTCACGGGGTAATGCACTTACTGAACAGTTCAATGTTCTTATGTGTATTCTTAGTTGCTTTATTAAGTATACCATCGCTTTATATTAAAAACACCTATGGTCATTTAGATTGGGTATTCTCTCTATTAAGCTTGTTTACGGTAAGTACTATTATCTTATTTGTTTGTTATTGGTTTACCTATAAGAGCATACAAGGCAGCGGCTTTAATAACTTTGTAGATTACATACGTATATTCTTCACTTTCTTCTCTGTTGCATTAGGCTTCTCATTACACAACACTATTGCTGTAATTGAAGGTCATATGGGTAAACGAAGTGAATTTGTACGTACACCAAAATTTAATATCAGCACCTTAAAACAAAGCTGGAAAGGCAATAAATACCTTGCTAAAAAATTATCACCCAACATGATTTTAGAATTTGCCTTAATGGTCTATTTCATGTTTGGCATGTATAGCGCAATACCGTTAAATGATTTCGGACTGTTTCCGTTTCACTTTATGTTATTCTTGGGCTTTGGGTTTGTATTCTTTAAATCATTGACCTCAAGAGCGTAAAACAGTTTTAAACAAAATAAAAAAAGGGATAGCCATTGGCTGTCCCTTTTTTTATTTTTATTATTCTCATTTGTTTAACTTTCACATAAAATAGGAATAAGATTACTTGTTATCTTATTTGTCTTAAATAGCGTATAAAGTAACTTGTTACTTTATACAATTGTTGGCAATAATTATGAAGAACAATTTCAAATATTTGCTTTTTTTATTATTTATGGTGTTTTCATTTGTCTCATACGGACAAAGGGAAAAGCCAAAATATACCTTTAAAATGGACCAAGTTGCCGCGGAGTTTGAATCTGAACTTTCTCGAAAGAAAGTGGATACCATAATGCAGGCTTTCTATCTGTTTGACAATGGACGAGGAGCTGATGCCACTAAACTATTTTTTTGGACAGAGCAAGGGAAAAGCTTTGTTAAGGCGATAAAAAATGCTAAAAAGAATGGAGTTAAGGAATTTGATTCTAAAGAATGTCCAGAATTCTCAAAAATGCTGGACTACTATTTTGAAAATATAAAAGACATCTCAAGCCCTATTTCAAAACCTACTTTGTCCGTTTCTCATAGCTATGGCTACCTTGTAAAATTAGAAATTAACAGAACGGAATTCAAAACATATCTTAGAAATGAGAGACTTGTCGATAATAACCATGCGCTAATGGAATGGATTACGATGATTGCGAACGTCGCTAAACCATACATTGAGGAAAAATAACTATTGCCAACAAAACCTCCTATGAAAAGCCTTAGTCCAGTTTCTTAAAGTTAATTAATATTTTCTTTTTTGCCTTAAACCACCTTTTTTTCTTTTAATATAACTTGCTCGCACTCCTATGTGTGATCGGTTCGANATACTCCTTGAAATGTTTTGAAACATAACTATGTAATTGCTTTGGGTCGGGCGACATACTGAAAGACTTACCAGCGAACAGATCTGTTGCACAATGTACTTTCCAGCTTCGTTTGTGAATATCGATACCAATGTATAACTTCGGGTAAGCAGTTTGTTGAGTGTTCATATCTTATTGTTTTAGAGAACTTTAAAGATACTCGACTTGCTGCTTTTTCATCAATGCTATAAACAATTCGGGCTTCAGGATTAACCGATGGTTTGTGTATATTTATAATGTCCGCAAAATCTTTGGGATTTTGCTTTGACAAGGAAAAGAAAAACAAAACAAAAAGATTTTGCTATGTGCATGGCGGAAAGCAAACGCTAGTTTGCTCCCGTACCGTTCAGAGCTAGACCGTTATCTCTTATTTGAACAAAAAATATAGTCAATACAAAAAAAACATTTTCTTAATCAAAATTATTGATTATACTTTAAAGATTACTGTGGTCTAAAAAACAGCGTAAATAGTGTTCCAGTTCCTCCTGCACCTCCTCCAATATTGATAGCAATTGAGCCATCACCTCTTAAATCTCCAACATATGATATTGAACGAGAAAATCGCTCTTCTGAATCTAAAGTCAAATTAAAACCTCCATCAGTATTATTTATTCTTGTAAATGATTTAACTGTCTTATCGGCATTTAAATACAATACATAAGCCAAACCTTCATTTTGCTGATTTGCTCCTGTAATTAACTCGTTAATACCATCTCCATCTATATCTCCCGCAGCACACATTGCATGACCAAACTGCCCACCAAATGTTACGTTAGGGTTTAAATCGGTTACTAGCTCATCGGTAAATCCGTTCGTACCTTCAGTAATTTTGACTTTAGATTCTACATTGAAAGTTGTGCTGTTTAAAGATAAAACCCAAATGGCACCTTTCCCTCCATCAGACATAAAAGCTCCAACTGCCAATTCTTTTGTTCCATCGTTATCAATATCTCCAAGCATAGCTACTTCTCTACCTCCAAACTGATCACCATCTTCAAGTCCTACTCCCAAACCTCCTTGTATAGAATTTATAGTAACCGTATTTGTATACATTATTTGCGATGCTTCATTTAAAAATAAAATATCAATAGCGCCACGATTAGTTCCACCAGCATCAGACCCTGGATTACAAGCTACTAAATCTACTCGATTATCTCCATCAATATCACCAATAGCCGTTAAACCATTTGCTATAATATTTTCATTTTTTACATAATCTTTAACAGTACCATCAACATTAAGGTGAATAATATATAATGAATTATTTGGTGGTACTGGAGAAGATACTGCAATATCAGGAATTCCATCATTATCATAGTCACCAATACCTGCAACACCATAACCAAAGAAATTTCCAGCATTTAACGTTTCATTAAACCCTCCTTCAAGCATCGATATTCTTTGGTTGCTTTGCACAGTTCCGTCACTATTCATAAATAAAATATAAACAGCTCCTGCATCAACACCACCATCATCGTCTGATCGTGCACCAATAACAAGATCTATAACACCATCTCCATTAACATCTCCTATTTTATCGTGATCTCTACTAAATCTATCTCCACTTTCTAAATTTGCGGAAAAACCTCCGGAACCATTTTCAATTTTCACAAATCCTTCTGCTTGATAAGGCAATTCATTTTCATCAACTATTTCTTCATTTAGTATTGTATCATTATCACTACTACAGCTTAAAAACAGTACTAGAAAACATACGAAAACTAGGGTTTTATGAATCATATTTTTTTATTTGAGTTATATCACCTTTGACTTTACTTTACATTAAAGGTTTAATATAAAATTTTAAAAAAACTAAAAACAAGAGATAACAACGTGTATAATTAACTGCTCAAGTCAGTGTGTACTCGGAAAATCCTTCGGATTTTTCTAACGTTTGGTTTCCTTTTGCTAAATTAGTTGCTGAACCACGCAAATAACTATATACAAACCGTTGTAAACAAGCTAAAAACTAACTGAATTGAAAAGGATTTTACATCCAAAAAAGAATACTCTGCTACTCTTTAGTCTTTTATCATTTGTGATTTTGACTTTATATGTTAGACACTTTTCTTTTACATGGGAATTTGTATTTAGTGTAGTTTTCTATATTATATTTTTATTAGCTATTCTGTTTATCGGAATTCTGATTTCTATAAAAATTGACAAAAAAAAGAAATCAAAACTTAAATTTTATTTCATCATTTCATTTACTCAGCTTTTAATTATCTGGTTACTATCTATACCTCTAAGGAATTGGCAAATTGATTATTCTAAAAACAAAGGAATGAGTATAGTTAATTTAGTGGAAAAATATAAAATGAATTATGGAATTTATCCAAAATCGCTCTCTGAAATTGAACAAAAAATGAACTCGAATATTCCAAAATGGACAGCTTTGGGTACAAAATACTCATATGAAATTTTTAAAAACGGAAATTACAGCATTGGATTCAAATCCTATTATGGATATGATTTACATTATGGAAACCTAAATAAAGAATGGATATCAACTGATTAAAGCCTGTTTATAACACTATATATAGCAAATTAGGCGATTAGTGTTTAACCCAAAAGTTGTTGTCTATTTACAAATTCGTAAAATCTTTGGGATTTTGTTTTAAACAATAAAAGAAAAAATAAACCTAAATGAATACTATAAATTTCAAAAAATGGGCATTCCATTTCATGATTTGGATTTTAATAATTAAAGTAATTACCCTTTATCTTACAAGCAGCTATACAAGTATATTTCATAACGGAAACAACACAGCAGAAGCTTATTTTTACTTTGGAATCTTAGAAACAGTTTTACTTTTATTGTGTCTGATTTTTATAATTTTTAGTAGTATAAAAAAAGAGAAAAAAAATTATCAATATTGGATTTCAATTGTTGGTCTCGTTATTATTGGGATTTTGCCAACAATAGTCTTTTTATCTTTAAATTATTTTAAAGAATACTTGAACTAAAAATATAAAAAGTATTTTCCCTGCTAAGAATTACAGGGTAAAACCTACTTGCTTAAAAATTAATAAAGCAACATCTATTGGACCTTAATTCAGCTTTGTACATAAACAAGTAAAAAACAAACATAATGTTCAATCTGAGATAATACTATTCTATTCTCATAGCTTTTATAATTAAAAATCAATCGTTTATTAGAAATTAATTTAATCCTTTTTATGAATTTAGTCGTTCGAATTGTTTTTTTTACATTTTTAATAGTACCCTTAATCTCATGTGGTCGTAAAGAAACAGAAAAGGACAAACACCCTGAGCTGCCTTTCTTTCCAGAAACAACTGACACTAAAATTAAATTTGAGAAGATAGATTTTTATCCTGATAGCTTTTATAAAATTGATGAAACTTACTTCAACATAGGAGCAAAGCTTAACGAACATTCCCCACTTGATATTTATATTTTTTCATATAAAGATGATTTAACAACTAAAACAGATTCTATTCTTCTTGATAACGACCATTACTATATTGAGGAAAGTGGTTTTTTATATTCTTATAATTTCAGCTCTAAAAGTGATGATGAATATTATGAAAATAATAAAGTAACTAGAATTAATATTAAGACAGGCAAGAAGAAGCATATAGATTATCTTAAATATGACTACGGTGAAGAACATCAAAATATATTCGAGATAAACAGAACATATGAAAAACAGCTAACACATCTTTCTGATAGTTTAGTAATGGAAATCAGATCTAAAAGAATAGATTCTGTAGAAAGAGAAATTAATAAAAAGTTTAAATCTACTATTTTAAAAGGCCTACAAAAAGTTACCGAAATAAGTTTGCAATCAAATCACCATTCTTTCTTATTGCAATATGAAAACAGAGAGGTTATTCTTAAAAACGCCCCTTTTTGGCATAATGAAACAGAAGAAGGCAGATCCCCTATTGATTTATTAAAAGATTATAAGGAATACAAGCCGTTAAAAAATAGCTCATTAGAAATAACGGAAAACATACATGTTTTTGATCGGGCTGTTCAAGGTAATTATCTTGGAGGCGGTCGATTTAACACTAACTTAAGTCAAAGCGGTATTCAATACTACGAGCTTAACTTTAAAAATGAAAAAACTTCTTTTAAGCTAGAAGCTAAAAACTTATATGATGATGAAATTATAGTAACGTATTTAATGCCAGATAAAAAAACTATAATACTCTACTCAAATGAAGAACAATTTAAGCTTTCATTGTAATAATATATTAAGTCTTAATACGAAGCTTTATTAGTTGATTTAAACAGTAATTGTTGACTAGAAATATACAGTGTCTATTATTACTGAATAGAATAACTGCAAACTAACTGTTACTGGTCAAAATAAAATCACAATAACTTTGAATACCTACACTTATAAAGCAACCAAATACAATACCTATTGGCGTTGAATTAAGCTTTTGAAAAGAAATAAAAGCACTACAGTAATTTATCAATCTACCTTATTCAAATTTTTATTGTCATTAATGGTTTTTTCTAAGCCATCTTCCCCGCTAATCGGCACACAATACGAACCTCCAGTTCCTTGCCCATTATCTTGTTCAAAATAACCTTCATCACATTTTCCTTGCTCGAAATCACTTTCACACCCTAAAAGACAAATTCCAAAGACAAATAATATTACAATTTTTCTTGACATAAAAATGAATTTTCAAAAGTTTAAGATACTTTAAAAAAACTACTTAAGTTAGTTTTAGCAGATAGTCTAAAACAAGTCAAATCTGTTTCGCAAGCTTCTCAACTAACACAAAATACCAAATGAAATAAAAATCAAACACCTACCGAAAACTTACTGCAAAAGTTAAAAACAGCATTAAGAAATAGGTCATAAAATATTATATTCAAAGTCTAACGTGCATTTAACGAAACTTCAAATAAGGATTACCCCAGTGAGCGCAATCGTTCGGCACAGGCAAGTAAAAAGCTTTAGACAGTAGAATAGATAGAAGCATAAAGTAATCTTACTGCCACTGTAAAAATAATTAAGACGTTCTTGTAATTGAAAATGCAACAGAAATATACTATGAATTATTTAGACGATTTATTTGAAAGGTTAGAAAACAATGATTTGAGACCTGGTCTAACACTACCTGAAGGGGTTACATATCAGTCTAACTTAACGGTTTCTTGGAAGGCAAGAATTGAATCAAAGAAGCTCTCTGATCCTAAATGGATTAGTCCATTAAAAGAACGTTTAAATAAAGAAAAGGTAACCATAGAGAAAATAAATATCATTCACGTTTTAATACCGTTAGCTGATAAAAACAAAGAAAATTCAATAGCAGATTATATCATTACATTTATAAAACAAGAAAAAACTAGGTGGGTTCGCGATGTTGCCTTGTCTTCTTTAAATGATTCAGAACTTGAAATTATAAACGAGAAAGAATACCTGTTTGAATTAATTAAGGACAAAGATTGGCAAATCAAATTAAGTGCTTTAGGGTTATTGAAGAAACTAGATAAATCATATTCTAATAGAATAGAAGGTGTTTGCTTAGACTTAATAGAGAAAAATCAGAAAAAGCCACATGAACTAAGCTCCATTTGCAGAGTGTTAGCCAAACACGGTACCGTAAAATCAATTCCACAAATAAAAGAAATCGCTATAAATAATAGCAAGGCTTTTACTGTAAATTCAGCCATAAATGCAGTGAGAGAAATTAGCGGTACAAAAAATTAGAATTCTTTATTGAAATTTTTCAGACCAACCGAAATAATGATGTTAAGTCTATGATTACTCAGGTACTTTGTGAATTAGGAGATGAAAGTGTTATTGACCTATTAATCAAAAGAGCAAAAAATATACTTTCTAAAAAAAGAAAAACGAATGTGATATATGTCGGCGGCAGTAAACCTGAACTTGTTCATATTCTCACTTTTTTGACTACATACGATGATAAAAAAATAAATAAACTAATAGAATTTATTAGAACCAAAAAAATAGAATTTATGGATGAAACAGAATTGAAATGGTTCAAAGAAAAAGTAAATACTACATAGAAAAACATTTACTATTTGTGGAAATTTCTGACCTTAAACTAACGCTTAAAGATTCTACAAAAAAATTCAGGATAGCTAAAGCTGCCAAAAAGAAACATTGAGGCGGCAAAAAGGGATTACTAATGTCGAGAGGAACTAAAGAATTACTTTGCCTGAATTACTTATTAAAATCAACCCCATTGTCATTTAATTAATAAAAATATATCGAATGAAAAACATATGGAACAGTATTCAATTTAAAATAAATTCAATTGATCATAAATCAGGCAACTCTTTCAACCGACCCGCCACAGATTCTGAAATAAATTTTCTAAACTCTCATTTTAATCAAAAAATTCCGAATGAGTTTATTACCTATTTAAGAGTATATAATGGCCAAAACCATAATAACTTTGAAATTCAACCCTTTAGTTATTATGCCTTTATTCCTGTAAAAGAAATACTTGAAATAGTAAAAATGCAAAATGAATTATGGGCAGATGAAGAACCTATAGCTTCGATCTCTGAAAATAAAATACAACCAAAACAATGGGACAAAAAATGGCTTCCTATCGCAAGTGAAGGTTCTAGCTATTTAATTTTAGATATGAACCCTGGTGAAAATGGTGTATCTGGCCAAGTTTTTCAACTATTTTCAGGCATGGATTACGAAGACAATACTATTGTTTTAGCAGATTCGTTTCTTGAATTTAGCGAAATACTAATGCATAAACTAGAAAGTAAAGATTATGAAACTGAAGAAGATGAACCTATCATAATTTTTAAAGATGATTGGATATAAAGACCTCTTATATCATGTTTCATTGCCAATTTCATCAAAATATATTTTAAAGCAAAGGTCTGTGTGTTTTTAAATATGTTAACTTGTTTTTACCTATTCGTAAACGAACAATAAAAATCATAAATGCTAGATCAAATACAATTAGATTTTTTTAAGACATATAAAAAAGTTGAATCAGAAGAATTAATTCTACAACCAATAGAAGGTGAAAATTCAAAATGGTCTTCTAATGCGATGTTTGATTTTACTCCTTTACATATTGAACGCTCAAGAGGTAACTTGTCCTTTACTGATATATCTGAAGAAAAACCTAAAACAGCAATAATAACAGAGGCGGTATATCACAAGAATAAGTTAGTCACATTAAAAAACTGGAACGGTAACGTATTAACAGGAATGTCTGTATTTTCATATGATCAAAGCAACAAGATTAAAATAATAAGTGTTTCTATTGATGAAGATGACCAAGAATTAAGGGGACTTACCATTTTTTCTATCCAAAATAATAAGATAGTAGATAAAACACAAGCAAGTATATACGGTGCATTTACAGAACATTATATATACTCGAATGATCAATTAATAGAAATTAAAATATCTAAAAGAATAGATTACATAAATGAAACAATTGATACGATAGACGGAATCAGCAATGTACCTGACCATAATTTTTCTTATTTAATTGAATATAAAAACGATAAATTATTTCAAATAATCGGCGAGAATGGTTCAAACATTTTAAAGGTTTAATAGCTTCTTTAAGCTTGATTTAAATTTGAAAATAAAAAAATAATTGGCTCTTGCCCAGAATTTTAAGTCTAGCTGTACATAAAATTAGGTTTAGCAACATTAATAGTTTCCCAATTAATGAATTTTATTAAAAACAAATCCGTCACATGACAAATAAATTAATAACTCAATTAGAAAAGGTACTCCCAGAAGGTATGACCATACCCAAAGAGTTATATCTTTTATATGAATGGATTGAAAACAACAACCTGTATGTTGACAATAAAAATGGATATAGAATTGGTTTTCTATACCCAGAAAAAAAGTTAAAAGAAAGCTGGACCGATACCGAAAGAGAAGGTGGTACTGAAATTGAATTTGCAGCAGGTGGAACAGAAAATTTAAAATATTGGTTCGGTGGTGAAGACAATGAAGAAATCAACGCTAGATTATGTGTTTTTGCTCAAAGCGGTGCTGAAGGTTCTGAATCTGCCCTTTGGTTAAATAATCAGAACGAATTAAAAATTGTTCATATGGGTTCGGGATCTGGCTCAATGTTATCATGTGTTTTAGCTGATAATATGATTGATTTTATACGACTTTTAGCTATTGGCTATGATGAAATATGTTGGGATGAAAATTTTCCATATCCACCCAATGAAAATGGCGAAGAATTTATCGTAAAACCAAATCTAGAATTCCAAAAATGGGTTCAAGAAACATTTCATCAAAACATTCCGAAGACGGCTTTAGAAATTGTAAAACATCCTGCGACAATGGATAGTGAAACTTCAGAAGATGAATTTTTTAATTGGTATCAACAATTCATAAAATAACAATCAATTTTAACCATGATAAAATTATTAATAAACACACCTTCAAAAGAAAAGCAACCTAATAGCACCAATTTTGGTGGACTCCCAGTAAAAGGGGTAGATCAAGATATTAAATGGCCAAAATGTGAAACCTGTAGTTCTGAAATGGAATATCAAGGAAAAATAAAAACAGACATTGGGTTAGAATTAATTTTTATGTGCCAAAACGACCCAGGTATGTGCGATGAATGGGATGCTAATGAAGGCGGAAATAAAGTGCTTGTTATCGCAGATGAAAATCTTGAATATTTTAATCCGGAAACAGAAACAAATACAACAAGAAATACAGCATATAGTGCTACCATATTTGAAATTGAAGCCGATAGTTATGATGAAGCACGAGAAAAATGCGAAGAAAGCCCTAGAGATATATTAGGTGCTTTATATGGTGAACCAGATTGGATTCAAAATGATGAAACACCAAACTGCGACTGTTGTGACGAAAAAATGAGGTTCGTAGCTCAATTAGAAGAAGGTCCTGACCACAAAACAGCCATGAACTTTGGCGGCGCTGGTGTCGGCTATTTATTCGATTGTCGAAAAGGCAATACAAGCAAATTTTTATGGCAGTGTTAAAAAAGAAGTATGAATAAACGATTAATTCCTGGAGAAACAATAATTGAAGGTAGAGAGGTTAAATACATCAGTGATAATGGAAATGACAATTTTACAAATAACAAAAACGGTTTGTTTGACCTAATCACTTCACAATTTGAAATCGCTAAACATGGCGGCATCATTTCTGAAAACTGCAGGCTAACATTACCTATCGGAGAATTATTTCATGCATTATCATATAAAGGAGATATTGAAGGCTGGCGTAAAGAAATTACTTTAGGCGCAAAAAAATTAAATCTTATTACCGGTAAAATAATTGACGGGAATATTGAATTATCTGATGGTAGGCAATTTAGTTTATTTGCTTGTGAGATTGAATTTTATTAAAAATTAAAATTCAGATCAAAATGAAAAATAAGAATCGCATTATTACCCTTTGGGTTATTGGAAACATCTTGCTTTTAATAAGGTTTTTAATTGACCCATATCTAATTCTATGCGAACCCTGTATGTCTGGTTACACTTGCCCTCCTTGCCGCACAGCGTTTGCTAACAATATTTGGATTTATTTTTTCATCTGGAACTTGTTGGTTGCCCTATTAGTTTTAATTAGCAAGAAAAAATCAAAATCAAAATAAAATTAATAATTTTGGAATAATCATTCCAACATTGCATATCTTTGCTTCGTGAATAAGAAAGAAGCCATATTATCATCTGCACTTAAATTACTTACCGAAAATGGAGTACACAATACCCCGATGTCGGCTATTGCGAAAGCTGCCGGCACTGGTATGGGAACTATTTATAATTACTTCCCAAACAAAGATATTCTAATCAATGAAATTTACATCAGCATCAAGAATAAAGAAAAAGAAATCTTTCTGGAATTCGATGTCGATCAACCTATAAAAACTCAATTTGAGACTTATTTTACCGCTATAATTGACTTTTTTATTGAAAATTCAGAGAGTTTTAAGTTTATGGAGCAGTTACAGGCTTCGCCCATTATTACAGAAGAAATACGAACAGAGGGTGCAAAAGCCATCAATCCGGTAAAAGATTTATTAGTTAAAGGAAAACAAGAACGTATTATCAAAGCTATTGAAGTTGATGAGTTATTGATGTTTATTGGTGGTGCGGTGGTATCGTATTTAAGATGGTATTTTAATCAGTCTGAAATTAAAAAATCATCCCTTAAAAATCAAGTACAATTGGTTTGGGACGGAATTAAAGCATAAAAATTTGTCTAATAATTGGAATGAACATTCACTCCAGTAAAATTATAATTATGAAAAAAAACGTATTAATTACAGGAACATCAACAGGCGTAGGTTTTGAAAGCGCCATCTTATTTGCTAAAAATAATTTTAAAGTATACGCTAGTATGCGTAATCTTAAAAAAGCTGTTGAATTAGAGAAACGAATTGCAGAAGAAATCCTAGATATTGAGATTCTTTCTTTAGATGTAACAAAAATTGATTCTATTAATGCCGCTGTTAAGACTATTATTGAAAAAGATGGTAAAATAGATGTGCTTTATAATAATGCCGGTGCCGGTTTTGCAAAAACAACTGAACAAAGCACAGAGGCTGAAATTAGATGGGTTACCGATGTCAACTATTTAGGTGTAGTTTTCTGTACACAAGCGGTATTACCTTATATGAGAAAGCAAAAATCTGGTCAGATCATATCCACTACTTCCGTTGGTGGCTTGGTTGGTCAGCCTTTTAACGAACTGTATTGTGGTGCAAAATTTGCCGTTGAAGGTTTTATGGAAGGTCTTGCTACTTATGTAGGCGGCGCCTTTAATATTAAATTTACCTGTATTGAACCTGGCGGAATTTCAACTGAATTTATGACTTCTGCTATTGGTAAAACCGCTGTCGATGGTGAGTTCGCAACTGGTGAATACCTTCCGATTTTTGAAAGATATATGGCCGGGAATCAAAAAAGGGCACAAGAAAGTAAAGAACAAGTTTACCAGACTGGTTTAGAAGTAGCCACAGTTGCCTTAGAAGTAGCACAAAATGAACAGCCACCATTGCGTATTCGTACTTCTAAATGGGCAGAAGACTTTTGTAACTTAAAAACAAAAGCAGATCCAGATGGCACTAAACTGGTGCAACAAATTAGCAAGACTTTTTTATAATAGAACATCAAAACATGTCTGATTTATAGTATTACAAAATTTAAAGTGCTATTCACTAGTAATAATATAAATCAATCTCTTTTCTGACAGATAAGTTGCTACAATAAACGCCAAAAGATGCAAAGTGCTTAACTTTAAGGTACTAACCACAAGAAGGGAGTTACAATGAAAAATCATTTTAAGATTTTAGCGATACCTGTATTGCTATTCGTTTTTACAGCGTGCAAAGACACAAAATCGACAGCTAATACTGACGAAGTAACCATTTCGGTAAAAAAAGATCATTTTCTTTCTGGCGGATTTGCTGAGCCCATATCTATTGTAAGTAGAGAACTTTCTGATGGCTCTACTGCCGATTGTTTTAAAATTGTGGTGACCTCAACCCCTACTGATCACGAAATGGGCCCTTGGTGTCCTAATAATATTTCTGATGATGCATCTGCCGGTGGTATTTGGTTAGAAGACGGCAAAGTATATGATGTAGATGGTACTTTTGTAAAAAACCTAAGTACCTTTTATGATGATGATACCTGGATGATGTATAACAGCGAAACTGGTGCGATTACTAAAACAAGTTCAAAACAAGAATGTGAAGATGCCGCAAACCCTAATGTTGGCGAAGAATATGAGAATTTTTGTGTAGAATGTTTACCATCATATTTGGGTGAAATAACGCATACTTATTACATACCTGTTACTCCTAAAAAAGCGGCTAAACCATATGCTTTTTCTAATGGACCTGGTGGCGGACCTCCTCCTGGAGGCGGACCAGATGACGGACATGAAAGACCGGGACCACCACCAAATGGCGGACCTGAAGGTCATGACAGACCTGATGGCGGTTCTACTATGCCATCGGATAGAGGTTTGGCTTTTAACGGTGTTATTTTTAACGCTCCGGCACCTGTAGATAATATTCTAGGTGCATATACCATTGCTCCTTTTGATGATGCAGGCGGACATATAAATTTAAACGCTGGCTACCATTACCATGCAGCAACAGGAGTTTCTAAAAAAATTGAACAGTCAGACAATCACGCCGCTATGATCGGCTATGCTTTCGATGGATACGGAATCTTCGGAAACACTAATGCGGAAGGAAAATCATATGAAGATTTAGATGAATCTCGTGGTCATTACGATGAAATTAGAGGATACCATTATCATGTAGATCAAGCCGGAAACAATAATTTTATTGACGGCTTACGTGGTGAATATGCTTTATAAAAACACTGCGCTAAAATTTTTACTTTTCAGTTTTCTATGGGTCAGCACTACAGCACTTGCCCATAGTCCTGATTTTTCTAGTATCATCATCTCTAAAACCGAAAACGGGCAAATTGTTTTACAAATAACCAGTTCTTTAACGGCTTTTCAGCAAGAAGTAAATTATGTAAACGGTGAAGGAGCTTATACATCTCCCGAAGAATTTCAAGACCTCGTACTTCAGCTCTTCAAGTCTAGATTCTCTTTAATTCTAAATAACAATGACACCATTAAGTTTAAGAATCTAAAAGTACTTTTAGGTCATGAAACCAAAATAATTACCGAAATTACTGGCATAACAACAGAAATTACATCCATTCATTTGAAAAATAAAATGTTCAAAGACCTACACAATAGTCAAACTGTAGTTATATTTTTATTGGATGGATTTCCAAAAGAAAAATTCACTTTACAGCGCGATAACAAACACGAACTAAGCATTATTTTAGAAGATGAAGATTGGATTGTGCCAACAGCTAAAAGTGACCATACATCCTTGAAGTATTTACCTTATCTTATTACCTTAATAATTGGAGGTCTACTTCTCTTTTTATCTAAAAAATAAAAATATCACTAATGAAAAAACCAAACACAGCAATCTATATTGCTTTAGCCATCGTTGTAGTAGGGCTAGTCTTTCAATTTATGGAAATGGGTGTTTTTGGAGAAGATCCCATACCTGATATTACCCAATTCAATCAGCTATTTTTCTGGACAGGAATCCTTATTTGGGCTCTCGGATATATGCAGCAAGAGGCTGTAAAAAAGAAGGATAGCGAAAATGACCTGTGAACTAAACAACAATCTAAATGGTCTGCTTATTATGAACTACCACTGTAAAACAAACAAACCTTTCGCTATCCTCTTCTTAAAAAATATATTCCCGTTTACTTAAATAAACGAATAGAAGATTCTTTCAAATTTAATTTTGCCGGTTGCGGAAACTCAGCATGAACGATCAACACATTTTCATGATGCTGCTCTAGTTTACTCAACACATCTCTATTCAACAATAATATGGTTGAATGACCGTAGTGATCTAATTTATCTAGAATAGTTTTTCCGTTGAACTCACATACCCAATGGGTTTCAGACATATTCTCTTCGTAAAACAATTCTAAAGTTGGTACTTGGTAATAATCATGCTCACCAATACCTTCTAAATCAAAAACTAAACGAAGTAATCCGCCTTCTAACGTTGCACCTTCATTAGAAATTCCTAATTCTTCAAAAGATAATTTACCTGAAGTTGGTTCATTAAATTTTACTTTTATTTCTCCTTGATTTATTTCTACTTTGCTCATCTACGTTTGTTTTTATGATACCAACAAAGCTAGATTACACCGCTAATGTATACTATGATATTTATCAGGATTGAAAAAAAATATGCTTAAAAACAAGTTTTACCTACAACGATACAAAGTGGTTACAATTAAGCCGTTTTCATCAGTAACAGACAGCAATACGCGCTCTTCAAGCATCTTAAAACTAAATGGTGCCAACAAAAGATTGATACCACTCTGCTTTTTTAAACGAGTGCCTTGACCTGAGATAATATCTTTATTGGGCGTAAAATTACCTTTAGGCAGATGTTCTGTAACTATTACATATTCATAGCTAGCTAACTTAGCCACCACTTGCTTTATCTCATCATTAGAGATATGCTGCAATACTTGTCTAACAATAGCACAATCTGCATTAGGCAGTGCGTCCTTGGCGATATCTAAACATTGAAATTCTAAATTTGAAACTTGAAATTTCTCGCTGTTGCGCTCCATCAGTTCTGGAACAATATCTACAGCTATATAGTTTTTGGTGTACTGCACCAATTCTTTACCTACATTAAAATCTCCGCATCCTAAATCGCACACTGAAATAGGGTTTTCGAAGGATGTTAAAAAAGTAATTAATGTATCGATATAAGGTTTTACAATTTCTGGCTTATGTGATCCTTCACCCGAGTAAAAATCTGAAGTACCACTACCCCACAGATTCTTTTCATAGACCTGCTGCATGGCATCTTTGGTAGGCCATGGTTTTTTATTTCGTTTCGATATATTTTCTTTTTTATCCACCGGGACTCCTATTAAAAAAAACACGCCATAAACATTCGTTTATGGCGTGTTAATATACTTTAAATAGATAAATTCTTATTATTTCTGGGTTGCTATCCAAGCTTTTACCCTGCGCTCTAATAAATTTAAAGGTAAAGCACCGCCACCAAGAATAGTATCATGAAAGCCCTTAATATCAAATTTATCGCCTAACTCGGTCTCCGCCATTTTACGCAATTCTTGAATTTTAAGCATTCCTATTTTATAAGAGGTTGCTTGCCCTGGCATTACCATATAACGCTGAACCTCTGCTACAATAGCACCTTGAGAAATAGAAGAATTCTCTGTGAAATATTTGATTGCATCGGCTTCTGTCCATCCTTTTGCATGTAAACCTGTATCTACTACCAAACGAATAGCTCTCCAAATTTCATTTACCAAACGACCAAAATCGTAATACGGATTCTGGTATCCGCCCATTTCTTTTGCTAATGCTTCTGAGTATAAGCCCCAACCTTCGCTGTAGACACTAAAACCTGCTTGAGTTCTAAACTTAGGTACCGCCTCTAATTCTTGTGCTATAGAAATTTGCATGTGGTGCCCTGGGCTACCTTCATGATACGCAACACCTTCCATCGTAGTTTTCGGCATCGCATTCATATCAGATAAATGCACATAATACGTACCTTTTCTAGAACCGTCTGGTGTACCCGCAGAATAGTGCTGTGGCGCACCATCTTGCTCACGAAATGCCTCAACCCTTTTTACCTGCAACTTTGCTTTTGGTAAAATACCAAAGTAGTCTGGTAACTTCTTCGTTAGATCATCTAGATACTTTGTCGACTCATCTAAATACCCCTGTCTGCCTTCGTCTGTATTTGGAAAAAAGAATTGTGGGTCTGTATTTACAAATTTGAAAAAAGCATTTAAATCGCCATCAAAGCCTACTTTTTCTTTAATTGCCATCATTTCCCCCTTAATTCTAGCCACTTCTTGGAGTCCGATTTCATGGATCTCATCGGCTGTCATTCCGGTAGTTGTAAAGACCTTTAATCTGTAGTTATAAAAGTCTTTACCGTTCTCATGACGGCTTACTCCCGTTGGACTTTCTTCGGCATTATCTATTTCAGTTTCTAGCCAAGCTAATAGCTTTTCATACGATGGTTTAAAATAATCATTAAGTACCTGTTCAGATTGCTCTTTAAGTGAAGTTGCTTCTTCTGCCGTTATCTCTTCTGATGCAACAAGGGCATCAATTTTAGCATTCATATCATTTAATAACGGATTACCATCGCTTAATGATTTGGTTTGAGCGATAACCGTAGTAAATGCAAATTTTGGAGGAAGATTACCTGCCGTAGCTTGTTCTTTTGCTCTTACCACCAATTGATCAATACCTCTAGATGCTTCTTTTACCCTAGAGATATAAGCGTTCATATCTGACAGACTATCGACCTTATGAAAATTGATCAAATAACTTGGTAAACGCGTATGCATACCGCGCATTTGGTCAAAAACGTAATCTAAATTCTCAAACTTGGCACCTTCTTTTAATGTTTCGTATTGATAAACCCATAAATCGTAAGACGTTTTATCGGCGTCGTTTAGCTTATCGTAATCGAATTTCTCTTTCAATTCGTTGGTAGCTTCTGCGTACCACGCCAACTCTTTTTCTTCAGCTGCCTTACTTAAATCATCAATTTTATCATATTGATCTTTTCGACCTTGAGCGGTCAACCCTAACGGACTCATCTGTAGTTGCTCTTCGTACTTATCATCGAACCATTTGTTCAATGCTACCGTTTGATCTACCTCAACCTTTGGTTCTTCTTTACAAGAAGATAGCAACAAAAAAGCAATAGAAAAGCTAGTTGCAATGCTCGTAGAAATAATTTTTTTCATGAAAATTGATTTTAGATTTAGTTTGTTATAATTCTGCTGTTATAAGCTACTATTGAACAGCAGCTGGGGAAGATTTAAAGATAATCAATTTGCCATGAATTTAGACTTAATATTAGATCACCATCCACACACCCCATCTCTAAAAATCAGTTATTGAAATCTTTACCTCGTTTTAATAACAACACATCATTCATCTTAATAAAAAATCACTACCGTAACCTGAAAACATAAAATTGGTTTGCGTACAAATTTCCCTATTCATGGTTTTATCTAGACAGTTATACCCAGATAATGGTAGTGATTATATGCTATTGCAACTACGTAAATGCTATTTTCAAACCCATTATAATAAACACTACAGCACCAATCTTATTCAACCAAATACCTGCATTGGGATTATTCTTTATTTTCAAAGAAAACCCACTTGCGAATAACGCTATTAGAATACACCATGCAATACCGATCAAGGCATAAGTAAAACCCAAAAGCAAATATGGCACAGGATTATTAATTTGCGTAGGAGTGATAAACTGCGGAAAGAATGCTATAAAGAATAATGCAACTTTCGGATTTAATGTATTTGTCAAAAAACCAGATAAAAAATCTTTTTTTGAATTTTGAATACCATTAATTTCTTCTTGTATTTGAAATGATCCGCCCCTTTTTCTTAAAGAAGTGATGCCTAGAAAAAATAGATAAAAAGCACCTGCATACTTAATGATCAAAAAGGCATAAGGTGAACTTGCCAGTACTACCGATAGACCCAATGCAGCGAGTAACGTATGCGTTATTACCCCTGTATTTATGCCTAACGAAGCATACACTCCCGATTTTCTACCTTGACCAATTGACTTGTTTAATATAAAAATGGTATCTAAACCAGGTGTCATGACGAATAATAATGCCGTAATCATGAATGTGATAAAATTTTCTATACCCATAGTTTTATAATTTTTTAAAACCAAAGGACAAAGGAAAGATTTCACACCCTCTCAAAAAATACATATTTTTGATCAACTAATGCAAAAAACGCATTAATTATGACGATACAACAAATCAAGTATTTTTTAAATCTTGCTAACGAACTTCATTTCTGGAAGACTGCCGAGAAGATTTTTATTTCTCAATCGACATTAACTAGGCAAATAAAAGCGCTAGAAGATGAGCTGAATGTTCAATTATTTGAGCGAGATAAAAGGAATGTAAAATTGACCGATGCCGGTAAGTTTTTACAAAAAAAATGGTCAACTACCATAAATGAGCTTGACCATATTCATAAACAGGCAAAAAAAATAGATCAGGGCACCTCTGGGTTCTTGTCTATATCTTACCCAGGATCCATTGCATTTAGCTATTTACCCCCTTTTTTAGAAAAATTGAACACTACGCTGCCCGATCTAAAATTAGAACTGACCGAGCCTACCGATGAAAATCACGAGAAATTGTTATTAGAATACGAAACTGATATCGCTTTTAATAGAGACGAAATAAAGAACACGCATATTACCTCTCATAAACTGTTTTCTGAATCCATTTGCATTGTAGTACCTACCAACCATTGGCTAACCGAAAAAAATTTTGGTAATTTTAATGACCTGAAGGATGAAAAATTTATTATTTCAGGACTCCACAGAAGTACCTACTTTCCGTCTCTTTTAAGAGATTTATTTAACAAAAACGGATTTGAACCTAAAACCATTATTGAATCTGATTTTGGCGGAATGATTTTAAATCTCGTTGCCCAAGAGCTTGGTATTTCGATTTTACCGTACTCTTACACTTTCTCAAAAGCACAAAATGTGCGGTTTATTAAACTAAACGAAGAAATTGATCTGTTTATAAACTGGAGAAAAAGTGACCCTAATAGAACTACACAGAAAGTAATCGAACTTGCAAAAAATATTAATTACCAGAATCAACTAATAAATTAATTCTTGTAGAAAATATAAATCCATATTGACCGAGACAGTCTAAAGTTTAAGGTGCTCAACAAAATTGCTACACATGCTATTATAGCATACACCCTAACAGGTGACAAATCTACAAAGTGCCAGAAGAGTACTAAGCTTATGATCATTTGCGCTACCGATAATGCATAACTCACGAACATAGCACCAAAAAAGAAACCCGTCTCTTTTTCGAACTTGAAATCGCATTCGGTACACCTCGGGTTCATTTTAGGCATTTTAAACAAAAATATATTTCCGCCCTCGCTAAAAACGTCTCCTTTTCTGCACTTAGGACACTTGCACTTTAATACATCTACAACTTTGCTCATAACTACGATTATAATACTGCAAAATTAAGACACAAACTTCTTGATTCAGTTATATTATTCGCTCCATTATTTGTACTTTTAAGACATTGTTATGAAAATACCCGCTTTAAATATTCAACAATTCTTAGATAAAAAGCCTTTAGACAGCCTGTACGTCAACTCTTTTGCTACTCATATTGTACTTAACCAAAATTTGATTAATAGACCACACAGCCATAATTTCTACTTGTGCGTTCTATTTACCAAAGGTACCGGCACCCATGAAATTGATTTTAACAGCTACACCATTGAACCTGGTATGGTTTTTTTCTTAAAACCGGGTCAAATACATTTCTGGAAGTTCGATACAAAGCCCGAAGGGTTCATTTTCTTTCATTCGCAAGAGTTTTATGAACTAAAGTATTTAGACCATACCTTGAGCTCTTTTCCGTTTTACTATTCAAATCAGAATCCGCCATTTCTACAACTATCCACAGAAAAACTAGTGGATATCTCAATTCACTTTACCGAACTTTATAAAGAATACCGAGAAAACAATATCCTTCGTGAAGCTAAAATCACGAATCTTATCAATTACATTTATATAGAACTGACTCGTGTTTATACCGCAGATGTTACCATAGAAAAATTGGGATCCACTAGTTATGCTCAGATACTAGAGCAACTAGAAACGTTAATCAATATCCATTTTTACAGTCAGAAGCTACCTAAATTTTACGCGTCGCAACTAAATATCACTACAAAACACTTGAACAGAGTGGTCCAAAAAACCATTAACAAAACCACCAGTCAATTAATCTCTGAACGCATATTACTTGAAGCAAAAAGATTAATTGTACATTCTAGCGACAATTTAGCTGGTATTGCAAATACACTTGAGTTTTCTGATTATGCTTATTTTTCAAAATTCTTCAAATCTAAAATCGGAATGACCCCAATGGAATTTAGAAAAATGTATTTTCACTAAATCAATTTAACTTTAATTAATACTAACGAACTATAAATGGAACAAATAAAAATCATATTCTTTCTCTTAGCATCATTCTTTGGTATTGAAGAAAGTAAAATTGCGGCAGACAAAAACACCGTAACCATTTATCCAGAAGACCATAAAATTGAGATTGTACAAGAACATCTTTTTACCATCATACAAACAGAAAAAGATACCGCACTGACCTTGGCACAATGGGAGCAATTAGCAAATTGGAAAGAAAACAAACTGCCGTGGGCTAAAGAGTTAGAAAATTTCACCAATAAAAATGTAACTATTGTAAATATTGAAGGAGCCATAGCACCACGTATTTCTTTAAATTATACTGATGAAAATGATTTACGTGCCCTGGGTATTTGGTATAACAAAGAGAAAAATCAATATTCAATTAATAATGTTCCAAGAGAGCATACCACTAGCGAAAACGGTAAATTAGAAGGTAATTATTGGATTTTTGACGGAGGCAGTACATTTAGCTTTACTAATGAGGCTTTTGTTGACCTACCTAATGAGTATAAAAAATTTAAACTTCCGATTACTGAAATCTTAAAGGACTAAATTTCAAATTATGGACTTACAGAAAAATAAAGAAAATGCCATTGCTTTTTACAAAACAGCTTATTTAGGACAACCAAAATTGGCTATAGAGAAATATGTAGGTAACGAATATATTCAGCACAACCCAGCAGTAGCGAACGGCACACAAGGCTTCATCGATTACTTTGAACGCATGCAAGAAGAATACCCACAAAAATCTATTGAATTTGTGCGCAGTATTGCAGAAGGCAACCTTGTTGCCTTACACACGCACCAAACATGGCCTGGTAATGACCAATATATTACTATGGATTTTTTTAGGTTTGACGACAACGGTAAAATTTGCGAACACTGGGATTCTATTCAGCAAATACCCGAAAAGTCTGAAAACCCTAATACCATGTATTAATTTTAATATCAACTAACAACAACACTCATGCAAAACATCAATATTCAAGGTATAAACTGGGACGCCAAGTCCTCTTTTCAACAAGGTCCGGCGAAGGCTCCTAACTTAATCAGAAAAGCATTGTACAGCGATTCGATGAACCTATGTACCGAATTTGGAGTTTCAATTGAAAACGATACCGTAACCGATAAAGGTGATTTTACCATAAATGAGTATTTTGACATTACTGATATTACGAGAAAGAATATTGAATCTGGTGCTAAGCTACTTTCATTAGGTGGTGATCATTCGGTTACTTTTCCTATTATAAAAGCCTTTGATG
Source organism: Maribacter sp. Asnod2-G09 (assembly GCF_045063795.1). Lineage (NCBI taxonomy): Bacteria > Pseudomonadati > Bacteroidota > Flavobacteriia > Flavobacteriales > Flavobacteriaceae > Maribacter > Maribacter sp. Asnod2-G09. Next base: position 1,587,117 of record NZ_JBEFOA010000005.1, on the reverse strand, counting down.
AGTATTACCCAAAACTAGACATTCTACATATCGATGCCCATGCAGATCTGTACCATGATTATGAGGGCGACCCATATTCTCACGCATGCCCTTTTGCTCGTATTATGGAAAATGGTTTTGCCGTAAAATTGGTTCAAGTTGGTATAAGAACTTTGAATCCGCATCAGGCTGCACAAGCAAAAAAGTACAATGTAGATGTTCATGAAATGCGGAACCTAGACCTAAATAATATTCCGAAATTTGAGAATCCACTGTATATTTCTTTAGATATGGACGGCTTTGACCCAGCCTTTGCACCGGGAGTTTCTCATCATGAGCCAGGCGGACTCTCATCGCGTCAAGTTTTAGATTTAATTCATAGTATTGATACCGAAGTAGTAGGTGCCGATATCGTGGAATACAACCCTGATCGCGATTTTCATGACATGACCGCTTATTTGGCAGCAAAAATGATGAAAGAACTTATTGGTAAAATGATGGAACGTTAAAACATATTTCAATAAAAACCATTAAATTGACCTTTTACTAAACCCAAACCCCTAATGCCGTTTTCCTTTAAAAATTTTATGAAACTCCATAGGGTTTCCTTGATATTGGCGGTATTGAGTTTTGTATTCTATTACACCTTTGCATATCACTTGCAGCGAACAGATTTCATAAAGCTACTTACGCTCTTTGTTGCACTTTTCTTTTTCTGTTTTAAACTTATACAGTTCGAAAAACTCAACTTTAGATTTCTACTTGGCATAGGAGTAATTTTTAGGCTTATTTTTCTATGTATAGAACCTAATCTGTCTCAAGATTTTTACCGTTTTATTTGGGACGGTCATTTGGTGTCTAGCGGTGCCAACCCCTATTTACACACCCCAGACCAATTAATGGAAAACATGGTATCTATGATACCAAATGCCAATACTCTTTATGAAGGTATGGGCAGTTTAAGTGCACGCCACTATAGTAATTACCCACCTTTAAATCAACTGTTATTCGCCCTAGCAGCGCTTATCGGCGGCAAAAGTATGTTCGGCTCGTTAGTAGTTATGAGGGCGATAATTATTCTTGCCGATATTGGTATATTTTATTTCGGCAGAAAACTGCTAAAAAACCTAAATAGATCTCCGCATTTAATATTCTGGTACTTTTTAAATCCGCTTGTAATTGTAGAGCTTACCGGCAATCTTCATTTCGAAGGTGTTATGCTATTTTTCTTCATTCTAGCTATGTTTCTTTTATCAATAGATAAATGGAAAACCGCAGGTATAGTTATAGCTTGTTCTATTTCAATAAAACTCGTACCGCTATTATTCTTACCACTTTTCTTTAAGTACTTAGGATGGAAAAAAAGTATCATTTTCTATGCTATCATCGGCATAACGTCTATTGTTCTTTTTCTACCATTCAATACCCCAGAGTTTATTGACAACTATTCTAAAACCCTGAAGCTTTGGTTTTCAAATTTTGAATTCAATGCTAGCATCTATAATATCGCTAAAAAAACTGCCATCCATTTTGATGCAAAACCGTGGGAGTTTATTAAAGAATACGGCAAAATTACCCCGTTACTTACCATAGCCACCGTTGGTCTATTTACATTTTTACCAAAAAGATATGATCTAAACAGGGTACTCTGGTCGATGATGTGGGTTTTAACTATCTATTACTTTATGTCTACGACGGTACACCCATGGTACGCCATTTTTCTGGTGTTACTTTCTATTTTTACCACGTATAGATATGCTATCATTTGGTCTGCCGCTATTGTACTGAGCTACTTCGCTTATTCTCAGGCAGATTTTAAAGAAAACCTCTGGCTTCTTGCTATTGAGTATATTTCAGTGTACAGCTTCATTATTTATGAAATTATTGCACATAATAACAAAAAGTGAAGTTTTTGTAAAAATTATGCGATGTGTGATGTCAAATAAATATAATTTGTACATTTACCCCGTAATGAACGAAATAAACTACTTTTTATATAGCACCGTGAGCCCATTGGCTCTAGCGCGCCCGTTCACATCTCGCCGTCGTCGCCCGTAAGGGTAAGATATAATTATGGAATTAGGTGAGTCCATTTCCGCACAACAAATCAAAACTTTTTTTACACATTTAAATCTAACTGGCAATGAACTTAATTGTTGCTAACGAATCACATTTTAAATACGCTCAGGATATTTGCGATACTATAGCCGATTCTGCTAAAGTTCGTGGAACTGGTATTGCAAAACGTACCCCTGAATATATTCAAAGAAAACTTTCTAACGGCAATGCTATTTTAGCTTTGGACGGAGAAAAATTTGCAGGGTTCTGTTATATTGAGATTTGGGGGCACGAGAAATTTGTTGCCAACTCCGGACTCATAGTACACCCAGACTACAGAGGTCAGGGACTTGCCAAGAAAATAAAAGCTAAAATTTTTGATCTTAGTAGAGAGAAATTTCCTGATGCTAAAATATTTGGAATTACTACCGGTTTGGCAGTTATGAAAATCAATAATGACCTTGGTTATAAACCTGTAACATTCTCTGAACTTACAGATGACCCAGAATTCTGGAAAGGTTGTCAAACCTGCAAAAACTTTGATATTCTTACAAGAACCGAGCAGAAAATGTGCTTATGTACAGGTATGCTCTATGATGGTACTACTAAGAAAAAAACCGAAGAGTCAAAAGAAATGAACGGCAAAGCTTTTACAAGATTAAAAAGTATTAAAGAGAGTTTGTTTCTTAAAAAGAAATAAGGAATATAGAGATTTAAAAAAAACGAACTGAATGCTGAAAATTTTAAATCTATTTTCTCAATTCTCGTCTAAGAACCTCTATCAAAAAAAAAAATAATTACCCAGCACTACGGGATTTGAACATATTATAATGAAAAAATTAGTACTAGCATACAGCGGCGGATTAGATACATCTTATTGCGCTAAACATTTATCAAAAGACAAAGGATTTGAAGTTCATGCAGTAAGTGTAAATACTGGCGGATTTTCTTCGGATGAAATAAAAGAAATCGAAAAAAAAGCGATTGAATTAGGCGCCACTTCATATACATCAATCGATGCCGTACAGACCTTTTATGATAAAGTAGTGAAGTACCTTATTTTTGGTAATGTACTAAAAAATAATACCTACCCACTTTCTGTAAGTGCAGAACGTATTGTACAAGCTATTGAGATTGTAAACTATGCTAAAAAAGTAGGTGCAGGTTACATCGCTCACGGTAGTACAGGTGCAGGAAATGACCAAGTTCGTTTCGATATGATTTTTCAAATCATTGCACCAGAAATTGAAATCATCACTCCTATTAGAGATAATAAATTAGCAAGAGAAGAAGAGATTGCATACCTAAAAGAAAACGGAGTCGATTACCCTTGGGAGAAAGCTAAATACTCTATCAACAAAGGTCTATGGGGAACATCTGTAGGTGGCGAAGAAACTTTAACTTCAGATAAAGCCTTGCCAGATAGTGCTTACCCAAGCCAGTTACAAGAAAAGAACCCCACGGATGTAAAACTGACTTTCGAAAAAGGTGAGCTGATTGCTATTGATGGAATAAAAGATACTCCCGTTGTTAATATTGAAAAGTTAGAAGCGTTAGCCTCCAAATATGCTATTGGTAGAGATATCCATGTGGGCGATACTATTATAGGCACTAAGGGAAGAGTTGGTTTTGAAGCTCCTGCTTCATTAATCATCATAAAAGCACACCACCTATTAGAAAAGCATACGCTTACAAAATGGCAACAATATCAAAAAGAACAACAAGGTAATTTCTACGGTATGTTATTGCATGAAGGTAACTACCTAGATCCTGTAATGAGAAATATAGAAACTTTCTTGACAGATACCCAAAAAACAGTTTCTGGCGATGTATTCGTTGGCTTATACCCTTTTCAATTTAGATTACATGGTATTTCATCTAAACATGATTTAATGACAGATGCCTTTGGCAAATACGGTGAAGTCAATAAAGGTTGGACTGCAGATGATGCTAAGGGCTTTATAAAAATACTTTCTAATTCAGGAAAGATATATAACCATGTAAACGGAAACAATGATTAAAGCAGGTATTATTGGCGGTTCTGGATATACAGGTGGGGAACTTATTCGAATTCTATTGAACCATCCGGCAACGGAAATAGATTTTGTTTTCAGTACTACTAGAGCAGGTAAAAAGGTAACTACGACACACCCAGATTTACTAGGTACTACAAACCTTGAATTTACAGGTGATGTGAATTTAGATGTGAATGTTGTTTTTCTATGTTTAGGTCATGGTAACTCTACGGCTTTTTTAAAGGAACATAGCTTTTCTACAGATACTATTATCATCGATTTAAGTAATGATTTCAGACTTGATGCCGATGCTGATTTTGAAGGAAAGCACTTTGTATACGGATTACCTGAATTGAACAAAAGCAACATAGAGAACGCAAAATACATCGCCAACCCTGGTTGTTTTGCCACTGCTATTCAACTAGCGTTGCTGCCATTAGCAAAAGCAAATCTACTGGAAAATGAAGTACATATAAATGCCGTAACTGGCAGTACAGGAGCAGGTGTTAGTCCGTCTGCAACTTCTCACTTTTCATGGAGAAATAATAATGTAAGCTGGTACAAGCCTTTTACCCATCAACATTTAGGTGAAATTAACGAGAGTTTGCATTCACTTCAAGAGAATACGGGCAACTTATTTTTTATTCCGAACAGGGGGAATTTCACGCGTGGAATTTTAGCTACATCATATACCAAATTTGATGGCACTTTAGCGGATGCCAAGAAAATATATCAGGAATTTTATAAGGATGCTGTTTTTACCCAAATTTCCGAAGAGCCCATTAATCTAAAGCAGGTTGTAAATACTAATCAGTGTCACATTCATCTACACAAACATGAAGATGTATTGCTGATTACTTCTGCCATTGATAATTTGTTGAAAGGAGCATCTGGACAAGCGGTACAGAACATGAATTTAATATTCGGATTAGAAGAAAATCTAGGTTTGAACCTAAAGGCAGGTGTCTTTTAGATATAAAAATAAAAAGTGCTATGCATTTAGTACAAGTAAAAAATAAAACATGAAAATAGCCATTATAGGTGCAGGGAATTTAGGACTTTCTATTGCAAACGGAATTCTAAAAAGTAATGGTGCCACTAGCATGTACCTTACTAAAAGAGACACAAATGCTATTGCCCACTTTGAGAAATTTGATAAGGTTACGGTTACCAACGATAACCGTTTGGCGGTTCAAAATTCAGATATCTTAATCTTTGCGGTACAACCTGTTCATTTTGCTGCCATCTTAGAAAGCGTAAAAGATTTATTGACCGAAAATCATGTAATTATATCTACAATAACCGGTTTCGGAATTGAAAAAATAGAAGCAGTTATCGGCAAAGACAATTACATTGTTAGAAGTATGCCCAATACAGCCATTTCTGTAGGTAAATCTATGACGTGTATCTGTAGTAATGAAAAAGGTAAAAAACGTATCGATTTAACAAAAGCTATCTTCAATAGAATGGGTCATTCTATGGAAATACCTGAAAACCAAATGCAAGCCGCAACAGTTATTTGTGCAAGTGGCGTAGCGTTTTGGATGCGCCTTATTCGCGCCACTACCCAAGGTGCCATTCAATTAGGCTTCGATGCTAAAGAAGCACAAGAACTAGCAATGCATACTTGTAATGGTGCTGCAAGTCTATTAATAGATTCAGGTAATCATCCCGAAGAAGAGATTGACCGAGTGACCACGCCAATGGGCTGTACAATTACCGGCTTAAATGAAATGGAACACCAAGGTTTAAGCTCATCGTTAATACGCGGTATTATCGCATCGTACGATAAGATTACCGAATTTAAAACCAAATAAAAGTCTATCATCAAATCAGTTCTTAACGAACTTGAATCCTTTTGAATTATGAAATTATTCGATGTTTACCCACTATATAATGTTACTCCCGTTTCTGCAAAAGGCATTGTAGTAACCGATGACAAAGGTCAAGATTATTTAGATTTTTATGGCGGTCATGCTGTAATTTCAATTGGTCATTCACATCCACATTATGTACAACGTTTAAAAGACCAATTAGATAAAATCGGATTTTACAGCAACGCCGTTCAGAATCCGCTTCAAGTAGAATTAGCCGAAAAATTAGGTGTCGCTTCCGGCTGTGAAGATTACAACTTATTTCTGTGTAATTCTGGTGCTGAGGCAAATGAGAATGCACTTAAAATGGCATCTTTTGTTACCGGAAAATCTAAAGTTATCGCTTTCAATAACGGATTTCACGGGCGTACTTCTGCCGCAGTAGCGGCAACCGACAATCCGTCTATCAATGCTGAACTTAATCAGCAGCATGAGGTGGTATTTCTTGACCTCAACGATATCAAAGGTTTTGAAAGAGAGATTTCAAAGAATGTCTGCGGCGTAATCATAGAATCGATACAAGGCGTAGGCGGATTGGATGAACCGACAACAGAATTTTTACAACAAGTGGCTTTGCTATGTAAAGAAAATGATGCCTTATTAATTGCTGATGAGGTGCAATGCGGATTCGGTAGAAGTGGTAAATTCTTCGGATTTCAACATCATAATATACAACCTGATATTATTAGTATTGCCAAAGGAATGGGTAACGGATTTCCTGTTGGTGGCGTTCTTATTCACGAAAGTATAAAAGCGAAATACGGAATGTTAGGTACTACTTTTGGGGGAAACCACTTGGCATGTGTAGCTACAATGGCAGTTTTAGAAGTTATTGAGAAAGAAAACTTAATCACCAATGCCGAAGAACTGGGAGTTTATTTCAATGAGAAGGCAAAAGAAATTCCGCAAGTAAAACGCGTAAAAGGTAGGGGACTAATGCTTGGGCTGGAGTTCGATTTTCAGGTGGCTGATCTTCGCAAAAAATTAATTTACGAGCACCACCTTTTTACCGGTGGCGCCAAAGACAAAACGGTACTTAGAATTTTACCCGCATTAAACATTACAAAACAAGATTTAGACGTGTTTTTCACCGCTCTTAAGACTGCTTTATCATGATAAAAACACTCAGCTTAGAAAAAAGAAATGCCGTTCTAAAACGTATGGCAGAATTGGTTCAACAAGAAGAATCAATTTTAATATCTGCAAATGAGAAAGATTTAAATTCTTTCGAATCTGCCGACATAGCAATGATTGATCGCTTAAAGGTGAATAAAGATAAGGTTAGAGAAATGGTTTCTTCCTTAAAAAAATTAGCCGCGCTACCAGACCCTTTGCATGTAGAACGTATTCAATTTACGCATGACAACGGATTAGAAATTAGCAACAAAACAGCTCCGTTCGGCACTATCATGATCATTTATGAATCTAGACCAGACGTAACTATTGAAGCTGCCGGTATTGCTTTTAAATCTGGAAATAAAATATTATTAAAAGGTGGTAAAGAATCGTTGAACTCAAACTTGGTTTTGGTCAATTTGTGGCATAAAGCTTTAGAATCTTGTGACTGTTCTGAAGATTGGATTACGTACTTGAATTATTCAAGAACAGAAACGCAGCAGTTTCTTGAAAAACCAACTCAAAAACTAGATTTAATTGTACCGCGTGGTGGAGAAAAATTAATTGCATTTGTAAAACAACATGCGCAATGCCCAGTAATTGTTAGCGGTCGTGGAAACAACTTTGTATATGTTTCTCATGAAGCAGATTTACAAATGGCTTTAGACGTAATTGTCAATGCTAAGACCACAAAAATATCGGCATGCAATGCAGTTGACAAAGTGATTATCTCAAGAGACTTACCCCGTAAAATGGAGTTTCTAAATCATTTGGTCAAAACCCTTAAAAAGCACAATGTAGAAATTTTGACCGATGCCAAACTAGCCGGATTAGAAGGTACTTCGCAGATGGAAGATGAAGCTGTTTGGCATGAAGAATTTCTAGATTATAAAATTGTTATTGGGCAAGTGCCCGATGTTGATGAGGCTATACAATTTATCAATACCTACGGTGGCGGACATTCAGCTGCTATCATCACAAAAGATGAAGAAGAGGCAGATACTTTTATGCAATCAGTAGATACTGCGGCTGTATACCACAATGCATCTACCCGTTTTACTGATGGCGGACAATTTGGTTTAGGTGGTGAACTAGCTATCAGTACCGATAAATTACACCAACGGGGACCAATTGGGCTGCAACACCTAGTGACCAATAAATGGTACGTAAAAGGGAATGGACAGATTAGATAGTTAGGAGTTAGGAGTTAGGAGTTAGGAGTTAGGAGAAATTAAAACTCATCCTAGCAAAAATGAGACAAGCATGTTGAAAAAGAGAATTTTATTAAAATTGGGTTCCAATACCTTAACTAAGGATACTGACCATATTTCTCGTGGTAAAATTGAAGATATTGGTAGGCAAATAGCAGCTTTAAAAGATCAATATGAATTCATTATTGTGAGTTCTGGTGCTATTGCCGCAGCGAAACAATTTGTAAAACTGGAGCATAATGGCGAAGAAATCAATGTAAAACAGGCATTGGCATCTATTGGTCAGCCGCACTTAATGCGTATTTTTCAAGAGAATTTTAGAGAATTAGGTCTTTTTACATCACAGTGTTTACTATCGTATTCCGACTTTGAAAAAGAGCAAACTAGAGTGAATATCAAAAACACGATAAACGTTCTAGTCGCTAATAATTTCATCCCTATCATTAATGAAAATGACACGGTAGCAACCGATGAAATTAAGTTTGGTGATAATGATAAATTAGCAGGACTAACAGCCTCTCTTTTATCCGCAGATATTCTAATTATTGCCACCAATACTGATGGTATTTATACGAAATCGTCCTTATCGACTGCTACACCGAAAACAATTGAATCAGTATCGGATCTAAGCATCCTATTAAAAGAAATCGGAGAATCTAAATCTACACATGGCACAGGCGGAATGCAATCTAAAATAGATGCTGCAACCATCGCCCAAAAAGCAGGTATTGAAACTTGGATCACAAATGGCTTAAAAGACCACTTTATAACCGACGCCATTGATAATAAAAGCACATTTACAAAAATTAAAGCATCATGAATTACCTTTCTATAAATGATATCGACTCTTTATCTACTTGGGTAAAAGAAGCTATATTGCTTAAAAAACAATCAAAGAAATTTAAAGCCTTGGGTAGTGACAAAACTATCGGACTCCTATTTTTCAACAACTCGCTTCGTACACGTTTAAGTACTCAAAAAGCGGCAATGAATTTAGGTATGGAAGTTATTGTTATGAACTTTGGCAGTGAAGGTTGGGCTTTAGAATATGCCGACGGTACTGTTATGGACCAAGGTACTTCTGAACATATAAAAGAGGCTGCTCAAGTAATTTCTCAATATTGCGACATCATTGCCATCCGTGCTTTTGCTGGGTTAAAAGACAAAACATTAGATGAGGCTGAAGAAGTTTTGAACGGATTTAAGACATACGCATCTGTGCCTATCGTGAATATGGAGAGTTCTGTGGGGCACCCATTACAGGCACTTACCGATGCCATTACTTTAGAAGAACATAATTTTAAGAACAACCCAAAAATAGTTTTGTCATGGGCACCACACCCAAGAGCTTTACCACACGCAGTTGCGAATTCTTTTATTCAAATGATGCAGAAGCAAAATGCCGAATTTGTGATTACTCATCCTAAAGGTTATGAGCTAGACCCTAATATTACCAAAGATGCTAAGATTGAATACAATCAAGAGAAGGCACTAGAAAATGCCGATTTTGTTTATGTAAAAAACTGGAGCAGTTATACCGATTACGGTCAAATAAAATCTCAAGATACTACTTGGCAAATGACCCTAAAAAAATTAGGAAAGGCTAAATTTATGCATTGTTTACCCGTACGTAGAAATGTAGTGGTTGCCGATGACGTTTTAGATAGTGCGCAATCATTGGTAATTGAACAAGCGAATAACAGAACATACGCAGCACAATTGGTTCTAAAGAAAATACTGGAAAGCAATGAAAATTAATAGATGGATATATATTGGCATCGCATTATTTGCGTTCATATTATTTGTAGTCAACTTGACAGATATTGACCATAGCACTGCACATTGGAAAGCCTATATGGGTCCCGTTAGTAACATAATTCTTATTGTTGCCATGGTACTCATGTTTAAATTTTCTGACGATGAAAAATAAACTAAGTGTTGTAAAAATTGGCGGTAACGTCATTGAAGATGAAAAGGCTTTAGCTATTTTTCTTACTGCATTTGCCAAACTAGACGGATTAAAAATACTCGTACATGGTGGCGGAAAACTAGCTACTCAACTAGCCACTAAATTAGGTGTCGAATCTAAAATGATAGACGGCAGACGCATTACAGATGCTGAAACTGTCGATATTATTACTATGGTTTATGGCGGCTTGGCAAACAAGAAAATCGTTGCCCAGCTTCAAGCAAAAAATATTAATACAATCGGTTTAAGTGGTGCTGATGGCGATAGCATACAGGCGCATAAACGCCCCGTAAAAGAAATTGATTACGGATTTGTAGGTGATATTGATAGTGTAAATTCTGAATTAATTAGCAACCTATTATCCATCAACCTTACGCCTATTTTCTGCGCATTATCGCATGATGGCGCTGGGCAATTATTAAACACCAATGCAGATACCATTGCTTCTGAAATTGCAATCGGCATGGCATCAACCTACGAAACTACCCTTTATTACTGTTTTGAGAAAAAGGGTGTTTTACTAGATATTGCCGATGATAATAGTGTTGTAAAAAAAATCAATACAAATACATATAAAGAACTATTATCAGCAGGCGTAATTGCTGACGGCATGCTACCTAAACTTCATAATTGCTTTCATGCACTAAACAATACCGTTGAAAAAGTATGTTTGGGCGATGTAACTATGTTAGATAAAAACACCGAACTGTTCACCACATTAACCCTATAAAATGAATCAAACAGAACTAACAGAAAGCGCGATAGCATTATTGAAAGAATTAATTTCAATAGAATCTTTTTCTAAGGCAGAAGACAAGACTGCCGATGCTTTACAAGCGTGGTTGGCAAAATACGACATCCCTACAGAAAGAGATGGCAACAATATTATAGCGAAGAATAAATTTTGGGACGATTCTAAATCGACCCTTCTTTTAAACTCGCATCACGATACCGTTAAACCTAATAAAGCGTATACAAAAGACCCTTTTTTGCCCCACATTGAAGATGGTAAATTATTTGGGTTGGGAAGCAATGATGCTGGCGGACCTTTAGTGTCTCTTCTTGCAACTTTCGTGAATTACTACCATAATGAAAATCTCAATCATAATATTTTAATGGTTGCTTCTGCAGAAGAAGAAAATGCCGGTGAGAATAGCTTACGCGGATTGTTACCAAGATTGCCCCATATTGATGTAGCTATCGTTGGCGAACCAACATTGATGCAACTAGCTATTGCAGAAAAGGGACTAGTAGTTTTTGATGCTGTAGTGAAAGGAACTCCCTCGCACGCAGCGCATCCTAATGATGATAATTCCATCTACAACTCTATTAAAGTTTTAGAATGGTTCAAAAACTTCACATTTGAAAAATCATCTGAGGCATTGGGAGATGTAAAAATGACCGTTACCCAAATTAATGCAGGTTCACAACACAACGTAGTTCCGGCTCAGGTTGATATGGTGATCGATGTTCGTGTAAATGACGCTTATAGCAACAAAGAAATTGCAGATTTACTGAAGAAGGATGCGCCATGCGAATTAAAGGAGCGATCTTTACGCCTGAATTCGTCGAAAATAGATAAAGACCATCCGTTAGTGAAATCGGGTATTGCTTTAGGTAGAACAACTTACGGCTCACCTACCCTCTCTGACCAAGCAGCTTTAAGTTGCCAGTCATTGAAACTAGGACCTGGAGACAGCACACGTTCTCACTCAGCAAATGAATTTATCTATGTACATGAAATTGAAGAAGGCATAGACTTGTATATTAAAATACTAAAAGGATTTCTGCACTAAGCGTGCGGCTAATTATAAATTAAAAATCATTTATGTTTTGAGCTTGATATCTGAGCTTGACACTTGAACTTGACACTTGAATTATGAAACTCTGGGATAAAGGATTTAGCACTGATAAAAAAATTGATCATTTCACCGTAGGTAATGACAGAGAACTAGATTTACTATTGGCTAAGTACGATGTTATTGCATCTAGAGCTCATGCCAAAATGTTAGGCGAAATCGGATTGATCACACCTAAAGAAACTCAAGACCTCGTAAGAGAGTTGAATACTATCGCTGCACGAATAGAAAAAGGAACTTTTACTATCGAAAATTCTTTTGAAGACATGCATTCTAAAATAGAATACATGCTTACCCTTAGTTTAGGTGATACTGGCAAAAAAATACATACCGCACGCTCTAGAAACGATCAAGTTTTAGTGGCTATGCACCTTTATCTAAAAGATGAGTTAACAGAAATTAAATCGATGACAAAGTCACTCTTTAATCTTCTTTTAGTAAAAGCCCAAGAACATAAAGATGTTATGTTACCAGGGTATACGCATTTACAAATTGCCATGCCTTCTTCTTTCGGGCTATGGTTTTCCGCTTATGCAGAAAGTTTAATTGACGACCTTTATTTTATTGAAGCGGCCTACAAAGTTGCCGACCAAAACCCGCTAGGCAGTGCTGCTGGTTATGGTAGTTCATTTGCTATTGATCGTAGATTTACTACTAAAGAAATGGGCTTTAGCACACTAAAATATAATGTAATTGCCGCTCAAATGAGTAGAGGAAAAGTGGAAAAAGCAACTGCATTTGGCATCGCAAATATTGCTGCAACGCTTTCTAAAATGGCTATGGACATTTGTTTGTATATGAGTCAGAACTTCAACTTCATTTCTTTCCCAGATGAGTTGACTACGGGTTCTAGCATTATGCCACATAAGAAGAATCCTGATGTTTTTGAATTGGTACGAGGTAAGTGTAATAAATTACAGTCTATACCAAATCAACTTACTTTAATCATCAATAACCTACCAAGTGGATACCATAGAGATCTACAATTGGTAAAGGAAATTATTGTACCGGCAATTCAAGACATGAAAGCATGTTTAGAAATACTGACATTTAGTTTAAAAGAAATTAAAGTTAATAATGACATCTTAGAAGACCCAAAGTACGATTACTTATTTAGCGTTGATACTTTAAATGAACTTGTACAAAATGGCATGCCTTTTAGAGATGCATACAAGAAAATGGGACAAGAAATTAACGAAGGCACTTTTACCCCTAAAAGAGATATTCACCACACACATGAGGGTAGTTTAGGTAATCTTTGCTTAAAGGAAATTAATGATAAAATGAAGGAAATTTAATTTTCCTTCAAATAGCTATCTGAATAAATTTTGGTAAACTGGGCTCCGAAAGTGACAATTAAACTAGAGTACGAGACCCATAGCATTACTAAAATTATGCTTCCTGCGGCACCATAGGTTGAACCTGGCTCTGCTTTACCAAAATAGAACGCAAGAGCATATTTACCTATTAAGAATAGAAGTGCAGTAAGTGCTGCACCAACCTTAACCGCTTTCCATCGCACATGAGTGCTGGGCAGGTATTTAAACATTGCTCCAAATAAGAGGTATATAAAACCTAGAGATAATATTATATCTAAACCAAAACCTAACTCTAACATTCCGTCTGGCAAAAGCTTAGAAAGCTGTGATGAAAATGCGGACAATAATGATGTGAGCACGAAACTGACCAGTAATAGAAAGCCTATAATTATTATAAACCCGAAGCCCTTTAATCTCATAAATAAAGTAGACAACACCTCGTTCGAGTATTTTGGTTTTACCTCCCAAATGTCATTCAAAGAATTTTGTAACTGGTAAAAAACTCCGGTTGCACCATATATCAGTACTCCAACCCCCAAAAGAGTTGCTACTAACGATGTTTGTTGACTACCGCGGTCTGCAATCATTTCTTGAATTGATTGTGCCGTATCGGGTCCCATAGCCGACGAAATTTCAGCAAACAACTCACCACGTACGATTTCTTTACCCCAAATCCCGCCTACCAATTCCAATATCAAAACCAATAAACCTGGCAAAGAGAGAATTGCATAATACGCTATAACCGCACTTATTTGAAATGGCTCTTTCTCCATCCATTCGTTATAGGTTTTCACCAGTAACTTAGGTAGATGAGTAAGCTTAAATTCAAAGTTGTTTTCTTTCGTTTTAGTAGCCATGAATTATACTTTTTTTGCTTCATTAAAAATAGCAAAGATGTAATTTCAACTCTAATCCTATCCAAGAAAATACTATCTCTTAAACAGTTTACCTAAAAATACAACTAGTTAATTTTTAATCTATTTCAACAAAGAAATCCCTTACACAACTGTTTAACATATATTCACAACAATTAATTTTAACATTTGTTATTCATTAGGCATATTTGATGAACACACCTCATCAAACCAACGGCATGCCATTATTTAAAAAAAGTATTACCCTTTTTCTTTTATTTTTAAGCGTTAATCTATCTGCTCAGTCTTTCACCTCTATTTGGAACACCAATAATATAGAATCTGGTTCTTCAACAATTAATCAGGTAACCATCCCAACAAATTCAACTTACACCACATATAACTATGATGTAGATTGGGGCGATGGTTCATCAGACACCGGAGTAACAGGAAATATCACCCACGATTATGCAACGCCAGGACTTAAAACCATTGCAATTAACGGCACATTTCCGTCAATTTATTTTAATGATGAAACGGGAAGTGATAAACTTAAAATCATTGAAATTTTAAGCTGGGGCACCGTTCAATGGCAAACCATGGAAAATGCTTTTTATGGTTGTGAAAACTTGAATTTTGATTTAATTGACGACCCCGACCTTGCTCAAGTGACTTCTTTAAAACAGATGTTTAGAGGTTGTACTTCGTTTAATGGAATTGTCAATAATTGGGATACCAGTACTATTAATAATATCTCTGGCTTATTTTATGAAGCAGAAACATTTAATAGACCTTTAGCAAATTGGAATATCGGGGCAGTAACAGATATGTCCTATACTTTTTACGAAGCCGAACTATTTAATGAGCCATTGGATAGTTGGAATACATCTGCAGTAACTACAATGTCCAACCTGTTTTATCATGCTGAAGATTTTAATCAAAACATCAACAATTGGAACGTTAGCAATGTAACGGACATGTCCAATCTGTTTTACTATGCCAGAGTTTTTAATCAGCCATTGAACTTATGGGACGTAAGTAATGTAACCACAATGGCGAGCATGTTTTACCTAACACCCTTTGACCAACCAATAAACAATTGGAATATTAGTAATGTAACGGACATTTCTGGAATGTTTCGAAATAGCTCGTTCAATCAGCCCTTAAATTTATGGGATGTTAGCAATGTAACAACCTTATCGGGTACGTTTGCTCAAAACAACAATTTTAATCAACCTTTAAATGATTGGGACGTAAGTAATGTAACGGACATGAGCCGGACATTTGGTAGTGCCGGTAGCTTAAAAGATTTTAACCAACCTTTGGATCAATGGGATGTTAGTAATGTAACTACCATGACAGGCATGTTTGAAAGCTCTTCTTTTAACCAACCATTAAATGGTTGGGATGTTAGTAACGTAACCAATATGAGCAATATGTTTGCCGGTTGGGCATCTACATACATAACTGCTTATAACCAACCACTAGACCTTTGGGACGTAAGCAGCGTTACGAACATGAGTAATATGTTTCATGATTCTCGTTTTAACCAAGCTATTGAAGGCTGGGACGTTTCTAATGTTACGAATATGAATAGTATGTTCGACAACGCAACACTATTTAATCAGCCACTTAACAATTGGTTAATTACCTCGCTCACCAATTTAGATGGTATTTTCGCAAATACACCGCTGTTCAACCAACCTTTAGACAATTGGAATACTTCAGCTGTAACCAGAATGAGAAATACATTTCTGAATGCGGATGCTTTTGATCAGGACCTATCATCTTGGGACATTTCCTCCGTTACATCTATGACATCTCTATTATCCAATTCTGGATTATCTGAGGAAAATTATGATGCTACTTTAATCGGTTGGGCTACCCAAACAGTAGAAGATGATGTTGACTTAGGAGCAACAGGCTTAAAATATTGTGATGGTAGACTTGCAAGACTAGAACTTATTGATAACCATAATTGGGCTATAACCGGAGACATTGTTAACTGTTCCAATGTGTTCTGCACAACAATTACAAATCCAGCCGAAGGAGATACAAATGTTCCTGCAAACTCCAACATACACTGGGCTGCCGCACCAAATGCAACTGGTTACTATATTGACTTAGAGGTTGAAAGAGGCGGAGTCCGTAGCTTTGTAAATATCAGTGGAAGCCCTGCAAATAATTATGATGTTGGTAACGTAGAAATTTTAACTTTTACCAACGAATTTACTCCTGGCGATACTATTTTCATAACCGTTACACCTTATAATGGTGAAGGTCCGGCAGTTGGCTGTGAAGAATTTAGCTTTACCGTTGTACCCTCATGGGTCAATAGTCCAGCTGCCTATAAATTTACGATTGACACTAGCCTCGGATCTACTTACGGTACTGATCAATTTGATTTTAGAATTCAAAGAAACTCTAGCTACAGCTACAATTATTCCGTTGATTGGGGAGATAGCGAATACAACAATAATGTTACAAGTGATCTTAGGCACATATACAATACCCCTGGAATCTATACGATAGCTATTATTGGCGACTTTCCCGCTCCTTATCACTATTACGGAGATTCGGACGAAGTCATATCTATTGACCAGTGGGGTACACATGAGTATCAGTCTATGCAAAGAGCTTGTTTTGGCTGTGAAAACATGGAGTACAATGCTACTGATGTTCCAGACCTTACCCTTGTAACCGATATGTCCGAAATGTTTGAAGATGCTCATTTATTTAATGGCAATTTAAATAGTTGGAATGTTAGTAATGTAACGAACATGGATTCTACCTTCAAAGGAACCCATGTTTTTAACGAACCCTTAAACACCTGGGATGTTAGCAATGTTACTAACATGGGCAGTATGTTCTCTAGCGCTAGAGAATTTGATCAACCTTTAGACTCCTGGATAACTAGTGAAGTTACAGATATGGGTTCTATGTTCTATGATGCAGAAGTATTCAATCAGCCATTAGATTGGGATGTATCTAAAGTTACCTCTATGTATAGCATGTTTGGATATACGGAGCTCTTTAACCAAAACATAAACGATTGGGACACCTCTTCAGTTACCAACATGAGCTCTATGTTCAGAAGCGCTGAAGCATTTAATCAACCTCTAAATGATTGGAACGTATCATTGGTTACTACCATGAATTATATGTTTAACAACGCTGAAGTATTTAATCAACCTCTAAACAATTGGAATGTAAACTCGGTAACTAATATGGGTTCTATGTTTTACAATGCTTATAATTTTAACCAAGATATAGATAGCTGGTCCGTAACGAATGTAACAGACATGTCTTCCATGTTTAATTCAGCGCTCAGCTTTAACGAACCATTAAATAGTTGGGACGTAAACTCTGTAGTGAACATGTCTGAAATGTTCAATGGGGCAGAAGTTTTTAATCAACCTCTAACAGATTGGGATGTAAGTGCTGTAGCTAACATGACATCTATGTTTAAAAATGCCTTACTGTTTGATCAACCGCTAAATAATTGGAACGTATCATCGGTTACATTAATGCCTTTTATGTTCGAAAGCGCTACAACTTTTAATCAACCTTTAAACAATTGGAACACTGGGGTGGTAACCAACTTTGCAGCGATGTTTAAAAATGCATCCGCTTTTAATGAACCACTTACCAACTGGAATACTGGAGAAGCATTAACCATGCAAGAAATGTTTAGCGGTGCAACTGTCTTTAATCAAAATATAGACACTTGGGATGTCTCATTTGTAACCACAATGGAAGCTATGTTCAACGAAGCTACCAGTTACAATCAAAGCATGAACTCTTGGAACGTAGCCTCAGTAACAACCATGGAAGATATGTTTAAAGGCGCTATTACATTTAACGAAACTATTGGGGATTGGAATGTAAGAGGTGTTACCACTATGGAAGACATGTTTAGTGGTGCTGTAGCATTCAACCAAATCATAAATGATTGGCGTGTAACTAGTGTAGACAATATGGATTTTATGTTCAATGGAGCATCTGCTTACAACCAACCCATGAATCTATGGAATTTAGGTAACGTAAGCATGAGATCTACATTCTATAATGCCACGGTCTTAGACCAATATTTAGGAGATTGGGATATTAGCGGTGTGTCTGATATGCGAGACATTCTCGATAACACGGCTCTTATTCGAGAAAACTATGACAATACCTTAATTGCTTGGTCTGAGCAAACTTTAACTAGCGGATTAACTCTTGGTGCTGAAGGATTACCGTATTGCGACGCACAAGAAGAAAGACAATCTATGATAGATACTTATGGATGGACTTTTAGTCAAGATGTTCGAGATTGCCCTATACCAGAGTGTACGCAATTAGCATCACCCTTAAATGGAGCTACAGATGTACCTATAAATACTAACCTCACTTGGGATGCAGCGCAGTTTGCACAAGCTTATTATTTAACCGTAGGTACTTCAGTTGGTGGAAATGATGTTGTAAATAATGAAACTATCACTAATGAAACATCTTATGAATTTGCTTCAGATTTTAATACTGGCGATACAGTTTATGTAACCATTACACCTTTTAACGACGAAGGTGTAGCCGGCACTTGTACTGAAGAGAGTTTTGTTTTATCAAATACATTACCTACCATACCTGAATGCACTTCTTTGATTTCACCTGCTATTGGTGACAGCGATGTTTTAGTTACTTCAGATTTAACCTGGAACGCCATTTCTAATGCAGATGGTTATAGATTAACCATTGGTACATCTACAGGAAACAATGACATTCTTAATAATATAGATGTAGAAAATGTGACTACTTATGATCTGATATCAGACTTGCAGGAGGACAGCGATATTTTCATCACTATCATACCTTATAATGAGCAAGGTCCTGCAGACAGTTGTAGTGAAGAATTTTTTCATACCGAAACAATACCTGTAGCACCTACGTGTACTAATTTAATAAGCCCTGCTCATTTAGATACAGACGTTCCTATTGATACAAACTTAAGTTGGACAGCAGTACCTGAAGCCACAGGGTATTTAGTAATTGTTGGTACTACTGAAGGCGGTAATGAAGTTGTAAACAATGTTGATGTAGCACTTAACACTACGTACGACATCCCAGACGATTTACTTGAAAGCAGAACATACTATGTCACCATAATACCATATAACGATGTTGATGATGCGACAGGCTGTATTGAAGAAAGCTTTACCACTGGTGATTCTACCAGTCCCCCATCTTGCCCTATTTTAAGCTCACCTATTGCTGGCGCCACTCAAGTTGCCATAGACACTAACTTAAGCTGGAACGGGTCAGGTTCAGCAGATGGCTATAGAATTACTGTAGGCACAACATCTGGTGGTTCAGAGATATTTACAAACGATCTTGGTGATGTAACTACATATGATTTCGTAAACGACCTACCTGAAAATGAAACTATATACGTTTCTATTATTGCCTATAACATAAATGGTCCTTCTTCAGGTTGTACAGAATATACATTTGAAACAGCAGGTCCGCCAGAGTGCACAACCCTAATTAGTCCCGCAAATAATGATACGAATATCGCAATAGACACTTCTATTGAATGGAATGCCGTTGCTGATGCCGATGGTTATAAGGTGACAGTGATCGCCAGTAATAGTACAGCTAATAACATGACAGACTTTGAAGTTACTGCAGATACCACCATTGATTTCGCTAACGATTTCATACAAGGAGAAACGGTTACCGTAACAATCACCCCTTTTAATACAAACGGCAATGCCGATAGTTGTTCTTCTGAAAGTTTTACAATTATACCACCACCATTACCATCATGTACATCTTTAATTTCTCCTTTAAATGATGCTTTAGATGTTGATATTGATACAGATCTTAGTTGGAATGCCGTAACCGGTGCAACTGGCTACACAATTACGGTGACGGCAAGTGAAAGCTCTGTCAATAATTTAAATGAGATAGATGTTATCGCAACTTCGTATGATTTTACGAATGATTTTATACAAGGTGAAACGGTTACAGTAACAATTAAACCCTTCAATGATACTGGCGAAGCAGTAGATTGTACTTCAGAATCATTTACTATTAAACCAGTAACTTCTTGCACTAACTTAAGCATGCCATTAAATGGAGATACAGCAGTTAACATCGGTACTTCAATTACCTGGAATACCGTGGCAGATGCAATAGGGTATTTCGTAACCGTGAATGCGAGCAATAGTACTGCTAACAATTTTATGGACCGAAAGACAACGGCGACCACGTTAGATTTTGATAATGATTTTACACAGGGCAAAACAGTTTCAGTAACCATAACTCCGTATAATGAATCTGGTAATGCTATCGGTTGTGCTACTGAAACGTTTACTATTGAAGCTGTCCCTTTATGTACAACATTAACTTCACCTGCTAACGGTGATGTTGATGTAGCTGTAAATTCTAACTTAGAATGGATGGTAGTACCTGAAGCTGTTGGGTATTTACTTTCTGTTTCAGGAAGTAACAATACCACAAACAACGTGTCAGAATTAGATATCACTACTGGAAACACCTATGATTTTACCAGCGATTTTGAACAAGGCGAAACGGTAACGGTAAACATAACACCTTACAACAATGCAGGTGAAGCTATAAATTGTTCTAGCGAAACTTTTACTATTAAATCAATACCTGATTGCACAACTTTAATTTCGCCTATTAATAATGATGTACGAGCAGAAGTAAGTGAAATTACATGGAATACGGTAGCTGATGCAGATGGTTATAAGTTAACTATTACCGCTGATAACAGCACTATAAATAATGTAACCGACTTGGAGGTTTTAGATACCACCTACGCTTTCCCTAATGAATTTAATATTGGTGAAATTATTACGGTGACCATTATTCCATTCAACGAGGTTGGTGATGCTAGTGGTTGTACTTCTGAAAGCTTTACGATAAGACCTTTACCTTCTTGTACGACTCTTATCTCATCATTGCAAAACGGGGATGATATTTCTGTTACTACAGATATTGAATGGAACGTTGCCGATCAAGCAGATGGCTATTACATTTCAATTGGTACAACTGCTGGCGGAAATGATATTGTTACTAATGAAGATGTTGCTTCATTGAATAGTTACATCCTTAATGAAGATTTACCTTCTGATACATTAGTTTATGTAACTATTACACCTTATAATTCTTCTGGTGAAGCAGAAGGTTGTGTTTCAGAAAGCTTCACTACAGAAGTTGTAGCTCCTGATTGTGCACAATTATTGAGTCCGGCTAACGGAGAAAACAATGTTTCTTTAGAAAGTACCATCTCTTGGGAAGAAATTGAAAAAACAGATGGTTACAGAATCTCTATTGGGACATCTGCAGAAGCAAATGACATTTTAAATACTGTAGATATGGGTATGGCTACTAGCTATTCACATGAACAAGAATTTCCTTTTGACACTGAAATCTATGTTACTATTACCTCTTATAATAGCGCCGGTGATGCTATAGGTTGTGAACAACAATCGTTTACAACAATGATTCCTGAAGATGAAACTAAATACGGCTTCTCACCAGACGGAGATGGAATAAACGAATATTGGCATATTGAAAACATAGATTATTATCCCGAAAATGTTGTCAGCATTTATAATAGGTGGGGAGATATGGTCTTTCAGGTTGAAAATTATGACAATGCATCAAACGTGTTTTCAGGTACTGCCAATATGCGTACTAAAATAGGTGCAGATCAATTACCAACAGGCACCTATTTCTTTAACATTGAAATAGACGGTGAAACTATTTTAAGAAAAACGCAAGGATTCCTTGTTTTAAAGCGATAATAGCATGCAGAATTTTAAAAAAAATATCGTTATAATAGCATTCGTTCTAGTAGCATTGACCAATACTTCAATGGCACAGCAAACTCCAACATTTTCGGAATATAACTACAATCCGTATTTAGTGAATTCTGCCTTTGCAGGACTTGCCCCAAGTGCAGAAATAGGTATTAGTAATACTGGAACTTTCAATCAATTTGAAGGTAGTCCAAAAAGTTTTGCCTTAAGTTTCCATACTCCATTAAACCGAGGTAAAATTGGTTTAGGCGCAGGACTTATTCGTGACGAAGTAGGTGTTACTACTTCTACTAGTGCTTTTGCTACGTATTCTTATAAAATCTTTTTCGATACCAAAAGTAACAGACCTTATTGGCAAATTTACACTCCTAATTCTTTATCATTTTCTATATCTCCTGGTGTACAACAGTATCAAGAAAACCTCCTTGAATTAGGCATTATGGGCGACCCCAACTTTGCCATGAACATTAATGCTACAATCCCCACAATCGGACTAGGGTTTCTTTTAAATCTCGCCGATGTCTATGTAGGTGTCTCTACACCAAATATTATAGGCGATATGCTGGTTACCGAAGATAATGTTGAAATCAACGTACCGTATTATGGGTATTTAGGATATCGTTTTTTTTCAAACAAATTTGAAGAATTAATGGTTAAGCCAAACTTATTATTGAAGTATGAAAATGGCGCTCCATTTCAAGTAGATATGAATATCGCCGTTAGTTACAGAAACAGATTTGAACTAGGAACAGGCTATAGAACTAATTCGTCCATTAACCTTTTAGCAGGTGTTTATCTTTTTAAAAATATTAGAGCTATATATAGTTATAATTTAGCTATGAAAGATTCTCCTTTAGGAAATACACACGGTATTATTGCTACATACCGTTTTGGCGAAGGATTTAGTAGAGATTAGTCCTTTTTCAACAATCTATGAATGAACTCTAATTTATTCTTTACCGGTTTTGATATAATAAAAGGATAAGGGTCATCTTCACCCATTGACCTGTTCATACTATTTAACGTAAACAATAATGGGATACCGGTATCCATTATTTTTTCAAAACTAGTCTCCTTATAAGGATCAAAACTAGCATTCATTTTTATATTTTGCTTTGCGGTAATCTTAGGATTTGATTTTAATCCGAAATTATAGGCGGTCTCCAAAATATCTGTCAAATGTAAATAATGTGACCAAGTTTCCGCCCAATCCTCCCAAGGATGAGAAGAGGCATACTTACTTATAAAATTTTGCTGCCAATTTGCCTGCGGACCATTGTTATAGTGATTGGTCAATGCATCTGCATAGGATTTGGATTCATCACCAAAAATGTTTCTAAAATCCGCTAAAACTTCAGGATTATCACGAATAAGCAAGTCCCAAAAATAATGTCCTACCTCATGTCTAAAATGACCTAGTAAAGTTCTATAACGTTCAGCCATTTGCTGTTTAACCTGCTCACGAACAACCGGATCTGCTTCTGATATTAAAAGGGTAATGACACCATTGGCATGCCCAGTTTTAGTGTCTTTTGATTCTTCAGGCAAATCTTCTTTAGCCAAAAAATCAAAACAAAAACCCTTTAGTTCATCCTCTATTTTACTAACCACTGGCAATGAAAAATGCAATAATTGATAAACCAGCCTGTGCTTAGCTATTTCAATATGCTTCCACTTGGCTAAATTAGCATCATCTAATATATGGGGAATGGTTCTATTTAAGGAACAGGCCAGACAAAATTTTCGTCCTCTTGAAGTATCTACCAGCCAATTACAAACCTTGTGCTTGTAATTTTCACAATACTCATAGGTTTTGCCATCCAATTCAGGGATTTCCCATTTAGACATATTCGTATCTAAGGCGACTATCTTATTATAATAAGAAGAATAGCCTAAAAAATAGCCACAATTTACACATACGTTATTTTCGAAAACAACTGTATTCTTACAGTTCGTGCACTGAAATAATTTCATATCCTATAGCCTTTTAAATAGACAAGGACATTGTATTACTTGATCATCTTAAGATTTATAACCTCTTGATCGGTCAAATACCTCCAGTGTCCTCTTGGTAAATCTTTTTTGGTAAGACCTCCATAAACAACCCTATCCATTCTTTGAATCTTATACCCTAAATTTTCAAAAATGCGTTCTACAATTTTATTTCTAGAACTGTAAATCTCAATACCGACTTCTCTTTTTGGAGCATCAGCAATAAAACTTACATCTTGAACACGAACTGCCTTTTCGTCAACAACTACACCTTCTTGAATCTTCTTTAAATCGGCACTTCTTAATTCTTGGTCTAAAACCAAATGATAAATTTTACGCATGCCGTTTACAGGGCTTTTCAATACCTTGGTCATACTACCATCATTGGTGAACAAAAGTAAACCCGTATGTTCTTTTTCCAATTTATCTACAGGAAGTAATTTTGACTTAGATGCACTTGATATTAACCCAGAAACGTGTCTTTTCCCTTTTTCATCGCGTACAGTTGTAACAAAGTCTTTAGGTTTGTTCAGCAATACATACTCTCTCTTCACAGGATTTAATAATTGACCATCGAATTTTACTTCATCGCTCAACTTAACCTTATATCCCATTTCTATAATAGGCTTTCCATTTACAGTTACATTACCGGCAGCAATGTATATATCTGCATCTCTTCGAGAACATACCCCAGAGTTGGCTACATATTTATTTAATCTAATAGAATTTGGGTCTTGTGGTTTAGCTGGCGTCACATTTTTCTTAATGGGCGCATTACCACGAGCGAAGCTCTTCTTTTTAAAATTACCACCTTGCCTACCTGAAGCATTTTTTCCCCTACTAGAATCATCCCTACTCATAACTGTACCAATTTTGCACAAAGGTAGCAAATTGCGTTGTCGTTCAAATAGTTATATGAAACATATTACGAACAACTATAGTATTCTGTTTAAAACAAGGTCAACGTCTATGAGGAGAATACCAAAGACACCCATTACTATAATTAATTTTAGAATATTGTGCAGCCAAACATAGTCTTTACGGGCGTTTGCCTTGAATAAAAGAAATATAAAAAGGACTAGCAATACCACACAAAGCATGAAATAAAAGTTCATATACCCCACATCGAACTTAAAAATTAGAAGTAACGATGGCACTAGGGTCAATAAAATCAATAAGCTGATAAGAACTTTAGAAGTTCGTGCTCCGTAAATTATCGGAATAGTTCTATAATTCTGAGCTAAATCTCCTGAAATATTTTCTAAATCTTTAATCATTTCTCGAGCTAGTATCAATAAAAAAAGAAATACTGCATGCATAAAAATCACTGGCTGAATATTCTTGTAGTAAATAAAAACCACAAAGAATGGTGTAATTGCCAAAGTGGCTGAAATAAAATTCCCTAAAAACGGAATTTTCTTCAACTTATGAGAATAGATCCAAATGCCGAAAATGTATAATGAGAAAAAGAAAACAGCTCTAAAAGAAACATAACTGGCTGCTATTACTGCTAGAAAATTGAGCACAAAATACGTTGTTAGCTTAAATCGCTGGCTTACCAAGCGATCCAACATACTTTTTCGTGGTTTATTAATGAGGTCTTTTTCTGCGTCGTAGAAATTATTGATAATATAACCCGCAGCAATAACCATAGCAGAGGCTATTACAATGACGAAAAGATTAACGTCAAAAACTACTTTACGAACAGGAAGTTCTGGCGCTAAAATATAAATAGACGCTAAATATTGAGCTAGTGCTATAACTAGAATGTTATATCCTCTAACCACTGAAAACAGACTCAGTACTTTTAAAAGTAAGAGTTTATTTCTTCTATTAAGCATTTATGAAAATTACCTAAAAATTATAGACTACTTCAAGTTTATAGTCTTTTAACGCAGTTTTAGCTTTTTCAAAATCTTCGGTAAAACCTAAAATATAACCACCACCACCTGAGCCACAAAGCTTTAAATAGTAATCGTTAGTATCGATTCCGTTTTTCCATAAGGCATGAAACTTTGCAGGAATCATAGGTTTAAAATTATCTAAAACAACATGAGATAATTGCTTTAAATTACCGAACAATGACTGAATATTGCCATTTACAAAATCTTCTACACAGGCATCTGTATGCTTTATGAATTGATTTTTTAGCATTTTTCGAAAACCGTCATTCTTCATTTGCTCCATGAAAATCTGAACCATTGGTGCAGTTTCACCAATAATTCCGCTGTCTAATAAAAATACAGCTCCTTTACCTTCTGCATTTTGTGATGGAATGCTGGTAGACTCAATATTATCTTTAGAGTTTATAAGAATCGGAAGACTTAAATAACTATTCAATGGATCTAGACCAGATGATTTACCATGAAAAAACGATTCCATTTTACCGAATATCGTTTTAAGCTTCAATAATTTTTCTCTGGTTAAGTTCTCTAGAACTGTTATTTTATCTTGTGCATATTTATCATAAATAGCTGCGACTAAAGCACCACTACTACCTACACCATACCCTTGTGGTATTGAGCTATCAAAATACATACCTTCAGTAACATCAGCTTTTAGAAGGTCTAAATCGAAAGAAACTAAACTAGGTTCTTCAACAGTTAGCTCTTCTAAATAAAGAGCAAATGCTGCTAAACTTTCGTTAGATTTTGTTGCCTCTTTTGAAACACTGGCATCAGATTTCAAAGCTCCCTTATAAAAATTATAGGGTATTGATAATCCTTTGGAATCTTTAATGATACCGTACTCTCCGAAGAGAAGAATTTTTGAATAAAAAAGAGGTCCTTTCATTTTAAAAACTAAGCTAATATTGAAACTTATATAAATATAGTCAAAGATTCACATAAAGTTGAACGTTTTACCTTAAAAGGTTAAACAAAGTAGATGAATCATTCTTTTACAAACGTTTTTTATAAAAAAATAGTACATTAATTACCTACAACTTCTTAGCACCCAGACCAATTCGATCACAAATATACTGCCCATTTTGACAAAAAGGCACTAACTTCTCTTTTATAAATGGAAAAACGATATCCTTTTCATTTTCCGGATATAATACATGCACGTTCGCACCTGCATCTAACGTAAAGCAAATATGTGTATTAGATTCTTGTCTAAATTTCCAAATCGCATTAATTATAGATAGGGTATTCGGCTTCATTAGTATGAAATACGGATTACTTGTCATCATCATCGCATGTAATGTAAGTGCTTCGCTTTCTACAATATTTATGAAAGTATCTAAATTACCATCTGACAAAACCGATTTCAACTTCTCTAAATTGGTGTGCGCCTGATCAAACCGCTGAGTTGCAAACGGGTGACCGTGCATTAACTCATGCCCAACAGTACTACTTACTTGTTTCTCTCCCTTATCAACCAATAGAATAGTATCATGAAAATTATTGAATACCTCATGTACTGCGTATGGATACTTTATACCGAATAAGTTTGAGCTTCCTTCAATTGAAGCTGTTTCGCCCCATTGCACCAATGGCCCTTCAATACTGCGACATGCGCTACCTGAACCTAAACGAGATAAGAACGAAGTTTTTCTATTGAAATCTTCATCAGAAATAGCGTCTGAGAATGACCTTTCCATCTCCATAAAACATAATGCCAAAGCAGACATTCCACTTGCTGATGATGCTATTCCACTACTATGCGGAAAAGAATTTGAAGTGTTTATCA
Source organism: Maribacter sp. Asnod2-G09 (assembly GCF_045063795.1). Classification (NCBI taxonomy): domain Bacteria; kingdom Pseudomonadati; phylum Bacteroidota; class Flavobacteriia; order Flavobacteriales; family Flavobacteriaceae; genus Maribacter; species Maribacter sp. Asnod2-G09. The sequence goes on along the minus strand of NZ_JBEFOA010000005.1, from coordinate 1,559,349 downwards.
CAAAATGATACTCTTTTAAAAACGGCAGATAGAGTTCTATTCTTTTTAAAAATGTATTTATTTTCGGCTTAAATTCCTCCTTCGCTTCACCCTCAAACAATAGGTCGAACGAAAACTCATCGCTTTTTTGACTCTTCTTTTTATACTGAACACTAGTTTTAGTAACGCATGCCGCTAAAGTAAAACTGATTGATGGGTTAGCGGGAATCTGATTCGCTCTCTTACCCCAATACTTTACCAAAGCAATGTTACTGGGCGAAGAATACGATACTATGCCTTCTTCTTTCAATGTGGTATATGACGCTGGAATAAATTCTTTTTCTGACATTGAATATTCAATTTGTGCAAATATAGTTTTTAGGACTATCAATTAAAATAATTCCTTATTTTAGAGCTAAACACCAACCAATTGAAAAGAAAGCTTACATACATTCTTATTGGTATTGTCATTTGTTCAGCTATCGGATTTCTTAGCAGCGTGGTCACGCAAAGCTCTGTAAACGGATGGTATATGACATTGAACAAGCCCAGTTTTAATCCGCCAAACTGGATTTTCGCTCCCGTTTGGAGTGCTTTATATATTATGATGGGCATATCTGCCGGTTGGGTCTGGGCAAAAGGCTTTCATCATAAATATGTAAAAACGGGATTATATCATTTTGGTTTTCAATTACTTTTAAATGGACTGTGGAGTATTATATTTTTCGGTCTAAAACAACCATTTTATGGACTGCTCGTAATTATGGCGCTTCTCGTCGTTTTATCTCTTACTATTAAATGGTTCAATGTAGTTAGCAAATTTGCAGCCATATTGCTAATTCCGTATTTACTTTGGGTTTGTTTCGCTACGGCATTGAATTACAAAATCTGGGAACTGAATTAACCTAATTACTCAATTCTAATAATTTGTGCATGGTTCTATAATTTCTGGTAGTTGCTAAAACTTTTAACTTTCGCTCTATCAAATTATTATTCAGCCTTGCTTTGCCATACCCAGCTTTACACTTCAAATAAATACAATTATCAGAAATTGAAAACTCTTCGTTCTCGTACGATTGTACTTTAAACGTAGTAAGTTCATCAACTTTCGGAACCTCATTTAACAGTACAAAATAGACTTGCTTTCTTATAATCTCATCTTCTGATTCGAACGGATTATCATTAAGAACATCGCGTAATTGTGAAGTAGTCTTTACTATTACAGGTACTTCGAAACCAAAACTTTTAAAAATAGCTTTAGCAATCAATGCTTCTAATTCTGATGTATTCTGCAGTTCACTTTTAAAAACTACATTACCACTTTGAATGTAAGTTTTAACTTCTTCGAATTTTAAACCATCGCACAGTTCTCGAAGTTCAGCCATCGGTATTTTATGTTTTCCGCTGACATTTATTCCTCTTAAAAATGCGATGTAAGTCTTCATTTTATGATTGATCTGCATTCAAACTTTCTACCACTCCGTTCGCTGCAATGTAACCACCTGTCCAGGCATTTTGAAAATTGAATCCGCCTGTAATGGCATCTATATTTATAATTTCCCCAGCAAAATAAAGACTTGGCAGCATTTTACTTTCGTAGGTTTTAAAATTGATTTCCTTTAAATCTAAACCACCAGCGGTTACAAATTCTTCTTTAAAAGTACTTTTACCGTTAACTTGAAAAACACCCGCAGTCAGTTGTTCTGCTAATGAAGTTAATTGCTGCTTTGACACTTCTGGCCATGTGGTGGTATCATCAATACCAGCTGCTTTCACCAAGTTTGCCCATAAACGTTTGGGGATATCTAGCACCTTGGTTCTTAAAATAGTTTTCTTTTCTACCTGCTTTACCTTTAAAAGTAATTCCAATAATCCGTTCTGGTGATATTCGGGAACCCAATTCACCTGAATTTTAAATTGATAATTATACTGCTCTAAAATTCTCGCTCCCCATGCAGATAGCTTTAAAATTGCCGGTCCGCTCATTCCCCAATGGGTAACCAATAATGGTCCGTCTGAGCTTAAACCAGATGTATCTAATTTTGTTTTTCCTGTCTTTTTACCAAAATTCTTTTTTGGTATTACGTTGACCTCAGCATGTGTAGCCACACCGGGTATATTTGATATACGCTCATCTTTGATATTAAAAGTGAACAATGACGGTACAGGAGGAATAATGGTATGCCCTAACGCTTCAATATATTTCCAAATTTTAGGATTGCTTCCTGTTGCCAAAATGAGCTTTTTGCAGTACATAAAACTCTCGCCAACGGCAACCTTCCAAATCTTAGCTCCTTCTTCCTCAGTTTGCTCTATTCCGATGACAGAACAAAGTGTTTTTACTTGAATCCCTAATCTATCTGCCTCAGAAATAAAACAGTCTATAATGGTCTGTGATGAATTACTGACCGGAAACATTCTACCATCTTCCTCGATTTTTAAAGCAACACCACGTTCTTCGAAAAAACCGACGGTATCGCCGCTGGCATAGGTATGAAAAGGACCTAAAAGTTCTTTTTCTCCTCTTGGATAGTTCTTGCTTAAATCTGCCGGATTAAATTCTGCATGGGTAACATTACAACGACCACCACCAGAAATTTTCACCTTGGTCAGCACATCTTTACCACGTTCTAAAATAGCTATTTTAGTATTTGGTCTTTTTTCTGCGATATGTATTGCCGCATAGAAACCTGCTGCACCACCACCAATTACTAAAACCTCGTACATTATTTTACCCGTTCAGGAAAGTTTGTAATAATACCATCTACCGATATACGCTTCATAGCTTCAATATCTGCAGGTTCATTAACCGTCCAAGTATATATTTTAAATCCGGCATCTCTAATCTCATTTGCCTTTTCTAAATCTAGATTTTTGAAATACGGATTAATAGCTACTGCGTTCAATTCTTTAGCCACAGGTATTGCATCTACAGGGTTTTCTTCGGTCAAAACTGCGATAGCAACATTCGGATTATGTATACGCATTTCCTTCAGTTCGTCCCAATTAAAACTTGAGATTATAAAGTTTTCTGGTGACCAGTTTCTTTGTTCGATATAGTAATTCATGATATGGTTAACCTTATCTGCAGTACCCGCACCTTTAAGCTCTATGTTCAAGGCTACTTTATTATCAATTAACTTTAAGACATCTTGAAGCATTGGTATTTTATGTCCGCCCTCAACGACTACCTGCATTAGATCAACAATATAATAATCTTCAATACTACCTGGTGCATTTGTTAATCGATCAAGCTTATCATCATGAAAAACAACAATCTCCCCACTTTTAATTTTAAAAACATCGATTTCTATCATATCAACACCTAAATCCATTGCTTTTTGAATAGACGGCAAGGTATTTTCAGTTTCGTGCCCCATAGCACCTCTATGACCAATTACTAACGGTTCTTCTTTCATATTACAAGATGCTAAAGTGATACAAATAAAAGCTAAGGCAATTCTTTTGAGCATATCTTAAGATTTTAATTCAAAAATAAAGGATTCTAAAGGATTTAAGTTGATTGCGACATGACCTTCTCCATTTTCTACTCGTAATGAATTCTCATGACCATAAAGTGCATCAAGTAATTGATAATTTCCTTCTTTTAATTGCCATGTATTCATTAAATCAACCGGTAATTTTAAATCGAACGAAAAATGATCATTGACATCAAAATTTGAAACAACTATCAGTTTTTGATACTCTGACCAACGAACATATGATAACACCCGGTGGTTGTAATTTTCAGTAATTTCTTTATTGTAAAAATGAATCTCGCGATAAGCACCCATTAATGCTTCACTACCAACAGTAAAATTCAACAGTCGCTTATAGAAGTCTCTTAATGAAGCTTCTTCTGGGGTAGATTGACCACCATCGAATTTTTTATTATTTACCCATCGCTGGTGATGAGGAACACCTATGTAATCAAATATGGACGTTCTTGACGGACTACCAAAACCTGCATGTTCAGCAGCTGGCTCACCAACTTCTTGCCCGAAATAAATCATCGTTGGCGATGTACTTATTGTTGCAGAAACGACCATTGCAGGTCTACCTATTTCAGCATTGCCCACAAATTCTGGACTAGCAATTCGCTGCTCGTCATGATTTTCTAAAAAGTGAAGCATGTTATGCTCTATATCATGCAAACCATTTTGCACTACTGGCAAATGATCAGACCAACCGTAACCCTTCATTATATGCTTAAGACCGTCATAAAAATCGACCTTGTCATATAAATAATCCATTTTTCCTTTATGGATATAGGTTCTATATAAATCTGGATTATACACCTCTGCCATTATAAAAGCATCAGGGTTTTTCATTTTTATGGATGAATTCATAAAACTCCAAAACTCTACCGGAACCATTTCTGCCATATCATATCTAAAACCATCAACACCTATTGATAGCCAATACAAGGTAACATCTCTAAACTTGCGCCAAGAACTAGGCACAACTCTTTTTACCCAGTAATTAAAATGCTCTTCATAATCTTTCTCCCCAAAATCATTCGGCAGCATATCAAAATCTAATTTGCCATCTGGTCTAACACCGTAATTTATACGAACGGTCTCATACCAATCGTTCATATCTGGTTGTGGACTACGAGAACCATTACCTGTCCATTTCGCAGGAATCTCCTCTAATTTAGCACATGAAAAATCTGGAACGTCGCCACCTAATGGAACATAACCATCTCGCCATTGTGGAGTTTTAAATTCCGTTCCCGGGATGTAATAAAAATTATTGTCCTTTTCATATTCTACCGATGTATCATCTCCAAATCCGAAATCAGAAACCCCTTTAGGGTTCGTCTTTCCTTCATACTTTCTCGCTACATGATTCGGCACAATATCAATAATCACCTTCATACCCGCTTTATGCGTACGATCAATAAGTGATTTGAACTCTTTTAACCTTTTTGAAGGGTCTTTTGCCAAATCAGGGTTAACATTGTAATAATCTTTAACCGCATAAGGCGATCCTGCTCTACCCTTTACCACATCTGGATCATCATTAGAAATACCAATTTCGGTATAGTCATTGATTACAGCGTGATGAGGAATACCGGTATACCAAATATGGGTAACACCTAAATCTTTAATTTCTGTAAGCGCTTTTTTATTAAAATCAGCAAACTTCCCTACTCCATTTTCTTCTATAGTGCCCCATGGTTTGTTATTGGTATTCGTGTTACCAAAAAGTCTGGTAAATACATGATAAATTACAATCTTATTATTCATGGGGCAGTTCAATTTTAAACTTTAAAGTACTAAACTAAAGACTTATTACACAGTAGTCAATTCATCTGGAAATAAAGCTACTTTCTTTCCATTTACACGAATGGTCACCTCTTCAGTTCCTGTCAGATGAAAAGTAGTCTCTTTAGCACTTACATTTACTTTAATAATTCTATTTCTAAAATTAACCTTAAATGAATATGCACTCCACTGATTCGGTATTTGAGGCTTAAATGATAATTTATCATTTATAACACGCATACCTCCAAATCCTTCCACAATACTCATCCAAGTACCAGCCATAGACGTAATGTGTAAACCTTCTTCTACCTCTTTATTATAATCATCTAAATCTAATCTAGATGTTCTTAAATAGAAATTATACGCCTGTTCCATTCTACCCAATTTCGCTGCCTGAATACTATGTACACATGGCGACAAAGAAGATTCATGAACGGTAAAAGGCTCATAGAAATCGAAATGTTTTTCTAAATCTTCAGTAGAGAAGTCTTCCTCAAAAAAGTAAAATCCCTGTAGAACATCTGCTTGTTTTATATACGGAGATCTTAAAATTCTGTCCCAACTCCATTTTTGATTAATAGGTCTTTCTGTTTTTGGTAAATCATCTACCCTTACCAAATCTTTATCTAAAAAGCCATCTTGCTGTAAAAATACTCCATGCTCTTTCGAATATGGAAAATACATTTTACTGGCTACTTTCTTCCATTTTTCGCACTCTCTATCGGTAAGCTGAGTTTTACCAATTATTCTATGATAATCATCTGAATAACCGCTCTTAACTTTGTCTAGCTGAGTTAGCGTATAGTTGATACACCATTTTGCTAAATAGTTGGTATACCAGTTATTATTTACATTGTTCTCATACTCATTAGGTCCTGTAACCCCAAGCATCACATATTTATTTTTATCCTTAGATAAGTTAACACGTTGATGCCAGAATCTAGAAATACCGATAAGCACTTCTAATCCCATTTCAGGTATGTAGCTATAATCGCCCGTATATCTAAAATAGTTATGGATTGCAAAAGCAATCGCTCCGTTTCTATGAATTTCTTCAAAGGTTATTTCCCATTCGTTATGGCATTCTTCACCATTCATGGTTACCATTGGGTACAATGCCGCACCATTAGAGAATCCTAATTTCTTCGCATTTTCAATGGCCTTTTCTAAATGGTTGTATCGATATTTCAATAACTTTCTTGCAACCTTATCATCTTTGGTAGCCATATAGAAAGGAATACAGTATGCTTCGGTATCCCAATAGGTACTACCACCGTATTTTTCACCGGTAAACCCCTTCGGACCAATATTTAGCCTAGAATCCGTACCTAAATATGTCTGGTTTAATTGAAAAATATTAAAGCGAATACCTTGTTGCGCCTTTACATCGCCTTCAATTACAATATCGCTCATGTCCCAAATAGCAGCCCAAGCATCTTTTTGTTTTTGCAATAATTGGTCAAATCCTAAAGCACTTACTTCATCTAAACTATTATTGGCTACTTGTTTGAGTTCTTCATTTGGATGATTTCTTGCAACAGTGTATCCACCAAATTTTGTTAAGGTAACAGCCGTATTGGCTTTTACGTCTTGCTCAAATTTTAAAGACACAAAATTATCTGTCTTTTCCGAAGGAACACCTGTTACTTCAGCACCACCATACTGAAAAGAAACCTGCATAAACGTACAGGTCTTGAATTCTGTTTTCATAGTATGTGCCTCTACAAAAGCACGATTATCAACAGCAGTTACATTTGTGGTATTCCAGAATTTATCATCCCAGTTACTATCTTCATTTGTAATACCACTATCTAAATAAGGCTCAAACACTATTGTAGCATCAGTATTTAAAACCTTAACCGTATAAGCTATAGCCCCTACAGCATCAACATCTATACTTAAAAACCGTTTTACAACAACCTCTATTTCTACATTATTAGCAGTTACTGCGTGAAAGCTACGAGTGTAAACACCCTCTTTCATATTCAATTCTCGTCTAAAATTTGACACTTTCTTACTCGTTGCCAAATCGAACTCTACCTTATTAATATAAATTTTGATTCCGATCCAATTAGGAGCGTTCAAAACCTTTGCAAAATATTCTGGATAGCCGTTTTTCCACCAACCCACACGAGTTTTGTCAGGATAATATACTCCTGCAATATAACTACCTTGAAAAGTTTCACCTGTATAGGTTTCTTCAAAATTGGCACGTTGCCCCATGGCACCGTTACCTATACTAAATATACTTTCAGAAGACTTTACGTTTTCTTGATCGAAACCTTCTTCTATGATGCACCAATTATCTGGTTTTATATAATCTTGATTCATAAAATTTATATTGAATTGAAATATGAAAAAATAAAATTAAAATACAGCTACCTTAATTTATTCTTTATGTTCTTTGTTGATTAATGATTCTAAAAAATCATCGCTCATTTCGGTAAAGTCGTTAAAATTATAATTTGCTTCGTTTAGTATTTCAGCATCTCCAATACCAATGCTTACCATACTGGCAGCATTAGCCGCTTGTATACCAGCAACTGCATCTTCAAAAACTACACATGAATTTGCTGCAACGCCCAAATTATCAGCTGCAATCAAAAACACCTCAGGATCTGGCTTAGCTTTTGTCACGCTATTACCATCGACAATACTATCGAAATATGGCAATAAATCAACCTTCTCTAAAATAGGTCTTGCATTTTTGCTTGCCGAGCCTAGTGCAATCGGAATATTCTTATTCTTCAAATATTGTAACACCCGAGTTACATCTGGTAGAATCTCACTTGAATCCATCTTTTCGATATAAGCAAGGTAATCTACATTTTTCTCCACCATCCAGGTATCAAACTGATCTTGTGTAGCTGTTATATTGCCAATATCTAAAAGAATTTCTAAACATCTTTTTCTACTTACGCCTTTAAAGAGTTCGTTCTGCTCTTTGGTAAATTCAAACCCTAATTCATTGGCTAGCTTTCGCCATGCCAAATAATGATATTTAGCCGTATCAATTATAACACCATCTAAGTCAAATATAAAACCTACTTTTTCCATTTTCTTACTTCTATTTATTGATTGTAGAACCACGTTTAATTAAGGTTGCATTGATAACCTCGGTTATAAAAGGCGCTTCTTCCATTTCAACAGATTCCATTCTATCTATTAAAAATTTCGCAGCTTTTTCTCCCATATTTTCACCATGTTGCGCTACTGTTGTTAATTTTGGCGATGAGTATTTTGACAGAATACCATCAGTAAATCCAATTATGGATATATCATTTGGAACATTATATCCTAAATGCTGAATTATGCTCATACATTGAACAGCAAAAATCTCGTTAACGCACAGTATAGCATCAATTTCATTTTTTTGAAAAAACTCAGTTATTAGATTTGTATTGTCCAAACCATGGGGCAAGGTCAATATTAAATTTTCATCTATTGGAATGTTATTTTCCTTTAAACCTTGTAAATAACCTTCCTTTCTACTTTCACTTACGTTAAAAAAATTCTCGGTCGTTATCAAAGCGATTTTTTTTGATCCGGCACCAACAAAATGCTCGACAGCTTCTATTGATATCCCCTTATCGTTCAACACCACCTTATCACAAGCAATTTCTTCGGTAACACGATCAAAAAGCACAATGGGTATTCCTTGATCTAACAACTCCTTTAAATGAGTATAGTCGTTTCTTCGTTGCGTTTCAGCACTCAATGAAAGAATAAAACCGTCTATACTACCATTTGCCAACATCTCCATATTAATGACCTCTTTATCAAATGATTCATCAGAAATACAAATAATTACATTATACCCCATACTATTGGCATACTTTTCTATACCCCTAAATACTGTGGTAAAAAAATGGTGTACAATATCTGGTATTACTACGCCAATGTTTTTGGTTCTTCTGTTCTTAAGGCTAAGAGCTATATTATTAGGACGGTAATTATAAAATTTGGCAAATGCCTTAATTCTATCTTTCGTGTCTTTACTAATCTCCTTACTATTTTTTAAGGCTTTTGATACCGTAGAAATAGATACATCAAGTTCTCTAGCAATGTCTTTTAATGTGATTTTTGGTTTCAAAAAAAAGGATTTTAAATTTTAAGATAAGAACTTAAATTATTCTAAAAGTTAAAGTTCTAAAATGGCTGGCAAATCGTAAATATATAGAAAAAAGTATTTTTTATATATTTGCATTATTATCACATATTCATATTTAACCCCTTAATCAATTAAGAATATCATAAAATCACCCTGTATCATTCATTATACTCGCAAAAAATAAAAGTTATTAACACGAAACCGTTTTCGTAACTTTTTAACCTTGCCTAATCCATTGTTAACACACCTTTTTACATATTTTTAACAATTGAAATTAAATTAACTCAACTTAAATTAACAATTTATGAAGATTACATTCCTAAAAAGTCTGTTAGTTCTCGGTGCATTTTTGTGCTTTGGATCCATACAGGCACAAGAAGTATCTGGAACTGTTTCAGATGCAAGTGGACCTTTACCAGGAGCTAGTGTTCTTGAAAAAGGAACAACGAATGGTACGCAAACTGATTTTGACGGTAATTACACATTGACCGCTGAAGAAGGTGCTGTACTTATTGTTAGTTATATCGGCTACAAAACTCAAGAAGTAGCAATTAACGGTAGAACTTCAATCAATGTTACTCTTGAAGAAGATGCGCAAGCGTTGGAAGAAGTTGTAATTATCGGTTACGGAACAACCACAGTGAAAGATGCAACCGGTTCTGTATCTTCTGTTACATCAGAAGATTTTAACGGAGGTATTATTTCATCTCCAGAACAATTAATACAAGGTAAAACTGCTGGTGTTCAAATTTCACAAGCTAGTGGCGAACCAGGTGCTGGTATTACATTGAGAATTAGAGGCGCTGGTTCTGTACGTGGAAACAATAGCCCGTTGTTTGTAATTGACGGTGTACCTGTATCAAACGAAAGTGTTTCTGCTTCAGGTGGAGATTTAGGTGCTGGTAGTAGTGGTGCAAAAAACCCATTAAACTTCTTAAACCCTAACGACATCGAAAGCATGAGTGTCCTTAAAGATGCTTCTGCAACGGCTATCTACGGTTCTAGAGGTGCAAATGGTGTAGTTGTAATTACAACTAAATCTGGAAAAGGTGGAGGTACTTCAGGTCAATGGGGCTTCTCTAGTACTTTGAATATTGCAACAGTAGCAAATAAATATGACCTTTTATCTTCTGATGAATTTGTAGAAAGAGGTGGTGCTGACCTTGGTGGCTCAACTGACTGGCAAGAATATCTTTTTAGAACAACAGCTTCTACTGACAACAACCTTTCTTATTCTCAAAACTACGGATCAGGTAATGTTAGAGCTACATTTGGTTACTCAAAACAATTTGGTATCATTGAAAACACTGATTTTGAACGTATTTCAGGTAGAATAAACCTAACTCAACGTTTTTTTGACAATAAGCTAACATTGAACGCTCAAGGAACGGTATCTAGAATTAATGATAGAGCACCTTTTATTAGTAGAACTTCAGGAAGTACTGGAGATTTATTAGCTGCTACTTATTATTCTAATCCTACATTAAATGCTAATCCAAATATTGGAGCAGATCCAGATAGAAATCCTGCAAATCTTTTAACGTATTATGACGATAACTCAAATACTGACAGATTTCTTGGAAATGTATCTTTAAATTATTCTTTTACCGATGAACTTTCTGCTAAAATTAATTTTGGACTTGATACGTCTGAATCAACAAGAGGGCAGGTAGTGAGCCCAAATATTCTTGGTTTTACAAACGGTGTAATTGGAAACGGTCGTGCAGTTGTAAGCAACTTAGATACGGATAGTAAATTAATGGAACTTACCATTAACTATAACAAAGAATTTGAAAATTCTAAATTAGATGCACTTGTAGGTTATTCATTTCAAGATTTTAATAGAAGTGGTCAAAATTTAGTTGGTCAAGGGTATAGTACTACTGATATGAATCAAATAATTTCGGTTACTGAACAAGCTTATGAAGACACTCGTAACCTTGCAAGTAATTATCAAGGTTACGGTATTGGTACTTTCAATGATCTTCCTGGAAACGGTGATCAATTCCGAATTTTAGGATTGACTCCAAACATTAACTCAACTACGAGTGGTAGTTTACCAAATATACCTATCACTGCATTCTCTGTAGACACTTTTGATTTTACAGATGAATTACAATCTTTCTTTGGTAGATTGAATTATACTCTTCATGACAAATATTTATTTACTGGTACGGTAAGAGCAGATGGCTCTTCTAAATTTGGTGATAACAATAAATACGGAATTTTTCCTTCTGCAGCTTTCGCTTGGAAGCTTAATCAAGAAGATTTTATAAATGATGAGACTTTTTCAACTCTTAAATTAAGAGCAAGTTGGGGTATTACAGGTAACCAAGACGGTCTTGGCTATGGTGCATACTTAAACAGAACAAGATGGGATGGTTTAGGTATTGGAAGTAATTCTCAATTATCAGCACCTGCTACAAGTGAAGTAGCATTTGCCAACCCAGATCTTAAATGGGAATCTACCACACAATACGGTTTAGGTTTTGATTTTGGTTTCAATAATGATCGTTTTACTGCTACTGTAGACCTTTACAGAAAAGAAACAAATGATATTCTTTTAAATTTACCAGCAGTACAACCGGCCACTTCTCCTTTTGTGTTCCAAAATATTGACGGAACCATTGTTAACCAAGGTGTTGAATTAGGGCTTGATTATGATCTAGTTGCAACGGATGACTTTGTTTGGAATGCTAATTTCAATATTTCTTACAACCAAAATGAATTGACCGACTATGATGGCCCAAATATTCAAGCTGGTAATTTATACGGACAAGGCTTAACAGGTACAACATCTCAAGTATTAACTGATGGAAAACCTCTATATACTTATGAGTTACGTTTGGTTGACGAAAATTTCCAAGTAGATACGGATCCAACTATTCTTGATAAGTCTGCATTACCAAAAATAGTTTCTGGTTTATCTACTAGTATGAGCTATAAAAACTGGGATGCATCGTTATTCTTTTCTGGGCAATTCGGTTTTTATGTGTATAACAATACAGCAAATGCATTATTTGCAGCACCACAAATTGGAAGTAGAAATAATTTACGTAGCGTTTTGGACGATAATATCTCATTATCAGCCACTAACCCAAGTACATTCTTTTTAGAAAAAGGCGATTTTGTAAGACTTCAAACGGCTTCTATAGGGTATAATGTACCATTAAGTGGTGAAGGTACATTTAAAACTATGCGTTTAAGTGCGGTAGGTCAAAATCTATTTTTGTTAACAGGCTACAGTGGATTAGATCCTGAAGTTAGTACTTCAGATATTCCATCTAATGGATTCCCATCTGCTTCGATAGACTACCTATCATATCCAAGACCAGTAACTTTCAGTGTTGGATTTAACGTTACATTTTAAAAATAAAAAAATAGGATTATGAAAAAAATAGTAAATTATTTATGTTTCGCACTCCCAATAGCACTGGCATTTTCTTGTACAGACTTAGAGATTGAGCCTACAGATTCTTTGATATCTGAAGGTTTTGCAGGAGTAGCAAACGTACAAGGTGAAGTTGCAAATATTTCCAATATAATCGCTGGAGGTAATTTAGGTAACCAAGATGGTCTATATGCTTTAAATGAAGTAACTACAGATGAATATGTAGTAGCTACAAGGGGTACAGATTGGGGAGATAATGGTAGATGGTTAGCCATGCACCAACATTCATGGAATGCAGACTTACAAGATATACGTTTATCTTGGCAAGCTTTGAATAGTATTACAATTAATGCTACACGTGTAATTGATCCAGGTAGTGTTTCTACTGCCGGTGGTGATGTTACTGAATTGAAAGCTGAAGCAAGATTCTATAGAGCTTGGGCGATGAGCTGGATTTTAGATATGTGGAGACAAGTACCTTACAGAAATGTCAATGCACCTAATAGTGAAATACCTTCTGTACTTACAGGTCAGGTTGCAATTGATAGTATTGTTGCAGATCTTAATATCGCGATTAGAGATTTACCACAAGTTACTGCGGGTAACGGAATTGAATTAAAGCAGACACCAACCAAAGCAGCTGCAAACCATTTAATGGCTAAACTACACTTAAACAAGCATATTTATTTGGAGACTTCTCCTGATAATGCAGATATGCAAGTTGTAATTGATGCTGTTGACGCGATTGAAGCTGATGGATATACTTTAGCAGCAGCTGGAGATTTCTTTGATATTTTTAGACCTAGTAATGATGTAGAAACTATTTGGTGGTCACCAGCAGCTACTGGTCCTAGAATATGGAATACGTTACATTACAACTTAAACTTTCCAGGATCTAACGATGGTGGAGGATGGAACGGTTTCGCTACACTTTCTGAATTCTATCAATTATTTGAAGGTGATCCTGATACTAATTATGTTGGTGATGGTCAAGAAGAAAGAAGAGGATGGGTTCCAGATGCGGAAACTGCAAATGCAGACAACTTAGGTATAGGATATGGTTTTCTTATTGGTCAACAATATGAACAAGATGGTACCCCATTAACTGCAAGAGACAATGTTGGTAGTGTTCCTTTAGTATTCACTAAAGAAGTAACAAAAGCTGAATACACTGCACCTGCAGATAACGCAGTATTAGAAACTGATGGTACAAGAATGATTAAATACCACCCTAACGAAGAAGGTGGAGATCAAAGAGCACATACTGTACGTTATAGATTTGCTGACGACTACCTAATGAGAGCTGAGGCTATGTTCAGAATGGGGCAAGACGTTACCGGCATGATTAATACATTAAGAGTTATAAGAGGTGCAACTGCACTAGGTTCTGTAGTTGAATCTGACCTTTTAGCAGAACGTGGTAGAGAAATGTATGCCGAATTAACTAGAAGACAAGATTTGGTAAGATTTGACGAGTATTTGAGAGCATGGAATCTTAAAGATGCTACCGATGTTAGATCTATAATATTTCCTATTCCTTTTGCAGATATATTAGCTAATCCTAATTTGGTTCAAAACCCAGGATACTAAGCATATATAATTTAAAGTTTAAGTTGAAAGGCCTCCAATTCATTTTGGAGGCCTTTTTATTTTCAATATCTAATAAAAATAGTAATCAGCACGCATTATACGTCGTCTAAATCATGAAGGATTATTTTGAGCTAATGCATTCAATAGCAATGCAAGCTCAAAAAAATACCTACTAAACACTCGTTTGACTAGAATGATTTGTTTGGGCAGTGTAAAAAATGAATACGACTCAATTCATCTAAGAATAAAAAAACTAGGTATATCGAATCTATAATTGCTGACCCACAGGCATTACTATCATAATCATGGCTTACAAATACGGAAAATAGCTTTTGTAGGACTTAATAGCATCCTTCTTAACATTTATTACTAGCCGTATTCTATAATTTTAAAAAAGTATTACAGATACCGTATCAGTAATAGGCTATAGAAATTTTAAACACCTCTAACTTCTTCAAATTCTCAAATCGCTCTAAAGTCATTAAATTCGAAAAAATTAAGAGATTACTCCTAATTTAAAATGAACATTTTATTGGGCGCAAATAAAAAAACGCAACATTCTTTTATTGCTTTTGCATAAAGGAATGTTGCGTTTTCTATACAATTATATAGCTTGAATTTTCCAAACTCATTTAGAAAAACTCCTAAAAGTAAAAGCTACAATTTATTATAGACTATGATATCTTATCTAAAAATAATATAAGTGCTTATTACAATTAGTGTAATAATTAAACCTACAGGCTTTACATACTTCCAACTTGTAATATCGACCTCATTTGTATATTCCTGTATGTAATCACTAGCTCTAGGTTTTAAATAACCTATTACCAACATTAAAGTTATTGTCAGCACAAAAGTTATCGCTTGTACATGCAACATATGTGGTAACCATTCTACCCCAAGACCTCGTTGCATAAATATATAAATAACATAAACTACAACGGCAAATACTATCCCTACCTTGGCTGCTATAGCCGGTACTCTTTTCGTTAAGAACCCTATTACAATTACCGATAAAATAGGAATACTATAAGCACCGTTTACCTGTTGCAAATAACCAAAAAGACCATCTGATGCATAATACAGAAAAGGAGCTAAAACCATTGAAAATAATGCAAGTAATACACCAAAGCGTTTTCCGACTGAAACGACTTTACTTTCTGAAGCATCTTTATTTACATACTCCTTGTAAATATCTAAACCAAATAAGGTAACACAACTATTTAAAGCACTATTGAAAGAACTAAGTATTGCTCCAAAAAGTACTGCAGCAAAAAAACCAACCAAAGTAACAGGCAAAACAGCTGCCACTAATTTAGGATAAGCCTGATCTGCTCTATCCAATTGACCATCAAACATATGAAAAGCTATAATACCAGGTAAAACCACAATTAATGGACCTAAAATCTTAAAACAGGCAGCAAGCATTACCCCTTTCTGACCTTCCTTCAAGTTTTTTGCCGCTAGAGCCCTTTGTATTATTTGCTGATTGGTACCCCAGTAAAATAATTGTACTAAAACCATACCGGTAAATATGGTAGCAAAAGGTATACTTGAAGATTCTGAACCTATTGCATTAAACTTTTCTGGATGCTCGGTCGTAAGTTTTGACAAACCTCCTAAAATACTGTTATCATCACTAATAGCGTATAATCCGAATATTGGTATCAACAAACCACCTATCAACAACCCTATAGCATTAATAGTATCAGAAACCGCAACAGCTTTTAAGCCTCCGAATATGGCATAAATACTACCTATGATACCTATACTCCAAACACATACCCATATTGATGCCCATTCAGAAATTCCCAATTTAGCAGGTAAATCGAACATTCCACTAATAGCTAAAGAACCAGAGTACAAAACTATAGGCAAAAGAACAATTGCATACCCACTTAAAAACAACCCAGATGTCATTGCCTTGGTAGTAGTGTCAAACCTTCTTTCTAAATATGTTGGTATGGTACTTATACCTCCTTTTAAATATCTTGGCAACAAGTAAATAGCACAAATTACCATTGCAATAGCTGCCAAGGTTTCCCAAGCCATTACTAAAATTCCATCACTATAAGCATTACCGTTCAGACCAACAATTTGCTCTGTAGATAAGTTGGTTAACAACAATGACCCCGCTATGACTCCTGCTGTTAAACTACGCCCTCCAAGAAAATAACCGTCAGAAGTTTGTTCGTTTGTTGATCTTGTTGCGAAATATGCAATTACGGCCACCAAAATGGTAAAGCCTAAAAAAGATAAAATTCCTATCATTGGTTGAGTTGTTTGTTGTTAAGTCAAGGTTAAATATATTGGATTATTTCCATTACTTCTAAAAACTTGGTGCAAAATCTCATTATTCATATTAAACGACCAATCCTATAACGTTTTCTTTAAATTTTAACGCTGACTTTTACTAAATAAGCTTAACAAATAGTAGGTATTTGGCTATATTGCAAATTAATTTTGAACGAACTATTACAAAGGTTACTAACTCAACTTTAATAGCTTACAAAATAACTCAAAGTGCTATTTTAAACATACTCAAGAATGAACTCTAATTTGCTTAAACTAAGCTGTCTTGGTTTATTTTTCTCTCTCTTATATTCTTGCGGATCTAAAGAAGATGCAAATACATCAGAAGAAAAAAAAGAACCAACATTATTCACCCTTTTACAACCCGAAGAAACAGGTATTTCATTTGTAAATAAAGTTGCCAACTCAAAAGAATTCAACATATTTAAATACCGCAACTTTTATAACGGTGGTGGTGTTGCCATCGGAGATATTAATAATGATGGATTATCGGATGTTTTTCTGACCGGAAACATGGAGCCTAACAAACTTTTTCTTAATAAAGGTGATATGAAATTTGAAGATATTTCGGAAACCGCTGGAATATCAGGAAATAAACCTTGGTCTACAGGTGTTGTGATGGCAGACATCAATAATGACGGATTTCTAGATATTTATGTGAGTAATGCCGGTAACATGGAAGGCAACAACCATGACAACGACCTATACATCAATAACGGAGACGGTACTTTCACCGAAAAAGCCCATGAATATAATTTAGCAGAAACAGGGTTCTCTACCCACGCATCTTTCTTCGATTATGACAAAGACGGCGATTTAGATGCCTACATTCTAAACAATAGTAATATTCCTGTTAGCAGCCTTGGGTATGCAGAACAGCGCGAAGTTAGGGCTCAAGATTGGGAAGGTGTACCAAAAATATTTAGAGGTGTAGGGGATATGCTGCTAAGAAACGATAACGGTAAATTTGTCGATGTTAGCGAAAAAGCAGGCATCTACGGTAGCCTTATCGGTTTTGGTCTTGGCGTCATGGTCGTAGATATTAACAATGACCTGTACCCAGACATATATGTTTCTAACGATTTTTACGAAAGAGATTATTTATACATCAACAACCAAGATGGCACTTTTAGAGAAGAAGTTCAAAAATGGACAAATCACTTGAGTTTATCTGCTATGGGTGTAGATATGGCTGATATCAATAATGACGGACTTACAGATATCTTCATTACCGATATGCTACCTGAACCAGATCAACGTGTAAAATCTGTTATGGAATTTGAAGGTTACAACATTTTCAAGCTAAAGCAGAGCAAAGATTTTCATCAACAGTATATTCAAAATACCTTACAACTAAACAACGGTAATGGTTCTTTTTCTGAAGTCGCCTATTACAGCGGTGTTGAAGCTACTGATTGGAGCTGGTCTGGACTCTTATTCGACATGGATAATGATGGACTAAAAGATATTTATATTACCAATGGCATTAATCATGATCTTACCGATTTAGATTTTATAGATTTCTTTGCTAACGACATTATTCAGAAAATGGCTTTGACTGGCAGAAAAGAATCTATTGATTCTATCATCAACAAAATGCCTGTTACGCCACTACCAAACTACGCCTATCGTAACAATGGCGACATTACCTTTAGTAATTACAACAAACAATGGGGATTTGAAATACCGAGTCGCTCAAACGGTTCTGCATATGGTGACCTAGATAATGATGGTGATTTAGATCTTGTGGTCAATAACGTAAATATGGAGACTTTTGTGTACCGCAACAATTCTGAATCGCAATCTAAAAACAACTACATAAAGTTAAAATTCGATGGTGCCAATGGTAACAAATTTGGAATAGGGACCGTTGCGCGCCTATACTACCCAGATAATATTATCGACCAAACACTGATGCCTTCTAGAGGTTTTCAATCATCAGTAGAATACCCTATGACTATCGGTTTGGGCGCTACAGAAATGTTAGACTCCATTCGCATTATATGGCCCAATGACGCGACAATGAAATTGAAAAATGTAAAAGCGAACCAAACCATTACATTTAAGCAAGAAGAGGCAAAAGAGATATTTAAAATCAAAAAAACAGAAACCCCTACTCTTTTAGAAACTATTGAGAATAATACCTTTTTAACCCATAAAGAGAATAGCTATATGGATTTTGATAATGAGGGATTAATTTCTAAGTCCTTAGCAGAAGAAGGACCTGGTTTAGCGGTTGGGGACGTAAATGGCGATGGCAATGATGATATTTTTATTGGCGGAGCAAAAAACCAAGCTGGTGCATTATATCTACATAATGGTAATGGATCACTTTCTAAACCTATTGTAAAATATTTCGAGGCAGAAGCCCTATTAGAAGATACCACTGCATCCTTTTTTGATTCAGATAATGATGGCGATTTAGATCTTATGGTCGGTACTGGCGGTAACGAATTAGGCATGCAAGGCAATTACGGAATTCGACTTTACCTAAACGACGCCAAAGGTAATTTCTCATTGAGCACAAACAAACTACCAAGTATCAATAAAAATGTTGCCGTAATCGCTCCTTCAGATTTTGATGCAGATGGTGATATTGATGTTTTTGTTGGCTCTAGAAGCGTTGTTGGCACCTATGGCATAAATCCTGATCACCTATTTATATCAAATAACGGAGACGGAACTTTTACTGATATTACTGAACGCGCTGCTTATGATTTAAAAGATGCGGGTATGGTAACTGATGCTAAATGGATTGACATTGATGGCGATGGTAAAGATGACTTAGTAACAGTATCTGATTGGGGTAGCCCAAAAATCTACAAAAACTCTGGCAGAAGGCTTAGCGACTCAAAAAGTTCTCTAGACAGCCTTAGTGGTTGGTGGGGTGCTGTTGAAGGGTATGACTTAGACAATGATGGCGACCAAGATCTAATTTTAGGCAACATGGGTAGCAACCTCCATTACAAACCAAAACCTGGGCAACCCATGAAAATGTGGGTGAATGATTTTGATAATGATGGTACTATAGAACAGATTACTACTCAAAACTACGATGGCGGTGATTATCCTCTTCACCAAAAGAAAGAATTAACAACCCAAATTCTTGCGTTGAAGAAGAAAAATATTAAAGCTTCTGAATATGCTTCTAAAACCATACAAGAGCTATTTCCAAAGAACGTTATAGACAATACTATACTAAAACAGTCTAACATTTCTGAGTCAATAATTGCGATAAACGATGGTAATGGCAACTTTACTATTAAAATATTACCACCTCAAGTTCAATTTTCATGTATTTGTGGTATTCAATGTCTTGATGTCAATAAAGATGGAAACTTAGATTTGGTTATGGCCGGGAATAACTTCGAGTTTAAACCTCAATATTCTAGGCTAGATGCCAATTACGGAAATGTTCTTCTTGGCGATGGAAAATTGAACTTTGAATGGCAAAATTATTCTGATAGTGGTTTCTATATTCGCAATGAGGTAAAACAATTAAAAATAGTAAAAGACAAAAAAGGCAATCAATTCATTATTGCAGCTATCAATAACGACACTCCAAAAATGTATCGACTACATGAAAAATAACATACTATACCTATGTTTATTGATATTACTGATTGGTTGTACCGAAAATTCTGGTGAGTTGTTCGTAAAACATTCTACAGAAGAGACAGGTATAACTTTTGAAAATACACTTACAGAATCTAAAGACCTTAGTATTTTAGATTACCTCTATTTTTATAATGGTGGTGGTGTCGCTATAGGCGACATTAACAACGATAGCCTACCTGATATTTATTTTTCGGGCAATCAAGTAAAGAATAAATTATACCTAAACAAAGGTAATTTACAGTTTGAAGATATTACCGAAACAGCCGGTGTCGCAGGAAATAGTTCTTGGAATACAGGCACCATAATGGGCGATGTTAATGGTGACGGACTTCTAGATATTTATGTATGTACTGTTGTCGGGTTAAACGGTTTTAATGGTTATAACGAGCTTTTTATAAACCAAGGCGATACCACTTTTAAGGAAAGTGCCGCTGAATATGGATTGGATTTTGAATCGTACAGTTCTTCGGCTGCTTTTCTAGATTACGACTTAGATGGCGATTTAGATATGTATCTTCTTAATCATGCCATACACACACAAGATTCTTATGGTAACGCACAAATTCGTTACAAAAGGGTATATGAAACTGGCGATAAACTACTACGGAACGACAGTGGCAAATTTATAGATGTTAGTGAAGAGGCTGGTATTTATGGTGGTGTAAATGGATACGGATTAGGAATTGCAGTTTCTGATTTTGATCAAGACGGATATCCTGATTTGTACATTGGCAACGACTTTCACGAAGATGATTATTACTATTTAAATAATGGTGACGGTACCTTTAAAGAAAGTCTTAAAGAAGCATT
This sequence comes from Maribacter sp. Asnod2-G09, assembly GCF_045063795.1. Classification (NCBI taxonomy): domain Bacteria; kingdom Pseudomonadati; phylum Bacteroidota; class Flavobacteriia; order Flavobacteriales; family Flavobacteriaceae; genus Maribacter; species Maribacter sp. Asnod2-G09. Next base: position 1,538,267 of record NZ_JBEFOA010000005.1, on the reverse strand, counting down.
TGGGCATACCACCAGATTTTCGATGGGTAGCGATGTTGCTGATATTAACCATGACGGGCTGCCAGATTTAATTTCTTTAGACATGCTAGCTAAAGACGAAATTGTATTAAAATCATCTGAGGGCGATGATGATATTCAAATTCAAAAAATGAAAACCGAAAAATTTGGTTATCACAATCAGTATACTAGAAATATGCTATTTGTTAACCAACCAAATGGTGAATTCTTAGAAACAGCTTTACAAAGTGGTGTGGCAGCCACAGATTGGAGCTGGAGTGCGCTATTCGGTGATTATGATCAAGATGGGGAACAAGATTTATATATTAGTAATGGCATACCAAAACGTCCAAATGACTTAGATTACATCAATTACATTTCAAATGATAATATGCAATCTAAGATCAACAATACTAATCTTGTAGACCATAAAGCTCTTACAATGATGCCTTCTGGTTTTATAGGCAACATGATTTTTAAAGGAGCTGCAGACCTTAAATTTATAGATGAATCTAAATCTTGGATAACTCAAGATACTATTATTTCTGGGGCTACTGCCTATAGTGATTTAGATAATGATGGCGATTTAGATTTAGTAACCAACAATCTATTTAGTCCGGCAAATATTCAAGAGAACACCACTAACAGCAAACGAAACTGGCTAAAAATTAAACTGAACTTTTCTGATAAAAACAAATTCGGCATTGGCACCAAGGTATTTTCATATGCCAACGGAATTCAACAGTTTAAAGAAATGTATACCGTACGTGGATTTCAAGCCTCTTCTGAACCCATTATACATTTTGGTTACGACGAACTTAAAAATATTGATTCGTTAAAAATTATATGGCCAGATAAAAGTTATCAATTGGTAAAAAATATCGCCGTCAACCAAACACTTTATCTTAGTCCTGATAAAGTACAACCTTTCGACTATTCTTCTTTACACCCTAAACAGCAGAACCTATTTCAAAAAACATCGAACAATATAGGCATAAACTACACACACATTGAAGATGCCTACAGCGATTATTTACGCCAAAAGCTTATTCCTTATCAAATGTCAGATAGAGGTCCTGCTGTGAGTATTGGTGATTTAAATGCTGATGGAAAAGAAGATATTTTCTTTGGAGGAGCTAAATATATTCCGTCGCAAATTTACATACAAGGGGATTCCACTTTTCAGTTAAAAATTTACCCTGAAATTAAAAAAGACAGTATTAAAGAAGACATCGCTTCTATAATAGGTGATTTCAATAGTGACGGCAAAAACGATATCATAGTAGGTACAGGCGGGGCAGACTTCTTTAATGAAATGAAGCCATTAACTGAGTCGTACTATATAGCAAGTGATAGCACTTTTACTCAAAATGAATTTCCTGAGTTATTTGAGAATGCATCTGTCCTTCTAAAACTAGATTATGATCATGATAATGATTTAGATATCATTATCTGTAATCAATCTATCAGTGCCGATTATGGAAACAAACCTAACAGCTATATTTTAGAAAATGAGAATGGCAATTTTAATGTAGCGTCAAATCCGTTTGAGAACTTAGGTATGATAACAGACGCTATTGTTACCGATTTCAATAATGATGGTTGGGAAGATATATTATTTGTTGGAGAATGGATGTCACCTAGATTTTTTCAAAACAACCAAGGTGAATTTGAAGAAACAAATCCATTAGAAAATGAAGACATTAATGGCTTATGGCAAGCTGTTACTAGTTTTGACATTGATGGCGACGGAGACCAAGACTACCTTTTAGGCAACTGGGGAATCAATACCAAGTTTACAGCTTCACAAAAGCATCCGATGAAAATGTATTACGGTGACCTTGATAAAAACGGAGCAACGGAAACTATTGTCAGCACCTATAAAGACGGTAAAGACTACCCCATAGACGGATTAAAAGAATTATCAAGCCAATTGGTTTCTCTTCGAAAAAAATTCAATACCTATAGTGCTTTTGCAGGAAAATCGATGGAAGAAATTCTTGGCAAGGAAATGTTACCAAACGCAGAAATTCAAGAAGTACATACCCTAAGTTCAGGTTATCTACAAAACAATAATGGCAAGTTCACTTTTGTGCCATTTAGTTATCAATTACAGTTGGCACCCATTATGGCATTTTTAGCATATGATTTTAATGGTGATAACAAAACCGAAGTACTCGCTGCAGGAAATTATTTTGGCGTAAAACCATATCATGGTCGTTTTGATTCTTTTCCAGGGGCATTGATAAGTACTGGCAACAATGTTACCTTAGCGAATGAAATAGGACTCGATTTAACAGGAAAATCGATTCGAAGCATGAACATTATAAACTCAAACAACAACACATACCTTTTGCTTACTTTTAATAATGAAGCAGCAGAAGTGTATAGCATTCTCAAACCATAGTACAATGAAAAGGTATTTAATCATCTTAATCGCAGGGGTATTATTAGCGAACTGCACAGAAAAGAAGCAAGAACCCATAGTAATATCTCCTGATCAATTACACAACTCTATTGACAAGATTATAGATATCATGATTCATGATATATTCTCTCCACCGGTAGCGAGTAGAATATTTGCTTACCCCAATATTGCAGCCTATGAAATTGTTGCCCAAGTAAACCCTGATTATCAATCATTAGCAGGTCAACTAAAAGATTTAAAACCTATACCTGCGATAGATACCGTTTCAGGTATAAATCCTCAATTATCTGCTTTAATTGCGCACATGAATATTAGCAGACAATTGATATTCTCTGAAGATAAATTTGATGTTTTACAGGATAGTCTTTTCACACAATGGAAGTCAATGAACGAACCTGAATTCGAAGCTTCTAAAGCATACGGATTAAAAGTTGCAGACCATATTAAAGAATGGATGGGCAAGGACAATTACAGCCAAACGCGTACCATGCCAAAATTCACTGTAAATACAGACGACCCTACCAGATGGCAACCAACACCACCAGCCTACATGGATGGTATTGAGCCGCACTGGAACAAAATTCGCCCTTTTATTATAGATTCAGCTTCGCAGTTTAAACCAGTTCCACCACCACCGTTTTCACTAGAAAAAGACTCAGATTTCTACAAAGAACTTATAGAAGTTTATAATATTAGCAATGACATCACAAAAAACGGTGACGAATCTGACGAAGTTGCCATTGCTAAATTCTGGGATTGTAATCCGTACGTTTCCGTAACTAGAGGTCACCTCATGTTCGCTACCAAAAAGATTACCCCAGGTGCACATTGGATAGGTATTACAAAAATTGCCAGTAAAAAAACCAATAGTAATTTCGACGATACTGTTTTTGCCTATACAAAAACTTCAATGGCGATTGCTGACGGATTTATTAGCTGCTGGGATGAAAAATATCGCAGTAATTTAATTAGACCAGAAACGTTAATTAACCAACATATAGACGAGAATTGGAAGCCTATTTTACAAACACCTCCTTTCCCTGAATACACAAGTGGACATAGTGTTGTTTCAGGTGCTGCAGGAATTGCTCTTACTAGCATTTTTGGTGAAGATTTTAGTTTTGAAGATGATACCGAAACGCCGTATGGCCTGCCTATTAGAAAATTCAATTCTTTCAACGAAGCCGCAGATGAAGCCGCTATTAGTAGAATGTATGGCGGTATTCACTACAGATCAGCTGTTGAAGTCGGTGTTGGTCAAGGTCGAAAAATTGGTGCACTACTGAATTCTAAAATTAAAATGAAGAAAAATTAATTTTTAGCACATTTTAAATCATCATGAAAAAAGCGCTTTCAATTACAATTACCATTATTTGTATTGGTTTACTTTGGTATTTTTTCATAAAGCCACAAGATTATCAAATAAGGGTCGTAGCCAAAACCTTTCCAGGGACAATAAATCAGTCATTGAAAGCCTGGAATACTTCATTTAACAATGCTTCAATTAAACAACTTGAAGACATAAAACATCTCAAGCAAACTATAGTATCTGGAGATTCTACCCATACGTATACATGGAATATTTCCCCAATTAATGACTCTACCTCTCAACTTAAGGTAGATGTAACTGACAAAGACAATAGTTTCAAAAATAGATTATCAATTCCCTTTACAGACACCGATTTTGAAAAGGGGTCAAGAAAACTTGTTACTGATTTTATGTCATATTTAAATAAGCATAGAAAAGAATTTAAAGTAACTATTTTAGAAGAAGAGGAATTACCATCAACCTATTGCGCCTGTATTAAACACAAAACTATTCAGACGAAAAAAGCTACTGCAATGAAAGACAGTTATCCGTTTTTGAACTCTGTACTTGTAGGTAATGGTTTGCAACTAAATGGCGTTCCTTTTATTGAAATTATAGACTGGAACATTAACAAAGACAGCCTTATATTTAATTTTTGTTATCCAATAATAAAACCTGATTCTCTTCCGGTTATAAAGGATATTAATTATAAAGAATTTAAAGGTACAAAATCTCTTAAAGCTATTTATAATGGGAATTATATAACCTCAGATAGAGCATGGTACGCGCTATTAGATTACGCTGACAAAAATAATATAAAAGTAAGCCCTAAACCTGTAGAATTCTTTTATAGTAATCCGAATATGGGTGGTGATGCTTTATATTGGAAGACCGAGGTATTCATGCCAATAGCAGAATAATATGAACAAATTAATTGTAACGACTCTTGTATTATCAATTACACTTATTTCGTGTAATAATTACGGGCAACTTAAAGTGATTGCAGACCTACCCGGTAGTTTAGATGAAAATTCTGGTCTAGCAACATACAATGACTCTACCTTATGGGTTATTGAAGATGCCGGTAACAAAGACGAAATTTACCAGATAAACTTTAAAGGGGAAATTCTTAAAAGTTTAGAGGTTAAAAACGGTAAAAATCATGACTGGGAAGATCTCACCAAAGATAAAGCTGGCAATCTCTATATAGCTGATACCGGTAATAACGTTAATGACCGTAAAAACTTGGTCATTCTTAAATTACCAAACCCGACTATTGAACCAGGCGATAAAATTGACGCTGAAAAAATCGAGCTACGCTACCCTGACCAAAAAGACTTTCCACCAAAGAAAGATCATCTTTTCTATGATTCAGAAGCTATTTTCCACCATGGCAACAAATTGTATATTGTAACTAAAAACAGGTCAAAATCGTTTACCGGTGAAGCCCATATTTATTCCGTACCTGATACCAAAGGTAATTACGAAGCTACTCTAGTGGGCTCGTTTACACCTTGTCCAGATTGGAAGATTTGCCAAATAACTTCTATTGACATATCGCCAAAAGGCGATAAAATTATAGCACTTAGTTACGGTAAGCTTTTCGTTTTCACAGATTTCACTTGGGATGATTTCTCTAAAGGAAATATGCAAGAAATTGATTTAGGTGCCCGCTCTCAATTAGAATCTGTTTGCTTTCTTAATGACGACACCCTACTAATTTCTGATGAACAAGCACACGCTGAAGGTGGAAATCTTTACACCTACTCTTTAAAATAACTGGTTTATCTAAAAACCGAACCCTAGTCCGAAAGTAAATCTTGGTCCGTCTTCACTAGCGAATATGGCTGTGTTAATAGAAATGATATCAGAGGCATTTAAAAAGAACCCTCCGCCATATGAAGTGTGCCAACGACCAGAACTCATTTCAGGCATCCATACTCTACCGTAATCAAACCCGCCAAAAAGACCCATTGCTGTTGGTAATAATCTGGTACGTTTCTTTTTTAGACTAAATCTTATATCTGTATTCTGATAATACGATGTTTTACCGGTAAAACGTTGATTTCTAAATCCGCGAAGTCCATCTAAACCACCAATACTTGCGGCTTGGTAAAATTCGTATTCATCGCCAATATTAAAATGTGCTTTCCATTTAGTTGCTAATACCAACCTACCATTGGGTATCAATTTGTAATCAAAACCTAGGCTAGGAATTATGTAACCAAAACTTCCTCCTTCTTTTGAAAGGTTCTCTTTATATCCAGCTTCTAATGATGATTCCATCCCTAAGGTTGGGAATGCTTCATTATCCCTATTTTCATAAGTATAGGCAGCATGAGCACCAACAAAATCACTATTCGTCTCTTCTCCGTTCTGTTGATAAAATGTATTAATGAATCTATCGTTGGTTTCTTCAACACTAATATTTTCATAAGACACGCCTAATTTCACCTTTGCCCCTAATTGCCCTCTCCAAACCAATGAAGGCGAAAAATCTATCTGTCGTAGTTTTACCCTATTATAATCTAGTTCTAAATCGTCATCAAAATTTTCAGTATTATTCCCAAATCCGAAGAAATTAATGGCAAAATTCGGACTCGTAAATCGTGCTTTCAACTCAGCATTCCAATTTTCGAATACATGTGCAAATTCACCTTGATACTTAAAATCAAATCCGCTAGTCGCAAAATAATAAGATGCGGCAAAAGTATGTTGTTGGGTAAATGGATTCTGCCTAAAACCGTTATATGTATAGGTATTTACGAAACCTATTCGCATACCATCATCTGGGTTAAACCCTATCGTAGGGATAATTTGGTTGAAACTATTTCTCAACTTTAACGGCTGGTAGGTGTTCAACTCATAATCATCTGACAGTTTTACTTTTGCACCACCAGTTTCTTCAAACGTATTTTTCTTACTTTTAAAATCATACAAAGCGACATTTCTACCATCTTCTACCCTATAAATATCATTATTATGACCACCAATAATTCTGACTTTGACACCAGCGTAATTAGACGGATTTTTAACCTCGAAAATATCATCGTCATCTAAACCAAATACCCATAGTTCTTTTGTATCTTCTTTTGTGAATACCTTATAATAAAACAGACGCTTTTTCTTATCGCCAATATTTCTAAATACTTTTACTTCGGTTTCTTTATCGTTCAGTCTATTGATCTCAAACCAATCATCTTTATCTGTACCTGCAACTACAGCATATTTATTTAATATCTGGTAGTACTCATTAGCAGTTTCTTGAATATGGCTTAACCGTGCCAAGAGAATTTCTTTAATTTCATCTACCGTTTCATCACGAACTTCTACAGGAAAAGATTTAAATGCCTGATCAATATCACTAGGGGTTAAGTTTTCTTGTAGGTATTTTGCCTGCGCCATCCACTGACTTTTTTCGGTTTCACCTAACAATGTTAAGTCTAACACATAGGTCATAGGCGAAGAGTTGAATCCTTTTACACTTCTAATATCTTCATTAAAACCTTCCATTAGTCGTAAGCCAGGTATAATACGAGTAGCTATTTTCATTAATGCACCATCGCCCATTTTCGAGAATACCTGATCACGATCTCTAGGTATTGGTCTATACACAGTTTTACCTTTTTTCTCATCTTTAAATTCTGCCCAACGCCATTGATCAACATGTCGATCCCAATCGCCAAGAATCATATCAAAAAGTCGTGCTCTCAAATAAAGGTCTTTATCGACTTCGTATTTTTCATCATCTCGAAGGTCTTCAAGCATACCATCGGTACTGGTTAAATTATTTGAATACCCAAAACTTGCTAAATCTCCATGACCATCGCCTGTATGCTCTTCAATCATATACAACTCATCACCAAATGTCTCATTATACTCTTTTAATGCTGGTTGTTTAGGCACGTAATACAGTACAGGATTGGTATGGTAAACACCAACAGCATCTGACAAACCAGCTGTTGTAAACGGACCATAGGGGTGTGATCCCGTATAAAAGTCTTGTAATATTTCTTGAGTATAGGTCTCCTTTAAATCGTCAAGAACATATTGATCTTGAAATGCCATCGACTGCAAATACAATTCTGCGCTTTTTCTTAAAGCTCGCATTACATACTCCCTACCGTCTTTTGCACGTAAACGCAATGATTTTGATTGGTGTCCGCCTCCTTTTTTAACAGGTTCCAAACCACCCATCAAAGAATCTAAATTTACAGTCGGCACTTTCACTTCTGTACCATAATACTCGCGGTAACGATCACCCCAAATTCCTTTATAAAATCCGCTTTTATCAATTTCTTCTTTGGTATACACAGAAGCTTTAACACTATCAGGAAACTGACCGGTAAATTCACCTATATATTCTTTTTTAGTTGGCGGTAATACTTCATTGGTAAACAAAAACTCTTCGCTCTCATCATCGTCTACGCCATAAAAACGTACTCTAGATGAACCATCGGTGTATACTTCTAAAGTCGCATATCCCATTTTACCGGTATTGAACTGAGAACCGTTCAACAATCGCGTAAAACCTTCTTTCGACCCAGAACCACTTACAATCTGCGGAGTATTATTTTCAACCAAATATTGCAAAGTATGCTCATGCCCAGATGCAAATATTACACGATCAGAATATTGTGCCAAGGTTGTTACCCTATTCATCAACTCTCTATATCGTTTGTTGTTTACATCTTCAACAGATGCACCCGAAGTACTTCTAAGCACATTAATAAAGCTTCCTAAAATAGGCAAAGGCACTGCCATTTCTTTAGGATAAAATTGTTTTCTCATTGAATATTGACCACCGTGCTCTCCATAACTATTACTAGGATGATGCATTGCAATAACCGTTGTGCGGTCGCGAAAGCCTTTTATCGCATCTTCAAGCTCTAAGAAAAACTTTGCTCTACTTTTTATATCACACTTATCATTAATATCTGGGCGATTGTCCCAATTGGTCAAATACCATTCTGTATCTATGGTAATTATAGCAACATCATCACCTATTTCCACAACATCAATAGGGCATCCGTTTTCTGGTAAAAAAGGATCCTTTTCTTTTTCTTTAAGGGCTTTCTTAATATAATTCTCTTCCCTTTCAAGACCTACTAAACCTTCTGTATACCAATCGTGATTACCGGGTATAAAAAGTGGTCTTCCCTTAAAATCATTCAATGTATTCAACTGCGCATCTAAATGATTTTTTGCTGTTCTATATGCTTCAGTAGAATCTTTAGGGTCTGGTAGCCCAGCTGGGTAAATATTATCACCTAAAAATATTGCCGTACTGTTCTTATCTGCCTTATTTAATCTATTCTTGAATATCTTTAATGCAGGATTCATTCCGCCCATTGGTGATAAACCCGCATCACCAATTAAATAAAAAGTATGTGAAACTTCTTTTGAATCGGTTACATCTACAGCATATTTTTCATCTACATATTTAGTATTGTACGTAGCACAGCTAGTAATGAATATAAAAACCGACAGATATGCATATAATTTTTTCATAGTAACGTTGCCCTCTTTAAAATTTTGTAATTTGGATATTTCAAATCCATTTCTTCTATGTCAAAAATCTTAGATAACTCACAACAATTTGTAATCGACTTACTTACCAATCATTTGGATAAGAAGTTTCTATACCATAATCTAAGACATACACAAAGAGTCGTTAAAAGTACTAAACAATTACTTGATTCATGTTCTCTATCCAATCAGGATAAAGAGCTTTTAGAAATCGTAGCCTGGTTTCACGATACGGGATTCACAAAAGGAATCAATGAACACGAAGAAAGTAGCTGCGAAATTGCAGAGAAATTTTTAACTGAACAGGGCTATAACAAAGACGGAATTGAAAAAATTAAATCGTGTATACGCGCTACAAAATGGGATGCAAAGCCGAATAATTTAATGGAAGAAATTATACGCGATGCCGACTGTTCTCATTTTGCACAGAGCAGCTACCTAGAAACTTCTGATCTACTGCGTGAAGAACTAAAGCTTTTCGGAGTTAAGAATTACAGCCAAAAAGAATGGCTAGAACTCAATATACAATTATTCAGAACCGATCACCAATACTATACAGATTACGCCAAAGAACATTGGCTTGAGAAAAAAGATAAGAATTTAAGAAAACTGATAAAAGAAAAAAAGTCTGAAAAGAAACTTGCTAAGAAAGAGAAACTTAAAGCGCAATTTAAAAGCGAAAGTCCCGACCGAGGCATACAAACACTTTATCGTGTAACACTAAAAAACCATATTACACTTAGCGATATTGCAGATACCAAGGCGAACATTTTATTATCTGTAAATGCCATTATTATTTCTTTAGCACTATCTAATCTTATCCCTAAATTAGACAACCCTTCTAACGATTACCTTATTTACCCTACCGTAATATTTGTATTCTTTAGCGTCGTTTCTATGGTACTAGCTGTAATGGCCACAAGACCAAATGTTACTAGCGGTGAGTTTACTAAAGAAGATGTCGCCAACAAAAATGTTAACTTATTGTTCTTCGGCAACTTCCATAAAATGGCATTAAGCGAGTATGAATGGGCAATAAAAGAAATGCTAAAGGACAAAGATTACATCTATAACTCTTTAACTAAAGATCTCTATTTTCTTGGAATAGTTCTAAATAGAAAATATTCACTTTTACGTTGGACCTATACTATATTCATGATTGGCATGATATTATCTGTAATAGCATTTGCCGTTTCATTTAAATTCTTTGGCCCTGATCGTAAAATACAATTACTAAGTGAAGTTTTATTCTTTTAAAGCATCCATTAAATCTTGGTACGTATATGTCTTTTCAGGTTCTTGTTCTCTTTGATATAGAATCTCTGCACGTATAGCTTTTAAACCAGATACACCCTGCAGACCTTCTAGCTCTACAATTTCTATTTTATTGGTAAAACAGCCTTTAGACTTTAAGAATTTGATATATCTTAGATATTCTAATTCATCTTTCTTTTGAGAATACACAATAGAAAGCACCCCTTTTTGAGTTAATCTCTCGTCAGTTCCTTTTATGTACGATTTATCGATTCTCTTTTTTATTACCTCATAACGTGCATTATAAGTACCATCAACATCAAACTGTTTTTCATCCATTCTAAAGCGAATAGATAATGATGTATTATACACCAATATCAGCGAAGCGGCATCTAACTGTACCGGTAATTTTGGCTTTAGTGCGTAATGTGCATTTTCCATTTCAACCATTACCTGTAATTGCCATAATCTTAAATTATTAAGGTATAATGGATTATATTCCTTGCTTTCTGATATTGAAGCACCAATGTATAGATTATGTTCTACACCATCTGTTTTGTAACGCTCATAATAATGAGGAAACATTGCCTGTGCACTTTCTTGTCTTTTATCAATAACAGATGAAAGCTTTTTATTGATTAATGTTACACTTTCATCATAGTTCTTTCTATGGTCATAGTAAGAGCCCGTACCCATATCAATTTTAGACTCATATTTTAAAATATGCTTCTCTATGTCTTTATTCGATTTTTTAAGGTGCTCAAAAACAGGAGATATTTCGTCATGAACAAAATCAAAAATAGCCTGCTCGCTATTCGTATAAAGCATTTCCTTTATACTTTCTAGATGATTATTTACCCTGAAAATTAATTCCTCATAGATTGGCAGATCCCATGTTTTTACAGCAATATTCAACACATTATCTATTTCTGAAAGCTGTATCATTAAATCGCGCTGAATGGCTAAATTTCTAGCTTGCGAAGAATCTTTAATATCTATTTGACCAAATAGCGGATAGACATCTTTAAAAACGATTTCTTTAAATGAAGGAGACCTACCTTCAGTTTCGTCTAACATGAATTTTTTAGCCTCCTCTTGAAACTTCCAATAAACCGATGAATGCACAGAAGTACACTCATTCTGTATAATAGCGTCTATTCTATTATTTTCTTCATTTTTGGCACGTACTACAGCAGAGACAATAAATGGCAATACATCATCTAGCTTTTGGGCATTTACACCATTAAGCACACCCTTCTTTTCAGATACGATTTCTAATACCCCTAAAAGATTATTTTCATAAGCTATAGGAGCAAAAATGGCACTTTGTATGCCCTGCTCTTTCAACCCCTTGTACGGATTCATATTCCCAGATTGCTCTACTTTACGATCCATATCGGTAATAGTAAAATATGAGTTCCTATCAATTAATTTCTCATATGAATCTTCACATAATGCACTTTTACAGTTCATATGATGCTCACCACCTAATAGAAAACTTTCAAAGCCCATACCTGAGACTTCTTCAAACTCATTGTTCTTAGCATCAAAAGATGCAAAACCTACTTTAATATTCGGTAATCTAAAAAACGACTTAAAAGTTTCCTGCAAATCGTGCATGAAATTTGTTGGCTGTATCGTATTCTTAGAAATCAATTTTGACTTAATATTCGAAATTGCCTGTTCCATAGTTACATCGAACAAATTGGCAATTACAAAACCTTTGGATATAAAACTCTCTGGCGGAATCTTCTCCATCCAAAGCTTAATATCATTTGGACTAGCCAATAATTCATCAACATCTTCTTGTGTAACTTCTTTAGATTTATCGGTAGGGATTATATCAATAAAATCTGCATTGTATAAAATACGATAATGGCGCATTACCCCATTTGCATCTGGAATGTCATAAAAATAAGGGCGACTAAAATCTAAATGATAACCGTAGTAATAATTTAACACCACTACACAGCTCATGATATAATCCATATCATCGCCAACATTTCTTAATTCTGGCACATAATTATCACCCGCTTCTTCAATAATTTTTTGAAACCGGTTTGAAGACTTTATGATCATATCTTGATAAGGTAACGTTGCTACCTTTATCTCGTTACCACTTAACGCTTCTGTAAATGTATCTTGTAGAATACGATTAATAAGATCTTTGTTCTTCTCTAATAAAGTAAAATCTGAAAAACCATCTCGCAGCTCAGGAAAACCTTTTTCAATAGATAATATTCTTTCAGCAGTAGCCGCCAAAAAAGGATCATCACCCTTCAAATGTTCATCATACTTCTCTAGAAGTTTTTCAAAACTTATGAGGTGCTTAACCGGCATTATCTTTCTCTCGTGCTTTCCCATGGTTCAGTTAGTCTACTAATTGTGTGTAAAGTTACAAAATATACCAAGTTTTTTAAGGCTCTAAGCCCTATGGTTGACTGGATTTTCGGATATTTAACGAAAAATAGCCCATGTCATCGGATAGTAGACTTACTAGAGCTTACAATAATGCTAAAGTTATTCCGTTCGACGACTCTTCTAAATTCATACTTTTTAGCGATTGCCATAGAGGAGACAACAGTTTTGCCGATGAATTTGCCAACAATAGAAATATCTATTATCATGCGTTAAAATTCTACTATGCTGAAGGGTTTGATTACTGCGAACTTGGTGATGGCGATGAACTTTGGGAGAACATTCATTTCGAGTCTATTTTTGAAGCGCATAAAAATGTATTTAAGCTCTTAAAGCAATTTCATTTAGAACATAAACTGCATATGATATGGGGCAATCATGATATGGTCTACAAAGATGAAGCCTATGTTAAAAAACACCTTTCTAGCTATTTTGAGCCTATAGACGACAAAGACAAATCTCTTTTTGAAGGTATAAAATATCATGAGGCACTTATTTTAAAACATAAAAAAACCCAACAAGAAGTTTTTCTTACCCATGGGCATCAAGCAGATTGGTGGAACTACACTTTTTGGCGCTGGGGACGATTTTTGGTACGTGTTCTTTGGAAGCCCTTACAAGTTTGGGGTATTGCCGACCCAACTTCACCCGCCAAAAACTACACAGAACTTATAAAAGTAGAGCGTCGTACAAAAAAGTGGATTCTAAAAAATGACTTAAAAATTACCGTTGTAGGCCATACGCATAGACCACGTTTTCCTGAGCCTGGTGATATTCCTCTTTTTAATGACGGTAGCTGTGTTCACCCAAGAAGTATTACCGGTATTGAAATTGAAAAAGGATGCATTTCGTTAATTAAATGGCAAATAAATACTACTGATGACGGCACATTACGAGTAGTTCGCATTTTATTGGAAGGTCCGCAAAAACTAAAAGATTATATCGAAAATAAATAAGCTGAAAAACGCTTCACTATCTCAAACAGCACTTTCCTAACAATTATTAAATACTTACTAATAAAATCATTTTAATAAGAATACTTACTTAATAAGTCAATTTTATTTTAAATTAACCAATAAATCATTAAAATAATTGTGACTTTATTAAAATATTGGTTTCTTAATAAGTACAATCAATTAAACCTTATTAAAATGAAAAAATTTATTGCAGAGTTTATCGGCACACTTTGGCTGGTATTAGGTGGTTGCGGTAGTGCCGTACTTGCCGCAGGTTATCCAGAACTAGGTATTGGCTTTGCCGGCGTCGCTTTAGCCTTTGGTTTAACCGTAGTTACTATGGCATACGCCATTGGTCATATTTCTGGCTGTCATTTAAACCCAGCTGTAACAATTGGCGTTTGGGTAGGCGGGCGTTTTGATGGAAAAGATGTTTTTCCATATATCGTTGCTCAGGTAATGGGCGGTATTGCAGGTGCAGCCATACTTTTTCTTATAGCTTCAGGTAAATCAGATTTCGTTTTAGGCGGATTTGCTTCTAACGGATTCGGAGAACATTCACCTGGCGGATACAGTATGACTTCTGCTTTAATCATAGAAGTAGCTATGACGTTTATGTTCTTATTTGTTATTTTAGGTTCTACCTATACAAAAGCACCAAGAGGATTTGCCGGTTTGGCAATCGGTCTTTGTCTTACACTAATACACTTAATAAGCATACCTGTTACCAATACATCGGTAAATCCTGCACGTAGTACAAGTCAGGCTTTATTCGCTGGTGGTTGGGCTATAGATCAACTTTGGTTATTTTGGCTAGCACCTATTGTTGGAGCTGTTTTAGCCGGAATAGTTTACAAAGCTATTTCACCAGAAATAACTGATAAATAATAACTTTTTTTTAGTTCAAGCTCATCATGTTTAGTTTAAATATGATGAGCTTTTTTTTTATGGTATATTTAGAGAATCAACTAAACTAACTCTATTAAAATATGCCTTTATTTATTGTTATTCTAGGAATTCTTCTCCTATTCATTCTCATTGCAAAATTTAAACTAAATGCCTTTATCACTTTCATCATCGTCTCTTTATTCGTTGGTATCGCAGAAGGTATGGAACCCATTAGTGTGGTCGATTCCATTCAAAAAGGTATTGGTAACATTTTAGGATTTCTTGTCATTATTTTAGGTCTTGGTGCCATGCTAGGTAAGTTGGTTGCCGATAGTGGTGCAGCGCAACGAATTACCACAAAACTGGTTGAGAAATTCGGAAAAAAGAACATTCAATGGGCGGTCGTATTAACCGGCTTCATTGTTGGTATACCTATGTTTTATTCTGTAGGTTTTGTAATTCTGGTTCCTCTAGTTTTCACGATTGCAGCAGCAACCGGCTTACCTCTTTTATATGTAGGTCTACCAATGCTAGCTTCTTTATCAGTAACACATGGTTATCTACCTCCGCATCCTGCTCCTACAGCTCTTGCATCTATGTTCAATGCAGATATTGGTAAAACTTTGCTATACGGCATCATAGTTGCCATACCGGCAATTATTGTTGCAGGACCATTACTTTCAAGAACTTTAAAAGGTATTAACGCAACACCACTTAAAGAATTTCTTAACCCTGTAGTTTTAAAGGACGACGAAATGCCAAGTATGGCAAATAGCATTATCAGTGCACTTTTACCCGTTATTCTAATTGCAGTTGCCGCATTGGCTCAACTTTTACTCCCTGCAGATTTCTTTCTTACCAAGATTTTAATTTTTATGGGTAACCCAGCTATTGCAATGCTTATTGCCGTTTTAGTTGCTATTTATACTTTAGGCTTAGGTCAGGGCAAAAGTATGAAAGAGGTTATGGATTCTGTTGGCAGTGCTATTACGGGCATAACTATGGTGCTACTAATAATTGCTGGCTCTGGCGCATTAAAGCAAGTTTTGATCGATAGCGGTGTAAGTGAATATATTGGTGGAATATTAGAGCAATCATCAATCTCACCATTAATATTAGCTTGGCTGATTGCCACCATTATACGTGTTTGTGTTGGTTCTGCCACTGTAGCTGGTTTAACCGCTGCGGGAATCGTTCTTCCTTTGGTTCAAGGTACAGGGGCTAGTCCTGAATTAATGGTATTGGCAATAGGTTCTGGTAGTTTAATGCTTTCTCATGTTAACGATAGCGGATTTTGGTTATTTAAAGAGTACTTTAATCTATCGGTTAAAGATACATTAAAAAGCTGGACCGTGATGGAAACTACCGTTGGCGTTATGGGGCTTATTGGTGTTCTCGTTATAAATACATTTATTTAATATTAAATAATTTGCAAATGAAACCTTCTGAAATAATTAAAGAATTGGGGTTGATTTTACCACCTGCTCCACCTCCTGCAGGTTTGTACAAACCTGTTTTAGTCGTTGACCATTTTTTATATATTTCTGGTCAAGGTCCTATGCAAAATGATGGTTCATTGATTGTCGGCAGAGCCGGTCATGATATGACAATGGAAGAAGCTAAAATTGCTGCAAGGCAAGTTGCACTTACCATGCTTTCTACGATACAAACACATTTCGGAGATATCGACAGAATTAAAAGGATTGTAAAAACCTTGGGAATGGTCAACTCCACTCCCGATTTTGGTCAACAACCTTTGGTCATTAACGGTTTTAGCGAACTCATGGCAGACATTTTCGGACCCGACAACGGTGTAGGTGTTCGTAGTGCCGTTGGTATGATTTTACCTGGCGGTATACCTGTTGAAATTGAGGCTCATTTCGAACTACATCATTAAAAATTATGGCAAACGAAAATTGGTATTCAATTAATCATCCCGAGGGAGTGATTTCTCCTTCTTTATTGGTGTATCCAGATAGAATTCAACATAACATCGACTTGATGATTTCCATGACAGGCGATGTAAATCGGCTACGTCCGCATGTAAAAACCTATAAAAATGCCAATATCATTAAGATGCAGATGGAACGCGGAATTCAAAAATTCAAATGTGCCACTATTGCTGAAGCAGAACTACTTGGTGACTGCAATGCTGTTGACGTTTTATTAGCAATGCAACCTGTTGGTGCAAATGCAAAGCGTTTTATTGAATTGATTAAAAAATACCCGAATACCAAGTTTTCAACCCTTGTAGATAATTCTAAAACGTTATCCATTTTAAGTGAACTGGCAGCATCCAACAACATTAGAATTTCCCTTTGGATGGATATAAATAATGGTATGAACAGAACAGGAATCATTCCTGACCACGATGCTCTAGAATTTTATACTCAATTACATGAAAATGAATATTTAATTGCTGAAGGTTTACATGTTTATGACGGTCATCTCCGTAATTCAGATCCTAAAATACGAGAGCAAGAATGTAATACAGCTTTTGAAGCGGTAATCGACTTAAAGAAAAGTATTGAAGATAAAAACATCGCTAGCCCAAAAATAGTGGCTGGCGGTTCGCCAACGTTTCCTTTTCATTGTAAACGCCAAGATGTTGATGCCAGCCCTGGCACTACCCTTCTTTGGGATTCTGGTTATGGAAACCTATTTCCAGAAATGGGCTTTTTACCAGCTGCAGTACTCTTTACAAGAATTATAAGCAAACCAACAACCGGGATTCTCTGTTTTGATCTCGGTCATAAATCGGTCGCTCCTGAAATGCCTTTTCCTAGAATTGAGTTTTTAGATTTAAAACACAGCAAACAAATAAGTCAGTCTGAAGAACACTTGGTGGTGGAGTATGATGATTTAACCATACCAGAGGTTGGTGACGCTCATTACGCCATACCAAAGCACATTTGTCCAACAGTGGCGAAATACGACACCCTAACTGTAATAAAAGATAACGCGGTTGTCGACTATTGGCCGGTGACTGCGAGAACACAAAAATCTACTATTTAAGCATGTTTATATTTGATGCCCATTTAGACTTGTCCATGAATGCGATGGACTGGAATCGCGACCTGACTTGGTCTATTGACGAAATTAGAAAAAGTGAACAAGGTTTAACCGATAAACCTGGTCGTGGTACTAATACGGTTTCTTTAGAAGCGATGAGAAAAGGGAATGTCGGACTTTGTATGGCGACGCAAATTGCTCGTTTTGTACATAAGGATAATTCCCTACCGGGATGGAAATCGCCGCAACAGGCATGGGCACATACTCAAGGGCAGCTAGCGTGGTACAAAAGCATGGAAGATGCCGGTGAAATGGTTCAGATTACCAATAAAACTCAACTTGATGCCCACTTAGCACTTTGGAAAACGGACGAAGAAAAAAAGCCTATCGGCTACTTACTTAGTCTTGAAGGTGCAGATTCTATCGTAGATATCTCATACCTTCAGAAAGCTTACGATTCGGGTTTACGAGCTATTGGTCCTGCACATTATGGTCCGGGTACTTATGCTTACGGAACAAATTCAGTAGGCGGAATCGGAACTAAAGGAAGAGAACTTCTTAAAGAAATTCAACGACTAGGTATTATACTTGATGTTACCCATTTATGCGACTTAAGTTTTTGGGAAACGATGGTAAATTATGACGGACCACTTTGGGCAAGCCATAATAATTGCAGAGCTTTAGTAGATCATCACAGACAATTTACCGATGAGCAGTTAAAGGAAATTATTGGTAGAAAAGGGGTTATCGGTGTGGTCTTAGATGCTTGGATGATGACACCAACTTGGGAAAGAGGTGTTTCTACTCCGCAATCTGCAAACGTAAGTCTACAGCAGATACTAGATAATATCGACCATATTTGCCAATTAGCTGGTAACGCAAATCACGTTGGTATAGGCTCTGATCTTGATGGCGGATTCGGAACAGAACAAGGCCCCGCAGATGTCGATACTATTGCTGATTTACAGAAAATCATAGGATTGCTAGAAGATAGAGGTTATGGGCAACCGGACATTGAGAAAATTATGAATGGAAATTTCATTAACTTTCTAAGACGAAATTTAAAATAGTTTAGTGAAGAAGATTTTTACATATTTAGTATCGCTATGTCTTTTAATCGGACTTACAGTACAGCACTGCAATCTTAATTATAGACATACTACGCGTACTCATTTTGAAATTTCTTTATACACTCCCTCTCAACATGCCCAACATTTAGAAAACAATGCTGCGACATATGAAATTAACAGTACTGCATTTATCTCTTCTATTGCTGACGTTTATATTGCTTTTATCATTTTATCTAAAAATTACGGCATTAGCACTAAACAAGCTATAAGCGTTCAAAATGACAACCTCTTAGTCTACCAATCAACCATTGACAACGCCGTATTTCTTACTAAAAAAATCACTTCTAAACACCAAAGAACCGCATAATAGAACATAGCTTCTTCAGCTATTTTAATGTGTACCAAGCGTACACATATGATAACTAGTATTCACCATTTATCATCACTATTATGTATTTCAAAAAAATAAATAAAGCCTTTCTTTGGTTAAAAAGAAAGCTAATACTCCTCATTGCCGCATTTATGGTAGGCATATCAAATGTTATATATGAAGAAGAAAAAATGATCAACGGCAATTTTATCAAAACTGAGCAAAAACAAGAAGAAGATTCTGATTAAGTCCGTTAGAACAATCATTTCAACGAATTATAGTTCAATCGACAGTTTTTTAACGAAGCCTTAAGCACGCATGGCAGGGTATTTGTTATCTTTATTTCATCATATTTAAGATTCGATGAGAAAACTTTTTTTTCTTTTTATTATTTTATTCTCTTTTTCTGCGGTTCAGGTTTCTGCTCAAACAGATTTACCTACATCCAAACCGCTTAAAATTGATAGAGTAAACCCTATTAACTCTAGTGGCACTCCAAATAAAGGATCAGTTCTGAATATGCCCAATTTAATCAAAGAACAGCCTAGTGTAGATATGACAGCACCTAATCCTGTAAAAATGTTACGCGATGAAGAATTGGTGCAAGCGGGCGCAGGTATGAAAATTGACCCGCGAATTGGTCCTGGTGAGCGATTAGGTGGTTCTGGTCAGTATTTTGCCGACCAATATTTGGGTGATGTAAAGAGTAGCGGAAAGTTTATAGGCATTGTTTGCAGAGACCACGAATATGTAGATGGTGATCGTGTGAAAATTTACATGAACGATATGGTTGTTGAACAGAACCTTCTGTTAACAGGAGCATTTAAAGGCATTAATGTTGATTTACAAGACGGCTTTAATCGCTTAGATTTTGAAGCTCTAAACCATGGTTCTTCAGCACCGAATACCGCACAGGTAGATGTATACAATGATAAAGGTGAATTGATCTATTCTAACAAATGGCTTTTATCTGCTGGTTCTAAGGCAACTTTGATTGTTACTAAAGAATCTATGTAAAACTGTTCTGCTTTAATTCACCTTTAAAATTATCGCTTACCAGGTATATAGGTTTCTTCTGCCCTTTTTAAAACATCTTCACGATAAAAAGGAACTTCTTTCCAATCTACATTCTTATATCTAATAATTTGATCATCGAAATGTGGTGAAGCTGGGTCTCCACTTTGCCCGCCAGCTAACATACTTTTAGCTTTTACGGTATCACCAAATTCTACGACCGCCACAAAACTATTACCTCTGGTACCGTATATTTTCTTTGCCCCTTCTGTGGTGTAACGAGCACCATAAGCAGCTAACGCTCCCCATCTACCAGAAGCGAAACCAATTGGGATACTTGGTTTAGAATCATCAAAATGCTGTTTGATATCTCCTGTTATACGTTGATATCTATTCACTTCTCCCCAAGGCATTTTCCAAGTCACGAAGTCCGCCGTTAGTTGATCAATCACTTCTTCGAATATTTTTAAAGATTCTTCTGTATGGGTACCAAAATAGGTCATGCGTTCCATATCACTCATATTATCTGGGTGCTTCGCCCTACTACCCATTGCGGTACCATAAAAATGTGCCAAGGTCATAGCGACCTGATCTTCACCCGTTGTATAATCCCATTCTTCAAGAATCTTTATTGGCTCTCTCAATTTCGGATTCTTATCGTCATGTGCATTATATGCTTTCACCAACCCAGGTATCAAAGCTTTGAATGCTGGTAAATATGGATCATGCGCTAATTGAATTAAGCTATCTACAGTATATCCTTTTCTATCTGTCAACAATTCAATTGCGTGTACTCCCCTAAAATTTTCTTGGTCTTTTGACATGTAATTCGGATAGTCTTCTTTCTTCGGACTGAATTCTAAAGCCGATGTATACGGTGTGGAATTACAGTTTTGTATCCAGCCATTTTTAGGATTCAACACTAGAATATTTTCATCAACGGAATGTAAGCCTTGCCAATCTGTTTTAGGATTACTACCATCTACAGGTTCCGTATAATTAAACTGAACATCTCGTTTTGGAACGTAATTACCATGAAAATAAGCGATGTTACCTTCCGCATCTGCATACACGGTGTTATTACTTGAATTGGTGCGGATATCCATCATCTCCCGAAATCCTTTATAGCCACTTTGCTTAGATCGTATAAAGGACTGCTCTAATGCTTTTACCGGTTCCCACATCATGGCAGATGCTGTCCACTGCCCTTCGGCAACGTGAGTTATTGGTCCGTGGTGCGTTCTATATGCCGGGTACTTTTTCTCTTTCAGCTTTTTACCATCAAGATATTTCAACACTATCTCAGATGATTGCACCGGTCGTAATTCTTCACCGTATTGATAGAATAAATTATCATCGTTCTTAACTATTGTCTCCTTGAATTCATCCATAACATCAGTATATGTTGATGTATGCATCCATCCCGTTTTCTCATTGAATCCTTGGTAGACGAAAAACTGACCCCAAGTTACCGCACCGTAGGCATTTAATCCTTCCTCTGAAACTACATGAACTTCTCCCCTAAAATAAAATGAGGTATGCGGATTTATCAATAATAACGGATTACCAGATTGGGTTAATTTACCTGAAATAGCGATTCCGTTCGACCCTTGTGGCTCTTCTGCTTCTTTCTCCTTCTTTAACTGTATTGCTTCCATTTCTGGCAAAGCCATATTGCTATCATAAAAAGCAGCTATCTTTTTTGTTGAAATACGCTCAATATCTCCGCCAATTGAACCTTCGCTGAAGTACATCGGCATCCACGGTTCAAAATGTGTCAGTAATCTTGGTTTTACTTTTGGGTGTGTATATAAATAGTAATTTACTCCATCGGCAAAGGCATCACATAATTCTTTTAACCAAGCGGGACTTTTCTCATAATTCGCTTTAGCCTCTTCTTCTGTCATGAACAATTTTGCACGCAAATCGCTATACAAAGCCTCTTCCCCATCTACTTCTGCCAGCCTACCTGTTGCCCAAATATAGTTTTGCTCTACACGATTAAAATCATCTTCGCACTGCGCATATAACAAACCAAAAACAGCATCGGCGTCTGACTTACCATAAATATGGGGCACCCCAAAATCATCTCTTATTATTTCAACATTCGCAGCCTGAGCTTCCCATTTTTCAATTTCACCCTTCTCTGGCTTATTAGTCTTACATGATAAAACCAATATGAATGCCAACAAATAAATAATTCTGTTCATTGCTACTATTTTAATAAATTCTTGAGATGTATAAATGTACTTGATTTTTACCAACTACCGCTAGATCCGCCACCGCCAGAACTTCCTCCGCCACCGGAAAATGAACTTGAACTACCGCCAGAAGAACTACTGCCCGAACTGAAAGAATGTGTGCCTGAAGAAGAGAATGTTTTTCTAAAGTATGATTTATCATTTTTAACCCATGATATATTCAAATCGTCTTTACCCGATATTTTTAGTTTTATAAACGCAATGATTACAGCAATACCAAAAAATGGAAGTAATACCCATAACAACAATTTTGGATTGTCTACAATCTCTCCCATTATAGATTGGCTAGACGTAAGTATACTAAAAGCAGTACTTGCTGGACCTAGCATAAAAAGCAAACCGAATAGAGATGATAATGAACCTGCAATCAGCATAAACAATCCTGGTAATACGCCAAGTTTACCCATGAGCATTCCACGAAAAACTTCAATGATATTCTTATAACTTCTATAAAAGAAAAAACCGCCTACGCCGACAAATATCAAAAGAAAAAAACCAAGAAATATATACCCTATAAGCTGGTTATTACTTTCTTCGTCTTCAATTTCTTGTTTAAACTCGTCAAGTGCTTCTGGATTATTAAGAAATTCTATAAGCTGATTACTAGCCTCGTTAATACCCTCAAAATACGCCTCTTCTTTAAAATTAGGAATCATCGTATTTCTAATAATTCTTGAGGCAACGGCATCTGTAATGTACGGTTCTAATCCATAGCCAACCTCTATTCTAACTTCTCTGTCTAATTCTGAGAATAGAATTAATAGCCCATTATCTTTACCTTCTTGACCGATTCCGTTTTGATTGAATAATGCATTTGCATAGGTTTCAATGGTATCATACCCTAATTCTTCAATCGTAACTATTACTAGTTGATTGGTAGTATTCTCCTCTAATGCTACCAAACGCTGATTTAATTCTAGTACTTGACTAGCGGTGAATATGTGTGCACTATCAGTTACAAAATCTCGTAACTCATAGTATTGGTCTTGCGCATTCGCGTAAAACGTAACTAACAAAAAAAAGAAAATGATTTTTTTAAGCATCGGTCGGCAATCAGGATACTCAAATATAAAAACCTTTATTGACACAAATAGTGATTATCAAAACCTATTCTAGATTCGGTAAAACTTTAGAATTGAAGTAACTTGCGACTTGTTGTCTTTTAGTCTCGACTTCGCTCGACAAGACAGTGAAAAATTAAACACATATGGCAGAAAAAAAAGTAAGCATATTAACCGCATTTAAGACTATTATATGGCCACGTAGAAAACTGGTTTTGCTAGGTTTATTACTCATTGTAATTAGTAAAGCAGCAAGTTTTGTTGCTCCGGTCTCGCTACGTTATTTTTTAGATGATATTGTACCCAATAAAGATTACGACTTATTAAAAATATTGGTCGCGGTTGTGATCTTTGCTTTTTTAGTGCAAGCGGTCATGTCATTTTTATTGACCAAAGTACTGAGTATACAAGCTCAATATATGATTTCTGAATTACGATCTCAAGTGCAGAAACAAGTACTATCATTGCCTATTCGCTTTTTTGACAACACTAAATCTGGTTCTTTGGTTTCTAGAATTATGAGCGATGTTGAAGGGGTAAGAAACTTAATCGGTACCGGACTCGTGCAACTTGTTGGTGGTACAATTACCGCAGTAGTGTCTCTAATTTTATTACTAAGAATTAGCCCTACTATGACACTTTTGACTTTTGTACCTCTTATTCTTTTTGCACTGATTGCATTAAAAGCATTTAAAATTATTAGACCTGTTTTTCGAGAACGCGGAAAAATTAATGCGGAAGTAAAAGGAAGATTGACAGAAACCCTTGGTGGTATTCGTGTTATAAAAGGTTTTAATGCCGAAGAACAAGAAAGCAAGGTTTTTGAAGAGGGTGTAGATAAATTATTCCAAAATGTGAAGAAGAGTTTAACAGCTACGGCATTTATGACCAGTGCTTCTACTTTTTTATTAGGACTCGCAACAACAGGTATTATGATGGGCTTTGGCGGTTATAAAATGATGCAGGGCGAGCTTACCACTGGTGAATATTTTGAGTTTACTTTTCTACTTGCCCTAATGGTAGCGCCTATTGTTCAAATGAGTAATATAGGAAGCCAATTGACCGAAGCCTTGGCAGGACTAGATCGCACCGAAGAGTTAATGAACAAAGTTTCTGAATCTGACGAAAAAGATAGAACCATTACACTTTCAAACATTAAAGGTGATATGGTCTTTAAAGATGTTTCATTTGCCTACGAAGAAGATAAAGATGTTTTACATAACATCAGTTTTGAAGCAAAATCTGGTGATGTGATTGCCCTTGTAGGTAGTTCTGGCTCAGGAAAATCTACCATCGCAGGATTGGCGGCTAGTTTCTTGAATCCTGATTCGGGAGAAATTACCATTGATGGCACCGATTTATCAAAAGTTGACCTTACCAGCTTTAGACAGTATTTAGGTGTTGTTTTACAAGACGATTTTCTTTTTGAAGGTACTATTAGAGAAAATATCCTTTTCCCAAGACCAGGTGCTTCCGAAGAAGAATTACAGTCCGCAATTAAAGCAGCATATGTTGATGAATTTACAGACCGATTTGAAGAAGGATTAAATACGGTTATTGGGGAACGCGGCGTAAAATTATCTGGGGGTCAACGCCAACGTATTGCGATTGCTAGAGCTGTATTGGCAAACCCTAGAATACTAATTCTAGATGAAGCTACCTCTAATCTGGATACTGAAAGTGAAGCTTTAATTCAAAAAAGTTTAGCAGAATTAACCAAAGGAAGAACCACTTTCGTTATCGCCCACCGTTTAAGCACAATCAGAAAAGCGAATCAGATTTTAGTAATCGAAAACGGACGCATTGCAGAACAAGGCACGCATGAAGAACTGATTGCAAAAGAAGGGAGATATCATAACTTGTTTACGTATCAGGCTAGGATATAATTTTAGGAGTTAGGAGTTAGGAGTTAGGAGTTAGGAGTTAGGAGTTAGGAGTTAGGAGTTAGGAGTTAGGAGTTAGGAGTTAGGAGTTAGGAAAAAAAATAAATACTAATTCAAAAAACAAGTTCAAGTTCAAGTTCGAAAATTGTTGTTGGTTGTTGGAAAATAAAAAAATGTCAGTTTGAGTGAATTTTCGAAGTATGAGAAAATTAGTATCGAGAACCTTCGCCAGAACCTAAACCCCTTTCAATACGATTCTATATTGACACTCAACTGCAAAAAAAATATGTCTTGTTATAAGCGCAGTCAAAAAACTTAGGAACACGACTTTAATAGATTGCTTCGTCGCGAAATGCTTCTCGCAATGACGGAAGCAATAATCTTTTCGTCATAGTGAGCAAAGCGTGGCTATCTGTTTGTTTGGAACACCTATCTGCTTAATGGCTGTTGGCTGTTGGCTGTTGGCTGTTGGCTGTTGGCTGTTGGCTGTTGGCTGTTGGCTGTTGGCTGTTGGCTGTTGGCTGTTGGCTGTTGGCTGTTGGCTGTTGGAAAATAAAAATTTATTTTCCAACACAAGTCTATTACGAGCTTTTGAAATCAATCAAACAGATTGCTTCGTCAATTTCGATTGCATCTCGTTTTCTCGCAATGACTAGACTCTTATAATTCCTCTGGAGCTAGCTCTACTTCTAGTCCGTCCATATCTTCGGTGATATGTAATTGACAGCCTAAACGTGAGTTATCCTTTACATTAAATGCTTCAGATAACATCGCTTCTTCATCATCACCCATTTCTGGAAGTTCGGTATCTGACAACACATAACATTGACAAGAAGCACACATAGCCATACCTCCACAAATTCCAATTGTTCCTTCTGGAGCAAGCTCATATGAACGAACCACTTCCATTAGATTCATATTCATATCGGTCGGCGCATCTATCTCATGTAAGACTCCGTCGCGGTCTGTAATTTTTATTTTGATGTCGGTCATTCAATAATAATTTTTCAAACTTATAGCGTTGTAGCCTTTCGACTGCGCTCAGGATGACATTTTAGTTTATTTATTCTATCGCTTTTACTACTGCTTTTGGCGCTTCTTTTTTTGTTCCATCAAAACCGCTTACTCCACCTACGGTAGTATATTTCATCACATACTTTTTATCTGGATGAATTTTTTGAAAGGCACTTTGGCACATTAACGTTGCTTCGTGGAAACCACAAAGAATTAGTTTCAATTTGCCTGGGTATGTATTTACATCACCTATGGCATATATTCCTGGAATATTGGTTTGATAATCGAACGTATCTACTTTAATAGCATTTTTCTCTATCTCTAATCCCCAGTCGCCAATGGGACCTAATTTTGGAGAGAGTCCGAATAAAGGAATAAAGTTATCTACCTCTAAAGTAATCTCTTCCTTAGCATCAGAAATCTTTCTGATTAAAACAGATTCTAATTTCTCTTCTCCATTTAGAGCTATAATTTCTGCTGGGGTAATCAAGTTCAATTTT
Organism: Maribacter sp. Asnod2-G09; assembly: GCF_045063795.1. Lineage (NCBI taxonomy): Bacteria > Pseudomonadati > Bacteroidota > Flavobacteriia > Flavobacteriales > Flavobacteriaceae > Maribacter > Maribacter sp. Asnod2-G09. The sequence continues at coordinate 1,511,303 of NZ_JBEFOA010000005.1, read as the reverse complement.
CCTGAATTTTTCAATTCCTGAACTTTCTCAACAGAATCCAGGGCACCTCTAAATTCGTTTCTTCTATGTACCAAAGTTACTTGAGAGGCTACATCAGCTAAAAAAATACTCCAGTCTAGGGCAGAATCTCCACCACCGGCTATGACTACTTTCTTATCACGATACACCTCAGGATCTTTGATCATATAAGCTACACCGTTATCTTCAAATTTTGACAAATTATCTAACAATGGTTTTCTTGGCTCAAAACTCCCTAATCCACCAGCTATAGCAACAACCGGAGCATGGTGCTCCGTTCCTTTATTTGTGGTAACCACAAATGTACCGTCATCTAATTTTTTGATTGTTTCTGCACGCTCACCTAGCGTAAACCCAGGTTGAAAAGACTTAATTTGCTCCATTAAATTATCTACCAAATCGCCCGCCAATACCTCTGGAAAACCAGGAATATCATAAATCGGTTTTTTAGGATAAATTTCAGAACACTGTCCGCCTGCCTGCGGCAAAGCATCTATTAAATGGCATTTTAGTTTTAGAAGTCCTGCTTCAAAAACGGCAAAAAGACCCGTAGGTCCCGCGCCAATAATCAATATATCGGTCTTAATCATTACTTCAATTCTTTGTAATACCCTTCAAAATTATCAATCTATGGTCTTAAAAATTATGACAATTATCAGGATTTAACCTGCAATATTAATAACTTCTTGTATCTGTGGTGCGTATTTTTTTATCGTCATTTCAACACCACTTTTTAAGGTCATTTGATTTACACTACAACCAACACAAGCACCTTCTAGTCTTACTTTAACAGAAGATTCATCATCAATAGAAACTAATGTAATATCACCACCATCACTTTGTAAAAAAGGTCTGATTTCTTCTAATGCTTTTTCAACATTTAATTTTAGTTCTGCTGATGTCATATCTATTTTTTATTAACAGGCGAACAACCCGCCATCGTTGTAATCTTAATTGCTTCTGTAGGTGGTAATGTTTTATTTCTAGAAACTACCTCACTGACAATCTTTTTTGTCAATTCTTCAAATGCTTTTTCTACAGGTGTTGCCGTTTGTAATGCTGCCGGTCTACCAACATCACCAGCTTCACGAATACTTTGTACTAATGGCATTTCTCCTAAAAAAGGTACATTTAAATCTTCCGCAAGGTGTTTTGCACCTTCTTTACCAAAAATATAATATTTATTATCTGGCAACTCTGCAGGTGTAAAGTATGCCATATTCTCAACAATTCCCAAAACAGGTACGTTTATAGAATCTTGTTGAAACATTGCCACACCTTTTCTAGCATCGGCAAGTGCAACTTCTTGTGGTGTACTCACTACAACAGCCCCAGTTATCGGTAATGCCTGCATAATACTTAAGTGTATATCGCCAGTACCCGGTGGTAAATCGATCAACATAAAGTCTAAATCGCCCCAATGTGCATCAAAAATCATTTGATTTAGTGCCTTAGAAGCCATTGGTCCTCTCCAAATTACCGCTTGGTCTCTTTGTGTAAAAAAGCCAATTGACAATAGTTTAACCCCATAACTTTCTACCGGCTTCATTTTAGATTTACCATCTACATTTACTGCAAGTGGTTTATCATTAGCGACATCGAACATTATAGGCATTGATGGCCCGTAGATATCGGCATCTAACAAACCTACTTTGAAGCCCATTTTTGCCAAAGTAACTGCCAAGTTAGCCGTTACGGTAGATTTACCTACCCCTCCTTTACCAGAGGCTACCGCTATAATATTAGAAATACCTGGTATTGCTTTACCTTTTATCTCATTTACTTTCGGCTTTGCAGCAGGAGCATCAACCTTAATATTGATTTTAATTTTCGCTTTTTCATAAACTTCTTTATGAATAATTTTTAAAATCTCTACTTCAGTCTTTTTACGTGCTTGCAGGCTTGGGTTTGTAATAGTAATATCTACCTCAACCTCATCGCCAAAAATTTGGATATTGGTAACTGCACCACTTTCTACCATGTTTTGACCTTCACCAGGAACGGTAATATGTTCCAATGCCTTTAAAATATCCTTCTTATCTATCTTCATTATATAAATTCATTCTAAACAACAAAGATAATCCTTAGATGTTAGATTATGAAGTTAGCGTATTGAAAATGAAGATGCCATTATAATTAAAACCTCTTATTAACAGAAATTCAATTCTCAATTATTTATGATTTTCAAGCAGAATTAAACTATCTAAAAACCGTATTTTAGAATCTTCTTTAAAACGCAACTCATGTACCAACCTACCAAAAGAATAGCTTTATTTTCATTTCTTGGTCTCTTTACATTCTTACTCATTACATCTTGCTCTAGTTCAAAAAATGAATTCTCTAAAAAAGATGTAAAACGATCCCAAAAATTAGTGGGATTAGATTTCGATAAAAAATTTATTGACACCCTATACCCCTATCTAAAAAGGAACAAAGAAGGTTTTGATACCCTGCGAAAATACACCTTAGACAACGACGTCGTACCTGCAATACAGTTTAATCCCCTACCCCTAAACTTTACCCCAAAAGCACAAGCGGGATTCCCTGTATGGGAAATTGCCGATAACGTAGAACTACCAAACAAAGAAGCTGATCTTGCTTTTTACTCCATACCTCAGCTTGCTTCACTCATTAAAAGCAAAAAAATAAGTTCGTTAGAATTGACCCAGTTCTTTATAGCCCGATTAAAAAAATATAATCCTATTTTAGAATGTACCATTACCATAACCGAAGAAATGGCTTTAGAACAAGCTAAACTTTTAGATGCTGAACTAGCTGCAGGAAACTACCGCGGAATTTTACACGGCATACCATACGGCGTAAAAGATCTTATGGCGGTCGAAGGTTATAAAACCACATGGGGTGCAGAACCCTACCGTGATCAACAAATTGAAATGACAGCTACGGTAGTTGAAAAATTGCAAGCTGCTGGCGGAGTTTTAGTTGCCAAGCTTGTATCTGGTTCATTGGCACGTGGTGATGTTTGGTTCGATGGAAAAACAAAAAATCCGTGGGATACGAAACAAGGTGCCACCGGCTCATCTGCAGGTTCGGGATCTGCAACCTCAGCAGGATTGGTTCCTTTTGCTTTAGGTACAGAAACATTAGGTTCAATTACATCGCCAAGTAATAGAAACGGAATTACCGGTTTACGCCCAACATATGGTCGAGTTAGTAGACACGGAGTAATGAGTTTGAGTTGGTCTATGGATAAAGTGGGACCTATGGCAAGAAGTGCCGAAGATTGTGCCATTGTGTATAGCGTAATTACCGGCAAAGACCCAAAAGACGGAATGACCACTGATTACCCTGACGGATTCGAACCTAAAAAAGATTACAAATCGCTAAGAATCGGATACCTAAAAAAGGATATCGACAAAGACACTTCTCTAAGTAAAGTCAACCTTGAAAAAGCTTTGAAGACTTTTAGAGAAATGGGACTGACTTTAAACGAAGTGGAACTGCCAGAAGATATTCCCTACAACAGTTTTGATGTAATTTTAAGAGCAGAAGCCGGAGCATTTTTTGATGATATGGTTCGCGCGGAGGAAGTTGATAAAATGGTAGAACAAGACCAACGATCACGTGCAAACTCTTTACGTCAGGCTCGATTTATACCTGCTGTAGAATACCTACAAGCAAATAGACACCGACAAGTGCTTATTGAGAAAATGCAGGTTATCATGAAAGATTACGATGTGCTGATATCCCCAACTTTCGGAAATAGACAATTAATTATTACCAACCTTACCGGTCACCCAGTTATTGCCATACCTACCGGACTAGATAAAGAGAAACACCCAACAAGTATTACCCTAGTTGGCAATCTGTACGATGAAGCAAGTATTCTTTTACTAGCAAAGGCTTTTCAAGACCAAACGGAGTTTGATGAAATGCATCCTGAAGGGTATACGGATTAGTTGTTGGTTGTTGGTTGTTGGTTGTTGGTTGTTGGAATATTGCATTTTTTCAGTCGAGAACTATTTATTTGTGATGATTTATCCTAATTTTCAAAAAATTAGGATAAATCATCATTTCAAAAACTAAATCTTTCTGCCATCTAAAAGGTTGATGATTCTTGAACCGTATTCTGCATTCTTTTCGGAGTGTGTAACTTGAATAATAGTGACTCCCTCTTCTTCGTTCAACTTCTTAAAAAGCTGCATGATTTCTTCGCTTTGTTGCGAGTTTAGGTTTCCTGTTGGTTCATCTGCCAGAATCAGTTTAGGATTTGCAATAAGTGCACGTGCCACACCAACTAGTTGCTGCTGCCCCCCACTTAATTGTGCTGGAAACAAATCTTTTTTACCTACAATATTGAATCTATCCAACATATCGGCTACCAAAGCCTTACGTTCAGAACCCTTCACTTTCTTATATAATAGAGGCATTTCTAGGTTTTCTTCTACCGTGAGGTCATCCAATAAATGATAAGACTGAAATACGAAACCGATATACTCTTTATACAAGTTAGAGCGGTATTTCTCTTTTAAAGTATGAACCGATTCGTTCAAGAAATCATACTCTCCTTCATCAAACGTATCTAGCATTCCAATCACATTAAGCAATGTAGATTTCCCAGATCCCGACGGACCCATAATTGAAATGAACTCCCCTTCTTGAACTTCTAAATTAATATCCTTCAGCAAAAAAATACGTTGACCGCCTTGCTGTACCCATTTGAAAATATTTCTTAATTGTAGTAACATCTTATTTAGTGAATTAGTTTGTTAGTGAAATAGTGGTTGTTGGTTGTTGGTTAAATATCTTAATTATTATTCAGTTCTTAAACTTTTTACAGGGTTAGATTTGGCTGAATTTAAGGTTTTAATGGTCATAATCAATAATGAAATTACCACCATAGAGGCTCCGCTTAAAGCAAAAATCCACCAACTTAATTCTGTTTTATTGGCAAATTCTTCTAACCAGTTATGTAGTCCGTACCATGCAATTGGTGCTGCGATTATAAAAGCTATTAAGACCAATTTCAAAAAATCCTTTGACAGTAAAAAATTAAGCTGAAATATATTGGCGCCTAGTATTTTTCGAATTCCTATTTCTTTGGTTCTGCGCTCAGTGGTATGTATAACCAACCCAAATAACCCCAAACAACTAATTAAAATAGCCAATCCCGTAGCCCATTGTAACAATGTTGCGGTTTTTTGTTCGCTTTCATAAAATCGTTTTACAGTATCGTCCATAAAAGCATAATCAAAATCCGACTCAGGATAGATTTCTTTCCATATACTTTCTATAGATGATATAGTTTCTGACCAATTAGAAACTTCACTTGGATTCAACTTAAAATGTATTGTTTTAAACTGTGTCCACTTACCTGTATATGAACTTCCAGTAAATGCCATAGGAGATACTCCATATTTTAGCGAATGCTGATTAAAATCTTCCATGACGCCGACTATAGGTAAGTTATCATCATCTACTTTTAAATTCTCACCGACTATATCTGCAGGATTTTCTATACCTATTTCTTTTAAATAAGATTTATTTACCACATATTCCCTAATAGAATCATTCAAAGGAATTCTACCTGCCAATAGTTTTAAATTATACAAATCAAAATAATTAGCAGTGCCATACATAAGTTGTAAATATGAATTTACTTCTGTACTATCTTTTATATATTTCACCCCCATGGTCATAGTAGTAAATGAAGCTGGAGGATTACCTGCTAATACCGCACTTGATATGCCTGGTAAATCTTGTATTCTTTTTACAAACCTTGTTCGTTTTACTGCAGATGTATCTTGCCACGGAGTTTTAAAATATGCAATTGCCTCTGTATTGAAACCCATATCTTTTTTCATGATATAGCTCAACTGTTTCCCCACCATTAATGTGGCTATGATAAATATTTGTGCGATTACAAATTGAAATACCGTCAAATACTTTCTTAACAGACCTTTATCTGAATTAGGGGTAATTTGTTGCTTTAAAACGGAAACTGGTTTATATTTCGATAATACTATCGCTGGATAAAATCCAGATAAAACAGTTACCAAACTTAGCAACAGAAAAACACCTAGCAATAACCATGGATTCAAAAAAACATCAAAGCTTAACCCTGCAGGAACAAAATCTGAAAACAAAAGCAACAACCATTTTGACAGAAAAACAGATACTACTGCTGCTGTTATTGTCAACAGAAATGTTTCTCCTAAATACTGATAAATCAATTGCAATCTAGAACTCCCTAAAGTTTTTCTAATACCAATTTCTTTCGCTCTTTTTATTGCTTGCGCGGTATTTAAATTGATGAAATTAATACAGCCTAATATCAATAGAATAAATGCTAACAAAAGAAGGCTTTTCAGCGCTGCCTTAGTCGTTCGGCTATCATTAAAATCAAAGGTCCCGTAATTAGGGTTTAGATGAATATCGCTTAAAGGTTGTAACATGAATCTACTTTTACTAGCACCCGTATGCAAATTTTCTGGCTCATCATGTTCTTTTGCAATTCGTGTTAATATTTTTTGAACATTATTTGAAATAGCGTTTTCTGAAAGTTTAAGAAATAGTTGCGAGGCAGAATTTGAATTATCCCATCCTGATTCATTTACTACATTGGTCATATCTTGAGTAACGGCTGTTTTTAATGAAATAAATTCTTCAAAAACAATGTCTGTACGACCCTCAAAACCATCAACAATACCTGAAACAGTAGCATGTATACTGTCATTATAAACAAGCGACTTCCCTACAACGTTACCTAATTCTTGATTTGGAAAATATTTTATGGCTCGTTCTTTAGTCAGCACCACCATATTTGGCTCTACCAAAGCACTATTTATATCGCCTGCCAACCAATCATATTCAAAAGTTTTAAAATATGAAGGTTCTGTATAAATCACAAAATCGGGTTCTTTGAATTTATTTCCCGTTTGTTGATTTTCAACATGTAATGGATATGCTGTAAAGAACGGAGCCACTGTTTCAATATCATTCACCTTCAAGTTCTTAAGTTCTTGAGCTAAAGGGACCGTAACACCTGCATTATAGAACACATCAGAACTACCTTCAAACGAAGTTGTTACCCTATAGATTCTATCACCATCAGGATGAAATTTATCAAAAGTCAGGTCATAAAAAACCATAGCACCAATTACGAATGAAGCACTTAATCCAATGGAGAGACCCAGAATATTAATCAAAGAAAACACCTTGTTCTTCCAAATGTTTCTAAAAGCAATCTTGATGTAATTTCTTAACATAGTTTCTGCAATTAACTATTCTGTTCTTAAACTTTTTACGGGGTTTGCTGCTGCTGCTTTCATGGTTCTTGCACCAACGGTCAATAATGCTATTAAAGCAGCTAACAATCCTGCGCCGATAAAAAACCAGACACTTAACGGAACTCTAAATGCATAATCTTGTAGCCATTGATCCAAAACATACCATGAAATTGGTGTTCCTATAACAAATGCTATACCTACCAATTTTAAAAAGTCTTTGGTTAATAATATGGTTATTGACGATGTACTTGCACCAATGACCTTACGCACACCTATTTCTTTTGTGCGCTGGGCAACTACCAATAATGACATAGCGAACAAACCTATACAGCTAAGTACTATACCTAAAACAGAACCTGCCGTTACAATGGTTGCCATGGTTTTCTCTCGTCTAAAGGTTCTATCTATATTCTCATCTAAGAAAGATCCCAGAAACTCAGCATTAGGCTCAATTTTTTGCCATGCATTTTTGATTGCATCGAAAGATCTTGCCATATCTGCAGGTGCTACTTTTACATAAGCGTAATACAACTCATAATCTCTATCTAGAAAAAAGGTGAGCGGCTCTATGCTTTTACTAATATCTTGATGATTGAAATCTTTTAATACTCCGATGACATTATACGCTACAGAATCTTCATCAAAATATACTCTTGTCGCTAACGGGTTTTCTTTTTCATTCAACTCCCTCACCATTGCTTCGTTAATAACCATACTTAAGCTATCTGCACTATATTCTTTACTGAACATACGACCTTCTACTAACTGTAAATCTAAGGTTTTTGCATAGTCATAATCTACCGTAAGAACATTACTATGTACAATTCTACCCTTGTATTCAAAACCTAAAACACTGCTTGAGATACTCCCATCTTTACCACGCCCTAAATTATTATCTGATCCACTAACCGCTAAAATATTACCATTGCCCTGCAGCTCATTTCGTAGAAGTTCTACCACGCGATAACTATCTTTCTTTCCGTTTAAGGGTATCGATATTACTTGTTCTTTATTGAATCCGAGATTTTTATTTCTCATGAATTGAATTTGACCTTGAAAAACCAAAGTACCCGTTATCAGTACAATTGCAATTACAAATTGCACTACAATCAAAGCATTTCTAACTCCGTTTTTACCCAATTCCCATTTACCCTTTAATGCCTTTAATGTATTCAATTTACTAAGTAGTAAAGCCGGATACCCGCCTGTAACCAAAGTCACCAATAAAATACCTAACAAAAAACTACCAAGAATTGTTGGTGTCATTAAGTTTGCAAAAGTTGCATCTGTATTGAACAAGGTCTTATATGGATTTATAAGCAAATTAGATAGTACCAACGCTAGAACAATTGATATTGCAAATACCAGTAGACTTTCTAACCAAAATTGACTAAAAAGTTGCCCTTTTACAGCACCTAATGTTTTTCTCATGCCTATTTCTTTCAAACGTTTTTCGCCTAAAGCAATATTCATGTTGACAAAATTGGCACAGGCTATGAAAATGATTAAAAAGGCAATACCCAAAATCATATACGGAAAGGTTTTTTTTATCTGCAATACGCCCGAATTAATGTTCGCAAAACGTTTGTCGGTATACGACAACAAGCCTAGTTGAGCATAATTACCATTAATATCTGGCTGTGCGCCATCGCGTTTCATATTATTTATTAACTCTTCGTTATGCAGTAAAGTGAAATCTACCGTACTTTTTTCAAACTGAGATTTAGAAATTCCGTCTTCCAATTGAACATATACCGGGTGATTACGAGCATCCCAAACATCTATATTCTCTTTGTATTCCCAATGACTATCGAAAGGGATAGCAATATCAAAACTAACACTACTATTATCTGGTATACTTTTTAGAATGCTTGAAACCGTAAATGGTTTTTCGTCTTTACCTATGAGCACTTTCACCATTTTACCTATAGCATCTGTAGTACCAAATAACTTTTTAGATGCCTCTTCTGTAAGTGTTATTGAGTTTTGATCTTGTATGGGTTTATTGTTATCGCCCGCAAGTGTTGGATAATTAAAAATGGAAAAAAAATCTGTATCTACATATTCAGCATCTAAATTAAAATCGTTCTCGCCATATGACACCAAGACATTTTCACTCAATGCTCTAGTAATATGTTTTACACCCGGAACTTCTTCTTTTAATGCCGGAGCAAAAGGTACAGGGTTGGCAGTAGAAATATCTGGACCTTTTGGTGTCTGGTTTGAATAATACACTTGATAGGTAGATGCCTTATTTACATGAAATTGATCATAAGACAACTCAAATAAAGCTGTCATGGTCAACAACAACGCCACCGCAAATGCTAAAGTAAGTCCAACAATATTTGCAGCGGTAAACACCCTATTCTTAAACAAGTTTCGCCAAGCGATTTTTATATAATTCTTAAACATGATTTGATTTTATAATGATTGATTGATGATTTTAAACTACTCTGTTCTTAGACTCTTTACCGGGTTTGCTTTTGCTGCTTTTATCGCTTGGAAACTTACAGTGATTAAAGCGATCACCAGTGTTAATAAACCAGCGATTGCAAAAACCCACCACGAAATAGCTATTCTAAAAGCAAAGTCTTCTAACCAATTAGACATATAATACCACGAAATAGGTATTGCAATTAAAATGGAAATACCTACTAGTTTTAAAAAATCTTTTGATAATAGTGTTACAATTGTACCAACCGAAGCACCTAATACTTTTCTAATACCTACTTCTTTAATTCTATTTTCTGCCATATAGCTAGCCAAACCAAATAAACCTAAACAAGAAATTAATATGGTTAGCAACGTAAATAGTCCGGCTAGCTTACTTGTAATCTGTTGATCAATGAATTTCTTAGCATACTCGCCATCTACAAAGTCATAATTAAATGGATACTCTGGGTTATAGTTTTTGTACACGCGTTCTATCGTAGCCAAATTATTTGCCGTGGTATTTGCCTCGTTTAATTTCATATGAACAACGTTGAACCAACCCATTGCCCCTTCAATAACCAAAGGTTCAATCTTTTGAAAAGGAGAATTGAAGACAAAATCTTTAACAACACCAATTACATGCCATTTTTTGCCATTATCGTTAATAATTTTCCCTATTGGATCTTCAAAACCCATTAGCGCTACCGAAGCTTCGTTTAATATTACTGCTGTCGAATCTGTCGGGAATTTTTGCAGGTCTAAATCTCTTCCTTCCAAAAGTTCAAAGCCTAACGTTCGAACAACGGCATCATCAGCCATCATTCTTAAAATGATTGTTTTATTATTCTCTTTTTTACCTTCCCATTCTACACCCCAAGTATTGCTCCAACTTTCTGTTATTGGAGAGCTTGTTTTAGTTACTGAAGTGGCAGCGCCAGACTTTAAAAGTTCTTCTCTTAGGGCATCATAGTTTTTTTCAATATCACCCTCCATGAAAGTGTAAACAAGATTATCTTTTGCGTAGCCCAATTGCCTATCCTGTACTTTTTCTAATTGTTGTGTAATAATTAATGTTGCGGTAATTAAAATTATAGCTACCGAAAATTGAACAACAACTAATACTTTTCTAGGGGTAATTAATGTATTTACTTTATGAAATGTTCCTTTTAATACTGCAGATGGTTTAAAAGCAGATAAGTATAATGCAGGATAACTACCTGCCAATATTCCTGTAAATAACACAATACCTATTGCAGATAACCAAAACCATTTACTTGTAAAATCTATGGCGAGCTCTTTACCTACCAAATTACCAAATGCGGGTAATACTAGAAGTATGATTACAAAAGCGAGTAGCGCCGCAATAGAAGAAATCAACATTGATTCGCCCAAAAACTGATATATCAAATACTTTTTAGGAGCTCCCATTACTTTTCGAACGCCTACTTCTTTAGCTCTTTTCTCACTTCTAGCGGTACTTAAATTCATGAAATTAATACAGGCGATGAGTAATATGATCGCTGCTATAAAACCGAACATCCGTATTAATTCTATTCTACCACCTATTTCTTTTCCGTTTTCAAATTCTGAATATAAATAGGTTCTTGAATATGGATATAATAGCGTTTCCATATCTGGCGAGTCTTTATCATAATTCTCACGAAGGGTCTTAATCTTTGCTGAAAACTGAGTGAAATCAACACCCTCTTTAAGTTTTACATAGGTTGCTACAGAATTGTTCCCCCAGTTGTTATCATCCCAGTCTTTTTGAATTAAATAATCCCAAGGGACTAAAAACTCGAAAGTAAAATCGGTATTATCGGGCAGGTCTTTTAATACTCCTGTAACCTTAAAGCTATCGGCATTATCAATTTTAACCAATTGACCAATAGGGTCTTTTTCACCGAATATCTTTTTTGCGAATGTTTCTGTAATTACTACCGAGTTTACGTCGCTTAATACGCTCTCGATATCTCCCTGAACTAAAGGAAAACTGAAAATATGTAAGAAATCTGGATCTACTATCGTTCCATTCCCCTTAATTCGTTTGTCATCTACAGAGAACAAAAAAGGCGTATCATAATAGTATCTAGATACCCGCTCTACTTCTGGGTAATCTTTTTTAATGGCAAGGGCCATTGCCTTAGGTGTGGAATTCCATGTCCAAATTTCCCCATCTACATCATACTGATTATTTACTTCATAAATACGCTCTTGGTTTTCATGAAATCTATCGAAGCCTAATTCAAAATTTATCCAAAGAACAATTAGTGTAAAAACAGTTAACCCTATCGAGAGCCCTACAATGTTTAACACCGAAAAACTTTTATTCCGAATTAAATTCCGCCAAGCTACTTTCAGATAGTTTCTAAACATGATTGTTATTTTTGATTGATTGATAATCCTTACACTACTCTGTTCGTAAGCTTTTTACAGGGTTTGCTTTTGCTGCTTTTATGGCTTGAATACCCAATGTAAATGCCGTTATGCAAAATGCTATACAACCAGCTAGGGCAAACATCCAAAACTGTATTGGCACACTATATGCAAAACCACCTAACCACGCGTTCATCATATACCATGCAACCGGGAATGCAATTATAGCCCCAATGCTTACCAAAATCATATAATCTTTTGAAAGTAACACCACTATTTTTAAAACGCTTGCTCCTAAAACTTTACGGATACCAATTTCTTTAATTCTCCTTTTTGCCATAAATGAGATAAGACCGAACATACCCAAACATGAAATAAATATGGTAAGTAATGCTACCACATTTACGGTTTTAAGCATGCCGTCCATTAAACGATACTGTCCGCTTACTTTTTCTCCAAGATTACTTTGTGCATAGTTTTTTCTGGAATCTATTTTTGAGAATGCTAAAGCAATCATATCTCTAACCTCTTTTTCTTTACCTTCTATTACCCTTACAGACAAATAGCGATGTTTTTCTAAATCATCTTCACTTCTATAATAATTTACCAATGGTTCAACGGCATTTTGCAAGTCTTGATAATGAAAATCTTCCATAATACCCACTACCGGATTACCTACAAAATCATCATTTTTATATTTTAAACGCTTTCCTTCTATAGTTGACCAACCAAATGCTTTCATTGCACTACGATTAATAATTACAGGTCTCTCGTCTCCATTATCCATTTCCTCATTAAAATCTCTCCCTAATACAATCGGAATTTTTAGTGTGCTTAAATAACCCGCATCGGCAAATGATCGACGAAGACGCACATCTGTATCTGTATCGGCGTCATAATATCTGGTATAATTAAAATAATAATCTGATGGTATAGCCTGACTTGTAGCAACATCTGTCACATACGCATTTGCCTCTAGGTCATTTAAAAGTGTTCTGAAACTAGAATTGGCAGCATCCATATCTTTATAATCAAGATCAATGTTGCCCACAATTACATGTTCTCTTTCAAAACCTAAATCTGCCTTTTTCATAAACTTGATCTGACTGTTTAAGATAACAGCAACACAGATAAAAAGAATGGCTATGGAAAACTGAAAAATGATGAATGTATTTCTTAAAATAAAACTGCCTTTAGCACTATCTAATTTTCCTTTTATCCCTTGGGAAACCGGCAAGGAAATAAAGCGTAAAGTAGGTAATATACTAACCACCAACGTTACCAAAACACCTAATAAAATGGCTCCTAAAACCACAGGATAATCATTTGCTAAACTAAATTTAATCTCACCAAAATCAGCCCCAAAAATATCATTCATTTTGGGCAGTAAGAAGCCAAAGAAAAGTCCGCCAGAAATTAATATTGATAACAACACTAAAATTCCGTTTTCCAAACAAAATTGCGTAATCACACCTTTTTTACTTCCACCTAATATTTTACGTACTGCAATATCCTTTGTTCTACGGTACATGGTAGAGGTATTCAAGTTCAAAAGGTTTACAAGAACTAGAAGCAGCACAAAGAAAGATGTTGCTATGTTACCCGCTATAATAATTTCAACTACGGGTATAGAATCCATACGAACCTCAGTATGCGGTATTACCTCCATTCGTGAAATTACCGTAGGGTCTTTGTAATTTTCTTTCACTAATTGACCTACGCGCTTCTCAAATTCTGGAATATTCGCATCTGGTCGAAGTTTTATAAATACTGGCGAAAAACTGTCATCCCAATTGTTTTGATTTTTAAAACTTACATTGTCTTTTAAAATGGTATTCGGCATTAAAACATCTAACCGAAATGAAGAGTAAGGACTTATTGGTTCTAAAACCCCTGTAATAGTTAAGTTTAAGGTATCTGCAGCAATCAAATTTTTACCAACCGGATTCTCTTCTCCGAATAACTGCTTGCTTACCTTATCGGTTAAAACAATAGAATACTTTTCATTTAAAGCAGTACTATGATTTCCATATTTTAAAGGCAATTCAAAAACATCAAAAAATTCTGGGTCGGCATATGTAGTTGTTTTTTGAAATTCATTATCATCAACCTCTAACCAAATATTGCCCCACCCATGTAAATGTGTGCCAGCAACTACTTCTGGAGAGGTGCTTTTTATTTTATCCAATAACGGATAAACGGCTTCATTGTAGTCATTACCGTCTGCCAAATGTGTCTTTAGATAAAAAATTTGATCCTGATCGGGAATCATATTATCTGCTACATAATAAGCATACACCGAAAACATAAGCGTTAATACACCACCAATACCAATACTTAACCCTAAAAGATTTAAGGAGGAAAGCATTCTATTTTTCCAGAGATTCCGAAAAGATAACTTTAGGTGGTTTTTTAGCATGATTGCGCGTTTTTTGATTGATGATGTAAAAATTAAAACTAAATCCGTGCCATTATCATAATGAACATAATATCAATAAGTTACAACAAAAACTAAATATTGTAGTGTCAAATAATTTGACAAAACATGTACAATATATTTACATAGACTATTTAAAAAACGGATTGTTACATTAACCTCTGCATCATCTTTATAAGAACGAGTGCAATCTATAGTACGTTACTCTGACCGTAAACTCTTCACCGGATTTACAACCGCCGCTTTTATACTTTGATAACTAACTGTTACAATAGCCACTATAATCGCAAGTAGTGCTGCAAGGGCGAAAATGCCAAATCCTATTTCTATTCGGTACGAGAAATCTTCTAGCCATTTGTTCATGGCGAACCAGCCTAGAGGCAATGACACTAAAATTGCCACCCCAACCAATTTTAGAAAATCTACTGTAAGTCGGTAAGAAATTTGACTTACAGTAGCTCCCAACACTTTTCTAACACCGATTTCTTTTGTTCGTTTTTCGGCATTAAAGGCAGCTAATCCAAATAATCCCAAACAAGCAATAAAAATGGACAGCATAGTAAAAATGAAAAATATCTTACTCAGTTTTTGTTCCGCTTCATAGGTGGTATTGAAAGCTTCGTCCATAAAGCGATAATCAAATGGTTGACCTGGTGCCATGGCGTTCCATGTACTTTCTATTGCTGAAATATTATTTACAAAGTTTCCGCCGCTCATTCTAACCGCCATATTTTCGGCATCAGATTTAAGTTGTATACCTAGTGCCTCTATATTATTACGCAAAGATGTAAAATGAAAGTCTTTAACTACGCCGATGATAGTATAGTAGGTAGGGTTTTCGAGTTCTATTTCTTCTGATATTCGCATACCCAAAGCTTCTTCTGCGTTGACATTCATAATAGGCAACGTAGCTTCATTTATAATGATAGCCGTAGAATCTGATACATATTTCGGATTAAAATCTCGCCCAGCAACTATCTCCATTTCCATAGTTTTTAAGTAATCTGAATCTACCTTCCATTCTTGCATTTGAATGGCAAATTCTTGATCTCTTGCACCTTCTTCAAAGAACGAGGTATTTGACCTCCAAGATGGTGTTGGATAGTAATCGCTTAACGTAACGCTTTCCACAAAAGCCATGTTAGCAATTTGTTCTTTAAAAGCTTTGGTCTTTGATTCTAGCGCCCCTATTTCGTTAATTAACAGCACCCGATCTTTGGAAAAACCCAAATCTTTGTTCTGTATATAATTTAATTGTTGAAAAACTACCAAAGTGCTTACGATGAGAAATACCGAAATTGAAAATTGAAATATGACCAAGGCATTACGCACCCTACCATTACCTACACTTTCTGCACTACTACCTTTTAAGCTTTTAACGGCAGTAAATCTTGACATGAAAAATGCAGGGTAACTGCCTGAAAATAATCCTAGTAAAAAGGTTGCCCCCAATAACGCCAACCAAAATAAGGGCTGAGTAAACGGAATAACAATTGATTTGCCCGTGAAGCTATTGAAAAAAGGCAAAGCTATCATTGAAATTATTAGTGCCGCTAACAAAGACACAAATGCTATTAAACCTGATTCTGTCAAAAACTGAAAAACCAAATTCATTCTGTTGGAACCCAAAGTCTTTCTAACTCCAACTTCTTTGGCTCTCTTTAAAGAATGTGCCGTAGACAAGTTCATAAAATTCACACTTGCCAAAATGATCAAAAACAATCCAATAAATGATAAAATGTAAATATTTTGAATACTACTTGTTGCATTCATTTCCGTATCTCTATCAGAATACAAATGAATATTGGTCAATGGCATGGTATGGTACCTAATATAATTACCAGATGCCGCAAACGACTCTGCCGTCATACCCGGAAAATACTTTTGTGACCATGGTAACATATACCTTTCTAACATGTCTTGCAAGGGCTTGTGAAAATCTTCTGCATTGGCTTCAGGAATTAATTTTACAAACGTAAAATAATTATTACCACCCCAATTATCTTCTCTAGATGCCACGTTGCCCGCCATTGCCAAAAACACACTATAGTCATTGAAATAGGAATTTTGGGGCATGTCTTCAATCACACCGGTTACCGTATAAGTATCGGTATTGTCTAAAAGTAAATTTTGACCAATAACATCTGTATCACCAAAATGTTTCTCTGCTGCACTTTTGGTCAAGACTAACGAGTTGGTGCCGGTCAATGCCGTTTTAGCGTTACCTGCGAGCAACTCTATTCCGAAAAAATCGAACATTGTAGAATCGGCGAAGGCTATATGGTTTTCTTTGGCACTTCTGTTTCCTCCTTCTTTTTTCACATACGCACTACCTATAGTTCTAAGACGAACAGTTGATTCTACTTGCGGATAATCTCTTTTTAAGGTTTCTGCCATTGGTGCGGCTGCTTCACCTGCTTTCATTTCAGCTCCACCAAATTTTATATCTGTATCTATACGATAAATCCTATCTGCATCGGTAAACATTTTATCATAACTAAGCTCGTCGTAGATATATAACGATATAACCAATGCCCCAGCCATACCAATGGCTAGTCCGAATGTATTTAGGAAGGTAAAAAAGGCTTGCTTCTTTAAGCTTCTCCAGGCGATTTTCAGATAGTTTTTGAACATGATTCTCGTTTTTTGATGCTTTATTATTGATAAGCACTAGTTGATGATACTTGATTACTGCTTGTCAAATTCCATTTCCATGCCATTAATTCAATTTTCTGATTTACAGTTTATTACATTTCAAACCAAATTACTAAGTGTCAAATATTTAGACAGATTATGTCTAATATATTTACAGCTAATATTACTCCGACCGTAAGCTTTTTACCGGATTAGCCCTTGCAGATTTCACAGCGTGATAACTTACTGTAAGTACAGCAACTGTCACTGCAATTAGACCCGCCAAAGCAAACACCCACCAACTAATATCAATTTTATAGGCATACACATTCAGCCATTTATTCATGGCGTACCACGCAAAAGGTGTTGCAATTACTATGGATATCAATACTAATCTTATAAAATCTTTTGATAACAGTGTTACGATACTGGAAACTTCAGCACCTAATACTTTTCGTATTCCTATTTCTTTAGTGCGCAACATAGCGCTATACGTAGCTAAACCAAACAGACCCAAACATGCTATTAAAATTGCTAAAAAAGAGAAAATGGTAAAAAGCTTTTTAAACATAAAATCGGCTTGATACTGTTCATTGAAACTATCATCTAAAAAACTATATAAAAATGGTCTATGCGGTGCTAACTCCGCCCATTTTTGTTCAATACTGGCAATAGCCTGTTGCATATTATCCGTCTTTACTTTTAAAGATATATACCTCCCGAATCGTGAGTATCGCATGGACAATGGTGCTACTTCTTGATGAAGCGATAAATAATTAAAATCTTTTACAACACCTACAACAGTCCCTTCTCTACCCCATTGCTGAAACTTTTTTCCAATGATATCCGCTGGGTCAGCATAGCCAAATGCTTTAACGGCAGCTTCATTCACAATCATTGCCTGTACCGAATCTGTTACAAATTCTCTTGAGTAAGGTCTACCCGCCACTACTTCTATTTCATAATGAGGAATAAAATCAAAATCAATTTCATACAGAAAAGGTTCAAAGTGCTTCATACTCCCTTCAAAAGTTTCTATTTCTGTTCCTGCTGCCGGAAAATGACCGCCAGGTACCGTTCTTGACCCTGCAACCGAAATGACTTCTGGTATACTTTTAAGTTCATCTTTTACCGTTTCAATGTTGTCAAGTATTTGACCATCCCAATTGAAATCTAGCACTAATTGTTGCTCATTGTCAAAACCTAAATTTTTGTTTAGCATAAACCCTAATTGAAAATACACGATAACCGTACTCGCGATCAAAGCAATAGACAAACTGAATTGAAATATCACCAAGCCTTTTCTAAGGTTCACTCCTTGTGGCGATGAGCTTATTAACCCTTTTAAGACACTGGCAGGCTTAAAGCTTGATAAAATAAACGCGGGATAACTACCTGAAAATAAACCGGTAATGATAGCTGTACCAAAATACAATGGCAACATGTAAGAGTTAAAAATTTCGTTGATATTAAATTGCTTTCCCGTAATGCTAGACAACCATGGAATACACATAAAAACCAATACCAAACCTATAATTGCAGATATTATTACCATAACCAAAGACTCACCTAAGAATTGGTAAACAAGTCCTTTTTTATCGGCACCAATAACTTTTCTGACCCCTACTTCTTTTGCCCGCTCCATAGATCTTGCGGTAGCCAAATTCATAAAATTTATACTCGCTATTACAAGTATAAAAAGACCGATTATAGCAAAAATGTAAATGTTTGGCAGACTACCTACAATACCTGGTTGACGAACGGCACTAGATTTTAAATAGGCATCTTTTAATGGTTCGAAACTAAGATTATAGAAATACTCTTTTTCCTCTTCATCTCGGCGTTTATCTAAAAAATCTGGCATTTTTGATTGAAAGGCATCGACATTAAAATTTTTGCCTACCAAAAAGTAGGTGTAAAAATCTACGTAGCCCCAAGCATCAAATATCTCGGGTCTAGATTGATAAAATGAACTCATGGAAAGCAATACATCAAAACTAAAATGTGAATTCTGAGGTACGTCTTTCATAATACCGGTAACCGTGTACTGCCCATCATTGGCCCTACCACCAACACCTTCAATTACTTTACCCATAGGATCCTCATTACCAAAATACTTTTTCGCCGTGGTTTCGGTCAGTACGATGGAATATGGCGCCTCTAATGCCGTTTCTGGATTACCAGAAATTAAAGGCCAAGTAAATACATTAAAAACAGAAGCATCTACATAAAAGCAATCACTCTCTTGAAATGAATTGGAGTTGTATTCTAACAATACATCTGACCTTCCCGAAAATTGTACTTTCTCAATAACCTCTGAAAAATCTTCTTTGAGTGCTGGACCAACAGGGGCATTTCCCCAAATCCATTTATCTTTTGCATTATTAGAATCCATGTGATGCACAACCCTATAGATGTTATCTCCCTTTTCATGATAGCCATCATATGAAAGTTCGTTATTAATGAACATCAAAATCATTAGAAAACAAGCCATACCAATTGCCAGTCCGCCAATATTAATAATTGAATAGCCTTTATTCTTAGTTAGGTTACGCCAAGCAATTTTTAGATAGTTTTTGAACATGATTCTCGTTTTTTCCTCCCCCTAACCCCTCCAATACTTCGGCTACGCTCAGCACAAGTGGAGGGGGAATGGCTTGGTGATTATTATTTACTCCCTTCCCTTCGGAAGGGTTGGGGGATGGGATTTTACTCTGTACGTAAACTTTTAACCGGATTCGCTCTAGCTGCTTTTAAAGCTTGGAAGCTTATCGTTACTAACGCTATAACAATAGCGACAAAACCTGCAATTACAAAAGCCCATAGATCTATAGAAATACGATAAGAATACCCTTCTAACCAATTTTGCATTAATAGCCATGCAAGCGGACTAGCAATTAAAATTGCTATCACTACCAATTGCATAAAATCTTTAGACAACAAGCCTACAATACCTGTAATGCTAGATCCTAATACTTTACGAACTCCAATTTCTTTTCTACGTTGATCTGCTGTAAAGGCTGATAACCCGAACAAGCCTAAACATGAAATCAAAATGGCGAGTAATGCAAAAACCTGAGAAAGGCTACCTATCAACTTTTCACTTTTAAACTTCGCATCATAGGTGTCATCTACAAATTCGTACTCGAAAGGAAATGCGGGATTAAACTTTTTTAAAGACGCTTCCATAGCTGTCAAAGCCGATGTTGTTGCTATACCAGACTTCGCTTTTACGTACATAAAACTTGCATCACTAGGGTTATTAAAAAATATAACCGGATCACTAGATCCGTACATGTCATCGTATAAATAATCTTTTACCACACCAATTACTGGGTAATCACCTTCTACCGTTTTGCCTATAGCACTGCCACTACCCATCAACTTTGCAAAAGATTCACTTATAATAATATTGGTACTGTCTTGAACAGGGTTGTTACTAAATCCTCTACCTTCTACAATCTCCATCCCAGCGGTATTAAAGAAATCTGATGTAATACTTCTAATAGATACCAGCACATTTTCTGTATCGACACCTCCTTGCCATTCTAAATTAGATGTATTATTTCCACCGGATAAAATATCAGAATTAATGAGTCCGATGCTTTCAATCATTCCCGAAGCTTTCATGTCTTCTTCTATTGGGGTGAAGTTTTTAATCATATCTCCGGTTACGGGTATCTTAACCAGGTTTTCTTTATCATATCCTAAGTCACGTCCTTTTACATATTGTACTTGTTGGTAGACGATAATAGTACATATGATAAATACGATGGAAACTACAAATTGTGTAGCTACTAATCCTTTTCTAATAAATGATGCGCTCCCTTTTGTTTTGCGTGCTCCTTTCAACACATCTACAGGTTTAAAAGAAGATAAATAGAACGCCGGATACCAGCCCGCAACAATACCACACACCAGTGTTATGCCGACCAAGGTTAAAATATGAGTAGTATTAAATAAACTAAAGTCTAGTTGTTTATCTATCATGATATTAAACTGTGGCACCAGTAATTTTAATAACAAAACACTAATTACAGCAGATAACAAAGCTGTGATTACAGCCTCTGCCATAAACTGAGATATTAAACCTTTTCTTCCCGAGCCTAATACTTTTCGTACACCCACTTCATTTGCTCTTTTTTCACTTCTAGCGGTAGCCAAATTCATGAAATTGATGCAGGCAATCAATAATATGATTATTGCAATAAGGCTGAACAATCTTACATACGTGATTTGTCCTCCTATATTTTTGCCTCCTTCAAAAGCTGACCGTAAATGCCAGTCTTTCATAGAAAACAAAAATGCTATGGTTTCGTCATCTTCCGTTTTCATAGGAAGTATTGCTTTTACTTTATTATTGACAACATCAAAATTTGCCTCTGGAGAAAGTTCTACAAAAGTGTCTGAAAAATTAGACCCATAATCTTTCATCCACTCTTTACCCTCAGCAAATCTTTCAAACGGTGCCAACCAGTCAAAAGTATAGGTGACATTGTTTGGCAAATCTTCATAAACACCAGAGACAGTATAATTAGTTTCGTTATTTATTTTTACCACTTTATTAATGGCTGATGTGTTTTCTCCAAATAATTGGATAGCCGTTTCTTGTGAGATAACAATGGCATCTACATCTTTAAAAGCCCTTTCTAAATTGCCTTCTACAAAAGTTAGACTGAACATGCTTAAAAAATCTGGATCAGCAAATCGTCCGTTTTTATTAATAGAAGTATCATCTACCTGAAACAAAAAATCATCACTTTTTGTTCTTGCAGCTCCTACAATTCCTGGAACTTCTTGCTTTAATACTTCTGCTAACGGACCGGGAGTAGCTTGAAAAAATGTTCTCCATTCTCCATCGTATTGTTGGTTGGTAGGTATGTAATACACCACATCTTGTTTCGCAAAATCTTTATCATATCCTACCTCATCTTCTACCCAAAGTAAGATCATAGCGGCACAGGTTATCCCTATTGCCAGACCAAAAATATTCAATAGGCTATAGCCTTTATTCTTCCAAAGATTTCGCCAAGCGATTTTTATATAGTTCTTAAACATAGTTCTCGTTTTTTACTCCCTTCCCTTCGGGATGGGCTGGGGATGGGATATTTATTCTTTTCGTAAACTTTTCAAAGGTTGTATTAATGCTGCACCAACAGATTGATAACTTATAGTCAGTATTGCAATGGTTAACGCAATTAAACCTGCAGCTAGAAATATGCCCCAACCGATGGTGATATGATAGGCGAAATCTTGTAACCAACGGCTCATAATGTACCAACCAATAGGGATTGCAATAATGATGGATATCAAAATAAGCTTCATAAAATCTAACGTTAGTAGTCGGTATATACTTTTAAATGGTGCACCTAAAACTAACCTAATACTGATCTCTTTTTTACGTTGTTCTACCATAAAGGCAGAGAGTGCAAACAACCCTAAACATGCTACCAATATGGCGAACAGTGCAAAGCTGTTGAATATCTTACCCATACGCTCTACATCGTCATGCATACGACTAAACTCTTGGTCTAAAAAGCTATAATTTATAGACTGATTGGGAATGTTTTTATTCCATACAGATTCGATAGATGCCAATGCCTGATTCACATTTCCTTTTTCCAACTTCAACGATATGGACCCCAGATCTTTACCAATTACTAAAGACAATGAAGAAATATCTTCTTTTAGAGATTTAAAATGAAAATCATCAACCACCCCTATAACCGTAAATAGTTGTCCGTTGTTATTGATCTCTTTTCCAACGGCATTATCCAAGCCAAGCTCTCTTTGCATATTGGCATTTATAATGATGGAATTCAAAGAGTCTGAAGCAAACTGTCTAGAAAAATCCCTACCTGATTTTACTGTAATTCCCAAGGTTTTTATGTAATCGTAATCTACTCTCCAAATTTGAGCAGGTATGCCTCTACCTTCATTACCTTCATCTTCTCTTCTAAATGTATTACCGTTTCTACTGCCACCATCTACCGGCAAATAATTAGATATGGTCGCCGATTTTACCTGTGGCAATTGCAGTAATTGTTCTTTAAAATTTTCGGCACTATTTCCTAAAACTCCTGTTCCTTCTAGAATGACCACTTGTTCTTTATCATAGCCCAATTCTTTTTGAAGTATAAAGTCCATTTGTTGGTAAATAATCAATGTGGCTATAATCAGAATTACAGATGTAGAAAATTGAAAAATAACGAGTCCGCTTCTTAATTTTCCACTTTTACTACCAATGCTCAAACTTCCTTTTAATACATTAACTGGTTTAAAAGCTGACAAATAAAATGCAGGATAAAGCCCTGCCAAAGAACCTACTAACAGCGCAGCAATTAATATAATTGGCATGAACCACCACGCCGACCACGGCATTTCAATTGTTTTTGATGCGATAGTATTAAAAGAAGGTAATAATGCCCAAGACAATAAAACCCCTAATATAAAAGAGACAAAACTGAACAGTATTGATTCGGTCATGAACTGAACCACCAAGTTGCTTTTATAAGCACCAATAGTTTTTCTAAGTCCCACTTCTTTTGCCCTGTTTGCTGATTTTGCGGTAGAAAGATTTATAAAATTGATCACCGCTAACAGCAGCACGAAACCTGCAATAGCCGCAAATAGCCAAACGAATCTAATATCGCCATGCTTTAGTCCATCTGCCATTTTAATATCTGAATACAAGTGAATATCAGTGATAGGCTGAAGCTTATATTCCATGGTTCTTAGCACATCAATAAAATCTGGTGCGCGCCCTCTTTCTCGTTGTGCGGGAATGATATAGTCCTCAACAATAGAAACCATTTTTTTCTCTAGTTGCTGAACATCTGTATTTGGATCTACTAGAATATAAGTGAAGTAGTTTTGGTTGGTCCAACTGGAATTGGTGTTCTCAATGGGAATTAAAAAATCGTATGCTAAATGTGAATTTTTAGGTGCATCTTTCATAACACCGGTTACGGTATATGGCTTTGTAGCATCATTGTCTAAAATGATTGTTTCGCCTATAATCGTACCGCCTTTAAAATATTTTGCTGCTTTAGATTCTGAGATAACAATACTCTTCGGATTTGCCAATGCCGTGCTTGCATTACCTTGTTCGAGCTGAACTTCTAAGATCTCAAATGCTTCTTGGTCTGCAAGTAAAAATCCGTCTTCTAGGTTATTTTGTTTCTCACCAGCTAATCTAATACCACGTTTACCTGCTCCAAATATTCCTGTTGTATTAACTTTTCCTGCTTTTATAATTTCAGGAAAATCGCTTTGCAAGGCATCTGCAAAAGGTAATTGAAAGTGTGTGCTTTTCATTACTTCACCCTTATACATACCTTCTAGAACTACACGGTACATTTGACCCTTATTGGCATAGTGTTGATCAAAACCCACCTCATTGCGAATGAACAATGCAATTAAAAGACATGCCGCAATACCTACAGCGAAACCGCCAATTTTTATAGCGGCAAAGAGCTTATCTTTCTTTAAACTTCTCCAAGCAATTTTAAGATGGTTTCTAAACATGATTTTTTGATTTTTCCTCCCCTAACCCCTCCGAAGGAGGGGGATTGGTTTGGTGATTGATTGATGATACTCTATTATCCGTGATTAAGGGATAGGTTTGGTTTTTTGGCTGATTAGTTGTCTTCACTTCGGTTCTGTTCAATGAACATAGCCAATAATTGATTGATGAATAAACTCCTAACAACCCCCTTCGGGGGCATGGGGGATTACATCATGGCTCCGATTGCTCGGTTCTGGCTTTCAGTTACAATTTGACCATCGAATAGATTTACTACTCGGTGAGCATAGTGCGAATCTCTGTCTGAATGCGTTACCATCACTATTGTGGTTCCCTCTTGGTTTAGTTCTGTTAATAGGTTCATTACCTCGATTCCGTTTTTAGAATCTAAGTTTCCTGTTGGCTCATCGGCAAGTATTAATTTCGGATTAGTTACTACTGCTCTCGATATTGCCACACGTTGTTGCTGACCACCTGATAATTGCTGCGGAAAATGCTTTTCTCTATGCGCTATTTTCATACGCTCTAACACTTTCATTACTTTTTCTTTACGCTCTGCCTTACCCATCTTTAAATAGATTAATGGGAGCTCTACATTTTCAAATACTGTTAACTCATCGATAAGATTAAAGCTTTGAAAAACGAAACCTAAATTTCCTTTACGTAATTGGGTACGCTGACTCTCTTTTAATCCGCCTACTTCATTACCTGCAAAATTGTAGCTGCCATCTGTTGGGTTATCTAACATTCCAATAATGTTCAACAACGTAGATTTACCACAACCAGACGGACCCATGATAGCCACAAACTCACCGTCTTCTACTTTTAGGTTGACACTATTCAATGCCAAGGTTTCTACTTCTTCTGTTCTAAAACTTTTTTTAAGGTTCGTAATGGTTATCATATTCCGACTTTTTTGATTGTTATAGTGACATTGAGTTTCCCCAAATGTGACAGTTGGTTTTCTATTTTAATACTATTCTTTCGTCCTTTTCACCCTTCGGCTACGCTCAGGGTTCGAAACTGAACTTTATAGGTAGCTGAGCGAAGCCGAAGCTATTTCAACACTATTCTTTCAGCTTCACCGAAATTATCATAGTTACTTGTAATTACTTTTTCTCCAGGTTCTAAGCCTTCTAAAACCTCATAGAATCTAGAATTCTGTTTTCCTATTCTAATGTTTCTCTTAATTGCTTCTCCTCCATCAGGGTTTACTACAAAAATCCATTGTCCGCCAGTGCTTTGAAAGAAGCTACCTTTTGGTAATAATAGTGCGTCGTTAGATTCGCCTAACTGTAATTTAATATTATAGCTCTGACCTGAACGAATGGTCTCTGGTTTGCTATCGGTAAAAACCAAATCAACCTTAAACCTACCGTTTCTAACCTCAGGATATACTTTTCTTAATCGTAACGGGAACTCTGTTCCGTTACGCTCTAAAACCGCAACTAAATCTCTTTTAACCCTATCAATATAATGCTCATCGATTTCTGCTTCAATCTTATAATCAGTAAGTACATTAATCTGCCCTATTCGCTGCCCTTGTGCTATACTTTGCCCAATTTCGGCATCTAAAAATCCTAATTGACCATCTGCAGGAGCGCGAACATTTAAGTGATCTAGTCTTTGGTAAACCATACCCAAAGTCTTTTGCATACGGTCTAAATCTGTATCCAAACCTTTTAATGATGTTGAGCGTAATTCATCATCTTGTACAGTTTGTACTTTAATAATTTCATGCTGTTTTTGAGATAATTCATAATTTTCTTTTGATAACTGAAATGCTTCTCTAGAAATCAATTCATCATCGAACAGGGCTTTGTTCTGCTCATAATTTCTTTTCAAACGTTGTAAGTCTGTACTTGCCGTCGCCAATGACCTTCTGCCTTCTACCTGTCTTGAATCGAAACTCATTTTGGTTGACCTTAAATCATTTTGCTTTAATGCCAAGTTACTTTCGCTAGCCAAAATCTGCTCGTACAAATTCATGTTCTCTAGCTTCAAGATGATATCACCTTTCTTTACCATGGCACCCTCTTCTATAAGTTTCTCACTTACCCGACCACCTTCATAAGCATCCATATAAATGGTGGCTATTGGCGCAACACTACCGTTAATAGTAATATAATCATCAAATTTGCCTGCAGAAACCTCAGCGATTGAAAGCTTATCTTTTTCTGTTCTAAAGGTTGACACAGAACTGGCAAACAATAGCTGATACCCAACAAATAAAAGCAGTATACCTAATGCGATATAGCCGAAATGTTTTGGCTTCAATCCTTTTTTCTTTTCTAATTTTATATCCATCGTAATCGTTTATTCTTTGTTCGTTGTTCGTTGTTGGTTAATAGTTTTTCGTTACTTAATTATCTCCAACAATAATGTTGTTTATTAAAATTTCATTTCTTTTTTTAAAACAGCTCCTTCTATGTTCGTCAGTTTGCTTCGTGCCTCGCAAAGACGTTTTGCTTTATTGGTTCCCCCTTTGGGGGCTAGGGGCTTCAATATTAAAAACTGGCAAGCCTCTATAAAAATCTAATGTACTCTTATTGATTTCTGATCTTAATTTTACTTGTAAGTTTTCGTTCTGCGCACTCGCATATAAGTTTTTAGCTGTAAAAAGTTCTAATGCATTTATCAATCCTTTTTCATATCGTTTTTGTGCTATGGTAAAGGCTAAATTCTGCGCTTCCATTTTCTGATTGCTCTGTACCAATTCTACCAGCAAAGAATTATAATCTTGCACTAATTTTTGTATGGCTTGAAAAAGTACTTGTTCTTGCGTTTTTAAATTATTCTCTGCTCTTAGTTTTTCAATTTTAGATTGCTTTATTCTAGATCTTGCTGACCAACCATTACTTATTGGTACATTTAAATTGACACCAATATATTGCGAGGTATTATCTCGAAACTGCTCTCTAAATGGTAATGTATTGCCTAATGTATCTCTAAAAGTTTCGAAATACCCCGTACCAATACCTGCAAAGAACGATAGCGAAGGATATAATCTACCTCTAGAAACCGCCACTTGTTTTTTAGCCGCCTCTGCTCTAAATTCTTGTGCTTTTATCATAGGTATAAACTCCCTTGCCTCGGTGTAAACGGAATCAGATTTCATTTCTTGACTATTAAATTCTGATACTATTTCTTCTAAGTCTTTCTGGATCGTTATATCTGAAGTGTTCTCTAAATTCATTTCTTGAATCAAGGTCAACTTCGCTGAAGCCAATTGATTTTTGCTTTGAGTTACGTTCAATTTATCTGTCAATAGTAAAGATTCTGCTTCATATAAATCTGCACCTGCTTTCAACCCCAACTCTACCTGCTTCTCAACTAAGCTATAGTTCGATTGCGATACCGTTAATTGCTCTTTTGATATTTCTACCAATCCTTCAAAAAACTGAATATCATAAAAAGCTTGCATGACTCTAAATGCCAATAAATACTTTTGCTGTAATACTTCTTCTTGTGTTGCCTTAAATAACAACTTAGAAGCTTTTATGGAATTTATTTTTTGAAACCCCTGAAACAAATCAATCGAAGATTCTAAAGAGTAGTTATTCGAGTAAAAATCTAGATTTACGAATGTACCTGTGTTAGGATCTTCTGCTCTACCATAATTAATAAGATAGCTTGAAGAAGCATTTACCGATGGCAACAAATTACGAACCGATTGCCTGTAGGTTTCTCTGTTAGATTGATTGGTATATTTAAAGTCGTTCAACTGCAAATTATGCCCCATTGCATAAGAAACACATTCATCTAATGTCCAGTTTTCTTGAGCATGTATAGACCCCCAAATAGAGAGTAGTAAAAGTGTCGTTATTTTAAATTTTTGATTCATTTCTTCATTGGTATGCCATTCTCTATACTATATACGTGCCATAATTTTAAAATATTGATTAACAGCTTATTACAACATTAAAATAATCGCCACTTATTTACCAGTGTAAAAATGTTGTACAGATAATGTCAAAAATTTTTACACTGCCATGAAAATATAAACTTCTATGTGTAGATTTAAATCAGTTAATAGAATTTACCATGATAGATGCTAAAATACTTGTAGTAGATGATACCAAAAGTGTATTGAGCGCTTTAGAGATATTATTACAGTTTGAATATAAAAGTGTTCAAACCATATCAAATCCCAACCTGCTTACCTCTTTCCCGAACCTAAATGAAATTGATATCATTTTATTGGATATGAACTTTTCTGCGGGAGTGAATACCGGTAACGAAGGATTATATTGGTTACGAGAGATAAAAAAGAAAGCTTCACATATATCGGTCATTATGATGACAGCTTATGGTGCCGTTGAACTTGCGGTTGAAGCCATAAAAGAAGGCGCTACCGATTTTGTATTGAAACCTTGGAACAATGAGCGACTATTAACTACCGTAAAATCTGCCTATGAGCTTAGAAAGTCACAGAAAGAAGTTCAGCATTTAAAACAAAAAGAGAATAACCTTAAGCAAGTCATAAATCAGAATTCAAATTACATTATCGGGAATTCTAAAGCATTGAACAGTGTTCTTACTCTAGTACAGAAAGTTGCCAAAACCGATGTGAATATTTTAGTTACTGGCGAGAATGGCACAGGAAAAGAACTCATCGCCCGAGAGCTTCATAAATCATCTGTTAGAAATAACGAGGTTTTTATCTCGGTAGATATGGGTTCCATATCAGAGAATTTATTCGAGAGTGAACTTTTTGGTCATGTAAAAGGGTCTTTTACAGATGCTAAAGATGATCGCGCAGGTAAGTTTGAAGCTGCAAATGGAGGTACGCTTTTCTTAGATGAAATAGGAAACCTTTCTTTACAAATGCAAGCAAAACTATTATCTGTTATTCAAAATAGGGTTGTTGTGCGTGTAGGCTCCAATAAACCTGTACCAGTAGATATAAGATTGGTTTGCGCTACCAATTGCAATCTAGACCAAATGGTTGCTGACGGATTGTTTCGTGAAGATCTTTTATACCGAATAAACACCATACAAGTACAGGTACCTGCATTGCGCGATCGTGACAATGATGTTTTAGTATTATCTGATTTCTTCTTGAAAAAATTCGCCAATAAATACGGCAAACCTAGTTTAAAAATCAATCAATCTGCACAAGAGAAATTAATGAGCTACCCCTGGCCTGGTAATGTAAGAGAGCTTTTACATACCATGGAACGTGCTGTTATACTTTCTGAAGGAAATGTATTAAAACCAACCGATTTTCTGTTAGATACCAAGACTACGGTAACCATTGAAGGCGGACCAAAAACGCTAGAAGAAATGGAACTGGTGATGATCAATAAAGCGCTGAACGACCATGAAGGAAATTACAGTGCCGCTGCCGATCAATTGGGTATTTCGAGACAAACGCTTTACAATAAACTTAAAAAATCGGGTAAATAATGGTCAGCAAAAGTATATACTACCAGCTTGTTTTCAGGATTATTCTGATAGCCGTTTGTGCGCTACTCACCGCATTTCTATTTTTTAAAGAACATTACCTGCTCAGTGTTATTTTAAGTCTTGTTTTTATAGGACAGACATACGGACTCATACATTACGTGAATCAGACCAATAGAAAAATTGCTTATTTCTTTGATGCGATAAAGAATGAAGATTTTACCTTACGTTTTCCTGAAAAACTGAGTGTAAAATCTATTGAAGAACTCAACCAAAGCTTGAATATGCTGAATGGAATGATTCAAGATATTCATGTAAAAAAACAAGCCCAAGAGCAGTATTACCAAGAAATATTAAGGCAAGCAGACATTGGTATTTTTACCGTTAATGACAAGGGGCATATTTTATACGCGAACCCCACGGTACAAAACTTATTAAATTACAGGCCCTTAAATCATGTTAAGCAATTAAAGCAAATAGACCCTAATCTCTATAGTCTATTTGAATCTTTAGAGCCTTTTGAAAGCACGCTATATTCTTTAGGCAATGAACGTGGCAAAAAGGAATTGACCTTAAAATGTACGCCCATAGCAATTGAAGGCAAGCAGTTATTATTGGTCATTGTTCATGATATTCAAAAAGAATTAGATGATAAAGAAACTGATTCTTGGGTGAAACTAATTCGTGTTCTAACCCATGAAATCATGAATACCATTACTCCGATTACTTCTATTTCTGAGTCTATCTTAAAATACTTTAAAAAAGGAAATGTGCTTTCTACGCCCGAAGAATTCGGAGAACTTCAAATAAAAAATTCTGCAAAAGGTTTAGAGGTTATTAAAGAACAAGGCAATGATTTAATGAGTTTTGTACAGTCGTACCGAACATTTTTAAGTGTACCTGAACCTGATCGAGAATTAATACCCGCTAGCAAGATTTTAGAAAGAGTACGGTTATTATTACAAGAGTATACCAACGGACATAATATTACCTTAGAAGTATCATCTGAACCTGAAAATCTAGAACTTTATATTGACGAAAAACAGATTACCCAAATACTTTTAAACCTTGGCAAAAATGCCCAACAAGCGCTTGAAGGTCAAGATCAAGGTAGCATCATTATAAAAGCTGAAGAAGATGCGCAGGGTAAAAAATATATTACGGTTACCGATAACGGTCCTGGGGTTTCTGCGGAGTTATTAGATGAAATATTTGTTCCGTTTTTCACCACAAAAAATACTGGAACAGGTATCGGTTTAAGCTTAAGCAAGCAAATTATGCGAATGCACGGTGGGTCAATTCGGGTAGTATCGAATGAAAAGACAACATTTACTTTGACATTTCAATAGTCTTATAATTCCGCCTTGAGCTCTGTAAATGGATCCCAAAAGTAATTTTCTAATTGTACTATTTGTAAGTCTTTAATTACTACTCCCTCACCTTCCAACAGTTGTTGCATGAGATTGGTACCATCAAAATGATGTTTTCCAGTAAGTAAACCTGCTTTATTGACCACCCTATGTGCAGGAATGTCATCCATATTATGCGATGCATTCATTGCCCAACCTACCATTCTTGCACTACGTGCCGCACCTAAATATTTAGCTATAGCGCCGTAAGAAGTTACACGCCCTTCAGGTATTAACCGCGCTACCTGATATACTCTTTCAAAGAAATTCTCATTTTCAGGTTTCATCGGCTACATCCGTTTAATTAAACAATCTAAAAGCAGTGATTACAAATAGCAACACCATTAATCCGCTTAAAATAAAATTACTATTCTTAGAGAATGATTTTGTTTTATGCTCCCACTTATTAAAATAGATGACATATAAATACATAGCCAGAAAAGTGCCACTACCTGCAGCAAGAATAAACAAAACCTCATCTATTATTTTAAAGGTCATAAACCCTTGCGAATGAAAAACCGTATTCAAACCGCTATAATATGGTATCGCCAAAAGATTAATAAGTGCCAAGAATACGCCTTTAGAAAAACTATTTCGTTTTTTAGTCTCGGTAAGTATGAACGGCTTATTCTCTTGCTTTTTGCCCTTTATAAAAAATACTATTGCCAACACAAAGAAAATACCCAATGCCAATTGCATTAATATTTCTATAACATGCTGATTTCTAGAAATTAGTTTGGCAATTCGTACCGATACATACGTTTGCAACATTACGGCAAGTGCAACACCCAAACTAAAAATTATTCCATTTGCTTTTCCCTTTTCTACACTGGTCTTTGCCGCATTTAAATTCAGCAAACCGGGTGGTAGTGACGCGAAGAAAGCCGCACCTAAAGTGAATACAAATAAAATAGGTAATTGTTGCATTGAATCAGTTTACCTTGAACCTAATAAAAGTAATAGGCTTTCCCTTTTCAAGATACTGATTTTCATAGAAAGTCTGTATTTCTAAGACTTCTTTAGGGCTACCTTCATTCTTATACACATCGTGGTTGGCATAAAGCACCTCTAAACCAAGACCATGTAACAAACCTAAAGTATACCCATGCATGAACTCACTATCTGTTTTAAGATTTACGGTTCCTTCAGGTTTTAGTACTTGCTTGTAGCGCTCTAAAAATACCGCATTGGTCATACGGTGTTTAGTACGCTTATATTTTATCTGTGGATCAGGGAAGGTGATCCAAATTTCAGATACCTCTTCTTTACCAAAAAGATGATCCACCAATTCGATTTGAGTTCGAATAAAACAAACATTAGGTAAATCTCCCTCTACAGCCTCTTTCGCTCCTTTCCAAAATCGGGCGCCTTTTATATCAATTCCGATAAAATTCTTATTCGGAAATTTTTTCGCCAAACCAACGGTGTACTCTCCTTTACCACAACCCAATTCCAATACAATAGGGTTATCGTTTTTGAAATGGGTATTCCACTTTCCCTTCAACGGGAAACCGCCTACCACTTCTTCTCTTGTTGGTTGAATTACGTTTGAAAACGTCTCGTTTTCTTGAAATCTCTTTAATTTATTTTTACTTCCCACAATTATTACATCTAAACTGCGGCAAATCTAAGAAAAAAGAGAGGGTTAGCGATTATTGTACTTCCTCTATTTGAACGATACTTTTCTCTAGGGTAAAAGAAAACTCTGAACCGACCTCAACAGCGCTTTCTACGTAGATTTTTTCTCCGTGTGCTTCTATTACATGTTTTACAATGGCAAGACCCAACCCAGAGCCACCTTCACGACGACTACCACTTTGATCTACCCTGTAAAAACGTTCAAAAAGTCGAGGAATATGAACCGCAGGTATACCTTCACCATTATCAGTTACTCTTACAATAACCTTGTTCTTGACCAAGTTTTCTACACTTACTTCGGTTGTACCATTGTCATTGCCGTACTTAATGGAGTTAACCAGCAAATTGGTTAGCACCTGTTGTATTTTCTCTTTATCGGCAAATACGAATATGGGATCAACATATTCCATATCAAAAGTCAGGGTTATATTTTTCTTCGCCGCTTTCATCTCCAATAGATCAAATACACTTTGTATTAAATCTATAATATCGAACGAATGCTTTTCAAGAGTAAGATGCCCAACTTCTAACTTGGTTATTAGGTCTAAATCTTTTACAATATAAATTAATCGATCTACCGCTTTATTAGCTCTAATTAGATACTTTTTACGAACATTTTTATCATCAATAGCACCATCTAACAAAGTTTCTAGATACCCCTGAACAGTAAATAATGGTGTTTTAAGTTCATGCGAAACATTACCTAAAAAGTCTTTACGGTATTCTTCACGAATCTTTAAGGTGTCTATTTCAATTTTCTTATCCTTCGCAAATTTTTCAATTTCCGCAGTTAAGGTTCTCATATCAGTAGTAACAGGATACGAGAGTATAGTACTAGATTCTAACAACTCTACATCGTCATAAATTTTCTTGATTCGTTTGTAGATGAATTTTTCAATTCTTAATTGTAAGGTGATAAAAGAAATAATGAAAAAGAACAACGCTGCAAATAGCAAAATACCCCAATTTATGGTACTAAATCGCCATTGTAATAATGCTAGCACAGCTATGCCGATTATTACAATATAAAGCGATGAGCGAAACGCAAAACGATATGATTTTCTTGAACGAACTTTAG
The DNA here is from genome assembly GCF_045063795.1 of Maribacter sp. Asnod2-G09. Taxonomy (NCBI): domain Bacteria; kingdom Pseudomonadati; phylum Bacteroidota; class Flavobacteriia; order Flavobacteriales; family Flavobacteriaceae; genus Maribacter; species Maribacter sp. Asnod2-G09. Next base: position 1,477,099 of record NZ_JBEFOA010000005.1, on the reverse strand, counting down.
CAGCCATTTAGAGTACAAACTTATATCCTACTCCCTTAACGGTTTTAAAATGGTCTTCTCCAATTTTTTCACGAAGCTTTCTAATATGTACATCTATTGTACGACCACCAACAACCACTTCATTACCCCAAACTTTATCAAGAATTACTTCTCTTTTGAATACTTTGCTAGGTTTTGAAGTTAATAAAGCAAGAAGCTCAAACTCTTTTCTTGGTAAAATGATCTCTTTACCTTTCTTAATAATTTTGTACTCTTCTCTATTAATAACGATATCACCTACCTGAGTAATATCTTCTTGAGCATTTTCATCATTTTTTAATCGTCTAAGAAGTGCATTTACTTTACTAACCAAAACTTTTGGTTTTATAGGCTTAGTAATGTAATCGTCTGCACCTGCATCAAAACCTGCTACTTGAGAATAATCTTCTCCTCTAGCAGTTAAGAAGGTAATAATAGTATTTTCCATACCAGGCGTTCTTCTTAGAATCTCACAAGCTTCAATACCATCCATCTCGGGCATCATTACATCTAGTATAATAAGGTGTGGCATTTTCTTTTTTGCCTTGGCAACACCATCAGCTCCATTTTTAGCAGTATACACATCGTACCCTTCAGCAGATAAATTATAAGCCACTATCTCTAGAATATCTGGTTCATCATCAACTAAGAGTATCTTAATGTCCTTCTTTTTCATGGTTTTCAAATTAGATTGATTCGCTCAAAAGTAAAGATAATACTATTACTGCAACGTCAGTTAACATTGATTTAATGTAGTAACGTTTACATAACATTAACAAAATAAATGTTTAACATGGATCTAACCCGAACATTACAACCTCTCTGTTTCTTTGCCGCTGATTAAAGAATCGATATATCTAATGAACAAGTTACTATTTTTTACATTCCTTTTTATCGCTATTATTTCTAGTGCACAAGACACAGGAAGCATTGTTGGAACACTTACAGACAAAGAATTAAACGACGAACCATTACCATTTGCAAACGTATTATTAAAAGGTACTACTAAAGGTACTACTTCTGATTTTGACGGATTATATGAGATTTCAGACATTGAGCCTGGTACCTATACTATATCATTTAGTTATTTAGGATACGAAACTGTTGAAATGCCGAATGTTGAAATTGTAGCAGGTAAGTCTACCACTATTAATGTTTCACTTAGCGCATCGCAAGGTGTTTCTTTAGACGAGGTAACAGTAACAACTGTAGCCCGTAAAGATTCTGAGACAGCGTTATTATTGGATCAGAAAAGAGCTATCGAAATTAAAGAAAGCATAGGTGCTGTTGAACTTGCTAAGATCGGAGTATCTGATGCTGCTACTGCAACTACAAAAATATCTGGGGTATCTAGTAGCGAAGCCTCTGGCGATGTTTTCGTTAGAGGATTAGGTGATAGATATTTATCTTCTACACTAAACGGACTTCCTGTGCCGTCTGATGATATTGACAAAAAGAATATCAACCTTTCTTTATTCCCAACACGTGTTCTTCAGAATGTAAGTATCAGTAAAACATACGGAGTAGAAGGGTCTGCCGATCAAGCTTCTGGTACAGTAAATATTACTTCTAGAGAATTAGCGGGTTCTAGTGAACTAGCAATTGGCGTTTCTGGTGGTGTAAATTCTAATGTAGCTAAAAGCGGAGTTTACGATAACTTTAGAATATCACAGAATTCTAAGAATACAACATTCGGTTTCTACGACCAAAATCTTTCGACACAACAGTTAATTACTAACCAAGGGTGGAATACTTTACGACAAGAAAACCCGATGGACTATTCTATGTCTATCGCAGCAGGTAAGAAAATAGCAGATAAGCTTGCTATATTCTTTACAGCTTCTCACTCAAGATCTTTTGAGCATAGAGAAGGGGTCTTTAGACAATACCGTTCTAACTTTATAGATGATACAATTACAGATGCAACTACGTATCAAAAGAAAATTGTAAATACGGGGTTATTAGATATTACTTATTTAGCCAACGCTAAAAACAAAATTAAGTCAAGCACCTTTTTCGTTAATAAACTAGATGAAAATGTTTTTGAAGGCGGTCGTAATGGCGAGGCAACAATCTTTGAAGAAACTAGCCCTAGTGAAGGACTTTTTCAATTTATTAGAGATCAGAACACAAAACAAACTAGACTATTAGTAACGCAATTAATAGGTAGACATCAAATTGGTGAGAAAAACACACTGAATTGGGCTGCAGGTTATAACCTATTAAATGCCGATGAACCAAATAGAATTAGAAATGAAGTCAATTTTGATCCAGATGGCACACTTGTTCAACTAGGTAGAAATGGTGGTTTTCAACAACGTAAGTCGAGTCAAAAAATTGAGGACAACGAATTCAGTGCTTACTTAAAAGACGAATTAAAAATCATTGATGAGGAAACAAGAAACTTTAAGTTAAACTTTGGTCTTTCCTATAGAAATAAAGAACGAGATTTTAGTTCTGAATTTGTTGGTGTAGAAGAAGTGAATACAAATGCAGTTAACCCATCATCTATTGATGATCTTGGTGCAGTTTTTCGTCAATCTTATTTTGATGCGGGACTCTTAGAAATTAATCTTTTAGGCTCAAATGCAAATGACGAAAGAAAAGACATCTATTTAGGAACTTTAGATTCTAAAGCTGCATTCTTTTCTTTTAATGTCGGACTTGAACAATGGAATTTTGATGCAGGCCTACGTTTTCAAAGAGATGAAATTAAAGTTGCTTACGATATAGGAAACCTTTCGCCTAGAACAGGAGACAGCAATCAAGATTACAGCAACTTCTACCCTAGCTTAAATATAAAGTACACTATTAACGAACTAAACGCATTACGTTTAGCAGTTAGCCGCACGATTACATTACCAGAATTTAAAGAAATAGCGCCTTTTAACTATGTTTCTCCTACTGGTCAAATAACTAGAGGTAATCCAGATTTAATAGCTTCAAAAGATATTAATCTAGATTTAAAATGGGAATACTTTCCGTCTGCCGCTCAACTTGTTTCTGTTGCTGCATTCTATAAAGATATATCTGACCCAATCAACAGAGTTAGAGAAAGAGGTTCTGCAGGTATTTTCTCTTACTTCAACTCTGGTGAGAAAGCTGAAATTTTTGGTCTTGAAGCAGAAACTAAATTAGATTTAGTAACTCCTTCTTACAACGATGACGATGGTTCAGAATCTGGTTACAACCTTAACATGGTTCTTAATGTAACCCGTATGTGGCATCAACAAGATTTAAAAGAAATTTATAACGATGAAGGTAATTTGTTAAGAAGCTTTCAATATAAAGGTATCACCAAAACCGATCTTCAAGGTGCTTCTGATTGGATTTTCAATACTAGTTTAAATTATGATACTGCTGGTGACAATCCATTTGCAGCATCTATAAATGCAAATTACGCATCAGACAAAATTTATTCTTTAGGGGTACCTACCGATCAAACCAATAGAGACATTTTTTATGATGACGCTATCGTTGAAAATGGTTTCGTAGTCTTAAATGCCCAAATCAGTAAAGAATTTGGTGAGCATATTAAAGTAAGCCTTACAGGTAAAAACTTATTAAATCCAGAAATAAAACAAACACAATTAATTCGCAATCCGGTAACTGAAATAGAATTAGAGCAAACTGTTAGCTCTTACTCTACCGGTATGGGAATAAGCTTAGGGCTTAATTACAAATTCTAATTAGAAACTCTCAATACTCACTAATCTTTAATTTTAATCTTTTAAAATGTTTATTATGAAATTGAAAACGAAAAATTTTGTAAAAGTTTTTGCTCTTGCAGCAGCTATTACCTTTGCCAGTTGTAGTAGTGATGATAATGATCCAGATAATGGACCAGATGCTGTAGCACCGACTTGTACCGATGGTATAAAAAATGGTGATGAAACAGGTGTAGATTGTGGTGGTTCTTGTACTGCTTGCGAAGCAACAAACCCAGAAGAAAGCACAGTTTTAACTGGTGAATTAACTGAAGAAAGAACACTTGACGCTACTAAAACCTATTCATTAGAAAAAAATTATAGTATTGAAGCTGGGGCTAAATTAATTATACCTGCAGGAACCGTAATCAACGCAACTGTTGAAACAGGTGACGAAACTTCAACATACATTGTTGTTCAAAGAGGTGGTGAAATAGATGTACAGGGTACAGCTGTTGCTCCTGTAACTATGCAATCTACAGGTGGTCAACCTGGTCAATGGGGCGGATTAGTAATCTTAGGTGATGCAACTACTACCGAAGGTGTTGACGCAACTGCAGAAGTTGGTAACTTTAAATATGGTGGATCTACAAATGATGATAATTCTGGTTCAATTTCATATTTAATTATAAAGCATGCAGGTGCTCAAATCGATGCAGAATCTCAATACAATGGTCTTACGCTTTATGCTGTAGGTTCTGGTACAACTATTGACAACGTTGCAATGATCGATGGTGATGATGATGGTGTTGAGTTTTTTGGCGGAACTGTTTCTGCTACTAACTTATACTTCGAGAACAACCAAGATGACTCTATCGACTGGACAGAAGGTTGGAACGGTACTGTTACCAATGCATATGTTCTTCATACTAAAGAAGGTTTCTCTACAGCTGTTGAAGCTGATAAAGCGAATGGAAATCCTCAATTAATAAACTTTACTGCCGTTTCTACTGTAGGTGGTACTGCTTTACAATTCAAAGCAACTTCTGGAGCAACGATAACCGGACTTTCTTTGAGTGGTTACGAAACTTCGATTGACATGAAAGACGATGGTCCTTTGGCTAACGTAATTATAGAAGGTGAAGCTGGTAACCCAGACAATAGCTACAATGCAAATGCAACAGTTGATATCGCAATTTTTGATTGGGTAAATACAGATGCAGCCGTAGGTAGCAGCATTTTAACAGGTAACTTAACTAGCGACCTTACTTTAGATGCAGGTATAAACTACTTCTTATCTAAAAACTTAAGCGTTGAAGATGGCGCTACACTTACAATACCTGCAGGTACAAAAATTACTGCTCAAGTTGAGTCTGGCGACGAAACTGAAACTTATATTGTAGTACAAAAAGGTGGAATGATTTCAATAGAAGGTACTGCTGCTAACCCAGTAGTTATGACTTCTACAAACGATAATCCTGGAGATTGGGGCGGATTAGTGATTTTAGGTGATGCCACTACTACAGAAGGAGTAGATGCAACTGCTGAAGTAGGTAACTTTAAATATGGTGGTACTACTGATGATGACAATTCTGGTTCAATTAGCTACTTGATAATTAAGAATGCTGGTGCTCAAATTGATGCTGAATCTCAGTACAACGGACTTACACTTTACGCTATAGGCTCTGGAACAACTATTGACAATGTTGCTATGATCGATGGTGAAGATGACGGAGTTGAGTTCTTTGGCGGAACAGTTTCTGCTACTAACTTGTATTTCGAAAACAACCAAGATGATTCTATTGACTGGACAGAAGGTTGGAACGGAACTGTAACAACTGCTTATGTACTACATAATGTTGAAGGTTTTTCAACTGCTGTTGAAGCTGATAAAGCAAACGGTAATCCTAAGTTAATTGACTTTACTGCTGTTTCTACTGTTGGCGGTACTGCTTTACAATTCAAAGCGACTTCTGGTGCTACCTTAACTAACGTAAGCCTATCTGGTTATGATACTAATGTAGACATGAAAGACAATGGTCCTTTAGAAAATGTAATTGTTGACGAAACTGCACTTACTACAGCTGAAGACGATGTTTTTAATGGAACTGCAGTTGATGTTGCAATTTTTGCTTGGGCAACTGGAAACTAATTAACAGTATTATATATATTTTAAAAGCCCGCAAATTGCGGGCTTTTTTTGTTTAGAATAATTCTTACAATTAAAGACTACACGCTACTTAAAACCACAATAAAATAGGTAGTTAAGGTCATAAATAGTGCATTTCATCGATTATATTGCATTTCATCGATCTTTTCACAATATCTACTCTTACAAAAATAAAAAGGACTGTTAAATTCCTATATTTGTGGCATAGCATTTGTAACCAGCTATATATGAAGCACCTTTACCTAATCATCTTCTTTTTTATTATTTCTTTCAGCTATGGACAAAGTACCCAAAGCAATGGAGATATTGATGGTTTTAGTATGTATCCAAATCCGGTTACTACAGGTAAAGTTTATATCTCCACAAATATTAACGCACCTAAAGAAATTTTCATCTACGATGTATTTGGTACGTTGTTATTAAAGACAACGATTTTAGGTAAAGAATTAAACCTTTCTGATCTAGATGCCGGTGTTTACGTATTACGTGTTCTTGAAAAAAACAAGATGTGTACACGTAAGTTAATTGTAAAATAGCCCAATTATACGTTTTCCTTCTCTCATTTTCAATTAACCACTATCGGTTAACTACACGTTTTTACGACGAAATACTTCACGTATTTCATTGACCTACATAAATTTAGCTTTCACAACATTTTCGGTGTTCAAGCTACACTTAACCATACCTTTGAAGTGTTGATCCCAAATCAATATCAAATGAAGAAAATCTACTTTATGCTATTTATGGTAGTCTCCGTTGGGGTATATGCCCAAGACACTATAGATATCAACAACCTACGTAACGATGAAATTGTCGGTTTCAAATTATACCCCAACCCAGCAATAGCAGATGTTGTTTATGTAACAACACAAAACAACAACCTTAAAGAGGTTAGAGTTTATGATGTATTCGGTGAGCTAGTCTTAACCGAAAAATTATCTACAAAGGCAATGAACATTTCTAGATTATCACCTGGTGTTTATGTTGTTCAAGTAACTGAAAACGAAAAATCAATTACCCGCAAGCTTGTGGTGAAATAAATAACCTACATATTTTCATCTCAAAACAATTAAAATAATTTGGTTCAGTACCTTTACCAGAATTGGTACCGAACATGAAGCATAATGCTATTTTTGATATACAAACGGATGGGGATTTTCTAACCCAAGCATTGCGTATCTTCAAGTTTCAATACCAAAACAACATAGTCTATCAAAATTTTTGCACGTATTTAAACGTGCAACCAGATGCTGTTCAAACTTTAGAACAGATTCCTTTTTTACCTATAGAATTCTTTAAGTCTAAAGATGTTCTTAGCACGACCGATACACCAGAAATTACATTTACCAGTAGCGGCACCACAGGTAGTGAAACCAGTAAGCACTTTGTTACCGACTTAAATCTCTACGAGCAGAGTTATTTAAAGGCTTTCAACCACTTTTACGGAGATATTGCCGACTATTGTGTTCTTGCTCTGTTACCCTCTTATCTAGAACGCACAGGCTCTTCATTAATCTATATGGCAGATGATTTGATTAAAAAATCGAATCACCCAAATAGCGGATTCTTTTTAAATGAATACGAACAACTGCACGAGCTACTTATTGAACTTCAAAAAACGGACACTAAAATATTGATTATAGGTGTTTCTTTTGCCTTGCTAGAATTTACCGAGCAATACCAGATGTCTTTCCATAACACTATTGTTATGGAAACTGGCGGAATGAAAGGGCGAAGAAAAGAAATTGTACGTCAAGAATTACATGAGTTGCTATCAACAGGATTTGGTGTACAAAACATACATTCTGAATACGGAATGACAGAACTTTTGTCGCAAGCATACTCTAAAGGAAATGGGGTTTTCGACTGCCCAGCTTGGATGAAGATTTTAGTGCGCGATACCGAAGACCCACTTAGCTATTTAAACAATGGCAAATCTGGCGGAATCAATGTAATCGATTTAGCAAACATCAATTCATGCTCCTTTATTGCCACTCAAGATTTAGGTAAAATAAACCAAGACAGCACTTTTGAAATTATCGGAAGATTCGATAATTCTGATATTAGAGGGTGCAATTTAATGGTGCTTTAATTCTTACTCAGCGAATAATCTAACCCAGGTCCGTCGCAAGCCATCCACAGGCTTGAAATCGTGGTTGAATTTCTGTACATTAAAAGCTCTTTATCGTCGCCCGTACAATTACCTGCTAATTCGTTACCGGTTTCAAAAGTAAGTTCTAGGTAGTGATTAAGATCATTTTCATATTCTACGACCTCAAAATTACCCGTAGCCTCAACAAGCTCATCACCAATAGTTCTCGATTTTACAAAAGTACCTTCTGGTGAAAAAATGTAATATTCTTGCCATTCCATTTCCTCTCCTGCAGTTTCTGAGTTTTGAAAACTGCCAGACATTTGAGTTAACTCCCATTTTTGCTCTGAGAATACAAATTGTGTTGACTCTAAACCGAAATCATCGTCATTAGCACAAGAGGCAAGAAATACAAGAAACAAGAACAAAAGGGCATATCTTTTCATAGAACAAAGATGTTTAACTAATTACAAGATACCCAACTTAGAAAATAGTTGCGTTAAGACAATCTTAAATTAAAGTCCTAATATTTTGGCATCTACAAAAAAGGTGGAATTCACCTCTAATTCGTGGTCGCTGCTCATTAACTCGTCGGTAACGGTATTTAATCGCAAGCTGAATTCATCGCTCTTTATATACTCTTTCAAATCTGTATCTGAAGTATCTAAAGTTATTTTATTACCAGCATCTTCAGGAACTTCGTCTAAACTCGCAATTCTAATTTCTTCTAATCCATCCGCAGAGATATACACTTCTATAGAATTTAAAAAGCTGAAATCAGCACTTTCTGGCGAAATGATAACCAATTCTAATTCGGTCAACTTAATTTCTTCAATAAGGTCTTTTCGGGTATCGTTTACTTCAAAAGTAGATTCTGAATTCGTCTCCATTTCTGGAGTAAAAACATCGAAAGGCAAATCAATTCCTGCAGAAGAAGGTATGGTAGCTCGTTGGCTATATTCCATATCGAACTTTGTCAACTCATCGAGCTTATCGCAAGCAGTAAATATTGTAAACAAACAGATAATAGCAATACTCTTCTTAAACATAACTTGGGGGTTTATGCTAACAAACGCTTATCTGCAAGAAATATTTAAAAATTGCTACGCTAAATGACCTAATCTTTCTTAGCGCGTAAATACATAAGTTACTTCATCATCGGCAATATCAGGATTGTCCTCATACGTAAGCTTAAGTTGCTCACCTTTAGTTTCGAAAAAGTATACAGAGCCGTCAGAAAAATTAATTCTATTGGCTTGTCCGCCATAAGTATGGTCTCCATTATTTCTAAAAAAAGAGTATTCACCTTCACTGGTAACGGTTACGCTATTTCTATTTGGATTAAAACTTATTGTCGTCAAAGAAAAATCAATATCAGATTCGAATCCGCAATAACAGATAACATCAGAAAGCGTCCATTCGCCTTCTAATTCAGCATCTGCAATTAATGGATAATCATCACTACAAGAAATAAATAACAAGAACAATACTGCTACAAGTTTCAACTTCATAAAATACAGTCTAAAAAAGTTTTATCTAGTTAAATACCAATACAAAGTAGTTCTTCTTACCTCTTTGTAACAAGACAAACTTATCATTGATCAAATCATCGGTAGTAATCAAAAACGCTTCTTTTACTTTCTCTTTATTTACCGAAATCGAATTTTGCTTTAATTCTCTTCTTGCCTCACCATTAGATCCTAAAAAGTTAGTTTTGGCTGCTAATGCCCCAATCATATCTAGACCGTCTGTCAGTTCAGATTTTGAAAGTTCTGCTTGCGGTACGCCATCAAAAATTTCTAAGAATGTTTTTTCATTCAATCCTTTTAAATCAGACGCTGTAGACTTACCGAACAGAATTTGACTTGCACGTTCTGCATTATCTAAATCATCTTTAGAGTGTACCATAACGGTAATTTCGTCGGCCAATCTCTTTTGAAGTATTCTTAAATGCGGTGCCTCTGCATGTTCTTTTATTAAATCTTCAATTTCTTGTTGACCTAAAAAAGTAAAAATCTTTATGTATTTATTGGCATCATCATCTGATGTGTTCAACCAGTATTGGTAAAATTTATATGGTGATGTTCTTTCAGCATCCAACCAAACGTTACCGCCTTCTGTTTTACCGAACTTAGTACCATCTGCCTTTGTAATTAACGGGCACGTAAGTGCATACCCTTTACCACCGGCTATTCTTCTAATTAATTCTGTACCCGTGGTAATATTACCCCACTGATCACTACCGCCCATTTGAAGGCTACAATTATGTTCTCTGTACAAGTGCAGAAAATCATACCCTTGAACCAATTGGTAGGTAAATTCAGTAAATGACATACCTTCCTTAGCTTCTGATGAAAGTCGCTTTTTCACAGAGTCTTTAGACATCATGTAGTTTACCGTAATATGCTTACCTACGTCTCTAATGAATTCTAAGAATGAGAAGTCTTTCATCCAGTCATAATTATTGACCAAAACAGCAGCATTTTCTCCGTCTCCAGAAAAATCTAAAAAACGAGATAATTGCTCTTTTAAGGCATTCTGATTATGACGTAGTGTTTTCTCGTCAAGTAAATTACGTTCTGCAGATTTACCAGAAGGATCACCTATCATACCTGTTGCACCACCTATTAAAGCATATGGTTTATGCCCTGCCAATTGAAAATGACGAAGCATCATTACCCCTACCAAGTGACCTATATGTAAAGAATCTGCCGTTGGATCTATACCCACATACGCAGACTGCATATTTTCTAATAAATGTTCTTCTGTTCCTGGCATTGCATCATGCAACATTCCGCGCCATTGTAACTCCTTGACAAAATTTGTCATCTCTTCCTGAATTTTAATTGAAGTGCAAATATAAATGGAATTCTTGCCAGTACACAGTAGATTAAAGCATGAATTTATCCATCTGTATTTCCTAAATTTGAATTATGGTATTAGTTACAGGAGGCACGGGTTTGGTGGGGTCGCATTTGCTACTGAAATTAACGATGAACAATACAGCTGTTCGGGCTTTGTATAGAACTGAAGACAAGCTTACTCAGGTAAAAAAAATCTTCTCTTACTATGCTGACGATTCTGCTTCTTTATTTGCTAAAATTGATTGGGTACAGGGTGATATTTTAGATATACCTTCTTTAGAAAATGCTTTCGAAAGCATTACCTATGTTTACCACTGTGCGGCATATATTTCTTTTGACCCGTCAGATTTCAAAAAATTGGAACGTATAAATAGAGAAGGCACCGCTAACATTGTAAATATCTGTATTGCGAACGGTATTAAAAAATTATGTCACGTAAGTACCATTGGCACCATTGGCAGAACGATTACTGATGAACACGCTGACGAAGAAACGGAGTGGACACGACAGAATGCCAACCCATACGCGATAACAAAACACCTTGCCGAAATGGAAGTTTGGCGTGGTGCCCAAGAAAATCTTGAAGTCGTAATTGTAAACCCAGGAGTGATTCTTGGTCCAGGATTTTGGAATAGTGGTAGTGGTTCTTTCTTCAAAACCGCTTCTAAAGGATATAAGTACTACCCACCAGGCGGATCAGGATTTGTAACCGTAAACGACGTTACCAATATTATGATCGCACTTATGAATTCTGATATTTATAATGAACGTTTTATACTGGTAGCAGAAAACTTGACGTATCAAGAGATACTGAAGAAAATTGCATTATCGATGGATAAAAAGCCACCTTCTACATCTTTAAAATTTTGGCAGTTAAATATCGGGAAGTTTGCAGATAGGCTTAGAAACTTAATAACCGGAAGCCCAAGAACGATAACAACAAATACTATCTACGGACTAAAAAACCCTACTACATTCAATAACGAGAAGATAAAGAAAACGCTGAATATGGAATTTGAGGACTTAGACGAACAAGTGAAATTTTCTTCGAAGCTATTTATTTCTGAACACTCTTAGACGATACCGAGTCTTTCGCTTTAATATCAATGTTCTTTTTAGATTTCTCTACAAGACTTAAACTATCTCTAACTTTTTTCTCTGCCTCTAATTTTAAACGTTGCTCTTCAAGATCAGACTCCACCTTCTTATACATATTTTCGTATCGTAAAGGTTTTGACGCATAGTACCTGTCACTATCTACAAATTGGGCACTATCGATTTCAAACTTCTTAAATATGAAAGATGTTGGTTCCACACCATTTTCACGTAGTTTAGAAAGATTCGTCGCTTTTGCAGCATTAACAATAGCCATCTCTTTAATAACCGCTACCATCTTATCTTCTGGTATTAAATTATCTGGCTTTTCTACTAATTCTTCTGCACACGAAGAAAGCATTAACATCGCTACCACTAAAAAGAATAAGTGCTTCATGGTCTATTGAATGTTAGCCTTTTTGCATTTCGCTTCTCAGAAAACTGTCCGTTACTATACCCTAAATGTCCGTTAATGAACGTATGTACAATCTTAGATGAGAATGTAGTATCCTCAAAAGGTGACCATTTACATTTATAAGCGATATTTTCTTTTGTAACCGTCCAAGAACTATTTAAATCTGCTACTACCAAATCGGCATAATAGCCTTCACGTATATACCCACGCTTTTCTATTTGAAATAAAATCGCTGGGTTATGACACATTTTCTGTACCATTTTCTCTAGTGTGATCTTCCCCTCTTTCACTTTCTCTAACATGGCATTTAATGCATGTTGCACTAATGGGCCGCCAGAAGGTGCTTTGGTATACACATTGTCTTTTTCCTCTAATAAATGAGGCGCATGATCGGTTGCGATGACATCTATTCGGTCATCTAACAGCGCATCCCAAAGCATATCTCTATCCTTAGCTGTTTTCACCGCAGGGTTCCATTTGATCAACGTTCCTTTCTTTGCATAGTCGGCATCAGAAAACCAAAGATGATGTATACAAACCTCTGCAGTAATTTTCTTTTCCTCTAACGGAATATCATTACGGAATAAATCGGTTTCTTTTCCGGTGGATAAATGAAAAACATGTAACCTGGCACCTGTTTTCTTAGCTAAAGCGATTGCCCTTGATGAAGAAAGATAACATGCTTCTTCACTTCTAATAATAGGATGCATAGCAATAGGAATATCATCACCGTACTCTGCCTTATATTTCGCCATGTTTTTACGAATGGTCGTTTCATCTTCGCAATGTGCAGAGATTACCATTTCGGTATTACTGAATATACTTTCAATTACCTTTTCGTCATCGACCAACATATTACCTGTCGATGATCCTAAAAACAATTTGATACCTGAACAGGCATTTTTATCAAGTTTCTTTAATTCTTCAAGATTATCATTGGTACCACCAAATAGAAAAGAATAATTGGCAAATGCAGAATTCGCTGCAGTTGCAAACTTTTCTTCTAACTTTTCTATTGTGGTCGTTTGTGGCGTTGTGTTAGGCTGCTCCATAAAAGTGGTAATACCACCAGCAAGTGCTGCTCTACTTTCTGTTGCTATAGTGCCTTTATGGGTAAGACCTGGTTCTCTAAAATGAACTTGATCATCTATAACACCAGGTAATATGTGTTTACCCGTCACGTCTATAACCTCAGCATCTGCATCAGATAGGTCTTTTCCGATTTTTGCGATAATGTCATCAACAATTAGAATATCACTTTCTTGCGCTACTCCCTCATTAACTATTATTCCGTTTTTCAATAAAATTTTACCCATAACTAAAACTTATTTTTCAAAAATAGACTTCTCATTTTCATTACAAATACACCCCAAATAGCTTCACTAATAATCGAGGAACTCATTTTTGACTTCCCTAATACACGGTCTCTAAAAATAATAGAAACTTCTTCTATTTTAAAGTGCTTTAAATACGCTCTAAACTTCATTTCAATTTGAAATGCATAACCCACAAAACGAACCGAATCTAAATCTATAGCTTCTAATACTTTTCTTCTATAACATACAAAACCAGCGGTAGGGTCATCTACCCGCATACCGGTAATCAGCTTTACATATATTGAAGCACCATATGACAACAAGACTCTGTGTAGTGGCCAATTGACTACATTCACCCCTTTTTTATATCGAGAACCCACAGCCAAATCAGCACCGTTCTCACAGGCTTTCAGCAATCTCAATAGATCTGATGGTGTATGCGAAAAATCAGCATCCATTTCAAATATATAGTCGTAACCCTTCGCTATCGCCCATTTAAAACCGTGAATGTATGCAGTACCTAAACCTGATTTCTCTAGTCTAGTCTCTAAAAACAATTTCCCCTTAAACTCTTCTTGAAGACCGCGAACACAATCTCCTGTTTTGTCTGGAGAATTATCATCCACTATGAGCACATGAAATTCTTTCTGCAAATCAAATACCGCACGAATTATAGCCTCTACATTCTCAATTTCGTTATACGTAGGTATGATTACGATACTACTAGACATATATTATTTATAGGTGTTTCGACAAAAGTAAGGTTTTAAAAGTCTTATTAAAATGGACAACAATACCTTTATGAAATTTTTACACTAGGTAGCTAACCTTAAATTTGTAATTTTGCCATTTAGTAATCGATGCAAATGTTGACTAAAATTCCGAAGCAGTTTTACTTTTTTTTAGCTGCGATATTCATTCTAAATCTTATACAATCTAGTTTTACGCAACTCATTTTTGATGAAGCTTATTACTGGTACTACAGTCAGAATATGGCTTGGGGTTACTTTGACCACCCGCCGATGGTGGCATTATTAGTAAAAATAAGTAGTTTCTTTTTTAATGGCGAACTCGGTGTTCGCTTCATGAGCTGCGTACTATCTACCGTCAATATCATTCTTCTTTGGTTGATGATAGACAACCCAAAAAAGAACGAATACATCCAACATTTCTTTGTATTAGTTTTTTCCATGACGCTGTTAAATGCTTACGGATTTTTCACATTACCAGATACACCCCTATTATTTTTTACGAGTTGCTTTTTATTAACATATAAGTACTTCATTAAAAAACCAACCGCAGCTTTAGCTATAGTGATGGGTATATTTATGGCTGCCTTAATGTACAGTAAATACCATGCCGTACTGGTCATATTCTTTGCACTACTATCAAACCTTAAACTTACTACCAACAAATATGCATGGCTAGCCGTAGCAGTTGCTTTGTTTTGCTATGCCCCGCATTTTTATTGGCTATATGAAAATGACTTTGTATCTATAAAATATCATTTATATGAACGCCCCAACGGTGCATATCGTTTCGAAAAATACACCCTAGGTTTCTTTGTCAATTTGGTTGCCATATTCGGTTTAACCTTTCCGTTTATTTATAAGGCACTGTTTAAAGCCAAAGGAAGCGACTTGTACAACAAAGCGCTTATCTACCTAACATACGGTGTACTTATTTTCTTTTTTGTTTCTAGTTTTAATAGAAGGGTTCAAACACAATGGATTATTATTGTTTGCATTCCGTTAGTGATTATCGCCTTTAACTACATGCTGCAAAACAAGCAGGCCCTAACCTGGATTTTCAGATTAGGCCTCATCAATACTGTTCTTATTATTTATTTAAGAATGGGTCTAGCCTACCAACCTTTACTTTTTAATTTCTATTATGAAAGCCACGGTAATAAAGAATGGGCAGGGGCGATTGAAGAGGAAGTTGGCAATATACCTGTGGTATTTGAAAACTCGTATAGAAACGCACCTATGTACTCTTTTTATACCAATGCCACACCGACCTTTTCTTTGAATAACTTCATGTATCGCAAAAATCAATATTCAATTGATGGCTCTGAAGAGCAGGTTCGCGGTAAAGACGTGGCTTATGTCTCTAAATATGCAAATAACCCAACATTTACGTACACCAGAGAAGATGGCGGCTTATACAAAGGCAAATACATCGCAAACTTTCAATCGTACCGAAAATTAGATTGCATTGTTGAAGACATTCCTGTTGCTTTGAACTCAGAAGAAAGTATTGAACTTAAAATCTACAATCCATACCAAGAAGATATAGATCTTAAAAAACTGAAATTTGCTATCAGTTATATGGATGATTATAAAAGTCCTCAAGAAACGCTGCAAATGACTCCAGAAACCACCCAAACTGGCATCACATTCTTAAAACAACAAGACACTACTAATTTTATATTTCAACTGCCTAAAACAAAAAAGGAAAACATTGGTTACTTTAGAGTAGTTATTTCTGAGAACGACCTTTTATACGGTCTCAACGGAAAAGCAATTCCTATCAAATAATGGAACCTATTGCAAGAACTTTTGAGCAGACTGATTGGATCACCATAACACTTATGGTCAGCTTGCTGTTCCCCTTAATTGCCAAAAGTATCTATTACACCCGCTTTTTAAACTTCATTATTCTTCCTTTTAACAACAAGTACATTACGATGTATACGAAGAAAGAAAAGCTGTTTAATTGGTTTCATTTTCAAATGAGCGTGTTTCAAATCATAAATACCACCTTATTTATTTTTTTTATTTGGCGTTCATATTTAAACCCTACCGAAGCAAAAAACCCCTATATTTTTCCCTTACTTCTTGCAGGTGTTTTCTTATTTATAACTACGAAAACAATGGCGCAACTGTTCAACGGATTCATATTTAATTCATACAATACCTTTAACGAGTTGATTTTTAAGAAACTAACTTACTTGAACTATGCAGGCATTGTTCTTTTCATTGCTAATATATTTTTAGCCTATGTTTTTATTGACTCACAAATCGTAATTGTTATTGCCCTAATTCTGTTTTTCGTCATCAATATAATTGGTTGGGTAACAGTCCTCAGGAATTATCAAAAATTTATAAGCACCTATTTTTTCTATTTTATTTTGTACCTTTGCGCACTCGAAATTGCACCCTTAGTTATTATGGGAAGCTTTCTAAAATAGTGCAGCATATGAAAGTAAAAACGATTTTGGTCTCTCAACCTGAGCCGAAAATGGAAAACTCCCCCTATTCCAAGCTTATTGACAAAGAGAAAGTAAAGGTTGATTTTAGACCATTCATTCATGTAGAAGGAGTTGACGCAAAAACAGTGCGACAGCAAAAGATAGATTTGAATGATTTTACCGCGATTATATTAACAAGCAGAAACGCAGTGGACCACTTCTTTAGAATCGCAGACGAAATGCGCTTTAAAGTGCCAGATTCTATGAAATATTTCTGCCAATCTGAAGCGGTAGCCTATTACCTTCAAAAATACGTCGTCTATAGAAAACGTAAAATTTACGTTGGGAAAAGATTATTTACAGATTTAGTACCATTGATCAAGAAATATAAGGATGAAAAATTCTTACTTCCTTCTTCAGATGTACTTAAACAAGATGTACCTGATACCTTAGATTCTTTAAGTATCAATTGGAAAAGAGCCATCTTTTACAAAACTGTAATTAGCGACCTTTCTGATTTAAGAAATGTATACTATGACATTTTGGTATTTTTTAGTCCGTCTGGTATTGAATCCTTATTACAGAATTTTCCAGATTTCGATCAAAAGGAAACTAGAATAGCTGTTTTCGGCAACTCTACGGTAGATGCAGCAACAGATGCTGGCTTACGTATAGATATTAAAGCACCAACGCCTGAGACACCATCTATGACGATGGCATTGCAGAAATATATTATGAGCGTAAATAAATAATACACTCAAATAACTTTATATAAAAAAAGCCTTGCAATGCAAGGCTTTTTTATTGTCTTAAAATGCGTACCGTTGCGGTCCGCCTCTTCTTATTTCTTCACTGGCATAACTTTCAAACTTTTTAAAGTTTTCTCTAAACGCATTTGTCAATTTAAATGCAGTGGTGTAATATTTCTCATCATCGTTCCAAGTTGCTCTCGGACTCAATACTGACGTTGGCACACCCGGACACTCTCTAGGTTGCGCTACACCAAATACAGAGTGAATGTGGTACTTATCATAAGAATACAGACCAAGATCACCGTTTAATGCGGCAGATATCATTGCTCTTGTATATTTCAATTTCATACGAGTTCCAACTCCGTAAGGTCCACCTGTCCAGCCTGTATTTACAAGCCATACATCTACACCAGATTCTTTCATTTTCATACTCAACATTTCAGCATACTTTGTTGGGTGCAATGGCATAAATGGCGCACCGAAACATGCAGAAAATGATGGTACCGGTTCTACAACACCTGCTTCTGTACCTGCAACCTTAGCAGTATAACCAGAAATAAAGTGATATGCAGCCTGACTAGGAGTAAGCTTTGATATTGGAGGCAGTACACCAAATGCATCGGCAGTTAAAAAGAAGATATTCTTTACATTCTTACCAATAGATGGCTGTTGAATGTTGTCGATATGATGAATTGGGTAACTAACTCTTGTATTTTGTGTAATTGAAGTATCAGCAAAATCTACATTGCCATTATCATCCAATACAACATTTTCTAATATTGCACCTGGCTTGATAGCACCGTAAATTTCTGGTTCTTGCTCTTCAGATAAATTGATAACTTTTGCATAACAGCCACCTTCAAAATTGAAAACGGTGTTTCTACTCGTCCAACCGTGTTCATCATCACCTATTAATTTTCTATTAGGATCTGTTGATAAAGTTGTTTTTCCTGTTCCTGATAATCCGAAAAAGATTGCTGTATCTCCGTCTTCTCCAATATTAGAAGAACAGTGCATTGGCAAAGTCTCTTTGTATACTGGTAAAATAAAGTTTAAGGCAGAGAAAATTCCTTTTTTGATTTCTCCGGTATATCCTGTTCCTCCAATTAGGGCTATTTTATCGGTAAAGTTTAAGATTGCAAAATTATGCTGTCTTGTACCGTCAACTTCTGCATCGGCCATAAAGCCTGGTGCGTTGATTACTGTCCACTCAGGGGTGAAATCTTTCAATTCTTCTTCCGTAGGGCGTAAAAACATATTATAAGCGAACATATTCGACCAAGGATACTCATTGATAACCCTAATGTTCAGTTTATAATCTTCATCTGCACATGCATAACTATCTCTAACAAAAAGTTCTTTTTCGTTTAAATAAGAAATAACCTTAGTGTATAATGCATCAAATTTTTCCTTTTCAAACGGAATATTAATGTCGCCCCACCAGACTTTATCTTTTGTGATATTATCTTTTACAATAAATCTATCTTTAGGGGATCTACCTGTAAATTCACCTGTATTGACCGCAAGTGTTCCATTGCTGGTTTCAACTCCCATATCCATTTCTAGAGTGGCTTTCTGAAGTTCTTCTGGTGTTTCCTGATAATGAAAATTGGCGTGTGTAATCCCATAATTTTTAAGGGATATGGTATTCGCATTTGTCATTGAGCTTTTCATGCTTTAGAAAATTTGTTCGTGTAAAACTAAAAAAATAAAAGCTGAACCACTGATTTTCAGAGCTCAATTAGCGTCATTTATCGTCGAAATACGAATTCAATTAAAGAATCAATATAAATGAAAAATATTCGCAGACACTTTATCCCTTTTAATACACATTATAAAGGAATAACGTATTTTAAATACATTATTGCTATTTTGTGTGTATAATTTTAAGAAATGAATAAAAAAAGAACCTATTTTTTGAACCGTTATTTTTACTTTACATTGAAATAATCAGCTGTTTTTGTAGCTAAAAGCAGCGCTGCGTGCTTCATATTATAATCAAGATCCTTACGCTCATCTTGAATTTCAAATACATCAAAAACACCACTCTCCAGTAATGCTTCTTTAGAAATTTCTAATGTTCCACAAATAGCAATTACAGGCAGATGGTATTTTTTACCCAAATTAAGTATCCCTTGTAATAATTTACCATTTAATGTTTGCTCATCAATTCTACCTTCACCGGTTATGATATAATCAAATTTCTCACGAGCCAATAATTTATGTACATCCGATAGTTCTAAAATAAAATCTATACCGCTCAACATTTCTGCATCAAAAAAAGATTTTAATCCAAAGGCTGTTCCTCCCGCTGCACCTGCACCTGGCAATTCTCCGTTATTAACTTTGTATTTTTTAGAAACCACACCATCTAAATTTCTAAGTCCCTTATCTAAATCTTCAATAATAACATCTGTAGCTCCCTTTTGCCTTGCATATACATAAGACGCTCCATTTTCGCCGAATAACGGATTGGTAACATCATTAACCGCATAAAAATTTGCCTGCTTCACGCTATCTGAAACAGCCGAATCATCGATACTATGTATTAATTGCAAACTAGACCCTATGGGTGCCAACTCTTCTCCTTTATCATTATAGAAAACATAGCCCAATGCCTGTGCTATACCAATACCACCGTCATTTGTGGCACTACCGCCTAGACCTATAAAAATATGTTCAACACCTTTATCTATGGCATCCTTAATCTGCAAGCCAGTACCATATGTAGACGTTAACATTGGATTTCGTTCTTCTGGCTTCAGCAACTCCATACCCGAAGTATTTGCCAATTCTATATAAGCAGATTTAGTTTTCTGATTATACAGATAGTACGATTGAATTAACCTACCTAATGGATTTTCACTAATTACCTGCATAGCAATGCATGGTCTATAGCTTGCCACGGCATTCATAAAACCGTCACCACCATCTGATGCTTTTATGAAATGAGAAGTAAAAGAAACACCCGATTTCTCTACACCCGAAATAAAAGCCTTCGTAAAAGCTTCACTGGTTAGCGATCCTTTAAATTTATCTGGTATAAGTAATAGTCTCATTTATTTGAATTTGTTGGGGAAACTATTTATTGAAATATCCCATAACTCTGGGAGAACAAAATATACGAAAAAGGTTAATATAATGATAGAAATAATATTCATAAAGAATCCTTTGCCCACCATATCAGGAATTCTCAGGTACCCTGAACCAAAAACCACAGCATTTGGTGGCGTGGCTACCGGCAACATAAAAGCACATGATGCCGCAACCGCTGCGCCTACCATTAATACAAATGGGTGTACGTCTATCGTCAATGCCATTGGCGCCAAAACGGGTAACAGCATTGCCGTTGTTGCCAAATTCGAGGTTATTTCGGTTAAGAAGTTTACTGCAGCTATCAACACTAATATCAAAACAATTATAGGCAAACCAGCTAATGTTGTCATTTGACTACCGATCCAAACTGCCAAACCACTAACTTCAAATCCTTTTGCTAAAGCCATACCGCCGCCGAACAAGAGAATTATTCCCCAAGGCATTTTTACCGCTTCTTCCCAATTTATAATTTGCTCTCCTCTTTTCTTTGAAGGGATCAAGAACAATACAATCGCAAAAAATATAGCTATAATGGTATCATCTAAACCAGGTAATATTTTTTGCAATAGAAACGAACGCGTGATCCAACAGAATGCCGTTAATGCGAAAACAAATGCTACTACTTTCTCTTCATATGATATTTTACCAAGATTAGACAGAAGACGTTGTATTTCTTGTTTTCCTCCCGGGAAGGATTTCTGCTTAAACTGAAAGGCATATTTGGTCAAGTATTTCCAACATATAAAAATTAAAATGATAGATATAGGTAACCCGAACGCGAACCATTGTATAAAGGTAATTTCATAACCATAGGTATCGAGCACTACACCGGCTAAAACCAAATTTGGCGGAGTACCTATTAATGTCGCCACACCACCAATAGAAGCACTATAGGCGATTGCCAGCATTAACGCTTTACCAAAAGTCTTGTTTTCATCTTCTACCGTATCCGGATTATCTTCTAATTGTTTAATTATCGCCAAGCCAATGGGCAGCATCATTACGGCAGTTGCCGTATTAGATATCCACATTGATAAAAATGCAGTTGCCATCATAAAGCCCAGAATTATCTTTCGAACATCTGACCCTATAAAATTGATAATATTCAATGCTATTCTTCTATGTAGATTCCATTTTTCTATGGCAATGGCAATTATGAATCCTCCCATATATAGAAATACATACTTGTGACCAAAAGAGCCAGAGGTTGATGATAAATCTAACCCACCAGATAGCGGAAACAGCACTAATGGCAACAATGCTGTTACTGCAATAGGTATCGCTTCGGTAATCCACCAAATAGCGATCCAAGCTGTAGAAGCTAATACTGCATTGGCTTGCTCTGAAAGTCCGACCGGATGAAAAAAGAAAAGAATTAGTATAAATGAAAGCGGACCCAAGACTAGTCCCAATAATTTAGTCTTACTCATAAAATTGTCATTATAGCATGAAAATACGCTATTTAATTCTCAATTTTAGATTTCATAATTCCGAAGCCCATCATTGCCCAAGCTGCAATTAAAAATAAACCACCTATAGGGGTAACAATACCTAATATCTTAAAATCGAATGCTACCAAAGAATTCAATGCCAAAAGGTATATGGAAAAAGAAAATAGCACCACACCAACTACCGTACAGATATAAATCGCTTTTTTAGACTTCAATAAGCCTGTAGGCAATAACCCAAGTGCAAATAGAAAAAATGCATGGTACATTTGGTACCGAACTCCCGTTTCAAAAGTAGCTACCGCTTGTACATCCACTAAATTTTTTAACCCGTGTGCACCAAACGCACCTAGCACTACCGCCAGCATTCCAAACAGGCACGCCGTACCTAAAATTGTTTTTTTCATAACTTTTTCTATAACTTTCTTTATAAATGTAACAATTTGATACCTTAGTAAATCGTTAGTAATCAAAAATACTGAAATCGAATGATGCGAAAAATTCTTGTAATAGGCGCAGGTAAATCAACCTCTTATTTATTAGATTACCTTTTAGGTAAATCTGAAACCGAAAATTTAGAAATCACCATTGGTGATATCAACCCTGCCGCAATTGCCCCTTCTATTGCAAATCATAAACATTGCAATGTTATAAAACTTGATATTTTTGAGGAAACGGCAAGGCAAAAGGCTATTGAAAACTCAGACATTGTTATCTCTATGCTTCCTGCCCGTTTTCATATAAAGGTTGCAGAAGATTGTGTTCGCCTTAAAAAGCATTTGGTTACCGCCTCATATGTAAGTCCAGAATTACTGGCTCTTGATAAAGAAGTTAAAGAAGCGGGTCTCGTATTCATGAATGAAATAGGATTAGATCCTGGCGTAGACCACATGAGTGCCATGCAGGTGATCGATCGTATTCGCGATAAAGGTGGTAAAATAATTTTGTTCGAATCTTTTTGTGGCGGACTCGTTGCCCCTGAATACGATAACAATCTTTGGAACTATAAGTTTACCTGGAACCCAAGAAACGTAGTGCTTGCAGGTCAAGGTGGTACCGCGAAATTCTTACAAGAAGGCACCTATAAATACATACCTTACCACCGTTTGTTTAGACGTACCGAATTCTTTGAAATTGAAGGATATGGTCGTTTTGAAGGATATGCCAATCGCGATTCTTTAAACTACAGAGATGCTTATAAATTACAAGACGCCTTAACCATATACAGAGGTACCATGCGTCGTGTAGGATTTTCGAAAGCATGGAATATGTTTATTCAATTAGGCGCTACCGACGATACGTATGCGATCGAAAACTCTGAAAAAATGAGTTATCGTGAATTCATTAATCTATTTCTTCCATATTCACCTACCGATTCTGTTGAATTAAAACTTAGGCATTACCTGAAATTGGATCAAGATGATATCCGTTGGGATAAATTATTAGAGCTGAACATTTTTGATAACACCAAACTGATAGGCATACCGAATGCCACACCGGCACAAGCGCTTCAAAAAATTCTAGAAGACAGCTGGACGCTTAAAGCCGAAGAGAAAGATATGATTGTTATGTATCATAAATTCGGTTACGAATTAAACGGAGAAAAGAAACAAATAGATTCTAAACTGGTAGTTACAGGCGAAAACCAAACGTTTACGGCAATGGCAAAAACTGTAGGTTTACCAGTAGCCATGGCTGCTCTAAAAATATTGAACGGCGATATTACGACCCCAGGTGTACAAATCCCTATTACCAAAGAAGTGTACGAACCTATTCTAAAGGAGCTTGAGGATTACGGAGTCAATTTTAAAGAATACGAAATACCGTATTTAGGCTATAATCCGAATTCTGTAGTTAACTAGTGCTTTTTAACTATCATATTAAAACCAAATAAGTACATTTATGTTTTAAACCCTCATTGAGGACTTAATTCCTCGAGGTTTGCCTCGAAATGATATATTGATAGACAAACCTCGCACCCTTGGGTCGAGGTTATTGATTTGAAAAAACATGAAAACACCGACTTCTTTGGCTAAAATAGATGGTATAGATAAAAAAATCTTGCGTTTTCTAATGGAAGACGCCCGTAAACCGGTTCTTGAAATTGCAAGAAGTATTGGAATATCTGGCGCAGCCATACATCAACGTTTAAGAAAACTAGAAGCATCAGGACTACTATCTGGCTCTAAGTTCATTGTCAATCCTAAATCATTAGGATATACTACCATGGCATATATTGGCATTTACCTAGACAAAGCAATGAGCAACCCAATGGCAGTAAAACAGCTAGAAAAAATACCTGAAGTTTTGGAATGCCACTACACTACCGGTAACTGGTCTATTCTCATAAAAGTATTATGTAGAGATAACGAACATTTAATGCAGGTATTGAATAAAGAAATACAAGCCATAGAAGGCGTTTCAAGAACAGAAACCTTTATATCATTAGCACAACAAATTGATAGACAAATAAGTATATAAAAAAACCTTCCCAAATGGGAAGGTTTTTTTTATATTCGATACTAATAGCAGCTTAATCTCTACCACCAAAAACTTGAAGTCCCCAGTAAACCAAAGTTGCCAATGAGCCAATTGCAGCAACCAAATAAGTACGTGCAGCCCATTTTAATGCATCTTCAGAACCCTCATATTCTTGAGGGGTAACTATATGCTTATTCTTTAACCATGCCAATGCTCTATTACTGGCATCATATTCTACAGGTAAAGTAACAAAACTGAATAAAGTTGCCATACCCATCATTACCAAACCAGCGACAGCTACCCAATAACCGAAGCCTACACCAGCAGCGGCACCTAATGCCAAACCACCAAATACGACCCACATAGACATGCTAGATGTTACACTAACTACGGGCACTAATTTTGAACGTAGACCCAACCATTGATAAGCTTCTGCATGTTGAACCGCATGCCCAACTTCATGAGCAGCAACTGCAGCAGCCGAAGCATTTCTTTGATTATAAACTCCCTCACTTAAATTCACTGTTTTATTAGCAGGATTGTAATGATCCGTAAGCATACCAGGTGTAGAAACTACTTTTACATCTCTAATACCATGATCTGCCAACATTTTTTCTGCAATCTCAGCCCCGCTCATTCCGTTTTGCAAATGAACTTTTGAATAGAACTTAAACTTACTCTTTAACTTATTACTTACTAACCAGCTGACCAAAGCAATTACCCCAATCAGTATATAATATCCCATCATAACTTTTCAATTTTTAAATCGATTAAATATACTAAAGATCCTTACTTTTTAAGAATCTATTTATATAAAAGCAAAAACCCCGCCAAATTCCTTTTCAGAATTGGCGAGGTCTATTATACTGACAGAATGTATTAACTAGGCAACTACTTCTTCCCAACCAAAGGCTTCAATAATTTCTTGGAGCACTATTTTTCCTTCTACGATATTTAATCCTTTCTTTAAAGATGCATCTTTCTCACATGCTGCTTCCCATCCTAAGTTTGCCAATTTCAAAGCGAAAGGAAGTGTTACATTGGTTAATGCCATTGTTGATGTATAAGGTACTGCACCCGGCATATTTGCAACGGAGTAATGCACTACATCATCTATAATATAAATAGGGTCTTCATGTGTGGTAGGCTTGGTTGTTTCTACACATCCGCCTTGATCCACAGCAACATCTACGATTACCGTACCAGGTCTCATTTCTTTTAACATGTCTCTAGTAATCAAATTCGGAGCTTTAGCTCCTTTCAATAAAACACCACCAATAATTAGATCATGTGTTTTTATAAGTCTTCGAATATTAAATTCGTTTGAAAATTCTGTTACTACATGCGGCGGCATTACATCGTTAGCATAACGTAAACGTTTCATGTTCACATCTAGTATCGTTACATGAGCACCTAAACCTGCTGCCATTTTAGCAGCCTGTATACCCACTACACCAGCACCTAAGACTAAAACCTTACCTGGAGCTACACCTGGCACGCCACCTAATAATACACCACGACCTTTTACAGGTTTCTCTAAATATTTAGCACCTTGCTGAATAGCCATTCTACCAGCAACTTCTGACATTGGTGTTAAAAGTGGTAAAGTACCTTCTTCATCTTCTACCGTTTCATAAGCGATACAAACCGCTTTTTGTTTGATCATTGCCTTCGTTAAAGCTTCGCTCGATGCAAAGTGGAAATAAGTAAAAAGTATTTGACCTTCTTGAATTAAATTATATTCTTCTTCAATAGGCTCCTTTACTTTTACGATCATTTCGCTCATGGCATATACCTGACCAATAGTATCTAGAATTATAGCCCCTGCTTGTTGATAATCTTGATTGAAGAAACCACTGCCTTCACCAGCATCTGACTGGACATATACTTTGTGGTTGTTCTTTACCAATTCGAAAACCCCGCCAGGCGTCATACCTACCCTGCTTTCATTGTTCTTAATTTCTTTTGGAATACCAACAATCATGATTTATCAATTTATGTTTCATTGCAAAATTGAAGCTAATTATGCATATATCAAACATAAAATCGATAAAACGTAGGGGTTGATTGATAAAAATATGTATTTATACGTATTGACCCCTATAAAATTAGGGGGTATATTATTATTTATACTTAAATTTCATTATAATCATTAAAATTAACAGGGCAGATGTAATTCCATTTGCTAAAATAACAGGAAGACTATTGATATTAACACCATAAACCAACCAAAGCAAGACTCCTATTAATAATACAGTGTACATGGTAAGGGAAATATCTTCGACAGATTTCTTTTTCCAAGTTTTATACACCTGCGGTACAAATGCCGCTGTGGTCAACGTAGCTGCAACCAAACCTAAAATTTCAACACTGTCCATAATTATAATCTATTTTCAAACTAATCTTTACACTAAGTTCTCATATTAAAAAAGCCATCCAACTAAAGTCACCAATCCAATCAACATAGAAATCAATAACAAAATTAAAATCCCATAAATAGCGTATGATATTAGTTTATCCTTAAAATTGATTTTTGAATTTCCTTTCTTAACTCTACTTTTCTTTCTTTTGGGTTTATATTCTGGAATGTAATTAACCTGCTCTCTACTGCTTAACTCTAATTCTGCGAGTTTGCTTTTTGCATAATCATTTAATTTTGATTTGTCACCTCGAAAAACTATATCCTGTAATATTTGATAACCTGAATAATTAACAGATTTTTCATAAATGGAAACACATTTTCTAATTCGCTCTTCTGTTGGCTCAGTCAAAATCCAATATTTTCCCGCAGCATCCAAAAAACCACTTTCATAATATAATTCAGCAAGTTTATACCATAATTGAATTTCGTTAGGATTATCCTGTATTAGATTTCGTAATCTATCCGAGGATTTAAATTTCAAACCCTTTTCAATTTCAGAATCTATTTTATCTAATTTTTCTTTTAAATCCAATACAACAGAATTAAATACATCCTAACAAATCTAAGAAACAAAAAGAGGCGATTATCATCGCCTCTCACTTTACTTATATTCTAATGACTACCCTACAATATTGACAATTTTACCAGGCACTACAATTACCTTTTTAGGTTCGCGACCTTGTAACTGTTGCTGTGTTTTTTCATTTGCCATTACCGCTGCTTCTATTTCATCTTTTGATAAATCTAAAGAAAGCTCTAAAGTGAACTTCATTTTACCATTGAAAGAAATAGGGTATTCTTTACTACTCTCTACCAAATACTTTTTTTCAAACTTCGGAAAAGCTGCAGTGGCTATAGATTCTGTATGACCCAATTTACTCCAAAGCTCTTCTGCTATATGTGGTGCATAAGGTGATACTAAAATAGCCAAAGGCTCTAATATTTGTCTGCTTACACATTTTTGAGATGAAAGTTCATTTACACAAATCATAAATGTGGATACCGATGTATTGAAACTAAAGTTCTCAATATCTTCTTCTACCTTCTTAATTGTTTTGTGTAAAGTTTTCCACGATTCTTTTGAAGGCTCGTCTTCGCTAACCAAAAAGGAAGCATTTTCACTTGTATGAAATTGTCTCCATAATTTCTTCAAGAAAGAATGTGTACCGGTAATACCAGCAGTGTTCCAAGGTTTAGATTGCTCTAACGGACCTAAGAACATTTCATACAAACGCAAACTATCTGCACCGTACTCCTCACAAATAGCATCAGGGTTTACAACGTTGTATTTAGATTTGGACATTTTTTCGACTTCGCGACCAACAATGTATTTGTCATTCTTTTCTTGAATAATGCTACCCGCCTCACCAATCAAAATAGCATCCTTATATTCACTTCGCCATTTTTTAAAAGATTCGACATCTAATTCATCAGAACCATTAACCATCGATACATCAACATGAATAGGTATTGCGAAATTTTTACCCAAATCCAATTCAACACGTATTATTTCAGTTTTTGGAAACCTCTTTCTTGCAACCTCTTCTAACTTATTCAGTATTCCTTTTACCTCATCAATTAATTCCTTAAAATCATCAGGATTCTCAGAATGAACAAGTTTACTCCTAACACTTTTAGAAATAAAAATTTGATTATTATTTATCAACTCGGAATGAAACTTTACAACTTCATCCTTACTATAATGTTCATCAGCTTGAGTAATTTCCCATAGCACCTTGTAAACAAAAGCACTAGTCCCCGTAATCATTCCTTGATTAATAAGCTTTTTAGCAAATTCATCTTTAGGCACCAAACCTTTATCGAACATGAATTTTTGCCAGAAACGAGAATATAACAAGTGCCCTGTTGCGTGCTCGCTACCACCTATATATAAATCTACATCTTGCCAGTAATTAATGGCTTTCTGTGAGAATATTTCTTCACTATTCTCTGGATCCATGTATCTATTGAAATACTGAGAACTACCAGCCCAACCTGGCATGGTATTCAATTCTAATGGAAAAATAGTGGTATTATTTATCTCACTATTATTTACAACCTTATTTGCTACAGTATCCCAAGCCCAAACCTCAGCATTACCCAAAGGTGGCTCGCCAGTTTCTGTTGGTAAATACTTTTCAACCTCTGGCAAGGCAATCGGCAAATGTTCTGGAGAAAACATTTGTGGCATTCCGTCTACATAATATACTGGGAATGGTTCTCCCCAATATCTTTGACGACTAAATACAGCATCGCGTAAACGGTAGTTTATTTTTCCTTCGCCATGTCCAATTTTCTCCAACTCATATATCGCTAATTTCATAGCTTTCTTATATGGTAATCCGTTTAAGAAATCTGAATTAGCTATTACCGTTTTATCCTTATCTGCATATGCCTCCTCAGAAATATCTACGTCTTCAAATACATTAGGAATATCAATATTGAAATGCTTGGCAAAATCATAATCGCGTTGATCTCCACATGGAACGGACATTACAGCTCCTGTACCATAACCTGCCAATACGTAATCACCAATCCAGATCGGAATAGGCTCTTTTGTAAATGGATGTTCTGCATATGCACCTGTAAAAGCACCTGAAATGGTTTTTACATCTGCCATACGATCACGCTCAGAACGTTTTGCGGTTGCCTCAATATATGCTTCAACCTCAGCTTTCTGGTCTGCAGTCGTTATTCTAGAAACCATCTCATGCTCTGGCGCCAAAGTCATAAAAGAAACTCCAAAAATAGTATCGGGCCTAGTGGTAAAAACTTCTATTTTCTCATCATGGTCCTTCACATTAAAAACAGCTGAAGCTCCTTGAGAACGACCAATCCAATTGGTTTGTGAATCTTTTAATGGCTGTGGCCAATCGATTTTCGCCAAACCATCTAACAAACGCTGTGCATATGCAGAAATACGCATACTCCACTGGGTCATTTTTTTACGAACCACTGGGTGACCACCACGTTCTGATACTCCGTTTACTATTTCGTCATTTGCCAATACCGTACCTAGTGCTGGGCACCAGTTTACCTCAGTATCCGCCAAATACGTTAATCTATATTGTAATAATATTTCCTGTTTTTTGACATCAGAAAAAGCTTTCCAATCATCCGCAGAAAATAATGTAATATCATCACAAACAGCTTTTACGTTGGCATTTCCATCCGAAGAAAACTTAGAAATCAAAGTTTCTATATCTTCAGCTTTATCAGTATCGGTATTATACCAAGAATTGAAAATCTGAATAAATATCCACTGCGTCCATTTGTAATACTCCGGACTAGAAGTTCTTACCTCTCTACTCCAATCAAAAGAAAAACCTAGTTGATCTAATTGTCTTCTGTAGGTCTTAATATTTGCTGCTGTAGTAACTGCAGGGTGCTGCCCAGTTTGTATAGCGTACTGCTCTGCAGGCAAACCAAAAGAATCGTAGCCTTGCGGATGCAATACATTAAACCCTTTATGTCTTTTGTAACGTGCATAAATATCACTTGCAATATACCCTAACGGATGCCCTACATGGAGCCCCGCACCAGACGGATAAGGAAACATATCCAGCACATAGAATTTTTCTTTTTCAGAATCGTTCTCTGCTTTAAATGTTTGATTTTCTGCCCAGTATTTTTGCCATTTGGCTTCAATTTCGTTGAAATTGTATTGCATGATCTTTACTTCTTTTCTGTAAGTCGCAAAAATAGGTTTATTCTGCTAAAAGCGAAAGAATAACATCATTGATACTGTTTCGGTTAAACCATCAATAACTTTCCGCCGTAGAGTACCCAAAGCATAGATGCCAATGCCGATAAGTTAATGAGATAACCAAACAATTTCATTTCTGGCAAGGTATACGCCCTACCCTTAAATATCACAAAAATATCTAATACCATAAATGCCGAAAAAAGACCAAGAAATGATGCCAACACCAAATCTTCGAACCAATACCAAACCAAAACAGATTCGCATACCAATATCAAAAGCATCAATAATTTTGAATTTTTACGCCCTATCAAAGTAGCTGTAGTTCGTTTACCCGAAGCTAAATCTGGCTCAACATCCATTATTTCGCCAGCAATATGTGCTTGAAATGCAAATAATGACAAATAGACCAAGGTCTGCCATGGCAGCGTTTCTAAATTATTTAGTTCTGTTGAAAAGAATACCGTAACCACATACCCTACCTGAATTAGAATTTCAAAAGGTGGTCGTTCTTTAATTCTGAACGGCTTAAAATTATAAAGGATGTTTACGACTACCATAAACAGCAGCAGAAAGAACATTTTCAACCCAGAAATAAAGGTGAAGGCAATTACAAATACAGCTGTGAGAATGGTAATTTTAGTTAGCACACCTTTGAGTTGCGATTTTGAAGCCTTGGCGCCAAATAGAAAATTTCCTTTTCTATCGTTTACCGCATCTGCACTAACATCATTGAAATCATTTAGACCGTAGACCAAATAATTTAAAGGGAAGGTGACGAAGAACAAACCGAGCCAAAAATTAACTGACTGCCAATAATCTACCTGATTTGCAAAAGGAACTAAATAAATCCAAATAGTAGGAAACCAAAGTCCGGGTCTGGATATTTTTAAATCCAATAGATTAAACATATTATCAAAAATTAGGTGATCACTTTGGTTAACAACCTCGTGGCAAGTCCGCGAAGCAATGAATTGAAAATTTTATTTAAATCTCGATTATCGCATAAAAATACCAATCTCAAAATAGGCTCTGTATCTTGAATTGAGATTATTTATTCATCGTAGTAAAAAGTATATCTTTAACCAGTGAATATGATGTACTCCAGATTTTTTCTACTTACTATTCTACTAACGTGTTGCGGCATAACTTCATTGCACGCGCAACTAGGTTTTTGTGGTGGTAATTCTGGTGACCCAATTTTTACCGAAGATTTTGGGTCTGGCACCTCCGACGGACCAGCATTACCAGCTGGCACCACCACTTATAATTTCACTACCGGCACACCGGCTGATGGTGATTACACTATTTCTAGTTCTACCAATTATTACGACTGGCTTTCTATTCAAGACCACACACCAGGCGATAGTAACGGAAAGCTTTTTATTGTCAACGCAAGTTTTACTGCTAGGGAATTTTACCAACGTCAAGTAACAGGCTTGTGTGAAAATACTACCTATGAGTTTTCATCATGGCTTATAAACTTACAACCCGCAGGCAGTTGCGAAGGCAATAGCATACCTGTTAATGTTCGTTTTCAAATATGGGATCAAACAGACACCAATATGCTTGCACAAGGCGATACCGGAAGCATACCTGGCACCGGCACGTTAACATGGGAACAATATGCCTTAGTTTTTAAAACCGCACCTGGGCAAACATCGGTTATTCTAAAAATGAGAAACAATAGTAATGGCGGCTGTGGAAATGATGTAGCCATTGATGATATTTTGTTTAGATCCTGCGGCGATAATGTTACTATTGCTACTGCAGCCAATGAAGCTAGCTTAGTTGTTTGCGAAGACCAAGGCAGTGTGTCAAGAACGTTGACCGCAACACCAGATGCTTCCGTTTTTAGTAGTCACGCTTACCAATGGCAGCAAAGTACAGATCAACAAATATGGACGGACATACCTGGCGAGAATAGTGCAATTCTAAACACTCCGGCAGTTACTAGCACCACTTATTTTAGAACAAAAATTGCAGAAGATATCGCCAATGTCAATAACGATTTGTGCAATGTGGTATCTGATGTTTTTGATATCACTGTTCTACCTATTCCACCTGCCCCAACAAGTAACGGAGATGTTGAAATTTGCGAAGGGGAATTAGGCACTTTATCGGTCAATACACAAAATGCATATGCTATCAATTGGTATGATACCGCTACTGGCGGTAATTTAGTTTTATCTGATAATCGAAACTTAGAAATCGGCATTGCTGGCACCTATTATGCAGAAGCTAACTCCACAGAAATTGAATGTGCATCTACTACAAGAACTGCAGTTACACTAACCATTAATCCGTTACCCATAGTTCCTGATGATTCTAATGCTTTTCTATGTGAAGATTCTTTTATCACTTTAGATGCCGAGGTTGAGAATGTCACCTACCAATGGTCTACTGGTGCGACCACTCAAACAATAGATATTACCGAAGCTGGCGATTATGATGTCATTATTACCAATACAAATGGATGCTCTGCTACTCGCAATTTTACTGTCAAACAAATAGATTTACCACAAATTGATAAAATAGTATCTGACGGACCGTCAATAGTTGTTTCTACTTCTAACAATGGAAATTTTGAATATTCTTTAGACGGAATTTTATTTCAGCCTAGCCCCGTTTTTGATGCTGTAGAAGGCGGATTCTACACTGTTTACGTTCAAGATAATACAGATTGCGGCGTAGTAACCCAAGATTTTTATCACTTGGTCATTCAAAAATTCTTTACACCGAACGGAGATACTTTTAATGATATTTTTGAACCTGATGGATTAGAGGTCTTTAGCACTGTTACGATTTCAATTTTTGACCGCTACGGGAAGCTCTTAAAATTCGGCAATACAAATTCCACATCTTGGGATGGTACTTTTCAAGGTGAACGCTTGCCAGAAGATGACTATTGGTATCTAATTAAGGCTGATTCTACTCAATTTAAGGGACACTTCAGTTTAAAACGTTGAGACAAACTATCTATTTAAAAAAAATGATTGATGAAAACTAAACTTCTTGTATTAACTCTTACGCTATCAACATTTATATCTTTTTCACAGAAAGAAATATCTCGTGAATGGACTTCTTTTGCTCAAACTATTACCATTACTACAGACCAAAAAATTAAATTTAGAGTAACCGCATCGGCTAAAACTATTGGCAAGAATACTGACAGCTGGTCTGGACTTTGGGCTAGAGTAGATACTAAAAACGGTGAAAATGGTTTTTTTGATAACATGGGAGACCGACCTATTCTTTCTAAAGATTGGAATTCATACACTATTGAAGGTGAAATAGACGAGAACGCCAAAGCTTTGGTATTCGGCGGACTATGCAGTGGTAACGGAGAATTCTATTATGACAATTTTGTTGTTGAAACAGAAAAGTCAGATGGTTCATTTGAAAAATTGGATATTAAAAATCCAAATTTTGAAACACGTTTAGATGACAAAGGAATCTTAGGATGGATTAGCGGCATTAGCCAAGACAATCCTGTAAAAATAAAAGAGTTCACTTTCAAAAACACCAGTGATACTACTGATGGCAAAAATGCTATTGTTATTGTCGGCGAGGGTGTAGTAGAAGATAAATCGAACCTTATAGGTCCTATTGATGGGTATTCTCCACAAATCGGCACTTTAATTACCATGCTAGACAACTTAAGCATTAGAATAGAAAAGCAAATGAGCTCTTTAGATGTCAGGGAATTAGATTACATCATGGATAAAGAAGCAAATTCTATAGGGGCACTTATCATGCACTTGATTGCTACCGAAGTATATTACCAAAACATAACTTTTGATGAAATGGAATATGATGAGGAAGACACTAAACAATTAGATATCGCAATGGCTCTTGGAGAGGATGCACGTAACAGTATCAACGGGAAAGAAGCTAGCTACTATTTTAATCTATGGAAAAAAGTTAGAGCAAAAACTAAAGAAAATTTCAAAGCTCGAGATGATGCTTGGTTAGCAGAAGTTTACCCAGGATCAAACATTAACAATCACTTTTCATGGTTTCATGTAATGGAACATCAATCTAGTCATCTTGGTCAAATGCTTTTATTAAGAAAAAGAATTCCGCCAGCTCCTGAACCTTTAACGCTTCCTAAACTAAATAAAAACTAAAGTATAAGGTTACTTTGTTATTTTTACAGAGAATTTTAAGTTTATGGCGAACTCCTTCGAAAATTATCAAAGACGCAAACTCATCTCCTCCTATTTTTCTGTGGTGCTAAGTATTGCATTGGTCTTATTCCTATTAGGTATATTAGGATTACTGGTTTTAAATACCAAAAAAATGGCAGATCGTTCTAAAGAACAAATCACCATCTCTGTCTTTTTAAAAGAAAACACCAAAGAAATTGAGATCGAACAGCTTCAAAAGACATTGGCAATGTCTGAATACACAAAATCTTCTACATACGTATCTAAAGAAGAAGCTGCAGAACAGCATAGCGAAGAAATCGGTGAAGACTTTGTTGATTATTTAGGCTACAACCCGCTAAAGAACTCTATCGACGTAAAGTTAAATGCAGATTTTGTTACTGCCGAAAAAGTACAAGAAATTGCCGATACCCTTTCAGAAAAGAGTTTTGTCGATGAAGTTAGTTATGACAAGGTATTGGTAAGCATGGTAGCCAAAAGTGTTGAACAAATTGGGTTCTGGATTTTAGTAGCCAGCGCCATATTTACCTTTATCGCAGTTCTATTAATCAACAGTTCTATACGTTTATCTATCTATTCTAAAAGATTTATCATCAAAACCATGCAAATGGTCGGGGCGACAAAGACCTTCATCAGAAGGCCGTTTATATGGCAAAATATTAAACTAGGCATGATCGGCGCCGCAATTGCTTTATTGGCTATTGGTGGTGTCGTATACTATGTAAATACTAATTTTCAAGATTTAGGGTTATTCGATGAACCTTATATTTTAGTCATTTTATTTGTTAGCGTTTTTCTGTTGGGAATACTTATTTCGTTCATTAGCACCTATTTCGCGACCCAACGCTTCTTAAATCTTAGAACGGACGAATTATATTATTAAATTTGCGGCATGAGTAAAAACAACAAAGTGGAACAGCACTCTAAACAAGAATTTATTTTTCAGAAGAAAAATTACATGTTCATGTTCATTGGTCTTGCCTGTATTGCGATAGGTTTTATTTTAATGAGCGGTGGCGGCAGCGATGACCCCAACGTATTTAATCCTGAAATTTATAATTTTAGAAGAATTAGACTTGCACCAACTTTAGTGCTTATTGGCTTAGGTATAGAAATTTATGCCATTTTATTAAACCCTCACAAAAAGAAAGATTAATTGGATACTTTAGACGCTATTATACTCGGCATTATTCAAGGATTAACCGAGTTTCTACCCGTTTCTTCAAGTGGGCATTTAGAATTGGGTAAAGCCATTTTAGGAGACAACTCTGTTCAAGAAGAAAGTTTATTATTTACAGTAGTACTTCACTTTGCGACCGCATTAAGCACCATTGTTGTTTTTAGAAAAGACATTTGGGAAATTTTAAGCGGCTTGTTTCAGTTTAAATGGAACGAAGAAAGTCAGTTTTCTGCCAAAATTATTATCTCTATGCTTCCGGCCGTATTTGTAGGCTTATTTTTTGAAGAACAGTTAGAGGCGTTTTTCGGAGGCAATATTCGATTTGTAGGCTTTATGCTGATCATTACGGCAGTACTTCTATATTTCGCAGATAAAGCCAAGGATACTGAAAAAAAGGTGAGTTTTAAAAATGCTTTTATTGTAGGTATTTCTCAAGCAATTGCAATGCTACCTGGTATTTCTCGTAGTGGAGCTACCATTTCTACTTCTGTTCTTTTAGGTGTAGACAAATCGAAAGCTGCTCGCTTTTCTTTCTTAATGGTTGTACCGTTAATTTTTGGTAAAATTGCCAAGGATCTTATGAGCGGAGATTTAACTTTTGACGGAGAAAATAATGTAGCCATGGGCGCAGGTTTTATCGCTGCCTTTGTTGCTGGTCTTGCCGCTTGTACTTGGATGATTAAATTGGTTCGAAAAAGCAAACTATCCTATTTTGCCATCTATTGCCTTGTTGTAGGATTGATTGCCGTTATATACGGATTCACTAATCCGTAGTACTACCTAAACTCCCAAATTCATGAAAGATTTGACCCAAGAAGACTATTTAAACGGTCAAGTATTATTGATCGACAAACCACTAGAATGGTCCTCTTTTCAGGCGGTAAATAAATTGAAATGGGCAATTAGAAAAAAGTTCAGTTTAAAGAAATTTAAAATCGGACACGCAGGTACATTGGATCCATTAGCAACAGGACTCCTTATTATTTGTACTGGTAAATTCACCAAGAAAATTACCGAATATCAAGGACAAGAAAAAGAATACACAGGTATCTTTACCTTAGGCGGCACCACAGCTTCTTACGACCTTGAAACAGAGATAAACGAAACTTTCGCAACAGATCACATTACGCCTGATAGTATAAAAACTGCTACCCATCAATTTATAGGTGATATCGAACAGGCTCCGCCTGTCTTCTCTGCCTTAAAAAAAGATGGCAAGCGACTTTATGAATTGGCTCGCGAAGGAAAAACAGTTGATATACCAAAGCGAAAAGTAAATGTAAGTGCTTTTGAAATTACCGATATCGATGGCCTGAATATTCACTTTAGAATCGCTTGTAGCAAAGGCACCTATATTCGATCTATTGCCCACGATTTCGGAAAAGCTCTGAATTCTGGTGCACATTTAACGGCATTAAGAAGAACCAAAATAGGTGATTTTAACGTAGATAATGCTCAAGACCCTTTAGTCTTTGCCGATTTATTACTAGGTCCAGAAGAAAAGTAGACAATAAACTATTGATTACTCTTTATCGATCTTCTAAAATATTTTGGTATTATTAAGGTTATATATCCATGAATCTGAACAGAAAACAATTATCATTACTTGCCACTATCTTTAGCATGTCTATTGTAGTGTTGGTATTGTATAATATTCAGTTTGGCGGTCAAGAAGAATCTAAAGAAGATTATGTTGTTGAAATGGTCATGGACCCAGAGGTTCTTGAAGAAATTCTAAAAGAAGAAGAACCACTAGAAGAACAAGTAGCATCTGACCCTATTAAAAGTCATTTAGCCTTTAACGAAACTGCAAAACCTAGTTATGGCAATCCAGAGCCGTTACAAACGCTAGAAGAGTTAATGGAAGAGCGTAATGAGATGAGCGATGGCGACCCTACCGAAAATCTAATTTCTGACTCAGGTTATTCTGAGAGAGTAAAAGCATTAGCTAAAAAGCGAGAAGAGAAAAAACAACTTTTAGGCGAAAAGGAAGCGCAAAAGAAAGAGTTTACGAATAACCTTGCGGCAAGAAGAACTTCAGTTTCGTATTCTTTAGTAGATAGAAATAATTATAAATTACCCCCTCCGATATATACTTGTATCGAGGGAGGAAAAGTTGTTATAAATATTGAAGTAAATGCTTTGGGTTATGTTACCGAAGCAGATTATAATGAAAAAAGTTCTGGCACTTCTAACGGATGCCTTGTTGAAAACGCTATTAATTACGCTTTAAAAGCAAGATTTAATTCTTCTGATAAAGATTCTCAGAAAGGAACGATTACTTACTTATTTCAAGGGAAGTAACTTCAGCAGATCTTCTAAAATACTTTGCCCTTTATCTTTATTATAAAAAACCTGTAAGTCTTGTTTAAACTCAGGTGTTAATTTACCATGTTCGGCTTTATAATCTTCTACCAATTGTGTTGCCTTCATTGACCTAGGTCCCCAAGTTGCCACCACGGCACTTTCCTCTTCATCTATCGCAATTAACTTTGGTATAGACATACCACCATTGGTTAAAAACTGGTTCATGATATCTAAATTCTCATCGCGAAGAATTATAGACAACGATATATTCGGATTAATTTCTGTGATCTTGTTCATTACAGGTAATGCAGGTGAAGCGTCGCCACACCAGCTTTCTGATAATACCAACCACGAAATTTTCTGATCGACAGCTTTAATTTTAGCTACAGCCTCATCACTAAACTTCAAGGTTTTATCCCATCGGCGCATGCGGCTATTATTTAATTGGGTATACTGCGATAATGCCTCTGATTGTTCAGGACCAGTAGCCTCACCTTTTTCAGCCAAATCTGAAACCAATGTTCTATATGCTGAATAACTATAACTTGACGCTAGTCCTTTTTTAATCAAATCTTCTATTACTAATTCCATGCGAATGCTAATTTATATACTATAATCGAACGCTTTAGTAGTAATAAAAGTACAATGCTTACAAATTCTCAGGGTTTACCGCCAAACTGTTGAACAACTTAGCCTTTGCCGTAAAGTATTTATTCTCTACCTGGTTTTGTTTTAGAACTGCATCTATCAATTTGGTTTCTCTTGAATTAATCAAGAAAAGTGAACTTTCACCAAAACTAAACTTTCGTTCTTCGGCAGCAAGTAACGCTTCATAACTGGCTACAATATCATCTATTAACACATTCTGATTTTCAAAAGAATTTAACTCATTATAAATAGCAGTTACTTTATTCTGAATCTGAACCTCAGCATTATCTAGCTCGAATTGAGCGTCTTTTAATTTCAATTTCGCCAATTTTAAATCTCCACGCTCTTTTCTAAGAAATAGCGGAAGTTCAAAATTTAATCCTGCTTTATAATTCTGTGTTTCAAATGAATTCAAGTACTCTGGCTCATCTGTAATAAACTTATACTCCACATCTATTCTAGGCAAGAGCTTATTTGTTTTTAGTCGTTTATCTACAACCAGACCATCAATTTTATAGCCTAATGATTTTAACTTCGGATGATTCTCTAACACGAAACTATCCAGTGGTTTTCCTAAAATTTCTAAAGCCTGATCTATCTCGGTATCTAAAGATGTATCTGGCACAACATCTTGCTGCAATTCCATCGGTATGTTTTCTCCCATCCACAGGTAATTAGAAAGTTCTAATCTGGCATTACGTAAAGTAACATTGGCCTGCTCAAGCTCTAAAGCTCTATTCTGTACTGAAATCTTTGCTTCTACAGTATCAATAGCAGCAATTTCACCTGCTTGTGCACTTCGGTTAACACCCTTCAAACGGACTTTAGCATTCAATAAAAAATCATTGAACAATAAACTATTTCTATACGCTTGTAACCAATTGAAATACGCCAAAGATGCATCGAACAATATCTGATTTACCAATAAATCTTTATCTGCTTTTGACTGCTCCCTAAAGAATTTTGCTTTTTTTACGGTAGCCATACGCTCGTTTATCCAAGAGCCACGACCTAACGATAGCGCAACTCCGGCACTATATAAGCCATCATCGGGTACATTTCTTTCTGCGTTCAAGTATTCACCAGAATATTGCTCAAATTCTCCCTTCAACTCTATACCATACCACGTAGGAACTTTGAAGGTGGAATTCAATAAATCGTAATACTCGGAACCTTTGAACTCTTTGGTAGAATAGTCTAAAGAAATTTTGGGGTCAAAACCACCACGTGCTTTCATTAGATTTGCCTGACCTATGCTCATGACCATCTCTGCTTGTTTAGCAATAGGATGATACTTTTTCACATAACCCAAATACTCTCTAAAATTTAGCTGTACAGAATCTGCAGTCTGAGCATTAGAAAATAGCCCAGCAATTAGATATAAAAAGACAACAATTCTCTTCATCGTTATTTTTTTACAGGTTTATCTTGAGCCCCTTCTGGCTGGTAATAATTGGCAGGGAATCCGTTCAGCTGACGCCATAGTTCATACCAGATTGGCACATCTTCTAATAAAGCAATAGTATTTGCACCAGAACCTACACGTAAAGCTTCTGGCCATGCTTGATCTTCTTTATCAGGCGACAATAATATTCGATATTTCCCATTCGGGTTTATAAAGGTTTCAATAGCCACCACCTTACCGGCATATGTACCGTAAGATGCATTTGGCCAACCGCTAAATACAATTGCAGGCCAACCATCAAACTGAATTCTTACCGTTTCCCCTAAATGGATCAACGGTAAATCTATAGGGTTCACAAAAGTTTCTACAGCCATATCATACTCGGCCGGCATAATACCTACTAACGGGGTACCTTCTTTAAAAGTCTCGCCAATGCCTGCCGTGAGTACTTTATTGATATAACCATTTTGCGGCGCTCGAATGTAACGTAGCGCACTTCGCATTTGGTAATTTGTATAATCATTTTCTAATTTACTTACCTGCGCCTCAGAATCAAACTGATTTGACATTGCCGTAAACTTATCACTCTGCGCCTTTGAAATCTTATCGGTATATGAGGCTTGAACACTATTAATTTCTACCTCTGCATTGATGATTTCATTTTTAGCCGCCAACAGTTTATTCTCTTGAGAAAGTAACTTTGCCTGAGTCTCTTGAAGCTTCAACCTTTTTTCTTCAACATCGGTTACTGCCTTTAAACCTTCACTTTGTAAAAGAGCCGTACGCTCGTATTGGCGCTCTGCTATTTTAATATTGGTTTTAGCAGCTTCAAAATCTATACTATCACTTTGTGCTTTCAATTTTGATTGCAGCAACTTGTTTTTAGCCTGTTCTAGCTTTAACCTTCTTTCATTAAAAAGTGCAGCAACTTGATTATCTAAAGACTTTACTTTATCACCATATGATGTTACAGAAGAATTTTTCGACTTTAATTGCTGTCCTGTTCTTTCTACTAAATCTGGATCAAAATATTCTGATTTTACTTCTGATATAAAAAGGATGGTATCGCCCTTTTTTACATAATCACCCTCTTGTACATACCATTCTTCTATTCTACCCGGTATTTGAGATTGAATAGTTTGTGGTCTTTGACCAGGGGTTAGCGTAGTCAAAAATCCTCTAGCATTAATCGTTTGCGTCCATGGTAGAAACAATACAATTACACCTACCACTGCAAAAGCGAACAAAAAGCGATTAAAATGCTTGTAATGCCTTTGGTGATTTACTTTTTGAACGGATTTAAATCGCTCAATCGACACCTTTTCGTTTAATTTCTTATGAGATATATTAAGCATCTTTTCCTGAGATTTCGTTAATAATCTGTCCTTTGTCCATCGTTATAATTCGAGAACATTTTTTAATCCACTTATCGTTTTCACTTACTACAAGTAATGCCCACCCGTTAGATGAATCACTTAAAAAGTTCAAAATCCGATCAGCCTCTTCACTATTAAATTGATCTAATGGATCTTTTAGAATAAGTAGTTTAGGTTTACGAACAATGCTTCTTGCCAGCACAATTTTTTTAGATACCGTATGCGGAATCTGTTTTCCTTCGGGATATAAAATTGTATTTAATCCTTCTGGTTGTTTCTTGACAAAATCTGTAAGTCCAACTTTATCCAACGCCCAATACACTTGCTCATTAGTTGTTTCTTTATCACCGAAAGTGATATTATGAAGAATAGTTCCCTCGAAAGGTGATTCTTCTGGCAATGATTGACCGAGATGTGAACGATAGTAATTTAAATTCATCCCTTTTAAAGAGACTCCGTTTACATAAACTCCGCCACTATCTGGCTCAATAATCCCTGCAATAAGTCTCAATAAAGTATTCTTTCCAGACCCACTATTTCCCCTTAAAAGAATAGTACAAGTGGGTGAAATAGTTAAACTTAAATTAGAAATTATCTCTCTTTTTGGCTCAGGAACACTATACGAAATATCGCTTAATTCTACTGTAAATGCTTGATTTTCCAAGAATGGTTTTTCTCCTTCTTGTGTTTCTAACTCTTTATCTACTACCTGACCCATTTTCTCTAATGATGTCAATAGATCATAAAATGTTTCTAGCCCCACAATCAATTTTTCTACCGAGTTAATCACCAAAAGAATGATAATTTCTGCAGCTACAAATTGCCCAATGTTCATTTCTTGATTTAGTACCAGTAAACCACCAATAAGTAAAAGCCCAGCCGTTACCAAAACTTTAAATCCAATCATCTGTATAAATTGCAATACAATCACTCTAAAATGACTTTCTCTCGCATTCAAATATTCAACCACCAAGGTGTCGTTCTTATCTAATGCATGTGAAGTTTTACCCGATAATTTGAAACTAACAATAGAACGAGCAATCTCTTGAAGCCAGTGCGCTACTTTATATTTACGCTTAGATTCATCTAGACTAGTATCTAAACCTCGTTGTGCCGTAAACTTAAAAACCACGTATATCAACAAAAGCAACAGCATACCATACACAATGAAGAATGGATGATAAAAAGATAACAGCAATAAGCCGAAAACTATCTGTAATAACGCCGCAGGGAAATCTATTAAAACCTTTGACAACGATTTCTGAATGGTTAATGTATCAAAAAATCGATTCGCCAATTCTGGCGGATAGTAATTATGAAGTTCGCTCATCTTTATCTTTGGGAAGCGATACGCAAATTCGAACGATGCCCTAGTAAATATCTTTTGCTGTACATTTTCAATAATTCGTATTTGCATTAATTGCAGAATACCTACAAAAGCCACACCTACGGTTACCCCTATTACCAATACTACCCATGATGAGCTTATTTGCGCACCTTGCATTAAGTTGATAATTGCCTGTATACCTAAAGGCAAAGAAAGATTGACAACACCTGCGAATATGGCGTAGTAGAATACCTGAAATATGTCTTTCTTGTCTAATTTTAAAAGACCTAAAAAACGCTGCCAGGCGGTTAGTATATTTTTATTCATGTATCGTATTATTTAGGGTGTTAAACACTAGATGTGTTAAGTATTGTGTTGGCGTTATCTTATTGGTACAGTCTGTTAGTGATGGAAAATGTTCTTTTAAATAATGTTGATGCAAACCATTCTCAAGAATAGTACTTGCTAAACTGGTAGGGTATTCATATTCAGCGTCAACCTCAGAAATCATTTCAGCTAATCGCCCTACTAACCTCTTATAGATAGCGTAAAATCCTTCTTTGTTCTCGGTATCTACTTCTTTAGTTAAATATGATTTTGAATACTCGTTGATTACAATCTTATTCAACAATACCTCGTTGATATGCGAAAACGATGAATCTTCTTTTACCTCTCGTGTGATAATTAAAATAGATTTCAGCAATTTCTCTTTCGGATTTTTTATGCTGTTGGTCGCAAATACGAGTTGATACTCCATCCAACCCCAATACCACGATGTTAGATACACCAGTAGTTTATGCTTGTTTTCAAAATAGCGATAAATAGAGCTTTCATTAGATTTTATTTGCACACCTAACTTTTTAAACGTGAAGTTCTCAAAGCCTATTTCGTTAATCATCTGAATACTGATTTCAATGATTTTTCTACCCAAATCAGAAGATTCGGGGTCTTTTAGAAAAAGCTTCTCATTGATTCTTATTTGTACACTCTGCAGCAATCTATCCATAATCGACTGAAATTAATTCGATTGCAAATATAATAGTAATACTATCAACATATAATAGTTTAACATTTAATAAAGAACTCTATACAATTAATTTGTAACTCATATGAATCTTTTTAACAAGAATTGCAATCCTATTTAAATCATAAATATCATATCTCAACACACCCAAGTACATCGTATTTCAACTCATTTTCAATACTTTTGTTACTTAAATATTCTACTATGGAACCTAATAGATGTGGCTGGTGCAAAGGCGATTCGCTTTACGAAGCTTATCACGATCAAGAATGGGGTGTTCCTGTAAAAGATGATGAACTTTTGTTTGAATTTTTAGTACTAGAAACGTTTCAAGCTGGTTTAAGTTGGATCACCATTTTAAAAAGAAGAGAGAATTTCAGAGTTGCATTTGATCATTTTGATTACAAGAAAATTGCAAAATATCCAGAAACTAAAATCTTGTCTTTACTGCAGGATGAAGGGATTATCAGAAACAAATTAAAAGTTAGAGCAACTGTTACCAATGCCATAGCATATCAAGAAATCCAAAAAGAATTTGGGAGCTTTAGCAACTATATTTGGAAATTTGTAAACAATGAACCTATTACCAATGAAGTAATTAATTACAAAGAAGCTCCTGCTAACACTCCTATTTCTGACACTATTAGTAAAGACCTAAAAAAACGCGGATTCAAATTTGTAGGCAGCACGATAATTTATGCATTCATGCAGGCAACAGGTATGGTAAACGATCACCAATTAGATTGTTTTAGGTAT
This sequence comes from Maribacter sp. Asnod2-G09, assembly GCF_045063795.1. Taxonomy (NCBI): domain Bacteria; kingdom Pseudomonadati; phylum Bacteroidota; class Flavobacteriia; order Flavobacteriales; family Flavobacteriaceae; genus Maribacter; species Maribacter sp. Asnod2-G09. Next base: position 1,432,195 of record NZ_JBEFOA010000005.1, on the reverse strand, counting down.
AATCAAGTATAGCATAAATCAATTTCAATTAACATGAAAAATAATCTTATAAAATTAATAATCGCTGCTTGTCTATTTTGTTTTCAATTGGGTCATTCTCAATACAAATATGAAAGGGAGTATCGTATTCTTAAATCTCAATTTCCGGCTTTGGCTATCGCGAACATTGATGAAAATGTAGCGGACTTTAAGCGTATTAAATTCTATAAGGAGACCGACAGTACTAAAATTAGTTATGAAGCTAAACTTAAAAAAGCCAAGCTTTGGTACAGCATTGAATTCAATGAAGAAGGCACATTAGAAGATATAGAAATTCTTATAAAACCTACAGATGTACCTAATGATACGTATGCCAAAATAGTAGCATATTTGAATGATAATTTCACAAAATATAGAATAAAGAGGCTTCAACAGCAATATCCTTCAAATAATGATAACGTTGATGAAATTTTCAAGAACGCTTTTCAAAACCTTATTCTACCTACTAATAACTACGAAATTGTTATTGTCGGTAAAAAAGATAAAGGGTATTTAGATTATGAAATTCTATTCGATGCTGACGGCAATTTCAAAAAAATAAGAACTTCTCTTCCTCCAAACTATGATCACGTTCTGTACTAAATTTCGGTTCATTATAGCCGTATTATTGTTAGGTGCTACTTACGCTCGATCGCAAAATAATACAACCGCGTATTGGGAGCCTGAAGTTGCTTTAAACTATAAGCTAACCCCATTACTTAAACAAAACTTTTCTTTATCGAACAGAAATTATACGTACCATAATAACAAGTCTCAACTAACGATACGGCAAATAGAAATTGCGCATTTTTCCTCTTTAACAATTGACCCATATAAGAGTATAGGTCTAGGTATTCAATACCGATTTAGAGAAGCATTTGAAAGCAACAAGGAAAATGAACTCAGGCTTACCCAGCAATTTAATATCGTTAAAAAAACGAATATTGCTCGTTTTGGTAACCGTTTTAGAATTGAGCAACGCATTCAACCTTCTAATCTTGTGCATCGTTTTAGATATCGTTTTGCCGTAGATATTCCATTAAAAGGTTTAAAAATGGATATTGGCGAACCCTATTTAGTCGCTACTACAGAATCTTTGTTGAGTATAGGTAAAAGCATAAAACCTATGTACGATCAACGACTGACTTCACAAATTGGCTGGTCTATTTCAGAACACCTAAAAGCGCAATTAGGAGTTCAGTTTAGAATGGAGAATTATACCGAGCATACAGAACATGTTTTCTTTTTCTTAAACAGTCTGGTTATCTCAATCTAAAAACTTCATAAATTCTTTTCTTGGTATTTCTTGTGCGCCCATGCTTTCTAGATGATCCGTATGTAATTGGCAATCAATCACCTTATAATTTTTAGCTTGTAATTCTTCGGCTAGTTTTATGAAAGCAAATTTCGATGCATTAGATGTTAAGCTGAACATACTTTCTCCACAAAATACATCACCTAAATCAACCCCATATAAACCACCAACTAAAGTATCGCCCTCCCAAACTTCATATGATTTTGCAATATCTTTTTCATGTAATGCTATGTAAGCGTTTTTCATGTCATCGGTAATCCATGTACCATCTTGACCTTCGCGTGGCACAGATGAGCAATACTCTAACACTTCTTTAAAACAGGTGTTTTTGGTTAATCGAAACTGATCGTTACGAATAACTTTCTTCATGCTTTTTGAAATTTTTATTTGATCAGGAAAAAGTATCATTCTAGGATCCGGACTCCACCATAATATAATAGAATCATTATCGAACCAAGGGAAAATCCCGCTTTGGTACGCCAATAGCAATCGTTCTGGAGAGAGGTCACCGCCCACAGCCAACAAACCTTCTACATTGGCATTATCTACTGGTGGAAAAATAAGTTCATCGGTCAAAAAATACATGACTAGCTGAGGCTTTTTAATTTTCGTTCAAAATAAATAAAGGTCATAAAACAAAAAAACTTGTTTAACTATTTAAGCTAAACAAGTTTCTTACTATAAAGACATAACGCCTTATATAATTTCATTTTAATTCTTAGAAAGGAAGATCATCATGATCCTCTTCATTCAAATTATCTGCAGGCTCAAAAGCCTCCATTGGTGCTACCGGAGGCATACCACCAGCTGGTGCTCCAGCAGATGCGCCTTCTATACGCCACCCTTGAATTGAGTTAAAGTACTTTACTTGACCTTGTGGGTTTGTCCACTCTCTTCCTCTAAGGTTAATGCTCACTTTTACATCTTGCCCTACACCATAGCTATTCAATAAATCACATTTATCTTGAACAAATTCTACCATGATGTGCTGTGGATATTGCTCATCTGTAGTAACAACTAACTCTCTTTTTCTAAACCCATTAGACCCAAAAGTTTGAGTTTCTCCTATCAATTTTACTTTACCTTCTATTTCCATCTTGAACTCTTTTTACAATAGAGTTCAAAAATACATAAAATGATGCGTTAATAAAACATGGTACAGCGATAACAACACAACAATTATTCACAATTAGGGTTATCTTTAGTATTAGATAACTATTGGATGAACTTTATTCCTAAAAACAAAATTTCCAACATTTTTCTATTGATAGGCTCCTTCGTAGTAGTGAGTCTAATCTTATGGAACACCAATAGCTTTTTCAAACAATTTAAGGAAGAAGAGCGCCTTAAAATGGAAATTTGGGCTACTGCACAATCAGAATTTTTACAATCTTCTGAAACCGTAGATTTAGGAAGCCTTCATTTAAAAGTTTTTCAAAACAATACCTCAACTCCAATGATCCTTATCAATAAAGATAAATCGATCAGGGTAAACAATTTTCCGCCGAACAAGTCAAAAGACTCGGTCTATATTCAAAGCCAACTTAGAAAATTCAAAAACGAAAACATACCTATATCTATTGACCAACAAGGAGAACATTTAGCAACGCTTTATTACGGCAACTCAGATGTTCTGACCAAATTAAAATTTTACCCAATTGCCTTACTACTTATTATTTTTCTTTTTGCAGCGGTAATTTATTTTCTTTTTAAAACGAATAAAGCTTCAGAGCAGAATAAACTATGGGCGGGTATGGCCAAAGAAACTGCACACCAAATCGGCACACCACTTTCTTCTCTTTTGGGATGGAACGAACTTCTGAAATCTGAAGATATCAACCCTAGTATTACAAAAGAAATAGAGAAAGATATTGATCGATTACAGACCATAACCGAGCGCTTTTCTAAAATTGGATCATTACCCAAACTTGAAGAAAGCGATATTGTAAAAGAAACCCGAGATGCATTTGACTATTTAAAGCGAAGAAGCTCTAAACTTATTCACTTTTCTTTTAGCACCAAGGTGGAGCACCTACCAGTTATGATGAACAGTTCGTTATATAATTGGACCATAGAAAATTTAGTTAAAAACGGAATCGATGCTATGAGAGGCAAGGGTAGTATTGCCATTGAAATTGTGCAAGACAACAAATTTGTGAACATTTTAATAGCCGATACCGGACATGGTATTTCTAAAAGCAACTATAATAGTATCTTTACACCCGGCTTTACCTCTAAAAAGAGAGGTTGGGGCTTAGGACTTTCTTTGGTTAAGCGAATTGTGGAAGAATACCACGATGGAAAAATAAAGGTGTTATCATCTGGCAAAGAAGGAACTATAATGCAAATTTCTTTAAAAGTGTCTCACTAATTATGGCCAAGGAAAAATTAGAAGTTATTAAGGAAGCCAATCTAAGTAATAACTGTCCTGAATGTTTTAATCAAGATTTAAATCTTACTTTTTATCAAAAACATACTTATGGTAGCTTCTTTCATAAAATTACAGGTGAACTAAGCAATAAATTAGTTTGCAATACCTGCCATTCTACTATTTACCCAGTAACCTGGACAGATGATATTGAACGCATGTTCAACTACTATCAAAAAACAGCTATACCCGCTAAAAAATCATCTAAACCAACATTGCTTTTTTATAGCCTTATTTTGATTCTTATAGCTTTAGTAGCTGGTGTAGTATACTTGTTTATTTCTGGCGCTATTCAACTTTAGAACCTATTGCTTTAGCCAGATCACTAAGCTCTTCATTACTCAATTTTACTTTATGCTGAAAAGTAGCATCTTTCATTTCATTTAGGGGTATTAAATGAACATGTACATGTGGTACTTCTAAACCTATAACAGACATACCTACACGTTTGCAATCAACCGTTTTCTCTAATGCCTTACCTACTTTTCTAGAAAAAGACATTAAACCCAAATAGGTTTCTTCATCTAAATCTAAAATTTTATTGACCTCTTTTTTAGGTATACACAATGTATGCCCTTTTGCATTGGGATTGATATCTAAAAAAGCTAAGAAATTTTCATCTTCGGCTACTTTAAAACATGGAATTTCACCATTTATAATCTTAGTAAATATTGTCGGCATAGTAATTCGTATTTAGTGGTAATAAAAAATCCTACCCTTTAATAAGGATAGGATTAAATATAGTTATTTAAAAAATTTAAGCTCTTGTAATTTCAAGAATTTCAAATTTAATAGCTCCGCTTGGCACTGCTATCTCTGCAGTATCCCCTACCTTTTTACCAAGTAGTCCCTTACCAATTGGTGAATTCACAGAAATTTTTCCTGTTTTTGTATCAGCTTCACTTTCGGCTACTAACTTATAAGACATTTCCATGCCATTATTCTGGTTTTTCAATTTCACTGTAGATAATACCAAAACCTTTGAAGTATCTAATTGAGACTCGTCAATTAAACGTGCATTGGCAACCGTATTCTCCATTTTTGAAATTTTCATTTCTAAAAGACCTTGCGCTTCTTTTGCAGCATCGTATTCAGCATTTTCTGACAAATCGCCTTTATCTCTTGCTTCTCCAATGGCTTGAGACGCCTTTGGGCGCTCAATATCCCGTAAATGATTTAGTTCTGCCTTGAGTTTTTTTAACCCCTCGACTGTATAGTATGATATGTTACTCATAACTTCCTCGTTTTATAAATAGACAAATCCTCTGCAATTGCCTGTTAATTCGGCTTTTTAAGCGAGGATTTAACACAAATATACATAATTTTTACGCACATTTGCTGAAGTTTTTTAAAACTAAATTTAAGCATGATGAAGAGATTAACCATCGTAATTCTATTGATTATCACCGCTTGTAGTAATGATGGCACAAACAGGAATCCGTATTTACAGGAAATAGGTTTTCGTTTTGAAGCTAACTTAAATCTCCCTTCCTACAGTCCTCTTACAAATACTGGCAGTGCTGTTTATATTAATAGTGATCTTGCTGGCACGAGAGGTGTTTTTGTTATCAACTCTGGCTTTGATCAATTTAGAGCTTTTGAAGGTAGTTGCCCAAATCATGCTCCTAATGATTGCTCTACGATGTCTTTTAGCGGACAAGTTGCCACCTGCTCATGTGATGATTATGAGTATAGTTTATTTACCGGTCAACTATTGAATAGACCCGATGATGAAAATCGTTATTATGACATGCTAGAATACCGCGCAAGTTTTAGTGGCGGTAGTGTAGTGATATCTAACTAAGCACTATTCTTCTGACCGATACCTGTCCATTATTTCTTTGAATAATTCGCCCGTACTTGGCGGAGTATACGATATAGCATTTGCACCAGCATCTATAGCTTGAACTATAGTTTCTTCAGTTTTACCACCTGTTGCAATGATACCAACATTGGCGTCTAAATCTCTTATTCTTTTAATGATATCGCCTGTTTTACCTGCTCCTGATACATTAAAAATATCAACACCTGCAGCTAACCTTCCTTTGAAATCATCTTTTTCAGATACTACGGTGATGGTTACTGGTATGTCAATTTTTTCTTTGAGCATAGTTATAAGGCTATTAGGGGTAGGTTTATTTAAAACTACCCCTAAAGCACCTTGAAATTCTGCATGTATTGCTAATTCTAATGATCGTAATCCGGTTGTTAATCCGCCACCTACTCCGCAAAAAATAGGTTTGTCGGCAGCTAGGATTAATGCATTAGAAATTATAGGTTGTGGTGTAAAAGGGTACACCGCTATAATCGCATTGGCATTTGTATTTCTTATAATCGCTACATCTGTACTAAACAGAAATGACTTTATCGATTGCCCGAAGACACGTATACCCGAGCATTGCGAAATTACTTCTGGCACCGTTACAATGTTATTTCTTAACCTACTACCAAAAACCGGAATATTGCGCTCCATAACCCTGTATATTAGAGTTCTAATTTAGATTATTCTTCTACGCGCCGTACGTTTTAAGTAAATATTTAAGACAAATTTGTAACGGATTACCTTAGCCTCTATTTTAAAAATTAATCGTTGCTCCCAATAAAAAGTTTGTACCCGCTTGTGGATAATAGCCTTGAACTTCAAAAGTATTACCTGGCGTAGACCAACTATCTAAATAGGTATAACCATTAGATACATACTTCTCGTTTAAGATATTATTTACCAAACCAGAAAACACAATCGACTTCACTACATTATTCATTTTGATTTCATAAGTAATGTTGAAATCGTTCGTGAAATAAGAATCTAATTTTGAGGCTTCTGTTTCTGTATTACTCAAATACTGTTCGCCAACAAACTTTGAATACAGCGAAATACTCATTGCATCACAAGGCATATAACTAAGAATATTACCTGCTACCAAACCTGGCGAATATGCAATATTAGTATCACCTAAACCTTGTAATAGACCATCTCTATCAATAAAGAAATCTTTGTTTTTATTATCACTGATTGCAATATTAGGTCGAACCGCAAACTTATCGCCCAATTTAATATTGGCATCAATCTCTAAACCAAATCTGTAGCTATCACCAACATTCTCTCTTAAAGGCGCACCAACATCATTTAACTCGCCCGTAACCACTAACTGATCTTTATATTTCATGTAATAAAGGTTGGTATTTACCTGTACATTGGCAGATACGTATCGCCAGCCTAATTCTAAATCATTTAATCTCTCTGGCACAGGATTTCCACTTTCATAGTCATTTCGATTTGGTTCTCTACTTGCGATTCCTGTATATAAGAAAAAATTATTATTCGCATTTAAATCGAATGTAACCCCTGCTTTAGGGTTGAAGAAATTGAAGGTATCATCTACTAAACCTGTTTCGTTTCCATTTGCTCTGTAAACTACTCTTCTATATTGAATATCAGCAAATAATGACCATTTATCATTAATTTGAATGTTTTCTTTGGCATATAAATTAAAATCAATTTTAGACGAACTGTCATCATAGTAACTATCTCGGTAGCTACTGTTACTTGCATCTCTAGCCCAAATAACTTCACCAAAATGATCACCTTCGTATTTATTTAACCCACCGCCAATAATTAAATCTAGTTTGTCTTTCTTATAATTTACAGAAAATACAGTACCGTAAAAATCATTATCTAACCAACGTCTTCTAATGAGGTCTGTGGTATTTACTTCACTACCATCAACTATTATCGGTTCAAAACCATAGGTCGAAAAGTCATCTGCCTCTCTATATTGCTCAAAATACCCTCTACCTCTAGTATAATGTAAAGCGACATTAGTACTCCAAAAATCTGAAATTTGCTCGTTCCATAATACTTGAGCATGATCTTGCTTATAATTATCTACCTCGTTATTATGAAATTGAGTATTACCATTTAAATCTGTATAAATACCTGAAGGATTAAACGTTCTATCGTCCTGTAAAGTTTGACCGTCTATACCATACCATGCTTGATACGTAACTTCATGACCACCGAATATTATTGCTTTAATGAGCGTATTATCATCTTTGTACGCCCCTTGCAAAAAGTAAGAATCTAAGTCTGAGCGGGCTCTATCGATATATCCATCAGATTTAATTTTAGATAACCTCCCAGAAATCTCAACGTGGTCGTTTAATAGTCCCGTGCTGAATTTTAGGTTATTTCTTAAGGTACTGTAGCTACCAATTGAGGTGGATATTTGTCCGTATGCATCTTGCGAGAATCCGTCGGTCAACACATTTAAACTTGCCCCAAATGCACCTGCACCGTTTGTTGATGTACCTACACCACGTTGCAATTGCAAGCTCTCTGTTGATGAAGCAAAATCTGGCATGTTTACCCAAAAGGTACCTTGCGACTCTGCATCGTTATAAGGTATGCCGTTAATGGTTACGTTTACACGCGTAGCATCGCTACCTCTTACGCGAATACCCGTGTAACCAACTCCTGCACCTGCATCGGTCGTTGTTACTACAGATGGCAAAAAATTCATTAAAACAGGAATGTCTTGACCTAAATTTCTAGGCTTGATATCCTCTTTTGTAAGATTTGAAAATGTAACCGGAGATTTCTTGGTTACCCTAATCGCTGAGACGAACACTTCGTCCAACACTACTTTTTTACCCTCTAAAGAGTCGGTTTCCTGTTCTTGGGCACAGACACCCATACTCAGCGCAAAAAACGCCGCAATTGTGAAAATAGATAGTTTCATTCGTAAAATAATTACGAATAAAAGGGGCTATTATTCTAATGTTAAAATTGATTTTTGAGCAACTACGCTCGATTTCCAAAAGACTACATATGACCAAAAATGATCATACTACATCTTATTCCAAAAAAATTAAAATAAACTTTTTGGATTATCCCTTGGCAGCATTACCCGCCCAGGTTCTTTGGGTATAATCTCAGCTTTGTTCTAAATAAAGAACTCGGCACCCCTTTGAGATGCCGCAAATGTAATACACATAATTCATCTCTCATAAAGAAATTTAAAAAAATAACAATCTGTTTAATTAACACCATTTTACAACTTAACATCTGTGTTTTAACGTACGTATAACAAGCGCATTGACCTTATTTATGAAAGCACAAAAAAATACATTCACCCTTAAAATTACCATTAGCTACCTATTATTAATTATTCTAGGGGCTATAGCTTCATATTACATCTACACTGAAGTTCAAGAATATATTACAACAGAAACGACCGATGAAAAAGACAATAAACTACTTAAAACAAACTCTTTTCTTGCGCAACTGTATGAAGCTGAAAGCTTGTCTAAACTAGCACTACAAACAAAAAGTAAAATTAATTTTACGGCTTACGAAAACAAAATAGACTCTATCTACATCAATATTGAAGAGTTAAAAACGCTTACGGAAAGTGACTATCAACACGGACTTTTAGATAGTCTTAGCTCACTTTTAAGCAAGAAAGTGACGAATATTAATGCTATGCGCTCCATAAGATTGAGCGACCAAACGGGTACAGCGATTAATTCTGCCTTAAAAGAGTTCGATAAACTTGAAGAGTCTTTGGGAATTATTAAACCCCAAGATTTAGCTCCAAATCTTGATGAGCTTTCACCCAAAGCACAAGATGCTATTAAAAAAATGGCAGACTATCTAAATGCCAATGTGCCTACAGAGAATAACCCGCAACAGAATGCACAAACTATAGACAGTGTGGTTCAAGTTTCTAAAAACCTACTAAAAGATGTGCAGCAAGAAAACACCTTAAAAGAAAAATCTTTGACCGTACGCGAATCGACGATTAATAGAACCGATATTGAACTCTCTCAGCAATTACGGTCTATACTTTCTTCTTTTGAACAAGAGATTGTAATGAACAGCATAGTAACTTCTATCAAAAAAGAAACGCTATTAAAACGGAGTATTCGACTCGCTGTTATCGCTGCCATACTTGGCTTTTTAGTGGTAGCTATTTTTACTTTTATATTGAATCGTGATTTTTGGAAAGCAAACGTATACCGAGAAAAACTTGAAAAAGAAAAGGCATTTTCAGAATCGCTATTAAAAAGTAGAGAGCAATTAATTGCTACTGTTAGTCACGATTTACGCACTCCCTTAAATACTATTAGTGGTTACGCCAATATTATTGAAGAAAGTGACAACCAAAAGGATAACAAAGAACATATTAGCCATATTAGCCATATTAAATCTGCTACTGCTTATGTTAACAATCTAGTAAATGATTTATTAGATTTCTCACAGCTAGAAGCAGGTAAAATGGTTACTAAAAATTCTACTTTCAGGGTGGATAAACTGATAGAGGAAAGCGCTAGAAATATATCATCTCAATACCAAAACAAGCATATTAAGCTAATTTTGAATTTGGATGATTCTCTAAAACACCCTATTATTTCGGATGCTTTTCGTTTACGTCAAATCATTTCAAACTTATTAGGTAACGCCTATAAATTCACTAAAAAGGGAACGATTACATTGACTGGATCTATCACTAAAGCCAACATTTTAAGCTTTGAAATAACAGATACCGGTATTGGTATCTCAAAGGAAAAACAAGAACTCATTTTTAAAGAATTTACACAGGCAGAAAATGATACCGACAAAAAGTATGGTGGTTACGGATTAGGACTTACAATCACAAAAAAGCTTACAGAACTGCTTGAAGGCTCTATTTTACTGGAAAGTGAACTTGCTAAAGGAAGCACCTTTACACTTCAAATACCTGTTGCGTTTGGAGAACAATTAGAAGAAGTTTTAGAGCCATTTATTGGTTTTAAGAATCTGAAAATGATTGTATTCGACGACGACACTTCATTCTTAAAACTTATTGGAGAAATGCTGAAGTCTGAAGGAATTGAAGCTCGACTATTTTCAGACTTCAACGAGTATAAACCTAATGAAAATTTCTATTTTGATGTGGTTTTGACAGATATTGAAATGCCTACGGTTACGGGTTATGAAATAGTTAATCAGCTGAAATCTGGCGAATTTAAAAATTTCAACAATCAACCGATTTTGGCAATGACCGGGCGACGCGATTTAACTTTAGAACATTTTACTGAACAAGGTTTCTCTAATCTTATTCGTAAGCCTTTTTCTAAAACAGACCTACTACAAAAACTTCATGTTCTTTTAAATAATGCGGATGAAATTATCCCTACCAAGGACACTCGTATAGCCACTGATTCTCAGCAACTATATAGCTTGAATTCCTTAAAAATGTTTTTGGGTGATGACCAAAATGCTATTGACGAAGTGTTACTTATTTTCAAAAAAGACACCGAAGAGAATGCTCTTTTACTTCGTAACGCAATGGCTGCTTTTGATATTTTACAAGTAAATAAAGTAGCTCATAAAATGCTGCCGATGTTCCGGCAGCTAGATGTTAAAAATGCTATTCCTATTTTAGAAAAATTGGAAGTATTGAATAGCGATGATATTTCTGACCAACAACTCAAGGCAAAGAACGTAGAATTACAAAGGGAGATTAAAAAACTTCTTGAAATCATTAAATGATTTAGTTCTAATCGATAAAAATTATAATAGCCTTTGTAACATTTTATAGTTCCTCGTATCTAAAAGATAAATGAGCTAAAACTATAAAATGAAAAACAAACTATTCTCTCTCATCCTTTTAATAATTCTCACACCTACTTTTGGGCAAACAATTTCAGATTATCCTTTTGAAGTGGAAAAAAGCGGAAATGGAATTCAATCAATTCTTTTTATACCTGGTTTTGCGAGCTCAGGAAAAGTTTGGACAGAAACAAAGAAAATTTATGAAAAAGAATTCACCTGTTTCACCTTAACCATGGCAGGATTTGCTGATGTTAAAGCGCAACCTCATCCTAGCTTTGAAAATTGGAAAAATAGAATTGCTGACTACATCAAGGAAATGAATATAGAAAAACAATTTTAATTGGACACAGTATGGGCGGAGGTTTGGCTATGGCTTTAGCTGCCGACTACCCAGAGCTTATTGAAAAAATAATTATTGTAGACGCCTTACCATGTTTAGCTGCATTAACCAATCCTGATTTTAAACAACAAGAAAACATTGATTGCTCAATTGCAATACATCAGATTACAGCATTATCAGAAGAACAATTTTTTCAAATGCAAAAAATGACAATACCTCAACTTATTCAAAATACAGAAATGGCAGAAACCGTATTAAATTGGAGTGTACAGTCAAACAGACAGACTTTTGCAGAAATGTATTGCGATTTTTCAAATACAGATTTAAGAAAGAAGATTGCAACTATAAAATGTCCTAGCTTAATTCTTCTAGAATCATACTTTAAAAATTTTAAACCTTCCATTGAAAATCAATATAAAAATCTCGAGTCTACAAATTTACAATATGCCAATAAAGGACTTCACTTCATTATGTATGATGACAAAGAATGGTACTTTAGTCAATTAGCTAATTTTTTAGACAACAATTAAACGTGTTCGAAGAAATCTACAACAAGTACTGGCAAAGAATCTATCGTTTATGCATGGGCTATGTAAATGACAATGACTTAGCAAAAGATCTTGCTCAGGAAACATTTATAATTGTATTCAAAAAACTTCCAGAATTTAGGAACGAAGCAAAAATAAGTACTTGGATTTTTAGAATTGCATCGAATATTTGCTTGCGACAAATCGAACGGCAACATCGTTATTCAAAAGATGAAATCTCAAAACAGGTTTCAGAAGAAAACACAACTGATATTGAACCAAAGATTAAGTTTTTATACAAATGCATATCAGAACTTCAAGAAACTGATAGAATAATTATATCTCTTGAATTGGAAAACATTCAACAGGAAGATATCGCAACTATAGTGGGATTGTCAAATACCAATGTTCGAGTTAGAATTCACAGAATCAAAGAAAAATTAAGAATAAAATTCAAAGCGTATGATGAATGATAAAAACTTAAGCGAATTATGGTCTAAACAAACTACAATACCACCTCAAAAAGAAGAATTATTTTCAAAATTTAGCAAAATTAAGCGTAGGTATTTAACCAAAATAATTGCTATCAACATTATCATGTTTGCAACAATTGCATTTATAATTTTTGTTTGGTTATACTTTGAACCAAAGTTAATAACTACAAAAATTGGTATAATTATCACTCTTTTTGGTATACTAGCTTATCTATTTGTTTACAATCAACTTATTCCCGAATTAATAAAAGTTAATGAGAATTTAAGTAATAGTGATTTTTTAAAATCTTTAATAGAACTTAATGAACGTCAGAAGTTTTTACAAACCAAAATGCTTCAGACCTTCTTTATTTCCTTAACAATTGGACTCTGCTTATACATATATGAGTATGTATCTTTAATACCTTTTCCTTGGTCAATTATTGCTTATTTGGCAACATTATTATGGATAGCATTTAATTGGTTCTACCTAAGACCGATAGTAATCAAAAAGGAAAAAAATAAATTGGACAGCATTATTAAAAAATTTGAAACCATAAGCCAGCAGACCTAAAAAAAAAAGAAATAGCTACAGATCTAAATCATAATAGTTGATTCTATTATATAGCGTTTTTCTAGTTACTTGAAGTAATTTAGCTGCTTTAGATTTATTGTAATTAGTGCGTTTTAAAGCATTTACAATTTGTTCTTTTTCGAAATCCGCTTTTGAAAGACTCCCTAATTCCACAGTCTCTAAAACCGGACACATCAACTCCGTCGGTAATACCTTTGCCTCCACTTTATCTGAAGTCGATAACAGTACTGCGCGCTGTATTACATTCCGTAATTCTCGAATATTACCAGGCCAATGATAAGCATTGAAAATATCCCAAACCTCATCAGAAAAATCAACAATTTGTTTGTTCAATTTTTCATTGAACTTCCTTAGAAAGTGAGAAGCTAATACTGATAAATCTCCGTGCCTATTTTTTAAAGCAGGTATTTGCAATGAAAACTCATTTAATCGATGGTACAGATCTTCACGAAAAGTACCTTTTTCAACTGCAGCTTTTAAATCTTCATTTGTGGCAGATAGTATTCGAACATCAACCTCTATTTCAGTATTACTACCTATCCTTTTTATTTTACGTTCTTGTAACGCTCTCAATAATTGTATTTGATTTTCGTAAGACAGATTACCTACCTCATCTAAAAATAAAGTACCACCGTTGGCAGCTTCAAAACTCCCGACTTTATCGGCGACTGCTCCAGTGAAACTTCCTTTTATATGTCCGAAGAATTCACTTGCGGCCAATTCTTTAGGTATTGCCCCACAATCAAGTGCTATAAACGCCTTTTCTTTTCTCGTACTTTTTTGGTGTATGGCTTTTGCTGTAACTTCTTTACCTGTACCGCTTTCTCCAATAATTAAAACTGACATATCTGTAGGTGCAACCAAAATAATATGCTCTTCTAATTTTTGGGTTGCCTCGCTATTTAACACCAACTCATCAGAAAGAACTTCACGCTCTTTATTGACTACTTTATCATTAGAATTTTCAATTATTTCTACGGGACTCTCTTTTGAAGCTACCGGCTTTGAATTCAATGCACCATCAATAACCAATAGCATCTGATCCGGAGTAAAAGGTTTAGAAATATAATCGTAAGCTCCCATTTTCATTGCTTTTACAGCTGTAGAAACTTCTGCATAACCTGTCATTACAATGACAGGAATCTTTCCTTTTAACTCAGACACCAATTTAATTCCGTCATAGTCTGGTAACCGTAAGTCTGTAATTACTAATTGAAAATCGTGTTCTTTTAATTGTTTTTCGCCATCTAACCCAGTATGACTTAATACTACATCATAACTATTTCTTGCTAAAAACTTTTGAAGCATTTGAGCGAATGAAGTATCATCTTCAATAATTAGAATTTTAGTCATAGATAGTTTGGTGTTCGTAGTATCTACGTAAAAATACCATAAGCCGACTATTTGTATTTTAAAATTATCATAAAGGTTTTATGCATTCATTTAAAAAAAACACATAAAAAAAGGAAAGAATAGCCTTTAGCTATCCTTTCCTTGACCAAACCAACTTGAACAAACAAGTTTCTCTATAATTACATATCTATCCAATTACCTTCTTCATCTGCATACACCGTACCTTGTGTACCGTCTTCAAGAGATAATACCAGCTTATATTGTTTCTTTTCATTTGTATACGCCTTATCTAGATTTGCCGTTGGAAAATTCTTAGATACTGCATCTGTTACTGCCTGTGGTACTTCTGCAACCGAAATCTCTTCGAAATCTTCTGTTGCTATTGAAATCTCATTTACCTGGTTATGCTGTATTCCATTTTCTGAAACTAATGCATCTTGTGCATTCATTGCAAAACCTCCTATTGTCATTGCTCCTAATAAAAATAAAGTCTTCATCTTTTCTATATTTAAGTTAATAATACATATCAATACTATTAACAAAGAAAAAAGAGTGCCACAAAAAGAAATCACACAAAACAATTGACTATCAGATATTTATGTTTTAAAATCTTTTAGATAGCTGAGTAAAGTTGTACCCGCTGTCTACTATTGTATAATTTTTACTCATTTAAATTATCACTGAAGAATAACCTTAGAACACTATTGAAGACAAAAAAAAGGAGCTGCAAATTGCAGCCCCCCTCAAACCACCTATCAAACTCTTGTCTTAAAATTTTAAATCAACACCTCAATCAATTCAACAACAACTAAAATTGGGCAATGCTAATCCGGGGGATTATTTCAAATACAATTATCTGGTGGCACTTTCATAGTTAACGGTTAGTGTTTACGCGAAAGTGATATTTTAATTATTTATTTCTCCAAACATAATTTTGATATTACACCTAATGAAAAAATCAAAACTGTGCTTAAGACTAAAATAAATACTAATGTGACCATTGTTTCATAACTTGCTTCACTTATTTAGACACAACATTTTCTGATAGGTCACATTTTAAATAAAAAAAAAACCGCATTTAGCGGTTTTTTTTTATTCCTGTCCGTAAAACAGACTATCTTTTATTGATCCAATTACCGTGCTGGTCTATGTATACGGTCTTTCTTGTTCCGCTTTTAAGTACCATTATTAATTTGAATTCTCCTTTATCATTTTTAAAAGCTCCGCCAAGTTTAGATGTTGGGTATTGCTTTAATATTTCTTCAATTACCGGTGGTGTTAATTCGCTCGATTTAATTTTTACGTATTCATCTGCCGCTTTAACTACAGCTACTGTTTCAACTATGTCAAAACTAGTTTTTGCTGCTGCGTTAAACATGATTCCGAAAGTCAAGAATACTAATAATGCGTAATTTTTCATGCTAATAATTTTAATCGTTAATAACTCTAAATCTTAAAATACTTACGGAGTAATCTTACATATGGATTATCACTTAACGAAATTTTAAAATTTTAAACGTAAAAAAGCTGCCTAGGCAGCTTTTCATAAACAACTAATTCAAACTTATAATTATTACATTTCTAACCAGTTACCCTCTGCATCTGCATAGAGCACACTAGAAACTCCGTCTTGTGAAGTAATTTCTAATTTATAATTATTTTCATCATCAACGTACGCTTTACTCAACATTGCACCCTCGTAATCGGTTGCTAATGCATTTACAATTGGTGTCGGTAAATCAGAAGCAGCTACTTCTGTATAGTCTTGTAAAAAGATATCTTCCATTATACCATCATGAAATATAATTGGGGTAGCGGCAGTACCTATTGTTAAACTACCTATGGCTAAAGCTGTGGCAAAAACTAATTTTTTCATCTTTATATATTTTAAATTAAACATTCTTGTAAAGTATATTAGGAAAACTGTGCCACTAAAAAATACACCCATCAATAACACGCAAAATACTCTATATCAAATAATTACATTTATATAGGCATTTTGAACTGTGGGTAAAAATGTGTGTAAACGAAAAAAGTGTGTAGAAACTACACACTTTTTTATACTATACTATATGTTATTATTTAAGCCTGATGCGAATCTTTCAAAAGATCCACCACACTTTTTACAGGATTAAAGGTTACTAATGGCACTTCTACAAAGATTGTATTCCAAAATGCCATAGCTCCGTTCCATAATCCCGGAAGTTCAAGAGCCTTTAATTCTTTACCGTCTTTGGTTTTACCTGTAATAAAACCTTGCTTTTCATCAACAAACTTTAATAGGTCGTATTTCTCACCTTTATAATTACGAACAGCACAAACCAAATCTACGGGATTAAAGTGCGTAGAATTCTTTAGAAGATCTGCCTGTTGTTTATTATCCATATCTATTTGGGCAGATTCTATAATCTGTAAAGAAACTTCACCTTTACCATTGGTCACCCAAAAAGGACCACCACCTGGCTCACCTTCATTCTTAACCATACCACAAATACGAATAGGTCTATTAATCTTATCCTTTAGTACGGATATTTTTTCGCTGTTAGATTTTGAATCAAAGTCATCTGAGAAACGAACGTTTAAGTTTGTTACCAAAAAGTTTCTGATTTCTTCGATCTGCGCATCATCTACATCGCCCTTATCGAGTAATGCAGCATACTCGAATGCTTTTTCTTGCTCTTTTAGAAGTACACCTGCCAAAACCTTTTTACTATCGGCAACCGCCTTAGCATCTTTCATTACGGCAACGTTATCAATATTCTTTATAAAAATAACATCGGCATCCTGCTCATTTAAATTCTGAATCAATGCACCATGACCACCTGGTCTAAACAACACAGAACCATCTTCATTTCTAAATGGGTTATTATCCATATCTACCGCCAAGGTATCTGTAGATGGTTTTTGAAAAGAATAGTCTACGTTATATGTAATACCGGTATCTGCAGAAACTTTTGGTCCAGAGGCTTTGAACTCTTCACCAAACATTTCTTCATGCTGTTCTGATATCGTAAAATGTAAATTAGCTTTTCCGTTAGAGCCTGCATAAAGAGCTCCTTCTTTTAAATGTTCTTCAAAAGGAGTGGCTGCAGAAGACTCATATTTATGAAATGGTAATAATCCCTTTGGAAAAAAACCGTAGTTCAGGGCGTTCTCACCTAATAGTTCAGCGATAAAACTAAAAACCTTTTCTCCCTGAGCCTCAGATTTCACAGCTATTCTATCCATCACCTTTTGGTAAAACGGAAAGCGCTCTAATCCTTCAGAGAACTTCTTAATATCTTTATCATTAGTTCTAGTCAAATAAGCTTCTAAAGTTTCTTCACTTGGGCTATAAGCACCTAAAAAACTAAATAACGCTTTAAACATTCTTGATGCTGCACCACTAGCTGGTACAAACTTTAAAATATCAAGATCTTTTAATTTTGAATCATAAAACGAAATAAGCTCTTTCTCTTCAGCTTCAGAGAATTTTAGAATACCATTACCGATAACGGCTGCATTCTCTAGTTTTACAAAAGGTATGCCTTCTTTAAAGGTGTTGATATGACTCAACATTTGCTCTTTTGAAATTCCTTTTTCTGCTAATTGCTTAATATCTTTATCTGTAAGTTCAATCATTTATGTAATAAGGTATCTATATGGTTAATGGCTTTTTCTAAACGTTGTTTTTTGTTCCCCTTCAAGGTAATAAAATTTTTGCCGTATTTTTCTAAAGTATCTTTAAAATAATTGAACATTTTTTCTCTTTCATTTGGCTTATCTCTTAGGTCGTCAGCTTCCCATGGGATATCTATATAAGTCAGCAAATAAAGATCATAGGTATTTTCTAAAGCATACTTTTCTAATATTGGATCACAATCACCAATGTAATATGCCTCTGAATATACTTTAGTTTCTAAAAGATCAGTGTCGCAGATAAGAATGTCGGTCGCCTTTTTCGCCAACTTGTTTTCTAATGCCATTTGCCCTGCTGCAATAGGTAACAAATCATGAGGTTCACATGTTTTTCGCTCATTATTCCATTTATCCTGTAGATAATCTCTGGCATATTCGGGCACCCAAACGGTATGGTAGTGCCTTGCCAATTGTTCTGACAAGGTTGTCTTACCTGTAGATTCTGGTCCGAAAAGAACCACTTTTAAGACGTCTGAAGGTTCTTGTCTGTATTTTTCTTCCATGCATTATACCCGTAAAAGGCCAATATTGTAAAAATGAGATACTGAAAACTAGTAAACGTAAATCCTTTATAAAAGTACAACGGGATCGATATTAAATCTCCAATGATCCAATATATCCAATTTTCTACTTTCCTCTTGGCCATCAGCCACATACCCACAAAAAATACAGCTGTTGTTATGGTATCAACATAAGCCGTCCAACTATTCCATTTATCAAATACTTGATACACGGTAAAAACAAAAATGATCGTACCTATGAAAATGAAAACTGAGGTGATATTTTCTTTTCTGGTTACTCTTGTTATCGGTGTGTAATGTTCTGCATCTACTTTTCTTGTCCATATATACCAACCATACAAACTCATTATAAAATAGTAGGCATTGATCATCATATCGCCTAATAAGCCCCATTTTAATAAAAGATAGACAAATATCGAAGTACTTACCAACCCGGTTGGGTACACCAAAATCTTATTCTGTTTGGAAAACCATACCGATAACAGCCCGAAAATGACCGCTACAATTTCTAGAATAATATCTAAGGTATCATAATCGGAATATTGACCAAAGAGATAATCAAAAATGGGGCTCATAGTCGCTTCTATCAGATTTAACTATTTTCATGAATAAGAGTCCGCGGTCCATCAACTCAAATGCTATTTTAATTTCGGTATTCAACACGTTCATTACTTCATCATAAGAACCAAATACTTGCGTGCTTAACGGATTCTCTAAAACGGTTAAGCCACATTCACGCAGTTTTTTAATAAAGTTTATAATGTGCTGTTCAAAATCGTCTTGCAATGGCGAAAAGGTCAATTCAACTGATATATCCATATATAGTATGCTATATTTTATTCTATTCTTTATCTCTTGTAGCGTAAACGCAGGTAAACTCTTCAAATTCTAAAAACCTGATCTTATAGTTCGATAAATTTCCTTCGAAAATAATCTGAGCGGTTGTATTGTTAGCTGCGAATTTAAAGTCTTGCACATTAATATGATGCAAGAAACTAACGCCCCTATGACCATATATTTTATAAAGCGATTCTTTAGCTCCCCATACAATGGTCAACTTTCTAACTACTGCTGCAGTATTTGCCAATGTTTTATACTCTTCAAACGGAGTGAATTTATGTGCTATTCTCAAAATCTTATCCCGCTGCATTTCAATATCAATACCTACATGTTCAGCTGAACTGATGATGATACCCGTAAAATTATGAGAATGCGTAATCGATATCAACTTTCCATCTTTTAAATGGGGTTTTCCGTTTTCATCATAGATTAGATCAGCATCTGTATAATCATATTTAGCAAGTAAGTGCCTAATACTCAAGAATGCCTTACGATGGAGTTCAGATTTCATTCCGTCAAATCGATTTTGACAATAGGGTGTAAGCTCAATACCTGTCCAAAGGTTTTCTTCTGTCTCTTCAACCTTCCAAATTGCTAAGGAGGTTTCTTCATTTACTGTTATAGTTTTGTAAAGCGGCATGGGATTCTTAGTGTTATTCGTACCTTTGCACGAATTAAAAATTGCTGTACACAGATTAACGAAAGTATAAAATAATAAAGATATGAGCACGAAAACTATTCCGTATGTGCCTTATAAGGTTAAGGATATATCCCTTGCTGATTGGGGAAGAAAAGAAATCGAATTAGCAGAAGCTGAAATGCCAGGTTTAATGGCACTAAGAGAAGAGTACAAAAATGAGCAGCCTTTAAAAGGTGCTCGCATTGCAGGTTGTCTTCATATGACGATACAAACTGCTGTACTTATCGAAACATTGACTGCCCTTGGTGCTGATGTAACTTGGAGCTCGTGTAACATATTTTCTACTCAAGATCAAGCTGCTGCAGCTATTGCAGCTACAGGCGTACCTGTTTATGCTTGGAAAGGAATGAACGAAGAGGAGTTTGATTGGTGTATCGAACAAACATTATTCTTTGGTGAAGACAGAAAACCACTCAACATGATCTTAGATGATGGTGGTGATCTTACCAATATGGTATTAGATAAATACCCGGAAATGGCCGGAGAAATCAAAGGTCTTTCTGAAGAAACCACTACAGGTGTTCACCGTTTATACGAGCGTGTAAAGAAAGGAACTTTACCTATGCCTGCTATAAACGTTAATGATTCGGTTACTAAATCTAAATTCGATAACAAATACGGATGTCGCGAAAGTGCTGTTGATGCTATACGTAGAGCTACAGATACTATGCTTGCAGGTAAGCGTGTAGTTGTTGCAGGTTACGGAGATGTTGGTAAAGGTACAGCAGCTTCTTTTAAAGGTGCTGGTTCTATTGTTACCGTTACTGAAATTGACCCAATTTGTGCATTACAAGCTTGTATGGACGGATTTGAGGTTAAAAAATTAGAAACGGTTATTGGTAACGCTGATATCGTAATTACAACTACCGGGAATAAAGATATTATTAGAGCTGAACATTTTGAAGCCCTAAAGGATAAAGCTATCGTTTGTAATATTGGTCATTTTGACAATGAAATAGATATGGCTTGGTTGAACAAAAACCACGGTAATACTAAAGATGAAATTAAGCCACAAGTTGATAAATATACTATTAACGGTAAAGATTTAATCATTTTGGCTGAAGGTAGATTGGTAAACTTAGGTTGTGCAACTGGGCACCCTAGTTTTGTAATGAGTAATTCATTCACCAACCAAACACTAGCTCAAATAGAGCTTTGGAAAAACAGTGCCAACTACAAGAATGATGTTTACATGTTACCTAAGCATTTAGATGAGAAGGTTGCAAAACTTCACTTATCTCGTTTAGGAGCTGAACTTACAGAGTTAAAAGATTACCAAGCCGATTATATCGGTGTTACAGTTGAAGGTCCTTTCAAACCTGAATACTACAGATACTAAAACATTGGTTTTAGAAACTAAAAAAGTCCTGATGAAAATCAGGACTTTTTTTATGCTTTATACTTTCTTCGGATTAGTTATTTTCTGCCAACATACCTTCTAAGTAATAACAATCTGTTTGCTCTTTAATCTGAGCCAACCCTTCTTCTTTAGAGCTTAACGGATTAATTTTAACCTCTTTTCCGTTTGGCATATAAACGATATAAAAACCTTCTTCAAAAGATGATAATTTAATAATTTCTCCATTAGGTCTTACAGCGTTCCAAGACTTTTCGCTTGGCTTATAAACTAAATCTATTTTCTTTCCTTTTTTAGGTCCGTCAACAACAGTCACCTGCATTCTATTCTTTGTTGCGGTCATTTCAAAGGTATTTCCATCTCTTTCTACCATTTGAGTCTCCGACTCTCCTTCTTCCATCGCAATTGGGTTAGACCCGCCCCAAAACTCTATTACATTAAAAATAATAGCATCTCCTATAAAGAATAACCCGTATACCGGAATTATATTTAAGCCCCAAAATACCACGTTGTTTACAAACTTACTATCAGACAAACCTTGGTTCCAGTCTTTTAAATTATTGAACGCGCTAAAAGATCCTAAGCAACTAGAGAATAATAATGTACTCGCCATTGCAACACAGATAATTGATTTTTTCATGATATGATTTGTTTTAGATTACGAGATTAATTTATAAATTAACCCTTCATGAAAATAGCCGAAAGAAAATTTTTATTGACTTCAAAAATATAGATGCGCGTATCTAATAACCTATTCAAAAATAAATTACAATACCCATCCGCTCAAACCCTACACAAGAGACTCTCCTTTCTTAAAAGACGCTATTAATTTCTTTATTTAGTACGATATTGCAGCCTCAATCAATATTATCATGATAATTTTAATTACCGGCGCTACAGGAACTTTGGGTTCTCAGGTTTTATTCTCTCTATTAGAAGAACGGTTTTCCGGTATAGAAAAACTATATCTACCTGTACGTGAAAAGAAAACGATTTCATCAGAGAAACGTATTTTAAATATGTTTAATAGTGAGTTTGCACCAAGTTTCATTAAAAATAATCTTAAGGACATTCTCGTTAAAACCGTAGTCATCTCTGCTAAAGATATTTTTAAACCCGAACAATTTTTAAATGGCAAAAAAATCAGTCATTTTATACATTTAGCAGGTTTTGTAAATCTTTCAACACGACCCGAAGCTAAAGCTGAAATATTTAAAGAGAATTTTGAATTCACTAAATCTATATTTGAAACCTATACTCCATTTATTGAGAAGTTTACTTACATAAGTACCGCCTTTTCAGCTGGCAATATTGGCGGAATCATTTCTAACGACTATTTACAAATGAAACCTAAAAGTCATAGAAACCATTATGAAGCGTCTAAATTTGCTTCAGAGCAATTTTTAACCCAAACTGGAGCAGCCCAAAACATACCTGTACAAATTTTAAGACCTAGTGTTTTAGGTGGGAATATAACTAACAAGCCTAGTTTTTTTATTTCTAAATACATGGTCTTTTATCTATTCGCTAAATTCTTTTATAACAACACTACAACAGATATAATTAGAATTACCGCAAATTCAAATAGTGGTTTAAACATTATACCGACAGATTATGCAGCCAAGGTCATTGTAAAAGTATTTGACACGACCATAAAACAATTAAACATTGTACATTCTAAAACAACACATGTTACAAGAGGTGTTTCCAGAATATTAGAAACTGTAGATTTTGAAAACTTTAAGCTTACGCCAAATATTATAAATGCCACAACAGGTTTTGAGTCTAAATTAGAAAAATTTTATTACGAAACTATTGGTGTCCATATCACTCCTTACCTAACTTCTAAGCCATGTGAGTGGGACACGACCGAACTAGAGAAAATTTTGCCCATACCCAAATATAATCTAGAGGAGTATCTAGGAAGCACGATAACTTTTGCTAAAACCAACGAATTTAGAAATCAAAAATGGTAGTAAATTTGACCAAAATACTCATATTGGCTACATTAAAATTAATAACCCCCAGAACTTTCCATACCTGCACTCCATCTTCTTACGAACTCTTCTGACCAGGCATCCCAACCTATTGTACTCAATGTCCAAATGGTAACACCGATTATAATTACATTTAAGATTATACCTATAATAGCTATAATTTTACTTTTCTTTATCGTAGAAAAATTACTGAAACTTTCAGGATTCATTATATAAATACCTTCAGATTTAGATGCTAAATAATAAGAAATAATTGCAGGTATAATACCAATACCACCAAAGCAACAAATAAAACAGCTTAATATAGCCAGCAGGTAAATAGTTAAAGAATTAGGTAGTTTTTTAATTTCCATACAATGCTTTAAAAAATTAATTATTTAAAAATATTAAATAAATTTTAATTTATCAATTGGTAAAATATCTATCGATTTACAACAACTTTTGGACTATCGCTTTTCTCTTAACCACGATTTTACGTACTTCGTTTAAAAAAATAATATGATACTATTTGTTGACATGGACGAGGTAATCGCTGATACCTATGGCGCCCATATAGAACTTTATAATGCTGAATTTAACGGAGAACTAACAAAAGATTTATGCTCGGGTACCGAAGTATGGCGTATGGTGCCAGAGGCACATCAAGATAGTGTTCGCAAACATGCCACTAGAAGAGGCTTTTTCAGAAATCTAAAACCCATTGCAGGCAGTCAAGAAATATTATCTCAACTTGCCGATAAGCATGAAGTGTATATTGCATCCGCCGCAATGCAGTTCCCAAATTCTTTGGAAGAAAAAAGTGAATGGCTAGATGAACACTTTCCTTTTTTACCTTGGCAAAATCGCATTCTTTGTGGTCACAAACACATTCTCAAAGGAGATATTTTAATAGACGATCGTAGTTTTAACTTAGAAACTTTTGAAGGCAGAAGCCTTCAATTCACCTCACCACACAATGTAAATACAGAAGGTTTTGAACGTGTTAATACTTGGTTCGAGATTGGGGAGAAGTTGTTGTAACTACTTTAAATTATTTATATTTAAAGTGAATCACTTTGTTAATTACATTCTTACCCTATGGCTCATCCTAAAATTAAGAACACAATAACAGTTACAGATCAGTATGGCGAGCAGTTAAACCTATCTAAAAGGCAGATTCTTGAAATTGATGAACTCACCTATAAGCAGCTTAAAGATTATGCATGGAGTATTGATCCTGATTATGATGAAAAAATAGAACGCTGGCGCTATTATAAGGCCATTTACAGAAAATTAAATGTTAAACAAAGAAGTCAATTTAGAGAAATAAAACAAAAGTTAAAAAGTAATTACGAAAAACAAGATTTTGAAAAAAGAAGATTTGAAATCAAAAAAAAGGAATACGCTTCTTTAAAACTGAGCGACAATGAATTAGTAGAACTTCAAGAAATACTTCAAAAAAGTCAATGGGAAACGAGTGATAAATCTGGCTATAAAGTAGAAGATTATACAGTAAACCATAGACGTAAAATATATTTAAAAATAGCCCATGAAAAATTAAAAACTTTTCTAAACCAAGAACAATTAAAAGAGTTTTATAAGGTAGATCAATTAAATGAAGATTGGATTCTAAAAGGTCAAATAGAATTGATAGTTAATATGAATGAATCTCTAAATTTAACAAACGAGCAAGCCGAGCTAATTTATAATTACAGAGAAAACAAAACCAGTAAAGATTCTAGTGGAGAAATTTTGAGCGAGTTTGAAGAATGGGAATTAGAAAAATCTTTTAAAAAATCCATATTAAGCGAACAACAATTTAAAAAATATATAGAATGGCAAGAGCATAATGAAAAGCTAAGAATCTCTTATTTCGATGATGAGAACAAAGGGAAAATTCAAAAAATAAAAGAAACTGAGAGTTATTTAGATTACCTAATCAAACAACACTTACCAGTTTTATGTAATTGGCGAGAAACTATTGAAAAAGAGATTCCTAATAATATTAAGTTAGAACTAGAAATTTTACGGAATACTTATCAAAACGATTTAAAAAAAACGTTATCGGAGCATTTAAAAGCTCACAAAAGACATAAAAGAGATTACGTACCGAAAGGAGAAATTCTTATAAAGCTAGAACTCAAACAACGAGCACTTATACCTGGGGTGTATTCTCTAAATAAAAAACAAAAAACTCTTATCAATAATCTTTCAAAAAAATTGATTAAACTAATCGACAATAAACAAATAGAATTAAAGGATTTATATATTAAAAAGCATAATTTTTATATTGACAATTACGAAGAACATGGTGGTACTTACGGAGGTTCCTTAACGGTTATCCGGAACAACGAGCCGAATACTAACATTGAATTAATCAATACCCTACTTCTACATCCACAACCCTCCAAGAATATAGAATTTTCTGACTCTATTTAAAATAATAGAATAAAAAAAACCCTCTTCATTACTGAAGAGGGTTTTTTTAATAATTTGCTTAAAGCTTATGCTTCAAAAGGCTCTATGGAAACAAATGATTTTCCACCAGCTTTTTTAGTAAACTTTACTAAACCATCTACACGTGCGTGTAATGTATGGTCTTTTCCTGCGTAAACATTTTCACCAGGATTGTGTCTTGTTCCTCTCTGTCTAACAATAATGTTACCAGCGATTGCAGCTTGACCACCAAAAATCTTAACTCCTAATCGTTTTGATTCTGATTCTCTACCGTTTTTCGAACTACCTACACCTTTCTTATGTGCCATTGTCTAAGGTTTTAAATTTTATTATACTTAATGGTTTAGCTTATTTAGCTACACCACCATCTAATTCGTCTTGCCATTTCTGTAACTCATCCCATTTACCATCAGCAGCTAATTGTGCTTGCTTAGGCCAAGTGTCAGTTACGTGATTTCCACGAACGTCAGCAATAATTTCAGAAATTTTAGCTGCGTCTGTTTTTGCTAATTCAGCAAAAGTAGAAATACCTGCATTGTTTAAGGTCTCAGCGATTTTTGGTCCGATACCTTCAACTTTTTTCAAGTCATCAGCTTTACCTGTAGCTTTTTTAGCTTTTGGCTTTGCTGCAACTGGTGCTGCTTTTGCTTCAACTTTTTTAGCCTTTGGTTCAGCTTTTTTAGTTTCTGCTTTCTTAGCTCCTTTAGAAACAATTGACTCGATTACAATCTCTGTAAGAGACTGACGATGTCCATTTTTCTTTCTGTAACCTTTACGTCTTTTCTTGTGAAAAACGATTACTTTGTCACCTCTTAGGTGTTTAACGACTTTAGCCTCTACTGCGGCTCCGTCTATAGCCGGGGCGCCGATAGTAACGTTCGATCCATCAGCCAAAAGAAGTACATTGTCAAAAGTGACTTTTTTACCCTCTTCTACCTGTAAACGGTGAACGTACACTTTCTGGTCTTTTGCAACTTTAAATTGCTGCCCTGCCATCTCTACAATTGCGTACATATTGTTAAATGTAATGATTAAACCTGATGGATTTTTTCCATAGGCGGGTGCAAATATAGTTGTTAATCGTGAATTTACAAGTGTTTTTTTACGAATTTTACACACTCTTCATACTTCTAGTGTTCGAAGTCTTAAATAGTTGCATAAAAGATAGCGTTAATACCAAGCTTGTCGTAAAACCCATTACTGCAACCACTAAAAACACGATAGCCTCAAAACTACGATATGTATTAGCCCACTTGGTAGATAATTCCTCTAAAAAGCCCGGCTGTAGCTCTGTTGAATACACCGCAAAAAACAAGGTAAATATTAAGGTTGCCACTCCACCAGTAATTAAACCTGCCATAAATCCGCCAGCATACGTAAAATCATCTGCCTTTTTTATTTTGTAGTATTTAATAGCTTCATAAATGGCAAAGCCTGTTATTACAGCATTAAATAGACTATAAAACACATTTACATGTAGCCCAAGTAATGATAAGATTAAAAAATAAGCGATCAAAGAGCCACTGGCAGCGACGCCAAATCTAATTGGTAGAGCATAGTTATTCATAACGAGTATATTTTTTTGTTTAGACTTTTAATATAAACAATAAACAACTATTAATTCAATTTAATCTGTTAAAGAATACTTATATTGAAGATTGTTCTTACAAATTATTTTTTTTGTGTAACATTTTTATAAAATCACATACTAACAAAACAGAACAATTAAACACTAACCTAAAATAGTTTAAATGAAAATGAAATTACTACTGGTTTCGGCAGTATCCTTTTTTGGATTTGCCGGACTCGCACAAGAGGTCGCTTTTGAAGAGTACAACTTAGACAACGACCTTCACGTTATTCTACACCAAGACAATACCGCACCTATTATCTCAATTTCGGTTTTATACCATGTTGGATCTAAAGATGAAGATCCAAAACGAACCGGATTTGCACATTTTTTCGAACATCTTCTTTTTGAAGGCACCGAGAACATTAAAAAAGGACAATGGGATAAAATAGTCTCTTCTAATGGCGGATCAGGTAATGCTACCACCAATGAAGATAGAACGTACTATTATGAAGTTTTTCCTTCCAACAACCTAGAACTAGGACTTTGGCTAGAATCTGAAAGAATGCTTCATCCTGTTATCAATCAAAAAGGGGTTGACACTCAAAATGAAGTTGTTAAAGAAGAAAAAAGACTTCGTGTTGATAATTCACCTTACGGTAAATTCATTGAAAACATAAAGAGAAACCTTTTTAAAAGCCATCCTTATAAAGAAACGGTAATCGGTAAAATGGCAGATTTAGATGCCGCTACTTTAGATGAGTTCATTGCTTTTCAGAAAAAATTCTATTCTCCGAACAATGCAGTATTAGTTATTGCTGGCGATTTTGAGAAAGAAAATGCCAAAAAATTAATTTCAGATTACTTTAAGGATATCCCGAAAGGAGCAGAAATTGCAAGAAACTTTCCAAAAGAAACTCCTATAACATCAGAAATTAACGCAAAGGCTTACGACTCTAATATTCAAATACCGGCTACTATGATTGCTTATAGAACTCCCGGTCTAAAAAATAGAGAAAGCCAGGTACTAGAAATGATTTCTACTTATTTATCTGACGGACCATCTTCTAAACTTTACAAGAAAATGGTTGACGAAGAAAAGCAGGCCTTACAAATTGGCGCTATACCGGTAACCTTAGAAGATTATGGTATGTATATCGTTTTTGCACTTCCTGTGGGCGAGACTAGCTTAAGCACACTTAATACCTCTATTGAAACAGAAGTAGAAAAATTAAGAGATGGACTTATTTCTGAAAATGATTATCAAAAATTGCAGAACAAGTTTGAAAATGAATTCGTAAACAGTAATTCAAGTGTTGAAGGCATCGCTAGTTCTCTAGCTGAATACTATATGCTTTACGGTGACACTTCTTTAATTAACAAAGAAATTGAGGTTTATAGGTCTATTACAAGAGAAGAAATTAAAGAGGTCGCCAATAAGTATCTAAAACCCAACCAAAGATTGGTTCTAGAATATTTACCTGAACAAAATACTGCAAACTAAAAATAACTATGAAAAATACATATATATTACTACTAACATTATTCTCCTTTTTCGCTGTTCAAGCACAGGTAGACCGTACAGTTATGCCCAAACCAGGACCAGCACCTGAAATTAACTTAGGAGAACCGCAATCTTTTAACCTCAATAACGGATTAAAAGTATTGATAGTCGAAAACCATAAACTACCAAGAGTTTCTATGCAATTATCAATTGATAATCCGCCAATTTCAGAAGGTGACAAAGCTGGTACTGCTAGTTTAACTGGTAGTCTTTTAGGGCTAGGATCTAAAAATATAACGAAAGAAGCCTTCAATGAAGAAATCGATTTTTTAGGAGCAAGACTATATTTTAGCTCTCAAGGTGCTTACGCTCAATCTCTTTCTAAATACTTTTCTAGAATGATGGAACTTATGGCAGACGCAGCTATTAATCCGAATTTTACTCAAGAGGAATTTGACAAAGAAAAAGACAAACTTATTACCGGATTAAAGTCTGAAGAGAAAGTAGTTTCTTCAATTTCTAGTAGAGTTCAAAGAGCATTAGCCTACGGTAAAAATCATCCTTATGGAGAATTTACTACCGAAGCTACAGTAAACAATATTACTCTTGGTGATGTTGAAGAGTTTTACCGAGAGTACTTTGTACCTGCTAATGCCTATTTAATTGTTATTGGTGATGTAAATTTTGAAGAAGTGAAGACTTTAACAGAAACCTATTTTACATCTTGGACAAAAGCCGTGCCACCAAGTTTCTCTTATTCCCAGTCTAAGAACGTACCGAATACGCAAATTAACTTCGTTGATATGCCAAATGCCGTTCAGTCAGAAATTACAGTACAGAATATTGTAAACCTTAAAATGAAAGACGATGATTATATAGCTTCCCTTTTAGCCAACGAAATTTTGGGCGGGGGATCTGATAGTAGATTGTATTCTAATTTAAGAGAAGACAAAGGCTACACTTACGGTGCCTATTCTTCTATTGGTAACGACAAATATGGTCCTTCTAGATTTAGAGCATCTGCAGAAGTTAGAAATATGGTCACCGATAGTTCTGTAGTCGAAATGTTAAAAGAACTTGAACTTATTACCACTAAACCTGTAACCGATGAGGAATTAAAAAATACCAAAGCCTTATATGCCGGTAGTTTCATAATGGCACTAGAAGATCCAGAAACCATTGCGAGATATGCTTTGAATGTTGAGAAAGAAAATTTACCTAAAGATTTCTACAAAACATTCTTAGAGAAACTAGATAAGGTTAGCAAAGAAGAAGTAGAAAGTGCTGCTAAAAAATATTTCAACGTTGACAATGCCAGAGTAATTGTTGTTGGTAAGGGAAGTGATATTTTAGCCAACCTAGAAAATGTGGAGTTCAAAGGAAAAAAACTTCCGGTGCTTGCCTATTCTAAAACTGCCGACAGAGTTGATACTCCCGATTACAATGCCGCATTACCAAGTGATGTGTCTGCGCAATCCGTACTTAAAAAATATATTGAGGCAATTGGCGGAAAATCGAAATTAGAAGGTGTCAACACCCTAGCAATGATGGCCGAAGCAGAAATGCAAGGCATGAAGCTTAATCTAAACATCAAAAAAACATCTAGTGATCAACTAATGCAAGATGTACAAATGATGGGTAATTCGGTTAGTAAGCAAGTACTTAATGGTGATAAAGGCTATATGATAATGCAAGGGCAACGTAAGGATCTTGAAGAAAAAGAATTGCAAGCGATTAAAAAAGAATCTGCTCCTTTTACCGAACTTCAATTATTAAGTGACAACACCATTGCCCTAGAAGGTATGGAAATGGTTGGCGATAAAAACACCTACAAACTTAAAGTTGGCGAAAACAAATCTGCTTTTTATGATGCTGAAACCGGACTCAAATTACAAGAGGTTACAGTTACTGAAATGCAAGGTCAGCAAATTGCAAGTACTTCTAATTTTGAAGATTACAAAGAGGTATCTGGTATATTGTTTCCTTATAAAATAATGCAGACCGTTGGTCCACAGTCTTTTGAATTCATAGTTTCTGAAATCAAAGTCAATGACGGTGTATCACCTGCCGATTTTGAATAAATCCAATTTATTATACATAGAAAAACCCGCTAAATAGCGGGTTTTTTGTTTTTCAATTTCCAGGTTAAGTTCTTATCCTATTTTTCTGATTGTTGCTTCTCCGAAGATCAATCCCTTATCTACTTCTGGGTTACCAGTGTAGTTTATATTTGTTTCCCCATAACAGGTTACTTTCAATCTTTCAACAACATTTACCCTAAAATTACTTTCGCCATAAGCGGTAATTTTAGTTTCATCGGCAACCATACCTTCAGTGTTTACTTCGCTTTCCCCATAAGCTCTAAATACTTGGCGAGCAACAGTACCTTCTCCAACTTCTAAGTAGCTACTACCATAAATTGATACTGTTAATTCATCTATAGAAACCGAATCAAAGTACACTTTAGCTTCTCCGTATAGCGACATTTTAAAATCATCGGCTGTGAATAAATTTTTGCAACGTACAATTTCTTCCCCACGTATCGATAAATTTTCAAGTTTTCTATAGGTAACCGTTACAGAAGCCATAGTACCATTGTATAGCGATTTGCTACCACGCCATTGATCCGTTGAAATTCGTTCAGATTTGGTTACCACCTTAGCACCATCTAAGTACAAACGCAACGTTCTACCTTCTACTTCTACATTTATTTTATCTAACGATATTTTTGCATTGTCTATCACAACACTTTCTTCTTCACCTTCAATAAGATTTAATTCTATATGCGGACTAACAATTAATTTATCGAAAGATTTTACGTTGAATGTTTTTTCTTGAGCCTGTATACCGCCTACAACAAAGGTTACTGCAAGTAGCGTAAATATGATTTTTTTCATGATTTTCAGTTTTTTGATTAATTCTATAAAAAGACAACCATAAATAGCTTTTGTTACAGTACGCCTAACTATTTTTCCAGAACTATCACTTTTTTTCTATTTACCAGCCAAACACCAAATAAGATAATGAGTCCGCCCAAGAGTTGTAGAATACTAATATTTTCGCCATCTAGAAAACCCCATAACACTGCTACAAGCGGAATTAGATACGTTACTGATGCAGCAAATACAGGACTAGATAATTTTATTAATTTATTGAATAGGATATTCGCCAAAGCCGTACCTAAAAATGCCAATGCCATTATATACCAGACTGCCTCATGCATAGCACTATTACCAGAAAACTGTTGAAATACTCCCGTATAAATCAATATAATCAATGCCGGAAAAAAAGCAACACCGAAGCTAGCCGTTGTAACAGCCAAGGGCGTTAAATGAGACAAATACTTCTTAATGATGTTGATATTAAAAGCATAGCCCAACGCAGCAATAATTATAAATAAAGAATACCAATAATTCTGATTTACATTATTCTCCATACCCGCAGCAATAAGCACTATAGTACCAAAAAGACCTATCAAAACCCCCAACACCTGTCTTCCTTTAAGCGAAAGTCCGAAAAGCGCTATACCCACCAATGTTGTAAACAAAGGTGCTACAGAGTTTAAAATAGACGTAATACCACTACTAATTTCCATTTGTGCCAAGGCAAAGAAAAAAGGCGGAAAAAATGAACTGCACAACCCTGCGATACCCACCCATTTCCAATCGGTTTTCGAAAGTGTCTTCAAAGATTTAAAACCTAGAACAAATAATAAGACAGATGCAAATACGATTCTTAATCCACCTACTTGAAGTGGCGTATAACCAACTAAAGATCTTTTTATAAGTATAAAAGAAGAACCCCATATAAGCGATAGAATTACTAGGTAAATCCACTTTTGATCAATATTCTTCAATTCTTTTAGTTTACAGCAAAAGTGGGGTTTTTTCTAAAAAATACAACTAGTTACAGACTAATTTTTACTATTGATTAGATAAACCATTTTACATATTTGGTATCTTTACCTTATAATAAGGTTTGCGCTAACAATGCAACCATCACTTCAATGTTATGAAATTCAAAGTATTATTTCTATTTGTGACCATATTCACATTAGCAACCAATGTTTCATTCGCTCAAGAAGATGACGCTTTACCTGATGAAATTATAAACAATATCCCGAATACCGTTTTGGTTAATATAGAGGGTATGGCCTGCCAAGAAGGTTGTGCAGACAAAATCTCATCAAATTTAATGGAAACCGAAGGTGTAGTTTCTTCAGAAATTAGTTTTGAAAATAAAAACGGACTCATAACTTTTGACCCTACAATTATGACTATTGAAGATATTAAAGCTGTTATTACCAATACTAAAGTAAAAGATTACACGTACACAATAACTTCAATTATTCCTCAAGAAAACTAAAATGAAAAATATACTTTATACACTTGCCATAGCTACATTAATTACGTTCACTTCTTGCAAAGAAACCAAGAAAGTAGATGAGCCTTCAAAAATGGAGAATGTAATGAGCATACATGATGAGGTTATGCCAAAAATGGGAACTTTAGGAAAGTTAGTTGGTCAGTTAAAACCAATGGCAGATTCTTTAGGAGCCGAGTCGGTTGAAGCAAAAGCAATGAAAGACCTTCAAGAAGCCAATAGATCGATGATGGATTGGATGCAAGGTTTTGGTGATCGTTTCGATTCGGAAGAAATAATGAACGGTAAAGAACTTTCTGATGAAAAGAAAGCATGGCTAAAAGAAGAGGAAGAGAAAGTTCAACAAGTAAAAGAGAACATCAATTCCAGTATAGAGCGTGCTGAAGAGATTCTAAGCAAGCAATAAAAACAAGGTGTTTTAAAAAGGTAAATTAGAAAGGTCTACATTACCACCAGAAATTATAACTCCTATTTTTTTATTTTGAAAAACTTCTGGCTGCTCTTTTGATTGTTTCAAAACTGCAGCCACTGTTACCGCACTAGAGGGTTCTATGATAATTTTCATACGTTCCCAAACTAATTTCATAGCAGCAACTATCTCATCTTCGGTAATTCTAACGATACCACTTACCAGTTCTTTTATAATAGGAAAATTCTTGTCACCCAACATCGTTTTTAATCCATCGGCAATGGTATTAGTGGTTTCATTACTTTCTATTTTACCACTTTGTAATGAGCGGTAGGCATCATCTGCCTCAAATGGCTCTGCACCATATACTTTACAATTGTTTCCAAAATATTTTGACGCCAACGCCGAACCAGCAATGAGTCCGCCGCCACCTACCGGGCAAAATATAAAATCTAAATCAGGTTGTTTTTGAAGCAATTCTAACGCAGCTGTACCCTGCCCTAAAATAACATTTGTATCGTTGGATGGATGCACGAAAGTAGCTCCTGTTTTTAATCCTATTTGATCAGCATACGCCTGTCTTGCCTCTACTATAGGCTCGCACTCATATATTTTACCGCCATACTCTCTAACCCCTACTTTTTTGACTTCTGGGGCTGTATTTGGCATCACAATATGTGCTGTTACACCAACACTCTGTGCTGCCAACGATAAAGCTTGGGCAAAATTACCCGACGAATGTGTTACTACACCGTTTTTCTTTTGCTCTTCTGATAATTGCAAAATAGCATTGGTAGCACCGCGCATTTTATACGCTCCTGCTCTTTGAAAATTTTCGCACTTAAAAAAAACTTGAGCACCTACCTCTTTATCAATTAATCTTGAGGTTAAAACAGCTGTATCGTAAACAAATGGAGCTATTCGTTTATGACAATCTAAAAGTTCTTGTTTTGTCATCATTCATCTCTATTTTTTCCAACGAAGTGTTTCTATGATTCCCCTAATGTCATTTTGAAGATACGACGCTGCAGGTAGAATTGAATCATAATTAGGTTTTGTATAGAAATACACAGAACCGGTTAAAAAGTGCTCTGTACTATCGGTGACGAAAAATTGAGATTGCGAAGCTGCATTACCTTGTACCTCAAATAAAGCACCATATATTTTATTATCCGGATTTACGTATGGTTGCTCTACAATGTTATCTGCCTTAGCAGCATGTTCATAGCTAAGTCTTTTAGAATCATTAATTAATTGATCCAAATTACCATCAATCTTTTTATAGCTTAGAAAAATAGCACCTTTCATTTCAGGATATGAAATGGTATAAGCTTGATCGCCATTAGGTTCGGCATTTGCCAGTTGATTGTACTTAAAACTAAAGTTCTCAGTTTCTAAATCTGCCAATTTACCCTGCGGATATTCTAATCGCATTTTAGCCTTAGGCTTAGGAAGCGTAGGTTCATTATTACAACTAACCATTAAAAGGAATACTACTAAAAATCCAACGAACGACTTACTCTTCATGTGGCAAGGTTACTTTTATTTGTTTTAATCTTTTTTTATCCATTGCCTCTACAACAAAGGTAAAAGACTCAAATACTATTTTCTCTCCACGTCTTGGAAAACTGCCTGCCTTTTCTAAAACAAAACCAGCCAAGGTTTCTGACTCCCCTTTGTTCTCTTCAAAGATTTCGCTATCCTCTAATTTAATAACCCTATAAAAATCTTTAAGAGGCGTTTTTCCTTCAAAAACATAATTAAAATCATCTAATTTCGAGAAAATCAAATCTTCATCATCGAACTCATCACTTATATCACCTACAATTTCTTCAATAATATCTTCTAAAGATACCAAACCAGATGTACCACCATATTCATCTACAACTATTGCCAAGTGATTCTTCTTCTCTTGAAACTCACCCAATAAATCATCTAACTTTTTATTCTCAGGTACAAAATATGGCTCCCTAATCAAGGTCATCCAATTAAAGGTTTTTCGATCTAGATAAGGCAACAAGTCTTTTACATACAAAACACCTTTTACAGTATCGATATTCTCCCCAAAAACCGGAATTCTAGAATACCCGTTCTTCTTTATTTCTCCTAAAACTTCAGGAAATTTCATTTGCTCATTAAGGGCAAAAATATCTATTCGAGGTCTCATAACTTGCTTGGTATCTGTATTACCAAAGGTTACAATACCTTCTAAAATCTTTTTCTCTTCTTTAGTAGTATCGCCATGAGAGGTTAAATCTAAAGCTTGTGACAACTGATCGACACTTAAACTTGATTTCTGCTTACCAAGCTTGTTGTATAAAAACAATGTACCTGAACGCATTGGCAAACTCAATGGCGAAAAAATAAAATCTAACACACGTAACGGGTAAGCCATTAAATGCGCAAAGCTCATTCTATTTCTGTTGGCATATACTTTTGGCAGAATTTCACCGAACATTAAAATAAGAAAAGTAGCGACCACGACTTCTAATAGAAAACGTACCGATACAACACCGAACAATACTTGATTTATATTTTCAAAAAGCGTGTCACCTATGATACTAAACAATAAAACCACGCCAATATTAATGGCATTATTCGCTATCAGTATAGTTGCCAATAATTTTTTAGGGCGCTCTAGAAGCTTAATTAAAATAGAACTTTTAGCAGATTTTTCGTCTTGTAACTCTTTAATTTCAGTTGTTGAAAGACCAAACATAGCCACTTCTGCTCCCGAAATAAGTGCAGAGCAAACAAGCAGTACGCATAGTACAACTATATTCATTGCAAAAACACCGTTTACAACCAATGTTGTCATTAATAACGGTAAGGGGTCTGGGTCCAATAGTTGCTATTTAAATTTTGTTAGAACGGTAAATCATCATCCTCATCTGGACTTGCAGATGCAGGTGCAGACGCTTTAGATGGGGCTTTATTTTCAATACTTGCTGGTTTCTGAGCAGCAGGCGCTGAACCTCCATTGTTTTGCATACCCTCTTTCTTGGTAGTCAAAAATGTAAATTCTTGCACATGAACTTCAGTTGAATATCTAGTATTACCATCTTCACCTTGCCATTGGCGATTTTTCAATCTACCCTCTACATATACCTTATCGCCTTTACTTAAATATTTTTCACAAATTTCAGCAGCTTTATTTCTAACTACCACATTGTGCCAATCTGTATTTGTAACACGTTCACCAGTAGATTTATTGGTATATGTTTCATTTGTAGCTATTGGAAATCTACCAATACTACCGCCTCCTTCAAAATAATGCATTTTAACTTCATCACCTAAATGCCCAATCAACATTACCTTATTTAATGTACCGCTCATAACTTAAAGATATAAAAATCAAAAGTACTAAAATTTAAATGCTTTGATAAAATCTGCGATTAAAACTGGCACCGGAAAATCGCTTATTTTTTCAACGGGAATCTTATCTGCAAAATCATCATTTATATATACTAACCAGAACTTTGTATGTAAGTGTTGATGCGACAACTTATGTACAATTGCATTTTCATTATATGCTAGCACTTCATTAGACTGCATATTAACAAGTACTTCTTTATACCTTATAGTAATATCTTCAATTTCTAATGCATTATCTGACTCTAGTAAAGGAAACTGCCATAGATTCTGCCAAATACCTTTACCGATTCTTTGATGTATACTTGTAAATTGATTCCCTTCAGCATCCTTATATATTGGTATAAGAAAATTGAAGTATCGATTACGCACTTTTGTCTTCTTCAACTTTACTGGCAAAGCATCTACCAAGCCTTTTTCTAGAGCAACACAACTATCATTTAAAGGACAATGCAGGCATAAAGGCTTTTTCGGGGAGCATTGTATAGCACCAAACTCCATAATACCTTGATTATAATCTCGAATATTAGCGGGATCCATGACTTTTTGAGCCAAGCTTTTAAAATATTTAATACCCTCTGTACTATTAATAGGTGTGTCTATACCATAGTATCTAGAGAGTACACGATACACATTTCCGTCTACTACGGCTTGTGCTTCATTGAAACAAATAGACGAAATAGCACTTGCAGTATAGTCGCCGACCCCTTTCAGTGTTAAAAGTTTCTTATAATTATCAGGAAATTTACCATCATACTGCTTGACCACCATTTTTGCAGCTGCATGAAGATTTCTAGCTCGTGAATAATACCCGAGTCCTTGCCAAAGTTTTAAAATTTGCTCTTCATTTGCATTGGCAAGATCATAAACAGTGGGAAAATTTTCTACAAAACTCAAGTAATACGGGGTCCCCTGAGCTACACGAGTCTGCTGAAGAATAATTTCTGATAGCCAAATTTTGTATGGATCAGTACTCTCTCGCCATGGTAAACTGCGCTTATTTTCATGATACCAATCTAAAATTTTACTCGAAAATGACATGCTATTCTATACTAAGTGATAAAAGTAGCAGTTTATACACTTAAAATTAACCCATTAGAAAGAAAGATTGAATTTAATTTATATATTTGCAACCCGAAAAAACATACAGAAAATCTAATATTGAAAGATGACGAAAGCGGAAATTGTATCGAAGATCTCAGATAAGCTGGGAATTGAAAAAGGAGATGTACAGGCAACTGTTGAATCTTTTATGGAAGAGGTAAAAACATCATTAGAAAGTGGTGATAATGTTTACCTAAGAGGTTTTGGTAGTTTTATCATTAAAACTAGAGCCGAAAAAACCGGTAGAAATATTTCCAAGAACACAACTATTAAAATACCCGCTCACAACATTCCAGCATTTAAGCCTGCAAAGGTTTTTGTAGAAGGAGTTAAGAGCAACGTACACGTAAAATAATTAATCTTAAAAAAAGAACTTTATGCCAAGCGGTAAGAAAAGAAAGAGACATAAGGTAGCTACACACAAGCGCAAGAAGCGTAGAAGAGCTAACCGACACAAGAAAAAGTAGTTTTAATAACTACTTTTTCTTTTTAAAATACGTTCATTGACATAGAGATCCAGAATTCGGATTTCGGCAAGTACATCTGTATTTGTCTATGGTATTGTTTAATCAGTTCGTTCCCTATTTTAATAGGCGATGCGACTAAAAATATATTCAGGTGAATAGAGAATTAATCGTAAGATCTAGTTCCCAATCTGTTGACTTTGCCTTGTTAAAGGACGGAAAACTCACTGAACTGCATAAAGAAGAAAATAGTAACGACTTTTCTGTAGGCGATATTTTTCTTGCCAAAATCAGAAAGCCGGTAACTGGGCTTAACGCAGCGTTTGTAAACGTTGGTTATGAGAAAGATGCATTCTTGCATTATCATGACCTTGGTCCACAGTTGTCTTCTATGCTTAAGTTCATAAAACAAGTGAGTACAGGAAAACTAAATGATTACACTTTAGGAAATTTCCCGACCGAGACCGATATTGACAAAAATGGTGTTATCACCGATGTCATAAAAGCGAACCAATCATTATTGGTTCAAATTGTAAAAGAACCTATATCTACTAAAGGACCAAGAATTAGTTCTGAGCTATCAATTGCCGGACGCTACTTGGTAATGGTTCCTTTTTCTGACCGTGTTTCCGTATCTCAAAAGATAGCGAGCAAGGAAGAAAAAGACAGGTTAAAAAGACTCGTTAGAAGCATTAAACCTAAAGGTTTTGGTGTTATCATTAGAACAGTCGCAGAAGGACAAAAAGTTGCAGAACTGGACAAAGATCTAGAAAACTTGCTGAACAAATGGACAGCAATGTGTAAAAAATTACATCGTGCTCAAACACCATCAAAAGTATTCGTAGAACTAAACAGAGCATCTTCTATTTTAAGAGATGTATTTAATGATAGTTTTACCGGTATACATGTAGATGACGACACCTTATACAATGAAATTAAGGACTATGTGTCGGAAATTGCTCCTGAAAAAGAGAGGATCGTTAAGCACTATAACACCAACGTACCTATTTTTGAAAAATTTGGTATTGAAAGACAAATTAAAACGTCTTTTGGCCGAACTGCCGCAATGAGCAAAGGCGCCTATTTAATTATAGAGCATACAGAAGCACTTCATGTAATAGACGTAAACAGTGGTAACCGATCTAACAAAGCCAAAAACCAAGAAGACACTGCCCTAGAGGTAAATCTTTTGTCCGCATCAGAAATTGCAAGGCAATTACGCCTTCGTGATATGGGCGGAATTATAGTTGTAGATTTTATCGATATGGTAAAACCACAACATAGAAAAAGGCTATTTGAACATCTTAGAGATGAGATGAAAGATGATCGTGCCAAACACAAAATACTACCTCCTAGTAAATTTGGTTTAATTCAGATTACCCGACAAAGGGTACGACCTGAAATGAATATTAAAACAACTGAAGAGGACCCTAACAATGCAGGGAAAGAGGTGGAAGCACCTATTGTTTTAATAGATAAAATTACATCGGACCTTGAAAAACTCCTTAAAGGACCTGCAAAAGACAATAGTATAACACTAAATATACACCCGTTTATAGCAGCCTATATAACAAAAGGTTTTCCATCAATGAGAACAAAATGGTTCTTAGAATACAAAAGATGGATTAAAATTCAACCACGTGATGCGTATACGTATCTTGAATACCGTTTTAAAAACAAAGACGGCAAAACAATATATTAATGAAAAAAGCGATTTCCTTACGGAGTCGCTTTTTTTGTTGCTAAAAATGAATGAAGCATATTAACTAATCTTAACCATTTCAATTGAAGATGAAAAAATATCTATCTGTATTTCTATTGACTTTTTTGAGTTTTAACACCTTTGGCCAAATTACTTTTGAACCAGGATATATTATTGATAATTCTGGAGAAAAGATAAATTGTCTTATTAAGAACAACGGCTGGAAAAACAACCCTACAAAATTTGAATATAAAATTGATTCCAATGCTGAAGTTCAAGAAGGTGGAATCCATAACATAGCCGAATTCTCTATTGAAAACGGAAAAAAGTACACAAGAAAAGAGGTGAAAATAGATAGGTCTAAATCGATTCTTAAAAGATTAAGTAAGATAAAAGAAGCTAAATTAACCCAAGAAACCTTATTTCTTGAACAGCTAGCCGAAGGTGATGCAAATTTATTTTACTATGAAGATAGTAATCTAATAAGATTCTTTTACAACCTAAACAACGCTTCTACAACACAATTAATTTATAAAAAATACCTCACCGAAAACAATCGCATTGGAGAGAACACTGAATATAAAAAACAATTGTGGGATGACTTAAAATGTGGAAATTTATCTCTTAACGATGTTAAATCTACTGATTATAGAAAGTCTGAATTACTTTCGTTTTTTACTTTATACAATCAATGTAAAAATCCTAACTATATAAACTCTACCACCTCACAAAACAATAATAAAAACGTATTTAACTTAGGCATACGTGCTGGTTTAAATTCTGCTTCTATGGATTTTAAGTCACCTCAATCAAGTACTAACTTTGAACTTGAAAACAACTCAAGTATAAGATTTGGTGTCGAACTAGAAGCTATTTTGCCTTTTAACAAAAACAAATGGTCATTGTTTATCCAACCTATGTATCAAACTTTTGAAGGTGAAAAACAATTTGAATTTCAAAAGGTCTCTGTAGATTACAAATCAATTGAAACTTCTGTTGGGGTAAGACATTACTTTTTTCTTAATTCCGATTCTAAAATATTTTTAAATTCTGCATTTCAAATTGACACAGCTTTAGATTCTAATATAGATTTTGAATCTAGCAGCGATTTTGAAATCGCACCTCGTACTTCTTTTAATTTTGGATTAGGTTTTGCTCACAAAAATGCTAGTATTAAATTGAACTATAACCCTAGAAGAGCATTGCTTAGTAACTATGCAGCTATTTCGTCTGATTACAAAGTGCTTTCTATAGTACTTGGGTATAACTTTTTATAATAGGTGATAATTTAAAGTAGTGCTGTATTGCACTAATATTAAAAACCTAGCGACCCTCAACAGGGTCGCTTTTTTTGTTTTAGGTTTTTATGTATTTTAACAATCAAATTCCTAATCAACCAAAGTAAATGTCTTGCAAAAACTGTTCTTCAACCCTTGTTAACCATTCCTTTTATTGTAATCAATGTGGTGCTAAAATTGTGAATGATAGATTATCTATTAAAGGGTTAACAACAGACCTTTCGAATAATCTTTTTGGTTGGGACAATAAATTTTTCTTTACCATAAAAAACCTATTATTAAGACCTCATGTTGTCTTCAAAGAATATCTTGGCGGCACAAGAAAGCGCTATATGAATCCTTTTACCATTCTAGGATTAACAACTGCAATAGCAATATTTTTATTTAATTTTTTCGCGGACCAATACCTAGCTCTCAACCTCGAATCAAGTAAGCAATCAATTTCCATGATGTCAAATATAATGGAGAAACAAATAGGAGAAAATTTTGACAAAGTAGCATATGAAAAAGAAGTTCTAGAAATTAATACTAATGCAAGTTCATTCATGCTAAAGTATTTCAACTTGTTAGTAATTTTATTAATGCCACTTTATACCTATATGGCTTTTCTTGTTTACCGAAAACCTTATAATTATGCCGAACATTTGATAATTAATTCTTACATACAAAGCATATCTTTTATAGTTACATCTATAATCTTTACAGTTTCAGTTTTTACATCGCCATCTGTTTATCTTATAACAGTATTCTTTTTAGTTTTTTATTATACGTATGCTTATGGAAAACTTTACAATTTAAGCGTTGCAGAATCAATTCTTAAAGTTTTACTATTTATAGCTATCCTTGTAGGGACTATTATTGTATTTTTTATTTTATCCTTTGCTTTTGGTTATATTTTTGCAGCGTAATCATCTTTATTTTAAATGTTATTTAAACATCAGATTTGAACCAAAAAACTAAAGGCTATACCGTTCAGGAAGCCACAAAAAAGATAGAAAGCTACTGTGCTTACCAAGATCGTTGCCATAAAGAAGTGGTTTCGAAATTGAAAGACATGGGTATGATCCCATTAGCCGTCGATACTATTATTGCCCAGCTTATTGAAGACAGATTCTTAAATGAAGAACGCTTTGCCAAAAGTTTTGCTCGTGGTAAATTCAATATTAAAAAATGGGGTAAGAATAGAATTGTTAGGGAGCTGAAATTCAGAAATATCTCTAAATACAATATTACCACCGCCCTGAAAGAAATTGAACCAGAAGCTTACTTGACAACTTTAGATGATTTAGCTCATAAAAGATTGCAACAAATTACAGAAACCAATATTCAAAAGCGGAGAAAAAAATTAGCCGATTACCTTTTATACCGTGGTTGGGAAAGTCATTTAGTGTATGAGAAAACATTTGAGCTTATAAAATAATACGCATTCAATTTTCTCTTTATACTTTTTGATTTTTGTTGGTTCTAGAAATTGCTTCTTTATTTTTCCAATCTATCCAATCTTGCCCTTTTAATTTGCGCATTAGCACATCATAGTAACGCATTATCACAATGTTATACGATGCTTTAGCCAAATTCTTAGGATTACGCGCTAACCCTCGTAAACTCATTGAAAACCCCGGAGTGTTGTATTTCATATAATGCCAATAACCTTCTGGCATATATAAGACTTCACCATGACAAAGGGTCGTTTTAAATCCGTTTGCTTTTCTCAAAGCTGGCCACTTATTATAATCAGGATTCGAGAAATCTATACTCTCATGGGTAATTAGAGAATGCGGAACTTTATAAAGCTTTTCGGTTTCTGACTGAGGAAAAAGTACTACTTCCTTTTCTCCATCGAAATGAAAGTGAAATATATTCGCCAAATCTATATCGTAATGCATGAAAGTGTAAGAGTCACGTCCCCCAAAAAACATCATTGGCACCCCTTTTAAAAGTCTTAATCCGAAATCAGGAAACTTATAATCCTTTTGCAATGCCGGTACTTCTTTTAAAATATTCCAAAGAAATATTCTATACTTGGTAGGCTCTTTTTTCAATAAATCCACATACGCCGACATTTTCATTTTGGCATGCGGTTCATTGAAACCATCTTTATGCTGTACAGGTCTATCATCATATAAAGGCACCGTGATATCACCAGCTATTTCCTTAATATAATCTAGATTCCACTTTTTAAAAGCAGGCCAATCTTCAATAGCCTGTTCTAACACAACAGGCTTTTGAGGTTTAAAGTAATCATTAATAAAGTTCTCCTTGGTAATATGTTTTACCCTTGGAATATCTGCTAACTTCAATTACACATGGTTTTTTAGGGAAAACAAAGGTAATTAACGTTAAGAAAATAATTTCTTAAAAATGTAATAATGTAGTATTATTCAACAATTTTAGCTTTTTGCTTCGCAGTTTCATTACGCTCAATAGAATGACCAGGTCTAGACCATTTTGGTTTTTCACCTAAAGATTCAATCTGAGAATCTTCTGCCTCTACAGTTTTAGGTTGTGATACCTTTGTAAATGGCTTTTGCGGATTTAGACCTAACATTTTAAACATCGCCATATCCTCATTTACATCTGGATTAGGGGTTGTCAATAATTTATCGCCTGCAAAAATAGAATTGGCACCGGCAAAGAAACACATTGCCTGTCCTTCTCTACTCATTTCTGTACGACCTGCAGATAAACGTACCTGCGTCTCTGGCATTACTATTCTTGTAGTGGCGACCATACGGATCATATCCCATATAGAAACTGGCTCTATATCTTCCATAGGTGTACCTTCTACGGCAACCAATGCATTAATTGGCACTGATTCCGGTTGCGGATTCAATGATGTCAAAGCAACTAACATACCTGCTCTATCTTCCAATGCTTCACCCATACCAATAATACC
Organism: Maribacter sp. Asnod2-G09; assembly: GCF_045063795.1. NCBI lineage: Bacteria > Pseudomonadati > Bacteroidota > Flavobacteriia > Flavobacteriales > Flavobacteriaceae > Maribacter > Maribacter sp. Asnod2-G09. The sequence goes on along the minus strand of NZ_JBEFOA010000005.1, from coordinate 1,387,318 downwards.
ACCGCTACAAACGGTTACATTACTTTTACGAACATTTTCAATTGTATCTAAACGATCTTCAAAGGCACGAGTAGAAATTACATCTTTATAATAATCTTCTGAAGTATCTAAATTGTGATTGTAAGCATATAAGCCTGCTTCTGCTAAACGCTTTGCCTGATTCTCGGTAATCATACCCAAAGTACAACAAACCTCCATGTCAAGCTTGTTAATGGTACGTACCATTTCTAAAACTTGGTCAAACTCAGGACCATCTTTTACATTTCGCCATGCAGCACCCATACAAACACGAGAACTACCTGATGCCTTAGCCCTTAGCGCTTGAGCTTTAACTTGAGAAACAGCCATAAGGTCATTTCCTTCAATGTCGGTGTGGTAACGAGCAGCTTGTGGACAATAGCCACAATCTTCTGGACAACCACCAGTTTTTATAGAAAGTAAGGTTGAAACTTGTACCGTATTAGGGTCATGATTTTTTCTATGCACAGATGCAGCTTCATAAAGTAGCTCCATTAAAGGCTTGTTGTATATATCTAGAATTTCTTCTTTTGACCAATTGTGTCTTGCTTCGCTCATATAATCTTAGGTTGTTACCAGGGTTCAAAAATAACGGAATTTAAATTGAAAAAATAATTGGTAGGTTTTAAAAAAATTACCAAGCCGCAACATCTGTTCTCTTTTAACTTCGTTTATTCGTTTTTACTTACTAAAATACTCACTGCATTACCACCAAAACCAACTGCGTTTACCAGTATTTTTTTAATATTTCTGCTACTAGGTTTTACTTCAATAAAAGGCACCGTAATCATCTTATTATGTTGCAACATTAAAACCGCCAACTCTAGATTTAGCATACCCGAAGTAGCGAACGTATGCCCTATTTTCCATTTATTGGTTGTTAGTTGAGGCATATCATCGCCAAATACTTCTTTAATGGCACTATATTCTGATGAATCTCCTTTTATAGTGCCTGGCGCGTGCATTACTATTGCATCTACCTCAGCTATATCGAAGTCGCCTAAAGCCATTTTCATAGATTTCTGAAAACATACGGCATTAGCCGAAATAGAAGTATTATGTTTCAATATTTCAGTTGCATACCCTACTCCGTCTATTATAGCTAAGGCATTTTTTACTACTCCCGTTTCTAGGCATGCTACTGATGCAGCTTCGCCTAAAATCATAGAATTGTATTCTTTCTTTAGGTTTAGTGCTTGGCAAGGGTAGTTTCGGCTACGCTCAACTACCGTTAAGATATCGACTACAGAACCAGTGTTTGACTCTGGTGCTTTTGCGTAAATTTTTAATGCCTTCATTTGGGCAATGGTGAAGTTGGTCAGCGGAGCTTCACTGGCACCTACCAAAAACTTAGTTGCCATTCCGCTATTAAGCCAAGCCACTCCGTTCAAAACCGAATGTAAGCCTGTTGAACAGGTGATGGAATGTGATATTTCTGGTCCGGTTGCTCCTAAATCATGAGAAACCCATGATGAAATATTACCCAATGTGGTTGTTGGTGAGCTTAAAGTTGATGAAATACCTGTTTCTAAATACTCTGAATGATACTGCTCAAATAATTTTGTTGCCCCACGAGACGAACCCATATTGATTCCGAATTCAGCTGTGTTTTCCCAACCCGATTGCTTCACTGCCATTCTTGAAGCTACCATTGCGAATAGTACACTATCATCTAATTTTTTGTATTTACTATCAGACGCTCTAAGTTCATCTACTTTTAATCGTGCAGATAGTGATAATGGCGCTACCCAAGATTTACCTTCATTCTCTTCAACCAGTGAAAAGTAATGTTCGTTGTTCTGATAAGCCGCCCAAATTTCTTCTAATGTGCTACCTAAAGGTGACATCGAAGCTATGGCTGTTATGGATATTTTTTCTTTCAAATTCTAATCTAAAATGTATCTAAAGCCTCACTGATGGCGTCGTAAATTTTCTGGAGTTGGGCATCTGTAATTACGTAGGGCGGCAATGTATAAATGGTATTACCTAAAGGCCGCAATAAAACCCCTCTTTCTAAAAAGAAGTTATAAAGTTGATCACGTAAATTACCATAACGCTCCATTTTTATTTCAAGGTCTATAGCAAGAATAGCACCCATTACCCTTACTTCTTTTACTTTTTTATGATTCTGAATTTTGTTGGCGTATGCGTTATGGGCATTTTCAATATAACTTCTTCTTTCTATTATTTCTGGAGAATTCAAAAGTTCAATGCCCGCCAATGCAGCTGCACACCCTAAAGGATGCGCGCTAAACGTATGCGCATGAAAGAAACCTTTATGCACCTCATCACTAAGAAAACGATCATAAATTTTCTGCGAACAACTAGTAATACTTAAAGGAAACATACCTGCTGTTAGTGCTTTACTCAAACAAATAACATCAGGTTTATTCGTTAAATTATCGGATGCAAAATTCTTACCTGTTTTACCAAAACCCGTCATTATTTCATCTGCTATACATAACACCTCATGCTCCTGACAAAGACCAATCAAAGCATCTAAACCTTCAGCTGAATGAAACTTCATACCTGCTGCACCTTGTACTAATGGTTCAAAAACAAAAGCTGCGCAGCTATTATCTTTCAAAATTTCAGATAGCTTGCTTTTTACTTCTTCAATATTATCTTCTTGCGGAGTAGGTATTCGTATTACTTTTAAAAGAAAATCTTCAAACGGACCGTTGTACGACGACAGACCAGATGCACTCATGGCACCAAACGTATCGCCATGAAAACCATCTTCAAAGGCGATTAATGTATCTCTTTTTTCTCCGTTATTATGAAAATACTGAAGCGACATTTTTATAGCTGCCTCAATAGCTGTAGAACCATTATCGTTGAAGAATAGTTTTGCTTGATTATCAGGCAAAATGGGCATTAATTTTTCAGATAATTCTATTGCCGGTTCGTGAGTTAAGCCACTGAACATTACAAAATCTAACTTTTGCATTTGCTCGGTCATTGCAGAAATAATATAATCATTTGCATGACCGTACATTACGGTATACCAAGATGCAATACCGTCAATATACTCTTTTCCTTCCTCATCAAACAATAAAGCACCCTTTGCCTTAGTTATAGGTAACTGTGGCTTACCTAACTTATGCTGGGTTAATGGATGCCATAAATATTTTTTATCTCGACTAGATAGATTTTCCACTTTCATAGAATTTATAATTCTTCATTTTATCTATCTTGCAAAGATCGGGAAATAAACCGCAACAAAGAGATGCCCTTAAAAAGAAACGAAAAAGCGTTTTTAAATTTTTCCGAATTGAAGAATACAGCTATATTTTTCCTGTTCTTTTTAATTACTTTTTTTATTCGTTTCCCTTTTTTCTTTAGAGACTACATAGATCGCGATGAAAGTACCTTTATACTTTTAGGTCAATCTTGGGCTAATGGTTTTTTACCTTATACCCAGTTATGGGATCTAAAACCGCCTTTAACTTTTGCTTTTTTCGCTGGCATTATATCCATATTTGGAAAAAGCTTTATAGCTATTCGGCTCACCGGTGTATTTCTAGTAGTCATTACTGCATTTTACACCTATAAGATTGCACTTACGATGATACCTAAAAAGGCTGCTATTCTTGTTGGGGCATTTTGCATTGTTCTATTAAGTCTTTTTGGTAGTCTACAAGGTGTCATGTCTGAACACATATGCATTGCCTTATTTGTGCCTGCCATTTATATTCTGCAAACTAAAAAATCTCTTGGTTACATTTTCTTTGCCGGACTTTTAATGGGCGCTACGGTTATGGTGAAATTGAATATGGCTTTCCCTATTCTATTTATAGGTATGTTCTTGACATATGAGTCTATTTTCAAAAAAACAAACATATCTGTTTTTCATGTTCTGCTATTTGGAACGGGCGTTATATCATTAATTTTAGCGACTATTGTACCCTACTATTTAACCGATCAAACCTATACTTGGTGGGAGTCTGTAGTATTGGCACCTTTAGAATATACCGGAGCAAGAAGATATTCCATTTTTAAACTCGCACCTATTTTTGTAATTACAGCACTATTTCTTGTATATGCCTACAAAAGCAAAAAGCTTGACTTCAAAAACAGAACTGTTCAACTGCTATTGGTTGCCATTGTGGGAGTTTTATTTTCATTTGCAAAAGGCGGAAGAATCAATGGTCACTACCTTATACAATTACACCCTATGCTACTTATTCTTGTAGGCATCGTCATCTATAACTTAATAGTACAGTACAAACCGAAATTACCCGTTTACGTTGCATTTATTGCCTTATTGATTCCTGCTGAAAGTTACCTGGAATATGTAAATGTTATACAGAACAAATTTGAAAAAGGGACTTTCTTTAACGGGGAAGGGTTTTCTGCCCCGCAGTATATCTTAGAGCATAATTTAGATACTGAAAACATTCTGTTTTTTGAGTACCATATCGGGTATTGGAATTTAGACACCCTACCACCCACAACCGCTTCTACACACCCAAGTAATATATGTAGAAATGAATTATTTACTTTTTACGGTAATCCTAGAAAAAACTCTGTCGATGAAATTAAATACATCATGCATGAGCTAAGACCCAAAACAGTTGTTATTCGAAAGGGAAGACGAATTTTCGATAAAAAGGAAGTTGAAGAAAATGAATATATAGATGCTTATTTAGCAAAACATTATAAGGTGATTGCCACAGTAGATAATGCCGAAATTTTACAGCGACTATAAGGTTCTCAAAATACCCTCAAATTTATCGGCATACTTTTTAATGACCTCTTTGGTGAATTCTTTTTCTTCATCGATTCTACCTATTAAGGATACTCCTGTTTTATGAAGAATTATATTTTCTGTATGAGGATTTGCATCTCCGCTAAATAATACCGAAACATCATAACCTTTGTGCAACAGCCATTTTATAGTCAATAGCGAATGATTAATGCTACCCAAATAATTTCTAGAAACCACTATAACTTTATAATCGGGCATGATGATGTCGAACATGGTATCTTCATCATTTAAAGGAACCAAAATACCACCAGATCCTTCAATAATTAAATTGTTGTCTGTTTCTGGTTCATTAATATGAAATCTATCAATTTCAATACCTTCAATTTCAGCCGCTGCATGCGGACTCATAGCTGCTTTTAAATTATAGCTGCTTGGGTGAAATTTAGATTTCTCATTAGATATCAATCTCTTTACCTTATCTGTATCAGTGTTATCTAAATCACCTGCTTGTACCGGTTTCCAATAATCGGCTTGTAATGCTTCGGTAAAAATTGCCGATGCAATAGTTTTACCTACCTCTGTTGAAATTCCTGTTACAAATATCTTTTGCATGTATTCTTACTTTGAGTTAGTGATCATTCCACAATTTAGGCACTTATATTTTCTTTTTTCAAAAAAAGGAAAAAGTTTATAAAATACTCCCTTGCTGTTATAATATGGTTCAGATTTTTGAGCCTTGCAATTAGGGCAAACAACAGGTTCCCCATCATTATCTACGGCATAAGCCCTTATCTCATCATAAATGGCAATTGCACGTTCTTTATCTTTAGAATATACTTGCAATTTTACTCCGCCTATGGCATTGCTTATTAACGGATCTGAATTTAAAGTGTTCTCATCTCTTAGAAATACCGGTATACCTTCAGACTCTAGTTTACCTTTTACAATTTGCACATCGGCTACGTATTCGAAAGAAGCTAGCTGATAAAATTTATCTTCCATATATTATATAAAGCTAGCTAACAATTTTACTAAAAGTCCTATTTCTTCTTTAGAATTAAAACTATGCAAACATATTCTGAGTCGTTCTTGACCTTCAGGTACGGTAGGCGATAGAATTGCCTTTATATCAAAACCTTTATCAATTAACTTTTTCGATACCAATTTGGCTTTTTTAGAACCAGAAATTATGCATCCTTGTATGGCGGTATCACTTGGTATAAAAAACTGTTCTATTTTATGTGAGACCAACTGATTTTTAAAATAAACTATATTTTCTGTCAATAGTGCTTTTGGCTGTTTTCCAAGTTCACCCATATATTCATGGGCCGTAATAATTGTTGCCAAGGTATGTGGCGTTAATGCAGTGGTATAAATAAACGGCTTGGCAAAATTTACCAAATAATCTTTTAAATCATCAGAACCAAGTACAGCTGCACCATGGCAACCAAAGGCTTTACCAAATGTTACCGTTCTTGCAAAAACATCTTTCTCAAGACCTAGTTCTGGTATTAATCCTTCCCCATTACTTCCTGAAACACCAACTGCATGAGCCTCATCTACGATTAAATGATATTCGTTAGCTGTTGTAAACTTTGCAAATGCTTTTAAGTCGGGCGTATCACCATCCATAGAAAAAACACTTTCGGTTACTATATAAACAGCGTAATCTTCATGGTCATTTCTACCTGTATTTAGTGCTACTTTTTCCTTTAGGCTAGACAAATTATTATGTAAAAAACTATATGCCTTAGCATTGCTCATTCGTATACCTTCTCGTATACTGGCATGTACATACTCATCATAAAATATTATATCGCCTCGTTGCGGCACTGCACTAAATAGCCCCATATTAGCATCGTAGCCCGAGTTAAATACTAAAGCTGCATTTGCTTTATAAAAATCAACTAATAAAGGCTCTAATTTTTTATAAAGTTTATGATTACCTGACAAAAGTCGAGATCCCCCAGAACCATTCGATGCAACACTTTCTGTTAATAGTAATTGAAACGTTTTAGAAAATAAAGTTTCATTCGTAGCAAAACCTAAGTAGTCATTTGAAAGAAAATCTATTAGTCCGTCGAGGGAATTTAAAGAGCGAAAGGTCTCCTCTTTTTTACGATTTTCTAATACTTTCAATAATTTTTTAGGTAGTTGGGTCATATGGCAAAAATAGCCTTTCTATGAAATGAATGGTATCTAATTAACGAATTCCTGTAATTTTTCTAACCTCTATGTACATATTATTAAAAATTATTCAAGCTTAAGCTAAAAATACTGATAAAATCATTTTAGAAATCTGACTAATAGCAACTTACAAATATGAAAAATCGCAATAATTGTAAAAATAAACTACTTATTACGTGTACAAGATAAACTTAAAGTATATTTTTGCCTCTTTTTTTAAAGAAATTTCCTACTTTGACGTTAAAGTATTGGATTAAGTACATGTCTTTTGATAAGGATTAAATGAACGGGAGTAATATTTTAGATACTAATAGATTAGAAACATTGATGTCTTATGACATTATGGATACCCACCCAGAGGTTATCTATGATGAGATAACATCACTTGCTGCCTCTATTTGTGACACACCTACAAGCCTAATTTCTTTAGTAGATGATAAAAGACAATTTTTTAAATCTCACCATGGTTTAGATACTACAGGAACACCTATAAAAGATTCGTTTTGTAAACATATCATTAGCGAAGACATTGACTTATTAATTGTAGAAGACACTCATAAAGATAATCGATTTAGCAACAACAGTCTTGTTATAGGCGACCCCAATGTTGGTTTTTATGCCGGTGCGTCGTTAACAGCTGAAAATGGTTCTCGTCTAGGTACTCTATGTGTTATTGACTATGCACCGAGAAAACTTAACGAGCTTCAAATTAAAAGCCTTAGAACACTTGCCAAACAAGTTGTTCATTTGCTTGATCTTCGAAAATCTAAGAAGATAGAAGAAGATCAGAAAATAGACTTGGAACAAAAAGGTAAACTTTTAGACAATATCGTCAATGCTACAGGAATTGGTATTTGGGAGCGTAACCTTATCAACGACTCTCTTACTTTAAATGAACAGGCACTAGAAATTTATGGTCTAAATAAAACAACTTTATCAGAGTTTAAAACCGAAACATGGTTCAGCCTAATTCATAAAGATGATTTAGCCGAAGTAGAGAAAAAAATGTTCGATTGCTTAAACTATCCTTCAGATGGGTGTAATGTTCAATATAGAATGTTACAAGAAGGAGGCAATTATAAATGGATACAAGATAAAGGAAAAGTACTTCAGTGGAGTGAGGATAAGAAACCACAATTAATGTACGGTACCGTACAAGACATCACTGAAAAAAAGAACTATACCACAGAGCTTCATAGAGTTAAAAATAACCAAGAAGCCATGATTAATAGCACTAAGGATTTAATGTGGTCGGTTGATTTAAATTTTAGGCTAATTACAGCTAATACTGCATACCATGAACTAGTTACAAAAATTCAAGGCGAGCCTTTTAAGGAAGGTGAATTAGTTTTTTCTGACCATGTCCCAATTCAGGTGACCAAAAAATGGAAAGCATACTATAATAAAACATTAACTAGTGGTGCCTTTTCTGTGAAACAAAAAATTCAAGATCCAAAGAAATTCTGGACAACTTATGGGCTTACCTCATTTGATCTTCTATATAATAAAGAAGGTGAAAAAATCGGTATTACCTGCTTCTCTAAAGATATTACCTCAGAAGTATTGTCTCAACAAGTACTTATAGGTGCTAAAGAAGAGCTACAAAAAATAATGGACACCTCTCTTGACATTATTTGCACCTTAGATGAAGATGGTTATTTCTTAAGTGTCAATAAAGCATGTACTCAAATTTGGGGTTATGAACCCAAAGATATCATAGGCACCCAATATCTTGAATTGGTTTATGATGAAGATATTAAATTGACCGAAGATTCTGCCGAATCGGTTTTATCTGGCAAAAAAGTCGTCAATTTTGAAAATAGGTATAAACATAAAAACGGAGCGATAGTTCCCATGCTTTGGTCTTCTAATTGGGATAAAAAAGATCGCGTCTACTACTGTATTGCAAGAGATAATACTGAAAAGAAAAAAGCTGAATTACTATTAAAAAATAGCGAACGCCGATTTAAAACATTAGTTCAAGAAAGTAGTGATATTATTTCTATTTTAGATTTAGAAGCTATTTTTACATACGTAAGCCCTAGTGTTATGAAAGTACTGGGTGCAGCTCCAGAAATGTATACAGGCACTAATGCATTTGACTATATACACGTAGACGATTTAGAAAGAGTTAAAGAAAGATTTAATTCTATAATACATAGTGAATCTGTTGAAATAGAACCATTTAGATTTAAAGATATTAATGGTGAATGGAAATGGTTCGAAAACATCATAACCAACCAACTCAATGAGCCTTCAATAAACGGAGTAGTTGTTACTACAAGAGATATTACCGAAAAGAGAAAAGCCGAAGAGAAATTAGAAAATAGCGAACGTCGTTACAAAACATTGGTTCAAGAAGGTAGCGATATGATCTGCATTGTTAATGAAAAGGCAGTTTTCTCTTATGCTAGCCCTACTTCAGCCAAAATTTTAAATATCACGCCCGAAGAATTTGTAGGTAATAGTGCTTTTGACCGTGTTCACCCAGATGATTATGATATGGTTTACAACGAATTCTTAAAAGTTCTCGAAATACCACAAGTAACGATTAAGCCATTTCGTTATAAGCATGGGTCTGGTCACTGGATCTGGTTAGAAACCGTTATCACCAATAAACTCGATGAACCTACCATCAGTGGAATTGTTGTCAATTCTAAAGATGTTACCACGAAAGTGCTCCACCTAAATGCGATTGAAGAACAAAATGCTCAGCTTAAAAAAATTGCATGGACACAATCTCATATTGTAAGAGCACCTGTGGCAAGATTAATGGGTTTAATTAACTTATTGACAGACGATAAAGGAAAATTAAACGTTGAAGAGAAAGAGCAAGTGCTAAATTATATATTTACCTCTGCAGATGAAATAGACACTGTTATTAAAGACATTGTTGAAAATACCATAAATGTAATTGATATAGAAGAAAATAAATGAAATATCAACTATTGCTAATTGAAGACGATCCAATTTTTACTTTTTTACTCGAAAAAGGAATTAAACATGCCGAATTAAAAGGTGATATCATTAGTTTTTCTAATGGAAAACCTGCTATTGAGTATTTAACAGAAGAATATAAAGAATCGAACAATTATATCATATTTCTTGACCTCAACATGCCTGTAATGAATGGTTGGGAATTTATGGATCAATTAGAAACATTTGCAAAAGTTGACAATTGTATGGTTTTTATCTTAACCTCTTCTGCTTATCGTAATGATATAGAGCGCTTAAAGAAAAAACATTTGGTTATAGATTTCGTTACAAAACCAATTACCGAATATATTTTAAACGGTATTAAAGAAACTATTGAAGATAGATTCGAAAAAAATCAGATTATATAATTCACATCACATTTTATAAAATTTAACTGCATATAACATGAATTAGCTTCAGTATCTTAGCTAAAAATCATCGTATGCGCTACCTTATTACAGTATTACTTTTTTGTTTACAATCAGTACAATTAGTTGCACAAACCAACAACTACACCATCTCTTTCGAAAATGCCGTGCATCACGAGGCTACGGTTTCAGCTACATTTCCTCAAGTGTCTGAAGATACGCTATCACTTAGAATGAGCAGAACTTCGCCAGGTAGATATGCTTTACATGAATTTGCAAAAAACGTTTATAACTTTAAGGCTACCGACAGTAAAGGCAATGACTTAACTGTTTCAAGAACTAATCCGTACGCATGGAACGTTTCTGGTCATGATGGTACCGTTAAAATATCGTACGCACTTTTTGCGAATAGAGGCGATGGCACCTATTCTCAAATAGATGAATCTCATGCGCATTTAAATATTCCGGCAACATTTATGTATGCCCCTTCACTTAATAAAAGAAAAATTGAAGTTGACTTTAAAACAAGAGATGATCTGAATTGGAAGATAGCTACGCAATTACCTCATGTAAAAGACAATACCTATAGCGCACCCAATCTATACTATTTTATGGATAGCCCGACGGAGTTAAGCAACCATAAAGTGCGAGAATTTAAGGTAGACGGGCAAACCATAAAACTAGCATTACACGACCCTGGCACAGAAGAAGAAGCCGATACGTATTTTGAGAAGGTTAAGAAAGTTGTGCTTGCCGAAAAGGATGTTTTCGGAGAGTTACCAACCTTTGACTATGGTTCTTATACCTTTTTAGCTTGCTATATGCCAAATGCCTCTGGTGACGGTATGGAGCATAGAAACTCAACCATTTTAACCAGTACGCGGACATTAGCCAACGGAGGAATGGATGCTAACATTGGTACTGTTTCTCATGAGTTTTTTCATAGTTGGAATGTGGAACGTATACGACCACAATCTTTAGAACCTTTCAATTTTGAAGAAGCCAATATGAGCGGCGAGCTTTGGTTTGCAGAAGGTTTTACCAGTTACTACACGAATTTAATTTTATGCCGCGCAGGATTAATTACGCCTGAAAATTATGTGGAAGGATTAACCGGTACATTCAATTATGTTTGGAACTCTCCTGCACGTCAATTTTTCAATCCTATAGAAATGAGTTACCAAGCTCCTTTTGTAGATGCGGCAACTTCCGTTGACCCTGTAAACAGAGAGAATACTTTTATATCCTATTATTCATACGGTAGCGTTTTAGGATTAGCCTTAGATTTATCATTACGTGAAAACGGATTGAATTTAGATGATTTCATGAAACAGGTTTGGAATACCTACGGAAAAACTGAAAATCCGTATACCGTAGAAAATCTCAATAAGGCTTTAAACCTTTATGCTGGTAAGGAGTTTGGAGATCACTTCTTCAATAGTTTTATTTACAAAAGCGAAATGCCAAGCTATACCGAACTATTTAAAACCGTAGGTGTAAGTTTATCTCAAAACACAGAAGCGGCTTATTTTGGCACCGCTGTATCTATAACAGACGATTTAAATGGTAAAATTAGAAGCAATACTAAAATTGGGAGTCCCGCTTACCTTGCTGGGCTAGACAAGGACGATACCATTACCACAATAAATGGCGATAAATTCCCAAACGGTATTCAATTCGATACGTTTATCAAAGATGAGTTTAAGCCAAATGATGTCCTTTCAATAACATTTTTAAGAGATGGTTTAGAAAGAAATACGGAAGTCACCTTATACTCTAACCCTAACTATGTAATTAGCTTGGTGGAGAAAAATGAAAAGGCTCCTTCAAAAAAAGTATTAAAAGCTCGTAAAGCTTGGTTAAAAGTTGACTAAAATGAATTTGATATATACGACCGCCACAACTACTGAAGAATTAATACAAATTCTCTCTTTACAAGAAATGAATTTAAAATCATCTGTTTCTGATTTAGAAATGGAACAAGAAGGTTTCGTTACTGTTCACCATACCTTAGATGTTCTTACTAGAATGAATAATGCCTGTCCGCATATTATTGCGAAAGATGGCGACAACGTAGTAGGTTACGCCCTGTCGATGACTGAAGATTTTAAAGATGAAATCTCTGTTTTAAGACCGATGTTTACAGAATTAGAAAACGTCAACATTCAAAATTTTATTACCATGGGGCAAATTTGTGTTGCTAAGACCCATAGGAAAATGGGAATTTTCCGCGGACTTTACAGCGCCATGAAAATAGCCTCCTACCCAACTTACGATGCCATTATTACAGAAGTAGATGCTACTAACAGCCGATCATTAGGCGCCCATTACGCCGTAGGTTTTCAAAAAGTATGTACGTATCATTCTTTAGACCAAGATTGGGAACTGATTTCTTTGAAGACGGGTGCATTATAAAAAACGTTAAGTTTATGAATGTTTATTTATATTGAAATTAAATAGATTTCTAAACTTTACTGGATAAATCTGTAAAAGAAAGTACCTATGTAAATGATTTGTTTGGAGCAAAATAAATAGCGCTACTGACAGGATAACCGCTGTAAACAGAATTTTAGATACTTAGAAATAATGAAATATTATCAAATCTTTTCACCTGATGAATATTGGTTTCTATACTGTAGTCAAGAAGAAACTGCTCGTTTACAATTAGATGTCCATTTATTAAGAAATAGAGAAAGATGGGAAAACCCTAAACCTATTCAATTATACGTAGACACTAATGTTCCAGATCATGAACAGTTAGACTTTAATGAACCCATATTACGTAATACCATGTTATGGTCTAGTGGTGGTGGAAGTCGAAAATGGCATAAAGCTGCTTTTACGCCATTTACAAGAGGTATATGTTTAAGTGACGAATTGTTTAAAGTTTTAAATGATTTTACTTTAACGGAAGATCAATTCTTAGAATTGAAAGTTGGGAATTATCAAAAAAAGACCGAAAATAAATATTGGTTATTTTATCCTATTAAACAATGGAACTACCCACATCTAAGTATTGAGAATTCAGTATTTAAAAAAGTGAATAAAAATAATAAAGATGACATAACAATCATAAAAGCATCATCATATGATGAATTACTTGAGATAAAAAAAGCCAACCACAAGAATTATGAATTTATCCCTTCTGTTTTAAGCTTAAACAAAGGCTATGATTTCTTATATGACGGTTACACGTTTATTGTATCCGAACGTTTAAGAAAAGCCATAGAAGAAGCTGGCATGACAGATGTTACCTTTTATGATTTAGATTATGAGGTGATCATTAAAAAAGAAAATTGAAATTTAAAACCCCTGCCTACTAGAGTAGAAAAAAACATTAACTTAAAACAGAGTCCAATTTATAGATGGCTATTTAACCGATATTTCTAGTTTAAACGACTTAGAATACATTTTTGAAGCCCGTAAATTAAGTGCTGGAGGAGAAACCATTATTAAAAACCAATTTAAAGAGTTGTTTTCTGACCCTGTAAAAGGACAAAGAATCTTTAACGCTATTTGGGAGAATACCAGTTTAAGGAATAATTTGTTTGGGGATATTCCAGTTAACCAATTAGATTTAATAAAAGATTCTAAGAAAACCCTTTTTGATGGTTGGGTAAATAATTTAGACCCAAAATTATATAATTTTATTAAAGTTCAATAATGCTAAAAAAGTTAGATAAGAAAAATAAAGTTAAAAGTATTGATGTCGATACTAATTTTGAAATAAACAGATTTCAAAATAAAGAAGTCACTTTAAACAACTTTAATATTAAAGACATTATTTCAGATAGTTTTGATGTCTTTTTTATTCATTTAGAATATTTGCATTTTGTTTTTAGAACTAATGAATCCAGCATTCTAACAAATACTGATTTTAAAATAATTCAAAAATTTGATAAAAATTTTGTTTTTTATCATGATATGATTTTATGTAATAAAAATTATAAAATCATATCGCCTAGAATTGATTTTAATGAAAATGGGGAGATTTTATACAATTTAAAAATTTATAATTTTAAAAGTAAAAAGATTGAAAGTGATTTAAATAATAACTTAATTGGATTCAAGTATTTAATAGAAAATAGTATTATAGTAAATTGTAATAAAAACAAAAACCAACTCCAAGCCTACTCACTTCTCACAGCAGAACTCCTTTGGCAGTTCAACCTTTTAGAATTAGGTACTTGGCTGTATGATAAAAAAGAAGAACGCCCTTATGAGGTAGATAAATTTATTGGCGTATTTAATAATATACTGTTGGTTTCTTGTTTTTCAGGAGTTATCATTGCTTTAGAGTTGAATACAGGTAAATTATTAAACCAATGGTCTAATTATCCAGTAAGCTACACAATGGATAGGTTTACCGTTACCGGTATAAACCCTTCCTATTGTAGTCAGCTAGATACCCCAAATAATACTTTAATAGGCTTTAACTTCTTTACCCTTTGGAAAATTGATTTACAAACCACTCAACTTAATGTAACAAATTTAAAAGAAGAGTTTGCCAAACACGATTTGCGAACCTTTAAGAGAACCATGGGTTTTGTAGTAACCGAAACGCATTACATCATAACTGCCGAAACCACAATCAAAGAACACATTAACAGAGGTTTAGATTGTTTATTAGCTATAAACAAACAAACCCACATCATAGATTGGAAACACCAATTTGCAGAAAACGAAGCTTTAAAAAGAAATGATATTCCGCAATACGCCAACGAAAAAATTTACCAATTAGACTGGGATAACACATTACATATTTTTGAGAAAGAAGAAAGATGAAACTGTTTTTACGGTAAGTAAAAAATACCAAGCTAGCGCAAGCGTCATGCTTGCATCTTTGACAGTAAGAACCAGAAAAAAAGAAGAAAAACAATAAGGCATAACTTTAACGGCACAAGCTATAAGCTTGGGCTAGCAGTGCTTTACGATATGCAGTTTATAAAGAATTTAAATTTTTAATGATGGCATCACTTACTGATAAAAAAAAGGAACTTTTTAAGGTTTGCAAACCTTGGTTTAATGGTGAAGGATTTATTTTTCAAAGCAAAAGACCTGTATCTTTTATAAAGGAGAATGAGGATATTGTTATTAGGCTTGGATTTACATTTACTTTACGAAGCAACACACATTCAGGAACCGTTTTTCATATTGGGTTTAAGAAAGTCGAAAATATCATAGTAGAAATCGGATTACCAAATCGTGACTTATCAAAAATATCGCTTGGTGATGATTATCTAGATACTGTTTTTGATAATGATTTTGTTGACTACTACAAGCAAATAAAATCAAATGTAGACCTTACCACAATCGAGGGTTTCCGCCAATGGGGCCATGCAATTGTGGATTATGCCCAAGGTCAAGGTCAGGCTTTTATAGATACCTACTCCTACCTGCCCAACGTACTAAAGGAAATGGACCGCTTAGAGGCAGAAGGAAAAAACACGAATGAAATTTTAGTAGGGTTAGCAGATCGAAGATTTAGAGGTTTGATTATTTCCAAACTTTGTTCTGACCCTAATTTTGAAGAAAAGGTAGCCTCTCGTGATGAGGTTTTTTATAACGTGCCCCAACTAAAAGATTGGATACCATATTACAATAAGCTAAAAGAGCGCCTTAAAACAGTAGAGCCCGTCTACCCGTATTACAAAAATGTGTAAAATATAAGATTTTGTTGCTAACCGATAGCGCAAGCGTCACGCTTACATCTATTACAGTAAGAATTTGAATACGTAACAAAGATTCAAATTTAATCTATACTTCTCTGTAGTTTTACTGATAAGGAAAGATAACAGAAATCATTTTTTTAAATTTTATTATTGTTTTTCGATAATTTTTATATATTTGTTATCGTTAAACAATAATTATATTATGAATAATTCAAAAAAATTTAAATTAATAATAGATGTTTTGTTTGTTTTACTCTGTGTTGGATTTGCTGGTCTATTTCTAAATTTGCCAACTGGCCTAAGATCAATTGGTCAAGACAATAAAGATGTTTTTGATTGGAGCTTTTTCAGTTGGTCACTTTTTATTCTATCTCTTATTTCTTATATATTGCTAATAATAGGGATAAAAAATCTAAAAGATGCTGCAAAAATTATGGTGTCAAAAAATCATTTTGATATTTCCCTCCCGAAAAAACTAAGAACAACCGGTAACTTTCTAATTATTAGCTCTATTTCGAGTTATTTAGTTTTTATATTAATATTCATTGAAGAATTTATTATCGAGAACAGACTCAATGTTTATTTTGATAACAATATTTTTTCACAAATAATGATAACCATTATGGGTTTGTTTTTCGTCATTCAAAGTAATGTACTCAAATTAGCTTCAAATTTTAAAAACGAAAACGACTTAACCATATAAACAGAATACAATGAAAATATTCGGTCCAAAATCACTTTCAACCTTCTTCTATTATATTTTTAGAAGTATTTCAATTGTACTCTTAACTTTTCTAACCTATATGGAATTTGCTTTTATTACTGATAGATTTACGGTTAAAGACCGTAGATTTGATATGAAAATTCCCCTTACTGGAAGTTCTATACAAGGTGATTATCAGTTTAGCGATATCCTAACGATTACCCTAACTTTAATTTTCGGAATTCTACTGCTATATTTACTTTCTAACATTTTTAAAGCCCTAAAACAAACTGTCATATTTAATAAAGGCATCATCAAAAATTTAAAACTCTTAACCATCCTAAATTTAATTGCTGGTCCTGTTTTATACTTTCTAATTCAATTCCCAATAATGCATCATAATGAATTAAGAAATATTCACAATCTTATTCTACTGATTATATTTGGAATGATTTCTTTGTTTCTTACTAACGTGTTTCAAAAGGGATTTAACGTACAATCTGAAAACGACCTAACCATATAACTATGAGCATAGTCGTAAACTTAAACAACGTATTATCTGAACGCAATCTGAAGAGTAAAGAACTTGCTGAAATGATTGGTATTACCGAAGCCAACCTTTCTATTCTAAAATCAGGTAAAGCTAAAGCAATTCGTTTTTCTACACTAGAAGCCATTTGTAAAGCTTTAGATTGTCAGCCTGCAGATATTTTAGCATATGAAAAAGAATAAAAAAAGGCTACATCTTTCGATGTAGCCTTTATAATTTATAATAAAATGTACTAGTTAATCTGCAAGCACAATAACTCTATTATTCTTAAGCTCAATAGTACCGCTAGAAATTTGTAATACAGTACTACCGCTAGCATCTTTTGTGAACTTAGAGGCATATTCTTCATCTAAAGAAATATTACCTGAAATTTTAACCTTCCCTTCTTGTAACAATGATACAATTGGGGCGTGGTCTTTTAACATTTGAAACTCACCATTTATACCTGGTACCGTAACCGAAGTTACTTCGCCTGCAAATAATGTTGCTTCTGGTGATACAATTTCTAAATACATATTTTTTCAGTATTCAGTAATCAGTGTTCAATAATCGAATGCAAAACTGCAAACTGCTACCGCCTACTGTTTACTAGATTTAAGCTTCAGTCAACATTTTTTCACCTGCTTCGATAGCCTCTTCGATCGTACCTTTAAGGTTAAAAGCAGATTCTGGTAAGTGATCTAATTCACCATCCATAATCATGTTAAAGCCTTTGATAGTCTCTTTAATATCAACTAACACACCTTTAAGACCTGTAAATTGTTCTGCTACGTGGAAAGGTTGAGATAAGAAACGTTGTACACGTCTTGCTCTACCTACGGCAGATTTATCTTCTTCAGATAATTCTTCCATACCTAAGATGG
Source organism: Maribacter sp. Asnod2-G09 (assembly GCF_045063795.1). Lineage (NCBI taxonomy): Bacteria > Pseudomonadati > Bacteroidota > Flavobacteriia > Flavobacteriales > Flavobacteriaceae > Maribacter > Maribacter sp. Asnod2-G09. The sequence continues at coordinate 1,369,270 of NZ_JBEFOA010000005.1, read as the reverse complement.
CAATAATATCTTGAAGTTCTTTATATCGTTGTAAAAGCTCTTTTACTCTTTGTGCACAAGCATAATGCTCATCTCCTAAAATTTCAGCTGTTAAAATTCTTGATGTAGAATCTAATGGATCTACCGCTGGGTAAATACCTAGCTCAGCAATTTTACGAGACAATACCGTTGTTGCATCTAAGTGAGCAAACGTTGTTGCCGGTGCTGGATCCGTTAAATCATCTGCAGGTACGTAAACCGCCTGTACAGAAGTAATAGAACCTCTTTTAGTTGATGTAATACGTTCTTGCATAGCACCCATCTCTGTTGCCAACGTTGGTTGGTAACCTACCGCAGATGGCATACGACCCAATAGTGCCGATACCTCTGAACCTGCTTGTGTAAAACGGAAAATGTTATCTACGAAGAAAAGTACATCTTTACCTTGACCTTCACCTGCTCCATCACGGAAATACTCAGCAATTGTCAAACCTGAAAGTGCAACTCTAGCACGTGCTCCTGGTGGCTCGTTCATTTGACCAAAAACGAAAGTCGCTTTTGAACCTTTCATTGCTTCTTTATCAACTTTGGTAAGATCCCATCCGCCTTCTTCCATAGAATGCATGAAATCATCACCGTATTTTATAATACCTGATTCTAACATCTCACGAAGTAAATCATTTCCTTCACGAGTTCTTTCACCTACACCAGCAAATACAGAAAGACCACCATGACCTTTTGCAATGTTGTTAATCAATTCTTGAATCAATACTGTTTTACCTACACCAGCACCACCAAATAATCCAATTTTACCACCTTTTGCATAAGGTTCGATCAAATCGATTACTTTAATACCTGTAAATAAAACTTCAGTAGAAGTTGAAAGATCTTCGAATTTTGGTGCTTCTCTGTGTATTGGAAGACCATCTTTACCTGCTTTAGGCAAATCACCTAAACCATCAATAGCATCACCAATCACATTGAATAAACGACCATATACGTCATCACCTACTGGCATTTGAATCGCACTACCTGTAGCAACTACATCTACTCCTCTGCTTAAACCATCGGTAGAATCCATTGAGATAGTTCTTACCGTGTTTTCACCTACATGAGATTGTACTTCTAATACTAAAATCGACTTATCCTTGTTTACAATTTCTAAGGAATCATAGATTCTAGGAAGATCAGCACCTGACTGAAATTCTACATCAACCACGGGTCCAATGATTTGCGAAACTTTACCTGTAACTTTTGACATTACTTATATGTTTATGTATTACGTTTAATATATTCTGAAAAATGCTCTCATTTTCAGGCTGCAAAGATATAGTTTTCAATTTTAAAGAAAAATTGTTTTTTTCCTTTTTTACAAAAGTAAAAAGGTGCCTGTAAAGCACCTTTTAAATCTTACTATTTTATATACGTCTATTGCAGTGTAGCCGGGTAGTTAGTCGGGTAATCACCAACATTCAATAAGCTACCTGATGTCTCAAAATTAGAGCCATATGTAGCATCAATCGCTTTCATAAACTCATTTGCCAACAATGCATAACCTCTAGCTGTTGGATGAATACCATCTAAAGAGAAGGCTCCACCTGTCACTAAATTTGATTGTAAAGTGAAATCTCCACTAGTGATACCACCATTAGCCAATTGATTCAATAAAGTATTTGCATCTACAAAAGCTAAACCTGCTTGACTAGCCGTAGCTTCTATAATTTGATTAAATGCTGCCGTAGCTACCGCAATTTCTTCTTGCTCGCTAGGTATTAGCACCCACTTATCTTCTAAAGGAAGAGAAATACCTTCAACCGAAAACTGACCTGCTAACGCTTGTGGCAAACCTGCTGCCATTAAAGCACCTACAGATTCTACATTTACAGTTCCTATTATTGCAGAACTTGGCAAAACAAATAAATCTGAAGCAGTAGCTTCTCTTGTTTGACCATAAGTGTTACCTAATAACCCAGCAACTAATGGTGCCGCTTGTACTGGTAAGCCAAATGACTGTACAAATGCAGGGAATGTTGGACTAGCACTTAATACACCCGCAATTTGAGCAGATAAATCTGTTAACGTTTCATCTCTAATAACTACTTCACTCGCCTTAGTTTCTGAAAATTTAATTGATCGCTCTGGAACTCCTAAAAATTCATAAACCTGATTTAATTGTCCGAAGATTCCATTTAACGTCGCTATTTGTCCTCCAAAATCTGGATTAGTAGGGTCTAAAGGATTATGAGGTACCGTTGTAAAATGTGGTACATCTGTAACATTAGGAATATTTGCAACAACTCCTTGTGCGCCTGTTGCAGTTAACGTTGCAATCAATGCGCCGTAACTTCCATCAAAACCTTGGCCTGGCGCACCAGAAACAGGAGTAATAGGGTTTGACCCGTCACCACCTGTGGTAGCGTATCCTAACACATCATTATTACCTATCCATAGAGAGAAAAAGCTAGGTGCTTGGCTTACTGCCATTTGTAATACACTAATATCTGGTGTTGCACCTGTCATTCTTACGAAATAAGGATTAGCAAGACCTAATTGTACGTTGGCTATATTACCGTAACCAGGTGCCAATAAGTGAAAACTTTTCGCTCCAGGTACTCCTAAATTATTAAAAGGACCTGTAGGATTGTTCAATGCAATATCAGTAGTAACCGTAACATCTCCGATTAGAGTCTCTAAGCCAACTGGACCCGCACCACCAAAGACCAATCTCGGACTTTGAATTCGTGTGCCAGCAAGTGCTAAACCACCTATATTATCACTAGTTAATGGTTGTACAAAACTACCACCACCAGCAAGACTGAATTTTTGAGACAATAAATTAGGCATAGATAATGACTGACTTGCTTGAAACAAGGCACCATCTGTAAAACCTGCAGTTAACGAATTTCCTAAAGAAACATAATTAGAAAAATCTGCTGATCCTGCAGTTAAGACAGGTAGCTCTTCAGCCATTACTTCTGGCTCAAAGTCAACATCTTCTGGGTCATTACAAGCTGTAAAAGCCAAGACACCTAAAGAAATGTATAAATATTTTAAGTTTTTCATTTCAACTTTTGATTTTAATTAGTTGTTAATTGTCCAAGATAGGTAGTACATAGAACCAATATACCCGGTACCGAATGCTGTGAAGTATTCTTTATTAGTAAGGTTTGTACCTCCTAATTTAAAAGAAGATTTGATACTTGGCACATCGTAATTAATTTGAGCATCTACTACATGAAATTCTGGAACAACGCCATTACCAAAAGTAGCTTCCCAGTAATAATCATCGCTAAATCTGTATGATACATTGAATCCGAAATTATCAAATAACTCTTTGTTACCAAACGATGCCTTGAACTTATGCTCTGGCGTGTTGAAATTCAACATTACATCTGGATTAGCCTCACGGTCAAAATCTAATTTAGTAAAGGTATAACTACCACCTAAATCAAAATTACCAAGTACTTTCATATCCAACCCTAAAGATGCTCCGTACGAATTAACATTCGCATCAGTATTCGTGTAAGCGCTATATGCTTGAAAATCTCCATTTGCTATTGCAGCTACAGAAAGTGCACCATCACCTGCTTCACCATAGAACGGAGCAATAACTACCTCTTGAGAAATGAAATCTTCGTAACTATTATAATAGGTACTAAAATCTACAACTAGCTTATTAATCTTACCTCTGTACCCAATTTCGAAAGAGGTAACTTTTTCTGGCTTAATTAAGTCTGGATTAGAAACTTCTAAAACCGCAGGATTTCCTGTTTCGCCTAAAGCGGTTACAGAAGCTGCAGAATATGAATTAGTGTATGCAGCACCACCAGTTTGTGTAATTTGTGATGGCTGACCCAAAAGTTGACCACTTGCACTTACTGCATAATCTCTAGTATAACGATCTAAATTATCTGAAGCAGACCCAACTAAAATTGCTCTACCAGCATCTAAACCAATAAAAAGATCTTGAGTAGTAGGATTTCTAAAACCTGTTTGAGCAGAAGCCCTAATATTATGATTTCTGCTCAATGTATAACCAGCAGATAATCTTGGAGAATAAAAACCATCAAAAAGCTCTGACTTATCATACCTCACAGAACCTGTTAGCTTTAAACTCTTTTCACCTTCAAAAGGAAGTGTTTTTTGTACTTGAGAATAAATTCCGAATTCAGAATACCTAATTGGACCATCGAAATCTGTATAAATAGTACCAGAAGAATTTAAATCATATTCCCTAAAAGAACCACCTAATTGAATTTCTGCCCAATCGATTAAATGACTAAAGTTATAATTAGCATCTGCATGGTAGTATTTTGAAGCATCTTGAAATTTTGAACCTGTAGATAAATCTGGATCAGCAACACTTCTATTAAAAGCAGCTTCAAATTCAGGTGAACCTGGTAAATATCTTCCAGATTCTGCTTGAGCTCTAGCGGCAGCATGTGCTTGTTCATCTGTTGCTCCACCTAAAGTAGCCTGTACATATGTACCAGTATATTCACCGAACCAAGTATTATCATCTTTCCATGCTCTGTTAATATTAATACCCGTAAATACCATATCGTAAGAGTCACCTGACTTATCGCCAACCATATAACCCCTTACAAAAAAGTTATCGTTTTTGATTTCAAGTTTATGCTGCTCCTGAAAGAAGCCTTTAATGTTATATCTATTAGTACCTTGATAAATTGTATTACCCGTACCCACTTTACCAACATAAGAAAGCTCTAAACTATTATCTTCAATAGGTCTATAAAATAAACCCCAATCAGCCTTTATACTTTCTGCATTGTAATTTGTAAGATCACTTTCACTATAACCAGTTCTACTTACTACTTCTGAAGGAACCAAGGCATTTGCGCCAGAAGGCAATATACCCAGACCTTCTAAAGTAAGCGCTACTTCTTTTATGTTTGTAGAAACCTCATCTCCATAAATATTTACCCCATCATAGTTCAAATCAGCTCTTGTACCGCCTGGCGTAGTTTTATCATCTTGATTATTTGCAGCCCAATCTGTTCCTTTTAAGTAACCGAAATTAACTTTCACAGCAAACTTATCACTGAACTTATGTGCAGCTCTAATACCGAAATCAGTATAAGAATTATCACCGGCAGCTTGTTGAGAAGTTATACCTTGTTTAATAGAAACACTAATACCTTCGTAATCGAAAGGACTCTTGCTACGCATGAACAAAATACCGTTAAAAGCATTTGCACCATATAATGCAGATGAAGCACCTGGTAATAATTCAACACTAAGTACATCTGTTTCAACCATACCAACCAAGTTACCGATAGGGAAGTTTAATGCCGGTGTAGAGTTATCCATACCGTCTACAAGTTGCATGAAACGTGTATTTGCAAAAGAAGCAAAACCTCTAGTGTTTACAGATTTAAAGGTTAAACTATTTGTGTTTACATCAACACCTTTCAAATTCTCTAGTCCGCCATAGAAATCGGCAGCTGTTGTGTTCTTTATTTCAGAAACACCTATTCTTTCAACCGTTACCGGCGATTCGAAAATACGTTCTGGAGTTCTAGATGCCGAAATTACAACCTCATCTAAAAAGGTTTGTGATTCATTTAAAGTAATTGTAATCGTTTGGCTTGCACTAGCGATACTTTCTGTAGTACTAGTATACCCAATACTCGATACCTCTATTTTAAAAGGCGGTACTTCGGATGTTGCTAAATTGAAATTACCATCAAAATCTGTTACAGTACCAATGGTTGTGCCAACAATAACAATATTGGCCCCAGGGATAGGCGCGTTGTTTTGGTCAACAACATTACCATTGATATTGGTCTGGGAATACCCAAAAGTACCAATAACCATCAATGCTAAAAGTAGTATTGTTCTCATTCTTAATCAAAGTTTAAAATTAGTTGAGGGTTAAGATACAGATTATTTTAAACGAAGTATAAGAATTTGAAAAAAATTATGCGTGCATAGTAAAATTCTCGTAACCAAATATGTGTAATTTTAAGAAATACGCAATTAACTTAACTATAACAGTCCTCAGAAAATCTCTCCAAATTTGATTTATCTACATAAAAAAGAAGCACATACAAATAAAAAAGGGACGTGAAATAAATCACGCCCCTTTATAATCTTCTAAAATATAAATTTTATTCTACCGTAACCGATTTAGCAAGGTTTCTTGGTTGATCTACATTACAATTTCTCATTACTGCAATATGATAAGAAAGTAATTGCAAAGGAATTGTAGTTAATAACGGAGTTAAGCTTTCTAAAGTTTCAGGCACTTCAATTACATGATCTGCCAAATCTCTTACTTGCTCATCACCTTCGGTAACGATTGCAATAATCTTACCTTTTCTAGATTTAATTTCTTGAATATTACTTACTACCTTTTCATAATGCCCCTTTTTAGTTGCTATTACAAAAACTGGCATATGCTCATCAATTAATGCTATAGGACCGTGCTTCATTTCTGCAGCAGGATAACCCTCTGCATGAATGTAACTAATCTCTTTCAACTTAAGAGCTCCTTCTAATGCTACAGGGAAATTATAACCTCTACCTAAATAAAGACAATTAGTTGAATCTTTATAAACATCTGCTATAATTTCTATAAGCGTGTTAGACTCTAAAGACTTTTCAACCTTACTCGGAATTGTTTCCAATTCAGTTAAATATTCATGATACCTAGATTCAGAGAAAACACCTTTCGCCTTAGCCAATTTTAACGCCATTAACGTAAGAACCGTAATTTGAGTAGTAAATGCTTTTGTAGATGCAACACCAATTTCAGGTCCGGCATGCGTATATGCGCCAGCATCTGATTCTCGTGCAATAGACGAACCTACCACATTACAAACTCCAAAAACGAAAGCACCTTTTTCTTTAGCTAATTTTATAGCTGCTAAAGTATCTGCAGTTTCACCTGATTGTGAAATTGCAATTAAAACATCTTTATCTGTTATTACAGGATTTCTATATCTAAATTCTGATGCATACTCTACCTCTACAGGAATTCTTGCCAAATCTTCAAATATATACTCAGCAACTAAACCAGCATGCCATGAAGTACCACATGCTACTATTATAATTCTATTGGCGTTTAAGAATTTTTCCATGTTAAGGTCGATTCCCGCCATTCTTATTAAACCTTGGTCAGCCAATAAACGACCTCTATAGGTATCTTTTATAGCTCTTGGTTGCTCATAAATCTCTTTCAACATAAAGTGATCATAACCACCTTTTTCAATTTCCTCAAGATTCATCTGAAGCTCCAAAATTCTTGGATAAGCAACGGAATCATCCTTTATTTTTCTAAGCTTAATTTCTTTTCCTAATCTAATAATAGCCATCTCTTCATCTTCAAGATAAACAGCATTATTTGTAAACTCAATGAAAGGAGATGCATCTGAAGCGATAAAAAATTCACCTTCACCAATTCCAATAGCCAAAGGGCTACCTAATTTAGCAACTACAATTTCATCTGGTTTTTTCTTATCAAAAACTGCAATGGCATATGCACCGACCACTTGATTAAGCGCAATCTGAACTGCCTTCCCTAATTTAACACCCTCAGTCTTTTGAACTTCTTCTATTAAATTAATTAAAACTTCTGTATCTGTATCTGATTGAAAAGTATAACCACGTTTTGTTAATTCTTGCTTTATAGCCTCATAGTTTTCAATAATACCATTATGGATTATTACCAACTCGCCCGAATTAGAATAATGGGGATGTGAATTAACATCATTTGGTACACCATGGGTTGCCCAACGGGTATGACCTATACCAATAGAACCCTTTTGAGAAATCTCTTTAGCTTTATTTTTTAAATCTTCAACCTTGCCTTTCGTTTTGGCTAGATTTATTTGGTTACCATCAAACAATGCAATACCTGCACTATCATAACCACGGTATTCTAATCTTTGAAGTCCTTTTATAACTATAGGAAAAGCTTCCCTATACCCTATGTATCCAACAATTCCACACATATTACTATCAATTTAAAAATTTTATCTAATATTTAATTGAACATTAGATATACGAACAAGCCTAATATTTAGACCATTTAGGTTATACAACGTAAATAATTCGGAAGTGGTATATAAACTATAAACAAAATTGGAACACTATACTTATAGTATTTTCTAATCTGCTTTAGTATATGATATTTCAAGTTTTAACCTTTTGTCAAAATCAGGATCTGTAGCCTCAAGATTACTACCATAAAGAATGGTACCTAGCGGAGTAACTGTCGATGTCATTGCCAACCTTTCTTCACCACCCACTACTTTCGCATCTGCTATACTCCAGTTTTGAATATTAGTAGTCAATGTCAATGCTAAAGTTGCATTCGTAGAGTCTCGTACTACCATATTATTGATGTGGTCAGTTATCTTGACAGAATACTTAACTCCCTTATCGCTAGATTTCTCTATAATGCCATCATAATTAAGATAAGTACCAAACAGTGCAGGTGAACCAGTATCAATCTGTTCTGTCAGCGTATTTATCAAAGGAAATTTATTCTCTGCATTATATAAATAAAGTCTTGGCGGCTCTAACTTACTGCCAGAAGCATCTAGTTGATCTCTGTCTATGTAAAAAACCAAATTGGCTTCATTTATAACCCAGTTTTCACTTTTAATTTGTTCTAAAATACTTTCACCACCATCTTCTTCAAAAAGATTAATTTCAGCATAAGTACCCGCACCTCCTTTTAAATATACTCTCGATGCATTCTCGCCATTATCTAACGCTTGTACAATCTGTGGGCCATAATTTTCTGTAATTAAGGTATTTACCGCATTACCTGAAACTGCACCACTGGTACTCCCCGTTAAGAATGAAAACGTAAAATCTTTTTCTAAAATATTATTTGGATTATCATCACTTGTGTCATCAACAGTACCATTAGTATCATAGTTAGTATAACTATAAGTCATAGTAATATTAGAGCTTTTTAAGTCAAACAATAACATAACATCGTTACCCGTATCATCGGTTATTGAAAAGTGGAGTCCGCGAATAAACTCAGTAAAATTTGATTGACTGATCAATTCTGAATCACCTTCTTTATCTAGAATATTAGTTTGAAAAAACTCATTATCTAATGCTACTCTAATACCTGGCTGAAGTTTGGTAAATGTCAAAGATTCATCTACATCTTCCGTAGAATCGTCATCTTCATTCAGTATTAATATTTCTTCATCGATAATTTCAACTACACCATCGAACAATGGATTACCTGTAACAAAATCAGGCGAAAAAACTTGATTAGAATAGTATGCTTGTGCTTCTTGAAAACTTGCACTTGGATCCAAGTCACGTAAGAAAAACGTAGAACGCTCAACCTTCAAATTAAATGAAGGTAAATTTGACCCGCCCACATCATCATAGTTAACACCATTTATATAAATACTATCTAATTCTACTTTTTTCGCAAAGTTATTAGCTATAATTGCCGCGCCTCCTTCATCATTAAAACCATCTCGATCTTCATCTACACTGGTATCATCTAATGGATCTGTGTTAGATGCAGTCTCAATAATATTAGAAACTCCGTCCCCATCATTATCGTTATCACTATTATCTGGCTCAGCGTCAAATTCATCTGCTACGCCATCACCATCACTATCTAACGAACTCGTATTTGTTAAAAAAGGAATATACAGGTATACCTCTTTAATAGTCTCATTTTCTTGTACAGTTGTAATAGATTCATCTTCTAACCCCTCCCTGTCTTCTTTATCTTGAGAAAAACTACCAAACGAAGGACTTGCCGCACTAAGAAATAGTTGCGATGTTACCGAAGCATCTGTTCTACCATATATAGGGTCATTATAAGTACCTAATTGATATATTGGCAATTTATTGGTCTGCACAGCTTCAATGTTCTTATTATATGCAAAAACATCATAAACTTCTGTACCTGTCGTAAATGGCTCATTACCAACTACACCAGAACCTACGGTAGTTAAATCTTGCTCACAAGAAACCAAAAGACCCAATATCAATAACAATCCCGAAAATTTGGGAAGAGCGGAATTAGCAATAAAATTCATTCAGATTATTTTAAAACTTCGGTGTTATAAAAATTAGCATACGCCTCTTCAAACTCTTGAACAGGTACATATGGCAACACTGGTTTTTCTTGGTTGGAAATATGGTTTTCTAATTCTTCTGGAATATCTTCCGAAGCTAAAATAACTGCATCAGAATAATCAACAGCTACCTTTAACAAATTATTATAAGTAGGATCACCTAAAGACTCAATCGCTTCTTCTGGAATACCATCAAAAGCAATTCTCTTAACCATTTCTTTATCCAAAGAGCCTTCAAAGGTTTTACCGTAAACCGACAATACAATTTTACTGTCTGCAAAAAGTGGCTCGTCAGCATAATACTTCTTAAGATATAACGGCAATAAACTTGCCATCCACCCATGAACATGGATAATGTCTGGTGACCAATTTAATTTTTTTACAGTTTCCATAACTCCCTTTGCAAAGAAAATTGCACGTTGGTCGTTATCTGGAAAAAGGTTCCCTTGCTTGTCTGTAAACGTAGCTTTACGCTTAAAGTACTCTTCGTTATCGATGAAGTAAACTTGAATTCTCTCTTTAGGTATGGACGCCACCTTAATAATCAATGGCATATCCATATCATTGATGACCAAGTTCATACCTGATAATCTAATTACTTCGTGTAATTGATGCCTTCTTTCGTTAATGTTTCCGTATCTAGGCATGAAAATCCTGATCTGACCACCATTGCTGTTGACCATTCTAGGTGTTTCATAAGACATTAGGGAAACTTCGTTTTCGGGTAAGTAAGGAACTAATTCAGAAGATACAAATAATATCTTTTTACCATTCATAGAGGTTATATTTTATTTTTCACTGAAACGCAACTGCAAAATTACAAAAAATATAGAGATTAGCAGTAATTATAGTAAGTTTGCTCGCTAATGAACTTTTCAATGCCGGTAATACAGACCAAAAATAAGCTAACAGAAGAACTAAATAAATTAGGCAACAATCAAGACTTAGGTCTTGTACCCACTTTGGGCGCCCTGCATAAGGGGCATGCATCGCTAATACAAAAAGCAGTTAAAGAAAATAAGATTGTAGTTGTAAGTATTTTTGTCAACCCTACACAATTTAATAACAAGGAAGATTTAGACAAATACCCAAAAACTTTAGCAGCTGATGTTCAATTAATTTCAGCTATTTCAGATGAAATTATAGTTTTTGCACCTGATGTAGCCGAAATATACCCAGACACCGTTATACCAAAAATCTATGATTTTGAAGGACTTGACAAGGTTATGGAAGGCGAATTTAGAGATGACCATTTTAATGGTGTTGGCACAATAGTGGAAGAGCTTCTTAAAACTGTAAAACCTACGAGAGCTTATTTTGGAGAGAAAGATTTTCAACAATTACGTATCATTCAAAAACTTACCGAAATACAACATATACCTGTTGAAATAATAGGCTGTGAAATAATAAGAGAGAATCATGGTTTGGCAATGAGCTCAAGAAATGAAAGGTTAAGCGAAGGAATACGACTTAAAGCTTCTTTTATATATGATACATTAAAAACTGCCAAAATAAAATTTGGCATGGAAAATGCATTAAACGTTAAAGATTGGGTGGCTAAGGAATTTGAAAAAATTGACGAATTTCAATTAGAATATTTTGATATTACAGATGTTGAAACATTGACCCCAATTCAGAATAAAATAAATAATGTAAAATACAGGGCATTTATTGCCGTTTATGTTGAAGACGTAAGACTCATAGATAATATAGCCTTAAATTAGTATAAGATATGCAAATAGAAGTAGTTAAATCAAAAATACATCGAGTAAAAGTTACTGGTGCCGACCTTAATTATGTAGGTAGTATTACTATTGATGAAGATTTAATGGATGCCGCAAATTTTATTCGTGGCGAGAAAGTTCAGATTGTCAATAATAATAATGGCGAAAGATTAGAGACCTACATTATCCCCGGTCCAAGAAAAAGTGGAGAAATTACGCTAAATGGAGCTGCCGCAAGAAAAGTATCTGTTGGTGATATTTTAATTTTAATTTCTTATACTTGGATGGATATTGAGGACGCAAAAAAATTCAACCCTTCTTTAGTTTTTCCTAATGAGGCAAATAATCTTTTAACCTAAAAGTTGACGAATACCCTAAAAAAAAATCTTAAGACCATACTCCCAATTGCATTGGGAGTTTTTTTAGTTTGGTACTCTTACAATTCAACAACACCAGAAAATAGAAAAGAGATTATCTTTTACATTAAAGAAGCGAATCCGCTTTATGTATTTCTCTCTGTTTTACTAGGTATTTTAGGACATATTTCTAGAGCAGTTCGCTGGAACTATCTTTTAGAACCTTTAGGATACAAGCCTAAACTCACTAATAACATCTTAATTATACTAACCTCTTATTTTGCCAATTTAGGCATCCCTAGAACTGGCGAAATATTAAGAGCAACAGCGCTGACTACTTACGAAAATGTTCCTTTTGAAAAAGGATTTGGCACTATTGTAACCGAACGAGTTATAGATGTAATTATGCTACTTTTAATAGTAGCAGTAGCATTTTTACTACAGACCGATGTTATTATGGGCATTCTTCAAGAACGTGGTTTCAACGCCACCGGACTCATACTTCTAGCACTGGCGGGTATAGCTTTATTCTTTGTTTTTATTTTTATAATTAAAAAATCTAAAAGTGCATTTGCTCAAAAAATCAAAACATTTGTAAAAGGACTTTTTGACGGAGTATTCAGTATTTTTAAAATGAAAAATAAATGGTTATTTATTTTTCATACTTTCTTCATTTGGGGATGCTATATCGGCATGCTTTGGATTATCAAATTTACAGTTCCAGAAACCATTTCTTTAACGCTTAGCCAACTCTTGGTCGCCTTTGTGGCTGGGGCTTTTGCCATGGCAACCACCAATGGCGGCATAGGTCTTTACCCCATTGCCGTAAGTAGTGCTTTATCCATCTTCGGGATCAGCGCAGTATCTGGCGATGCCTTCGGATGGATAATATGGATAGCACAGACGCTAATGATAGTTGTTTTTGGTGCAATATCTTTTCTTTTATTACCGTTATTAAACCGTAGTAAATAGTTTTTTTCAACTAACAATTACCTTTTATGCGCTATATAGCTTTAATATTCGCACTTTTATTTGGGATAACCTCCTATGCACAAGTGACACAAGAAATCTTCGAATCTTTTAAACTTCAAGAACGAAGAGATGTACACTACTACTTTCCTGAGAACATGGATGAAACCAAAAAGTACCCTTTAATCATTGTACTTGACGGTGAATATCTATTTGAACAGGTAGTGGCAAATTCAAAATTTTATAGTCGTTTTCACGGTATGCCCCAAAGTATTGTTGTAGGTATAAACCAAAGCGAAAATGATTTAAGGTATGAAGATTGTGCCTTTGATCAAGATAGCGGCCTGCCTTCAGAAAAAGGAAAAAGTTTTTATGAATTTATAGGAATGGAACTAATACCTTACCTGGACCTAAATTACAGTACTGCGCCTTTTAAAATGATTGTAGGCTATGACATTACAGCTAACTTCATGAACTACTGGTTGTTTAAAGACAATTCTGTTTTTGATGGCTATGTAAGTATCTCACCTACTCTTGCTCCAGAAATGGAAAGCAGAGTACCTATGCGATTAGGAATTATTGAAGACCAAATATTCTATCAGTTAATTGTTGAGGGAGAAGCTAGTAATGACAAGCAGCGAATTTTAGCAATGGATAAAGATTTGAAAGCTATAGACAAAGAGTCTTTGCATTATTTCTTTGATGAATATTCAAATGCAGATCATATTTCTGTTGCTACCTATGGCATCGGAAAAGCGTTTGATAACATCTTCGGAATGTTTAAACCTATTAGTCCGAAGGAATACAAAACTCAGATATTAACTAGTGAAGAGCCGGTTTATGACTACTTAGAAAACAAATACCAAGGTATTGTCGATATGTTCGGTTTTAGCAAGCCTGTTGAATTAAATGATATTATGGCAATATATGCGGCATCTCGTAAAAAAGAGGATTTTGAGTCGCTTAAACCTTTATCTGACCTTTGTAAAAAAGAATACCCAGAGACGATGTTAGGTTTTTATTTTGAAGCTGAGTACTATGAACAACTTGGTGAGCCTAAAAAAGCATTAAGAACATTTGAAAAATCTTTTCAAATGGAAGAAATAGATTTTTTAACTAAAGAAATGGCCCTTGAAAAAATGGATGCACTAAAAGCCGATTTCGGTTTTTAAAAATTATTATATTAAATAAACGGCTATCCCAAATTAGCCTAACCTACTTAATTATGATTAAAATTGACGCAATGTACTTCGTGTTCTCCGGAGTGCTCTTTACTTATTTTGGCTTAAAAGGAGAATTTATCTTAGCCTATAACGGTATTGCCCTATTTATGGCGTGGGCATCATTTTTCCTCGCCTTTAGTGCTTTTAAAAAAGAACGGTCCGGTGAAAATTAGCCTATAATTTCATTCTAAAATATAATCGTTTCAAACTTCTTGCTACCTTTAGCTTTTTCAATAAAAGCTAAAGATGGCCAAAACTAAAACTGCATTTTTTTGTCAAAATTGTGGTACTCAATATGCCAAATGGGTAGGACAATGCTCTGCTTGTAAACAATGGAATACCGTTGTTGAAGAAGTGGTACAAAAAGAAGAGAAGGCTAGTTGGAAAACTCCCTCTCAAACATCTAAAAGAGTTTCTAAACCTCTTTTGGTCAATGAAATTAGTATTGAAAAAGAAGTGCGCCTAAACACTTTTGACCTCGAATTCAACAGAGTTCTTGGTGGCGGCTTAGTACCAGGTGCATTAGTACTTCTTGGCGGTGAACCTGGTGTCGGAAAAAGTACCTTACTGCTACAAATCGCTTTAAAACTACCTTATAAAACGCTATATGTTTCTGGTGAAGAAAGCCAAAAGCAAATTAAAATGCGTGCCGACAGAATTCACCCAAATAGCCAAACCTGTTTTATTCTAACGGAAACGAAAACCCAAAATATCTTTAAACAGATTGAAGCTACAGAACCCGATATTGTAGTTATCGATTCTATACAAACACTTCATTCTGACTACATAGAATCTGCCGCAGGTAGTATATCACAAATACGAGAATGTACTGCCGAGCTTATAAAATTTGCCAAAGAGACGAACACACCAGTAATTCTTATTGGTCACATCACTAAAGATGGCTCTATTGCCGGACCTAAAATTCTAGAGCACATGGTCGATACCGTTCTGCAATTTGAGGGTGATCGTAATTATGTATATCGTATTCTTAGATCACTAAAAAACAGATTCGGGTCAACAGCAGAATTGGGTATTTACGAAATGCAAGGTAGTGGATTGCGCGAAGTCAACAACCCTTCTGAAGTATTGATTTCTAAAAATGATGACGGATTAAGTGGTACAGCAATCGCCTCAACCGTAGAAGGCATGCGCCCCTTACTTATAGAAATTCAAGCATTAGTAAGTACTGCCGTTTACGGAACACCTCAACGTTCTACAACTGGTTATAATGCCAAAAGACTAAATATGTTATTG
Organism: Maribacter sp. Asnod2-G09; assembly: GCF_045063795.1. Taxonomy (NCBI): domain Bacteria; kingdom Pseudomonadati; phylum Bacteroidota; class Flavobacteriia; order Flavobacteriales; family Flavobacteriaceae; genus Maribacter; species Maribacter sp. Asnod2-G09. Next base: position 1,353,677 of record NZ_JBEFOA010000005.1, on the reverse strand, counting down.
GCGGTATTAGAAAAGCGTGCCGGCTTTAAACTAGGTGCTAAAGATGTTTTCTTGAATATAACTGGTGGTATTTCAGTAGATGATCCTGCTATTGATTTAGCGGTTGTTGCCGCAATTCTATCAAGCAATGAAGACATACCAATTGACAAGGGTATTTGTTTTGCTGCAGAAGTTGGTTTAGCTGGTGAAATTAGACCGGTACAACGGGTTGAGCAACGTATTCTTGAAGCTGAAAAACTAGGTTATGACACCATAATTATTTCAAAAAGCAATAAAATAGGTCTTAAATCAACCAAAATTAAAATTTTGATGGCTTCAAAAATTGAAGAAATTGCCGGTAATTTATTCAGTTAGCGCTTGTCTCTCATTATTCTAGCTAAAACCATAATGATTATTATCACTACTAGAATAAGAACTATTTGTCCGAATCCGATTTTTAATAAAATAAGGCTTCCCATATTATGGTGCTGGATTTGGTATTGAGTTGTGAATGACTTCTATTTCTTTTAAAACATCTTCGGATAAATCAACATCTATACTACCAATATTTTCTTCTAATTGCCTGATGCTTGTGGCGCCAATAATAGTACTAGTAACAAAAGGTCTCGTATTTACAAACGCCAAAGCCATTTGCGCTAACGTTAGACCATTTGCCTGTGCCAAATCATAATATCTTTTTGTCGCCTCTACAGCTGTATCGCCGATATATCTATTATAATGAGGAAATAAACTTAATCGAGAACCTTCTGGCATGCGATCACCTAAATATTTACCACTCAATGCACCAAATCCCATCGGAGAATATGCCAACAAACCTACTTGCTCTCTCATAGAAATTTCTGCCATACCTACTTCAAACAGTCTATTCAATAAACTATATGGATTTTGAACCGTAATGGTTCTTGGTAATGTTCCATGTACTTTACTCTCCTCTAAAAAGCGCATGGTACCCCAAGGTGTTTCGTTAGATATGCCCACATGTTTAATTTTACCTTCGCGTATTAAATCGCGCATGGTTTCTAAAACCTGATGAATATTATCTTCCCAGTGGTCAGATATATCATGCTTGTAGCCTCTTTGACCAAAATAGTTTGTGCTTCTGTCCGGCCAATGCAGTTGATATAAATCGATATAATCTGTTTGTAAACGCTGCAAACTGCCTTCTACCGCATCAATAATAGATTCTCTGGTAAAACCGGTTGTACGAATAAACTTCGTCATATCGGCTTTTCCTGCAATTTTAGAAGCTAAAACGATATCTTCTCTATTACCGTTTTTTTTAAACCAATTACCTATAACTTTCTCGGTAGCCGCATACCTGTCTTTATGTGCAGGAACAGGATATAGCTCTGCCGTATCTAAAAAGTTAACTCCCTTATCAAGGGCATAATTAATTTGCTCATGACCTTCTTCTTCGGTATTTTGATTACCCCAGGTCATTGTACCCAAACATATTTTACTTACTTCAATATCTGTATGCGGTAAATTGGTATAAATCATTCAGCTTAAAATTTGCAATCTTTAAACGCAAAATTACTAAATATAATCAGGGTAGTTGTATCCATTTCGTTAACTCTCTAGCTCTATTAAAATAGGGCAATGATCACTGTGCTTCGCTCCAGATAAAATTACGGACCTAGACAAGCGGTCTTTCAATGTAGAAGCTACCATGGCGTAATCTAAGCGCCAACCCTTATTGTTATTTCTAGCATTCGCCCTATAACTCCACCAAGTATAATTATCTGGTTCAGTATTAAACTCCCTAAAACTATCTATGAATCCGCTTTTCATGAAATCTCCTATCCATTCTCTTTCCACCGGTAAAAATCCTGATACGTTTTTTAATCCTACAGGATTATGAATATCTATTGCTTCATGACAAATATTATAATCTCCAAGTACTATTAAGTTCGGATTCGTCTTTTTAAGATTATCGGCATACTCTTGAAAATCTGCCATATAAGTAAGCTTAAAATCTAGACGCTGCATATTTGAACCTGAAGGCAAATACATACTCATGATAGAAATATCACCAAAATCGGCACGAATATTTCTTCCTTCAAAATCCATATAATCGATACCTGTACCAAACACCACATTATCTGGTTCAGTCTTAGAGAGTATAGCAACACCGCTATAGCCCTTCTTTTGTGCGCTATACCAATAATTGTATTTATAACCCGCCTCTTCGAACAATGAAAGATCTAACTGATCCTCGTTAGCCTTAATTTCTTGAAGACAAACTACATCTGGCGACACGGTACCCAACCATTCTAAAAAACCCTTTCTTAACGCTGCTCTTATTCCATTTACATTATAAGATATGATCTTCATCTCTATTCATTTTGGCTTAAAAATAAAAAAGAGTTGAAGATTAAAGGTGCATACTTTCTATTAAAATCATAATTTCACAGCTTTAAAAAATATTTGCACTTTTAAACGCATCTCATGAACAAGTTTATTTTTTCAGTTCTTTTAGTTTTTATTACCACTTCTTCTTTTTCTCAGGCTTATTATAATGACGAAAACAGCCATGAGGTAAAATTGAATATTGGTCAGTTTTTGGTAACCACTACGGTTGAATTAGGATATGAGTATTATATCAATGAAGATACTAGTATTGGCGGAACTATGTATTTTGATGGTAAAGCAACAGATTACAATGGTAATTTCGGAATAGGACCGAACTTAAGAGCCTACTTTGGCTACGGACCTAAAAGTGGTCTTTTTGCTGAAGTATTCGGACTATATTACACTGGTGAAGATGATGATGTAGACACTGCAACCCTAGGAAGTAGAAATTATGACTACTCTACCATAGCACTTGGTCTTGGTGGCGGATATAAATGGGCAACAAGAAGTCAAAAATTTACTATTGAATTAAATGGTGGTCTGGGTAGAAACATTAATCCAGAAGATTTTCAAGATGACTTTATGTTCAGAGCCGGTTTATCTTTAGGTTACCGCTTTTAATAGGTATTTTTGAGGTTTAATATCCTATGAAAAGAATATTTCTCCTATTACTTATTTTTTCAATTTCTTCAGCCCTTTTTGCACAAAACACTGTCGAAAAAGATAGTGTCACCCAATTAAACGAAGTTATTGTTGTAGATACACTAACAGCTAAAAATGCCATTGGTATTATACCTTCACAAACCATTGGCGCTACTACATTTGCAAATTATAGTCCGGTTGATTTCATTAGTTCCATAAATCAAGTTTCTGGACTTTATGCTTTATCCGGAGCGTTAAATACCAACAGAATAACTATTAGAGGGGTTGGTTCAAGAACATTATACGGCACAGATAAACTAAGGCTGTACTATAATAATATTCCAATTACCAATGGTACAGGCTCTTCGACCATTGAAGCTTTTGACCTAGAAAACTTAACATCAGTTGAAATTATTAAGGGACCAAAAGGAACAGGATTTGGCACCAATTTGGGCGGAGCAATTATCTTGAACACCAAACAGCTTAGCGACCAACCTACCAAGTTCACTAATAATACTACTATTGGTTCTTACGGATTATTTAAAAACAGTTTAGGATTTACGCATTCACAAAAGGATTTTTATATAACCTTTCAATACGGACATATGGAGATTAATGGATACCGTGAAAATAATAGATTTGAACGTGACGGATTCCTTTTAAACACCATTTTCAAACTTTCAGAAAAAAGTGAAGTCGGACTTCTGGTAAATCATATTGATTACTCTGCTCAAATTGCTAGCTCAATAAGCCAAGAAGATTTCGATGAAGACCCAACTCAGGCTGCATTTACATGGAGGTCTGCTAAAGGTTATGAAGACAATAATTATAGTCTTATTGGTCTTTCTCATACCTACCACGCGAGTTCAAAATTAAAAAACACTACTAGTTTATTTTATACTTATTTAGATCATTATGAACCTGCACCGTTTAATATTTTAGATGAATACACTAATGGCTATGGTTTTAGAACATTATTTTCTGGCAATGTAGCTATTTCTGAAAATACCCTTTCATACACTTTTGGCGGTGAACTTTATAAAGATGAATACTCTTGGGGAACATTTGAAAACCTTTATCAAGAAAATAATGGTAATGGAAGCTTACAAGGTGATCGATTATCTAAAAACAAAGAATTTCGAAGTCAAATTAATGGTTTTGCTACCGCATCATATTCATTTACAAATAAGTTGACCGCACAATTTGGATTAAACATTAATAAAACTCAATATGATTTTAGAGATCTTTTTAACTCTGGTGCAACAAGCACAAGTGCTAATAGAGATTTTAAAACCTTATTCTTGCCCAGTTTAGATGTAAACTACGCTATTACACCTACAAACCAACTTTATGCGAATGTTAGCCGCGGATTTTCTAACCCTGGCTTAGAGGAAACATTAACGCCTGACGGCATCATCAATCCGGACATTGTTCAAGAAACAGGTACGAACTATGAAATTGGTATTGCACATAAAAGCAAAGACGACAGGCTAAAGCTAGATGTCGCCTTTTACTTAATGCCCATCAAAAATTTACTAGTAGCTAAACGTGTTGGCGATAACCAATATATTGGTCGTAATGCAGGTAAAACAAAACATCAAGGTATTGACTTAGACTTGATTTATCGAATCAACCTAACGAATAAAATAACGATATCGCCATTTATTAGCTATACCTACAGTAATCACAAATTTATTGATTTCATAGATGAGGAAGCTGATGAAGATTATTCTGAAAATGCATTAACAGGTGTACCCAAAAACAAAATAAATTCTGGTATACAAACTAATTTCGGAAACGGATTATTTGCGAATATTACCCATCAATTTATAGATGAAATTCCGCTAACAGATGCAAATTCACTTTATAGTGACTCCTTTAATTTATTAAACATTAAAGTGGGCTATAAAAATCAAATTACAGAAAAATTAAGGGTAGGCATAGATTTTGGAATTAATAATATAACAGACACAAAATACGCCCAATCAGTATTAATTAACGCTACCGGATTTGGAGGAAATGCCCCAAGGTATTTCTACCCTGGGAACACTATTAATTATTATGGCGGTGTAAAATTGAATTACACCCTTTAACCTATTCCATTTTCTTTAACCAGGTCTTCATATCTACTGCATCATGAATGATACCGTTCAATGCAGATATGGCAACACGCTCTTGCTCCATAGAATCTCTATGTCTAATAGTAACCGTTTGGTCTTCTAACGATTGGTGATCAACAGTAATACAGAAAGGAGTACCATTGGCATCTTGTCTTCTATAACGTCTACCAACCGCATCTTTTTCATCATAAACCACATTAAAATCCCATTTAAGGTCATCTATAATTTGGTGTGCTATTTCTGGCAAGCCATCCTTTTTAAGTAACGGTAAAATAGCCGCTTTTACTGGTGCTAAAACAGCTGGTAACTTAAGTACTGTTCTAGTGGTGTTGTTCTCCAATTCTTCCTCTTTAAGTGAGTTAGAGAATACTGCCAAGAACATTCTATCTAAACCGATAGAAGTTTCTAATACGTAAGGAACATAGTTTTTGTTTACCTCGTGATCAAAATACTGTAACTTCTTACCCGAGAATTTTTCGTGACTGCTTAAATCAAAATCGGTACGAGAATGAATTCCTTCTAATTCTTTGAATCCAAATGGAAAACGAAATTCTATATCTGATGCTGCATCTGCATAGTGTGCTAATTTCTCATGATCATGAAAACGATAGTTGTCTTGACCTAAACCAAGAGATAAGTGCCACTTCATTCTTTTTTCTTTCCAAACCTCATACCACTCTTTCTGTGTACCTGGTTGAATAAAGAATTGCATTTCCATCTGTTCGAACTCACGCATTCTAAAAATAAACTGTCTTGCAACAATTTCATTTCTAAAAGCTTTACCGGTCTGTGCTATACCGAAAGGAAGCTTCATACGACCAGATTTCTGAACATTCAAGAAGTTTACAAAAATACCCTGAGCAGTTTCTGGTCTAAGAAATAGATCCATTGCAGTTTCTGCATTGGCACCTAACTTTGTACCGAACATTAGATTAAACTGCTTTACCTCTGTCCAGTTTTTAGAACCTGACATTGGGCACGCGATATCCAATTCTTCAATAAGTGCTTTTACATCGGCTAAATCTTCGTTTTGTAAAGACTTACCCAATCTACTCAAGATTGTTTTTCCCTGCTCTTGATAATCAACTACACGCTGATTCGTTTGCAAAAACTGTTCTTTATCAAAAGCTTCGCCAAAACGCTTAGCAGCCTTGTTGACCTCTTTTTCAATTTTAGCATCAATTTTAGCGACGTAATCTTCGACTAAAACATCTGCTCTATATCTTTTTTTAGAATCTTTATTATCTATTAATGGATCATTGAACGCATCTATATGCCCAGAAGCTTTCCACGTTAGCGGATGCATAAAAATTGCAGCATCTAACCCAACGATATTATCATTGAGCTGAACCATGGCTTTCCACCAATAGTCGCGTATATTCTTTTTAAGTTCTACACCATTTTGACCGTAATCATAAATAGCACTTAAACCATCATAAATTTCACTAGATTGAAATACATATCCGTATTCCTTTGCGTGAGAAATTACACGCTTAAAATCATCTTCTTGCTTTGCCATGTGGCAAAAATAGAACAATAGCCCAAAAAAAAAATAATTATTTCAATTCAAATTCAGAAGAAGTAATCAAACGCTCATCTTCAAACACATTCAATGTATAAATACCTTCCATTAAAGAGCCTTCTGGTATGGTAATCGACTCACATAAAGACTGGTCTAAACCTGTAAAAATAAATTCGACTCTTTTGCTATAAACATTGCCGTTTACAGTAATGGTGTTGGCATTATCTTCAACAATTTGTTTGTTGGGATCTAAAAACTGTAGATAAATTACTTTCTCGTTATTAGCTTCACTTTCATCTGCCAATACGGTTACACAGCCTCTTAATTTTTCAATAATAGATGCTTTATTGGTTTTGGTTGGCTTTGTACCACGAATTAATCTAAAACCACTTCCTTCAGAATTAGCCATCTTTAAATAGCTCTTTGTCTTTAATTTCTGATTAAGTTCTAGTATTTTTCTTCTTTGTAATGCCTCAGCTTCTGCTAAAGAATTACTATTTGCCCTTAAGTTTTCAATTTGCTTACGAGACTCATCATACTTGTCGGTAAGTAACATGTTGTTATAACGTAAGAAATTGTTCTTTAAGAGTAAACTATCATTCTTAGATTCTAACCTGCGTAATTCCGTTTTGAATTCTCTTAATTTTTGAACCGTAAAATTTAATCGCCCTACAGAATCTAAAAGCTCTTGTACCTTATATCTAGAATCTTTCAATTCAATATCGTTCATTTCGCTTTTTGCAGACAAACGAGCCACATCGGCTTTCATAATCGTAAGATCTTTAACAAGAATTTCTTTCTCTTGTTCTAAAAAGTCTATTTGATCGTTTGATTGCGCATAACTGTAGTAGAATGCAATTAATATTGCTATAATAACCGCAACAAATGCCGCTAATATTATTTTATAATTGAATTTATTATCTTGACTGTCCATTTAAAAAGTGGGCTGTAGGTTGTTTAATCTGTAAAATTTGATGAAAAACAGAATTTCAAATATACTAAAGGATGTTACGAACATACTCTTACCCATATCATGTTTTGGATGTAATGCACGATTATATAGAGGAGAGGTTCTTCTCTGTACATCTTGCCGACACCAATTACCACTTACCGAGTACACCTTTAACGATGAAAATGCAGTTGACCGTATTTTTTATGGTCGAATTAACATAAAAAAAGCAAATTCATTCTTATTCTTTACCGAAATTGGAATCGTAAAAAACCTTATTCACTTCTTAAAATATAAAAATCAAGAAGGGATAGGAGAATTTTTAGGCGATTGGCATGGTCAAGTTTTGAAGCAGCAAGGACATTTGCCAAAAATCGACTTTGTAATTCCCGTTCCCTTGCACAGAAAAAAACTTAAGAAGAGAGGTTATAACCAAGTGGCACTTTTTGCGAAGCAAATTGCACTGCACATCAATTCAAATTATACAGATGATATTTTGATAAAAACTGCCAATACCAAAACACAAACTAAGAAAAACAGATTAAGCAGATGGTACGATAACCGTTCGTTATATGAAATCAAAAACGGAGAAAAACTAGTAAACAAAACAATATTATTGGTCGACGATGTTATAACGACCGGAGCGACTATGGAAATTTGCGCTAATACCTTCAAAGATATTGAAGGTGTTGAAATTTACATATCAAGTATGGCAGTTGTTCCAAAGAATTAGATTTCTATAAAATATGTTGTTACTTTGCGGTCGATAATTACACTAATGGGCAGAAAAATTTTAGGTTTTATATTTGTTTTTATTATCGTTTTGGTGTCATACCAATGTGCACAACGAGGTACACCGACCGGTGGACCAAAAGATATTACTCCACCAGAATTAACAAGGGCAGAGCCACCAAATTTAACAACCAACTTTACGGGGCAAAAAATTAGATTGTATTTTGATGAATTAGTGAAGTTAAAAGATATTCAAAAACAGCTTATAATATCTCCTCCTCTAAAAAATGCCCCTGTACTTTCACCTATTGGCAATGCCAATAAATACGTAGAAATTACTATTAAAGATACACTCGAGCCAAATACAACCTATACTTTTAATTTTGGACAAGGTATTGTCGATAATAACGAAGAAAATCCGAAATCTTTTTTTACCTATGTTTTCTCTACTGGCGATTATATTGATTCATTAACATTAACGGGTGTAGTTAAAGATGCATTCAATAAAAAAGCCGATGATTTTGTTAGCGTAATGCTTTATAAAATTGATACTAGTTATACAGACTCTACCGTTTATAAGAGACCGCCAAATTATATTACCAATACTTTAGATAGTGCAGTTATATTTAAACTTAACAATTTAAAAGAAGGCAAATATGCTTTGTTTGGTATTAAAGATGCCTCAGGCAATAATTTGTTTGATCAAAAAACCGATAAAATAGGTTTCGTACGTGATACTATAAACTTACCTACAGATTCTATTTATTTGCTAAATCTATTCAAAGAAATTCAAGATTATGGTGTAGCCGTACCTAGTATGGAAGCCAGCAATAGAATAAGTTTTGGCTATTATGGCGAGGGTGACGACATCAAAATTGAAACCATTACCGAAATACCCGATACCGTTAAAACTAAGATCACTAAAGAAAGAGAAAAAGACACGTTGAACTTTTGGTTTACACCTTATGAAATGGACTCACTTCTTTTCGTTATCACCAATGAATCTTTAAAAGTAAAAGACACCTTTAAAGTCAAAAACAGAAAAGTCGAGTTTGACTCCTTAAAGATTTCTATGAGTCAAAATGGAAATATTGAGATGGACAAACCTATAAACCTTCTAAGCAACACACCATTAGTTAGTTTCGATAGCACTAAGATTAAATTGATGGATAAAGATTCTGTAGAAATTGCTTATCAATTAAAGTTCGATACTGTAGAAAATTTATTGCACTTTAATTTTAAAATCGAGCCTGACCAAAGCTATAGAATGGAACTTATACCTGGTGCGGTAACCGACTTTTTCGAAACATCTAATGATTCGGTCGCTTATTCTTTTCGAACAAAGAGCATTGCAGATTATGGTAACTTAACTTTAAATCTAAATGGCAGCACAATCGTTTACCCAATAATTGTTCAGCTTACCAACGAAAAAGGAGACTTACAGCGAGAAATTTATGCTACCGAACCACAGGAATATGTCTTTAACAATTTAAATCCTGGTAAATACCAAGCTAGAGTCATATTCGACATGAACGGTAATGGAAAATGGGATACAGGTAGTTTTTTAGAACATAGACAACCTGAAAAAATTAGCTATTACCCTACGTTAATAGAATTACGTGCTAATTGGGAAAAAATAGAGACGTTTAATTTGATAGATTAAAATCATCGCGATCATTTAAAAAGCGAAGCTTATTTCGCACTAAATCGATTTCATCTTTTACCAATTCAATAATAATAGTTTCTTCTTTCGCAGAAAGTGCAATTAATTCTCCGAGTGGGTCGTATACGCTAGAATGCCCAGGGTACTGATGTCCTACTTTGTCTTCTCCTATACGATTTACCCCAATACAATATACCATATTCTCGATGGCTCTTGCTTTCAAAAGTGCATCCCAAGCATTGATTCTTGGTGTAGGCCAATTTGCAGCATATAATAAAACATCAAAATTTTCTGTGTTTCTGCTCCATACCGGAAAACGAAGGTCATAACATACTAATGGGCAGATGACAAAACCTTGGTAGTCTATTATTAGTCTTTCTGTACCTGCAGTATATTTTTCATGTTCACCAGCTAAAGTAAATGTATGTCGCTTATCATACTTTTCATATTCGCCATTTGGTCTTACAAAAAAGAGTCTATTGTAATAATTGTCATTATCATGAAAAGCGACACTACCAACTACTGCACTATTTTTATTGGCAGCCATTTTCTTCATCCAATTTAGGGTTGTTAAACCTTCTTCTATTTCAATATTAGCAGGTGACATTGTAAAGCCAGTAGTAAACATTTCGGGTAAAACTATTAAATCAACAGGTTCAGCGATTTGATCGATTTTGGCGCCGAACATTTCTCTATTTGCATGTGGATCCTCCCAATGTAAAGTAGATTGTATTAGTGCTATTTTTAAACGACTGCTTTGCTTTTCTTTCATACTACTACTCCAACAAATCAATAAAAGCGTTTAAACCCTGCGTTTTCGCATGATCTAAGGCACTATTGCCCCTATTATCTTTAATTGTTTTATCTGCACCATTCGCTATTAATAATTTTGCGATTTCTAAGCGATTAAATTGTGCAGCATAAATTAGACAAGTTGCGCCCATAGCATTACGCTCATTTAGATGCGCCTTCTTATCAATCAATAATTTTGCAAGGTCAGTAAAGCCTTTGAAGCAAACACCCATTAAAGCTGTATTACCAGATGCATCTACGGCATCGATTTTTGCTCCTTTGTCCAATAGTAGCGTTGCAATTTCCATTTCATCATAATAGGTAGCTAAAATTAAAGGTGTTGAACCTCTAACATCTTTACTATTGACGAGTATAGGGTTCTTCTCTAACATGGCTTTAACCTCATTAAAACTACCTTCTCTTATCTCTTTAAAAAAAACCTCGTTCATAGTTTTGTATTATATATTATTCTTATTCACGACAATATGAAAGTAATTAAATCAAGATGTATTTTCTTACTATTACATAATTTTTTCCTACCTTAAAGATAATATGTACCTTTAAATTAAAATCTAGAACTTTTGAAAACATTAGCCGTTGACTTTCTTTTAAAAGAGTCCCCCAATGCAATCGCTATCGTGGACACTAAGTTAAACTTTATTAGTTACTCTAACCAGTGGCAAGAAAAATTTAGTTTAAGTGAAATCGATATCATCGACAAAAATTTATTTGATCATACAATTGAAACTCCTAGCCTGTTTAAAGTTGCTGTAAAAAATGGTATAACAGGAAAAGAGGATATAAATATTGGGCAAAAATTTATGTTACCAGATGGCAAGCTACAATGGCTAAAATGGAAAATTATACCTTCTACTATTGAAGATCATGGTTTTGACGGAGCCATTATATTTTTAGATGATATCACTGCCGTGCAGAAAGAACTTGAGCTTTTACATAAAGCAGAAGAAGTAGCCAGAATAGGTTGTTGGGAGCTTGATTTAATTAACAACACTGTTAACTGGACAAAAACAACAAAAGATATTCATGAAGTGGATATAGATTTTATTCCAAATTTAGAGGAAGGAATAAATTTTTACAAAGAAGGAATTCACAGAGACAAAATTTCTTATTTAGTAAGTATTGCAATTGCCGAAGGAAAATCTTTTGACACAGAACTTATTATTGTCACCGCTAAAAAAAATGAAGTTTGGGTTCGGGCTAAAGGTGAAGTTGAAATATTAAACGGAAAAGCAGTTAGACTTGTCGGTACATTTCAAGATATAGATGAACGAAAGAAGATTGAGTTAGCTCATCAAGAAATCTCTGAACGCTTAACAATAACAACTCAAACAGCACAAATTGGAACATGGAATTACGATCTGGTTGAGAATGAACTAGAATGGGATAATGAAATGTATAGAATCTTTGATTTAGATAAAAATCAATTTTCAGGCGCTTTCGAAGCATGGTCATCTACCATAGATCCAAACGATAAGGAAAGAATACTAGCCGCTACCAATGACGCTATAAAGGGTTTGAAAGATTTTGACGAAGAATATAGAATAAAACTTCAAAATGGATCTACTAGATATATTAAAGGTATTTCGAAAACTATTAAAGATATAAATGGGCAATCCATTAAAATGACAGGTGCCAATTGGGATATTACAGAACTTCGTAGCACCGAAATAGAATTAGCCAAAAACACTAAGTTATTTGCTAAAACTTTTGAACATTCTGCAATTGGTATGGCACTGGTAAGTCCAGAACTTAAATGGTTAAAAGTCAACAAAAGTCTATCTCATAGTTTAGGGTATTCTGAAGAAGAGTTACTAAAAATGAGCTCGATGGATATTACTCACCCAGATGATTTACCTGGCAGCAATTCTTATAAAAAGAAAGTAGTTAATAGCGGTAAAGAAAATTTACAATTTCAGAAAAGATATTTTCATAAAAATGGCAATATAGTTCATGCAATTATTGGGGCAACCCCTGTAAAAGATACCAATGGCATTGTAAATCATGTAATTACCCAATTTTTAGATATTACCGATAGAATAGAAGCACAAAAAAAACTAGAAGCATTGGTAGATGTTACCAAAAGCCAAAATGAAAGTTTAACCAATTTCGCCCATATTGTTTCTCATAACCTTCGTTCGCATTCTACCAATATGACTATGCTTACCAAGTTTCTAAATAAAGAAGAAGATGAAGACGAGCGTAAAAATATAAATCGAATGATTACAAGCGCAACTGAAAGTTTATCTGAAACTATTGCGCATTTAAATGATGTTGTTCAGGTTAAAACCGGAGCACTTGAAAAATTACAAAGTATTAGTATACTCAATACTATTAACCAAATTACTAAGAGCATCAATGGTTTATTAGAGGAACAAAATGCTAAACTTAAAATTGACATAGAAAAATCACATTTTGTAAATGCAGTACCAGCATATTTAGAAAGTATATTCTTAAATGTACTTACGAACGCCCTAAAATATCGGTCGAAACAACGTACACCTGTTATAGAAATAAAATCTAAAATTAAAGGAGAAGATATTCTAATTTCATTTACGGATAATGGCCAAGGAATAGACTTAAATCGACATGGTAACACTATTTTCGGTATGTATAAAACTTTTCATAAGCATAAAGATGCCAAAGGTATTGGGTTGTTCATTACCAAAAATCAAGTCGAATCAATGAGCGGTAGTATTAGTATCGAAAGTAAAGTCGACGAAGGCACGACCATTTTCATCAAACTTAAAAAGAGCTAAACAAAATTGATTATGAATAAAGTTCAAAATTGCTGTATAATAGATGATGACCCCATATTTGTATATGGCACCAAGAGAATAATTAAAGAAGTAGATTTTGCAACTTCTGTATTAGTATATAGTAACGGACAAGAAGCTCTTGACGGCCTTACAAAATTATGCATGGCCAGAGAACCATTACCCGATGTTATCTTTTTAGACCTGAATATGCCCATACTAAATGGTTGGGAATTTTTAGACGAATTTAAAAACTGTAAAAGCAAAAGATCAAAAAAAATCGTAATCTACATCATCAGTTCTTCTGTTGACCCAAGAGATTTAGAACGGGTTAAAAACTACGAACAAGTAGATACTTATATTTTAAAACCCATAACACCAGATGATCTTGCCAAAATTTTAGGAAATTTTACCAAAAATTAAATCAGAAATTTCACTTAAAACTTAAAACATTATTGTTAATAAAAATGGGGGCAACTTGTTTTTATCAATCTTAAAGTTATCTAGCCATTTTAATAACTTCGTGAAGTGTAATGTTTTTTTCTACATCTTGAATCTGAGTGAGGTTTACCTTTGAAATAATTTAAAATGAGTATATTTTCTAGTTGTTGTATTATTGATGATGACGAATTTTTTTCGGTTAGTAGTAAGAGTATCTTAAAGCAACATAACTTCAGTGATAATATTCTTTATTATTCTGGTGGTCAAGAAGCTCTTGATGGTTTAATTGGTTTATTGGTCGAAAATATAAAGCTACCCGACGTTATTTTTTTAGACCTAAATATGCCAAATAGAGATGGTTGGTCATTTTTAGAAGAATTTGAAGCACTGCCCGAGGATAAAATAGGGCATATTAAAATTTATATTACCAGTTCTTTTATTAGCCCTAAATACATGGAAAAGGCTAAAGACTACAAATTGGTTAAAGATTATATTGTTAAACCTTTAACTGAAAGTGCCGTTAAAAAAATAATCGATTCTAAAGAAATAGCATAAAGTTATCTCATACCTGGGCTAAAATCTAACGGAGCATTTTGAGGCTGATTTATTGTACCCGCATCGCCCGTATCATTGTAAATAGTCCATTCGCTTGCTGTAAAAACTGGATTTCCAGAAACTACACCTAATTTACGTACAGCAGCACCATCTTCAAATTCGTGGTTGGTATTGCTACCATCTTCACCAATAACACCAAAAATATCTATAATGTTACCGAAAGGGTCTACTAGTACAATAGTATCGTCGCCATTAGAATCTGCCGGGGAATTTGTGCCTACTGCAATATCAGCATCAAAGCCATATACATTTTTAAACTCTTCTGAATTGGGTGAAATTACCAAGAGCCCATTTCCTTCAATTATATACTCAGACAAATCTATGCCTGAACTTACCTCTATATTATCATTTGTATAACGTTCCAACATCCATCCTTTTAATGATAGATTTTCTTCAGATGCATTATAAAGCTCTACAAACCGAGCTCCAGCATTATTGTTCGGATCTGCAATTTCAGATATAAAAATTGAGGAAGATGTAAATTCATCTATAAATTCTTCACAACGTTCTTGGTTGAATAAAAGGTCTTCGACACTTCTTAGAATTAATTGATACTGATTATTATCTTTAGTCAACAACCCTGTGGCAGTTCCCATTTTATCTGGGAGTATTTCGGCTTGAAAATCAGCATAACCACTGTTTACTATTACCAATTCGTTATCGCCACAATCAACCAATGTTCTCAATGTTTCTTCTTCTTTAATCGCAAATGGTTCCCCTAGCTCTTCTTGCTTAATTTCTACATCAGTTACAATAACCAATGTATTCAACATAACTTCATTTAATTCTGAAATAACAACTGAATTGGGTTCAATACCCACATTCTCTTTACAAGAGGCCAATATATGGTCAAAAACCACATTTTTAGGCAGTCTACCTACACTACGATTACCAAAAGAGGTAAATACACCACCAATTTTATAAATCCCTTTAGACTCGCCCAAATACAACCCTTTTAACTTTACGATTATTTGCTGACCCACATTAAAAAACAAATGAGCATCTCTTAATTCTAATTCGATTTTCATTCCACCTAATGGATTACTTTGCTCGTCTTGAAAATGTATTGTATTGAAAAAATTACCGTCCTTGTCCGAAGAAATCACATAACCACTAATAACCAAGTCTTCTTGAATCTGAATAGTCTCGCCATTATACATATTCTTTAATTCTGACAAACTAATAAATGTATATTCAGCATCAGAACATTCTAAATCTGGCGCATCAAATTCTCTGTTCTTTACACAAGATAATAGCATAAGAGCGATGACTATCATGAAACAAAATATGTTACTTTTTATCTTCATACTATTTGTATCCTATTAAAAACTAAACGCAAAATTTAAAAAATAGGTTCTACCGAAGCCATACCAATACTTAGGCGCAAAAGACGGATTGCCACTAAAATTATCTTGCTTTAACTGACCGTAATTACCATTTCTACTCTGCTCATAACCACCCGTTCTAAAAGTGGTGTCAAAAAGATTGTTAACACTTGCAAAAACACTAATGTATTTACCTTTTTTAAGCCAAGATTTACCGCCAACCACATTTAATAAATAGAAATTATCTAATGGTTTCTGCATTAGTAATTTTTGAACATTTTCATCTGTTGCATCAGGAAATCTTAACTGGGTTTCTGGGTCGATTAAAAAACTCTGAGTTCTTGTTATCGTAGAAATATTGGCATAGTTATTTGCGAGATAGTTGGCAGATGCACTAATCCACCAATATTTGGGATCTCTATATTCTATACCTGCTGCAATTGCTTTCTGCGGACCTTGCGCCAGCTTATAATCTTTAACTGCCGATTGCCCCAAAAACTTAGAACCAGAAATATCGATTAAATCTTCGGTTGCACCTGCTGTATCAAAATTAATTGTTACAAAAGGGTTGCTTGCATATTCATGTTTTGCCACAGAGCCAACTAATGATAATTTAACAGCACTAGATACTTGGTATTCTAAACCAAGTTCAATACCTAAATGTAATTTGTCTAAATCAGTGAGCACTTCTTGAACGAAATCTGAACCAACACCCGAATCAACGAAGAAGAAATTTACATCTGTTGTATTTTGAAAACGAGTATAAAATCCTGTAAATCTACCTGTCAATTTTGGCATTCTAAGAAAGTAAGTAGCATCGACACTAGTTAAGGTTTCGCTTTGCAAATTGGGGACTATAGCATTATTCTCCCTCGGGTTTATAAATACATTTTGTAAAACGGGTGCTCTATTTATAAGAGCGGCATTTACAGAAACCCAATGCCTACCTGTTATGGTATAAGATGCGCCTGATTTTAATGACCAATTTGAAAATTTGACCTTTTCGCTATCCCCAAACGAATTATCTATAAAGCGCTCATTCCTAAACAAACCTTCTCTTTGATAATTAACGATAGCATACTTACCAGCAACAAACGCCTTTACTTTATTATAATGCGCATTTAACTGCGTATAGATATCAATATTGCTTCCCTTTAAATTATAGTTGTAATTAAAAACCGCACCATCACCTTTATTTACTTCAGATGAAACATCATTTAATGTTTCTGAGAACGTATCGATATCACGATGATAATCTGCCCCTAACAAATCATTTATTTGGGCATAATTTTTAGAATTCAACTGTCTGTGCGTTGCCCCTAAATCGAGTTTAAAATGACTATCAATATCTATATTGGCAGTAGCCCTTGCAGTAATCTGATTATCTTTTGTAGTATCATCATACAGCACATAAGCCGCTTCTCCGTTTTGGCTTATACTGGTATTCGCCTTGTATATATTTTCCCAATCTAATTGAGGATTTTCAATAAAGCCTTCTTCTGCTTGTATTGCACTTTCGAAGTTGGCACCAATAGGGGAGTTCAAATAAAAACTAGGCAAATATCGATAGTATGTAGGATCAGGATTTGGAGCATTATAATACCCTAAACGACTTCTCTTGTATATACCTGTTTGATAGCCCAAACCTGCATTAATTTGTAAACTTTTAGATTCATGATGATAGTTGAATAGAAATAATGGCTCGCGAATATGTCGCTCTCTAGAATTTCTGATTTTTCCATCTTGAATACCAGCATATGGATTATATCTGTTTCCTTGAATTTCTTGTACTTCTTCTGTGATTGCAGAAGACCGCCCTCTTCTATTTGATGCTACAATGGCAGTAGCTGAAATTGTATTTTTTTCATTTAATAAATATTCGACTGAACCATAAACAGAATAAGAATCATACAACGTACCATCCATATACCCTTCTTTTGCCCAGCGACGAGAAGCTGAAATAATATAGGCAAATTTCTCATTTTTAACTCCAGAGTTATAAGTTGCCATCAATCTGCCGCTATATGTTCTATTGGAAAGTGAAGAAGATAATCGCGTACCTGGTCTTAAGCCAGATGGTCGCAAATCTATATTTGTGTTCCCTAAAATTCCTCCAAAAGTAAAATCTGATGCTTCTAAGCCATTCGCATATTGTTGGTTTCTGATAACATCATTTAATCCGCCCCAATTATTCCACTGTGGCCTGCCATCATACATTTTATTCATTGGCAATCCGTTTAGGTGTACTTCACCATATTGCGAATCATATCCTCTTACCCTAAAAAATGCCTGACCAAAATCAAAAGCTGCCCTGTTTAGAAAAATATCTTTCGTGGATTGTAATAAAGCAAGTGCGTTAGAATTTATCTCATCATCTAACAACTCGTCATCGGTAATATTTATGAGATTTATAGATTTTTCTACAGTCACATCTCTTTCTAAAAAAATGACACCTAAGTCAATAATATTGTCATCAAGAAATACGGGTATTCTTTTGATATCGTAATCAGGAGTAGAAATTTGAAGTATAAATTCTCCTTTATTGGAAGTAATCAATTTGAATTCTCCTAATTCATTAGTAGTTATCGGTGTAGATTCTCCTTCTAAGACTATTTCTGCATTAGCAATTACCTCATTTGTAATCTTTTCTTTTATTATCCCCGAAATTGTCGCTGTACTTTGAGCTTGTATGAAACATATTTTAATAAAAAGTAATAAAAACAGGGTATGCTTAATCATTCTATATCTTAAGACCTTACTAATGAACTATTAAGATACTATTTAAGAAATAATTAACGTGAATTTTCCGTATACTCGCTTATAATTAAGATAAAATACCCTCAATAATGAGATTACTACTTCTTATTTGCTTCTTTTCCCCATTACTCACATGTGCCCAAAAATCTGATACTTATCAAATTAGAACCGTTGCTTTCTATAATCTAGAGAACCTATTTGATACTAAAAACGATACTTTAATTTTTGATGATGACAGAACTCCCGAAGGAAAAGACAAATGGACAGAAGAACGTTACCTGAACAAATTAGAAAATATATCAAAGGTTATTTCTGAAATTGGCGCTACAGATAATAAAACGGCACCAGATATTGTAGGGGTTTGCGAAGTAGAAAACCTAGGTGTGCTTGAAGATTTAGTACATCATAAGAACTTAGCGAAATTCAATTACGGAATTGTACATTTCGAATCTCCTGATGAACGTGGTATAGACGTTGCGCTACTCTATAAGAAAAGTGCCTTTGTACCTGTTAATTTTAATAGCCATCGATTACTACTTTTTAACCTTGAAGGTAAACGAGATTACACCAGAGACCAACTCATTGTAGAAGGTTTATTAGATAATGAAAAGATATACTATATGGTAAACCATTGGCCATCTAGAAGTGGTGGTGAAGCAAGAAGTAGACCTTTTAGATTAGAAGCTGCCAAACTGAATAAACGTATTATAGATTCTGTTCAAAGACAAGACACCAGTGCCAAAATTATAAGTATGGGCGATTTTAACGATGACCCTATAGACCCTAGTTTTAAAAAAATATTACTTGTTGAAAAAAACTCTAAGAATTTGGATTCTTTAAGCCTCTATGGACCAATGGAAAAACTTTATAAAAAAGGAAGAGGTTCTTTAGCTTACCGCGATAAATGGAATTTGTTCGACCAATTATACATGACATCTTCCCTTATAGATACCGAGCGAGAAAGCTATAGTTATTGGAAAGTGGGCATATTTACCCCTGAATATTTAATGGACCCAAAGGGAAAATATAAAGGTTACCCATTACGGACTTATGCAGGCGGAAGTTATATTGGTGGTTATAGCGACCATTTTCCTGTATACCTGCACCTCATTAGAAAAGTTCAGCAATAAAAAAAGAACCTAATACTAATGCATTAGGTTCTTTATAATTTTTAAATCTACAATTTTAGTTAAACCATTGCCCCCAAGGAATTCTACTTAGAATAAGCAATAATCCAATACTGTAGAAAATAGCAATGCTTTTGAATTTTTTAGCTCCGTCAACAAATTTCTTATGTCTTGACCAACCTATGGTTATAGATGCAATTGCCAGTATATTAATGAAAGGATGCTCTACTGCCAATAAACGTGCGGCAGAAGTTAAACCACCCATGCCGAACTCTTGTATTGCGCTTAATCCGCTTGGAGAAACAAAATATAATATTAGACCTACTAATAATTGAATATGGCATAAAATAAGCGCAAAAAGGCTTAATCTAAGATCTTTACCCATATTAAAGATTCGCTTACCGACAAGACCTGAAATAGCATTAATAACTGCTAAGATCAATACAGCCAATGCTATATAAGCCAAGTATGAATGTAGCATGTGAATAGTTTCGTACATAGTTCTAATTTTAAGTTTTAAATGTACTGAATTTTGAGCATAAAAAAACCCTGACTTTACAGTCAGGGTTTTTATTTATTTAAATTCTTTTACTAGAATTCGTAACGTAAAGTAACGTTCCAAGTTCTACCCCAACCAAAGTAACCTTGGTTAGACACAGCAATACCTTTGTATAATTCATCACCAGCTTCTGCAAAATTAGCAGTAGTCAATGTTGAAAGATACTCAGTATCAAGAAGGTTATTAATGTTACCTCTTATTTTCAATTGCTTTAATTTATCAGCTCCTAATGGAACTCTAAAAGTAATACCAGCATCTAATAAGTTGTAAGAAGGTAATTTTAAATTTTCTTTAACCGCACCTACATCAGAATATAAGTTGTCATAATATCTCCAATCAGAATCGATAGAGAATTTTTGGTTGATTTTATAAGCAAAACCTATACCACCAGATAATTGTGCAGCACCACCAACTTTACCACCGTCGTAATCAACGGTTTCAAAGCTAAGTATATTTCGATCCTCATCAGCAACTTGCGTAGTAGCCTCACCTTTATACTCCCAGTTACCTACAGAAAACTGACCATTAATAGATAAATCTGCAATAGGTTTAAGTTTGAAATCTACTTCAACCCCAGAGTGTAATTGCTCCGTACCAAAATTAGTTGTAAACTGAAGTACATCATCAACAATGTTAGAACTAGATACAACTCTATCGTTCCAAGAAGTTCTGTATAAGTTAACATTAGCAGAGAACATTGAACTCTTGAAACCATAACCAGCTTCTAAACCAAAAATCTTTTCGTTTTCAGTTAACGGGTTTACTTGGTTTGTAAAGTTTAAGTAAATATTATCGTGGTAAGGCTGACGATTGTAGTAACCAGTGTTTACATAAAATGCGTGAGCTTCAGAAACTTTATAGCTTAAACCTGCTTTAGCGTTGTAACCTAAGTTATCTACTTTTTCAGAATCTGTACCAGGAGTAATACCAGCTGGTATAGGCTCATCTGTACCTTGACTAGAAGTACCATCAATTAATGCTTGATCAGCATATTGGAAGTAATCAAATCTTTGGTGATTTTGGTTAGAAACCGAACCTTGGAAAAATGCAGACATATTATCTGTAGCATACTCTAATTGAGTAAACAAACCACCGTAAGAAATACGCTCGTCATTACTATATGCAATTTTTTGCTCTTCTGGATAAGAATCAAAAGCAGCTGCCCAACCAGAAGGTCTAAAGCTTTCTGTTGCCAATACATTCTTATAAGTACCAAAAGTACCGTATCTCTCGTGATTATTGTTTTGATCTCTTAAACGAACTGTTTCTGCCCAAGAATTAAGACCATGAAAATCAGAAACAACTCTAAAGTGTTTACCGTAGTATGTTCTTAAATCGAAACCTACATTCCAAGAAAGTTCATCTGTAATCTTAGTTTCAAAGTTTGTAATTAAACCATACCAGCTATGTAAGTTCATAGAAGAACGAGTAACATAACCACCACCAGCTGTAAAGTAACCACCAGCTCCGTTTTCAATTTCACCATTAGCTGCATAAATAGCATCATAATCTATACGACCTTCTGCAGTTCTAATTCTGTTACCACGGTCACCCGTACCACCACCGTTACCCCAAGAGGCATATAATACAGTAGAAAGGTTAGACTTATCGCTAATAGTAAAATCCCAGTTTAAGTTAGCAACAGGTTTATGGTAAAAGTTTCTTCTTTCTGTTTTGTACACACCGTTGTATGTACCCCAGTTGTTATTGTAACGTAAACCGTACTGCTGATAGTCAGCTATAGATTTTGTAAAGTTTTGATCATGAAATTGTGGTGCACCAGTAAGTAATAAGTTGAAACCGTGCTTTTCATTTGGTCTAAAACCAGCAGAAATAAAGTAAGTTTGACCTTCACCGAAGTTACCTTCGTTATAACCATCTCCTTGCCAGTGTGAAAGCATAACACTTAAACCCCAACCTTTTTCAGAAACACCAGTATTATAACCTGCAGATGTTTTAATATAGTTATCATTTGCAACCGTTGCATAACCAAAACCACCTTCATTCATTTCAGTTGCTTTAGTAACGAAGTTAACCGTACCACCAACAGAAGAAATTGCCAATTTAGAAGAACCTAAACCACGTTGAATTTGAACTCCACTTGCAATATCATTTAAACCAGACCAGTTAGACCAGTACATTTTACCGTCTTCCATACCGTTAATTGGCTGACCGTTTAAAAGAAATGCCGTGTTATCTTGCTCGAAACCACGAACCCTCATATCAGAATCACCAAAACCACCAGCTTGACCAGATACATAAACAGATGGCGTATTCACCAATGTCATCGTAATATCTTGCGTACCTATTTTCTCCTGAATAATTTCAACAGGAATAGATGATACAGCTATTGGTGTTTGTCTATCGCTAGCAAGGTCAATAATACCTCTACCAACTACAACAACACCTTCTAATTCTTCAGCATTAGGCTCTAAAACTACAGAACCAATACTGCCAGAAGCAGTAAAAGCAATTTGCTTTGAATTAAAACCAATGTAAGAAACTACTAAAGTTCCAGATGCAGAACTTGTGTTAATTGTAAAATTACCATCAAAATCAGTTGATGTTCCATTTGTTGTTCCTTTTACCATTACTGTAGCACCTGGCAACGGAGTGTTGGTATCGCCATCTAAAACAGTACCAGTAATTGGTCCTTGTGAAAAAGCAGTTACGGTCATTAAAAATGCCGCTAATGCAAAATACATTTTTTTCATTTTCTTCGAGTATTTGTTAGTTTTTTAACTTGCTGCAAAAGTCATTTATTTTTAAACCTCCAACGTTAAGAGAACGTTAAATCAGCAAGACAAAAATACCTAAAAACCAAACACGATTTAAGTGAAAATGAAATAGTTATCCATTTAATAGGAAGTTTATGGTATTAGAAATTATTTCTTAAAATATTGCAAAAGTCTTAATGTAGAGCTATCGTGATCAGAAATATCTGAATTGTTAATATCATTAAGAATAGTACCAGCAAGCTGTTTTCCTAACTCTACACCCCATTGATCATAACTAAATATGTTCCAAATCACTCCTTGAACAAAAATCTTATGCTCATATAAAGCAATTAAAGAGCCTAAACTTTTTGGAGTCAGCTTATTCATTAAAATAGTATTGGTAGGTTTATTACCTGCAAATACCTTGAACGGAGCTAACTTATCGATTTCTGCTTCCGATAAATCTTTAGTCTTTAATTCAACAATTACTTCTTCTTTAGTTTTACCATTCATTAAAGCTTCGGTCTGTGCAAAATAATTTGCCATCAATTTATTATGATGATCCTTATCGCCATGTAAAGAATGCTTGAAACCAATAAAGTCTGTAGGTATTAATTTAGTACCCTGGTGTATTAACTGAAAAAATGCATGTTGCGAATTTGTACCTGGTTCTCCCCAAATAATAGTTCCTGTTTCGTAACCAACTTTATTGCCAGCTCTATCTACACTTTTACCATTACTTTCCATTATACCCTGTTGTAGGTAGGCAGAAAATCTACTTAAATATTGTGCATAAGGAATGATGGCCTCTGTCTCTGCACCATAAAAGTTATTATACCAAACACTTATTAGTGCCATAACAACCGGAATGTTCTCTGAAAATTCAGTTTCCTTAAAATGCACATCGGTTTCATTCGCACCTTGTAACATGGCATCAAAGTTATCGTAACCAACTGCCAAGGCGATTGTTAAACCTACAGCACTCCATAATGAGAATCTACCACCAACCCAGTCCCACATCGGGAATACATTCGCGGCATCAATACCGAATTCAGCAATTTTCTCGCTATTAGTTGATACCGCAGCAAAGTGCTTTGCAATATCTTCTTGCGTACCATGCTTTAAAAACCACTTCTTAATAGTCGTCGCGTTACTCAATGTCTCTTGTGTTGTAAAAGTTTTAGAAACTACAACGAACAAGGTTGTCTCTGGATCTAATGTTTTTAAGATTTCATGAACATGATCACCATCTACATTACTAACGAAATGTATTGATAATTGATTCTTATAAAATTCTAAAGCTTCGGTTACCATTGCCGGACCCAAATCTGAACCACCAATACCTATATTTACTACATCGGTAAATGCCTTTCCGGTATATCCTTTTAGCTCGCCATTAATTACAGAGTTCGTGTATTCTTTAATATGCTCTTTTACCTCATATATCTCTGGCATTACATTTTCACCATCAACTAAAACAACATCGTCTTTTTTTGCACGAAGCGCTGTATGTAAAACAGCTCTGCCTTCTGTTTCGTTGATTAGATCGCCACCAAAATAATCTTTTATAGCTCCTTTTAAATTTACCTCATCAGCCAATTCAAGCAACATCTGCATTGTATCTTCTGATATTCTATTCTTTGAATAGTCAAAAAGAAAGTCATTCCACTGTAACGTGAATCTTTCAGCTCTCTTTGCATCCGAAGAAAACAAACTTCTTAGGTGCGTACCTTTTGTTTCTTCGTAATGAGCCGTTAATTTCTTCCAAATATCAGTTTGCTGTGGGTTTATTTTATTTAGTGCCATTTTCTTGATTAAGTGTTAGTAAATCCTCGTCTTCTTCTATTAAAACTTTAGGATAGATTATACAATCTAATTGTTCTTTATATGTTGCGATATACGCGAAATATTCTTCTTTTAAAGTATCGTGTAAAGGTTCTGCTTGCGGTAGCTCTTCTTGCAATGGATCCACTTGTTTTCCATTTTTCCAAAAGCGATAACACACATGCGGTCCACCAGTATTACCTGTCATACCGATCCATCCAATTACATCTCCTTGACGCACAAACTCACCCTTCTTTACCTTTTGGGCTTTCATGTGCAAATATTGAGTAGAATAGGTGCCATTATGTCTGATCTTAACATATTTACCATTACCGCCTCTTCTCGTAGACTCTACAACCGTACCATCTGCTGTAGCCATAATTGGCGTACCTATTGGTGCCGCATAATCTGTACCCTTATGTGGTCGTAATTTATAACCGTAGTATTTTATTCTTCTTTTAAGATTATACCTAGAAGATAACCTACCATACTCAACTGGCATTCTTAAAAACGTTCTTCTTAGATTATTTGCATTTTCATCGAAGTAATCGACCAGACTTCTTAACGAGTCGTTTTCATAAGCAAAGGCATATATAGGTTTACCATTATGCTCAAAATACGCCGCTTCGATAGGTTCTGCACCTGCATATACCGTATCGTTTATAAACTTTTCATTATAGATAATCTTGAATTTATCGTTCTTTTGTAATCTAGAAAAATCAATTGTCCATGCATATACATTTGCCAAGTTATGGGTAACATTATAGTCCACACCTTGCTCTAATATCGCTTCTGACAAACTAGATTCTATTACACCCGAAACTTCTCGTTGAACAAATTTAACCTTGTTCTTATCTCTATAGACATTTACACTATCGCGCAAATCTACAACTGTGTAGTTGATTGGATCGTTCTCATAAATAAATACCTGAGCTTGTGCCGTAGTATCTTTAGATTGTAAAATGGTGTACGGCTTACCCACGCGAATTTTACGAACATCAAAACTATCTTTGAAGTTCTCTGAAATAGCCAGAACCTTCGGATAGTCTACTTTATTCTTCTGCATTAATTCGCCAAAACTATCGCCATATTTAATAGTATCTAACTTAACATTAAATTCGTCTAAATTAAAACCAAATCTCTCATTGACTTCTGGCACTTCAACAACCTCAACATTTTGAGCTACATCTTTCTTCTCATTATCGGCGTCTTTGCATGATGCAATGACTGTTAATGCCAATAATATTCCCCAATACTTCTGCATTATTCTACTCTTGATTTATCTGGATTCAGCATATGGTCTACCCACTGCTTACCCCAATTATTTAATTCATGTTCAGTGTATAATTCTGGAAAAAACACAATTTTCTGAAAACTAGGCGGCAAGTATTCTTTCCAATTTGTACCTCCTGTAGCTTCTATATCACCAGTCTCCTTTCTTAGATACCTATGAGCTGAACCCATGTGCATCAATTGCCAATTTATATTAGCGTTTACATCTAGCGTCTTCAAAGAATCTACCAAAGTTATATCTTCTCTCTGCTCTTTGGGTAAACTTAAGTATTTATGATATATTGTGGCATTCTCTACCTGTTTTGCTATTCTTATAAGCCTAGGCGTATAACGGTACTCGAACTGTTTTAAGGTTAAGGTTTTTTCGCCTGTATCTTTATCTGTAGCACCTTTTTTCCAATAGATATGTTCATATAATTCTTCTATGGTAGATTCTGAAGAAAATTGAGCTCTTTCAGAAACATGTACTAAATTTTCTAACGGTGTGGCATATAGTTCAATCATTCTAAACTGGGCGGACTGAAAACCACTAGCTGGTAGTAAAGCCATACGATATTGCAAAAACTGTTCGCGCTCCATACCCTTTATCATTACACTAAATGACGATATAAGCACTTTGTAATAGCTATTAACTCTTCTAACCTTTTCTATAAAAAAATCTAAGCTGTTACTTTTATCATCTACCAATTGTTTTTGCTCGTGCAAAATCAATTTAAAATAGAGTTCGGTAATTTGATGATACATGATGAAAATCTCTTCATCGGGAAAATGTGTTCTTGGAACTTGTAGACTTAATAAGGTATCTAGATGAATATAGTCCCAATAGGTAAGATAACGTTGGTGCAATAACCCATCTAAATAAGCGCTAAGATCTTGCCCTGAATCTTTATATTTTTCTTCTAGCTTAGAGATTTGGGATTTGATCTTCTCTTTATCTTCCATTTGGGGTCTAATCCATTATAATTTTAAACTGATGCTTAAGACCATTATACCCATCTATATCTGCTTTTATAGCACCTACCGCTAAATCTGCTTTAATTCTTATAGGAATTCGATTGTCATCGTTCGAGACCCATAATGATAAACTTTCTTGCTCTTTAAATACACGCCCCGATTGTACCAAGGGTCTAAATTTTAAGCATTCGACTTTACCATATTTTGTATTTACAACTTCAACACCTAAATATTTAAGTTTAAAGTCGAAAATACCGTCATCGTCATAAAGCATTTTCAGGGTAATCGCTTTTCCTACTTCAAGGTCTTCTGTTTTATAGTTGTTCCTTAAAAAATAAAAAGCGGATATTAAATCCTGTATATTGTTCTCTAATGTAAAATTAAGCTTTTTCTTGTTTTTCTTATCATTAAGTTCTGCTTTAGATGTATTATGATCAAAGTTTATCTCTACATCTTTCTTATAACCACCTTCATTAATTTTACGAACGAACCTATATGGTTTGCCATCTTGTTTATCAAAATAGCTTTCATAAGTATCGTCTACCTTAAAAAACCAACTTGCAACACCCGTTGTTTCTCCATGCCCAACTACATGATAAACAGATTTATCTTCTATAGTCGCTGAATTTACCTGCAGCGTCGCATAACTTGCGTTTAAAAAACCATAATGCATTCTAAACTTCAACCACTCGCCTGTCTTAAAGGCCGACTGAGAACTTTGACCTTGGACACCAAAATATGTTAAGATAAGGGCGAATAAAAATAGTTTTTTCATAGTCCGTATTTTAATGTAAAAATAGTCATAGATAATTCTCTATCACTTTCATTACAATATCTTAAACAAAATTTATTCCAAAGTATTGTTGTATAAAAAAAGCCCAGCTTAAAAACTGGGCTTTTCCTAAATAACCAACCAAACTTTAAATTATGAAAAACCACTACTTAAAGTTGTAAGGGAACCACCCCTTAGCTGATGTAAATTTAAGGCACATTATTCTACCCACAGTACGGTTTAACTTACTTTAATGATAACCTTAACAATTATTCACACTTCTAATTAATAATTGGGAAACTATTAAGAACCTAAAGACGATTTTGAGCTTTTACAAGCTAATTCTAAAGCTAATAATCTTTAGAACCAGTAGCCTATACTTACAAAAAATTGAGACTTATCTATTTCTGGTGTCCACGAGTACATTAGGTTCACCGGACCCAGAAATGACTCTAGACCATACCCTACTCCATAACCCGAATATGTTGGCGCCTTAAACCAATCTCCTGTTCTAAAAAGATCATCGTCTACGTTAGCAAAATTTGCACTGAACAATAGATGGTTCTTTTGGGCAAACTCATAATCTAACCTAGCATACGCTTTTACAAAACTGTTACCTGGCAAACTAATAAAGTCATACCCAACGAACGGCACAAAATTATTTATAAAATCTGTACCATAACCACCAAGAAGAAAATCAAAAGTGGTTACCCCAGAAGTTCCCAGTTTAAATCCGCCTTCTGTTTCTACATTAATAGATAGCCTATTTACTAAAGGCATTGCCATACCCAAGCGCGCTTTCGAAATAGAAAAATCTTTAAAATTATCATTGAAATCTGACGACAACACATAATAATGCATATCACCATTAAAATACAACCCTCTAGACGGAAAATATTTATCGTCGTACGTGTCTAATTTCAATGTCCCAAAAGCACTTATATAATTACTTCTCTCAAAATATGTTCTACCATTACTAGATGTAGTACCCGGCGTTGTAATACCGGGAGTATCACCAAATGTTCTAGTACTGTACTGCAGATGCTTATACTCACCACCGATAGTAAACGCAAACTCTTCTTTAACTACCGTTTGTATATACACCTGGTTTGTAAAGTCAGAAACATTTAAATTAATTCTATTAAGTGTTGTACCTGTACCTACTTCAAAATTATCCTCTATTAAATCGAAATTAATTTCTTGCTCAAAATCATTGAATCTAGAGTTGATTCCAAAACTCCAATAGGTACCTTTATCTACATAATACTCAAAATTATACCTAATATTATCACCTAGTATAAAATCAAAAGAAGCTACATCGTCTTTTGACAATATTCTTTTTTTGGTAATATTTATAAGTGCCGCACTTTTATATAAATCATCGAAATGCGCACCTAACCGCAAAAAAGAGGTGTTTTTAGTTTCATCTAACGGCAGTATTAAGTCTTCTCCACCGTTCATATTATCCAATAACTTATACTTAATAGTTCTAAAATTGCCAGTAGCAGACAAATTACTTATACCCTGCTGCAACTTTTTAAAATTAGTAGGCTCGTCAAGATTAAATCTCAACTTACCTTTTACATAACCTCTAGTATGATCGGTATCACCATCTATTAATAACCTATTAATAGTTAATTGTTCATCTGCCTCTATTACAGAAATTGAATTTTTAGTTTTTTTATACCCTGTCGCCAGTTCTTGAAGTTCTTCTATTTTTAAATTTGCCGCATCTTCACCGGTTTTAACTATTTCACCTAATCTATTAAAATCTATTACAGAGTACTGTTCTATATTTGGTTTTATATAAATATCAGTCTTTTTAGACTTGATTTTCATATCTGCCACAGTACGGTAATTGTTTATTTGCAATAGAATTTCAGTTGCAGACAACAAGGCTTCCCTATCAGACAAATCGTGTTGAACATCTACACCGATAATAATATCAGCGCCCATTGCTCGAACTTCATCTATTGGATAATTATTAACCACACCACCATCTATTAATACTTTGTCATTAATAACAGTTGGTTCAAAAAGAGATGGCAAGGTTCCACTAGCTAAAATAGCCTCTGGCAAGTAGCCTGAATTTAAAATTACCTGTTTACCTGTTTCAATATCGGTCGCAATACACACAAAAGGCGTAGGCAACTTATTAAAATCATCAATATCTTTTACATGATACAGAAGCCTAACAAATTCATTATAAATATTCTGACCTCCAGAAATTGCCGGAGGCACGGTAACTTTAAAATTCTTAAACGGTAATGTTAACGCATAACGTTCTGAATCGTCTTTTTCATAGAAAGTTTTAGCACTTCTAGGTAAATTATCTTGAATTAGCGACCCAATGTTGGTTGCTTTAAAAATAGAATCTAATTCGTTTGCAGTATAACCCGCTGCATACATAGCCCCAACAATGGCACCCATACTCGAACCACCAATGTAATCGATTTCAACACCTGCTTCTTCAATAATTTTTAAAGCACCTATATGCGCCATGCCTTTTGCACCACCACCACTTAGCACTAAACCTATTTTAGGTTTTTTCTTTTCCTCTATATTTTGAGCAACCAAAGAACCGATACTCAATAAAAGTACCGACAACACCATTGGTATTCTACCTAAACTATTCTTTACGAAAAGATTCATATATCTTTTTTGCTTTTGAAGCCCCTACTTCTTCTGTTAGAATTTCTACAGAGGCTTCTTTAATGCGTTTTACCGATTTAAATTTCTTCAATAATTGTTGTGCCGTTTTTTCACCAACACCATCTATACCTTCCAATTCAGAATTTATAGCTCCTTTACTTCTTTTATTTCTATGAAATGTAATACCAAATCTATGGGCTTCATTTCGTAAATATTGAATGATTTTAAGACTTTCAGATTTCTTATCTAAATACAAAGGTATGGGGTCTTCAGGAAAGTAAATCTCCTCTAAACGTTTTGCAATACCAATAATAGCAATTTTACCACGCAACCCTAAAATATCTAAACTTTTTAATGCAGATGATAATTGACCCTTACCTCCATCAATGACAATTAACTGAGGTAATGGCTGCATTTCTTCTTGCAATCTTTTATACCTACGGTACACTACTTCTTCCATAGAAGCAAAATCATCAGGACCAGTTACTGTCTTTATATTATAATGTCTGTATTCTTTTTTTGATGGCTTTCCGTCTCTAAACACAACACATGCCGCTACAGGATTACTACCTTGTATATTACTATTATCAAAACACTCTATATGCCTTGGCTCTGCAGATAATCTTATATCTTTTTTCATCTGCGCCATAATTCTATTGGTATGGCGATCAGGATCAATGATCTTAATTTGATTAAAGCGTTCTTGTCTAAAGAATTTGGCATTACGCTCAGACAAATCTAGAATTCGCTTTTTATCGCCCAATTTCGGAACTGTCACTTTTATCCCCGGCGATACCGCTATATCAAAAGGTACGTAAAGTTCTTTTGAATCAGATTTAAATCGATCTCTAATTTCAACTATAGCCAATTCTAGCAAATCTTCATCTTTCTCTTCAAGCTTCTTCTTGATCTCCATCGTATGAGACCTTATTATTGACCCATGCGCCAATTGTAGAAAATTTACATAAGCGAAAGCATTGTCTGAAATTATACTGAATACATCTACATTACTGATTTTAGGGTTTACAATTGTCGTTTTTACCTGATAATTCTCTAAAACATCTATCTTATCTTTTATCTCTTGTGCTTCTTCAAACTTCATTTCTTCTGCCAGGGCTTTCATCTGACTTTTAAAATAAGTGATCGATGATTTAAAATTACCTTTTACAATTTCGCGTATATCATCTATTTGGCGATCATACTCTGTTATAGATTGATACCCTTCACACGGGCCTTTACAATTGCCTAAATGATATTCTAAACACACTTTATATTTGCCGGCATTAATTTTCTCTGCTGACAAATCGTAATTACAGGTTCTTAACGGATAAACACTTTTAATCAAATCTAAAAGCACCCGCACCGTTTTCATACTGGTATACGGACCAAAATATTCCGAGCCATCTTTTATCACTCTTCTGGTCGGAAAAAATCTTGGAAATCGTTCATTCTTTAGACAAAGCCAAGGGTACGACTTATCATCTTTTAATAAAACATTATACCGAGGTCTTAATTCTTTAATTAAATTATTCTCTAGCAAAAGCGCATCTGACTCTGTCGGCACTACAATATGTTTAATAGACCGAATCTTTTTGACTAAAACTCGGGTTTTACCATATTCATGATTCTTATTGAAGTAAGATGAAACTCGTTTCTTTAAATTCTTTGCCTTACCTACATATAATATACTGTCATTACTATCGTAAAACTGATATACTCCCGGACCGGTAGGTAACGCACTTAGCTGTATGTTTATGGGAATTTCTGTCATAATTTGATACCACTAATTTAGTCTATAAAACTGATTTCGTATTACACCATCTGAGTAAATTCTAATTACAAATCTTTTTAAGTGATTATGAATATGATATTTAATAGACCTATATTTTTTCATCTCAATAATATTACATTACTCATATTATCGTATTAATAATTTGAAAAAATATACATATATTTAAATCTTTGATTTTCAGACAATTAATTGTTTCCATGTAACGTTATATGAATGAAACTGTTAATTTTTTTATAAAAAAGTGCATTTCAACGATAAAAAAGTGCCGTTTAAAGAGCTTGTATTAATTATTTTACCTATTTTTAACACAACAACAACAATTATTGGTTCATTTACAATACAAATATTATGGATAGTTATATCATCACTTTAGGAACTTACCTTATTTTAATGTTATTTTTCAAGGTATTTTTTGCTGTTGCAGGTAAAGAATAAATTTAAATATCAATATGTTAAAATCACTTCACAATGCTGAAGAAAGATTTACGCATAAAATATTCAAGATTACGTAGTTCCCTAACACCCTCTCAATTATCTTTTCAAAGTATAGCGATTGCGAATTCAGTTTTGCAATTGCCAATATGGAGTAATTCATATTTTCACATTTTTTTACCGATAGAACAAAAAGCTGAGATAAATACAGAAGGTATTATCTCAATACTTCTAGGTTTGGATAAAAATATCATTGTTCCGAAAATTAAATCTTCTACCGAATTAGAACATTTTCTACTTACCGACAACACAAAATTTACTACCAATAACCTAAATATACCTGAACCAGTAGACAGTATTACTATTGAACCCAAAAAAATAGATGTTGTTTTTATTCCCCTCTTAGCTTTTGATAAGACAGGAAATAGAATAGGATATGGAAAAGGATATTATGACCGTTTTCTAAGTGATTGTAAAGAAGATGTTATTAAAATTGGATTATCATTTTTTGAGGCAGAAAACTCAATAGATGATGTTGACATTACTGATATACCTCTAGACTATTGCGTAACGCCTAATAAAACCTATTCTTTTAAAACGTCTTAATCTTGTAGGTTTTCTACTTCTTGTACCGGCGTCTCTTCTTCTTTATTAAAAGCCCTTTTATTAAATACCAGTAATATACCCACACCAGTACTTATTGCAGTATCAGCTATATTAAAAACTGGTTCAAAGAATCTAAAATTTTGTCCGCCTACCATTGGCATCCACGTTGGCCAAGTAGAATCTACCATTGGAAAGTATAACATATCTACTACCTTACCATAAAATAACTTACCATAGGGTTCATCAGAAAACAAGGTTGCTACTTCATTATAACTTTCATTAAAAATAGCCCCATAAAAAACGGAGTCTAAAATATTGCCTAGTGCCCCAGCAAAAATTAATGAAACTGCCCAAATTAAAGTGTTCGACGCTTTTTTCTTAATGACATCAAAAAGCCAATATCCAATACCGAAGATGGCAAATAGTCGAAATACCGTTAAAACTAATTTTCCGATATTATCTGAAATAGGTAATACGTCGCTTAATTTTGCACCCCAAGCAGCTCCTTCATTTTCTATAAATAGTATTTTAAACCAAGTAAATACCTCAACAGACTCACCCAAAACAAAATGGGTCTTTATATAAATCTTACTCCATTGATCAATAATTAATATCAATAGAATAAACAGTACAGATTTTTTAATGTTCATGGGCTTTCATCAATGAGCGCAAAAATATAAATATTATTCGGTTTTAGTGAGATCTATATTTCCCGTAACAGTTTCTAATGTAAAAGTAGAATTTCCTTTTGGAATGAGATTCGTAGAAACCCCTCCATACTTACTTGTAGCGCTTATCGCAGCCGCTGCAGAAAAGACCTTAATATTACCACTTTGAGATTTTATTTCAGCTTCTGCCTCTATATTATTCAACACGCATATACCGTCTGATAATGAAACATGCAATTTATCATAATCCCCTTCCAATTCTACCCGAGTATTGGTACCATAGATTTCTAGATTTTTATAAGAAGGAATTTTTAATTTCAATGAAATTGAAACTACTTTATGAGCACTTAGTTTATCATTAGGATTTTCGAAATTCGGAGTAAAGCCTGTTTCAACAAAAAGAGTAGCGCCATTAGTTGAGACTTCTAAATCTAGGTCTTGACTATATTCACCCTCCATTTCTGCTACAATACTAATTTCATTGCTCTTACCTGTTTGCACTTCTACAATAAAGCAGTTCGTAGCATCAACTTGAATTAAACTAATATCATCTGCTAAAACATTTTCATACATTTTCTTTTGGGCACTAAGCCCAATAGAAAACAAAAGCATGAAATACAAGAGGGAAACTTTCAAAATAATAGCTATTAAAAAACGCCCCTAAAGGCGTTTTAATTATGATTGCATATTTTTAGCTTCAATACTTAATGTAGCATGTGGCACAAGTTTTAACCGCTCTTTATTGATTAATTTACCTGTTACACGACATATACCAAAAGTCTTGTTCTCTATACGTAACATCGCATTCTTAAGGTCTCGAATAAACTTTTCTTGTCGAATAGCCAATTGCGTATTCGCTTCTTTGCTCATCGTTTCTGAACCTTCTTCAAAAGCTTTAAAGGTAGGCGACGTATCATCGGTACCATTATTACCATCGTTCATGTAAGCACTTTTCAAGAGATCTAAATGGCTTTTTGCCTTTTCTATCTTCTCTTCTATCAATACTTTGAATTCTGCCAAATCTTTGTCAGAATACCTTACTTTTAAATCTTCTGCCATCTTTTAATGTTTTTCAATAAACAATTTAGTGTTCACCTCGTCAAAAGCAATTTCTACGCCTTTGTCCAATTTTTCTACAAAATTTAATTCGGCCGTTAAAGTCTCTGTTTTAATATACTCTACATTATCTTTTACAGCAACTTCTACAAAACCGTCTTTTAATACTTCGATTGCAATTTTATCTGTAACCTCATAACCAGAATCTTTTCTAATATTCTGAATTCTGTTGACCAACTCTCTTGCAATTCCTTCATTTCTCAACTCTTCATTAATTGTCACATCTAAGGCAACAGTTAATTTACCAGAGGTCGCTACCATCCAACCTTCAATATCTTGAGAAGAGATTTCTACATCTTGTAACTGTAAAGTAATACTTTTATTTTCTAATTGGATTGTTAATTCGCCATCCTGCTCAATTTTTTGGATATCATTCTGATCAAAACCGTTGACAACTTGAGCAATTTGCTTCATCTCTTTACCGAATTTTGGACCTAAAGTCTTGAAATTAGGCTTGATACGTTTTACCAATATTCCAGATGCATCATCTAACAGTTGAATTTCCTTAACGTTAACTTCAGATTTTATTAATTCTGACACTGCTTCAATTTCTTCCCTATCCTTATTATCAAGTACAGGAATCATTATTTTTTGCAATGGCTGACGCACTTTTATTTTCTCTTTCTGGCGGATTGATAATACTAAAGAAGAAATTATTTGCGCTTTCTGCATTTTAACTTCTAAGCTTTTATCAATAAGTGACTCATCTGCAATTGGGAAATCTGCCAAATGCACACTTTCAAAACCATCTTTTACCGTAGCCTTATTTAAATCTAAATACAATTGATCCATAAAAAATGGTGCAATTGGTGCTGATAATTTTGCAACAATATCTAAACATGTATATAAAGTTTGGTATGCCGCGATTTTATCTGTTGCATATTCTCCTTTCCAGAAACGTCTTCTACACAAACGCACATACCAGTTACTCAGGTTCTCTTGAACAAAATCTGATATAGCTCTTGCTGCACGTGTTGGTTCATACTCATCGTATGCCGTATCTACAGTTTTAATCAATGAATTTAATTCTGACAAAATCCAACGATCTATCTCTGTACGTTCTACCATAGGTACATCTGCTTCTGCATAAGTGAACTTATCTAAATTAGCATACAAGCTAAAAAAGGAATAGGTATTATATATAGTGCCAAAGAACTTACGTTTTACCTCAGCGATGCCTTCTGTATCGAACTTCAGGTTATCCCAAGGGTTGGCATTACTGATCATATACCATCTTGTAGCATCTGCGCCATGCTCGTTCATAGTCTCAAAAGGATCAACGGCATTGCCTAATCGCTTAGACATTTTCTTACCTTCTTTATCTAAAACGAGTCCGTTAGAAACCACATTTTTATACGCAACTGAATCGAATACCATCGTTGCAATTGCATGCAAGGTATAGAACCAACCTCTAGTTTGATCCACACCTTCTGCTATAAAATCTGCAGGAAATGTTTTCCCTTCATCTATCAATTCTTTATTCTCGAATGGGTAATGCCACTGTGCATAAGGCATTGAACCACTATCGAACCAAACATCGATTAGATCACTCTCACGCTTCATTGGTTTACCTGATGCAGATACCAATGTAATTTGATCAACTATGTTCTTATGTAAATCTATTTTATCGTAGTTCGCGTCAGACATATCATTAACAACGAAGTCTGCATAGATATCTTTTTCTAATACT
Organism: Maribacter sp. Asnod2-G09; assembly: GCF_045063795.1. Taxonomy (NCBI): domain Bacteria; kingdom Pseudomonadati; phylum Bacteroidota; class Flavobacteriia; order Flavobacteriales; family Flavobacteriaceae; genus Maribacter; species Maribacter sp. Asnod2-G09. The sequence goes on along the minus strand of NZ_JBEFOA010000005.1, from coordinate 1,316,791 downwards.
CCCGCTTCAACTGCTTTGGTCATTTCTGACTTTAGCTCAGCTACAGAACCAATGATAATTTCTTCTTTACCATCTTCTGTTCTCCAGATAGGTAATGGAATACCCCAATAACGAGATCTAGAAAGATTCCAATCATTTGCATTTGCCAACCAATTACCAAATCTACCTTCGCCTGTTGCTTTTGGTTTCCAGTTTATGGTTTGGTTCAACTCAAACATTCTTTCTTTTACATCGGTTACTTTAATGAACCAAGAATCTAACGGGTAATATAATATAGGCTTATCGGTACGCCAGCAGTTTGGGTAACTGTGCACATACTTTTCTACCTTAAAGGCTTTATTTTCTTCTTTTAATTTAATGGCAATTTCAACATCTATAGAACGTTCTGGCGCTTCACCATCTTCATAATATTCGTTCTTAACATACTTACCACCCAACTCTTTTAACTCTGGTCTAAACCTACCTTGCAAGTCAACTAAAGGAACCAAGTTTGCATTTTCATCTAACACTAACATTGGTGGTATTTCGGGTACTGCCTGCTTTGCTACAAGGGCATCATCTGCACCAAAAGTAGGTGCTGTATGTACGATACCAGTACCATCTTCAGTAGTTACAAAATCACCAGCAATTATTCTAAACGCATTTTCTGCATTTTCATATGGCAACACATAATCCATTAACTGTTCATAACGAACACCTAGTAAATCTTTACCTTTAAACTCTTTTACTACGTAAAAAGGAATTTTCTTATCACCAGATTTATACTCTAAAAGTTCTGATTTCTCTGATACTTCTTTGAACTTCCGCGAGAATTGTTTCCCTACCAAATTTTTGGCAAGAACCACGTTCATTGGCTCAAAAGTGTATTGATTGTAAGATTCAACTAATACGTAATCAATTTTAGAACCTACAGTCAATGCCGTATTCGAAGGCAATGTCCAAGGGGTGGTCGTCCAAGCTAAAAAGTAAACTGTGCCTTCATTCTGTAAGAAATCTGGCAATGTTTCTTCGACAGCTTTAAACTGAGCGGTTACCGTAGTATCAGTCACATCTTGGTAGGTACCTGGTTGATTTAGCTCATGAGAGCTCAATCCTGTTCCTGCCTTAGGTGAATACGGCTGTATTGTATACCCCTTATATATTAAATCTTTTGAGTATATCTGTTTTAACAACCACCATACCGTCTCCATGTATTTGGATTTGTATGTGATGTACGGATCTTCCATATCTACCCAATACCCAACTTGCTTGGTCATTGAATTCCAAACATCGGTATATCTCATTACCGCTTTTTTACAAGCAGCATTATACTCTTCTACAGAAATTTTAACTCCGATATCTTCTTTCGTAATACCCAGTTCTTTCTCAACACCTAATTCAATAGGAAGACCATGAGTGTCCCAGCCAGCTTTACGCTTTACTTGAAAACCTTTCATGGTTTTATACCTTGGGAAGATATCTTTAATGGTTCTAGCCATTACATGATGAATACCCGGCATACCGTTTGCTGATGGCGGACCTTCATAGAATACATAACTATCTTTACCCTCGCGAGTAGATATACTTTTTTCAAAAATGGCATTCTTTGACCAGTAGTCAAGTATTTCTTCTGCGACCTTTGGTAAATTCAATCCTTGATATTCTGTGAACTTCATACAAAATGCTTATAGTACTGGGTTTAAAAGGCTGCAAAATTATAAAATTTTGATCAAAAAGGAGTGTATTGAGTGTACTGAAATACCTATAAACCATGTATTAATGGATTTATTTGGGTCTAAAACATCCAAAAGTTAAATTTCTACGTATATTACCACGAACAATTAACCATTTAAGTTTACACAAATGAAAAAAGTAATTTTAGGATCATTAGCAATTTTAGCACTTAGTTTATCTGTTTCTTGTAGAGATGCAGCTGATAAAGCTAAAGCAGCAACAGATGAAGCAGGTGCTGCATTAGAAAATGCTGGTGACGATTTAAAAGAAGCTGGCGAAGGTGCAATGGATGCTGCCAAAGAAGCAGGTCAAGAAGGTATGGACGCTGCTAAAGAAGCTGGCGAAGGCGCAATGGATGCTGCTGGTGATGCTGCTGACTCAGTAAAAGAAGCTGGTCAAGAAGGTATCGACGCTGCTAAAAAAGCTGGTGAAGATACTATGGATGCTGCTAAGAAAGCTGGTCAAGATGGTATAGATGCTGCTAAAGAAGCAGGTAATGACGTAAAAGATGCTGCTAATAGTGCGGCTGACAAAGCAGCTCAAAAAGCTGAAGATGTAAAAAAGGCGGTTAAACACTAACAATATCCTTTTTTTTATAAGTTAAAAAGACCCGCTAATACCGGGTCTTTTTTTTATTTAAAAATGATAGCCTACACCAAGAATTACATTTATACCTGGTGCAACTATACCTGAAGAATATGTTCTATACCGCTGATCCGTTAAATTCTCTAAACTAGCGGTCATCTTAAAATTATTGGTAACATCATATTGTGAACGAAAGTTTAAGGTATACCAAGATGGAGAAAACGGATTACCGTTTTCATCTACTGCATAAATATATTCCTTAGCCTTTTCCGATACCGCTAAGTCTTCGTTCGCTATCTCTCCATTATAATTCAAGAACAAATCTGTTCGTAGTCTTTGATTTTTCCATACAACGTGAAAGTCACCAAAAGTAGGTGCTGCATGACGTGCGGGAGTTTCAGAACCATCGTCTTCCTCTTCTACACCTTCTGTAAATGTCAAGTTAGATGATAACGACCATTGCTCGGTCAAATAGGCTTCTAACCCAAATTCAAAGCCATAAACATAGGCTTTTGCTGCATTTTGAATTGCCTGCACATTACTTAATTCCCCACCATATTCAATTTCAGAAACGCCATTGTAACTAAAATCTCTTCGAACCAAAGCGTCTACTAAATAGGTGTAATATGCTGCACCCTTTAATATGATTTTATCATTTATATTTCGCTGAATACCTATTTCAGCATTATACGCATACTCAGGCTCTAAATCAGGATTTGGCACGACCACCGATCCTGGTTCAGAATCAAATATTTTACCAACATCATCTATATTCGGAGCTCTAAAACCTGTAGATCCATTCAATGTAACCTGTAGATTCGCTCTGGGGAACCAACTAAAACCTATACTACCCGTTAATGCTCCTGTACTTAAATCTGCTGTCTCAAACGGAAAATCATAAAAAGTATCATCAAATACAGCATCTACCCATACATGACTATATCGTAAACCAGACATAATCGTGAAATTAGGTTTGGCTTTGTATTCTCCATTTACATACCCAGCCAAACTTTGCCAAGTAGAAGCATCTGGGTAGCGCGATGCAGCATCGGTTTTTTCGTCAGTATTAATATTTAAATCAAAACCGTTTGACCTCACCTTATTATAGATATACTCGGTACCATAATACAACCTAAAATCGCCAATCTTCTTATTCTCAAGGTCAATATTAAAGTTTACCGCATCCACTTTTTCTTTGGTTGTATTTCTTATCGCATCTTGAAAATCTCTATTAATTCTACTTTCCTCAAAATGCTGATATGCCAAACCTAATTTTAAACCATCATATACTTTACCATTTCCTTTTTTCTGAACTTGAGCATTTCCCATAAACCACTTCTGCGGACCGTAATACCATTCTGCTGAACGCAAGCCTAAACCATCACTTGCGGGTCTAATTAAACGGTCATATCTAGAATAATTAGATGTTTCGGTATAATAGGCTCCTAAGTTTAAATCCCATTTAGTATTAGGTTTAAACAGAAATTTTTGCATGAAATTTATTTGATCATATCCTGTTGGTACTTGTTTTTTTGGCGAATCATTTTCTACCAATTCATCAATACCATTTACAGTTTTTACGTATGTATTTCTTAAATAAGAATCTGGACCGTGAGAACCCATTCTTAAATCTTGAAAATTATTATACGTTATACTTGTAAGTGAAGACCATGTTTTTTTACCTAGGTTAATATCTGCATGTACGGTGTTCTCCATATTCGCCGATGCAAATCTATAATTGGCATTACCGTGCACCAAAAGACTATCGTTCTCAGATAATATTGGTTTTTTAGTGTAAAAATTCATTACCCCGCCGATTGCATCGCTACCATATATAACCGAACCCGGACCGAAAATAACCTCTGTATTCTTGATAGTGAAGGGATCAACAGATATTACATTTTGCACATTACCACCTCTAAATATTGCGTTGTTCATTCTAACGCCATCAACAGATAGTAGCAATCTATTTGTGGCAAACCCACGGATCATAGGGCTACCACCACCCATTTGGCTTTTTTGGACGAATACCTGACCACTATTTTGGAGTAAATCGGCAGCTGTTTGCGGCGCAGTAAACGCAATCGACCTTGCATCTAAAGAAATTATTCTATTGGGTATGTCTCTTTTTTGCTGCTCCCATTTAGAAACGGACATTACCACTTCATCTAATTGCTGAGCCTTCATAATCAAATAAGCACTATTACCTTGTCTTTGCAATTGCAGCTTCGTGGTTTTAAATTCTTGATAACCAATATGCTTTAGTGTGATGCGTTCTTTACTTGTAAATACAGAAGCATCAAAAACCCCATCGAAGTTCGATAGCGCAATCTTAGATTTATCTTTATTGTATACGGCCACATTGGAAATCTCTTCACCACTATCGGCATCTAGCACGATAATTTCTTGAGCATTACCAAAACAACAACATAAAAAAAGTGCTATAAATAGGTACTTATACATATGTATTAAAAACATCATTTAAAACGGCAAGCGACTTTGGTTTTCTAAATCCTTGTAAATGCAATTCAAAATAAAGGATTAAAGATTTCAGTAATTCTTGGCGATTATTTTTCTTCATCTTCACGGTATGCATTGCATCAAAATTTGTGCCCAATAAGGTCTTGAAATAATAAATATTCTCTCCTCTTAACATTGGATTCAATGATTCAACGGCAGCAAACTCCCCTTCTAACAAATCGAAATAGGGCTTATCTATCTGATATACATCTGGATAAAAGCCTAAAAATCGTGTCAATGACAACATAAAATAGAGATGAAAATTAGCCACATCTTTATGCATATCCAACCATTGTAACGATGCTTCTAAAAACTGGAACAAATCTTCATTTTTCTCTTCTTCTCGTATGCTATTGCCCAATAACTCTGCTAAAAACAAGGTCATGGCATTTTTAGCCATGTCTGCATATAAAGTTTGATAGTGATAAAAAACCTTCGCTTCTTTGAGGGTCTCTAATGTGCCTTTGTTCTTGTGGTTTGCAACAATTTCTAATTGTGTTAAAGGCTGAAAATAAGCGGTTTTTAATTTTCCTTTCTTTGAAGATAGCACCCCTCGCAATAAATATGACTTAATTCCGTCTGATGCTGTAAAGGCTTTGACAATAAGACTTGTATCGCCATATTTAAGTGCAGAAAATATTATAGCCTTTGTGGTCACCTGCATATTTGAACATCTATTTCAACAAAGATAGTTGATTGAAGCTTGGTGACAACCTTACATAAAAAAATGCGAGACCCTAAAATAGAGTCTCGCATTATATGTTTATTTTGGTAAACTTAAGTTCTAGATAACACCCTGTGCTAACATAGCATCGGCTACCTTAACGAAACCAGCAATGTTGGCTCCTTTTACATAGTTACAGAAACCACTCTCATCTTTACCATATTCGATACAAGAATCGTGAATGTCTTCCATAATATCTTTTAAACGCTCATCAACCTCTTCACGTGTCCAGCTAATTCTTAATGAATTCTGAGACATTTCTAGACCTGACGTTGCAACACCACCTGCATTTGAAGCTTTACCTGGTGCAAACAATATTTTTGCGTTATTGAATTCATGAACAGCATCTGTATCACAAGGCATGTTAGCACCTTCTGCAACACACATACATCCATTTTTCAATAGATTTTTAGCATCTTGTTGATCTAGCTCATTTTGGGTAGCACATGGTAATGCAATATCACATTTTACTTCCCAAGGTGTTTTTCCTTTATGAAATTCAGCAGAAGCATATTTATCTGCATACTCAGAAATACGACCTCTTCTATTATTCTTAAGATCCATTACAAAAGCAAGCTTCTCATCATTGATGCCGTCTTTGTCATAAATATATCCGCTAGAATCTGAAAGTGTTACCACTTTAGCTCCTAATAAAATTGCTTTTTCAGCTGCATACTGAGCAACATTTCCTGATCCAGAAATTACTACTGTTTTGCCTTCAAAAGTTTCGTTTTTTGTCTTCAACATACTTTGTGCAAAATACACAGTACCGTAACCTGTAGCTTCTGGTCTAATTTTAGAACCACCCCAAGAAAGACCTTTACCTGTTAATACACCGGTAAACTCGTTACGTATCTTTTTGTACATACCAAAAAGGAAACCTATTTCACGAGCACCAACGCCAATATCACCAGCAGGTACATCTGTATTAGGACCAATATGTCTATTCAATTCTAACATAAAGGCATGGCAAAAGCGCATTACCTCATCATCAGATTTTCCTTTTGGATCAAAATCAGAACCACCTTTACCACCACCCATTGGCAATGTTGTAAGACTGTTCTTGAATACTTGCTCAAAAGCCAAGAATTTTAAGATACTCGCATTTACAGTTGGGTGAAAACGCAAACCACCTTTATAAGGACCTATTGCCGAGTTCATTTGTATTCTATACCCACGGTTTACATGAATTTCACCATCATCATCAACCCATGCCACTCTAAAAGAAATTAAACGCTCTGGCTCAACCATTCTTAAAAGAATGTTTTTACCATTATATATGTCCTGATTTGCAATATATGGTATAACAGTTTCTGCAACTTCTTGCACCGCTTGAATGAATTCTGGTTCGTGACCATTTCTGGCGATAACCTCGTCCATAAATGCTTTTATTTTATTCTCCATAAAGCTATTTAAACTTATTTAAATTATTGATTTCAAAATATAACGTCAAAATTATGCTATTTGTGTAATTCGATAGCTTATTTTTTTAAAAATCGATAAAAATTGTTGTTTTGACAACAAACTACCTGTTCTTACTACATTTAATTTAACAATTGGTCAATTATTCTATCGCTTGTTCTAAATCTGCTATTAAATCATCAACATCTTCAATACCAACACTTAATCTAATCAACGAATCAACCACTCCGCTTCTAAGTCGTTCTTCTATCGGAATACTTGCATGCGTCATACTTGCAGGGTGACCTGCTAAACTTTCTACACCACCTAAAGACTCTGCCAATGTAAATACCTTTAGCTTTTCTACAATTTTTATGGCATCGTCATAACTACCACCTTTAGGTACAAAAGAAATCATACCACCAAAATCTTTCATCTGTTCTTTTGCGATACGGTGATTAGGGTGGTCTTCAAAACCAGGCCAGTACACCTTTTCAATTTTAGGATTACTTTTAAGGTATTCGGCAATCGCCCTACCATTTTCACAATGGCGTTGCATGCGTACGTGCAATGTTTTTATTCCTCTTAAGACCAAAAAACTATCCATAGGTCCACAAACCGCACCACTTGCATTTTGTATAAAATAAAGTTTATCGGCTAATTCTTTGTCTTTGACCACTAATGCCCCAACAACCGTATCGCTATGACCACCAAGATATTTGGTAGCTGAATGCATTACTATATCTGCACCCAGTTCTAACGGCAATTGCAAATAAGGGGTTGCAAAGGTATTATCTACCGCTAGCAAAATATCTGTACCTTTAGTTAAGGCTGCTACTGCTTTTATATCTATAATGTTCATCATTGGGTTGGTAGGCGTTTCTACCCAAATCAACTTTGTTTTCGTATTTATTTTATCACGTACAGTATCTACACCTTGCATCCCTACAAAATGAAAAACGATACCAAACTTTTCAAATATCTTTTTGAATATTCTATATGTCCCTCCATAAAGGTCATCTGTTGAAATTACTTCATCGCCTGGGGCTAACAATTTAATGACCGCATCAATCGCTGCAATACCACTACCAAAGGCTAAACCAAATTCACCACCCTCTATACTTGCCAATGAATTTTCTAAGGCAGTTCGTGTAGGATTGGCACTTCTAGAATATTGATATCCCTTATGACCACCTGGCGTAGTTTGGGCATATGTTGATGTTTGATATATAGGTGGCATAACTGCACCATACGCTTCATCTGGTTGTTGACCACCATGTATGGTTTTCGTATTAAACTTTAAATTTTCAGGAGCCATATTCAAGAATTTATAACACAAATGTATTGTTATCTTTCGGGGAATACAATGAAGCTGTATTTTTACATTAAATCTAATCTCTCCATGAAATCTAAGCTTACCTACCTACTTATTTGTGTTATACTTATTGGGTGTAATAATAAGGATACCCTTTCTTTTGAACCGTTGACCATCGCAACCGATTCTTGCGATAATTGTACCTCTGTTCGTATCGAAATACCAGAGGCAACTGGCAAAACAAAATTAAGCAAGACTATCAATGCTGCCTTAGAAGGTGAGATTATTGCTTTGCTAAATTTTGATGAGGAAAGCAATGCACAAAATCTTGAAGAAGCCAAAGAAGCTTTTCTATATGATTATGAAGAGCTCAACGGAAAATTCCCTGAAGAAGCTATGCCTTGGGAAGCAACTATTGAAGGTAACATTACTTTTGAAAACGAAAGTATTATTACAATCAAATTAGAATCTTACATCTATACCGGTGGAGCACATGGTTATGGCACCAACCGGTTTTTAAATTTTGATAAAATTATTAGCAAAGAGTTATACCAAGAAGATTTATTCAACAACTTAGACGAATTTAAAACATATGCCGAGACGCTTTTTAGAAAGCAAGAAAACATACCTGCAGAAGGTTCTATAAACAATACCGGTTTTATGTTCGAAACTGAGAATTTCTATTTGCCCGACAATTTAGGGTATACCGAAGACGGACTCCTACTTTTTTACGAGCCTTACGAAATAGCTTCTTTTGCAGATGGTCCAATTACCCTAACCATACCTTACGCAGAAGCAAATAAATTTTTAAAGCACCCGAAAAAGCCTTAAGCTAATTGCTTTAACAATAGCGTAATTTGCCCAATGTGAAGCCCTTCATGAAACAAATTGAAGGCTATCGCATCATCAACATTTTTAAGTGTTACACGCGCACTCGTTGTATACTCGTTGTAATTTTGAAAAAGTGCCGTATTGTAGTCTTCTATTAGCCATTCTGCGGTAGATATTAAAAAATCTGCCACCATCATCATCTCTTCTTCGGTAGCTGTACCATCTGGCACGGTACCTTTACTGAATTTGGCAACCAAATCATTAGGTATACGCATTTGCAATCCGCTGAACTTATAAATAAGAACTTGTTGTGTCGCTATTGTATGTGCTATATTCCAATACACATTATTATTGAAACCTGCTGGTATCTTAAGTAGCTTTTCTTTAGGTGTCTTTGTTAATATCGCATGCAGATTTCTACGATTTTGCAACATAATCTCAAATATATTCTCAGTCATCATTTCACATTTTATGCTTTGTAAAAATAGCACAATTAATGATATTTAGGTTTCTTTGTATTTCTAAAGCCTACATCAATAACAGAGTTTTTTCTTTCGGAAGATTAAAAAGCATCATCCTTACATTCAACATCATGAAAAAAATATATCATTTAAGCACGTGTTCTACTTGCCAACGTATTATAAAGGAACTACAACCACTTACAGATTTTGAACTTCAGGATATAAAAACAGAACCTATAACGCCTTCTCAGTTAGAACAAATGCATAGTCTTTCTCACAGCTACGAAGATTTATTCAGTAAAAGAGCTGTTTTGTACCGAGAGCGAAATCTTAAAGAACAAAACCTTTCTGAAGAAGATATTAAGGCGTTGATATTAGAACAATACACCTTTTTAAAACGACCTGTAATTATTGTTGATGACCAAATTTTTATTGGGAATAGTAAGAAAGTGGTAGAAGCCGCTAAAACGGCAATTCACTCGTGAGCAAAAGACTATTAGCCATACTTGCCGCAATTGGAGCTACCACGATATATGCTTTAAACCATACTATTGCAAAAGGTATTATGCCACATTACGTGCAACCTTTCGGATTCATTATTCTTAGAGTTCTAGGTGCTGCAATACTGTTTTGGCTCATTTCACCTTTAGGACCAAAAGAACGTATTGACCCTAAAGATTATCTTCGAATGTTGGTTTGTGCTTTGCTAGGCATGGCTTTTAATATGTTGGTGTTTTTTAAAGGCTTATCACTTTCTACCCCTATTAATAGTGCGGTATTGATAACAACATCACCTATTATTGTACTTATACTTTCTGCTGTAATGTTAAAGGAAAAAATTTCTGGGAGAAAAATATTCGGTATTGGCATCGGACTACTAGGCGCACTCGGTTTAATATTATTTAGCGCAGAAGTTAGACAAGATGCTCCTAATATTCCGCTGGGTAATTTCTTGATTTTTTTGAATTCTATGTTTTACGGATCATACTTAGTACTTGTTAAAGTGTTGATCAGTAAATATCATCCATTTACATTTATGAAATGGCTATTCTCTTTAGGTGTGCTTATATGCCTTCCTTTTGGATATCAAGAATTCATGGAGGTTTCGTGGAGTACTTTACCTTTTGAAGCTTATTTCGGAATTGGATTTGTAATTATCGGAACTACCTTTTGCACCTACCTATTCAATATTTTTGCGCTAACACAATTGAAAGCTTCTACACTAAGTGCTTTTGTTTACGTTCAACCATTACTAGGTATCGCTTATGCCGTTCTTACTGGACAGGACACTATTACTACAGTGAAAATTATTGCAGCTTGTTTTGTATTAGTCGGTGTATATCTTTCTAGCAAAAGACCAAAAAGACAACTACAAGAGAATTAAATATGTGATTGTTTTGCGTTTTCTAAATTGTTCGATAATACTTCAAAAGCCTTAATTTCATCGCGGTGATGCATAGCAGACACTAAATCAAGATGTTCCTGTAAGATTACACTCAAAGATCTGTTCAACCCTACAAGATCCATAAAAGGCAGTATTTTGGCTGACTTATACATTTGATATAATGTTCTATTACCGCAATTCTTTACAATATATTCGTGAAAGTATCGATCGATTTTATAGAATACATACCCGTTTTTAGGTCCATTTTCAAATGGTACTAGCAAATTTCTTAAATCGTCAATTTTAGATTGTGGTGCATTGCGCGTAAAAAGTTTAACCGCCATAGTTTCTAATGCTATTCTGCAATCGAACATTTCTGCGATTTCTTGCTCACACAATTCTCTAACAGAAAGACCATTATCTAAACTACCTACTAGAAGGCTCTCTTGTTTTAATTGTAACAACACCACTGGCACAGTATTGTCTTTAATACTTAAAGTGTGTGATAGCCTATGCTCAGTAATAAGTTGCCCCGGCACCAATTTTTTGGTTACTATCAACTTTTTTACTTTACTATATGTGTCTTGAAATATTTCTTCTGGTAGACTAACCATTAAGTAAATATGTTATTATCGGTTATTGATCACTCAACAGTCAAAGGGGGAGTACGACTGTAATTTATTGAATCATTTAAAAATAAAGTTTTTAACACTACAATTCCTATAAATTTTTAGGAATTTTCAAAAATTTTCTTGTATGTTCTTTTGTGAGCACTCTAAAGCCTTCTCCTTTTTCGAAATCACTGAATTTGCTCATCAATTCTTCTGCCAATGCTGTTAGCTTTCTAGTCTCTAAACTGATCCATGATCCCATCATTTCACATCGCGCTATATTTTCTCCTTTGCCATTATAAAAATTATGGTGGAACTCAAAAAATTTACCATCTTCACTTAGTCCCATAATCTTTAGAGAAACTTTAACTTGATTACCAAGAAAGGCTTCTTTGAAATAATACATATGCTCATAAAATGCTACAGGTCCTATTTTATAAGTAACCATGGTCTTTTGATCAAAACCCTGCTCCATTAAAAAAGCCATTCGTGTGTGGCTCATAAGATTAACATATGCCGAATTTGCTAAATGACGATTCGCATCTATATCACTCCATCGTACTTCAAAATCTTTTGTATACATTTTTATAATTTTTACTATGCATGCATAATACCTTATAAAAATAGCATAGTTTTGAAATGTAAGAACTAAAAAACATCGTTTTTTATAGTTATTTTTAAATCACGTTCAAAATTCAAATCACTATGTCAAAAAAACCCGCTTTCATTAAAGAGTTATCATTGCCTGCAGTTGCAGCCCCAATGTTCTTAATTTCTGGACCACAATTGGTTATTGAATGTTGTAAAAATGGCATTGTTGGTACTTTCCCTGCATTGAACCAACGCACTAGTGAAGGTTTTGAAGAATGGTTAATTGAAATAAAATCTGCTTTAAAGACCTTTGAAGAGGAGACGGGTAAAAAAGCTGCTCCGTTTGGCGTAAATTTAATTGTACACGCTACAAACCCAAGACTAGAAGCAGATGTGAAATTATGTGTGAAGCACAAAGTACCCTTAATCATCACTTCTTTAGGTGCTGTTTCTCAAGTAGTCGATGCGATTCATAGTTATGGCGGATTGGTTTTTCACGATATCATAAAAAAACGTCATGCCGAGAAAGCTGCTGAAGCTGGTGTAGACGGATTGATTCTTGTTGCTGCCGGTGCAGGTGGTCATGCCGGTACTATTAACCCAATGCCTTTAGTTGCTGAAATAAAGAAATTCTACCATAAAACTATTCTTCTCTCCGGATGTATTAGTACTGGTAGAGACATAGCTTCTGCCCTTCAAATGGGTGCAGATCTGGCGTATATGGGTACGCGTTTCATTAATACCAACGAAAGTAAAGCTACACCTGAATACCGACAAATGATTATTGACGCAGGAGCTAGTGATGTTGTTTATACTGCTTCAATTTCTGGTGTGCATGCCAACTTTCTTGGCGCTAGTTTAAAAGCGGCAGGTATTACCGAAGAAGACCTTAAGAAAGATGTCAAGATAGATTTTGGCAAAGAAATGAATACTGAAGCCAAAGCTTGGAAAACAATCTGGTCTGCAGGCCAAGGTTCTGCCCTAATTGACGATTCTATACCCGTTGCCGAATTGGTATCTCATTTAAAAACGGAATTTAAAGATGCTATCGAAGAACAGATTAAAGTTCTAGAAACATATCCGAAGTAAATAAAAATTTTACCTTTCAAACAAATGCCTTTAGTTAACTCTACATATAATCCGCCTCTATTTTTTAAGAGCGGACACCTATCTACCATATATTCTGGATTAGTTAGAAAAGTAGAAGACTTAGATCAAATACGAGTTCGTATTACTTTACCTGATTCTGATTTTTTAGATACGGACTGGAGCTACGCTTCATCTACATCCAAAAAATTGGTCATTATAATACATGGTCTCGAAGGAAGTTCAAAACGTGCATACATTCAAGGTAGCGCTAAAGCTTTAACACAATCTGGATATGATATTTGCGCCATAAACCTTAGGGGATGCAGTGGTACTGCCAACAAATTGTTTCGCTCTTACCATTCTGGAGCAACCGAAGATTTACATGCTGTTATTGAACATGTTTTACAATTAGATAAATACCAAAATATTTACCTACACGGCTTTAGTCTTGGCGGAAATCTGCTTCTTAAATACTTAGGTGAAAAACGAGAGAGAGCTAATGAAATTAAAGGAGCAGTTGCTATTTCGGTGCCTTGCCAATTAGCAGATTCACTACACCAACTACTTCAGTTTAAAAACGCACTATATGCCAAGAGATTTAAAGGTAACCTCATTGAAAAATTAAAACAGAAACAACAATTGTTTCCTGATTTGATTTCAGATAACGAAATAGAAAACATCAAAACTCTTAAAGATTTTGATGACCTGTATACCAGTAGAGCGCACGGTTTTAAAGATGCGATGGACTATTACGCAAAAAGCAGCAGTCTTCAATTCTTAGACCATATCAAAGTACCCACGTTAATAATAAACGCACTGAACGATTCTTTTTTAGGATCTGAATGCTACCCTATAGAAATTGCGAAACATCACAGCAACCTTTTTCTAGAAATGCCTAAATATGGTGGTCATGTCGGCTTCTACGGTAGCGACAACTTCACCTATACCGAAAGGCGTACATTAGAGTTTTTAGAAAATATTACCTAGGGTTTTGAACAAATACAAAATCGGTTGTATAAATTGTTATTTACTTAAAGTTATTAGTTAAAAACTTAACTCGATACGTATTAAAACATACTTCGACCCGCAAAAATTCATATATTAGTCGCTCAATTTACAGACAACACTTAAAAGATAGTAACGTATGCGCAAATTATTCACTTTATTAGCTCTTAGCACCATGATTATTAGTTGTGGGGAAAAGAAGGAAGAGAAAAAGGAAGGTTTTGAAATGAACAGAACCAAAAAAGAAGTTAAAAAAGAAACGGCAAGTGAAGGCGTGCCAGTTGATTTAGACAACAAAGGTGTTGGTCCTATAACCAGCGTTACTTTTGATGAAGCAGTAAATGAAGAAATGGCTGCTGCAGGTAAAGAAAAATTTCAGGCAATTTGTACTGCTTGCCATATGGCAGAGCAACGTATGATCGGCCCTGCATTAAAAGGTGTTTACGAACGTAGAAGCCCAGAATGGGTAATGAACATGATTATCAATCCTGATAAAATGTTGAAAGAAGATCCTATTGCAAAAGCATTATTGAAAGAATACAACAATGCAATTATGCTTAATCAGAATTTAAACGAAGAGGATGCTCGTAACTTAGCAGAATACTTACGTACGCTATAAAGTTAAACGCCAACCTAATACCGAAAACCCTTTCATGTTCATGAAAGGGTTTTCTTTTTTAGTTCATTTTTGATGGTCGCTTTTAAAAGTATGTTTTCACTACTTTTTACGACCAAATACATATTAAATAATTGATATATGCAAAACGATAAAATAAAAATAGATATAGTTTCTGATGTTGCTTGCCCATGGTGTTATGTTGGGAAGAAAAGATTAGAAAAAGCGATAAAAGAATGGGATGGCGCTGAAATAGAAATTGAATGGCACCCATTTCAATTAGACCCGAACATACCAAAGGAGGGTTTGGATAGAGATACTTATCTAACCAATAAATTCGGTAGTGTTGACGGACCTCTAGAAATGACCAAACGTTTAGAAGAGAGCGGAAAAGAAGAGGGCATTAACTTCAACTTCGGTAACGAATGGTTAGCAGTAAATACGCTACCATTACACCAACTGTTACACGTTGCTGGTGAAGAAGGATTTAAAGATGCTCTTAAAGAACGCTTAATGAAAGCGTATTTTGATGAGAATCTACATTTGAACGAGGTTGATGTTTTGAGTGCTATTATGGCTGAATATGACTGGTCGGCAGAAAAAACAGAAAACATTTTAAATGACGATGCTATAGCATATGCTGTAAAACAAGAAATTGCACATTATCAGCAACGCGGTATTAACAGTGTACCTTTCTTTATCATCAATGATAAATTCGGAATTAGCGGTGCCCAACCACCTGCTGCATTTTTAGAGGCTTTTCAACAAGTAGCTCCTCTAAAAATAATTGCTACAGGCGATAGTTGTGATCCATCAACAGGAATTTGCTAACTTAACATTAGCTAAAAATTAGTATTAATTTATAAAACAAGAGATATGAAATCATCATTTTCTGATATCATAAAAGGGGACACTCCGGTTTTAGTAGACTTTTTTGCTGACTGGTGTGGACCATGTAAAACGCTAGCTCCTATTTTAAAAGATGTAAAAGGAGATTTAGGCGACGCTATTAAAGTCGTAAAAATAGACGTAGATAAAAATCAAACATTAGCATCTCAATACCAAGTTAGAGGTGTACCTACTATGATTCTTTTTAAAGACGGAAAGCAGGTGTGGAGACAATCTGGTGTAGTACCTAAAAATGATCTATTACAGATTATCAAATCAAATTAATAGAATTTTAAACATACTGGACTAGGCAAATCAACCTGGCTTACAAAACTTAGAGTGCCATTTTCTGCATCTCTATTAAAAACAACAATATTGTTGCTGCGTTGATTTGCTACCAGTATATATTTACCTGTAGGGTCTATAGTGAAGTTTCTTGGCCAATCGCCCTTTACAGACGATCTACCTACCAATTCTAATTTTCCCGTAGTTTGGTCTACTTTAAATATCACTACAGTATTCTCCCCTCTATTTGTACCATAAAGAAATTTACCATCTGGTGATAAGTGAAGATCTGCACAATAGCTTTCTCCTTCAAAATCTGATGCTACTGTATCATAGGTTTTCTTACCATAATACTTACCATCTTCTTTTTGAAACATGGTTATAGTAGAGTTTAATTCATTGATTACGTAAAGAAATTCTTCATTCTCTGATGTTACAAAATGTCTAGGACCAGCACCCTCGGCAACTACCAATTCTTTTTGTTTGCTTGTAATAAAATTGCCATCAGACGGTGTATATTTTTTAATTCGGTCTAAACCTAAATCAGACACAATTAATTCTCCATTTAAGAAAGAAGACATATGCGCATGGGCTTTTCTCGTAGTGTCTAAAACCTTATGATCAATAACTTGTGGAGATGGCTTAAGATTTCCATTTTCCAAAGCATTAAAAACCGCTACATTACCTCCCGTATAATTTGCTACTGCAACTAATTTACCATCATCACTAACACCTACAAAACATGGGTTGGCACCATAAGTAGATTTTACATCTATCTCGACAAGTGTGGTATCTTTTATTCTAAATGTAGTTATTGAACCATCTTCCTTTTTATAATCATCTATCTCGTTTACGGCATACAATGAATTCTTATCTGGGGAGAAAGCTATATAAGAGGGATTCTTAATTGTCGCAGCTAATTTCTTGTTTGTTAATTCGCCAGTGTCAAAGTTTAAATTGAATCTATATATACCCTCGCTACCATTATCGGTATACGTTCCTACAAACAACACCTCTTCATTTTTTGACTCTTCCACCTTACAATTATTTATAAAAACTATTCCAAAAATTGCGATAAGCAAACTGACCTTATTCTTCATATTTATAATGCTCTAATCTAAAAAAAATCTCTTCTAAAAAGAGAAAAATAAAACTTGTATTAAAATCACTAAATGTATAAAAGAATTGCTCAAAAACTAAGAATAATTAAATTTCATGTAACAAAACGGTCATTTTTACTACATATAAGAAAGAAATGACGATGGGATACGGCGGACAACCAATGAAAGTAATAAAGGCAAATAGAGCGCTACTTAAAAAAAGTAGAAGCTTTAGAGATTTGCGTAAAGATTATTTAGACTACTCTCAAGAAACCAAATTACACTTTAAAGAACTCACCGATGTTGAGTATAAAATTATACGCGATAAAATTAAAGCACAAGCTAAAAAAGACAGCCTACAAGAAATAGGAATCTATATTATTTCTATAGCTATAGTCTTAGGAATCTTCTATGCTATATACACTTTTGCATCATTATAACGCCTAAAATAAAAGCTGTTATAAACCCCACAACTTAAAAGGATTCTTAGTTTCTGGATCATCATCTTTTGACTTAGAAAGAGGCTTGTCTACCATGACCTTATAAGTAGGATCTTCCATAACATTGACATCTATAATGTCATCTGCAGCTGCCAATAAGCGTATACAGTCGTTACTTAAATGACGTAAATGAACCTTTTTACCAACCTGGGCGTAGCGTTCCGTAATCTTGTTCAAAGCTTCTATACCACTCATATCAGAAACACGACTTTCTTTGAAGTCGATAATAACTTCGCTTGGATCACCTTGCACATCAAATTTTTCATTGAAAAGCGTTGTAGAACCAAAGAATAATGGTCCGTAGATTTCATAGTGCTTTACTCCGTAATCATCCACATACTTTCTAGCTCTAATTCTCTTGGCACTTTCCCAAGCAAAAACCAAGGCTGAAATTATTACACCAATCAATACCGCCAATGCTAAATTGTGTAAAACTACTGTGATCAAAGTAACCAATATCATCACAAAAATATCTGATCTTGGCATTCTTCTTAAAGCCTTAAAGCTTGCCCACTCAAACGTACCAACGGCAACCATGACCATAACACCCACCAAGGCAGCTATAGGCACCAATTCTATTACCGGTGCTCCAAACAATATAATTAACAAAATGGTTAAGGCTGCAATTATACCCGATAGTCGAGCTCTCGAACCAGCCGATAGGTTAACTAAGGTTTGTGCAATCATTGGACAACCACCCATACCACCAAAGAAACCGTTTAATATGTTTGCGCCACCTTGTGCCAAACATTCTCTGTTACTATTACCTTTTGTATTGGTAATCTCATCTACCAAATTCAAGGTAAGTAAGCCTTCTGTAAGTCCGACAGCTGCCATTATTAAACCGTAAGGCAAAATAATTTTAAAGGCTTCTAACGTAAAGGGAATAGTTGGTATATGAAAAGAAGGTAACGACCCACTAAGCGACTTCAACGCTTCACCTGGCAACGTATCTTGATTAATGATATCTACTACTTGTTTCGTTTCTATTTTTAGAAAATATACTACTAGAAATACTACAATGATTCCTATTAATGAAGCCGGAACTGCTTTCGTAAGTTTGGGAACAAAAACAATTATTGCAATGGTGAACAGTACCAATCCTACCATTGTATATAATGTAGAACCTGTTAACCAAACTGCAGCATCACCTACACCTATTTTAAACTGATCCATTTGTGCCATAAAAATAATTATAGCCAAACCGTTTACAAACCCAAACATTACTGGCTGAGGCACTAAGCGAATAAATTTACCAAGCTTTAAAAAACCTACAATCAATTGAAAAACACCTGCTAAAGCCACTGCTGCAAAAACATATTCTAAACCGTGAGAGTTCATTAACGCCATTAATACAACTACGGTCGCTCCTGCTCCACCAGAAATCAACCCAGGTCTTCCCCCGAAAATTGCTGTAACCAACCCCATGATAAAGGCACCGTACAGACCTACTAATGGTGAAAATCCTGCAAGAATAGCAAACATCAATGATTCTGGAATCATTGTCATTGCAACCGTTAATCCCGCTAAAATTTCATTTTTATAATCTACTTTCTGATTGAAATCGAATATATTGAGGTACTTCTGCATGCTCGATGATTTTAAGGGCGCAAAAATAAGTCTTATTTACCGGCCTCGCCACTAACGAACAGAATAATACCAAATTATCTGTTTACCAGGCTTTTAATCCCAATAATTTCTCTCCTAACGGTGATAATTTAGCAGTATCATATTTGGTTTGTTCCCATTTACGCGGATCCCCCGGAAATGCATATCCGTCTGGCGCGATTTTGTTCTTCCAAGAATTAACTCTCCAATTACGCATTTCTTCATTTTCAGGCTCAGCAGGCATCATTGAAATATACTGCGCTATTCGAACTTTATCTTTTGATTTATTTGGTCGAATACCGTGTGGCTCTGTACTATTAAAAATTAATAAATCGCCAGCCTTCATTTTCACTTTTACAATTTTATCTTCTAAACCATCTAATGAAGGTTGAAAATGGTCTCTGTCTTCTGGCTGTGTCAATTTCCAAAAATCGTAATTACGGTACAACCATGGTATACATTGAAAGCCTCCCATATTCTCATCATCTTGATCAGCCAATGCCAATACTCCTTGAACGTTTTGGGGTTTTGTTTCCGGATCATAATCCCAATGTATAAATCCTTTTTTATCTACTCCAGCAGGCAATGGAAAATTTAAATTTGCACGATCAATAGTTACCCATAGTTTTTCTGTTCCCCACACATCTACAAAGGCATCATATACTCTTTGCGTTTGTCTATTGTTCCATAAATGTTGGTTGTTGTACACTTCAACCATGCCTGTTCCTGTCAATTCTTTCATTTGCATTTCTGCTCTTGGTGGTGCATACCATGTTGAAGAATCTGTGGGACTCTTTTCATCAAACTCCCATAGAAAATCTGCTGTTGTTTTTGCTTGCTCTAGAGATACAGCATTCTTTATTACGATATACCCGTTTTCTGTCCAGAATTCCCAATCTTCTTCGCTGAGAACACGAAGTGATTTACCATTGGATCGATCGTTTAATTTTTGTTTACTGCTTGTTGCCGTTGACGGGTTACCTGGCATATCTTTATGCGCTTTATTACCTTGCTCAACTTTGTTGTTTGTCTGTTGCATCGTATAAAAATTTAAGGTTGAAATGTTTTATAAAACTACTGAGCGTTAGCAACTTGAACTACCGTAATATTAACCACAATTTGAACTATATTGATTAAAAAACACCAACGGACCAAAATTATGCGCAATTTTGTTACATTTAGCTTATGAAAATTGAGTTAGAAACTATTGAACCGGCAACTAATAGTCCGTTTCGTTTACTGCACGACCCAAAGCTGAGCCATCTCTTTTATTGGCATTTTCACCCCGAATATGAAATCGTTTATATTGAAGGTGCTAACGGAACAAGACATGTTGGTGATCATATTTCTGAATACCAAGAAACCGATTTGGTTCTTATAGGTTCTAACATACCACACCTAAATTTTGACTACGGTGTAAAAACAACGTACCGTGAAGAAGTCTTACACATTAAACCTTCTTTCAAGAGTGAATTTGTAGACCCTATTCCAGAATTGAAAAACTTAAATAGATTATTGGATCTATCGAGATACGGAATCGCTTTTCACGGGGAAACTAAAAAAGTGGTAGGTGAATTGTTAAAGGAACTTCACACCCTAAAACCTTTTGAATATTTTATGACAATCATGAATATTCTTAAAAGGCTATCTCAAAGTAATGAGTTTGAATTGCTACACAAGAAACCTTATAAGAATAAATACAGTAAAAAGGAGCAAAGTAGAATTCGTGATATTTATGCCTTGATCGATGAACGCTACCAAGGTAAAATATCGGTTGATGAGGTCGCTAAATTCTGTAATTTAACCAAGCCTGCTTTTTGTCGCTATTTTAAAAAAGCTACGGGTAGTACTTTTATAGAGTTTTTAAATCAATATCGCATTAGTCAATCTAAACGTTTATTGCTTACTGGCAAGAATGTAAGCGAAACATGTTTTGAATGCGGATTTGAAAGCCTCTCTTACTTCAACAGGACCTTTAAGAAAGTTACGGGAGAAAATCCATCAGCATTTAAAAAGAGATTGCAGCGTGATTAAATGAACTAGAACTCTAAGTAATAGAGGAAACATTTAAAACGAGATACTGTTATTTTTAGAGGAGTATATTTTTAACCTGAATTCACCCTTCAAAAGGACCAGGTATAACTTCTAAAACTTAACTATGGAAATTTTTGACCCGCTTTCACTAAAAACCGTTTTGCAAATATGTGTAGCTGCGGTTTTTATCTATTTATACATGATGTTCATTACACGTGTAACAGGCAAAAGAACATTCGCTAAAATGACAAGTTTTGATTTTGCAGTTACCATTGCTATGGGTTCTATTCTAGCCGATGCCGTAAACACACCTGAATCAAGTTTAATGCCCGCAATGGTTTCTATAGCATTACTTGCTGGTCTACAAGCTTTATTCGCCAAATTGTTATCATCATCTGATGCCGCACAAAAAATAATAACCAATACGCCTATTCTTCTAATGAAAAACGGTATAATCTTGAAAGAGAACTTAAACAAAGCATTGGTAAGTCAGGCAGATTTAATGGGAAAACTTCGTGAAGCAAATGTTTTACAACTGTCGCAAGTGAAAGCTGTCATTTTTGAAACTACAGGCGATATATCGGTTCTTCATACAAATAAGCAAATTGAGATTGATGCTGTTATTATGGAAGACGTAAAATCTGAAGCATAAAAAATGCCCTAATCTTATCGAATAAGGCATTCTTGAGACAATCAACTTAAAAACTATTTTGCCTTCTTTCGCTCTACTTTCATAGTAGGGTTAGAAGATTTAACTCTTTTCTTACTTTCTGTACCTTTACTAGACTTCAAATACTCTTGGTATCCTCTGCCTCTAAATTCATATGTTGTACCGCTATCTGGGTGGTATAATTCTATAGTACTATCATTAATTACATATAACTCAAAGTAATCATCGCCCATAAAGTCATAGTCTAACGTCAGTGTTTTTAACGAATTATCACCTTGTACATCATACACCTGGTAATCACCTTCAAAATCCCATCGTAAATTTGAAATACTAGAGTTAGGCGCATTTAAAGAAGACCTAAAATATCTTGGTAAAAACTGTACGTAATTCTCATTATCAAAGTCATTCAACGCTCCGGCTTCACTGGTATAGATTTTCTCCCAAGCATCATATTCTTGTATGAAATAATTGATGTTGTCATAAAATACTGTGTCGTAATCAAAATTATTAATCTGATATCCTTTCAAATAATACGAGGTATCTGAATTTGCATCATACAACTCTATTGTATTATTGTTTACTGCAAAAACTTCTAAAAACCAAGATCCGTCGATATCGTGAGCAATATCTACTGTACCTCTAAGCGTACCATAAGTACCTACATCAATACCATAGCCACCACCGGTTTTACCGATACCAACGATGTTATTATTTGCGTATAATACTCCGCGATCAAAAGACACCGTAAACGCTCTTTGTAAAAAAGGCACTTCACCATTACCACGGGTCGCATTAACATCTACATACCATAAATCATAGCTTTGTAAAACTTGATCGGTATTGAAAGCGGACTCTTCTATAAAATCATCTTCAATAATTACTTCTGTATAACAAGAAACCATCAATGTGGCTAAAAGGAAATACCCTGTAAGTAGTTTTATAGTTTTCATATGATTTCATTTAATAGGTTGTTGACTATAAAACAATCTTTATGCCAAAATTTACACAAGACTGATACTAATCATATTATGAGCATATAAATTATTGGTAAATTTGCCCTATGAACAATGATGCGAAATTTGCGGTTTTAGGTGGTGGAAGTTGGGCTACGGCTATTGTTAAAATGTTGACCAATAACCAAGAAGAAATTGGTTGGTATATGCGTAATACCGATGCTATTGAGCATATTAAAACTCAAAAGCATAACCCAAATTACCTTACTTCGGTAGAGTTTAAACCTGAGCAATTATTCTTGACCAATGACATTAACGAGGCTGTTAATTATGCCGATGTTTTAATTTTTGCGATTCCTTCTGCTTTTTTAGTGGGAGAGTTGGAAAAACTAACGGTTTCGTTGAAGGATAAAATTATTTTTTCAGCCATAAAAGGTATTGTACCAGAATCAGGATTGATAGTTGGCGAGCATTTTCATAATACGTATGAAATACCTTTTGAAAATATTGGTGTTATTACGGGACCTTGCCATGCGGAAGAAGTAGCGATGGAGCGCCTTTCATATTTAACTATTGCCTGCGCAGATACTGAAAAGGCAGAATTGATAGCTAACAACCTATCTAGTAATTACATTAAAACTAGCATAAGTAAAGATATTATTGGCACTGAATATGCCGCTATGCTAAAAAATATATATGCGATAGCCGCAGGTATTGCCCACGGATTGGGTTATGGTGATAATTTTCAGAGTGTATTAATGAGTAATGCCATTCGTGAGATGAAGCGTTATACCAAGCGTATTCACAAAATAGACCGTAACATTAACAAGTCTGCTTATTTGGGTGATTTATTGGTTACTGGATACTCTGTATTTAGTCGTAATAGAATGTTTGGTAATATGATTGGAAAAGGATACACCGTTAAAAGTGCACAAATGGAAATGAGCATGATTGCCGAAGGATATTATGCTGCCAAAAGTGCTTATAACATCAAAGAGAACTTTACAAAAAAGGTCAAAACTCCAATTATTGACGCTGTTTATAAAGTTCTCTATGAGATTAAAAATCCTAAAAAGGTGTTTCTTGATTTGACTGATCAGTTAGATTAACGTCTCTCTAATGAAAAATCTGAGTGCTCTTTTAATTCTGCGTTCAAGGTTGTTCTCCATTCTTCAATTTTAGCATCATCCACCTTAAACTTACTTTGAAACTCCGTCATTAGCGGCTCCATTAAGGTTCTAATACTTTCTATATCGAAATATAACCTACCAGTTCTTCGAATGAAGAAATCCATAGGGGTTTGCACCATTTCATAATCGATACCGAATGCCAATTCTGCTTTAGCTAAACGTACGTATTTATCACCTTCTACAATACCTTTATAATTTTCAAGAATAGTCTCTGTCTGTTTACCATAGTTAGTTACTAAAAACCAAGCATCGTGTTTTGTAAAACCTTCTTCTTTGATTTGGTCATATACCTCATCAATATATTTTTTTACATGTTTAAACTTCTTGAAATCTACATTACCGCACAGAAATATTTTCTCTGTATAACATTCTTTAAGTTCGGTATCATATTCCTCCTCCATTTTCTTGGCGATACGATCCACTACTCTTTCTGCCATTTTACGGTAACCTGTTAGCTTACCACCTGCAATACTTATTAAGCCGGTATCTGACACAAAAATCTCATCTTTTCTTGATAATTCTGAGGCAGACTTACCTTCTTCATGTATTAACGGTCTTAAACCTGCCCATGAAGAAACAATATCTTCTAACTCTAGATTTATATCAGGAAACATATTATTCACCGCAGAAATCAAATAAATGGCATCTGCAAGATCTGTTCTTACATTGTCTTTATTATCATTAAAGTTGGTATCTGTTGTACCTACATAGGTTATTTTACCTCTCGGTATAGCAAACATCATTCTGCCATCGGGTATATCAAAATAACACGATTGTTTCACTGGCAGCTTTTCATACGGAAAAACTAAATGCACCCCTTTTGTTAAATGAAGTTGCTTTCCTTTTTTAGAATTGTTCAGGCTTCGCAATTCATCTACCCACGGACCAGCGGCGCTAATTACATATTTAGATTTGATTGTGAATTCTTTTCCTGTAACCGTATCTATCGCCTTAACACCTGCAATTTTCTCGTCGTAGTAAACAAACTCATTTACCTTAGCATAATTCAATGCCTGTGCACCAAATAAAAGACTACTTTTTATATTTTCAATGGTTAAACGGGCATCATCTGTTCTATATTCAGCATAATAACCGGCACCGTTCAAAATCTTTTTCGGCAATAAAGGCTCCAATTTCAAGGCTTCCTTTTTTTCTAGCATTTTTCGCTTATCATCTCCTGTAACCTGAGCTAGAATATCATATACTTTAAGCCCAATAGATGCTAGCCATTTACCGTAAGATCCATTTTCTATTAACGGTAATAACATCTTTTCTGGCAATACTAAATGCGGAGCCAATTTATGTACAATTGCACGCTCGGACCCTACTTCTTTCACCAACCAAAAATCGAATTGCTTTAAATATCGGAGTCCGCCATGTATCAATTTGGTAGATTTACTACTCGTACCAGAAGCAAAATCTCCTTTTTCTAACAAGGCTACTTTTAACCCACGTGATGCAGCATCTAATGCGATACCACCACCGGTAATTCCGCCACCGATTACCACTAAATCAAAATCTTCAGATTCTAAGCTATCTATCGTTTTTTGGCGTTCTAAATTGGTAAATTTTATATTTTTCATCAGTAGATGTATTTTAATTTTTAAGCGGATATCTTGGTCGTAACTTAAGTAAAACCTAACATCCGTAAACAAAGATATAGTTAGTTATATGCTATTCTATGCTCTATAAAATTAATAAATTGTAAAATTGATTACTAGGCTATTTCTCTTCTTCCCAACCTTTAGATCTTTCAACTGCTTTTTGCCATTTTTTGTACAGACGTTTTCTTTTTACGCGGTCAAAAGTTGGTTTAAAAATTCGGTCTATTGGTCGGCTTTGATCAATATCAGATTGCTGCCAAAAACCTACTTGAATACCTGCTAAGAAAGCAGCACCCATAGCAGTAGATTCTATAATTTCTGGTCGGTGTACTTCAGAATCTAAAATATCTGCTTGAAATTGCATTAAATGATTGTTTGCACACGCACCACCATCAACCCGTAAATTCTTTAGCTGAATACCAGAATCATCTTCCATAGCCTTTAAAATATCTTTGGTCTGATATGCCAGTGCTTCTAATGTTGCCTTTGCCAAATGGGCTTTGCCTGTATCTCTAGTTAAACCGAAAACGGCTCCTCTTGCATACATATCCCAATACGGTGCACCTAGACCTGCAAAAGCCGGCACTACATAAACAGGATTCTCACCTTCTATTGAATTTGCCAAGTCTTCTGTTTCTTTAGCATCTTTAATAAGTTCTAAACCATCTCGCAACCACTGTATTGCCGCACCAGCAATAAAAATACTACCTTCTAAGGCATAATTAACTTTACCATCTATACCGTAAGCTATAGTGGTTAATAGTCCGTTTTTAGAAAATTGTGGTTTCTCACCAGTATTCATCAACATAAAGCAACCAGTACCGTAGGTGTTTTTTGCAGATCCTTTCTTAAAACAAGCTTGCCCAAATAATGCCGCTTGTTGATCACCCGCAATACCTGCAATTGGAATTTTTACTCCGTCAATTTCATAATCTCCAAAATTCGCTGCAGATGGTTTTACTTCTGGCAGCATGGTTTTAGGTATATCTAATGCCTTCAACATTTTATCGTCCCATTTTAGATTTACGATATCATAAATCATGGTTCGTGAAGCATTGGTATAATCAGTTACGTGGTTATGGTCTTTTGTCATGTTCCAAACCAACCAAGTATCGATGGTACCCATCAATAAATCGCCTGCCTGAGCTTTCTTCTTTGCCCCTTCAACATTATCGAGAATCCACTTTACTTTAGTACCCGAAAAATAAGAATCAATGACCAAGCCTGTAGTTGTCTTTACATGCTCTGTGAGTCCGATTTTTTTCAAATGCTCACAAATATCTGCCGTACGTTTGTCTTGCCACACAATGGCATTATAAACAGGCTCTCCCGTATTTTTATCCCAAACTACCGTTGTTTCCCGTTGGTTAGTGATTCCTATCCCAACTATCTCATTTGGTTTTACTTTTTCCTTTTCAAGAAGCTCTTTCAAAACAGCCATCTGTGAGGATAAAATTTCTTTAGGGTCATGTTCTACCCAACCTGATTTAGGAAAAATCTGTTTGAATTCTTTTTGAACCATTCCTTGAATGGTACCATCATGGTCTACTAATAAAGCCCTAGAGCTCGTTGTACCCTGATCTAATGATATTATAAATTGCCTTGACATGTGCTTTAAGTTATTTCTCTAAATATAGCGGAAATAAAAATTAATGCAAAGCAGCGAATTTCGAAGCGATGTAAAGAATTATGTGCTTCGGTTAAAACTATATTCTCGTTCTACTAAACAAATGCGAACCGTATAAGAATCATACCAATCTGCTATACCTTTTTTTTGAGCTAGCAAATGGTCTGCCTGCTGTTTCCAATTATGAATTGCATTTAGGCTCTCCCAGTAACTTACAGTAATTCCTATTTCCTGTTTGGCACTTTCAATACCAATATAGCCAGATTGTTTTTTTGCCAACTGCTCCATGAAATCTGCCATTTCGCCATAACCATTATCGCCTGCTGTTCTAGTAGAAGTAAAAATAACAGCGTAGTAAGGCTCTTTCATAGTTTATTGAATAAACTCTTTTTCTACAAAATAGCTAACTATTGCTTCTTTCATAAGCACCGTTTGCTCTCCGGCTTTCAAAGAAGGTAATTCTTCTATTACATTATAATGCGGCCAACCGTCTTCATCGAAAAAACTAAACTCATAAAATCCGTAAGGTTCTAATAGACGACAGATAGCAATATGCATTAAATCCAACTTATCGTCTTTCTTATATTTTCTGTGGTACTGTCCTAATTCTTGAACTCCTACCAAATAAATAATAGCATCTAACTCTAATGGATCACCGTCAGAAAACTTTCCAGAAAGCTTTTCTACCAAATAATCCCATCGTTCTTTTAATTGTGTATCCCTAGCCATATAATTTCCTTCAGCCTCATCTATGATATAGACCTTGCAAAGGTACAAATCAAAGTTCTATATTTGTTAAAACACTTTACGAATGGGACTTTTAGATATTTTACTTGGATTACCCTTAATATGGGGTCTATGGAAGGGATATAAAAACGGACTATTCATGGAAATAGCATCTATTGTCGCACTTGTCGCAGGTATTTTCGGAGCAATCCATTTTTCATACATAACGGGCAACTATTTATCTGAGCATTTAAACTGGGATGAACGCAACATGAGTATCATTGCCTTTATAATTACATTGATACTTATCATCATCATTGTAAATTTAATCGGAAAACTACTGACTAAAGTTGCCAACTTCGCAATGCTAGGTGCATTAAACAAAATTGCTGGGGGAATTTTCGGTGCTTTAAAAGTTGCTATTTTGCTTGGTGCTGCTTTTATATTTTTTGATAGAATGGACAGCACATTTAATTTACTAGATGAGGAGACTAAGCAAGAATCAATTCTTTATCAACCTATTAAAGATATCGGAGCATTAATTTTTGATACGGTCTTACAAAATGAAGCGCTTCAAAAAGAGTCTTCTGATGAACCTATTATTATATAATCAGTTGGTCCGCTAATCTATCTTTTTATACACTTTATCGAATATGCATTTTTGTTACTGCCCTGCGTTTAATTTTTCAATAATATTACTACATCGATAACCCAAATCGATTACGAGAGCTTAGAACACTCTTAACTTTATTACCTACTGCGCTACGCCGAAAGGCTACACAATTTAAAGACACTTATATGAAAATGAGATTGCTTTACGCGGTCCCTGTCTTTTTATTACTTTTTCTTGGTTCTTGCACTAGCGACTCTATAGATGATACGCCGGTACTTGAAGCTGAAAATGTTTTAACTATAGAGCAGGACCTACTAGATATTGTTAATGCGCACAGGTTAAGTCTAAAAACCAATACATTAGCTTTTAGTGATGTTGCATATAAATATGCTAACCTTCATACCGACTACATGATATCTAAAGGTAGCATTAGCCACGATAATTTTAGCTCGAGAGCATCTAATATCGATTCTGAAATAAGCGTTGAAATGGTTGCAGAAAATGTTGCCAAAGACTACCAAACTGCTTTAGAGGCTTTTGAAGGTTGGTACATTAGCAGCAGCCATAAAAAAACGATGGAAGGCGATTTTACACATACAGGTATAAGTGTAAAGAAAGATGACTTAGGCAACTATTACTTTACCCAACTTTTTTATAAGCAATAAGCAATAACATATTATAAGGTAAAAGAAAAAGCTCTCTAGTTTAGCTTAGCAACTATCCGTTTGCCATATTACCTTGTTAGATAAAGTGAGAAAAATCATATAAAGAGCACTTTATCACGATGAAATTTATTGCGCTTTTTCGTTATGATACTTAATATGTTAATTATTCGTCACTTAACGAATATTTTATCCCCTCTATAGATGTTTTACTTCTAGCGGTCATCAACGAGACTATTTTTGGCACTCACTAAAAAAATAGTTTCCCCATATGAAATCCACCTTCATCTTTTCCGCTTTAATTTTAGTCCTTTTATCCTCTTGCTCCAAAACCCAAAATTCTACAGATTACGAAGAGAATTCTGAATATACACTATCAAAATACACCTTAGCCTCATCTGAGAACCACACCACAATTGAAGCTGAACTTTTTGAACTAATAAATAACTATAGAACAGATTTAGGTTTAAATGAATTGGAATTTGAAAACGCTACCTATTACTATGCGAGCCTTCATACCAATTATATGATTTCAAAAAAAAGTACAAGTCACGATAATTTTAGTAAACGAGCAGAATATATTTCTGAACGATTAGATGCTGATTTTGTTTCTGAAAATGTGGCCCGTAACTATGAAACTATAGAAGATGCTTTTGCTGCCTGGTTGAAAAACCCAGGGCATAAAAAAAATATAGAAGGCGAATACAATTACTCGGCAATTAGCATTATTCAAAGCAGTAATGGAGATTATTATTATACTCAAATATTTGTGAAGTAACTAAAGAGATAACTTATATTTTATAAAAGCCTTTGTAACCCAAAGGCTTTTTTTATGCTTACCTTTTAGGTGAGAAATGATCGTTTCTTTAACTTTCACTAAAAATCACAGAAATGAGTATACAAGCACCATTTAATCTTAACAAATGGATAGAAGAAAACAGAGCTTCTCTAAAGCCACCTGTTGGAAATAAAAATTTATACAAAGATGCAGGCGATTACATCGTTATGATCGTTGCCGGACCAAATGCCAGAAAAGACTACCACTACAACGAAACCGAAGAGTTGTTTTATCAGCTTGAAGGTCATATAGAAGTTCATATTCAAGAAGATGGTAAAAAACGCACCATGCAATTGGGGCCTGGAGATATGTATTTGCACCCTGCTAAAGTACCACACTCCCCAGTTCGTAAAGAAGGATCTATTGGCCTGGTTATAGAACGTAAACGTGACCATATGAATGTGGACGATGGTCTCTTATGGTTCTGCGATAATTGTAATTACAAGTTATATGAAGCCTATTTCACCCTGCATGATATAGAAAAAGATTTCTTATCTCACTTTAAGCATTTTTATAGCTCAAAAGAATTAAGAACTTGTGATAATTGCGGAACTGTAATGCCGGTTGATGAACGTTTTATAGCTAAAGAATCATGATTATAGTAGCAAAAATTATTACCGCATTGGTAGCAGTCATTCATATATACATTCTTTGGTTCGAAATGTTTGCCTGGACAACGGCAGGAAGAAAAGTATTTAAAAACTTTCCTAAAGATTTATTTGAACCCACCAAATCTATGGCGGCAAACCAAGGTCTATATAATGGCTTTTTGGCAGCAGGCTTACTCTGGTCGTTTTTTATAGATGATACTGTATGGTCGGCAAACGTCGCCCTCTTCTTTTTAGGCTGCGTAGCTATTGCCGGTATTTATGGTGCCCTATCAGTAAGTAAAAGAATATTTATTGTTCAAAGTATACCAGCTTTACTGGGTATTATCTTTTGGTGTATCGTTAAATTTTCTTAGTATAAATTAGATGTCTTATTGGATAAAATTCTTTGTATTTTTGTAATATATCTAACATTAATCACGCAAAAAGTTATAAAATGTCAAAAATAGCAGCAGACTTCGGAATAAACGATGCTCTAAAAGCATTAGGAATTAAAGATGTTAACGAGGGTACTTCAACTGGATCTAACAATTTTTCATCAGGCGATATTATTTCATCTTACTCACCAGTAGATGGTTCATTAATTGCAAAAGTCAAAACAACGACAAAAGCAGATTACGAAAAAGTAATGTCTACTGCTACGACAACTTTTAAAGAGTGGAGAACAAAACCTGCACCGCTACGTGGTGAAATCGTTAGACAATTCGGCGACAAATTAAGAGAGCTTAAAGAACCGTTGGGTAAACTTGTTTCTTATGAAATGGGAAAAAGCTACCAAGAAGGTTTAGGCGAGGTACAAGAAATGATAGATATCTGCGATTTCGCAGTTGGTCTTTCTCGTCAATTACACGGTTTAACTATGCACTCAGAAAGACCTGGGCATAGAATGTACGAGCAATATCATTCATTAGGTGTGGTCGGTATCATATCTGCCTTTAACTTTCCTGTAGCCGTTTGGGCTTGGAATACGGCTCTTGCCTGGATCTGTGGTGATGTTTGTGTTTGGAAACCATCAGAAAAAACTCCGCTATGTGGTATAGCTTGTCAAAATATAGCTGCTGCAGTATTAAAAGCGAACAACCTACCTGAAGGTATTTCTTGTTTAATTAACGGCGATTATAAGATTGGCGAATTAATGACACAAGATAATAGAGTACCGTTAGTATCTGCTACGGGATCTATTAGAATGGGAAAAATAGTTGCTCAAGCGGTTGCTGCCAGACTTGGTAAATCTTTACTTGAACTTGGTGGTAACAATGCGATTATAGTGACACCAGATGCTGACTTAAAAATGACGGTAATCGGTGCCGTATTCGGTGCTGTTGGTACTGCCGGTCAACGTTGTACTTCTACTAGAAGATTGATCATACACGAATCTATGTATGATAAAGTAAAAGAAGCTGTTGTAGCTGCATATCAACAATTAAGAATTGGTAACCCTTTAGATGAAAATAATCACGTAGGTCCATTAATTGATACTGATGCGGTTGCCCAATATAAAATGGCTCTTGAAAAAGTGGTTAAAGAAGGTGGTAAACTAATTGTTGAAGGAGGCGTGTTAGAAGGTGAAGGTTACGAAAGTGGTTGCTACGTTAAGCCTGCAATCGCAGAGGCTAAAAACGATTTCGAAATTGTTCAACATGAAACATTTGCACCTGTTCTTTACTTATTAAAATATTCCGGTGATGTTGAAAATGCCATTGCTATTCAAAATGGTGTGGTACAGGGACTCTCATCTGCTATTATGACAAACAATCTTCGTGAGGCTGAACGTTTTCTTTCAGCTTGGGGTAGTGATTGTGGTATTGCTAATGTAAACATCGGTACTTCTGGTGCTGAAATTGGTGGTGCTTTTGGTGGCG
Source organism: Maribacter sp. Asnod2-G09 (assembly GCF_045063795.1). Lineage (NCBI taxonomy): Bacteria > Pseudomonadati > Bacteroidota > Flavobacteriia > Flavobacteriales > Flavobacteriaceae > Maribacter > Maribacter sp. Asnod2-G09. The sequence goes on along the minus strand of NZ_JBEFOA010000005.1, from coordinate 1,284,177 downwards.
AAAAAGAAACTGGCGGTGGTCGCGAAAGTGGTTCTGATGCTTGGAAAGTGTACATGAGAAGACAAACCAATACTATTAATTATACTACTGAGCTTCCGTTAGCACAGGGCATAAAGTTTGATCTATAACCAAAACATAAATTCCTTTGTATGTTTAATAACTAGGCTGCTTTTCAATTGGTTGGTTCATTTGACCAACTACCATGAAGCAAAGTTTGCAACCCTAGAACAATAAACATGCAAAGGAAATTTATAATACCTTTTATTTTTTTCTTCATTTTATAGTGTAAATACCTCTGTATTAAACTAGTAAATTGTTTTACTCGTTTCAACTAATTCTGTACAGCTTTACACAAATATTGTATAGTTGGGTTATTAATACCATCAATTTTAGACATAAAAAAATCCTATCGACTACAAGAGGACAGGATTTTTTAACCAACTAACTCAAAACTTGAAATTATATATGCAATGCCCAAACTTTGTGGGGAGATATATACCGTTTCAATACTTACGTAAAAATGCACATAATAGTTGTTGCACCATACAGTTTTTTTATCGATTCACCCGTTTATTGTGTAGTTGGTATGTATTTTAACATATCTAATATTAAGATTATGTTGATTGTAAGGTAATTAGGTGCGAATCTTTTAACATTTTTAAGATTTTTTTAATAAATTGTGCGCTAAACACTAAACATTACGTACAATGACAAGAACAATCAAGTATTTATTATTGATGTTGATTACCATTGTAGTCGGTACTTACTTCTTTATAACTTGTTGCAGCGAATGCGGTGCAGCAGTTACAACAACGGAGCCCGCTGCAGAAAAGGTAATCGTAAAAGAGCCCTCGGCAACATCGTATCCCTTCGCAATTGATGGAAACGGATTTGCCTACAACACCAATGACAATTATAACTTTAACATTTCGTCTCACGACATTTTAATGCCTTTAAGTGCTGAATTGACCCAAGGAGTTTCTGGTCTACAAAGCCATTTAGAGTCCAATGGAAGTAATGTTATAAACGTAACAGGATATTACACAAGCGAAGAAGAGAACAATACTGCGTTCCCAAATTTAGGACTTGCAAGAGCAAACTCAATTAAAAATGATTTAGCTTCTAAAGGATTTTCTACTGCTCAAATTAATACCCAAGGTAAACTTATGGATGAAATGATCCCTAAGGATGGCACCTATTGGGGAGCTGCTTCATTTGGTCTTGAAGAAAAATCTGCTACCGCAGATGATGACTTAAAGGCTTTATATGAAAAAATAAATGCTGATCCGCTAATTCTTTATTTCAATACTGCAGAAGCATCAATTCACTTAGATGCCGCGCAACGACAAAAAGTTGCCGATATTTCTAGATACTTAGATAAAGTTTCTGATGCTACCGCAAGCGTTGTTGGTCATACAGATGCCACTGGGCAAGCAAGTACAAATATGAGACTAGGTCAAGACAGAGCAGAATTCGCAAAAAATTACTTAATGCAAAACGGAATAGCTGCAGATAAAATAATTGCTACGTCTAAAGGACAAACGCAACCAATTGCTACTAATGCCACTGAAGAAGGCAGAGTAAAAAATAGACGAACAGTTATTACATTAAAATAAAACATACACTAATCCTATAAATAAGTAAAATCATGAATTTTGAAAATATGAACATTTGGTGCTGGATAATTCCAATATTAGTAGGTCTTATCTGCGGTATTTTAGGTTATCTACTAGGTAGCCGCTCTGCCAAGGTAATTGACAACTCTGCTGAAATCAATAGTCTTACCGCTAGTAATACAAAGCTTAAAGGCGAATTATCAGATTTAAACAATCTAAAAGCAAGTAACAGCAAATTAAAAGCTGATTTAGATGCGTGTAACCAAAGAGTAATTGCTGCAAGCAAAGTAGTAACGCCTGCTCCGGTTGCCCCTAAAGCACCAAGCACTAATTTAGGTGCATCTGCTGCCTCTTTTGCTGCCGGTGCCGCTACAAGTAGCGCTTTAGCTTTTGATGGCTCTGCTGCAAAAGCTGCTTTTGGAAAAACCATAAAGCAAGATGACTTAAAACTTGTTGAAGGTATTGGTCCAAAAATTGAAGGAATGTTTAAAGACCATGGCATTAAAACTTGGAAAGAACTTTCTGAGGCTAGTTTAGAAGCATGTCAAAAAATATTGGATACTGGTGGAACAAGATATAAGATTCACGATCCAGCTTCTTGGCCGTTACAAGCTAAAATGTGTTACGAAGGTAAGTGGGCAGAACTTGTAAAGTGGCAAGATGAACACAAACACGGTAAACTATAATCTACCGTTCAAAGCAAAAAAAATCCCGATCAGTTATGATCGGGATTTTTTATTTTATAATGCTCCGTTCGCTTCGACCCACTTAAAGTGATATTGATCTTGTGGAAATTTCATACGCTCTGCAATTCTTTCTAACCTTGAAGGTAACTTAATTAAATAGTCACGTGCCTTTTCAGCTTCCTCATTCAAAGAACGAACAGTTTCTAGTTCCCAATACGCATTAAGCTTACTTAGAATGTCTACATAATCTTGTGCAGTATACACACCTAAGCGTTGCGCACAGTTAGAGAAATTCTCAAATGCCGAACCAATTGTTCCACCAGACTCACGTAAAAAGTGTGCTGGCATTACAATTTTCTTCTTCATCATATCTGCAAAGGCAATCATCATACCCGATGGGTCTTCGCCCATAATAGTCTTAACAAATTCTCTATATGCTAAATGGTGTCTCATTTCATCACCAGCAATAATAGTACACATTTTACCTAATAAGGCATTTCCTTTTTTCTTCGCCATTTGCCCAACTCGCTTATGCGAAATGTTGGTAGCTAATTCTTGAAAAGAAGTATATACAAAGTTTTTATATGGATCACGATCTGTACCGATATCAAAACCATCTGAAATTAAATGTTGGGTAGTGATTTCGATTTCTTTCATATTTACCCTTCCAGATAAATAAAGATATTTATTCAACACATCGCCATGTCTATTTTCTTCAGCCGTCCAAGCGCGAACCCATTTTGCCCAACCGTTCGTTTTATGGTCACCGTGCTGATCAACACCAACAACATCCATTAACCACGATTCATAAGTTGGCAATGCCTCTTCGGTAATGGTATCTGCTACCATGGTTACCCAAAAATCATATCCTAAATCTTTAGACTCTTCACGAATTTCTTTTACCTCTTGCAAGAATGTATCTTTTTGAGAATCTGGTAAAAAATCAGTCGGCTGCCATATATCCTCTGGTTTTATAAGGAAAGAATCCATGAAACTTTCTACCTTAGGCTCTAAAGCCTGCATCACTTCTAATCTTATATTTTTAGTAGACATAGTATATTTTTTTTCAAAGATCGTTAATAAAACAATCTATTTTTTAGTAAAGTTAACGGTTTTCTTAGTTTCTGCCCGTTTCATTGGGATAAAAGGTGTACACAGGATCACTTTGCCAATATTCTTTTGTATCTACATTAAATACAGTTAATGGTCCTTTAAAGGCTGCACCTGTATCAATATTCCAAACATTAGCTGCTTTCTGTGGCGTAGTTTTACCAATACGAGTAACGGGTGTATGCCCTATATAAATTTCAGCATAGTTTTTTAATCGCTTCGGATAATGAATATGATCTTTATCTAAATCTGTATTTAAAGAAAGAGCCAATTCCCAAAGGGTGCGATCCCAATAGAACGTTTTTTTAAAATATTCATGCTCTATACCTTTTAGGTTCGTAAAACCCGCATGTAAAAACAATCTGTTTTCTGAATCTAGATAATAGTTCTCTAAGCTTTCATAAAACTTGATGTGCCTATCTTTCGTTTCTTCAGAAGCTTTACCGTACGAAATTGATGTTGCTTCACCACCATGTAAAAACCATGTTGGGTTGTCAGCCTTACCGGTTAGCCAATCATAACAAAGCTCATCATGATTACCACGTAGGTATATACAATTATAGGTTTCTTTTAATTCTAAAAGATAGTTTATGGTTTCAACAGCCTCGCTCCATCCGTCAATATAATCTCCTAAGAAAATTATAGTATCATCTTCAGTTATAGCTGCTTTTTCAAGTACTTGCTTTAAAGCTTGTAATCCTGAATGAATGTCACCTACAACCAGTGTTCTTTTTGTACTCATTTAGCAAAAATCGCAATTATGGCTATTATGACAAGGATAAAAATCACTAAAAAGAAAATTTTCCAAAATGAATATGGTCTATTTCCACTTAGCACCCCTGTTTGCCCATTTATATAAAAATTAAACTCTTTACCATCATATCTATATGAACTTAGATAAATGGGAAGTAAGATATGTTTAAACTTTTCATCTGAAAGTTTTATATCGGCGTTTGCTACCCTTTGGGTATCACCACCAATATCACGCCTGATCCAATTATAAGCAATATTCTTGGCTTCTTGAAACGATTTGTGATGCCCTTCTTTTAATGAAACCGTATATTTTTCCGTAACAAAACCAGATAGATATTTTGAATTAAAAGCCACTAAATCTTTCAAATTCCAAAAGGCGACTTTCGCCGGAATCTCTTTTCGTTTCTTTTCTGATGCGCTTATTAAAATATCATCTACAAAACCATCTACTCTGCCGGATGCATACGTCCACTTGGTTTTTCTAACACGTCTTGTTCTTCTTGCCTTATTACTATTATAAGTCTGTGTTTCGTAATAATAATCTCCTCGTTGCCCTTGGTATGATGCAAAGAGATTGGCATCAAACGTCCAATACGGAACATATAATCCATGTAACCCTTCTGGATCAAGCGCTGCTTTTTTAAGATTATCCGGTGCAAACCAAATTTTATCTACCCAAGCTTTAAATATTGCCTGTGCTTTATTGGCATCTAATTGAAATGGAACTAGAGCGCCAGGTAATATCCAACCTTCTTTCTCAACATCTTCACGTATTAAAGGTTCACTACAATACACACAGTTGAGCGATTTATAGTTTTCTTCTACATGCTGGTTGGCACCGCAATTTTTACAATGCAACAGCTCTATAGTTTCGGTATAGGCATTTTCCCCTACGATTTTTAAGTAGTGTTCCAGCTCTAATTCTTCAAAACTAGTTTTAGATGCCTCAATAAATTCTTCATACCCACAGTACTCACACGTCAATTGATGCGAGCCTGGCTTAAACTTTAACTCGGCACCACAATTGGCACATGCTTTTTTATATTCCGATTGTTGAATATCATCCATAGAAAGTATTCCTTATCTTAAAAAAGGTATTGCTTAAAATTATGCTGTTGGTAATGGTGGCGGTGTATTACCACCCAAGAAAGATTTTAATTCCTCTACCTCTTTTAATGCAGTCCAATTGGGCATACCTTGTTTCCAGATCAACGAATCTCTATTAATTGTTCTACTTGCAAATAATTCTTTGAGCTTATCAAAACCAACAGGACCTAATTGCTGACCGCTTACCGCATAGAAATAGGTTACTTGTGCCGGCATTGGTGGCGGAGCTTGTGGCTGTTGTGCTGTTTGCCCACCTAGTGGTTGCGCTGCAGGTTGCCCCATTAAGCCTCCCATTTGTTGAGCCAATACAAAACCCATACCCATGCCCATACCGGCACCAGCTGTTCCGCCTTCATTTTTGGCCGCTAACTCCATTGCCTTGGCCGCTTTGAACTGCGCCAACTTGCCCATGTCCAATTTATCCAATCGGCTGTATTCAAATATTTCCTTTTTAAGTTCTTCAGGCATCGATACATTTTCGATGTAGAATTTCTCTAGCTCTATACCTACCCTATTAAATTCTGGCTGCATTACTTCTTGGCAAGTTTCAGATAGTTCGCTTGTGTTCGCCGCATACAACTCAATTGGTAAATTAGCTTCACCTACCGTATCTGTAAAACGGGTTACTATTAAACTTTTTAAATGTTCATTTACCTCATAGCTTGTAAAATTACCATCGGTACCCACTACATCTACAACAAACTTTCCTGGATCATTAACTCTAAAACTATAGGTACCAAAAGCACGTATTTCTACCAAACCAAATCTATCATCACTTAACATGAACGGATTTTTAGTACCCCATTTTTCATCTGTAAACAAACGCGTATTTACAAAATACACCTCAGCTTTGAACGGACTATCAAATCCATACTTCCAACCTTTTAAAGTCGTTAAAATAGGTAGGTTCTGCGTATTTAAAGTATATGTGCCCGGTTTAAAAACATCTGCCAATTGACCTTCGTTAATAAAAACTGCGGTCTGCCCTTCCCTGACGATTAATTGTGCATTGTTCTTAATTTCATTTTGGTAACGTTCAAAACGATAAACTATAGTGTCATCAGTATTATCTAGCCATTCTACAATATCAATAAACTCGTGGCTCAGTTTTTTCTTAATTTCATCAAATATGCTCATGGTCAGTATGTGTTTTAAAATGTGTAATTCAATATATGCAATTCAGCAACAGACCCAAAATACGAAAGGAATTAAATTCATAAAATAATCTGTAAACCACCGTAATTTAATATTTACTTCATAATTTTTAGGAAATAGGTGTTATTTCTAATTAACTTAGACTTCCTAATTTTCTTTTTAAACGTATGAAAAAGGTATTCTGTATTGGAGAATTACTCATTGATTTTGTTGCCGAAAACCAAGGCAAAGATTTATCGAAAGCAAAAGAATTTTCTAAAAAAGCAGGTGGTGCACCAGCCAATGTAGCCTGTGCAATTAGCAAGCTTGGCGGCGATAGCTTTTTTATTGGTGCTGTTGGCGATGACCCATTTGGTACTTTTTTACTACGTATTCTTGAAGATGAAAAAGTTGATATTTCCTTTGCCCAAAGATGCGATACGTTTACCACTTTAGCCTTTGTTTCAATTGATACCGATGGTGAACGCGATTTCGTTTTTAGCCGTGGTGCAGACAAAGAGCTTACTTACGACTCTTCCTTAAAATCTAATTTTGAAAATAATATTATTCACTTTGGCGCAGCTACCGCTCTTTTGGGCGGTGCTCTTGAAGAGACCTATAACAGATATCTATTTGACGGACTAACCAAAAATGCGTTCATTAGTTTTGACCCTAACTACAGAGTAGATCTTTGGAAAAACAAAGAGGATGTTTTTATACGTAAGTGCCATGCTTTTATAGAGAAATCCCATTTATGTAAATTTAGCCTAGAGGAAGCACAACTACTTTCAGGAAAAGACAAGCTTGAAGATGCTTGCCAGTTTTTTCATGAAATGGGCACCCAAGTAATAGTTGTAACCTTAGGTAGCGAAGGAACTTTACTTAGTACAAAAGATTTCTATAAAACCATACCAAGCATAAAAGTAACACCAAAAGACACTACCGGTGCCGGCGATGCTTTTATTGGTTGCCTTTTACAACAACTTACGGAACACTCTAAAATAGAAGATGTTTTGTTAAACGAATATTTACTTTCTAACATGGTTTCAAGAGCAAATAAAGCCGGGGCCATTACGACGGAAAATTTTGGAGCTATACAATCGCTACCTACATTACAACAATTAGACTCTTAAAATGAACCAAGCTGAATTACACCGGTTGTTGGCCTTAAAAAGTCAAAAGAAAAAAGGTGGAATACCCTTAACGTCTTTATATGAACAAAGATTAGCTACTAATCTTTCCCTTATTAAGACGCAGTTTTTTTCATTATATAAAGAGAAAGAGCATAAAGCATTTTTCTACACCCTTTTAGATAAATTAGAAACGCTTTTTAAAGACCGACCTACAGAACTACAAAAACAAGATATTGCACGTTTAAATTCTGGAAATTGGTACCAAAGCGAGCAAATGGTTGGTATGCAATTGTATGTTGACCGGTTCAACAATGACATTAACGGACTCGAAGAAAAGATTCCTTACTTTGAAGATTTAGGTATTAATTTTCTTCACTTAATGCCTATAACCACAAGACCTGCTGGCGAAAATGATGGTGGTTATGCAGTGAACAGCTACCATGAAATTGACCCTAAATACGGTACAAAAAAAGACTTTTTAGCTTTCAGCAAAAAGGCACGTGACAATAATATGTTTTTAATGCTTGATTTTGTTGTCAACCATACCTCAGATGAGTTTGTATGGGCAAATAAAGCCAAAGTGGGTAACCAACACTATCAAAATTACTATTACACTTATTCTGACCGCCATATCCCTGACGAGTTTGAAAAGTCCTTACCTGAAATATTTCCACAATCGGCACCGGGCAATTTTACCTACAATCCAGAAATGGAAAAATGGGTTATGACCTGTTTTAATAATTATCAATGGGATTTAAATTATAGGAATCCGGAGGTATTTATAGAAATGCTTGGCAACCTAATGTCTCTTGCCAATTTGGGGGTAGATGTTATCCGTTTTGATGCGCTTGCTTTTCTCTGGAAAAAATTAGGGACATCATCACAAAACTTACCAGAAGCACATACTTTAATTTCACTATTTAGAATGTGCCTACAGGTAATTGCACCAGGTGTTATTCTGTTGGCAGAAGCTATTGTGGCTCCTAGAAATATTATAAAATATTTTGGCGAAGACACTACTGAAGGTAACGAGTGCGAAGTGGCATATAATGCCTCTTTAATGGCTTTATTATGGAATTCGATTGCCACTAAAAAAGCCAATTTAATGGTCAAGAGTGTTACCGAAATTCCGAATAAACCCAATGACGCTACTTGGATCAATTACATTCGATGCCACGATGATATCGGACTTGGTTATGACGATGATTTTGTTCGCGCCATGGGCTTTGACCCAACGGCTCATAAACAGTTTATATTAAATTATTACTGTGGTAAATTAGAATGGTCACCAGCAAAAGGGCTAATGTTCATGTACAACCCTAAAAATGGTGATGGTAGAATTACCGGAAGCGCCGCATCATTACTAGGTCTAGAAACTGCCTTAGCGCAGAACAACAAAAATATTATCGACTATGCTATCTCTAAAATCTTAATGATGCATGGTATTATTTTGACCTTTGGCGGTATACCTATGATTTATGCCGGTGATGAAATTGGTACATTAAACGACTATTCATACGAGCAAAATGAAGACCATGTAAATGACAATAGATGGGTAAATAGACCTATGCAAAATTGGGAGGTTGTTGCTAAATTGAAAACAGAAAAAGATAGTCCTGCAACTATCATTTTCAACGGATTAAAAAACATGATTCGTTTACGTAAAGAACATACCGTATTTGCAGATGCTAACGATTTAAAAATTCACAGCTGCCCTAACGAACATGTATTCGTTTATGAGCGGTCTCATGAAGGTAATAGCGTTTGGGTACTATCGAACTTTAATGAAATTACCGAAACCTTAAATGTAGCTTGGTTACTTTCGATCGGAATTCATACGGGTAAAAATTCTATTGATCTACTTACAGACAAGACTTTTGAACTTATTCATAACGAGTTACCACTAAAACCTTACCAGCAACTTTGGATTAAGAATATTTAACTTTTCTAATTACACGAAGCGCTTCTTTGAGTGAAGCATTTATTCCAGGATATTTGGGCTTTAAAACTTGCCTCGCTTTTTCCATTCGCTCTTTAGCTTCTTCGAATCCGTTAAGAAAACATATCAAGTAAGAATCTGCTAAATATTTCAATTGCTTCACTTCGGCAATACTCAATTCGGTATTCTTTTTTGCCTTTGCCACCAAAGCATTATTACTCTTATAAATTCTTTCTAGTTCCTCATTATCATGTATTGGGGGATCAAAAAGTAAATCGCTCGTAATTTGATAGGTGCCGTTTTCACTGAAATTTATGACCACCTTTTCTAAAGGGTAATACTTTTGCTTAGCTGCTAACCCAAGCTGTACATACTCAATGGTAGTAAATGAATCATTGTTATACGTAATGGTAACCTCATCTAAATTAGAGTAGAATAATTTTACCTGCTCGTTTATTAATTCAATGTCGACCCTATAGAAATATGTTTCTCCATTGACTACTTTTTTATTGCCTGCCCAACACACCACAAATTGTTCTTTAAAAACCTTGTAATCACTTTCGAGATCTTTATGTCGATGATTTAAAAAATCTATAACACCATCTAAAGTAAGCTCTATATTGTTTTTCGCATGTTGCTCAATTGTTGCGACAGCTTCTGAGTTGCTATCTTTTAATTCAATATCAAAAACTTTTGGTAGACTTATACTACCCTCTCTAAAAAATACAGAACCTCCATAATATTTCCAGATGTTTTTTCTGAGTGAACAAATTTCACCAATAGATTTTATAGTCACCAAGCCCACCACTTTACCTTCTGGCAAATGCGGAAATGGAATATTCTCGTAAGATATCAACGGGGGATTATCTAAATAGGCATTGACCAAATTTTGAATCTTACTGTCATCAAAAAAATCTACCCCTACTATTTTATTATCCTCATCTTCAACCCCAACAACTATAAAAGAATTATTTGCCGGATTGCTATTTGCCAATGCACAAACATGTTTTAAAAACTTACCCTTACCTTCTTTTTCTCCTATTGAAATAAATCGCTTTTTATCGTAAAAACTATTCTCGTCGTTATGAGCGAGTAAGTTTTTTACCAAAAGGCGTTTATTAATCATAAGTTATAATTTTTGGCTTTTGGCCTTAAAGATCTTATTCTAAAATCTTTTCATAGCATCAATTTTTATCTACAATTGTTGAAGAAGCTTGTGCTGTTGGCATTACTATTAAATCGGCAATATTTACATGATACGGTCTAGTAATTACGAAATGAATGATATCTGCGATATCTTCCGGTTTTAAAGGTTGAAATCCTTTATATACATTCTCAGCTCTATCTTCATCGCCCTTAAAACGAACATTACTAAACTCGGTTTCTACCAACCCTGGGTTTACCGCGCCAACACGAACACCTGTACCGTTTAGATCTATTCGCATTCCTTGGTTTATAGCATCTACAGCATGCTTGCTTGCGCAATACACATTACCTTTTGGGTATACTTCTTTACCTGCTGTAGAACCAATATTGATAATATGACCAGATTTTCGAGCTACCATTTGGGGGATTATCGCTTTTGAAACATATAGAAGTCCCTTCACATTAATATCTAACATAGCATCCCAATCATCTACATTACCATCTTGAATGGTATCCATACCATGGGCGTTACCTGCATTATTAATCAAAATATCTATTTGAGAAAATTCTTTTGGTAGCGAATCAACTGCTTCTTGAACAGATGCTTTATTACGGATATCAAAATTTAAAGTGTGTACCTGAACTTCTTTACCCAATTCTTCTTTAAGGGCATCTAGCCGATCTTGACGTCGACCGCATAACACCAAATTAATTCCGTTAAGGGCAAAAAGAATCGCTGTTGATTTTCCTATACCACTGGTAGCTCCTGTAATAAATGCTGTTTTCGTCATTATATTTTTTGATTATGCAACTTCATGTCCTTCGTTAGCTTCTAGCAAGATAAACCAATCTTGAACATCCATATCAATTGATACCGCATCCATTGCCATTTTTAATCGCCTTGGTGTCGCCGTGCCTACCACAGGGTTAATATTAGAAGGGTGTTTTAAGATCCAAGCCAATAAAAGTTGATCTTCTGTTGCATCATATTTTTTACTTAAATCAACCAATACTTTTTTAATTCTTGCATTTGCCTTTGACTCTTCTCTAAAATAATTGCCAAGCGGACTCCAGCTCATTGCTAATCGGTCAAAAATGATACAATCGTCTAAAGTACCATCGTTCATTACTGTGTTAGATGACAATGAAAACTCTACTTGATTCGCCTCAACTTGAATTTCCTTTTCTATAAGTTGAATTTGAGACGGCGTAAAATTCGACACTCCGAATTGCCTGATCTTTCCATCATTCTTTAATTTATCTATGGCTTCTGCAATCTCTGAAGGGTTCATTAATGGACTAGGTCTATGCAATAACAGCATATCTAAATGATCTGTCTGTAGCATTTTCAAAGACCGCTCTACCGATGATATAACATAGTCTTTATCATAATCGTAGTGCTTAATCCTATTGGTTCTTTCCTTTACATCGAATTGAATACCACATTTGCTGATCAATTGAATGTCTTCTCTCTTGATGGCACTTTTTTTATATGCTTTACCGAAATCTTCTTCATTGGAATAATCACCATAAATATCGGCATGATCAAAAGTGGTAATGTTATTTTCTAAACAATGATTCATTAGTGAAATCATCTCGGTGGTAGAATGCTGTTTACCCCATTTACCCCAAGTCATTGTACCCGCAATTATTCTAGAATATTTCAATGTATTGTTATTTGATTAATGAAATTAAAAAGAAATCCCTTAAAACCTTCATAAAAATATGGGGTTTTCCATTTTTTTAACCTATCATTAACAGCGACTGAGTGAATAAATTTTCAATTTGCATAACTGTTAAAATTAGAAGCCTTAACAATCAATAATATATAGTTTTAAATGGAAGAAAATACTTCAATTGACATTAGTGCTGTTAATGAGAAAATAGCAAAAGAAAGCGCTTTTATCGATTTACTGATGCTTGAAATGAATAAGGTAATCGTAGGCCAGAAATATATGGTCGAGCGATTATTAATCGGACTTTTAGGACAAGGTCATATTTTGTTGGAAGGGGTACCCGGTTTAGCAAAAACCTTGGCGATCAACACACTTTCAAAAGCTGTTAAAGGTAGTTTTAGTAGAATACAGTTTACACCAGATTTGCTGCCTGCAGATGTTGTTGGTACAATGATCTACAATATGAAATTAAACGACTTTTCTATTAAGAAAGGTCCGATTTTCGCAAATTTCGTTCTTGCAGATGAGATTAACCGTGCACCTGCTAAAGTTCAATCTGCTTTATTGGAAGCTATGCAAGAGAAGCAAGTGACCATTGGTGACGAAACTTTTATTCTTGATAAACCTTTCTTAGTAATGGCAACCCAAAACCCAGTTGAGCAAGAAGGTACGTACCCGTTACCTGAAGCGCAAATTGACCGTTTTATGTTGAAAACCGTTATTGATTATCCGAAAATTAATGAAGAGCAGTTAATCATGCGTCAGAATTTATTGGGTAATTATGAGACCGTAAACGCTGTTGTATCCATAGAACAAATACTTAGTGCACAGAAAGCAGTACGTGAAGTATATATGGACGAAAAGATTGAGAAATACATTCTTGATATTGTTTTCGCTACTAGATATCCTGAAAAATATAATTTAGAAAGCTTAAAACCTTTAATCAGTTTTGGTGCATCACCAAGGGGAAGTATCAACTTAGGTACCGCTGCTAAATGTTATGCTTTCATTAAAAGAAGAGGTTATGTTGTTCCTGAAGATGTACGAGCTATTGTACATGATGTTTTAAGACATAGAATAGGAATCACTTACGAGGCAGAAGCTGAAAACATTACCTCTGTTGATATCATCAACAAGATTGTAAACGAGATAGAAGTACCTTGATCTGCTTGTGATATTCGGTAAATACAATTATTTGATACCGAATATGACACACTGCTAACGGAGACTGTAAACTGTTTACTAAAAAAATGGATACCAAAGAGCTACTCAAAAAAGTACGGAAAATTGAAATAAAGACGAGACGTCTTTCTGACCATATGTTTGGTGGGGAATACCACTCTACCTTTAAAGGTCGTGGTATGACTTTTAGTGAAGTACGACAGTATCAATTTGGTGATGATGTAAGAAATATTGATTGGAACGTTACCGCCCGATATAACGAACCTTACATAAAGGTTTTTGAAGAGGAGAGAGAATTGACCATGATGTTGATGGTAGATATTAGCGGATCTGAATTATTCGGTACTACCAATCAATTTAAAAATGAAATCGTTACCGAAATATCTGCAACGTTAGCTTTTAGTGCGCTACAAAATAATGATAAGGTCGGTGTCATCTTGTTCTCTGATCAAATAGAACTTTTTATTCCGCCTAAAAAAGGAAAAACACACGTTTTACGCATTATTAGAGAGTTGATAGAATTTAAGCCTAAAAGCAACAAAACAGATATTGCACAGGCATTAAAATTCTTGAGCAGCATCATGAAAAAGAAAGCTATCGTTTTTGTTCTTTCTGATTTTATTGATGAAGGATATGAAAAGACGTTAAAGATTACAGGTAACAAGCACGACGTAACAGGTATTCGCATTTACGATGAACGTGAAGAAACCATCCCGAATATAGGTATGGTTCAAATTGAAGATGCCGAAACCGGTAAACTACAATTGGTGAATACCAAATCTAAAAAAGTACGTAACGCTTATGCTACATATAACAGAGAACGTGTTGCTTATTTTAAAGAATCGTTTACCAAAGCTGGTTGCGGAGTTTTAGATTGCAGGGTCGATGAGAGTTATGTGAAAAAATTATTGGGCTATTTTAAACGAAGAGGTTGATACGAATGATGACTACTAATAGAACAATTGAAAGCGGTGTTTCGTTCATAAAACGAATTTCACCTTTATTGGTATTTCTGCTGTTCTTCGTTGAACTATCTGCTCAAGAACGACCAAATATTACGACAAAGGTCGATACCACTTTTATTAAAATTGGCGAACAGGTTCAATGGACGGTTACGGTCGATATAGATTCTACTGATTTTGTTATTTTCCCGGAGGGACAAACATTTTCTCCATTAGAAACCGTAGAGGCATTCGCTACAGATACCACAAGGGAAAAAGACAGACTTACACTTCAAAAAATATACGCCCTTACACAATTCGATTCTGGTGCGTACAAATTACCATCGCAACGTATAGATATTAATGGAACCGGCTATATGACCGATTCTACACTGATCAATGTAGCTACCATACCAGTAGATACCTTAAATCAGAAAATGTACGACATTAAACCACTTATCAATGTCGAAAAAAGCAACCTAGCTTTTTGGAAATACTTACTCATAGGTTTACTGGTTTTATTGATTTTTGGTGGACTCTTATATTGGTTCGTATTTCGTAAAAAACCACTTACCGAAGAAGAAAAAGTAGCTCTTTTACCACCGTATGACAGAGCCTTATTAGAACTTAAACGTTTAGAAAATTCTAAATATCTAATTCAAGACGAGTACAAAGAGTATTATTCTGAATTGACCACCATTGTACGTTCTTACTTAGAGGAAGACGCCCATGTAACTGCCATGGAAAGTACAACAGGACAACTAATTGAAAAATTAGAACTTCTAAAAGATGCCGGAGAATTGCAGTTAGATGATGACACCATCAAACAATTTTCACAGATATTACAAACGGCAGATTTAGTGAAATTCGCCAAGAACAAACCTTCAACATCGGTTGCAGAACAAGATAGAAAGCTAGTTGAGCAGATTGTAGAAAAAACACACGAAGCTTTACCAGAACCAACGGAAGAAGAGTTGCTAGAACAAGCCGAATACCAAGAAGAGCTTGAGCGCAAGGCTAAAAAGAAGAAAATAAAAATTGCTATAATATCTACCGTAGCCTTAATTCTAATAGGCATTACCATTGCCGGCGTAAAATTCGGATTCGGTTATTTAAAAGATACCGTTTTAGGGCACCCTACAAAAGAACTTTTAGAGGGCGAATGGGTACGTAGTAGTTATGGTTTTCCTCCTATTCAAGTAGAGACTCCTCAGGTTTTGGTCCGTCAAAAAATAAAATTACCTGCAGAAGCTAAAGCTGCCATTGAAGATATACAGGCATTTCAATATTCTAGTCCGATCGGTCTTTTTAATGTAGCAACAACATCTGTAACACTAGCACAAAAAGATGTAGAACCAGAGTTTGATAAAACCATTGAACAGATTTTATCGAATTTTGAAAGTCAGGGTGCAAAGAACATCATTACCAAGCAAGAAGAGTTTAGCACTATTAGCGGAGTTAAAGGGGTGAAAGTTTATGGTAGTGGTAAATTTTTAGCACCAGGATCTGAAGAATTAATGGAAGGCGAATATACCGTGCTCCTATTTGGAGGAAAAGGTTTTCAACAGTATGTAATTCTTACTTGGTTAAAAGATGACACGTACGCACAAGAAATAGTAGACCGAATTTTAGCATCGGTTGAAGTAAAAACAGAATTATAAATGTTCGAGAATATATCATTTGCAAATCCTGATTTCTTTTGGCTGTTTTTATTACTGCCATTAGCAATCGTGTGGTATATATTTAAACAAAAAGAGCAAACCGCATCTTTGCGAATTTCTAGCGCAAAAGGTTTTACCTATAATAGTATTTTGCCAAAATTAAAGCCAGGTTTGTTTATTCTGCGCATATTGGCATTAGGTGCCATCATTGTAGCGCTGGCAAGACCACAGACAGAAGATATATCTACAAGAACCAAAACCACAAAAGGTATTGATATTGTAATGGCTATTGATGTTTCTTCTAGTATGCTTGCAAGAGATTTAAAACCTAACAGACTATCGGCACTGAAAGAAGTTGCTGCAGATTTCATCAAGCAAAGACCTAATGACCGTATTGGTCTTGTTGCTTATGCTGGTGAAGGGTATACTAAAACACCCATTACTACAGATAAAGCTATTGTGCTTAATGCTCTTTCAGAAATTTCATACGGGCAATTAGATGATGGTACCGCCATTGGTATGGGACTAGCAACTTCTGTTAACCGCTTAAAGGATAGTAAGGCGAAAAGTAAAATCATCATCTTGTTGACCGATGGTGTTAACAACACTGGTTTTATTGAGCCACAAACCGCATCTGAACTTGCACTCGAATTTGGCATTAAAACATATACTATTGGTCTAGGTACTAACGGTAATGCCCTTACACCTATTTCTTATAATGCCGATGGCTCTTTCAGGTTTGGCATGCGACAGGTAGAAATAGACGAAGAATTACTGAAAGATATCGCAAATACTACAGGAGGGAGATATTTTAGAGCTACTGACAACGAATCTCTAGAAGAAATCTATGATGAAATCAACAAACTAGAAAAAACTGAGGTAGAGGAATTTAAATATTACCGCTACGAAGAGAAATTTAGACTTTGGATTTTATTAGCTGGAGGATTGCTTTTATTAGAATGGATTTTAAGAAACACGCTTTTTAGAAGCTTTGTATAATATGGTACAGTACGACGAAAAAATATATTTCTATTTACTCATTATCATTCCGGTGATAGTGGTGTTGTTCCTATTATTATTGGTATGGAAAAAGAGAACACAAAAGAAATTTGCAGACACTGAACTTTTAAAAAGGCTGACACCAAATCGTTCTTATAATAAAGGAGGTTTAAAATTGGTTGTTTTTATTCTTGCATTGGCGCTTATGATTGTAGGTCTTGTAAATCCTAAAATTGGCACAAAACTAGAGACCGTTAAAAGAGAAGGGGTAGATATTGTTTTTGCTGTTGATGTAAGTAAAAGTATGCTTGCAGAAGATATTGCCCCAAACAGATTGGAGAAGGCAAAAAGATTGGTTTCTGAAATTATAAACCAACTTGCAAGTGACCGTATCGGTATTATAGCCTACGCTGGGCAAGCATACCCACAACTACCAATTACAACTGACTATGGTGCTGCAAAAATGTTCTTACAGGGCATGAATACAGATATGCTAACATCTCAAGGTACGGCTATTGACCAAGCGATTGAACTAGCTACTACTTATTACGATGATGCAGAACAGACCAACCGTGTATTATTTATTATCTCTGATGGCGAAGATCATTCTGAAGGTTCTACCATAGACGCTGTAGAAGATGCCGTTGATGAAGGTATTATTATTTACACTATAGGTGTTGGTAAAGAAAAAGGTGCTCCGATTCCGATTAAAAGAAACGGAATTTTAGAAAGCTTAAAAAAGGACAGTCAAGGTGAAACCGTAATTACTCGATTAAATGAGAATGTTTTAGTAGATATCGCAAATGAAGGTGATGGACAATATATAGATGGTTCTAACACCGATGCAGCTGTAGAATTTATTAAAGAAGAATTGTTGAAAATGGATAAGAAGGAATTCGAAGCCAAACAATTCGCAGAATATAAAGATCAGTTTCAATGGTTTATTGGCGGGGCATTGTTGCTTCTCTTTTTAGATATATTTATCTTGGACCGCAAGACAAGCTGGTTAAAGAAACTTAATTTGTTCAATGAGAAAAGAAATGAATAAAATAAATACAGTTTTAATACTACTTTTTATTTGCTTTTCATCTTTTGCTCAAGAGGTTGATGAGAAAGAAAAACAAAAGTCTTTACAATCATCTACCAATCTTACTTGGGATGCTAACAAGGCATTATCAGAAGATGATTTTATTGCTGCAGAAGTAGATTACAGAAAGGCAATTTCAAAGAGTTCAGATAACAGTGCTGCCCCTTACAATTTAGGTAACGCCTATTATGAAAATGAAACGTATAATGAAGCCTTTGGTAGATTTAAAGAAGCTGGCGAAGCATCTACATCTAAAGCAGATAAACACAAAGCTTACCACAATATGGGTAATGTTTTTATGAAGCGTAAAGATTATGCTAAGGCGGTAGAAGCTTATAAAGAAGCCTTACGTAATGATCCTACAGATGAAGAAACCCGTTATAATTTAGCCTTGGCAAAAGAGCTTTTGAAAAAAGAGCAAGACGAAAACAAGCAAGATCAAGACGATAAGGATAAGGACAAAGATCAAGACGAGAACAAAGACGAAGATAAAAAGGACGAAGGCGACAACGAGGACAAGAAAGACCAAGGCGAAGACGGTGACAAGGGTGACGAAGGCGATAAAGACGAAGAGAAGAAAGATGACAACAAGGACGGTGAAGGGGACAAATCTGATCAAAAGAAGAAACCTGAACAGGGCGATGGCGACAACGAACAAGAGCAACAACAACCTAGACCTAATCAACTTTCTAAGCAGCAGGTCGAGAATTTATTGAGAGCCATGCAAAATGCAGAAAAAAAGGTACAAGATAAAATCGATGCTAAAAAGGTAAAAGGTGCTAAAATTAAAACCGAAAAAGATTGGTAGACTTTAAGTCCATAGCTAAACTTGGGTTAGTATTAACCGTTTTTCTATCATCAATTTTGATGATGGGCCAAGATAACAGTGCTGTTACTTTTGAGATGAAACTAAGCAAACCTAAGCTTGGTTTAAACGAAAGACTGCGTGTAGATTTTATTATGAACCGTGATGGCGATAATTTTAGTCCGCCAGATTTCAACGGATTCAAAGTAGTTATGGGACCTTCTCAATCTATTAGTTCTTCATGGATCAATGGTGTTAGAAGTTACTCGAAATCGTATTCATACACACTATCTCCTACTGCAAGAGGTAAATTCACTATTAAACAAGCATCTATTGTAATTGGTGGGGAAACCTATAAGTCATTGGCGCAAAATGTAGAAGTAACTGCAGCGGTTGATAAGCCTAGTGATCAAATGACAGCTGATGATATAGCAGATGAAAATTTACATTTGGTTGCCGAGATTTCAAAAACCAATCCGTATTTAAATGAAGCCATTACGGTTATTTACAAATTGTATGTAAGCCCAGATATTAGGGTGTCGAATTATCAACCTTTAGACAACCCAACTTATAATAATTTCTGGAGTCAAGATATTAAAGTAAACATGCTTAGTGCGCAAAATGGCACTTACAAAGGCAAACCATATCGTTATGTAATCTTAAAACGTGTGGTTCTTTATCCTCAAAAATCTGGAAAATTAAACATCGAACCTTTATCTCTTGAGGTAACGGTTGATGTTCCTACTGCAAGACGAGATTTCTTTGGTCAACGAATGTTTGCCCAAACAAACAAAACTGTATCTGCCGGTAATAGAACTATTAATGTAAAAGCATTACCAATAGACAATCAACCTGCTGATTTTAATGGTGCTGTAGGTGATTTTGATTTTTCAGTAACGACAAGCAAAACGAGTTTAAACGCGACAGAATCTTTACAAGCAACGGTAGAAGTAAGTGGTAAGGGAAATTTAAAATTATTTAAGCTTCCAGAACCTGAATTACCAAGTGCGTTAGAAGTTTATGAGCCCGAGTTTACAGAAGGTGTTAGAACTACCTTGGCAGGTATGCAAGGTAAGGTGAGCAACCAATACACCATAGTGCCATCTTTTAGAGGTAAATATCCTATTTCACCTTTGAGCTTTAGTTATTTTAATCCATCCACCGGAAAATATACCACGTTAACATCCGATGAAATTGTTATTAATGTTTTAGAAGGTCCGTTAAGTGCTTCGTCTAATTCTGATGCAAATACCAATAGCAACAAGCAATCGGTTATTAGCAGCGGAAATGAATTCAATTTCTTAAAACTTACACCTAATCTAACAAGTCAATCAGCTTCATACTTTTTTAATTCCACCGCCTTCTATGCGTGGTTATTGAGTCCGTTATTACTAATTCCTTTAGCCATTTTCTTTAGAAAGAAAAGAGATGCTATCGCTGGTGATATTGTTGGCAATAAAATTAGAAAAGCGAACAAACTTGCTCGCAAGTATTTATCTGCGGCAAGAAAACAATTGGGCAATAAAGAATCTTTTTATGTCGCACTTGAACGAGCGCTACATAATTACTTGAAGGCTAAGCTGAAGATTGAAACTTCAGAGTTCAGTAAAGATAAAATCAACGAACTGCTTACAGAGAAGCAAATAGACGACACTACAGTAGACAGCTTTATAGCGCTTCTTAAAAATTGCGAAGCGGCAAGATATAGCCCATTCTCAAACGTACAAATGCAAGCCGATTATGATAAGGCAAGCGAGGTAATTTCTATAATGGATAAACAATTATAAGTATGTTCAAAAAGCTAGCTACTCTTATTAGCCTTTTCTCGGTTTTCTTTTGCGCCGCTCAGAACGACAAATTGTTTGAGCAGGCAACCGAAGCATATAATGCCGGTGAGTATGAACAGGCAGTAACGTATTATAACGATATTCTTAGTAATGGCAAGCATTCTACTGCCGTATACTATAACCTAGGTAATTCATATTACAAGCTTAATAAAATTGCTGAAAGCATCTATTTTTATGAGAAAGCTTTACTGCTATCACCAAACGATACAGAGGTAAAAACAAATTTGAGTTATGCTCAGAACATGACCATTGATGCTATTGATACCATGCCCGAAACGGGATTATCAAAACTGTATAAAAACATAACAGGTAAATTAACTTTTGATCAATGGGCGTATGTAGCCATTGGCTTTATGTTGCTTTTTGTTCTTCTATACATCTACTTTTACAACTCTAGTTACAGCACTAGAAAACGATTTACATTTATTGGTAGTTTACTTGCGCTGTTCTTATGTTTAATTTCTGTTCTTTTCGCATTTATACAACGAAATGATTTTGATAAAAATCAACCTGCAATAATTTTCGCTGAAGAAAGCATTGTAAAATCTGAGCCTAATAACACTAGTGCAGAAGTATTTTTGATTCATGCAGGTACCAAAGTAAATGTTTTAGACCAGTTAAATGATTGGAATAAAATTAGATTATCAGATGGTAAAACAGGGTGGATTCAAAACTACGAACTTAAACTGTTAAAGGATTTTTAGAAGATTGTTAACAGTATTTAACCATTTCAACACTATCTTTACGATTGATTTTTAGTATATGACATTTTTCGCACGCATTACTTTATTGTTATTATGGCTTTTTGCAGTTACTGCACCGAGCATTATAACGCTATGCGATGTTGACAACCCAATAGTAATTACCAACCTTAACGAAGAAGAACAAGAGTCTGGTAAAAAATCTATGGGTGAAGAAAAGTTCGTTAAAGAAAATTCTTTAGATTTTTCAATAGTTGCCATTTTTGAAAATTCAATTAATAGCAATTTTAATATTGAAGGTTACCAAGACCTATCATTAGAAGTATTATCTCCCCCACCAGACCAGACTATTTAGTCATTTCTGTTCTTTATCAATTAACTAATCTGTCCTGAACTAATTCGAGGGCACAATTATATTATTTACATGTTTAAACATATCAAAAATGATATTCCTGCGAGTATCGTTGTATTTTTCGTTGCACTACCATTATGT
The DNA here is from genome assembly GCF_045063795.1 of Maribacter sp. Asnod2-G09. Classification (NCBI taxonomy): domain Bacteria; kingdom Pseudomonadati; phylum Bacteroidota; class Flavobacteriia; order Flavobacteriales; family Flavobacteriaceae; genus Maribacter; species Maribacter sp. Asnod2-G09. The sequence goes on along the minus strand of NZ_JBEFOA010000005.1, from coordinate 1,262,161 downwards.
CTAGGTATTGCTTTAGCTAGTGGAGCTCCATTATTTTCAGGTGTAATCGCCGGTATTATCGGTGGTGTTTTAGTGGGTGGCCTTAGTGGTTCTAAAATCGGAGTTAGTGGCCCTGCTGCAGGTCTTGCTGCAATTGTATTAACAGCAATTGGTACGCTAGGCGGTTATGAAAATTTCTTAGTAGCAGTTGTGCTAGGTGGAATTATCCAAATGGTATTCGGAATTTTAAAGGCTGGAGTAATTGGTTATTATTTTCCGTCTTCTGTAATTAAAGGAATGCTTACCGGTATTGGTATTATTATCATTCTAAAACAGATTCCTCACTTTTTCGGATACGATCCTGACCCAGAAGGTGATTGGGCATTTTTTCAAGTAGATGGTGAAAATACATTTTCAGAGATTCTTAATACTATAAATAATATTAGCCCGGGCGCTACCTTAATTGCTATTATTGGTCTTGCCATTCTTTTACTTTGGGATAAGGTACTTTCTAAAAAAGGTAAAGTATTTCAAATTATACAAGGTCCATTGGTGGCTGTTGCTATTGGTATCTTATTTTATGTTTTTACACAAGACAACGAAGTATTAGGAATATCAAAAGAACACTTAGTAAGTGTTCCTGTACCAGAAGATTTTTCATCTTTTATAGGGCAATTTCGCTTTCCTAATTTTGGTGCCATAACTAATCCGCAAGTTTGGATTACTGCTTTTACCATTGCGTTAGTTGCCAGTTTAGAAACTTTACTTTGTGTAGAAGCAACAGATAAACTAGACCCGCATAAAAATGTAACGCCGACCAACAGAGAATTACTTGCACAGGGTGCTGGTAACATCGTATCTGGTCTTATTGGTGGTTTACCAATAACTCAAGTAATCGTTCGTAGTTCGGCCAACATACAATCTGGTGGTAGAACTAAATTATCTGCCATAATTCATGGTTTCTTATTATTGATTTCTGTAGTCTTGATTCCAACATTATTGAATATGATTCCGTTATCGGTTTTGGCTGCTATTTTGTTTATTGTAGGATTTAAATTAGCAAAACCAGCCTTATTCATAAAAATGTATAAATTAGGATGGAAACAATCTATACCATTTTTTGTAACTGTTATAGGTATTGTTTTTACTGATTTACTAGTTGGTATTAGTTTAGGTCTTGCTGTAGGTATCGTTGTTATTTTATTAAAGAGCTACCAAAACTCTCACTTTCTTCATATCGAAGATAATAGTGATGGTAAGCATAAAATTAAAATGACTTTGGCAGAAGAAGTTACTTTTTTCAACAAAGGTGCTATTTTGAAAGAGTTGGACAGTCTTCCTGAGAACACCTACTTAGAACTTGACGTCTTAAAAACAAGATTCTTAGATTATGATATTATAGAAATATTAGAAGATTTCAGCCATAAGGCCAAAGAAAGAAATATTGACATTAAGCTTATTTCTAAGCGCGGTGTTGTAGAGAATCCGCCAAGTTATATCGAATTCTTTGAGCAACGACCAAAATCGAATGTAAGTTTAAGCTAAAAATTATAAAAAGTTAATACTGATTTTACAACAGTAATTAAAAAATATCTTAATAAAAAAATAATATGAAAGCACATACTAAAGAAACTCAAGCAACGATGACCCCAAAGAAATCTTTAGATTTCTTAAAGGAAGGAAATCAGAGATTTCAAAATAACTTAAAAGCAAATCGTAACCTTTTAGAACAAGTTAACGATACTAGTGAAGGTCAATTTCCTTTCGCTACCATACTAAGTTGTATAGATTCTAGAGTTTCTGCCGAATTGGTTTTTGACCAAGGACTAGGAGACATTTTTAGCGTTAGAATAGCTGGTAACTTTGTAAACGAAGATATATTAGGTAGTATGGAATTTGGTTGTAAACTAGCCGGCACAAAATTAATTGTCGTTTTAGGTCATACAAGCTGTGGTGCTATTAAAGGTGCTTGTGATCATGCGCGATTAGGTAACCTTACCGCTCTTATCAATAAGATAGAACCTGCGGTAGATGCGGTTAAAGAACCAACCGACGAGAGTTTAAGAAATTCTAAAAATTTAGAATTTGTAGATAGCGTTTCTGCAAAAAATGTAGAATTGACTATTGATAATATTAGAACTCAAAGTCCCGTTTTAGCTGAAATGGAAAAAAACGGCGAAGTACTAATAGTAGGTGCTATGTATGATATTGCTACAGGTGCCGTTGATTTCTACAACTAGAAGTCGTTTATATAAAATAGAGCTTATAAAACCGATGAAATTCATCGGTTTTATTATACTAGGAAATCAATCAATTATTCGCAGCCAACGATAATTTATTAATAAAATATGAGTAGAATCCGGTCTCAAAGATGTGATTCTATTTCACTTAAATTGATTATTTTATGAATATGAAAAATCTATTTTCAAATTTCAAAGGAGATTTATTTGGCGGTATCACTGCGGGTATCGTTGCTTTACCGCTAGCACTAGCGTTTGGGGTTAGCTCAGGTATGGGACCAAGTGCCGGATTATATGGTGCAATTTTCATAAGTTTTTTCGCTGCACTTTTTGGTGGAACAAATACACAAATTTCTGGTCCTACTGCACCTATGACCGCAGTAAGCATGGTGGTAATTGGCGGTATAGTAGCCATGAACGATGGCAGCATAGAAAAAGCATTACCAGCTATTCTAGTAGTTTTTCTATTGGCAGGGTTAATGCAAATAGGTCTAGGTCTTTTAGGAATAGGTAAGTACATTAAATACATTCCATACCCTGTAGTTTCTGGTTTTATGACTGCAATTGGTGTTATAATACTAGTAACACAAATTTTACCCGCAATTGGTTATTACCCAAAAGAAGATGCCGAGTTTGTAAATAATTACAAACCCATGGCAGAACAAATTATTTTAGAAAACATATTAAAAGAAGAGGCCGGCGAAGGTATTTTAGTTCTCGAGGATTTTAAGGAAACAATTTCTAAAGCTGAAGATATTACCGAAGCAGATAAGCTAAAAGAGGCACAGACGTTGGCAAACTCTGAAGCATCGGGAGTAATAGGCGCTATTAAAGTATTACCAAGAGCATTAAATAATATTATTTGGCTAGAATTAATTCTTGCCCTTTCTACAATCATTATTATTTATGGCTTCAAGAAAATTACTACTGCAATACCAAGTGCTTTGGTTGCATTGATTGTAGTATCTGGTGTAGCATACGGTTTTGGACTGAATTATAGAACTATAGAAGAAATACCAAGTGGTTTTCCTATGCCAAATCTAGGCATCTTTACCGAGTTCGATTTAAACACTGTTACTCCATATGTCTTTACGGCTCTTACTTTAGCTTTACTGGGCGCCATAGATTCCCTGCTAACCTCTGTGGTCGCAGATAATATGACCAAAACAAAGCATAAGCCAAACAAAGAATTGGTAGGTCAAGGTATAGGTAACAGTATAGCAGCAATATTTGGTGGTATACCTGGTGCAGGTGCTACCATACGTACTGTAGTAAATATAAATGCGGGTGGTAAAACCAAATTATCTGGTATGGTGGCAGGCATTCTACTGCTTATTGTCCTTTTAGCCCTTGGCCCTATCGCGTCAAAAATACCGGCAGCTGTTTTGGCAGGTATACTCGTTACCGTTGGTCTAGGCGTAATGGATTATAAAGGCCTTAAGGCTATACCAAGTTTACCTAAAGATTTAAGCATAGGTCCTTTAAAATTTAGTTCAGAAGTGGTAATCATGCTTGTGGTACTTGTACTATCTTCTATTTGGAATTTAGTATATGCAGTGGGTGTTGGTTTAGTTCTCGCTTCTTTAATGTTCATGAAAAAAATGGGCGATTTAACCGCAGAACGCTCAGATGTAAAGTCGTTGGAGAAAGAAGTTAACTGGCCAGATGAGGCCGCTTTTCCTTTAAGTTTACAAGAAGAAGTTTTCATAAAACATTTAAAAGGTCCATTATTCTTTGGATCTACGAGTGAGTTTCAACATTTGGCGGATCAAATACCCAATACGGCATCTACCGTAATCATAAGAATGGGCAGAATGGAATACATGGATCAATCAGGCTTATATACCTTGGAAGATGTTTTGTTCGGACTTAGAAAATCTGGAATTGATATTCTATTTGTTGATGTCCTTAAACAGCCTAGATATATGATGGAACGTGTTGGTGTTATTCCAGAATTAATACCAGAAGAGCATATTTTTAAATCGTTTGATGAGTGTTTAACCTATGTTAAGTCTAATGTAAAAGATAAATTTGCTAATAGCTAATTCATCTTAAGCAACAAAAACATATCATACCTGTTTTAAAAGTTTTAAATTTGCGGCTTTAATCAACATTCATGATTGATAAGATAAAAGAAGAAATTTCTGCAGTAGCATCGTTCACAGCTGACAATATGGAAGCTGTTGAAACGTTTCGAATTAAATATTTAGGTAAAAAAGGTATTTTTAACAGCTTCTTTGCGGAGTTTAAAAATGTACCAAACGACCAGAAAAAAGAGTTCGGGAAGACCGTAAACCAACTTAAAAATACTGTTACAGAAAAAGTAGAATCTTTAAAAGAGGTTTTAGAAAGTAACCAAACAGACGAACAGGTATATGGCGATTTGTCTAGACCTGGTAATACTATAGAATTAGGTGCGCGTCATCCTATTTCAATAGTTAAGAATAAAATCATTGATATTTTCTCTAGAATTGGTTTCAACGTTTCTGAAGGTCCAGAGATAGAAGATGATTGGCATAATTTTACGGCATTGAATTTACCAGAATACCATCCTGCAAGAGATATGCAAGATACTTTCTTTGTTCAAACTGATCCAGATATTCTTTTGCGTACACACACCTCATCGGTTCAAGTTCGTTATATGGAAAACCACCAACCTCCTATTCGTACCATATCTCCGGGTAGAGTATATAGAAACGAAGCTATTTCAGCACGTTCTCATTGCTTCTTTCACCAAGTAGAAGGTTTGTATATTGATAAAGATGTTTCGTTTGCAGATTTAAAACAAACACTTCAATACTTTACGGCCGAGCTTTTCGGAAAGTCTAAAATTAGGCTAAGACCTTCTTACTTTCCATTCACAGAGCCTAGTGCTGAAGTTGATGTATACTGGGGACTAGAAACTGAATCTGACTATAAAATAACCAAAGGTACTGGCTGGTTAGAAATTGGTGGTTGCGGTATGGTAGACCCAAATGTGCTAACAAATTGCGGACTAGATCCTGAGGTTTATTCAGGTTTCGCTTTTGGAGTTGGTATCGACCGTATAGCTATGCTTCTTCATCAAATAACTGATATACGTTTATTAAGCGAAAATGATTTACGCTTTTTAGAGCAATTTAGAAGCGCCCTATAATATCGCCTTGTGAAAAAAGATATTGAAATACCTATTGTTAAAGATGTACACGTCGCCATTATTCGCGAATGGAACGAAGAATTCTTGGACAAAGACTGGAATGCTTATATCTTAAACGATCGCGAAACTGCTATTGAAATGACTATGGTAGTTTCAAAAGGTTATGAAGGTGATCGTAAAACTTCAATAATGAGACATAATATTGGTGTTGTAGAAGCCAAATCATTTAAAAAGATTGAAGTTGTACAAGAAGATGTTTTAACATTGAACAACGAGTTTTATGTTACGTTCTATGCCGATAGCAAATTATACGAGAAACGATTTGTCTTCGATAAAAATTCAGTTGCCGAAACAAACCTCATTACTATTCCACTAATTGAAAAAGAGGGCATTTTTGCTTCTTAAATCACTTCTTTCTACATTAACAATTATTATAAGTTGCTTAACAGAGTCTTCTTCCCATAGAAAACACGACGTTTTTTAAATACCCAAACAGTTAAAAATATCTTTTATTGAATTAATTTTCAAATAGTTAGCAGTTATCTTTGTGACTGTAACATAAGTTTAACAAGCTTTAACAAAATTTAAGTTCTTTTAGTTTGTTTGTAACCGAACTAACTATACCTTTGTCGCTTCAAATTTCGAATCATGGAAAAAGAAGAACATAAACAAAGATTAATAGAAGAGCTAGGCGTACATTTTGAAGCTGAATATAATCTACCTCCATTGGCTGCAAGAATATTTGGAAATCTTGTAGTAACTGAAGAAGTAGGTCTTACATTCGACGATTGTCAAATGAAAAGAGGGGCAAGTAAAAGCTCTATTTCTACATCGCTCAATTTACTATTACAATTAGGTATGATAACCTATTTTACTAAATCTGGCGATAGAAGAAGGTATTTTAAAATATCTGACAAGAGCACTTTTTTCATTAAAAAATTAGAGCAGGCTATTAAGAAAGCTACTAATGAATCTAAAATGATTCAAAAAGTTGCCAAGTATGATCAACAGTACAACAATGAAAAATACATTTCTAATAAAGCAAAAATGGACGCGTATTTAAATTGTCTTGACCAAAATGAAGCTACTAATAAAGAAACAATAGAAGCCCTAAGAAAGCTGATTTAAAAAAATTTATAAATTAAGTTCGTTTTATACCGAACAACCTGAATTAACAAAACCTTAACAGGTTCAATTATATTTTCAAATACAAATAAACATCCAATTAAAATGAAAAAGTTATCAATTATAGGAATATTAAGTGCAGTGCTTCTTTTAAGCTCGTGCTTTGGTTCATCAGAAAAACCAGCTCAAGGTCCGGCTGCACCTCCACCACCAAGTTTGAAAGTCGCTAAATTAGAAAAGCAAGACTTAACTATATATAATGAATTCTCAACTACTCTTGAAGGTAAACAGAATGTAGAAATATGGCCAAAAGTATCTGGTTTTGTGCAAGAAGTATATGTTGAAGAAGGTCAAAAAATTAAAAAAGGTCAGTTACTTTTTAAATTAGAAACTCAAACTTTAAATCAAGATGCTAACGCTGCAAAAGCTTCTGTAAATGTAGCGCAAGTGGAAGTTGATAAGTTAAAGCCTTTAGTAGATAAGAATATCATTAGCCCGGTGCAATTAGAAACTGCAAAAGCACAACTTGCACAAGCACAAGCAAATTACCAAAGTGTTACTTCTAACATTGGTTATTCTCGTATCACTAGTCCTGTTGATGGGTATATTGGCGAGATTCCTTTTAAAATTGGTGCGCTTGTAAGTTCTGCAATGGCTAAACCATTAACTACAGTTTCTGATATTAGCGAGGTTCGTGCTTATTTTTCAATGAACGAGAAAGAGCTTTTAAAACTAAAAGAGTCTTTGCCTAAAAATGATAATAACGTTTTAGACTTAGAGCAAGCCCCAGAGGTAACTTTAATTATGATCAACGGTGAAGATTACGCTGAACCTGGCAAAATTGCTATGATCAATACTATTATTAATAGTACAACCGGTAGTGTAACAGCAAGAGCAGATTTTGACAATAAAAATAACTTATTAAGTAGCGGTAGTACTGGTAAAATTAAAATTCCGACTATTTATAGTGGTTCTTATGAAATACCACAAACTGCAACTATTGATCTTCAAGGTAAAAAACTGGTTTACGTTTTAAAAGATGATAATACGGTTACTACAATGCCATTAGATATCATTACCACAACGCAAAAAGGCTTTTTAGTTGAAAATGGAATTGAAGATGGAACTACTATTGTTATTGAGGGAGTTTCTAAATTAAAAGACGGAATGGCTATTAGCCCAGCCAAGTAAGCATCCGCTATTCATTAAAACATATAAATAAACAACAATGTTTCAAAGATTTATAGATCGTCCCGTACTTTCTACGGTGATTTCGATCATTATAGTTATTCTAGGTGTTTTAGGTTTAACGACCTTGCCTATAGAACAATACCCAGAAATAGCACCACCAACGGTGCAAGTTACAAGTACCTATACAGGTGCAAATGCAGAAACCGTACTTAATAGTGTTGTAATTCCACTAGAAGAGCAAATTAATGGTGTTGAAGACATGTTGTACATGACTTCTAATGCAAGTAATGACGGTGCTTCAACCATAAACGTATTTTTTAAATTAGGTACTGATCCAGATATTGCTACAGTAAACGTACAGAACAGGGTTGCAAGAGCAAATAGTGTATTACCTCAAAGTGTTGTTCAAACAGGGGTTATCACACAAAAATCTCAGACCAGTGCATTATTATTCTTCTCACTCTTTTCTGATAACGATGAGTATGATGCCACCTTTGTAGAAAACTATGCTAAAATTAACATCGTACCAAAATTACAACGTATTGAAGGCGTAGGTAACGTTACTGTATTTGGTGCTAAAGATTATTCTATGCGTATCTGGATTAATCCAGAAAAAATGGCCGCTTATAAGCTAATGCCATCCGATATTCAAGCTGCACTTACAGAACAAAATCTCGAAGCTGCAACAGGTAAAATTGGTGAAAATGCCGATGGTGTTTACGAATATGTATTAAAATATAAAGGTCGTCTTTCAAATGAAGCTGAATATGAAAATATCATTATTAAGGCTCAAGAAAACGGACAATTTTTAAGACTTAGAGATGTTGCCGAAATTGAATTGGGAGCTTTTAATTACGGGACTAAGAATGAAGGTATGGGCAAGCCTGGTGCTGCCGTTGGTGTTTTTCAAACTTCTGGCTCAAATGCAAATGCTATTATCGATGAAATTCAAACAATTTTAGAAGAGAGTAAAGCCGATTTCCCTAAAGGACTAGATTATGTAATACCTTATAACACTAAAGATTTCTTAAGTGCATCTATAGATCACGTGATACAAACTTTGATCGAGGCCTTTTTATTAGTATTCTTAGTGGTATTCATATTTTTACAAGACTTTAGATCGACATTAATACCAGCAATTGCAGTACCAGTTGCAATTATTGGTACATTCTTCTTCCTCTCATTATTTGGGTATTCTATTAACATGTTAACGCTATTTGCAATGATACTTGCAATTGGTATTGTAGTGGATGATGCCATTGTGGTGGTAGAAGCCGTGCATGCTAAAATGGAAGAAGGCGCTACAAATGCTAAAACGGCTACGAAATCTGCCATGTCAGAAATATCAGGTGCAATTATTTCTATTACCTTGGTAATGTCGGCAGTATTTATTCCTGTATCATTTATTAGTGGATCTTCTGGTGTGTTCTACCAACAATTTGGTATCACATTGGCAATAGCAATTCTTATTTCTGCTGTAAACGCTTTGACACTGAGTCCGGCTTTGGCTGCTCTTTTACTGAAACCTCATCATACATCCGAAGAAAAAAAGAAAGGTGTTGTAAAACGTTTCTTCTCAGCTTTCAATACTGGTTTTGATGCGGTAACTAATAAATATGTTGGATCAGTAAAATATATAGCCAAAAGAAAATGGCTAACTGGAGTTTCGCTTGTCATATTCGCAGTTATTGCAGTTTTACTATTTCAATCTACACCTACTGGGTTTATACCGAATGAGGATCAAGGGTTATTATTTGCTGATGTTACAATGCCTCCTGGTACTACTTTAGAACAAACACAAAAAACTGTAAAGAAACTCGATTCTATTTATGAATCTATGGATATCATAGAAGCTAGAATGAACATTACCGGGTTCAGTATTCTAAATAGTGTTAACGGTGGATCATATGGTTTCTCTGTTCTTCGTCTTAAAGATTGGGGTGAAAGAGAAGGTGAAGGAGAATCTGTTCAAGAAGTGGTAGGAAGCCTGTTCGCAAAAACAGCGGGATTAAAAGATGCTAAAATATTCTTCTTTACGCCGCCAAGTGTTCGTGGTTTTGGTAATTCTACCGGTTTTGAGATGAACTTACAGAGTAAAGATGCTGATGATTGGCAAACCGTAAGTAAAGTTACCAATGAGTTCTTAGGTGCCATTAATGCACGACCAGAGGTACAATACGCGATTACTAACTTCAACGCCAATTTCCCTCAATATGAATTAGATGTAGATGTTGAGAAAACTAAAATGGCAGGCTTAGCTGTTACTGATGTTTTTAGTGCTATGCAAGGTTATTATGGTGGTCTTTATACTACAGATTTCAATAAATTCGGTAAGCAATACCGTGTAATGATTCAAGCTAAACCCGAAGATAGAGCCGATGAAAATTCATTGAACCATATATTCGTAACCAATGCTAATGGAGAATCGGTTGCCGTTTCGCAATTTGTATCGTTGAAGAAAATTTATGGTCCAGAGGTGGTAAGTAGATTTAACTTATTGAGTTCTGTAAAAATCAACGGAGCTATGAACCCTGGGTATTCAACTGGTGATGCGATTAAAGCAATTGAAGAAGTAGCTGCAGAGGTATTACCTAATAATTATACCTATGAATATTCTGGACTTACTAAAGAAGAAAATAGCGCAGGTAGCCAAACCATCATTATTTTTATTTTGAGTTTGGTATTTGTATACTTCTTACTAAGTGCGCAGTACGAATCATATATTCTACCATTATCAATTCTACTTTCATTACCCGTAGGTATTGCTGGCGCTATTGGTTTTGTTAGCATTGCCGGACTTGAAAATAATATCTATTTTCAGATTGCATTGATTATGCTTATTGGTCTGCTTTCGAAAAATGCCATTCTTATTGTAGAGTTCGCATTGCAACGTAGAAAACACGGTATGTCGATTATCGACTCTGCTATCGATGGTGCAAAAGCCAGACTTAGACCAATTTTAATGACATCATTCGCATTCATTCTTGGTTTAATGCCATTGGCATTATCATCGGGTATTGGTGCTGTTGGTAATAGATCTATTGGTATGAGTGCTGTTGGTGGTATGTTAATCGGTACCATATTCGGTGTATTCGTTATACCGGCATTGTACGTTATTTTCCAAACTATTCAAGAGCGTTTTACAGGTGCTCCACAACCAACTATTGAAGAATAATAGAACTAAAGAAATCATGAATAAAATAATATCAAATAAACTTATACTGGTTGCTATACTGCCATTGTTGTTGCAGTCTTGCTTTACAGCAAAAACATACGAGCGACCAGATGTCGAAACAGAAAACTTGTATCGAACCGATAATTTACCGCAAGACAGTGTATCATTTGCGTCGGTTTCATACCAAGACCTTTTTACAGATGCTCATTTGAAGACTTATATTCAAAGAGGATTACAAAATAACCTTGACATTCGCATTGCGCTACAGAACATTGCAGCTGCCGAGTCTTATGTTAAGCAGGGTAAAGCAGGCTATTTGCCTACCATTAATGGTGCTGCAAGTGCAACAAGAGTTGCAAGAACAAGCGAGAACGGACAATTTGGAAGCTTTTTTACGCAACCTTATAACCAATTCGAAACTTCTGGTACTGTTTCTTGGGAAGCAGATATATGGGGAAAAATTAGAAGTACTAAACGGGCAAGTGATGCTAGCTACTTACAAACTGTAGCTGCGCATAAAGCGGTAAAAACGAGCCTAGTAGCCCAAATTGCCACGACCTATTATAGAATTCTATCATTAGATAAGCAGATTTTAGTTACTGAAGAGACGATTGAAAACCGCTCTAAAAGTTTAGAGACTATTACTGCCTTAAAAGAAGCAGGGCAAACAAACCAAGTTGGTGTTGACCAAACTGCAGCGCAATTATATAGCGCTCAGAGCCAACTATTGGATATTAAAAATTTACTGTACCAAGCAGAAAATACATTAAGTATTTTATTAAGCGAACAACCACAGACCTATTCTCGTAATACGCTCGATGAACAATCTTTAGCTAGTGAAATGCAGCTTGGGGTACCGGCGCTTTTACTTCGTAATAGACCAGATATTATGCAAGCAGAATATAGTTTAATGAACAGTTTTGAACTAACTAACGTTGCGAGAAGTAATTTCTACCCATCAATAACTTTGTCGGCACAAGGTGGATTTCAAAGTTTAGAGTTTGACAATTGGTTAGATTCCAGTTCAATATTTGCAAACTTAGTAGGCGGACTTACACAACCGATTTTCAATGGTAGAAAAATTAAAACCGCTTATGAGGTTGCCCAAGTACAACAAGAGCAGTCTTTACTGAGTTTTAAAAAGGCTCTTTTAACTGCTGGTAGAGAAGTATCTGAAGCTTTATATGACTACAATATTGCAGTTGAAAAAGAAGAATTTATCTCTAAGCAAGTATTAGCATTAAAACGTGCCGAAAATAATTCAGAAGAATTATTGAATAGTGGTTATTTAACGTATCTAGATCTTTTAACAGCTAGAGAGAATTCTCTAAATGCAGAGCTAAACCTAGTTGCCAATAAGTTTTCGCAACTATCAGCAACGGTTGAATTATATCGTTCTCTTGGTGGCGGATGGCAATAGGTTAATGCTTATTATAATGCTAAAAAGAAGCGAATATACTGAACAAGCGTTAGCGCTTTTCTCTAAATATAGATGTGAAAGGGTCGGAATGGATGATGTTGCTGAGACCCTTGCATCTCTAAAAAAACACTATACGAACTGTTTGAAAATAAAGATAATCTAGTTCAAGAAAGTGTTACCTTACTACTTAAGCGTAATTATGAAAACATGAGTAGCTTTTTTTAAATGTCTGAACAAACATCAGACCCATTTAGTAAAATTATACATAATTATAGTGTAGGACTTAAGGAGTTGAGAAACTTAAGTCCTACTTTTTTATACGGACTTAAAAAATACTACCCTAAAGCATTCAAGCTTTACGATGATTTCACCCAAGCAATTGTTTGGATCTATGTTTTAGACCTACTAAAAGCTGCAGAAAGAAATGGGTTATTAAGAGAAAAAAAATATTAAACTAATTTGTGAGCTATTTATGCATCGAACGAATGAAGTAATGATACCGAATCGCGATTTTTTCGACAGCTATAGTAACGAAGAATTATTAGAGCATTTAATTATTGTGCCCTTACAGGGGATTAAAAAACCACCTAATCTTTCCAATTCCTAAAAGGATTTTTACTAATTTGAGAGTTATAATATTTAACCTCTCCGGTTACCTCAATGCCTAACCAAGCAGGTTTTTGAAAAGATTCATTCTCATCGTTTAATTCAATTTCAGCAACAGTTAAGCCTTCATTATCATCATAGAATTCATCAACTTCATAAACGTGATTTCCAATAGTAATTTCATACCTGGTTTTGTTCAGAATTCCTTTTTCACATAATTTCAATAGACTTTCGGCTTCTTCAACAGAAATTTCTTTTTCCCATTCAAAACGAGAAGTTCCTGTTTTATTTGATTTACCCTTAACGTTTATGAAACCTAAATCACCCTTAATTCTTACTCTTACCGTTCTACTAGGGTCTGTATTCAAAAAACCTTGAACAATACGTGTTTTAGATGTTGCTTCAGACTTGTAATCGTCAGATTTCACCAAAAATTTACGCTCTATTTCTATCATATGAATGGTTAAAACTACTATCCAAAAACTAAGATAAGTCTTAAATTTGCTTATGCCCAATGAAATACCACTTCGAAAAATTATTCATGTTGATATGGATGCGTTTTATGCATCTGTAGAAGAACTGGATAATCCTGATTTAAAGGGAAAACCTCTGGCAGTAGGTGGCAGTGAAAAAAGAGGTGTAGTTTCTGCAGCCAATTATGAAGCCCGTAAATATGGTGTACGTAGTGCAATGAGCGGATTTATGGCTAAAAAAAACTGTCCGCAGTTAACCTTCGTTAAACCTAGGTTTGAACGGTACAAGGAAATTTCAAAACAAATACGAGCTATCTTTTTTGAGTATACAGATTTAGTTGAACCGCTATCTTTAGATGAAGCTTATCTTGATGTTACCGTCAACAAAAAAGGAAATCCTTCCGCTACTATGTTGGCCACTGAAATACGACAACGTATATTAGAGAAAACAGGCTTAAATGCATCCGCAGGTATCTCCATCAACAAATTTATTGCTAAAGTTGCCAGCGATATCAATAAACCCAATGGACAAAAAACAGTAAATCCAGAAGAGGTAATTCCTTTCTTGGAAGAATTAGATATACGTAAGTTCTATGGTGTAGGTAAGGTCACTGCTGAAAAAATGTATAAGCTGGGCATTTTTACCGGTAAGGACTTAAAAGGAAAATCTATCGAATTTCTAGCAGAGAATTTTGGTAAGAGCGGTCCTTACTATTACCACGTGGTACGGGGTATACACAACAGCGAAGTTAAACCACATCGCATTCCAAAATCCGTTGGTGCAGAACGCACTTTCAATGAAAACCTCAGCAGTGAGGTTTTTATGCTAGAACGCCTAGAACATATTGCCCAAGAACTTGAAAGAAGATTGACGAAATCTAAGGTAGCAGGTAAAACAATTACGTTAAAAATAAAATACAGTGATTTTACCTTGAATACTAGAAGTAAAACTATGCCTTATTTTATCTCAGATAAAGATCTAATTTTAGAAACTGCAAAAGATCTTTTGTATCAAGAAGAGCTACAAAACTCTGTTAGACTTCTAGGAATCTCCTTATCTAATTTAAATACAGAAGACAAGACGGTTAAAAAAATTGACGATAAATCAATTTTAGTTCAATTAAAATTCGATTTCTAATTAATCATCTTTCATTTTCTCTCTTTAAACCAATAATATCAAATGTTAACAAAAATTAACGGCAATTAGTTGTACAGCATTATTGGCTAGAATAATTTTGTTCTCTTAAATGAAAAAAGGTTTTTTAAAATTTCTTCTTTCTACCTGTATATTACTATCTGGTATATACAGTCCTCTATTTGCTAATAACAATATAGGGGGTACTTCTTTTCATGCCATTCAACAATTAACCAATTCATTAGATAACAATCTAGTTTCGGTAATTGATCATAATGCAGTTCTTAAAGGCACTTTCGGTAATTTAGACAAGGTTATTGAGATTGAAGCTGTAGAAATTGAGGAAGAAGAGAGTGAACATACTTTCTTTAAAAAAGCTGGTGAACACCACCATGCTTCAATTTCTTTTTACCTTTTATCAGTACTATTCTTATTTAGTTATTTTACAAATAGCAATTCACTTCAAAGGCTATTTACTTTTCTACCCACAGCAGATAGGCGCTTTGTCCTATATCAGGTATTCCGTATTTAAAATTTCTTTCGGTCAAGATTTTATTCTGACCTGACATCATTTTTAAGACAACAGCCAGTTTAGATCCATTAATCTACTTGTCTTATAAATTGAGTGTCTCCGCATCTTTATATTTCATTTTCCAATCAATTAAATATTCAATTTTATGACCAAGAGCGTACTCCTGATCGCTACCGCATGCAGTTTATTTATTGCGGCAAGTTGTAATTCAAAAAAAGAAAAAAAAGAAGAGCACACTAAATTTCTAATTACCAGTCCCATTAAAAAAGACACATCGATCATTAAAGATTATGTGTGTAATATTAATTCATTTAAACATATTGAACTTAGAGCCCTAGAGAAAGGGTATTTGAAGGAAATTCACGTTGATGAAGGGCAGCTAGTGAAAAAAGGGCAAAAAATGTTCAATATTATGCCCAACATCTACGAAGCAGACTTGCAGAAAGCGAAAGCAGAAGCAAAGGTTGCTGAAATAGAATTACAAAATACCCAACTTTTAACCGATGGTAATGTCGTTTCTAAAAATGAACTTGCCATGGCAGAAGCTAATTTTGACAAAGCTAATGCCGAAGTTTCATTGGCACAAACCCATTTAGGCTTTACAAATATCCGTGCTCCTTTTGATGGTATTATGGATCACTTACATGTTCGAGAAGGTAGCCTTTTAGACGAGGGTGAATTACTTACAACATTGTCAGACAACTCAAAAATGTGGGTGTATTTCAATGTTCCAGAAGCCGAGTATTTAGATTATATCATAAGCACGGATAGGGACACCAAAAAAGAAGTGCATCTATTAATGGCGAACAACAAGCGTTTTAATCAAAAAGGTATTGTTGAAACTATTGAAGGAGAATTTGATAATGAAACTGGTAACATTGCTTTTAGAGCAACCTTCCAAAATCCTGATAGAATTCTTAGACATGGTGAAACTGGTAGTATTCTCATGACCATCCCTTTTAAAGATGCACTGATTATTCCTCAAAAAGCAACTTTTGAAATATTGGACAAACGATTTGTTTTTGTTTTAGATCAAGACAATGTAGTACACCAAACAGAGATTTCTGTAGCTGCAGAACTTCCTCACCTTTTTGTAATTGGCAAAGGTTTAAAACTAAGCGACAAAATACTTATAGATGGTATTCGTATGGTAAAAAACAATGAAAAAATTGAAACTGAATTTGCTGAACCAAATGAAGTGATTTCAAAATTAGCCGTGTACGCGGAATAACCAAACAAATACAAAAGACATGTTCAGTAAGTTTATAAAAAGACCGGTATTGGCTATTGTCATATCGGTAATAATCGTTTTTGTGGGATTGCTTTCCATAAAGCAATTGCCTATTTCACAGTTCCCAGATATTTCGCCTACTACGGTGAATATCTTTATAGCCTACCCTGGTTCTAGTGCAGACGTTTTGGTAAAATCTACCCTTATTCCGCTAGAGACCGCAATTAATGGCGTTCAAGATATGCGTTACATCGCATCTGATGCTACTAGTGCAGGTGAAGGTACCATACGTATCATTTTTGAACCTGGCACGGATCCAGATCAAGCTGTGGTAAGAGTAAAAACTAGAGTAGATCAAGTTATGCCTTTGCTACCTGAATTGGTACAACGAGAAGGTGTAATTATCACTCCGGTTCAACCAAGTATGTTAATGTATGTAAACCTGTACAGTGACAATTCTGATGATCATGAATTGTTTTTATACAACTACGCATACACCAAAATGATTCCTGAAATTCAGCGAATAGATGGTATTGCAAGTGCTCAAATTTTAGGTAGTCGTAAATACGCCATGCGTGTTTGGTTAAAACCAGACCGTATGCGTGCTTATAACGTTTCTGCAGAAGAGATTCTAGAAGCTATGGAAGAGCAAAGTATTTTAGCTCGCCCTGGTAGAATAGGTCAAAGTTCTGGTAAAACATCACAATCTTTAGAATATGTACTCATGTACCAAGATAGGTTTGATGAACCACAACAGTACAAGGACATTATTCTTAAAGCCACTGCAGAAGGTGAAATTCTAAAATTAGGCGATGTAGCAGATGTAGAATTAGGTAGTGAATTTTTTGATATCTATTCTAACTTAGACGGTAAACCATCTGCCTCTATTGTATTAAAACAAACTTTTGGCAGTAACGCTAGTGATGTCATTGAAGAAGTTAAAACAAAATTGGCTGAACTCAAAAAAGACTTGCCTACTGGTTTAGATTATAAAATTAGTTATGATGTTTCTAATTTCTTGAATGCATCAATAGAACAGGTATTACATACCTTAAGAGATGCCTTTATTTTGGTTGCCATTGTTGTATTTCTATTTTTAGGCGATTGGCGTTCTACTCTTATTCCAATTATTGCGGTACCAGTATCCTTGATTGGTGCATTTTTTATTATGCAAATGTTTGGGCTATCCATTAACCTAATTACGTTGTTCGCTCTGGTACTCGCCATTGGTATTGTGGTCGATGATGCCATAGTTGTGGTTGAAGCGGTACATGCTAAAATGGAAGAAACACATTTAGGTCCGTATGAGGCTGTAAAACTTGTGGTAAACGAAATCGGTGGTGCTATTATCGCAATTACCCTTGTAATGGTTTCAGTATTTATACCAATTGCCTTCATGTCTGGACCCGTTGGTGTATTCTATCGCCAATTTTCAATTACTATGGCTGGATCTATCGTTTTATCCGCTATTGTCGCACTTACATTAACTCCGGTTTTATGTGCCATGATTCTTAAAAATAATCACGGTAAAGTGCGTAAAAAATCTCCTGTAGATAAATTTATAGATTGGTTCAACAGAGGTTTTGAAAAACTTACCGGCAGGTATACTAAAATCTTAAATAAGATTGTTGCTAGGAGAGTACTGACTTTTGGTATTTTAGGTGCTTTCTGTGTTGGTATTTTCTTTACCAATAAAACATTACCTGCCGGCTTTATACCTAACGAAGATCAAGGAATGATCTACGCAATTATACAGACTCCGCCGGGATCAACTTTAGAGCGTACAAATGACGTTGCTAGAAAACTACAGAAAATTTGTGAAGAAACTGAAGGTGTTGAATCTGTTTCGTCTTTAGCTGGTTATGAAATTATGACCGAAGGTCGTGGGTCTAACGCTGGTACGGTGTTGATCAACCTAAAATCTTGGGGTGATCGCCATCACTCGGTTCATGAAATAATGGAAGAGTTAGAGGAAGAAACAAAAGACCTCGGTGCCGTTATTGAATACTTTGAACCTCCTGCTGTACCTGGTTTTGGTTCTTCTGGCGGATTCTCAATGCGTCTTTTAGATAAGACAGATGGTACCGACTATCACGAATTTGAAAAAATCAACAATGATTTTATGGAGGCACTATCTGAACGTGATGAACTTACAGGTTTATTTACTTTCTACTCTGCCAACTATCCGCAGTACGAATTAAAAATAAACAATAAAATCGCCATGCAAAAAGGGGTTTCCATCAGTAAAGCAATGGAAAACCTGAACATTTTAATTGGTAGTACCTACGAACAAGGTTTCATTCGTTTTGGTAGATTCTTTAAAGTTTATACCCAAGCTGCTCCAGAATACAGAGCATTGCCTTCAGATTTAGAAAAACTGTTCGTAAAAAACGAAGAGGGTGAAATGGTACCTTATTCTGCTTTCATGTCTATGGAGAAGAAATTGGGACCAAATGAAATTACCAGATACAATCTTTATAATTCTGCTTCAATTAGAGGTTTACCTGCTGAAGGGTTTACCAGTGGCGATGCAATTGCCGCAATTAATGAGGTAGCGGAGCAAACACTACCTAGAGGTTTTGACGTTGCTTGGGAAGGTTTATCGTATGATGAAGCGCAAAGAGGTAATGAATCTATATACATATTTCTAGTCGTATTAATCTTTGTGTATTTCGTTCTTGCAGCGCAGTACGAAAGCTTTTTACTTCCCTTTGCTATACTTCTATCCTTACCAATAGGTATTCTTGGTTCTTTCTTTATGCTAAAAGCAATGGGGTTAGCCAATGATGTGTATGCTCAAATCGGACTAATAATGCTGGTCGGACTTCTTGGTAAAAATGGGGTACTTATTGTCGAATTCGCGGTTCAAAAACGACGACAGGGCAGTACTATTTTAGAAGCTGCTATTGAAGGTGCAAAAGTGAGGTTTAGACCTATTTTAATGACCTCATTTGCATTTATCGCAGGACTTATTCCGTTAGTTGTTGCACATGGTGCTGGGGCAATTGCGAATAAAACAATTGGTGGTTCTGCCATGGGCGGTATGCTTATGGGAACACTTATCGGTGTTCTTATTATACCAGGGCTATACTACATTTTTGCAACAATTGCAGACGGTCGCGGACTCATAAAAGGGGAATCTGATGAACCCATTTCTGAAGAATTTGTACGTATAAGTGAAGGTGAAAGTAAAACACGCCAAAAGCTTCGCGAATTAAAGCAAATGATTAAAAAACTAACCAAAGAAGAAGAAGATGATCAAAAATAAAAAAACCATAAAGCATGGAAAACTACTTTTGGTGGTTCTTATGAACGTAGGTTTATTCTATTCATGCGTGCCTACAAAAGACTTGAAAGAGGCGAATACAAATATGCCATCAAAATATGTTGATCAAACAACAGATTCTACAAACAGTGCTCAATTAAAATGGTCAGATTTCTTTAAAGATGAAAACCTGACAAAATTGATTGATACGGCATTGACTAATAACCAAGAACTACGCATTATGATGCAGCAGATTGATGTTGCCCAAAATGAGGTAAAAGCTAGAAAGGGAGAATACCTCCCTTTCATAAGCTATGGTGCTGGCGCTGAAGTTGAAAAAGTAGGTGAATATACCCGTAACGGAGCAGTAGAAAAGAATCTGGATATTAAGGACGGTGAAGAGTTTCCTGAGCCACTAACAGATTACTCTGCCGGACTTTTCGCTACTTGGGAGTTAGATGTTTGGAAAAAACTGCGCAACTCTAAAAAAGCAGCTGCTTTAGAATACCTATCTACCATTGAAGGTAAAAACTTTATGGTGACTAGATTAATTGCTGAAATTGCAGATTCTTATTATGAGCTTGTTGCTTTAGATAATCAATTAGCATTTATAGAGCAAAATCTTGAACTGCAGAATAACGCACTAAAAATGGTTCGCTTACAAAAAGAGGCTGCAAGAGCTACAGAACTTGCCGTAAAAAGATTTGAGGCAGAGGTTTTAAAAAATCAAAGTCACAAATTTGAAGTACAACAAGAAATTGTTGAAATGGAGAACAAACTGAATTTCTTAATAGGGCGTCAACCTCAATCAATTACTCGTAATTCTGAAGGATTTATCGAAACCGAGATGGATACTATTTATGCCGGATTACCGTCTCAACTTCTTTTAAACAGACCAGATATTAGACAGGCGGAATATGAATTAGAAGCTGCGAAACTTAATATTAAAGTAGCAAGAGCTAACTTTTACCCCTCTATCGGATTGAAAGCAGGATTAGGACTTCAGGCATTTAAACCTAAGTACTTAACCGAGACTCCAGCAGCTTTAATATATAGTGCAGTTGGCGACATAGCTGGTCCCCTAATCAATAAAAATGCAATTAAAGCCGAATATAACAGCGCAAATTCTAAACAAATACAAGCAGTGTATGAATACGAAAAAGCCATTTTAAGTGGATACATCGAAGTGGTAAATCAATTGTCTAAAATGAAGAACCTGAAACAGAGTTATGCGTTGAAAGAAACCCAAGTAAAGGCATTGACAGAATCTATCGATTTATCTACACGTTTATTTCAATCTGCAAGAATTGAATATATCGAAGTATTGCTAACACAACGTGAAGCGCTCGAATCTAAAATGGAATTGGTTGAAACCAAAAAAGACCAATTAATGGCAAGAGTAAATGTATATCAAGCCTTAGGTGGCGGATGGAACTAACATCATTTTAATTATTAAAAATGGATTTTCTCAACCCTAACAGGATCTATTCCTGTTAGGGTTTTTTGTGTTTTTAGGAAATTTATTAGAAAAATCAGCTCTTTTGTGTTCAACTTTTACAATCACTTTTTGAAGTATAACCAACGAACACTTAAACATTAATACTAATCCTCTCTTAAAATTATAACCGTTACAGGTAAAATTTTAGCTTTATAGCAAATTGCTATGAAAAAGAAATTTTAATTATTACTCTAAGCTACACAGAATGATAGATTTAAAAGATTACGACAATGCCGTAATCAAGTTTAGAAAAAGCCAAGACTTTACAATGTTACCTGTTCTATCTTGGGATTTTTATGCTTCTAATTATGAAGAAATAAAACGAACCGAAGAAGATACTGTTGCTTTATTAAGTTTGGTTTCTGCTAATTCTTGGAATATTGATACCGAAATTCTCGATACCAAATTAAAAGCAGACAAGAATGTTGTTGTGGTTACAGATGCCAAATTAAACATCGTTTTTGCCACTAAGAACATGTGGAATATGAGTCAATA
Organism: Maribacter sp. Asnod2-G09; assembly: GCF_045063795.1. Taxonomy (NCBI): domain Bacteria; kingdom Pseudomonadati; phylum Bacteroidota; class Flavobacteriia; order Flavobacteriales; family Flavobacteriaceae; genus Maribacter; species Maribacter sp. Asnod2-G09. Next base: position 1,240,660 of record NZ_JBEFOA010000005.1, on the reverse strand, counting down.
TTACCCTGAAGAAATTATAGGCAAAAGCCCTAAAATGTTTCAAGGTAACTTGACATCAAAATCTACCTTAAAAATTATCTCTGAAGCAGTAAAAGAAAAGAAACCTTTTGAGGTTACTGTAGTCAACTATAGAAAAGACGGATCTACTTATAAATGTTGGATTCAAGGAGAACCTATTTTTGACAACAAAGGTGATGTCGTTAATTTTATAGCCTTTGAAAAAGAAGTTGCTTAACAGTTGTTGTTAAAGCATAAAAAAAGGGTCGCTAAATAGCGACCCTTTTTTGTGAATTATATTTTAAATCTGACTAAATATCGCCTGATTCTATTTCACTAACTCTTAATGTATTTACCATACCCTTATCTTTAATAGGCATTGCAGCAAGACTAATAATCATATCGCCTACTTGCAAGTATCCTTTATTGAAAGCTATACGGTTTACATCATCGACAGTGTCATCTGTAGATACAAATTTATCATAATAAAAAGCTTTTACTCCCCATAACAAATTCAACTGTGTAAGTATTCTTTTGTTTGAAGTAAATACCAAAATATGTGCACTTGGTCTCCATGCAGAAATTTGAAAAGCTGTATATCCACTATTTGTTAATGTAGATATTGCCTTTGCTTTAATATCGTTGGCCATTGTAGCTGCATGATAACAAATAGATTTAGTAATGAATCTCTTTGTACGAATATGTGGTGGATCATGCGGTACATGTATTAAATCTGAACCTTCAACACTCTCTAAAATGCTTGACATTTTCTCAATAACCTGTACTGGGTAATTACCAACAGAAGTTTCACCAGATAACATTACTGCATCTGCACCATCCATAACAGAGTTTGCTACATCATTTACTTCTGCTCTTGTTGGTGTAAGGCTAGTAATCATTGTCTCCATCATTTGGGTAGCAATAATTACCGGTATTCTAGCTTTCTTAGCTTTTAAAACTAATTGCTTTTGAATTAACGGTACTTCATGAGCAGGAACTTCAACCCCTAAATCTCCACGTGCAACCATTAAACCATCACAGTAAGCAACAATCTTATCTATATTTTCAACAGCCTCTGGCTTTTCAATTTTAGCAATGATTGGAATTTTATGATCTGAATGCTTATTGATGATGTTCTGTAAATCAATTAAATCTTGACTAAAACGAACAAAAGAAAGAGCGATCCAATCTACCTCTAAAGAAATAGCGAATTCGGCATCTGCAATATCCTTTTTTGTAAGTGCCGGTAAAGAAATATTTGTATTCGGTAAGTTAACACCCTTCTTAGATTTCAGTGGTCCACCTTGTATTACCTTGGCTAAAACCTCATCACTTCCATTGGTTGTTACTACTTCGAACATAAGTTTACCATCATCTAAAAGAATACGCTCCCCAGCTTTTACATCTCTAGGAAATTCTTTGTAATTCATGTAAACACGTTCCGCAGAACCTTCAAAAGGCTCACCAGTTACAAATGTTATTTCATCACCTGGGCTAACTACAACGTCACCAGCCATTACGCCTACACGTAATTTAGGTCCTTGTAAATCTGCTAAAATAGATGTGTACGTATCCATTTCATCATTTAACTCACGTATCATTTTTACACGCTCTTTAACATCGTCGTAATCGGCATGAGAAAAATTTATTCTGAATACATCTACTCCTGCATCAATCATGCTCCTGAGTACCTCTTTCTTACTAGTTGCAGGCCCTAAGGTGGCAACAATTTTCGTCTTTTTTACAGTTGGCATATTTAAAAAATTAGATTGTTCTTTGATTTTAGTTTGTCTGTACTTATTTCATAAGCTGCCATAACCCTTGGCAACATTAATATGTTCTTTATTAAGGAATTTATATCAAAATCCTTCTCAGTTTCTATTTTTAATAGATAGTCGACATCCTTATACTCAGGTATGAGCCTAGGTGTCTTATATGTTGTTTCGTTCTTAAATAAATCGTCTCGTACAATAAGTTCTTTTTCACTGCTATGATTGGCAACTAATACCCAATACATATCATTGTACTCATCTTCCCATTCAAAAATGGGAAAGGATTTATTTTCAGCAAGAATAAAATTCTTTTTTGCTCTTACAAATTTTGACTTAACACTTTGGTTTAATCCGTAGGCTAAAGCAAAATCTTCTAAGGTAGTGTGTAAAGCTATAAGGCTGAAAGATTCATCATAAAAATCATCATTTATTTTATAAGTCGCAGCCATACTTCAACAAAACGGTAAATATAAAACTTCTAAGCTATAAAGCCTAGTTAGATAAATTGATAAAAACACATTAAAAGTTAATAAAATGTTAGCTTTTTATCATTTTGTGAAATGATTAATTTCCCATCTTGTCCTGCAAGGCAAAAAAAGCTCTTTTTGAGGCTCTTTCTTCTGCTTTCTTCTTTGAAGTTGCCCTAGCTTTTGCCACAACATTACCACCAATTGAAAGCTTAACAGCAAAATGTTTTAATGGATCATTGCCTGTATCTTCATAAACGTCAAAGTCAAAAGATTTCTTTTTCTTCTGACACCATTCGATTACTAAACTCTTATAACTTATTACCCTACCTTCTAGTTGTTCAATATCAACATAGGGCTCTACAACTCTTTTGTATATAAATTTTTCGCAATATTTATAACCACGATCAAGGTAGATTGCACCTACTAATGCCTCAAATACATTACCATGTATATTTTGACCAAAGTGCGATTTAGGTATTCTACTTTCTACATAATTAATTAAACCCAAATCTTTACCTAGTTCATTTAAATGCTCTCTACTAACAATTTTAGATCGCATTTTGGTCAAGTAACCTTCGTCACCTTCTGGCACTTCACTGTAAAGATGTTTAGAAATTATAGTACCTAGCATAGAATCTCCTAAGAACTCTAGCCGTTCGTAGTTCATAGCATTACCCTTTTCATCTTTTACATTCATTGACCTATGAAGAAAGGCCTTTTTATAAAAAGATAAGGTTTTAGGTTTAAAACCTAAGATTTTGGTTATTCCCAAAAAAAAATCCCCATCCTCTTTTGGATGGGAATTAAATAAGTTTGTGGGAAATGACATAAAACTAATTAATCAATTTTTTTAAAAACCACACATGCATTGTGTCCACCAAAACCAAATGTGTTACTCATGGCAACTTTAACATCTCGTTTTTGAGCTTTGTTCAATGTAAGGTTTAAACTAGGATCTATATTCTCATCTACCGTAGTATGGTTAATAGTTGGTGGCACTATACCATGTTCCATTGCCAAAATCGATGCAATTGCTTCAATAGCTCCGGCTGCACCTAATAGGTGACCGGTCATAGATTTGGTAGAATTTATATTTATATCTTTTGCATGTTCACCAAATACTTTGGTAATTGCTTTTAGCTCTGCAACATCACCTAAAGGTGTAGAAGTACCATGTGTATTAATAGCATCTACATCTTCAATTGAAAGACCTGCATCTTTTAAACAGTTTTGCATTACTCTAACCACTCCTACCCCATCTGGGTGTGGTGCAGTCATATGGTAAGCATCACTTGTCATACCACCACCTGCTACTTCTGCATAAATTTTTGCTCCTCTAGCAACTGCATGCTCATATTCTTCAAGAACCAATGCCCCTGCTCCTTCACCTAAAACGAAACCATCTCTAGTTGCATCAAAAGGTCTTGAAGCCGTTTCTGGACTATCATTTCTTGTTGATAATGCGTGCATTGCCCCGAAACCACCCATACCTGCAATAGTTACGGCAGCCTCACTACCACCTGTTACAATTACATCGCAATGACCTAAACGTATATAGTTTAAGGCATCTATCATCGCATTTGCCGAAGAGGCACATGCTGAAACAGTTGTATAGTTAGGACCCATAAAACCATGTTTTATAGAAATGTTTCCTGGTGCTATATCTGCAATCATCTTTGGTATAAAGAATGGATTGAATCTTGGTGTACCATCACCATTAGCAAAATTCATGACCTCGTTCTGAAAAGTTTCCAATCCTCCGATTCCTGCTCCCCAAATAACGCCAACACGAAATTTATCAAGTTTTTCTAAATCTAATTTAGAATCAAGAATAGCTTCGTCAGAAGATACAAGTGCATATTGTGCAAATCTATCAAGCTTACGCCCTTCTTTTCTTTCAAAGTGATCTTCGGTGCTGTAGTTCTTCAACTCACATGCGAATTTTACTTTAAATTTTTCTGTATCGTAATAAGTTATTGGTGCCGATCCACTTTTACCGTTAATCAAGGCATTCCAATACTCTTCAATATTGTTACCTATTGGGGTAAGTGCCCCCAAACCTGTAACTACAACTCGCTTTAACTGCATTTAACTTTTGTTTGTTTAAATCTAAACCAAGCGTAAATTAAAAAAAATTATCCATGCGGAGTGTTTACCACATGGATAATTTGAATTCTATTTAAGAAAACATGCTTTACTTCGCTTCTTCTATATAGCTGATCGCTTGACCAACAGTTGCGATATTCTCAGCTTGATCGTCTGGAATTTGGATATCAAATTCTTTTTCGAACTCCATTATCAACTCTACCGTGTCTAATGAATCTGCGCCTAAATCGTTAGTAAAGCTAGCTTCGGTTACCACTTCGTTTTCATCAACTCCTAATTTATCAACGATGATAGCTTTAACTCTTGATGCAATGTCTGACATAATAATATTTGTTTTAAAAATTTAAATTGAAGGCAAAAATAAAAAACTTTGGTTTAATTACACTAATTGTCGTTAAAATGTATGGTAATTTAATAAAATTAAAGACATGTGCAGTAATTTTACCATATTAATATTTTGTTTCGGTAACGTTGATAAAAGGTATTGAAAAGTAGTGAGGTAGTTAGAACTGTAAATGATAATCGTTTTTTTCTAAATTCTGACAAGCTTTAAATTTGCTTTATTTGCCGAACTTTAATTTTATTGTTTGCTCTCTTAAAAAGACCACTTGTATTGAAAACCAAAAAAATTATTCTTTTTGCCTCAGGTTCTGGATCTAATGTTGAAAACATTGCCAACTATTTTAAACTCCGTAAAGATGTTACTATATGCTGTGTATTAACTAACAAAAGCGATGCCAAAGTCATAGAAAGGTGCAATAGACTTGAAATAAACGCCTTGTTCTTTAACCGTCAAGCCTTTTCCAAAAGCGACTTTATTTTAAATATGATGCAGTCTCTAGAGCCCGACCTTATAGTTTTAGCTGGCTTTTTATGGAAAATACCAGAAGCTATTACGAATGCATTCCCAAATAAAATTGTAAACATACACCCTGCCCTTTTACCTAAATATGGCGGCAAGGGTATGTACGGCATGCATGTTCATAATGCCGTAAAAGAGCAAAAAGAGACCGAAACTGGTATTACCATACATTATGTAAATGCAAATTACGATGAAGGCGCAATCATTAAACAAGCGAAAGCGACTATTGGTGAAAACGATACCGCAGAAGATATTGCATCTAAAGTTCATCAATTAGAATATGAGTATTTCCCTAAAGTCATCGACGAAATTTTATTAAAACAATAATGGCAAAAAAGGGAAAATTCTATGTTGTTTGGAAAGGTAAAAAGCCAGGCATCTTTGATTCATGGAAGGAATGCAAAAAATCTATCGCAAACTATGCCGGTGCAGAATACAAATCTTTTGAATCTTTTGAGGTCGCCAAAAAAGCCTACAATGGTAATTATGCCGATTTTAAAGGAAAGAAAAAAACAACCTCTTCATTATCTAAAGAAGAGTTAGTAAGAATAGGGCAACCTAATTATCATTCCATTTCTGTTGATGCTGCTTCTAGCGGAAATCCCGGAGTTATGGAATACCAAGGTGTAGATACTAAAACGGGTAAAAAATTATTTAAACAGGGTCCTTTTCCGCAAGGGACTAATAATATTGGGGAGTTTTTAGCGCTGGTTCACGGACTAGCATTTTTGAAAGAGCGTAATAGTGACCGCATTATCTACACAGATTCTAGAACAGCCATGAGCTGGGTGCGCAAGAAGAAATGCAACACCAAACTAACCGTATCTGCCAAAAACAAGAATCTTTTTGAACTTGTAGATAGAGCTGTTGAATGGCTAAAGAAAAACCAATACAGTACTGTTATCGTAAAATGGGAAACAAAAGCTTGGGGAGAAATTCCTGCTGATTTTGGTAGGAAATAGTTGGCATTTTATATCAACAATTCACCTTTAATAACTATTACCATTTGTATTTGAAAAACCATTTTAATTAGCCCTTCAAAATCGTATATTTGCAGCTTAAATTTTTACAATTTTATGGGCAAGCTTTTAATAGTAGGTACTGTCGCTTTTGACGCCATCGAAACTCCTTTTGGAAAAACAGATAAAATATTGGGCGGCGCAGCTACCTATATTGGCTTAGCAGCATCTCAATTTGATGTAGATTCAGCTATTATTTCTATTGTAGGTGATGATTTACCACAAGAATATTTAGATCTTTTAACTGACAGAGGTATTGATATTTCTGGCTTAGAAATCGTGAAAGGTGGTAAAACTTTCTTCTGGAAAGGTAAATATCATAACGATTTAAATTCAAGAGATACGCTTGTTACAGAATTAAACACCTTAGAAGACTTTAACCCTGTAGTTCCTGAAGATTATAATGATGCCGATGTAGTAATGCTAGGTAATCTTCACCCAATTGTTCAATTAGGTGTAATTAATCAGATGAAAAAACGACCAAAATTAATCATATTGGACACCATGAATTTTTGGATGGACAATGCTTTGAATGATTTAATGGAAGTCATTAAACATATAGATGTATTAACTATTAATGATGAGGAAGCTAGACAATTAACTGGCGAATACTCTTTAGTTAAAGCAGCACAAAAGATTTTTACCATGGGACCTAAATATGTGGTCATCAAAAAAGGAGAACACGGTGCTTTGTTATTTAATGAAGACCAAATATTCTTTGCACCGGCATTACCTTTAGAAGAGGTATTTGATCCAACAGGTGCAGGCGATACTTTTGCAGGTGGTTTTTCTGGCTACCTAGCAGCTAGCGATGATAGTTCTTTTGAGAATATGAAGAAGGCTATTATTCACGGATCTAATTTAGCATCCTTTAGTGTTGAGAAATTTGGCACAGAAAGAATGGTTGATTTAGATCGTAAAGAAATTAGAGAGAGACTGCATCAGTTTAAAAGACTGACTCAGTTTGATATAGAATTACAATAATCCCCTAGCCTCAATTTTTTGGGGCTTTTTTAATACCAAAAACAATGAGTGACGCAATTAAGCATGAGTGTGGTATTTCTGTAATACGGTTACTAAAACCATTAGAGTATTACAAGGAAAAGTATGGAACAGCATTTTATGGTGTAAATAAAATGTATCTAATGATGGAAAAACAGCACAATCGCGGTCAAGATGGTGCAGGTTTTGCCAGTATTAAATTAGATGTAGAAGCTGGGGAACGTTATATGAGCCGTGTGCGTTCATGTCAACAACAACCTATTCAAGATATTTTTGCACAAATCAACGATCGTATTAATACGGAACTTAAAGAGCATCCGGAGTATGAAGATGATGTGGCTTTACAAAAAAAGCACATACCTTATATAGGCGAATTACTTTTAGGCCATGTACGTTATGGTACTTTTGGTAAAAATAGTATTGAAAGTGTTCACCCGTTTCTAAGACAAAACAATTGGATGCACCGTAACCTTATCGTTGCTGGTAATTTCAACATGACGAATGTTCACGAACTGTTCGATAATCTTATTCAGCTAGGGCAACACCCAAAAGAAATGGCCGATACCGTTACCGTAATGGAAAAAATTGGTCATTTTCTAGATGATGCAGTTGCTAAATTATACAAGCAGATTAAAAAGGAAGGATATACCAAACAAGAAGCTTCTCCACTTATAGCCGAACGTTTAAAGGTGTATAAAATATTAAGAAGGGCTGCCAAAAATTTTGATGGTGGTTACGCAATGGCTGGTTTACTTGGTCATGGTGATGCTTTTGTACTTAGAGACCCAAGCGGTATTAGACCTGCATACTACTATAGAGATGACGAAGTTGTCGTAGTAGCATCAGAAAGACCGGCAATACAAACTGTTTTCAATGTACCTTATGAAGAAGTAAAAGAATTGGATCCGGGTGCAGCTATCATTATTAAAAAGAATGGCACCAGCGACATTAAACAAATACTAGAACCTAAAGAGCGAAAAGCTTGTTCTTTTGAACGTATCTATTTCTCTAGAGGTAGCGATAAAGAAATTTACCAAGAGCGTAAAGCTTTAGGTAAGTTGGTATTTCCTCAAATATTAGAAGCTATTAACGAGGATATTAAGAATACCGTTTTCTCTTATATACCAAATACAGCTGAAACTTCTTTCTACGGAATGGTTAAGGAAGCTCAAAACTACCTAAACAAGAAAAAGGAAGAACAAATACTAGCTTTAGGCACAGGTATTACAGGTGAACAATTACATGAAATACTAGATGTACGCCCTAGAATAGAGAAAGTTGCTATTAAAGATGCGAAGCTAAGAACATTCATTACTCAAGATAGCAGCAGAGATGATCTTGTAGCACACGTATATGACATTTCTTATGGGTCAGTAAAAAAAGGTGACAATCTAGTTATTATAGATGATAGTATTGTTCGTGGTACTACACTTAAAAAGAGTATCCTTAGAATATTAGATAGATTATCTCCTGAGAAAATTATCGTAGTATCTTCTGCACCGCAAATTAGATACCCAGATTGTTATGGTATTGATATGGCAAAACTAGAAGATTTCATAGCCTTCAAAGCAGCTTTAGCTTTACACGAAGACAATAACTCTATGCATATTGTAGAAGATATTTACAAAAAGTGCTTGACACAGGTTAATAGTCATGATAACGATGTAATTAATTACGTTAAAGAATTCTATGCTCCTTTTACAGCGAAACAAATTTCAAAGAAAACAGGAGAGCTGCTTAGTCCTGAGGGGATAAACGCTGAAGTTTCTATTATTTACCAAACCATTGAAAACCTACATGAGGCTTGTCCTAAAAACTTAGGCGATTGGTATTTTACCGGTAACTACCCAACACCAGGTGGAAATAGAGTAGTAAATAAGGCTTTCATAAACTTTTATGAAGGCAACAACGAACGCGCATATTAAATAATACATCGATGAAATGCATTCATTTTATGCATTTCATCGATGAATACGGTATTTTAACGACTCAATGGTCGATTTGACTTAACCAGCTTTACATTTAGAGCTACCATAGCATAAGTAGGTTAAGTTCATGGTAAGATTTGGGGCAAAAAAGGTGGAGGTTTCTCCACCTTTTTTATTTACTAATTTTTCGGACACTACAACTTTGTAATCCGTTTCTTCACAAAGCTCTTTTAAACGTAATTACGAGACTTTCAGCCAATACCTTTTATAATCATTAATAAGCCTATTACATTTACAGAACCATAGCATAAGTAGGTTAAGTTCATGGTAAGATTTGGGGAAAAGGACGGAGCAATGCTCCGTCTTTTTATTTTACAGCCATTTCTAACACTACAACCACACAAAATCTTCTTAAACTTTCAATTCTAGCAGTACAACTTAAGTTTGTGACGTACAACGAATAGCTTTTTATAATACCCTTTATGCATATACATTTACAGAACCATAGCATAAGTAGGTTAAGTTCATGGTAAGATTTGGGGAAAAGACGGAGCATTGCTCCGTCTTTTTATTTTACGGCCATTTCTAACTTCACAATCAGAAAATCTTCCTAAATTTTTAATTCTAGTAGTACAACCTAAGTTTGTGACGTACAACGAATAGCTTTTTATAAAACCCCGTATGCCTATATATTTACAGAACCATAGCATAAGTAGGTTAAGTTCATGGTAAGATTTGGGGAAAAGACGGAGCATTGCTCCGTCTTTTTATTTTATACCAATTGGCTTATAAAACAACTAGTTAGCCCTAATGACCTACCCCTAGTAAAACATCTTCTCTTAAATAAAAGTTTATTTTTTTCTTAAAAATCCTTTTTTTATTTACTCAATACCAGTAATTTAGTCTCGCCATAGCATAAGTAGGTTAAGTTTATGGTAAGATTTGGGACGAAAAGGGTGGAGACTTCTCCGCCCTTTTCTATTTTAAAACCAAAAAAACCACCTATGAATAATTCATAAGTGGTTTCCTACAAGATAGTTAAGAATATTTCTACTATTTCTTATTTGTTACTTGCGTATCTTTTCGAAACTTCATCCCAGTTAATGATATTGAAAAACGCTTCAATATAATCTGGTCTCTTGTTTTGGTAATTTAGGTAATATGCATGTTCCCAAACGTCTAAACCTAAAATTGGTTGACCTCCACATTCAACACCTGGCATTAATGGATTGTCTTGATTTGGTGTAGAACATACTTCTACTTTACCACCTTTATGAACACATAACCATGCCCAACCAGAACCAAATCTTGTACCTGCAGCAGTTGTAAACTTATTTTTGAATTCTTCGAAAGAACCAAAAGCGCTATCAATTGCAGCTGCTAATTCTCCACTTGGCTTTCCACCACCGTTTGGTGATAAAATTGTCCAGAATAAAGAGTGATTGTAAAATCCGCCACCGTTATTTCTAACAGCACCATTACTCATATCCAATCCTGTTAAAATATCTTCTATAGACTTCCCAGCAAGGTCAGTATCTTCTATAGCAGCATTTAATTTAGATGTATATCCTTGGTGATGTTTTGTATGATGTATTTCCATTGTCCTTGCATCGATATGAGGCTCAAGAGCGTCATAGGCGTAAGGCAATTTTGGTAGTTCAAAAGCCATAATTTATGTGTTTTTAGATTAATATTAATTGTATTCCAAAGTTACGAATTTTAACATTTATATTCATGTAATAATTTGTTAAGAACTGTACAGGAATCCTTAATTTGCAGTAAAAATCAGTGTCCAGTAATTCTTTTACCATATACAATGCCTCTGCCGGATCTGGCAAAACCTATGCTCTTGCTAAGGTTTACTTGAAAATTATACTGGCTTCGCCGCAGAATTTCAGAAAAATATTGGCTATCACATTTACGAACAAAGCAGTAAATGAGATGAAACATAGAATATTGAACAGCCTGTTCGAGTTTTCTAAAACTACTTCTATTGAAGGCGCCAATCCGTTATTTAATGACATCATAAACGAAACCAATTACACTTTTGAAGAGCTACCAGCATTAAGCAAACTTAGATTAAAGCAAATACTACATAACTATGCCTTTTTTGATATTTCTACCATAGATAAGTTTACCCACAGACTTATTAGAACTTTCGCTAAAGATTTGAAGATCCCTCAGAATTTTGAGGTTGTTCTTGATGTAGACCTACTTTTACAAGAAGCTGTTGAGCGTGTAATTAGTAAAGCCGGTGAGGATCCTGAGTTTACGAAAGTGCTTTTAGATTTTGCCATTGAAAAAATTGAAGATGACCGAAGTTGGGATATTGGTTTTGATCTCTTAAAAATCGGTAAACTGATTTTCGATGAAAACAATGCCGAACATTTAAAACATTTACAAGAAATAGAATTAGGCGATTTTCTAAAACTTCAAGCTCATCTTAAAAAAGAAACCAAAACTTTAGAGAAAAAAATTGTAGAACTTGCTACTGCTGCTCTTGACGTTATCACTTCATCTGGGTTAGATTTAAAAGATTTCCCTAGAGAAACCTTACCTAATCATTTCAAAAAAATAGTAGCTGGCAACTTTACACCTACACAACTCTACAATAACAAACTAGAGGATAAATTAATTGAAGGAAAAATAGTAAAAGCAACCGTTAAAAATGATCCAGAAGAATTAGCAACACAATTACTTCATCATTATCAAGCTATAAAACAGCTTATATATAAGAGGGGATTGTATGCTAACATCAATAGAAACATCATTCCTTTTGCATTACTAAATGCGATACAAAAAGAACTGAAGATTATTCAAGAAGAAAAAGACCAATTGTCTATTTCTGAATTTAACACCTTAATTGCAAAAGAGGTCAAAGACCAACCTGCACCTTTTATTTACGAGCGCCTTGGAGAAAAGTATCGTCATTATTTCATCGACGAATTTCAAGATACTTCGCAAATGCAATGGGAAAATCTTATTCCTTTAATTGGTAGCGCCATGGAGGGTGAAGATGAATTAGGTAGCACCGGATCTTTATTTTTGGTGGGAGACCCAAAACAAGCCATTTATAGATGGCGTGGTGGTAAAGCCGAACAATTTCTTGAGTTGGCAACGCACCAAGCACACCCATTTACAATTCAATCAGACCTGGTTACTTTGCCAAAAAACTATAGAAGTTATGCAGAAATCATCAACTTCAATAACAACTTTTTTCAAAGTATTAGTCCGTTTTTAGAAAACGATATTTACCAAGAGTTCTTTAAAATTGGCAATACACAAGAAACCAATCAGAAAGAGGGCGGTTACGTAAATATTTCCTTGCTAGAAGAAGATACTGATGAGGAATATGCAGCGAACACATTGGCAACTATTCAAAAATGTTTAAGCCAAGGGTATTCCTATAGCGATATCTGTATTATTATAAGAAAGAAAAAACATGGTCTTATGTTGGCAGATTTTTTAATGCAGCACCAAATTCCCGTTGTTTCTTCAGATTCTCTATTACTTAGTGAAAGTGCCAAAGCTATTTTCTTAGTTCAGCTGATAAGGCATATGGTTCAACCTACTGAACTAGAGATCCAATATGAGATTTTAAATTTTCTGTCGGAAGGCAAAAATGATAAGCATGCCTATATCTATGAGAATTTAGGAAAGCTTAATACACACTTGTTAGAAACTTATGGTTTTGATGCTTCTAAACTAAGACAGGCTTCGGTTTTTGACGGATTGGCTTATGCCATAAAAACCTTTGATCTTATTCCAACTTCAGATGCGCACCTTTCTGCATTTATGGATTTGGTTTTTGATGTAGAGCAAAAGTATGGTTCTGACATGCAGTCATTTTTAGACTATTGGGATAAGAAAGGTAACTCGGCAAGCATCAGTACACCCGAAAATATTGAATCGGTACAGATTATGACCATTCATAAATCTAAAGGGCTGGAGTTTCCGGTAGTTATTTTTCCTTATGCAAATTCAAACGTGTACGAAGAGATTGACCCTAAATTATGGCTTCCAGTAAAAAAAGATGAATTCCTTGGCTTTTCCGAAGTACTTATAAATAAAAAGCAAGAAGTTCAAGAATACGGTGAACTTGAATCATTACTATATGAAATTGACCATCAAAAATTACAGCTAGATGCTTTCAACCTTCTGTATGTAGTACTTACTAGAGCGGTTAATGCCCTGTTTATTATTAGCGCCAACAAACTTGACAGAAAAGGAGAACACAATACCAATAGTTATTCCGGTCTTTTCATTCATTTTCTAAAGAGTATAGGCGAATATCAGCAAGACAAACTATCATACGACTTTGGTGCATTAATACCACAGACCTCTAAAAAACAAACCAGTACAGATCAACTTACTATACCTTATATATATACCAACATAAATAGACCCGATTTTAAGATACTTGCATTAGCCGGTACTTTATGGGACGAAGGCTTAGATGTCGCCATTAATCAAGGAAATGTTATACATTATATATTGGGCGCTATTTTTACAACTGCCGATTTAGATAGAGCCGTGCAAATGGCGCTACAAAAAGGATTGATAAAAGAGCAAGAAGTAAACGGAATAAAGGAAATTGTAAAAAAGGTCATCTTTCATAAAGATTTGACGCAATTTTACCAAAATGATGTTGAAGTACTAAATGAACGCGATCTATTAATGGCAGATGGTACCGTTCAAAGACCAGATAGGGTGGTATTAAAAAACAACCACGCTACCATTATAGATTACAAGACGGGAGAGCAAAACCCAAAATATCATCATCAAATAAATACTTACGCCCAGAGTTTTTCAAATATGGGTTACACCATGGATCATAAGATCATTGTGTATATTAATACTGAAATAGAACTAGATTATATATAAAGGAATATGTACGGAAAAATTAAAGAACATCTACAGCAAGAAATTGAGAACATCAAAAATGACGGACTCTTTAAAGAGGAACGGATTATTGTTTCTCCGCAAGATGCTGTTATTAAAATTAACACCGGGCAAGAGGTGATCAATTTTTGTGCTAATAATTATTTAGGACTTTCATCTCACCCCGATGTTATACAGGCGGCTAAAGATGCTATGGATACGCATGGCTTCGGTATGTCTTCTGTTCGATTTATTTGTGGTACTCAAGATATACACAAGACATTAGAAGCAAAGATCGCCCACTTTTATGGTACAGAAGACACCATATTATATGCCGCTGCCTTTGATGCCAATGGCGGGGTGTTCGAACCTTTGCTGAATGCAGAAGATGCTATTATTTCTGATTCTCTAAACCATGCCTCTATTATTGATGGTGTGCGTTTGTGTAAAGCTAAGCGCTATCGTTATGCGAATAGCGACATGCAAGATCTAGAAACACAACTTAAAAAAGCGAACGAAGACGGAGCTCGTTTTAAAATTATTGTTACCGACGGAGTCTTCTCTATGGATGGTATTGTAGCTCCGTTAGATAAAATTTGTGATCTAGCCGATAAGTACGACGCTTTAGTTATGATAGATGAATGCCATGCCACCGGATTTATAGGTGAAAAAGGAAAAGGAACCTTAGAAGAAAAAGGAGTAATGGGCAGAATTGACATTATTACCGGAACTTTAGGTAAAGCATTAGGTGGCGCCATGGGCGGATACACCACTGGTAAAAAAGAAATTATCACATTACTAAGACAACGCTCTAGACCTTATTTGTTCTCTAACTCTTTAGCACCTGCTATTGTAGGGGCATCTATTAAGGTATTCGATATGTTAGAAAACGACACTTCGTTACGAGATAAATTGCAAGAAAATACTGCATACTTCAAAAAAGGCATTAAAAATGCAGGTTTCGACATAGTTGACGGAGATTCTGCTATAGTACCCGTAATGTTATACGATGCCAAATTATCTCAAGATATGGCAAATAAATTGTTGGAAAGAGGAATTTATGTCATCGGATTTTTCTACCCTGTAGTGCCCAAAGGTAAGGCCCGTATTAGGGTTCAACTATCTGCTGCACATACAAAAGAGCATTTAGATGCTGCCATTAAAGCTTTTACAGAAGTCGGAAAAGAATTAAAAATCGTTTAAATGCAGTATTTAATCTATTAAATGCGCTAAAAAAAATAGGAAATTGATTTTGTTAATAATATTTAACAAGTTACATTTGCAGCTAATAAACACTTAAACTTAAAATTTAATACATGAAACATCTTAGCAAATTATTGGCAGTTGCCCTACTTGTAGTAGGTATCAACAGCATACAAGCGCAAGACGAGAATAACCCTTGGCAAGTGCAATTTGGGGTTAATGCCATTGACGTATATCCAACTTCGGATGTAAGTTCTTTCGGTAACGAATTCTTCAATGTGAACGATCACTGGAACATTTTACCTTCTATCTCTTATGTAGGAGTATCTAAGTCAATTGGAGATGGTTTCTCTGTTGGAGCTAGAGGTTCTCTTAACAAGATTAGCAAATTAGGTGATACTAGCGTTGACGACCTTTCTCACTACGCTATAGATGGTACAATTAAATATGATATCATAAAAAGACAAACTGTTATTGATCCTTTCGTAGAGATCGGTGGTGGTTATACTTGGATTGATGAAATCGGTGCTGGTACTGCAAATGGTGGTATTGGTGTTAATATCTGGTTTACTGAAAACTTAGGTCTTACATTACAATCTTCTTACAAGCATGCTTTCGAAGATTACTTAGCTCCTCACTTCCAACACTTAGCTGGTATTTCAGTTAAATTTGGTGGTACTGATACTGACGGTGATGGTATCTACGATAAAGATGATGCTTGTCCAGAAGTTGCTGGTCTTGAAGCATTCAACGGTTGTCCTGATTCTGACGGCGATGGTATCGAAGACAGCAAAGATGCTTGTCCTAACGAAGCTGGTTCTAAAGAAATGAACGGATGTCCTGATGCTGACGGTGACGGTGTTGCTGATAAAGATGATGCTTGTCCAAACGAAGCTGGTCTTCCTGCTTTAGCTGGTTGTCCTGATGCTGATGGCGATGGTGTTGCTGATAAAGATGACGCTTGTCCTTCTGAAGCTGGTCCTGCTGAAAACAAAGGTTGTCCTTGGGCTGATAAAGACGGTGACGGTGTACTTGATAAAGATGATCAATGTCCAGATGTTGCTGGTACAGTAGCTAACGCTGGTTGTCCTGAAGTAACTGAAGAAGTTCAAAAGCAATTGAATGATTACGCTAGAACTATCTTATTTGATACTGGTAAATCTTCTATCAAAGCTGAGTCTACTTCTGTAATGGTTGACATTATCACAATCCTTAAAGAATACCCTAACGCTAAGTTTACTGTTGAAGGTCATACTGACAGCGTAGGTAGCGAAAAATTAAACCAAAGCCTTTCTGAGTCAAGAGCTCTTTCTGTAAAAGAATTCTTAGTAGACAAAGGAATCGAAGAGTTTAGATTATCTGCTGTAGGTTACGGTGAGTCTAAGCCAATGGCTACAAACAATACAAGAGCTGGTAGAGCTCAAAACAGAAGGGTAGAAATCAACTTAGTAAAATAAGTTTATAAAAACCTAAGTGTTTTAATAACTAAAAGCCCCGCAATATTGCGGGGCTTTTTTATTTTTACACTATGCAGAGTTTTATACAAGATGTAGTACTAGACGTTTTAAAAAATAACCCAGATACTGGCAAAGTAGTTTTTATTCTACCTAGTAAACGTGCGGGTGTATTTCTTAAAAAAATACTATCAAAATCACTTACTCAAACAGTACTTGCCCCAGAAATCTATAGTATTGAAGATTTTATTGAAAAGGTTTCTAACCTAGTCACCGCAAATACTACCACACAATTATTTGAACTCTATAATGCCTATTTAAAAGTGGGTAATTATGAAAAAGAATCTTTTGATTCTTTTTTAAAATGGGGACAAATACTTTTACAAGATTTTAATGAAGTAGACCGTTACTTAGTTGATGCTTCTACCCTATACCAAAATGTTGCTGCCATTCAGGAAGTCAACCATTGGTCATTGAATCCTGATAATTCTGAAATGATTGAAAATTACCTTCACTTTTGGAGGTATTTAGAAGACATCTACAAACAATTTAATGGCAGATTATTAGAACAGGGACTTGGCCACCAGGGACTCATCTATAAAACCTCGGTTTCTGAATTACCAAACTACCTTGAAAACACGAATAAAAAACACATCTTTCTTGGTTTTAATGCCTTGAACACTGCAGAGAGTATTTTGATACAGACCATTCTTGAAAAAACAGATGCTGATATCTATTGGGATATTGACCCTTACTTTTTACAAGACAATATTCATGATGCCGGTTTCTTTATAAGAAACTATCAAAGTACATGGAATGTTCTAAAAGGGAAACCTCTTGCGGGACTAACCAATTACTACAATACCGAAAAGCATATTGAAATTATTGGGGTGCCTAAAAACATCTCTCAAGTAAATTATGTAGGCGATCTACTGTACAAGCTTCAGAATGACTCGCCAGACGCATTACGTAATGCTGCCATAGTACTTGGCAATGAAGAATTACTAAATCCGTTATTAAATTCTATTCCAGATAATATACCGGCTACCAATATTACCATGGGTCAAAAGTTAGCGTCTACTACCTTGGCCAGCTTTTTTACCAACCTAATTGAGTTTCATGAACAAAAGACAGAAAAAGGATGGTTCTACAAGCACTTACTAAATCTTTTGACACATTCGTATGCCGTACTATTATTTGATGCAAATGAAGTCTCTACAGACAGTTTAATATCCAAAATCAAAACAAATAACTGGTCTTACATCACCAATGCGCAAATACGCGAACTTTTATCAGAAAATGCAGCAATCAACTTACTATTCGAAGATGTAAAGAATAACCCGAATCGACTTATAGATAATTTTTTGGCTCTTATTGAAGCTATACGAGTTATCGATGTTGTAAAAGAAAATTCACTTTTGCTAGAGCAGCTTTATAAATTCTTTACACTATTCAATCAGCTAAAAGATCTTTGTAACAGCTTTACGTATATCAATAATCTTAAAAGTTTAAAACATCTGTTTTCACAGCTGTTAAGCTCAGAAACTTTAGATTTTCAAGGGAACCCTATTGAAGGTATTCAGATTATGGGAATGCTAGAAAGTCGCTTGTTAGATTTTGAAACAATCATTATTACGTCTGTAAACGAAGGTGTATTACCATCCGGTAAATCTAACAACTCATTTATACCGTACGACCTAAAAATCAAAAACGGATTACCAACTTATAAAGAGAAAGATGCGGTTTACACCTATCACTTCTATCGCTTATTACAACGTGCCAAATATATATATATATTGTACAATACCGAGCCAGATGCCTTGGAAGGCGGAGAGCGAAGTAGATTGATTACACAGTTGTTGACAGATGATAACAGAACCAATATTAAATCATTTATCGCTACACCAACTATACAACCTATAACCAAAGAAATTGAACAGGTTGAAAAAACCACTTCGCTGGCAGCGCTTATTAAAGACAAGGCTAGAAAAGGGTTTTCACCTAGTTCGTTAAGTAACTATATTAGAAACCCTATCGATTTCTATAAGCAGAACCTATTAAATATAAATGAGGTACTACAAGTAGAAGAAACCTTGGCACCCAATACTTTCGGTACCATTGTTCATGATAGCCTAGAAGAATTGTATACGCCTTTAATTGGTAAACCCCTTACGGCAGATTTACTTAATGGCATTCGAAAAGGAATACCGACCATTGTCGCTCAGAATTTTGAAAAGACCTTCAAAGATGGAAACATCAGTTCTGGTAAAAACTACATTTCTTTTCATGTAATTCTGAAATACATACAGACATTTATCGATGTCGAGGTTAAAGAACTTGTAGACCATAGTATAACTATTATTGCTTTAGAGCAAGCACTATCAGTACCTCTAGAAGTTGCCGGACTAGATTTCCCTATTATCTTAAAAGGAAAATTAGACCGTGTAGATGAATATGACGGTATAACCCGTATCATAGATTATAAAACCGGGAAAGTAGAACGCCGTAATGTAGAGATTGTAGCATGGGACATACTAACCGAAGAATATCAATACAGTAAAGCATTTCAATTACTTTGCTACGGACTGATGTATTCTAAAACACATCCCGCAGAAAATCTATCTATTCAAGCAGGTATCATTTCGCTAAAGAATTTTGCAGAAGGCACGTTGCTATTCGCACAAAAAGAATCTGCCCGAGCAACCAGTAAAAACCACATCATTACGAATGAGGTCATTTTTGATTTCGAGCAGATACTTGGTCAGTTAGTTACAGAAATATGCAATACTAACATTCCGTTTACCGAAAAAGAAGTGTAATACTACTTCTTGTCTGGTCTTGTAGGCCTTACCTCAATTTTACTAGGTAAGGTTCTTTCGTTCATTTGTAATAAGTCTAACACCAATTCACCAATATCTTCTGGTTGAATTTTCCAGGCGTCTTTTTCATCTGGCTCGTTGTTATTAAAATGTGTTGACACCGAACCTGGCATTATCGTAGACACTTTAATATCATACTGTCTTAAATCTAACATGGCAGCTTGTGTAAAACCTACTACGCCAAATTTAGACGCATTATACCCTGCAGCTTTTGCAAAGAAGTTCGTGCCTGCCAAACTAGCCAATGTTATATAATACCCTTTAGACTTCTTCAATTCTTCTACAGATGCCTTTAGCGTATGAAAGGCACCATTTAAGTTGGTGTCTATCATTTGATGCCACTCTTCATCTGTCATCTCATCTATCGGTGCAAAATGACCAACTCCGGCATTTGCCAAGACCACATCTACTTGACCCCATTTCTCCATTATTTTGGCAACGGCATTTTTCTCATCTGCCATTTTACCAACATTAGATACAATACCTAAAACAGCATCATTATTAAAATCTTTTAACGCTTGGTCTACACTGCTCTGTGATCTACCGCTAATAGCAACCCTCATACCTTGCTTTAGTAATGTTTGTGCCACTGCAAACCCTATTCCTTTAGTACCTCCTGTTATATAAGCTACTTTATTTTTTAAATCTTTCATCGTTCAATTTTTAATGATACCACAAGTTAGCAATTCTATAATTTTTTTGTTGTCCTTTTAGATTAAGAATTAACGGTTTTCATTGATTATATTTAATGGCAACTTAATACTCAACAATGAACAAAATTATCGTTTGGTCTATCACCGTAGCGCTTGCAGGTTTCTTATTCGGATTTGATACCGTAGTAATATCAGGCGCAAATGAACCCATAAAACAACTTTGGAACACCTCGCCCCTATTTCATGGTACATTCATTATGAGTATGGCACTTTGGGGTACTGTTGTCGGTTCTCTTTTTGGTGGCATACCTACCAAGAACCTAGGGCGTAAAAAAACTTTACTTTGGGTCGGTATTCTTTTTTTGGTTTCTGCATTAGGTTCTGCATTGGCTCAAGACCCGTATTCATTCTCGGCATTTCGTTTTATTGGTGGTGTTGGCGTTGGTATTTCTTCGGTTGCCGCTCCTATTTATATCTCTGAAATTACATCGAAAGAAAATCGTGGTAAGCTTGGCGGACTCTATCAATTCTGGTTGGTGTTCGGTATTCTAATTGCCTTTGTTTCTAATTGGTTATTAAAAGGTTTTGACGGAATAAATGATTGGCGATGGATGTTAGGCGTAGAAGCTATACCCGCATTTATTTACACAGCAATGGTATTAACCGTACCAGAAAGTCCGAGATGGTTGGCTTTACATAAAAAGGATGATGAAGCGGCTTTAAAAATATTGGAAATCATACATACAACAGAAAAGGCTGAACAGCAATTATTGGAGATAAAGACCGATTTGCAACATACCACCAAAAGTGAAAAACTATTTCAAAAGAAATATTCTAAAGTACTTTGGCTAGCGTTCTTTATTGCTTTTTTCAATCAGCTATCTGGTATCAACTTCGTACTCTATTATGCTCCTGAAATTTTAGAACAAGCAGGCTTGGGTGGAAAAGAATCGCTATTCAACTCTATAGCCATTGGTATCGTAAATCTTGTATTCACGTTTATTGGTATACGCTTGTTAGATAAATTAGGAAGAAGACAATTGATCATTATTGGATCCATCGGCTATATTATTAGTTTAATTATGGTGGGACTTTGTTTTCAGATGGATTTAGGTTCTACACTCACCATTACCTTCATCTGTACATTTGTTGCCTCCCACGCTATTGGTCAAGGTGCCGTAATATGGGTGTTTATCTCAGAGATATTCCCTAACAGTGTACGTGCTTACGGGCAATCCTGGGGTGTTAGCGTTCATTGGGTATTTGCATCGATCATTACATTGATCACTCCGTTTTTCTTGGATGCTACGGAGGGAGTTTTAAAAGACCAAGTGTGGTATATCTACTACTTCTTCTGCGCAATGATGGTATTGCAACTTATTTGGGCTATTACCAAAATGCCCGAAACCAAAGGGGTTTCTTTAGAGGAATTGAGTAAGGAGCTTGTGAAGGAATGATAAATTAAACCGACAAAAAACTTTTGCCCAATTTTTCATCTTCCATCAAGTCTTTAATTTTCTTTTCCTGAAACTTTTTTTAGGAAAACTTTTTTTAGGAAAACTTTTTTAAAATCACTTACTAACTTGAGCAAAGGACAATGATGGCTTGCATTAATTTAGATAGGTAACATTTGGCACATCTGTATTATGGCTTAAGTCCTTATCTAATATTAATAACTTACTCGATCACTTGGCAAGGTTTCTGAAATACCTTTGTAGGTATAGTGAATATCTTTAGCTTCACCATTAAAATCTACTTGTCCGGTAGCTGATCTATCTTCTTCACCATTAAAGCCCTCCATAGTTATTTCATAAGCTACCTCTCCATTTAAGTATGAGCCTGCAAGCGTACTTTCAAAACCAGAGAAATCAATGTTTTTTAGAATTATGCTATAGTTAACATCTAAATAATCTCCACCAAAAAACAGATTAACGGTATAGGTTCTTTTATATGACCCTATAATTTTATCAGACTCTAAATCTATTGTATAATCTTCTAGAATCCTTCTTTCTAAAGGCTCAAATTCGTCTCTATTGTAACCTCCTTGCGGTACGTAATTCAATGCTCTGTAGTAGTCTATATACGGACTTGTTATAGTCAACGAAGACAGGTTTTCTTTATAATTCATATCGCCATAAAGCGCTACCAATGACTGATCGTATGAATAGTAAGGCTCTGGATCCGCAATACTAGGATAATTACCAAACTTAGCATTGTAATCCCTCTTTAAACCGTTCTGACCTGCAGATTCAGTATATGTAAAATCAACTACACCATGGTAGTAACTAATACCGCTAATGGTAGTATTTGGACATTCCTCAAGTATCTCATCTGCTGTTTTTAAACTAACGCCATAAAAGTCGAAAAAAACGGCGGATCCCTCCTCAATATAATGACTATCCGGATTGTTTGGCGCATAACTCTTTAGATTATACGTACCTATTTCGCATGATTTTAAACGTACTGTTTCTCGGCTATCATCGGTAAGTCCACCTTCTGGATTAAAACCATTTACCAATTCATTTCTTACATCACTTACCCTAAACTTAATCTTATACAAATCTACCCAGTCATTAAAAATAAAATCTTCTAAACTATAAATTTGAGATAGTAGTATCGATTTCATTAGTAAATCATTGGCTGCATCTGCCTCTGTATCTTCATTGGTCTCCACATCAGATTCACTTTCTTTTTCGGCTTCTGTTTCTATTTCGGTATCGTCATCTAAACTTGTGCCAGAATCACACCCTTGAAACAGAAATAATAATAAAAAGACTATTAAAAAAGAACCAATCTTTGAAGTATCTTTCATTTTGATATGCTTTTACTAATTACTACCTACTGCATTTCATATCAAATATACAAGTTCTTTACTTTTAACGCATTCCTATTATGCGCATAACCAGTAATAAATCTGCCTGTTACACGGTAATTACAAACAACAGCTATGAATAAAAACCATTTAATTCATACTATACTTTTCTCGATACGCCGTAGGGCTAATGCCTTCTTTCTTTTTAAATAAGCGTGAAAAATAATGCGGATATTCAAATCCCAACTCGTATGCTACCTCAGCGATACTTTTACTGGGCTGTAACAACATATTCTTTGCTTCATCAATTAAAAGCAATTGCAAATGCTCGGTAGTAGTTTTACCGGTTTCTTTCTTTAAGGTATCACTTAGGTAACGCTGAGAAACCGACATTTTATTCGCTATCTGCTCTATACTCGGTATTCCATTTTCCTGTAATTGTCCAGATTCAAAATACGCTATTAATTGTGCATTAAACTGCTCTAGCAAGCTTGTAGAAAGTTCTTTTCTATTTAAAAACTGTCGCTCGTAAAAGCGATTGGCATATTTTAAAAGGGTGCTCAACTGTGATATGATGATGTCTTTACTGAACTCATCTTGATTATTCTGATACTCTATTTCAATATTTTCTACTATGGATTCTAATTGCTTTTCTTCTTTTGGTGATAGATGTAACGCTTCATTGACCGAATACGAAAAGTAGCCGTATTTCTTAATCTGTTGCGCCAATTCCGTCCCTTTTAAAAAGTCTTCATGAAAGTTGATTGAAAAACCATTTTGCTCAAAAACTGCGCTACTATCCCACTGTAATACTTGCCTTGGGGCTATGAAAAACAAAGCTCCATTGGTAAAATCATATGTTGTTCTACCATAGTTTAAATCGCCCTTTACAATCTTTTTAAAACTGATGGAATAACAGTCGTTGGTAATGGGTGGCGAACTTTCTTTTGGGCAAGGTAGAAAACCATCTTCCGTGGCAGAAAACACACTTAACATAGGGTGTTCTGGACCGGGTAGCTCTAAATACTCCAAAAATGCCGATAAGGTTTTAAAGTGCTGCATATTACTTGTTCATTTCTTTAGCTGCCAACTGTAATTGTTTATTGTAACCGTCTATTCTGGCATGTGCGGTACCATCAACCAACAAAATGGCGACCAACATCGCTATTGTTGTAATCATACTCGCTCTCCAAATAGGTGTGCTTACAAATAACAATACCAACGCACAAACTATTATAATTATCGGAATTGCAGTAAAAACAATCGTATTATATTCTTTTAGAGTAGCTTCGGCACGCTCAAGTTCTGATACTACGAATGCCGGTGCATCTGTTTTGTATGCTTTTTCAAATTGAGGTATTCTTGATTTATTGGTAAAGAACAATCCCAACCCAATGATCATAAGTAAAGAACCCGCTACCAAAGTAGGTATAATGTAAGCTCTTGCCATATCGGTCTTGCCCAATTGCCAAAACCCAAAGCTTGCCAGTAAAAATGCCAGGCCGAAGAGCATGAAAAACGGAGTTGAAACTAGTTCTGCCTTTGCCCAATCTGTTGCTGCTTTTAAAATATCCATGGTTATTATTTTGGTCGATTACTAATTTACAAATTCCAAGTTACACCGGTTTCCTTTTCCGATAGCTCCCAAAGTCTTTTCATTACCGGCTTATCTTTTGCATGTGGCTCTAATTTGCACTCCCCAACGGGACCTGTCCAATAATTTTTACCTGTAGGGCCGTAAAATGCTGTTTGGTCCAAATCGGGTTCTGTAGCGCACATTAATTCTGGGTATGATCCTTTCTCTGCAGATTGCACCATTGGCGTCAGTTTCATGATTTGCCAAATGAAACGTGTCAATAAACTTCCGCTGGTTTTAATTAATGAAGTTGAAGATGCCCCAGGGTGGCAGGCATATGATTTTAAACCAGTTTTTCCTGCTGCTTTTAACCTATCTTGTAATTCATAAACTGTCATGATTTGTGCCAACTTACTTTGACTATACACTGCATTCGGATTATAATTTTTGTCCCAGTTCATATCATCGAACTGTATGGTCTTAATTCCCAAATTGTAGCCCATACTACCTACAGTCACTATTCGCCCATTCGATTCTTCAATGCGTGGATATAGCAATGCCTGCAATAAAAAGTTACCATAGTGGTTTACCCCTAACTGACTTTCAAAACCATCTTCCGTAAATGTCTGTTTTGGTACTTGGGCAATAGCAGCGTTACACATCAATGCATCTATTTGTGGTACCGTTTTCAGCACTTCTTCGGCAGCTTTTCTAACGGATGCCAATGACGCCAAGTCCATTTCTATATTACTTACCGATATGGCATTACCTAGCTCTTGTTTTAAAATTGCTATGGTATCTGCCGATTTTTTTGGGTTACGGTTCAGCATCACCACTTTCGCCCCTTTTTTCAATAAAATTTTTGCCGCCTCAAAACCTGTACCGCTCGTAGTACCCGTTATAACGAATGTTTTACCCTTAAGAGTTGTAATTCTATCGGGTGTCCACCCTTTTTTACCAAATTGCGTTGTACTCATTATATCCTGTTTTTTATATGTCTAAAGAATAGGACAAAGGTAAAATGAAGGATAGGCTTTTGCCTTACACACATTTTCGAATCTTGTGTACTTTTTGGTGGATATTAGGGTTTTAGTGGGATAGTGGGATAGTGGGATAGTGGGATAGTGGGATAGTGGGATAGTGGGATAGTGGGATAGTGGGATAGTGGGATAGTGGGATAGTGGGATAGTGGGATAGTGGGATAGTGAAAATAATAGTTATAATTCAGAATCAAAAAGATACATAAAGTATAAATGGTTAGGTAAACATTACAGCAGACACGCCCTAATAGTTACTTACCTTGATCTTTCTTTTTCTTAGTTCTTTCACCAAGTCTTTGTTGAAGAATAAATTGTTGGTTCGTTTCAAACGCGGCAAGTATTCTATATCGGCTATGCTTTTTATATGAAAACAGTCATCTTCCCCGTCCCAAAAAGGATACAACTGACCGTAAATTTCACTGCCTCCGTCAGGAGATAATTCTTCAATATCTATTAACAGGCTAGACGGAATTTTTATGTTTTTGAAATACGCTACCGCTTCCGGAAGTATGTCATATCCCCTTTCTTCAATATCGATATCATGTGTTTCGGCAAAATCATAAATAGTAAACTTTGGCAGCAGCACCTCATCTTCATACATAAGTTTTTGAATAACCAATAGCTTAAAATTGAGATCAGATTCAAACAAGAAGTCTCCTTCTGGGTATTCTGAAAGTTTTTGTTTTGCCTTGGCATCAAACAACGCCCTGTTTCTTAATTCCAAATCTAAAACACGTTTAGGAATCTTTGCCATGACCTTTGGCAATGTCTCAAACGGATTCTTCTTCAGCCCCAATACTTTTAATTGGGTCAATTGACCAATACTTTCTGGCAGTGTTTTTAATTGTGTCTGCTCTAAATGAAGCTCTTCAAGCTGGGTAAGTTCGCCCAACCAACTCGGTATTTCTTGTAAAGGGTTTTTACTAAGAATCAGCACTTTTAATTGAGACAGTTCTTTTAAGGCTACCGGTAATTCTGTAATAGCATTGTTCGCCAAATTCAATTCCGTTAAATGCTGCAGACCCGCTATACCTTCTAAATCTTTAAACTGATTGTTGTATAAACTCAAGGTTTTTAAATGAGATAATCTACTTATCTCTGCAAAATCGGTAAGCTGATTGCCATCTAGATTTAAGTATTTTAGATTTTGTAACGCAACTAAATTCTCAGGCAAAGTCTTTAGCTGATATTGGTGATCTAATGCGTTCGATGCATGCCTGCCCAATGTAAGGCTTACCAAATTTGGCAACGTATGTAGCTGATTTAAAAAGGCATATGGAATGCTATGCATATTATACACGCTTACACTACTCAGCTGCTGTAATTTTGAAACCTGTTCATTTAAAAAATCTCCAAATTCGTTCCAGACCGATAAATCTTGAAGGTTTATACAATCGTATAACTTCTCTTTTACCGCGCTATCTTCCCTGCCGTAGCCCCAATATAACTTTTGAATATAAAAAGGCGGCTTATCACCTATATTCTCTATCTCGGTAAGGTCGGTAAGTGTGTCTTCATTAAACGTACACTCTTGCAATAGCTTCTCATAAAAAGCGTCACTGGGTAGGGTGTAGAAAGCCTCTATATTATCTAAATTGCTTAAATAGGCATTCGCTATGTAAACTTCGTTCGGTTTTTTAGCTAGTTTCTTTTCAAGAGTTTCAAGCAGCCCCTCACGCAACATTAGCGTCTCGTGTAATTCTTTTTGTTCTGCGGTTCTAAACAAGCCCTTACCGCTTAAAAATTGCTTGTATTGTTTTTCGCTATTACCCAGTATGTGTTGTCTAAAATAAAAGGCATACTCCCCATGCGTATTGTTATTATTTATGTAAATCTGCAATAAAGCATAACAATCGCCTTGGGTATTATCGGTCTTAAAGAGGATGTCACCGAAGGAATTTATAGCTAGTATTTCTCTTGATTTCTGGTCTTGAAAAACGGCTTGCAGTAGCTTTTGTTGGCTCATACTTTAAAGAATTTGCTTAGGGTTCTGTTATAAATTAAAGCGATTATTAAGCCTTCTTTCATTATCTAAAAATAAGGATTAAGGTTGAGTAGCAAATATTCTGTGGTAGTAATAATTACGGCTTTGTTGAAAACTCCCGTTTCAAACATTATAATTATTTATTTAGGATATAAAGATTGCCGATCAAATAAAGTTCTTAATCCATAAACACATCGTGCCCGTTTACTAATGCGATAAATAGATGATGAAAATAATTATAGAATTCTGTAATACTTTTGTCACTGTCTTTAGGCAAATTCAAGTCTAGATAAACATACTTTTTATCTTCATTGCTAAATTTAGAATATCTGTCTTTTGGTTCAACTTGATCTGAAACAATACCACCAAATAACATTAGTAAATAGTTGATATGAGTGGTTTGCATTAGTCCATTGAGCACAGTTACTTCTAGTAATTTATTGGTGTCTATTGTTTTCTTTTTAAAGAGACTTTTGCTTAAAACGATTTCTGTTGGCTTTGAGCTTTCAAAAAATGTTTGCCCATGATTACGCATTTCGCCAAATCGTTGTCCGGTTACATTTTGATCTTCAATAAAAACTATTGTTGTTGAGTAGGGTAACCCTTTTTTATTTGATTCTTCGGCAATTGTTGCAAGCCATTTTTCACATTTTTGTGATATCGGATAAGAAACATATCCAATACAACCAAACGCTGTATTTTGAGAAATAGGGCAATTTTCGCACTTTTTCCCTAGCTGTTCTAAATGGTTAGTTTTTTCAATTAAATCAGAAACTTTTACACTTACATTTTTATTCCCTTCTGGTGTTACCAAGGTTTGTGTAAATGAAGATTCTAATGCTTCTTCTCTGGTTTTGCCACTTTCAATAATCATATTTAAAACTGCAAAACCTCTATTGCGATCTTTAATTTGATTTAAAAGTTCTTCTTGAGGTACAATTTCTTTTACTTCACAATCTCTTTGCGATATTAAATCTAATCCCATTTTGTAGTTTTAGTTGATTGACTTTAACGTTTTTGTTTGTAATTAGTTGTTTGATTAAGCACTTAATTTAGCAAACAAAAAAGCTCAAAGAATCTGATTTTAGAATCTATAAGCCTAGAATAATACTGTCTCAGATTAAGGAAGAATTTGTTTGTTTTTTACCTCAGTTCTTTGTTGTGCCTAGTTATTTAGCATTTCTTTCAGTTCTTTAAAATCTGGATTATCTAATAAATCTAATTCATTTCCAGACGCTAATTTTATTGTGTTTCTCATTTGCCTAATTCGGTTAGCCATTGGTAAAATAATTCGGTTTCCGTGTTTTATAAATGAATATAAATCTTTTTCGGAAGTTGGTATTTTGTAACCTTTTGGACTAGATGAAATTAAAATTCCTTTATCTCTTAAATTTCCAACAACTTTAGACCTAAAATACTCTTCTTTTAAAGGTTTTTCCCTACTTTGATTTAAGTGGTTAAATATCTCTTTTGTTGAAATGTATCTTGATTTATAATAAACCCTTTGATATAAAAGCAGTAGTTTTAAGAAGTTTATCTGGTCAATTTTCTGTTGGTCATTTCCACTTTCTTTTTCTATAAAATCGTTAATTCTCAAATGACTTACTTCTGCAATTAAAGGATTGAATGTATTGTCAGTATTAGATTCTACAAAATCTGAAAAATTATAATCTTTTGGGAAGAAGTTTAAATCACTTACTATTGGTTTTATTAATGTTTTGAATTCTTCGCTATATTCTGAAATTTTGATTTCGTCATAAATATATCCAAGTGTTCCAGCGATTAAATCTGCTATCTGTATTAAATTACTCTGTTTACTATTTTCAATTCCAAATTGAGAACCTGAAAACAAAGTTTTTTGATGATGTTTATTTACATAAGCTTTAAACTCCAACATATAATCGTTTCCTCCGTGTTCATCCACGTACAATTCCAATTGAGGAAAAATTCGGAATAATTCCTTGTATAAAAGATTATTTAAATATTTATAAAATGATTTTTTATAACTAAATCCTTTCCCTTTTAATTTTCTTTTATCTACGATTACTGCGTAAACTGATAAATCTAAATTAACTACGTCAGATAATACTCTTATTCTCCTTTTATGGTTTTTTGAAATTCCACTTGATTTAATTTCTCCAGTTTGGAAATTGTGTTTTTTTCGTATTTCGTCTACTGAATTTTCAAGTTCCGTAACTTTGTCTGAATTACAAATTACAGTGGCAACAATAAAGTGACTTCCTTGAGTTGAAAATTGGAAAGAATTATTACCATATTCATCTGCAAAAGCTGTAATTTTATTCATATTCGGCAGTTTTTTTAATTAGGCACAACAACGGTATAAAGCAACAAGTTACTTTACACCTAAATATTAAATAAAATAATTACATTCTAAAACGGCAGGGGAAGTAATGTTTTAGAACCGATCAACAAGGTAGTATTTTTCTTCAATGTAGTATTACGGGTAACCGTAAAAGAAAAGTACGAGGTACGAAGTTTGAAGTACGAGGTATAAAATAGTTAGGAGTTAGGAGTTAGGAGTTAGGAGTTAGGAGAAAAAATAGTATTAAGTAATGAGTACTAAGTCTTAAGTATATAGCTATACAGATACCCGTAAAAGGATGTGAATTGGCTTTTCAGTTCAAAAAAGATAAAAAGCAAAACCCAGAAAAAGCTTCTGGGTTTTATATGAATACGACAGGTTCATTTATTATTCTGTAGGAGGTTGTAGCGTGTAACCCGCAGACGTCATTACATTTAATTGATCGTAATAATGCGCCATCATTGTAATTTTACCCTCTTCAACAACACATGTAACCTGTGCAGGAATCGCAATTTCTTGACCGGTTTTCTTATTTGAAATAGTGTCTGTAGTCCACACCATGACCCATTCTCCCTCGTTTATGCCACCAGTTACTTTTATCGGTGCATAAGATGTGTTTGGGTCAATTGAATGTGTAGAAGTTGCAAAACTTTCTTTATAATATTCAGACAATTGAGAAGGGTTCATTACGTTAGTAGGACCTCCGCTGAGACCATATATTTTCGCGTCATCTGCCAATTGCGCTATCATAGTTTCCAAATCTTCGTTTTGCACTGCATTTACGTAATTTGATACAACAGCTACATTGGCTTCTGCATTCTCAAAATCCATAGTAGCCGAAACTTCTTGTGCGGTATTGATAAATGGTGTTAAAAGCACAGCAAGCATAAAAAGCATAGTCATCTTAATAGTTCTCATAATATATAATTTTTGGTTATTATTCTAGTCAATAAGTGTTTTACCACAAAGGGGGAATAATTTTACCGGCAATACATATTAGGGGAATTTACTTGCATCAATACTGCTTTAACAAAAAACATTGTTTAGACACAATATCTTAATCCTTAGAAAGTTAGTGATTATTTTTAATATTTCTAAATCTTAAAATAAATTAATATGGTATTCCCATTTTAAAATTCAAAGTGTATGAAAAATTCTATTGGAGTATAAAGTATTAAGTACAAAGTGATTGGTTGCTTTTACTGCTTATAACTTAACTTCCAATTCACGTACCACTACCCCTTTACCACCAGCCATGAGTCCAGTTATTGTTTCATTCTCTATTTGCAATTGTACTTCAATAGCACTTGATGATGACGGACTCATATATTTACCTTGCTGAATTTTAAAATTGGTTTGCTTTTGCTGCAACACATCAAACAAATAACTAGCTAAAGGACCTGCGGCCATACCCGTTGCTGCTTCTTCTAAAATACCATAGCGTGGCGCGAACATTCTTGTTGTCGCATCTATTTCTGCTACTCCATCAATTGTAAACACATAATATCCTATCAAATTAAATTCCTCGCTAATGTTTTCTATGGCATCAAAATGTGGTGTAATATCTTCTAGCGTTTTTACATCTTTCACGGGAATCAATAGAAAAGAATTACCGGTATTGACTACTTGCATTGGTGCATTTGGCAAGAGGTCTGTTTTGGTCAATCCTAGGGAATTTAAAATATCGTTTTCCCTATCTGCAGGGTCTACATATGTTGGTGCTAATTGCTCCATAAAAGCCAAATCGCCCTGAATTTCTATTTTTCTGTTTCCATCAATTGTTTCTTTTGAAGAGGAATTGCCCTTTAATAACCCCAACTGTTTTAAGTACGAGAATGCGGCTATAGTAGCATGCCCACAATGCGCTATCTGCTTGGTGGGAGTATAGAAATCTAGCTTAAAATCTGCCGTATTGGATTTAGAAATAAAAGCGGTTTCAGAGAGCCCCACTTTTTTGGCAACATGTAATTTATCTTCATGAGATAGTGTATCTGCATCTAAAACGACACCTGCCGGGTTACCACCCTTATCATTTTCTGTAAAGGCATTTAGTATTTGTACGGTTACTTTTTTTAATTCGCTCATCTTATCTTTTTAAGGTTTATACCAGATAGACGGCGGACTCTAAAAAAAGACGTAGCTATTCTTCATTATTTTCAAAATCGAGCAGTTTACCTGAACGATCAGATGTTACATTGGGGCAAGACAACAGTTGAACCTTTAATATTTCTCTAGCTTTTTGAACTCTAGATTTCGTGCCTGAATACGAGATATTCAAATGCTGGGCAAGCTCTTTTTGCGAGTATTCTTGAAAGGTGGTCAATACAATTGCTTCTTTATGCTGTGCTGATAATTGCCCTATTTTTTGGTTGATGCAGTTAGTAAGCTTGGCATAGTCAAAATCTCCCGACTGTTCTTCTGCCAGATCAATTTCATCAATAGCTACTGTGCTTTTGCCTTGTTTTCTAAAATGGTCGATTATAGTGTTTCTTGTAATCTGATACACCCAACTTGTTAGTTTAGAGGTATGTTGTAGCTGATGGATTTTGGTCTGTATTTTTAAGAATACTTCTTGATGAATGTCTTTTGACACTTGCTCGTCTTTGATCTTACCCAAAATGAAATGATACAATTCTTCATTAAGGTCTAGCCAAATGGTATTGATTTCATTATTCATTTCGTACAGTAAAACTAGGTTTATTTAAGATAATTGACGTAACCAATTTAACTATTAAAAACATATAGTTAGTTAAAGTGGTCATGTGGTAACTTTCATTTCATACAACATAGCCGATAGTTCTAAAATAAAAAAGGCTCCCAAAACTGGGAGCCTTTTTTAATATTTTATAAGAAACCATTTATCTAATTTCTAACATAAACTACATTATCACCAGAGTAATTTGTAAAATATAATAATCCATCTTGTTCTATCTGTACTACCAAATCTTGTGTACTGGTCTGGTTTACTGGGTAATTATCTGGGCTAGGTTGTATCGTAACCAATTCTAAATATCCATTTCCTAGTAGTTTAAAGTGTAATTGATATGCTACTCCGTCATACGTTTCATATGAAGTGGCCGTATATTCTTTGTTGATGGATAAAAACACTTTATCCGTTCTTTCCTCATTGTCATTACTGATTTGTTCATAAGATAGAAAAGACCAATTGCCAACTAACCTTCTATGATCTGTCATGTACACCGTAGAATAAGACTCATTGGTGTTTGCAGGAGAAAACTTTATAATATTAGAAGCGTCTACATCTAAATCAATTACTTCCCAATTACTTAATACTTTATCTTCTGTATAAATATCTACATAGTAACTCTTTTCCTCTAAATTTTCTGAAATTGAAATTTTGCCAGTAGCGTCTATATTACCCGAAAAGACTGCGTTTACTTCATTGAAATAATCTTCTTTGGTATCGTATACCTTTACCATAAAGTCTGTATACTCATAGTCATTTGAGTATTCTTCTACTTGATCTAGGTCTATTTGAATATTTATAAGGTTTAATTGTTCTTCTGTATCATTACTGGAGCAACCGAATAAACATAGAATAGACAGGTAAGTGAAAATAATTTTCTTCATTTTAATGATTTTCTTTTGGGGGTTGTATGTATCATCAATAATCGTGTTATAATAACATTTTAATGATCGTGATATTGTACATCTAAAGAAAATGTAAAATGGCTTTAGGAGGAAGTAATGCGTAAACTAGTGTTTAGTAAATGGAATTTATTCACGGGAGGACGCTCTATTCTTTTAGTATTATAGTGAAACTAAACACTTGAATTAATCTTCGAAATAGCAACAAAAAAAGGCTCCCATTACTGGAAGCCTTTTACGTGGAGAATACCGGATTCGAACCGGTGACCTCTTGCCTGCCAGGCAAGCGCTCTAGCCAACTGAGCTAATCCCCCTAAATTTCTTAATCTCAATTCAATATCGAAACGACCTTCCCGAATGCTTTTGGAACGCACAAGAAAACTACGCTAATCCCCCGCTTTTCGAGAAGCTCAAAGAAAACCTATTTTACTATGCTAACAAAGTACTACTTAATCTTTCTTTACACTTAATACCAAGACCGGTACAGGGGCGTAAAACTCCGATTTTGAAATAGTGCTCTTTTCCCATAATTTCTTGAAAAAACCACGTTTTCTTCTAAAAACACACAATAAATCGGGGTGTTTTGCTTGAAAATGCTCTAAAACACCATGATACGTTGTTGAGTTTTCTGTAAAGGTCAATTGAGAACTTATGTCCATCAATGCCGTATTAATCTTTAAATCGTCATCTGAATATCCTGGTGTTTTCACCATCAATAAATTCACATTGGCGTTGTGCTTGTTCTTAATCTCAATTAACGGATCAAGAATTCTTTTTCTTTTTAGAATTCCAGATTTAAAGGCTACCAAAATGTTTGTAAACGACTTATACGCTGTTCCTTTTGGTACGATCAATGCTGGTATGTTCGTTCTTTTAATAATGGCTCCAGAAGTTTGTCCTAAATAATTCTCTTCTTTAATATCATTACTTCTTGGTGCCAAAATAATTAGGTCAATACCAATTCCCTTATCAATTTCTTTTAATCCGTCTTTTAACTCACCGTTAAAGCTTGCTATTTTTATAGAGACATCTTTTGTATCTACTGTGCCTACTACTTCCTTTAATCTTTCCTTTGAATTATCGGCTACCTTTTGTGTTATATTGGCAAGCGTTCCTGTTTTTCCGCTGACATTAAAAACTTCCATTACATATATTTCTGCACCAAAGTCTTGTGCAAAATCTACTGCATATTGTAATGTTTGATTCGCATTTGAGGAGGTCCCGATCGGAACAAGAATATTCATCATGATAAAAAGTGTTGTTTATAACTCTAAATTTACAATTTAATTAAATCGCTTTTATGATAGCACCGGCAAAGATATCGCAAATACCTAAAATTCTTATCATGACAGATGCTTGTAGAATTGCTATGGAAGCCAATGGAATTTACCAATGGACGACCGATTACCCTTCTAAACAGGCATTTGAAAATGACATTGAACGCGATGAACTTTATGTGCTTCAAAATGATAACGAAATAGTAGGTTGTATTGTTGTTTCCCTTTTTATGGATGAAGAATACACTTCTGTAAACTGGCTAACAGAAAATGTAAATAACTACTATATTCATCGCCTAGCCGTGCACCCTAAACATCAAGGTAAGGGTTTTGCTCAGCGTTTAATGGACTTCGCTGAAAACTTTGCCAGAGAAAACAATGCTGTATCCGTTAGGTTAGATACCTTTAGCCAGAACAAAAGAAATAAGAAATTTTACGAGCAACGTGGTTATACAAAATTAGGAGATATCTTTTTCCCCAACCAAAGCAAGCATCCTTTTCATTGCTACGAACTTGTACTATAGAAACCCTATTTTTTGAAGACTTCAGTTAATTTAAAATCTATAAATGCCTTGGCAATCCCAGCAACTATTGCGGGTATTGCAGAACCTTTGTTGTCGATAACCGATACTGCTATTGTGGGTAATATTCCGGTAGACGGATTAGAATCTCTTGCCGCAGCAGGTATTGTAGGTTCTTTTCTTTCGATGCTCATCTGGATTCTTGGGCAAACGCGTAGTGCTATATCCTCCATTATTTCGCAGTATTTAGGTGCCGGTAGACTAGAAGAAGTCAAAACATTACCCGCACAGGCTATTTACCTCAATATTGCTTTGAGTATTCTGGTTTTGCTGTCTACCATTTTTGTGATTCAAGAAATTTTTGAACTTTTAAATGCTAAAGGAAAAATACTGCAGTACTGCATTAGCTACTACTCCATTCGCGTTTGGGGGTTTCCTTTAACTTTATTCGTTTTCGCGGTGATGGGTATTTTCCGCGGATTACAGAATACCTATTGGCCCATGGTCATCGCTATTACCGGTGCAGTTTTAAATGTTATTCTAGATTTTGCTTTTGTATACGGCATTGAAGGATTCATACCTGCCATGTATTTAGAAGGTGCCGCTTATGCTAGTTTGCTTGCGCAAGCGATTATGGCACTAATGGCATTCTACCTACTTTGGACGAAGACCGATATTAGCTTGAAATTTAAATTACCCGTTCACCAAGAACTTGGTCGTTTGGTTATTATGAGCTTAAATTTATTTGTTCGTGCCATTGCCTTGAATACCGCACTTATTCTTGCCGTAAGAGAAGCAACCGCGCTTGGCGATAAATATATTGGTGCACATACTATTGCTATTAACCTTTGGCTATTTTCTGCCTTTTTTATTGATGGTTATGGTGCTGCCGGTAATATTATGGGCGGTAGATTATTGGGAGAACGTAATTATGACGGACTCTGGTTATTGGCTAAAAAGATTACGAAATACGGACTCATAGTCAGTCTAGTCATTATGGCTTTGGCTACTATTTTCTATAAACCTTTAGGTAGCTTGTTTTCTAACGAGCCTTTGGTGCTTTCTGCTTTTTACGGCATCTTCTATATCATTATTCTAGGTCTTCCTTTTAATAGCACCGCTTTCGTTTTAGACGGAGTTTTTAAAGGTTTAGGTGAGATGAAATATTTACGAAACACCTTGCTAGTAGCTACCTTTTTAGGGTTTGTGCCAATGCTGTTCTTAGGAAAATATCTTCACTGGGGATTAACAGGAATATGGCTTGCCTTCACCGTTTGGATGTTTATAAGGGGTGGTGCACTGGTATGGAAATTCAGAAACAAATTCAAACCTTTATTGCAAAATCCGTAATTTTGTATAAGCTACTTCAAGACAAATCTCTAAGTAGGTAATCTCGATTATCGAGTAAAATAAAATGCTATGGTCACTTCAAGAAAAAATGGAAGTTTATATACACGAATAGATGGTAAAGTTGCTCATGTAGAGTTTGGGCATCCTGCTAGTAATTCATTCGTTTCTGAACTTCTAGAACGCTTAACAGATACAATTAATGAACTTTCTGAAGATCAAGCCATATCTGTTATTCTATTAAAATCTGAAGGAGAAAAAGCATTTTGTGCCGGTGCTTCTTTTGATGAGTTACTTGAAGTGTCTAACCTTGAAGAAGGTAAGGCATTCTTTAGTGGATTTGCCCATGTCATAAACGCCATGCGTAAATGCAAGAAGGTAATTGTTGGTCGCGTACATGGTAAAACTGTTGGTGGTGGCGTAGGTCTTGCCGCTGCTTGCGATTATGTATATTCTAACGTAAATGCATCTATTAAACTTTCTGAGCTTAGTATTGGTATTGCACCTTTAGTAATTGCACCTGCCGTTGCCCGTAAAATAGGTAATGCCGCTATGGGCGAAATGTCTTTGGCACCTACGGAATGGAAAAGTGCTTATTGGGCTCAAGAAAAAGGACTGTTCAATAAAGTATATGACTCTGCAGACGAAATGGATAAAGAACTTGACTTCTTCATTCATAAATTGGCAAGCTATAATGCCGAAGCTTTAACCGAATGGAAGAAAGTTTTGTGGGAAGGTACCGACCATTGGGATACCTTATTGACAGAACGCGCAGCTATCACCGGTAAATTAGCCCTTTCTGATTTTACTAGAAAAGCACTGTCAAAATTTAAAAAATAAACAATAACTGAAACAGCTATTCGTTCTGTTTCTAAATCATTAGTATGGAGTTTTTTCAATTTTTAAACGGCAACCTCGTATTTCCAGTTCTTGCACTTTCTGTTTTAATCATTTATGTAGTGAACAAAATGCGTGCGAAAAAGAAATATAAGAGGTAATTCAAGTCGTCTCTACGCAACGAATTGGTATTTGAACATCTTATAAAAAACCAGTTTTATGTTCGCAAAAATCATACTAGCATTTCTATCTCTATTCTTAGTTGCTTGCAACGATAATGACGATGCTGAACAGCAAGATTGTTCTGAAGCCATTTGTACACTTAATTTTGTAACTATAACCGTAAGCGTTAAAGATGCGTCGGGTGAACCAGTATCCCTTGACAGCTATGAGATTATCGATAATGAAACTGGTAAAAACCTTGCTGCAGATTTCAACGGTGACGAATATCAATACCTCAAAGAACAAGGCTTCTATCCTATTCTTAGTGACGCAAATCGGGTTCAATATCAAAATTCGACCGCTACACTGACTTTTAAAGGTATTATTGACAATAAAGAGGTCATCAACGAAACTTATGAAGTTACTGCAGACTGTTGCCACGTTAATTTAATCTCTGGAAATACCGAGATTGTTTTAGAATGATTTCTTCTTATAAATCCTTTTAAAGATTCCCTACCTTTGCCATATAATTATAGGTCATGAGCAATATTCGTATTACCAAACAATTCAATTTTGAAACCGGACACGCACTTTACGGGTATGACGGTAAATGTAGAAATGTACATGGTCATAGTTATAAATTATCCGTTACCGTTATTGGCAGACCTATTACAGACACCAGCCACGTAAAATTAGGGATGGTAATCGATTTCGGAGATCTTAAAAAAATAGTCAAAGAAGATATCGTTGATGTTTTTGATCACGCTACCGTATTCAATAAAAATACTCCTCACGTAGAACTGGCCAAAGAATTGACCGATAGAGGGCACAACGTTATCTTGGCAGATTACCAACCTACAAGTGAAAATATGGTCATAGATTTTGCCACGAAAATAAAATCTCGCCTTCCTGAAAACATTTCTTTATTCTCTTTAAAACTGCAAGAAACAGATACTTCTTTTGCAGAGTGGTATGCCAGTGACAATTAAGTTCAACAAAACTTAACCATATACTTACTTTACAAGCTTTTAAATTGTTTTATTTTTAGGGAATCTCCTTAATATAACAACATGACAAAGCATCATATTTACTGGTGGAATCTTGAAAATCTATTTGATGTAGAAAATTCTCCGAGACGAAGTGAATTTTTAAATAACCATTTAGGTAAGGAACTTGACGGATGGAACGCTGCTATTCTTAATAGGAAAATTGCGAACCTAACCGCAGTCATATCAAAATTCAACGATGGTAAAGGTCCTGATTTATTGGGAGTTTGTGAGGTAGAAAATGAATATGTTATCGAATTACTTATTGATGCCATGAGCACGGCACTTGACAAGAACTATGGTTATGTTATCTCTGAAGGAGAAGATAAACGAGGTATTGATACAGCGCTTATTTATGACAAGACCAAATACGGACCTGAGCAACAAACTTTCAGTCTACGTATTATAAAACGAAATACCACAAGAGATTTATTTCAAGTACACATCAACACTGCCAATGGCAACAAGCTGGTATGTGTACTTAACCATTGGCCTTCTAGATCTGGCGGTGAACTTGAGAGTGAACCATTTAGAATTATGGTAGCGGAAAATTTATCGTACTGGATCGAAAGAATTTACGAAGAACAAGGTAATGATGCCAATATCATATTAATGGGAGATTTCAATGACAACCCTTATAACAAGAGTATTACAGCATATTTAAAGGCTATCAATAACAAAGCCTTGGTGAAAAGTAATAGAGTGCGCCTAAAGTACTTTTATAATGTAATGCATCGATTTTTAGATGCTCAAATAGGTACATTCGTATTTGGTAATGAGTATAATATGTTAGATCAGTTTATGATTTCTAAAAGTATTTTGTCAGAGAAGTCAGAATTACCATTTAAATTGAGTACAGTAGAAATCATTGCATACCCTGAGCTTACTTCTGGATCTTACCAGAAACCTGTAAAGTTTGGTAGACCCAATTCTTCAACCTTCAATGAGAAAGGGTTTAGTGATCACCTACCCATAAAAATAGTACTGAACGAAAAAGATGTTGCCGTTTGATTTAGAATTGCATTCTCTTATTTTGACCCGTGTATTCCCGTGGTACGCAAAACAGTTATTATATTTACATCCTGATGACGAACATTGAACTTCCCGCAGGAAAAAAAGTATATTTTGCTAGTGATAACCACCTAGGCGCACCTACTATGGAAGAAAGTAGAGTGAGAGAGCTAAAGTTTATTCGTTGGCTAGATACGATCAAGTCGGATGCCGGAGTCATTTTCTTAATGGGTGATTTGTTCGATTTTTGGTTTGAATATACCACCGTTATCCCAAAAGGATTTACCAGAACACTAGGAAAGCTTGCAGAACTGTCTGATGCCGGTATACAAATACACTACTTTGTTGGTAATCATGATCTTTGGATGAACGGTTACTTTGAAGAAGAATTAAACATACCTGTTTACCACAAACCTCAGCAATACTCCATTAACGGAGCTTCTTTCTTTATAGGCCACGGTGACGGACTAGGACCAGACGATAAGGGATTCAAGAGAATGAAGAAGGTCTTTACCAACCCATTAGCCAAATGGTTCTTTAGATGGTTACACCCAGATATCGGAGTTCGCTTGGCAAAACACCTTTCTGTTAGTAATAAACTGATTAGTGGCGATGATGATGCCAAGTTTTTAGGTGAAGACAAAGAATGGTTAGTGCTATATGCCAAACGAAAATTAGAAACGCAACATTACGACCATTTCATTTTTGGTCATAGACATCTTCCTTTAGAAATAGAATTAAAAGAAAATTCAAAATATACCAATCTTGGAGATTGGATCGGTTACTACACTTATGCCGAGTTTGATGGTCAGCAACTTTCACTGAAAGAATTCAGCTAAATTTCATCAAAAACATCGATGAAATACACAAATTTAAATGTAATCCTTTTCTTACAACAAGAATTGAGCAGTTCACAACAATAGTTTTATAAAACTAGTTCTTCGTTATATCTTTACAGTGTTATTAAGTTTGAGTGTTGACCCAAATCTTCACATTACCTACAAGTTTCCCCAGCTTAAAACCCAAATTTTAAGTGTACCTACTTTAAAGAACAGCCCCTATTTTAGGGGCTTTTTCGTTGTTTTAACTTTTTTACTTCAATTATTATTTGTTAATCTATAAAATCTCATAAATTTTTTAAAATCGAAATGCTATTCATTTACACTTCAGAAAAAGCAAATAATTTACATTTTTTATATGATGTCTTTTTTACAAAATCATACTTATTCAGGTTAAAAATATCACCAAACAACATGTAATCCTTTTCTTACATGTTAAAAGTAGCACTTCACAACAAAAGTTAGTGTAAACTACCAATCGGTTATACCTTTACACTGTTGTTAAGATTAAGTGTTGATTCCCAAATCTTCAGTTTACCTACAAGTTCCCCCGCTTAATGACCCAAACATTAAGCATTACCTACAATAAAAAAAGCCCCTTTTTAAGGGGCTTTTTTTATGAACTATAACTACCTACTTTAACTCTCATGCTCTTCAACATCTTTCTGTAAATCGAGCTTTCTAAATTTAGGCGAAACAATTGCCGTAAGCCCCACCGTTAATAAAGTCATGGTGCCGCCAAAAACAACTGCTGTTACCGTGCCCATCAATTTTGCTGTTACTCCGCTTTCAAATGCACCAAGTTCATTTGATGAACCCACAAACATTGAATTTACAGAAGCTACTCGCCCACGCATGTTATCGGGAGTCTTTAATTGTAATATCGTTTGTCTTATAATCATTGACACCCCGTCTACCGCTCCGCTTAAGAACAAGGCGATAACAGACAGCCAGAAATAGGTAGATAATCCAAAGACAATCATACATATTCCGAATCCGAATACGGCGAATAATAATTTCTTTCCTGCATTTTTATGTAATGGAAACCTCGTAGAACCCAACATGGTTAACGCAGCACCAACTGCTGGTGCAGCTCTTAAAACGCCGAAGCCTTCTGATCCTACATGTAATATATCTTGCGCAAAAATGGGCAACAATGCCACAGCACCACCAAAAAGTACGGCGATCATATCTAAGGCCAAAGCACCTAATACTGCTCTGGTTTTAAATACAAAGGTTAACCCTTCTTTTAAACTCTGAAAAACAGGTTCTCCTATCTTAGGATTAAGAATTGGTTTCTTCGAAATATTGAAAAGTGCAGTCAATGCCAATAACGAAAAACCGAAAATGACACACATAGACCAATGTACGCCTATAAGACTAATGGAGAATCCTGCTAATGCGGGACCTAGTACAGATGCCATTTGCCAAGTAGTACTACTCCATGTAGCAGCATTCGGATATATTTTTTTTGGTACAATTAAAGCTATTAATGAAAATATAGTGGGACCAAGAAAGGCACGAACTAATCCGCCACAGAATACCAAGGCGTAAATTCCGTAGAGAATAACTTTGGTTTCATAGCTTTCCAAAACAGAAGGCAGACTTAGCATAAACAGACCGAAGCTAATGACCGAGAAACCACAAATACACTTTATCAGCAAATTGCGCTTCTCTTTTTGATCTACGATATGACCCGCAAAAAGTGCCATGCTTACTGCTGGTATCACTTCCATCAAACCAATAATACCTAATGACAATGGGTCTTTCGTCATTGAATACACTTGCCACTCTATAACAATGAATTGCATAGACCAGGCAAAAACCATGGCAAAACGAACTAGAAGAAAAATATTGAATTCCTTAAATCTTAAGGCAGCATAGGGATCATTAACGCTCATAGTGCTATCGCTAAATAGAGTCCAAAAATATTTAATAAATTAAAGAGCAGTAAGCGATTGAGTGACTAATTAATCGATGGAAGTAATAAGAATTTTATTGCATCCTATTCAATGCCTAATTCTCTGAAATAGGAATCTAACTCTAACCTAAATAACGTACCATTTATTAAATCTCTAACCTCAATGGCTTCTTGATAGCTTACCGCAAAGGTTACTTGCTGAGCGGGAGTGTTCAATAACAATGACCGACAAGTTTCTTTCGTTTTGCAATCTCCACAAAGATTCCCCTTTCCGTTTTCTACAGTATCTTTAATACAAGTGGCAAAATAACGTAATTCGCTTTGGGTAAGCAATAGTCCGATATCCCTGAAAATCACTTGTACTTTATTGGATTGGGTGGGATTCTCTTTTTTCCATTGGAAGGCTATTCCAAAATCATTCTGGTAAATAGGATGTATATCGTTCATAAGAATCTTCATATTTAGTATAAATATATAGATCTTATTTAGAACAATTATAAATAGTATTGTTAAATCGTAATTTCTATTTGATTCCCTTCTGGGTCGAGAATGACACTTTCGTAGTAGCCATCGCCTGTAGTTCTAGGCTCACCGGCAATTGTGAATCCGTTTTCTCTCAACTTTTCAGTCAAAAAATCTACTTGTTCTTTTGATCCTACCGACATGGCAAAATGTATGAATCCGGTATTTACTTTATTCTCAGAAGCGGCATAAATCGTTGGTTTATGCATAAGTTCCAACCTTGCACCATCAGTAAAACTTAAAAAGTAAGAGGTAAATTCTTTCGTAGGGTTGTGATATTTTT
Source organism: Maribacter sp. Asnod2-G09 (assembly GCF_045063795.1). NCBI lineage: Bacteria > Pseudomonadati > Bacteroidota > Flavobacteriia > Flavobacteriales > Flavobacteriaceae > Maribacter > Maribacter sp. Asnod2-G09. The sequence continues at coordinate 1,197,324 of NZ_JBEFOA010000005.1, read as the reverse complement.
CTCCTGCTACGGCATTAAAATATGTTTCATAAAATGCCCGCATTGCTTCTAAATCAGTAACCCAAATAGCGATATGTTCTATTCTCATTTGATGTCTTTTAATTTCAACTGTAAGCTAACATTACCTTGCCATTCATTTTCATCAATAGAAAAAACAGCGCTAAATGGCTTTCTACCCGTTACCAACGATAGTTTATCACCCATATTAAAGCCGATGCCGTCAATTTTATGACTGCCATGCTGAACAACAGCGACTTTTAAATGTGCTTCTTCTTTACCGACACCTTTGGCATAACCGGTATCTTTTAAATCTTCTGCCATGAATATCGGAGATATATTACCGGGACCAAAAGGGGCAAACTGCTTTAGAATTCGCATTAATTTCGGAGTGATATCTTGCAACTCAATAACCGTATCTATTGTAATTTCTGGTATTAACATCTGCGGATCAATGCTCTCTTTCACCACTTTCTCGAACTGATGCTTGAAATTATTATACTGCTCTTCTAGCAAGGTCAATCCTGCGGCATATTTATGTCCGCCGAACTGCTCAATATAATCTGCACAACCTTCTAGGGCATTATACACATCAAACCCTCTGACCGATCGTGCCGATGCTGCCAACTTATCGCCACTTTTGGTAAAAACCAAGGTGGGTCTATAATAGGTTTCCGTCAATCGTGATGCTACTATACCAATCACTCCTTTATGCCAAGAATCTTTATAGACGACAGAAGTGAAACCTTCTTCTTCTTGATTCTCTTGAATTTGACCCAGTGCCTCTATCGTAATTTCTTGATCTAAACCTCTTCTATCGGTATTGAATTTTTCGATTTCAGCAGCAAACTGTATGGCTTGATCCATATTGGTCTCGGTCAAAAGATTTACCGCATATTGACCATGTTTCATTCTACCGGCAGCATTAATTCTAGGTGCAATAATGAACACTACATCGGTAATGGTAAGCTCTGTTTTATTAATCTGATTGATAATAGCTTTGAATCCAGTCCTAGGTTGCTGATTGATAACCTGCAAGCCATAAAAAGCCAGTATTCGATTCTCTCCGGTTATTGGTACAATATCTGCCCCGATTGCAGTTGCCACTAAATCAAGGTAATATATGACGTCGTCAATAGTTTCTCCTCTTCGAGAACCTAATGCCTGAATCAATTTAAAACCAACTCCGCAACCACATAATTCATCATACGGATAGCTACAATCTTCTCGTTTTGGATCCAGAATTGCCACGGCATCGGGCAATGTTTTTCCAGGTCTGTGGTGGTCACAAATGATGAAATCAATTTCCCTATCTTTTGCGTAAGCTACTTTGTCAATTGCTTTCACTCCGCAGTCTAACGCAACGATTAATGTAAATCCGTTATCCTCTGCAAAATCGATTCCCTTGAACGACACTCCGTATCCCTCATCATACCGATCGGGAATATAGGTCGCCACATTCGGGTAATAACTCAACAGGTACGATGACATTAAAGCAACGGCCGTAGTACCATCTACATCATAATCGCCATACACCAGAATATTCTCACCGTTAGCAATAGCTTCTTCAATTCTGTTCACCGCAATATCCATGTCCTTCATTAAAAAAGGATCATGCAAATCTTCTAACTGCGGACGAAAAAAATTCTTCGCCTCTTCATACGTAGAAATTCCTCTTTGTAATAACAACTGCGCCACCAAATCATCGACCTTTAACGCATCGGCTAAAGCATCGATATCTTCTTGTTTCGGTTTTGGTTTTATTGTCCAGCGCATTCTATTCAGTGTTCAGTTTACAATTTCAGTTGGCAGTTCTCAGTAACAGTTCTCAGTATCAGTTCTCAGTATCAGTTCTAAGTAACAGTTGGCAGTATCAGTTGTCAGTGTTCAGATTATAATCGATATCGTCTTTGCGAGGCACGAAGCAATCTCTAACTTAGGTGTACCAAACAAACAGATTGCTTCTTCCGATTGCTATCGGAATCGCAATGACGTTTTACTTCTTATGAAAAACAGTCTTAATATCTAGCTCGGCGAATTGTCTGAACATTTCCATTACTCCGCAATACTTTTCTACAGATAAGTCTACTGCTCTTTGTAGTTTTTTCTCGTTTAGGTCTTCACCATGAAAATGATATTCTATACCAACCTTATCATAAAACTTAGGATGCTCATCTGTTAAGTTTGCAATGGTTTCAATGTGAAATTCATCGACCTCCAATTTCATCTTCTTAATCAATGCAGCGACATCTAAACCTGAACAACCTGCTAATGAAGAAAGCATTAATGCTTTTGGTCTAAATCCGCTACCGTCACCACCATCTTCTTTGGCGATATCTATTCGTAGCGAATGTCCTGAAGGATTATTACTTTCGAAAGACATGTTGCCCAACCACTTTGTGCTAATATGATTTGTTGTACTCATAATTTTATGTTTTTTGTAGGCTACAAAAATACAACAATATAGGGTGGTTTTTCTAGGAGTTAGGAGTTAGGAGTTAGGAGTTAGGAGTTAGGAGTTAGGAGTTAGGAGTTAGGAGTTAGGAGTTAGGAGTTAGGAGTTAGGAGTTAGGAGTTAGGAGAAATTAAAAATTGCGATTTGAAAGTGCAAGCAACACTGATTATTCTAAAAATTATTTTTCTCAGTTTCTCTACTGTCCGTTCGAGTGGTTTTAAATTCAATTTTTTCATTGAATTTAAAATGTCAGGCCGCCGAGTAGGAGGGTATCGAGAACCATTTGGAACACCTACTTAAAACAAACAGATTGCTTCTTCCAATAGCTATCGGAATCGCAATGACGAATAACTAATTCAAAATCTTAGCAACCAATTCCTGCAGTTCCCCAACTACCTCTTCTTCAAACCACGGATTCTTACTTCGCCAAAAATGATTTACTGGCGATGGGTGTGGTAAAAGAAAATACTTTGGCAGGTATTCTTTGTAATGCAAAACGTTTTCGGTCAGATTCTTTTTTGCTTGCTTCCCTAAATATTGGTTTTGTGAATATTTACCAATAAGTAGAATCAGTTTTACGTTTTTAAATTCACCCCATACTTGCGAATGCCATAATGGGGCGCATTCTTTTCTAGGTGGCAAATCGCCAGTTTTTCCTTTACCAGGATAACAGAACCCCATGGGCAATACCGCAAAATTATCAGGATTAAAGAATACCTCATCAGAAACTCCCAACCATTCTCGCAGTTTTCTGCCACTGGGTTCGTCCCAAGCTTTGTTCTCAACATGAGCTTTTCTACCTGGCGCCTGACTTACCAATATGATTTTAGAATTCGTAGTACCTGCAACAATGGGTCGTGGTTCTAAAGGCAAGTGCGCCTTACAAACAGTACAATCTCTTATTTCAGATAATAAATCTTGCATGATGTTATTGATGTATACTTTAAATTTCCACCTAGTACTATAGGGTGAAATGACGGAACCTATTTCAAAATCTTAGCTACTAATTGCTGTAACTCCCCAACAACATCTTCTTCAAACCATGGATTTTTACTTCGCCAAAAACGATTTACTGGCGATGGGTGAGGAAGAAGAAAATATTTTGGCAAGTATTCCTCGTAGTGTAAAACGTTCTCCGTCAGATTCTTTTTTGCTTGTTTACCTAGATATTGGTCTTGCGCGTATTTGCCGATTAGCAATATCAGTTTCACATTTTTAAATTCTTCCCATACTCTTGGGTGCCATAACGGGGCGCATTCTTTTCTAGGTGGCAAGTCACCCGACTTACCTTTACCTGGGTAACAGAATCCCATGGGTATAATTCCGAAATTATCAGGATTATAAAATTCTTCATCAGTGACACCTAACCATTCTCGTAGCTTCTTACCACTTGGGTCATCCCACGGTTTATTTTCTACATGGGCCTTTCTGCCCGGTGCCTGACCTATTACTATTATTTTAGAGTTTTTAGAACCTGCAACAATAGGCCGCGGCTCTAAAGGCAAATGCGCCTTGCAAACTTCACAACCTCTTATTTCAGATAATAAATCTTGCATGGCGTAATTGATGTATAATTTATGACCCTAAAGCAACTTCAATGCTTCGCCATCAAAAGTCAAGCCTTCAAAGCCCGTATTCATAAAGTTTCTTATATTTTGGTGCGAGCTTCCTTTAAGATCAAGAAGTACTTCGTCAAAATAATACTGACCAAAACAAGCCAAAGTTTCTTCTTTTGAAAGTCCTTCTTTAATAGCAAAAGAGAATAATTTACAAGAACCTGAATTTTGACCAACTTCATTACTTACATTACCGTTAGTATATGCAGTTGGTGTAAAACTATATTTAGAATCAATTACAACCATGGTGTCAGAAAAATTAATTTCTTTCGGTGTGGTCTTTAGTTTATTCTTGAACTCTGCTAATGTCATCGTTACTGGTTTTGGACTTAAAAAGGGTTATTTCTTAAATATTGATATTCAAATATAACGAAACCCTATTTTTCACCTCTACTTTACCTTCATTCAAATTTTGCGAAATCGGAATCATACTTGAAATGCCTAATGCATATCTGTTATAATTTGTTTCTAATCCGAAGCGTGCAAAATATACATCGCCTCCAGTATCTGGCACTATCAGACTAAACTCCTTGTTTTCTTCAAAGTACTCGGCACCTAAACCTACTTGCGGAGTAAAAGATACTGACGGAGAAACATAATATGTTTTATAGGTATTCAGTGCTGCATTCCATTGATTACCGAACAAGTAGTTTTTACTATTCTCTGTCTTTATGGTGTAATTCAATAATGCAGATAACCCCCAATTTCTATGCGTAATACCATAATTAGTTGCCAAAATATAATCCCAACTACCAGTTCCTAATTGAAAACTTGGGTTGACACTGCCTTCAATGTTCGCAGCATCAAAGCTACCGGTGGGCATTTTTACACCACCACCAATTTGCCATGCATGTTCTGGTTTAATGGAAATTACACTATCGGGTGTTTGACGAAGCACATTATAATATGCTAAAACTGTTGCGTCACCAATACCATTTATAGTCTGCTCTGTATTATCGGCAAATGTTCTGTTATGCGAATGATACGGAAGCAGGGCATTTACCAAAACTCGTTTCCCAACTGGGAATTTTCCCCATGCCTGTACGGTGTTGAAGTTTTCATTTATCCATGGGGAATTATCAAAAATACCATCTCTAGAGCGATACTTTTGACCAATGTATCTTAAACCCACAAAGTTATTATTCAATCCGGTTCCGAAACCCATACTACCTCCATTTCCTCCGCATCCGCAGGTATCACAGAAATATTTATAGGCTGTATTTTTCCAAATACATTCGCTAGTTTCTTCTGGCAAATCGTTTGCTTGAGCAGTAAATAATCCGCCAAGCATCAATATTATTATAATCTTATTCATATTTTAATATTCTGAAAATCGTTCGTCATTTATAAAAGTATCATCCGTCAAAATTTCAAAAAAGGCTAACAATCCCTCTTTTTCTTCATCGTTTAATGCAATTCCTAATCCGTCCTCGGTTTGTAAAGAATCATCCAAGGTTTCTGATGCTATCATACCATTGGTGTAGAAATTTAACACAGATTCTAAACTACCGAACCTGCCATCATGCATGTAGGGCGCAGTCAATGATACGTTTCTTAAACTTGGTACTTTAAACTTATAATTATCACTATCGCTACCGCTTACCTCTGCTCTGCCAATATCATTTAATTGCGGATTAGGCGGTAGACCATTGTTTCTAAAACTACCATCTGTAAATAAATCTGTAGCGTGGCATGAAGCGCAATTTTGCTGAAAAACCGATAAACCAAATGTTTCTGTTTCGGTCAATTCTCCACCTTCTTCATTTCGAACATACTTATCGTATTTACTATTTGAAGAAATCATCATAACCATAAACTGAGATATCGCTTTTAAAAAATTCTCTGCGTTTACACCACCTTCTTCAAAAGCCATTTCAAATTCTTTTTGATACTCGGCATCGGCTATGAGTTTATTGATGACACCAGTCATGGTTTCACCCATTTCTACCTCATTGGTAATAGGGATTATTGGAAAAAGATCTAAGTGTGATGTAGCACCATCCCAAGCAAATTCGGTAAAAAATGCCATGTTAGATATGGTAGGCGTATTTCTTGTACCCTCTAAGTCATTTACGCCGTGACTAAATTGATGTCCGTGGTGGGTGAACGCTGAACTCTGCTCGTGACAAAAGCCGCAAGAGATAAATCCGCTTGAGGATAGTTTGCCATCATAGAATAATTTCTTACCCAACTCAAAGCCCAATTGTGTTGGCGGATTTGCTTCAATATCATAAGCCAACTCAGGAAAATTCTCAGGAACGTCTACCGTTAAAAAAGTATTCTCAATAACTACGTACTCATCATCTTCATTGCATGACACCAAAAAAACGGACAGTAATACCCAAAATAGATATTTCATCTGTTATAATTTTAAAATAGGGTCGCCAAAAATGAGCGACCCCTATTAATTTAGTGTGAGTCTCCCGTACCGTTATGAACATGATCTACTGTAAACATATTGGCAGTGTTCAATGCTACTTTTGGTGATTTTTCTTCGCTTACCATTATAACCGACTGCTCAGTCAAAGACAGTTTATTCTCCCCGTCCAAAATGGTATTGGCATCTGCTACCATATGGATTATAGGAGACATTTCATCACTTACTAAAGCATCTGTACCCAAACTCAAGGTTACTTCTTTATAGTTATCTAAACTAGATCCGTGGCTACCCATGTGTACTTTAAAGTCTGTTGCTTCTGTTACCGTTTCTGAAGTAAAAGTTCCTTCAAAATTTAAAAACTTGTAGCCCGCTTGCCACGACCACATCATGTTGGTTTCTTCTGCTACAGTTAAAAAATCGCCTTGACCTTCTGCACCTTGAAGGTATTTTTCTTGGTCTACGCCTACACCGAAAGTTACAGATACATACGTGCCTGCTGGTATATTCTCTAGTACTACTTCTGTGCTACCCGTTTCTTCACTTGTAACAAAATAGCTGTCATCTTTATCATATGTAAATACTTCACCTGCATCATTGGTTAAACTGAAGTTACTTACAATGTAATTTAATCTTGTAATGGTCAAAGTTTCGTTCTGCGAGTTGGTATAACTAGAAGTTGCCAATAGTAAATCGTCTGATCCTACACTATTATCGAACTCTAGGGTTACACTGTTTTCTCCCATTAGTTCTGCCGTTGCATCATCATCGCTACTGCAGCTAGCGAATACACTTAATAATAGAGTTATTGCAAAAATTTTATATATAGATTTCATGTGTTGATTTATTAATTATTCGATATAATTCGCGAAGCTATACCTCTGGTTTTTACCAAAAGTATTACGACGTACTACACCTTAGTTTATGTAATGGTTTTACCTAATGACAATGTCTTAGGCATGATTTTAAAATAATTGATTGTGTACACGACTATAGATTATGTGTCGTGGTGCGGGTGTACAACAGCATCTACCTTTTCAAAAAAGGCATACGTATGCTAAGTTGTATTTAAGACAAGAAGTTAGGCGGATGAAAAACAGCCGATATAAACTGTTTCTCGTTTAAATTAGGATGCATTGAAACCACTTTTGTTTCAACTATTGTACTTTGAAAATTGAAATCGAAAATACTTACAAAACCAATAGGGTATTCACGAAGATCCGCAGAAGGAATATCTTGATGATCTTCTTGTTGCTGCTTTTTTATCATTTGCGACAGGTAGCATTTACCATCACAATTAAGCATCGGTTTATCTTTATTAATACACAAAACTTCAGCAATGTAGTCTTGATTAATTACATACTCCAACACAGGCAATACCGGTTTTACCATCGCCGTGAGGTATAACAGTATAAATGTATATGTGAGAATTTTTTTCATTAATCGCCACGAAGATAATTCTGATTTTGTAATATTCTTACGAATTTCTTAGAATTAACACTTGGGTTATAGGAATTTGAAGCTGTTGCAGAAGTTTCTACTTGTTACCCCCAACAACAATTACAATTTCCCCTTTTGGTGGTTTCTCTGTAAAATGCTTTAGTACTTCTTCGGCTGTGCCTCGAACTGTTTCTTCGTACAGCTTGGTCAACTCTCTTGAGACAGAAATAGGTCTTTCTGCTCCGAAATATTCCACAAAATTACCCAAGGTCTTTAATAGCTTATGTGGAGATTCATAAAAGATAATGGTACGTGGTTCTTCTGCCAGTAATTTCAATCGGGTCTGTCTTCCTTTTTTTACGGGTAAAAAACCCTCAAAAACAAACTTGTCGTTCGGCAAGCCACTATTGACCAATGCCGGCACGAATGCTGTTGCCCCTGGTAAGCATTCCACTTCAACGCCCGCTTCTACACAGGCACGAGTTAACAAAAATCCGGGGTCAGAAATTGCCGGCGTACCTGCATCTGAAATTAGTGCAATATTCTCACCTCCTTTTAGTTTTCCTACTAGATAGTCGACCATATTATGCTCGTTGTGCATATGGTGGCTTTTCATCTGCGTGCCAATCTCAAAATGATGTAATAATTTTCCGCTGGTACGTGTGTCTTCCGCAAGTATTAAATCTACCTCCTTAAGAATTCGAATTGCCCTTAGGGTCATATCCTCTAAATTTCCGATCGGTGTAGGTACTAAATAAAGCTTTCCCATGTATTTTAAAGTAAAAAACCTCAAGGCAGACCCACGAGGCATTGAATTGAAAATTTAAATTAAATTTCGACGTAAACGCAAGGTGTTTAAATCTTGATTATTGAGTAAAAAACCCAACACAGGTGCTGGGTTTTTGATACAAATCTTAATCTTAATTAAGAGAATCTACGAGATACCAATTCAATAAATCGCTCTTCATAGGGTTCTTTACCAGCCCAATTATTATAGTCTGGCTTCACCATATTTTTTATAAATGAAATTGAGCGTTCTTCAGTATCTATGGTATTTAACTGAGATAGCACACGGTTGTAATCTTCCATGTTATCATTGAATAAATGTTTTACAAATGCCAAGCGATCATTCAAATCTACTTTTACATTACTTTTTGCCAAACGGTCATTTAATGATTTTGGTGCAGCATCCGTTTGCTTTAAGTCTTCTTTAGATGGTGTAAAAAGCTCCATGTCATTTTTCATTAGATTAGGCTTTGACATAAATTCTGCCAAAACATCTTCTAACTGATCATTATCTGGCATTTCAGAAATGAAACCCTTAATAGTTTCCATGCCTGGGTGCTTCACTATATCCTCTTCATGCGGATTACTTTCCGGCACTCCTGTATTTCCTTTCATTACGGCATTCGCCATTTCTTCAAATTTTGCCGCAATAGCATTTTTAGATACATTAACTTCCATATCATTAAGTTCTACCTCAATAAACTTAAGCACAGCAAGTTTCTCGTATAGGTTTTTAGAAACCTCATACAAATTTGTTACATCATCTAAATTATCAGCAGTCAAAATTTCTGTAGATAACTTTCTCAATTCCAGTTTCAACTTATTTTTCATCTCACAAATTTTACGGTAAAGACCTAAATAGTGGGTTTTTTAAATACCTTTAACATCTTTAAAGAATAAACGAAAAACCCATTATTTTCGTCTAAAATTACAAAATGTTTCTTGAAAACACAGTTAATCATAAAGAACAATTCGGCTGGATAGAAGTCATTGCCGGCTCAATGTTTTCTGGAAAGACAGAAGAATTGATTCGTAGACTTAAAAGAGCGCAGTTTGCCAAATTAAAGGTTGAAATCTTTAAACCTATGGTAGATACCCGTTATGATGATGAAATGGTGGTTTCGCATGATGCCAATGAAATTCGTTCTACTCCGGTACCCGCAGCTGCCAATATTCGTATTCTTGCAGATACTTGCGATGTCATCGGCATTGATGAAGCCCAATTTTTTGATGATGAAATAGTTACCATTTGCAATGACCTAGCAAATAAAGGTGTTAGAGTTATTGTTGCCGGATTAGACATGGACTTTAAAGGAAAACCATTCGGACCCATGCCTGCTCTTATGGCTACCGCAGAATATGTCACCAAAGTACACGCCATTTGCACACGTACGGGCAACTTGGCAAATTATAGTTTTAGAAAATCTAATAACGATAAATTGGTCATGTTGGGCGAAGTAAATGAATATGAACCTTTAAGCAGAGGTGCATATTACAAGGCTATGCTGAAAGAAAAGGTGAAAACGATGGATGTAAAATCTGAGGAAATCGATACCATCAAAAAGAATGAAAATGGCTAAGGCAGAGGAAACCGTTTTAGAAATTGATCTAAAGGCACTTGGTCATAACTACACTTTTTTACGTTCTAAAATAAAGCCCGACACCAAATTTATGGCGGTAGTAAAGGCATATGCTTATGGCAGTGATTCTGTTGCTATTGCCACATACCTTCAAAATTTAGGCGTTGATTATTTTGCTGTTGCTTATGTAAATGAAGGTGTAACGCTTAGAGAAGGCGGTATTACTGCACCTATTTTAGTGCTTCACCCACAGAAAACCCATTTTAAAACGCTCATCGAAAAGAATCTTGAGCCTAGCATATATTCAAAAAATATTCTATCTGATTTTATAGCAACTGCCGAAGCAATGGGTAAAACAGAATATCCTATTCACTTAAAATTTAATACAGGACTCAATAGATTAGGTTTTTCTGCGGATGACTTACCTGAAATCTCTTCTCTTATTGATCAACAAAAAGCGATTCAGGTCATTGCACTGTTATCGCATTTAGCCGCTACTGAAGATGCTAACGAAACCGACTTTACCAACCTTCAGCTAGAACGGTTCAACGCTATTTGTAATAAAGCAGATGAACTTTTCAAAACCAAGACTTTAAAGCATGTGCTAAATACTTCGGGTATTATCAATTACCCACATGCACAGTATGATATGGTTAGAAGTGGAATCGGACTTTACGGTTATGGTAACGAACCACATATAGATGCAGAATTACAACCTGTAATGACCCTAAAAACGATTATTTCTCAAAAACATACTATACCTACGGGGGAATCTGTTGGCTACAATCGTAAATACAAATCTGACCACAAAACCATAACCGCAACCTTGCCTTTAGGTCATGCAGATGGTATTGGTAGAGAATATGGTCATGGAAAAACATATGTTAGTATACACGGAAAATTAGCTCCAATTATTGGAAATGTTTGTATGGATATGATTATGGTCGATGTCACCAATATTGAATGTGAAGAAGGGGATGAAGTAGAAATTTTTGGAAAAAGCCTGTCCGCAAACGAATTTGCGGAGACTGCCCAAACCATAACGTATGAAATACTTACGGGACTTTCTCAACGCATAAAGCGAGTTTTAATAAATTGAATCGTTAACATTTCATTAAGGAATCAAATTTTTTAGTAAATTGCGTTACTTTTTAAATTTAACCATTAATATAAATTAAGTAAACATGTTAAAAGAATTCAAGAATTTTATTTTGACGGGTAACGTCATCGATTTTGCTGTAGCAGTTATTTTAGCTGGAGCAGTAGGATTAGTAGTAAACGGATTTGTTGCTGATATCATCATGCCAATCGTAGGTCACTTCGCAGGTGGAGTTGATTTCGCTGATTTGAAAATCGTATTAGATGAAGCTGTTGTTGGTGCTGATGGCGCAATCGCTAAGCCAGAAAATGCTATCCGTTGGGGTGCATGGGTAAATGCTATCGTTAACCTTCTTATTGTTGGATTCGTAATGTTTATCATTGTTAAAGCTTACAACAAAACTAAAACTCCTCCAGCTCCAGCTGCACCAGCAGGACCAACTGCAGAAGAGTTATTAGCAGAGATAAGAGATGCTTTAAAAAAGTAATCTTAATAATACTCCCTAGTTATAGGGTACCGTTGCACTGCAACTTACATTAATTAAAACCGTCAACTTTGTTTCGCTAACATTGTTGACGGTTCTTTTTTATAGCACACTTTCCAAGTTACCTCCACATAATCATTTGTTATATTTTAAACAATTTGTTATATTTTGATTATTCTATTCTTTTTTACTTGTGCAAGTACCAGTAATACGTATTTTTGCCGCTTAATATAATTGTTTTACAAATGAAAGTAGCTGTAATTGGTGCCACAGGCATGGTTGGCGATGTAATGTTGAAAGTATTGGCAGAACGTAATTTTCCATTAACGGAGTTATTATTGGTAGCCTCTGAACGTTCTGTAGGTAAAAAGATGACCTTTAAAGGTAAAGAACATACGGTTATAGGTTTAGCAGATGCTGTAGCCGCAAGACCAAATATTGCCATTTTCTCTGCAGGCGGTGACACTTCTTTAGAATGGGCTCCAAAATTTGCAGAAGTTGGTACTACCGTAGTAGACAACTCTTCTGCTTGGCGAATGGATCCGACCAAAAAATTGGTTGTTCCTGAGATCAATGCTCACGAACTTACTGCTGAAGATAAAATTATAGCAAACCCTAATTGCTCTACCATTCAGTTAGTAATGGCACTATACCCATTGCACAAGAAATATAAAATGAAACGTGTTGTTGTTTCTACCTATCAGTCGGTTTCTGGTACTGGGGTAAAAGCGGTAAAACAACTAGAAAATGAAATTGCAGGTGTACAAGGCGAAATGGCATACCCTTACCCAATCGGCAGAAATGCATTACCACATTGCGATGTTTTCATGGAAAACGGATACACTAAAGAAGAAATGAAATTGGCACGTGAACCACAGAAAATTCTAGATGATCGTACTTTTTCAATTAGTGCTACCGCAGTACGTATACCTACCGCTGGCGGACATTCAGAATCTGTAAACGTAGAGTTCGAAAATGACTTTGAACTTAACGAGGTTCGTCGTTTGTTAAACGAAATGCCCGGAGTAACTGTTCAAGATAATCCTGATACGAATACCTACCCAATGCCAATATATGCTCATGATAAAGATGAGGTTTTCGTTGGTCGTATACGTAGAGATGAAACCCAAAGAAACACTTTGAATATGTGGATCGTTGCCGATAACCTTAGAAAAGGTGCAGCAACAAACGCTGTTCAAATTTCAGAATACCTAGTAGAAAAAGGCTTAGTTTAATTTATACCCTTTACAACGTTAAAACCTTCAAAACTTCACTGTTTTGAAGGTTTTTTTATGGTATTTTAGTACAAACTGAACTACTCATGAAAAAAGTAATACCTGCGCTACTTGTCTTTGCGCTCATTTCTTCCTGTAAAAACGAATCTAAACCTGAACCCATTATTGTGAATTATCCTGTTACCGCAAAAGTTGATACTGTAGATACTTATTTTGGCACCGAAGTTAAAGACCCCTATCGTTGGTTAGAAGATGATAGAAGTCCAGAAACCGAAGCTTGGGTAAAAGAACAGAATAAAACTACATTCGGTTATTTAGAACATATTCCTTTTAGAAACGATTTAAAAAATCGTCTTGAAAAACTGTGGAATTATGAGAAACTAGGGTCGCCTTTTAAAAAAGGAGATTATACCTATTTCATGAAAAATGACGGACTCCAAAATCAATATGTTGTTTATAGAGCTAAAGGCGATGAAAAGCCTGAGGTATTTTTAGACCCAAACACCTTTTCAGAAGATGGCACTACATCTTTGGCGGGTTTGAGTTTTACTAAAGATGGTTCATTAGCAGCCTATCAAATTTCTGAAGGTGGTAGCGATTGGCGAAAAGCGATTATTCTAAATGCTGAAACTAAAGAGATTGTCGAAGACACTTTAATTGATATTAAATTCAGCGGACTCTCTTGGAAAGGTAATGAAGGTTTTTACTATTCTAGTTATGACAAACCAAAAGGTAGTGAGCTATCGGCTAAAACCGACCAACATAAAGTATACTATCATAAATTGGGTACGCCACAAAAAGACGACGAGCTTATATTTGGTGGCACTTCTCTAGAAAAGCATCGCTATATTGGGGCTAATGTTACCGAAGACAACAAGTATCTATTAATAAGTGCATCTGTATCTACTTCTGGCAACAAACTGTTTATTCAAAATTTAGAGGACCCAAACGGATTACTTATCCCCATGCTCGAAGACACTGATTCTGACAACTATGTTATTGACAATATCGGCTCTAAGCTGTATATCGTTACCAATAGAAATGCACCTAACAAGAAAATAGTTACGGTTGACGCTGCTAATCCTGAAGCAAAAAACTGGATAGATTTTATTCCGGAAACAGAAAATGTATTAAGTCCGAATACGGGTGGCGGTTATTTCTTTACCGAATATATGGTCGATGCCATTTCGAAGGTGAATCAATATGATTATGATGGTAAACTAATTCGAGAAGTAAAATTACCGGGTATAGGATCCGTTGGCGGATTTGGTGGTGAGAAAGAGGATAAAGAATTGTATTTCTCTTTTACCAATTACAACACTCCCAGTTCTACCTATAAATTTGAGCCTGCAACGGGTGAATATGAACTGTACTGGAAACCAGAAATAGATTTCAACCCTGCAGATTATACTTCTGAGCAAGTTTTCTATGCCTCCAAAGATGGTACTAAGGTGCCTATGATCATTACTTATAAAAAGGGCACGGAGTTGAATGGTAAAAATCCAACAATTCTTTACGCCTATGGCGGATTCAACGTGAGTTTAACTCCGTCATTCAGTATCGGTAATGCCGTTTGGATGGAACAAGGCGGAATTTATGCTGTTCCCAATCTTCGTGGTGGTGGCGAATATGGTAAAAAATGGCATGATGCAGGCATCAAAACTAAAAAACAAAATGTATTCGATGACTTCATTGCAGCTGCAGAATATTTAGTGGATAATAAATATACATCGAAAGAATACTTAGCTATTCGCGGAGGTTCTAATGGCGGATTGCTAGTTGGCGCCACAATGACACAAAGACCAGATTTAATGCAAGTAGCATTGCCTGCTGTTGGGGTTTTGGATATGTTGCGCTATCATACATTTACGGCTGGCGCAGGATGGGCTTATGATTACGGTACTGCAGAAGACGATGATGAAATGTTTCAGTACTTAAAAGGATATTCGCCAGTGCATAATGTAAAAGCGGGTACAACTTACCCTGCTACTTTGGTCACCACCGGTGATCATGACGACAGAGTAGTACCGGCACATAGTTTTAAGTTTGCCGCAGAACTTCAAGAAAAACAAGCAGGTTCTAATCCAACATTAATACGAATTGAAACAAATGCCGGTCATGGTGCAGGTACGCCGGTAAGTAAAACTATAGAGCAATATGCAGACATTTATGGCTTTACACTCTATAATATGGGTTATACCGAGCTACCTAATAAAAGTATTTTGAAAGATTTTAAGGAGTAATTACCTTTTGAAATCAATAAATTATTGAAATATCCGTTTCAAATTGGAACGGATTTTTCAATTTTGCATTCCTAAGAATAAAAACATGTTACGAGTAGAGAATCTATCATTTTCATATGATAAACTTCCAGTTTTAGAAGCTATTAATTTACGTATTCAACGTGGAGAGCATGTGGCTATCATTGGTGAAAGCGGATGCGGTAAAAGTACCTTGCTCAAACTAATGTACGGTTTGATGGATTTAGAACAGGGCGAAATTTTTTGGGAAGACGAACAAATTTTAGGTCCGGCTTACAATTTGGTTCCTGGTGCGCCTTTCATAAAGTACCTATCTCAAGATTTTGATTTGATGCCGTTCATTACCGTTGCTGAAAACATTAGCCAGTATCTTTCTGTTTTTTATCCCGATGAATTAAAAGAAAGAACTGAAGAGTTATTAGAGATGATAGAGATGACCGAATTTGCCGATAAGAAGGTGAAAACCTTAAGTGGTGGTCAGCAACAACGTGTCGCTTTAGCAAGAGTACTAGCTCAAAAGCCGCAAGTGTTACTTTTAGATGAACCCTTTAGTCATATCGACAACTTTCTAAAAAATAGCTTACGTCGAAATATTTTCAATTACCTGAAAGAGAATCTTATTACCACTATTGTTGCAACTCACGATGTAAACGATGTTTTACCTTTTGCCGATCGTGCCGTTGTTTTACGCGATAAAGGGATTATAGCAAGGGCAAGACCTATGGAGCTTTATAAAAATCCTAAAAACTTATATGTCGCTTCACTTTTTGGCGAGGCAAGTATGATTTCTATAGATGTACTTAAAACCTATGCGAATACAAAAAGAAAAATAATTGTCTATGCTCACGAGTTTCGAGTTTCGCCTTCATCTGGCTTTCATGTTATTGTAGAAAAAGCATACCCAATGGGTGCCTATTACTTAACAGAAAGTAAAAGCGATGATGATGAAACCATCTTTTTCAATGCAGATAAATTATACCCAAAAGGGAAAGAATTGTTTTTAAATGTGGCTATAGAAACTATCAATCAGCGCATACAAGAAGCTGCTGCTAATTAATTTAAAAACATGTTGTGAACCAAGAACAGATTCTTACCGAGTTACAATTTAAAGCCATAAGAAGTAGTGGTCCTGGTGGTCAGCATGCTAATAAAGTTTCTTCTAAAGTAGAATTATCTTTTCATATTGAAGCTTCGGGCGGACTAACAGAACGCCAGAAAAAGAGAGCGCTTCTAAAATTAGAAAACAAACTAAGTAAAGAAGGTTTACTGATTTTACAGTGCGATGAATCTCGCAGCCAGCACAAGAATAAAGAATTGGTAATTAAACGATTCTTTAAACTTCTAGAAAAATCTTTGATAGTCCCTAAGGCTAGAAAGAAAAGTAGACCTACCAGATCATCTATTGAAAAAAGATTAAAAGGCAAGAAAATTGCTTCCCTCAAAAAGCAGAATCGGGGAAAGCCAGATTATTAAATTTCTTGTTTTTTATGCGAAAATGGTATAGAATACGAATACGGTTATCGCACCGGTAAGACCAAGAACACCTGTACCTAAGCCGAAAAGGCGATACCCAGTTTTCACATTCATGCCGCTCATTTGTGTTACCACCCAAAAGAAACTATCGTTTGCATGAGAGATTACCGCAGAACCCGCCCCAATAACTACTACGACTAAAGCTTTCTGTATTTCGGTATCAAAACCTAAAGATGACATCATAGGCATGATTATCGATGCTGTGGTTACCAGTGCCACCGTAGAAGAACCTTGTGCCGTTTTTAAGGCAGCAGCCAATACAAATGGCAAGAAAATACCCATATTATAGTCCGTCAAGGTTTGCCCTAGAATTTCTGCAATACCAGAATTCTGTAATATTTTACCAAAAATTCCGCCAGCGCCAGTTATCAATAATATAGAAGCCGCATCTTTAATTGCTTTGCCTACCCAACCTGCAGAAGAAAGCATATCATAATTTAATTTTTTAGGTAAGAGCAGACATAGGAATACGCCAATCAACAATGAGATGACCGGTTCTCCCACAAAATTGATAAAATCTAATAGTCCGTTTTCTTGTCCGACATCCATAGAGTTTAGAACGGACTTCAAGACAATTAGAAAAATAGGCACTAGAATGGGTATTGATGCTTTTAAGGCGCTAGGCGAATCTTTAATTTCTTGTTCTGCTTCTAGTGCATCTTCAACATCTGGTGCTATCATAGTTTTTGATGCATACTTTTTAGCGAATATGATTCCGACAATCAAGGCGACAATACTGGTGGGAAATCCGAAAGCGATAACCAAACCTAAATCTGCCCCAAGAATACCTGCCGCAGCTATAGGACCGGGAGTTGGAGGAACCATCGTATGCGATGCCATTAAGCCCAAACCCAATGCTATTGCCGGACCAGCAATGGATATTTTGGCTTTCTTGGAAAGACTTTTATTTAAGGGATGTAACAGCATAAAACCGCTATCTGCAAAGACAGGAATAGACACGATATAACCGATAATACCCATTGCCGTTGTCACTCTTTTCTTCCCTATTAAACCCAACACTTTCTCTGCAATGGCAAATGCGCCACCGGTATGCTCTAAAAACGCACCAATGATGACTCCAAGTACTATAATCAGACCTATTTTACCAAGCGTACCGCCAAAACCATCATTGATAGATACAATGATATCAGCATAAGGCATACCAGCAAAAATTCCGTATAAAATTGAAATGATAAACAATGCTAGAAAAGCATGAATCTTAAGCTTTGTCGTCAATATAATTATGGCAATGACCGCGAGTAGTAAGTAGAATATTTCCATGATTGGTGGTTGTAAAAGTGGTTAAGGCTATCTTTACTGGTTTAAGATAACCAAATAAATATCAGGATGTATTTATTGAACACCAACAATAGCCAACTCCTTACCATTAAAACTAAAAACATCGCCGACTGATTTCCCAAAGACGAGTTTACCAATAGGTGTTGCGGCAGATATACAGTATACTGATTTAGGTTTACTCTTAAATTCACCTGCCGAAATGGCTATGTAATACATAAATGAATCTGTAACGACCAAACTACCTAAACCTACCGTTGGGGCATTTCTGTCTTTAGGCACCTTTGAAAGTAATTGTTGGGTTTTTTCTAATTCTGATAACTGCTGACCTAGTTTTTCACGCTCTAACTGAATCATAGCACGACCGGTTTCATGCTTATCGCCAGCACTACTCTTTGTCTCTGAGGTTAGTGCCGACTCCAATTCTTTAATTTGATTTTGTATTCTTGCTAGCCTATCGTTAACGAAATGCACGCAAAAGGCGTAAGCCTCTTTTTTTAAAATCTTAAGTGATTCAGTTTCCTTCAATGTGGTACAGATCTGCCAGTTTATAGATCAAGTAATTTACAATTTGATTATCACTTTCACCAGCACTTATCATCTTTTGAATCTCTATTTTATTTTCAGCTTTAAAATAGTCTAAATCACCAGAACGATCATCGCTAAATATATTCCACGATTTAAGTCCGCTTAGCATTGCCTTATGTGCTTCGAAACGGTTTGTAATTGCTTGAACCTTTTTCTTATCTACCTTTTCTATTGATTCACCATCGTTTAGCAACTTATAATCTGCCGTAATTTGCGCATCTGCCTTTTCTGCTTCGGTAATGATCTTAAAGTAAGCTCTAGATACTAAAGATTCGTATTTAGAGTAGAATCCTGATTCCATAGTATCATCAGCCAATGCAACTTCTTCTGTACTGGCATATAAGTCTTCTTTGGTATATGAATTATCGGCAATAAGAGATTGTTTCCAAGCCTCACTTTTTATATGCTCTTTCCATACCCTAGCGTATTCTCGCTGATAGTGGGTTTTCGTCAATCCGCAGCTATTTAGAAACACTATTCCTATAACGGCTAGAAATGTAGCCGAGGTAATTCTTCTAATCAATTTTTTCATATAGTAAACTTGCTATTACAAACCACCTTAAAAGATTGCTGTTCTAAGGCAAACTAATAAGCGTATTTAGGGTAATAGATAATCAAAGGGGGTATACAATTTATAAATAAAATTGAGAGTAATGTTGCCTTTTGGATAAGATTTAAAAAAACAGGTTAAACGGAGTATACATCAGCTCAACAAATTAGCCAATTTTTTACCAATTGTGCTGCCTATGGCAATACCCATACCGCCCAGTCGCACTCCGCATGCCACATTATTAGACACTTGTTTTACAATGGGTTTCTTCTGTTGACCAACCCCCATAATACCGCTCCAGCTGTAATCGATTTCAAAGTCGGTATCTGGTAAAATGACTGTATTTAACAGTTGCCTTAGTTTGTTTTCAATCAAGGTAGTAGTAGCAAAATCAGTAGTTTCTTCGGCTTTAAAGTCCAAATTACGCCCACCACCCAACAAAATACGATTATCAATATTGCGGAAATAGTAATAGCCTTCTTCTAAATGAAAGGTGCCTTTTATATGCAAATCTTTAATTGGCTTGGTAATCAACACTTGTGCCCGTGCAGGTTTCACGTTCTCCGATAATAATTGAGCGGCAAAACCATTGGTAGCTATCAGTAATTTTTTGGTTGTAAATTCTAGGTCATCTGTTTTGACAATTACTTCTGAACCTGCATCTTCTAAAGAATGTACTTTGGTTGAATTTACAATTGTGATGCCTTTTTGCTGCGCTAATTGCACTAAAGATGTCATCATCTTACCGGTATCAATTTGCCCTTCAAAAACCTGAGAAATATAGTTGCTGTTAATTCCTTTGAAATCGAAGCTATCTGGAGTAACCCTAAAGGCATCCGCTTTAAAAACGGGGTGTAGAAACTCGTTTATCGACTTTAATTCCTTCAGACAACGCTCGTACAAATCTAAATCCTTGTTTAAAAATAATTCGTGTCCGCCATTATTCTGATAACCAATAGCGGCATCTCCTAAAAGGTTGCGTAAAGAATGTATACCATCATATCGTTCTTGCACCAGGTTAATTACCTCTTGTTCTGAGTGTGTTTTTAAGTCGGATAAAATTTCAGAAATACTGCCAAAACAGGCAAACCCTGCATTTTTAGTACTCGCACCTTGAGGAAGTTTTCCTTTTTCCAAAATAAGCATACGTGCCTTCGGATGCTTTCGTCGTAATTCTAAAGCACAATTTAAGCCTACAATACCACTGCCAATAACGGTATAATCGATATTCGAAAACCACGATGTACGTTCCCAGTAGCTTAAATTCATAGTAGCATTTTGATTGTGATATAAGATAGAAAAATCAATCTAAAAAAAGGACATAAAAAAACTCCAACATTGCTGTTGGAGTTTTCTTGATTAATCTTCTTTAAGTGGATTCATTTTCCAATCGTTCATGAAGGCTGTTGTGTAGTTACCAGCTAAATAATCTGGATGATCCATTAACTGCCTGTGAAACGGAATGGTGGTCTTAATTCCTTCAATTACAAATTCATCTAAAGCTCGCTTCATTTTGTTGATTGCCTCTTCCCTAGTTTGGGCAGTAGTAATCAATTTAGCGATCATTGAATCGTAATTTGGAGGAATACTATACCCACTATATACGTGCGTATCCATTCTTACCCCATGACCACCTGGTGTATGTAAAGTTGTAATCTTACCTGGCGATGGTCTAAAGTTATTATATGGGTCTTCCGCATTAATTCTACACTCGATAGAATGTAATTTTGGAAGGTAATTTTTACCTGAAATCGGCACACCTGCAGCTACAAGTATTTGCTCACGAATTAAATCGTAATCAATAACCTGCTCTGTAATTGGGTGCTCAACCTGAATACGGGTATTCATCTCCATAAAATAGAACTTACGGTGCTTATCTACCAAAAATTCTATGGTACCGGCACCTTCGTATTTTATGTACTCTGCAGCCTTAACCGCAGCTTCACCCATTTGCTCTCTTAACTTATCTGTCATGAAAGGTGACGGAGTCTCCTCTGTCAACTTTTGGTGACGACGTTGAATAGAACAATCTCTTTCTGATAAATGACATGCTTTACCGAATTGGTCACCTACAATTTGAATTTCAATATGGCGTGGTTCTTCAATCAGCTTTTCCATGTACATACCACCGTTACCAAAAGCAGCAGTTGCTTCGTTTACGGCGCTATCGAAAAGCTCTTCCATTTTGTCTTCGGCCATTACAGCACGCATACCCTTACCACCACCACCGGCAGTAGCTTTGATCATTACAGGATAGCCCATTTTCTTGGCTATCTTCTTGGCATCTGCAACATCTTTCAAAAGACCTTCTGAACCAGGTACACATGGTACACCAGCTTCTTTCATGGTTTCTTTGGCCGTAGCCTTATCTCCCATTTTGTCTATTTGATCACCAGAGGCACCAATAAATTTTATATCATGCTCTGCACATATACGTGAGAACTTTGAGTTTTCTGAAAGAAAACCATAACCTGGGTGAATAGCATCTGCATTTGTAATCTCTGCAGCTGCAATTATATTAGGGATCTTTAAATAGGATTCGCTACTAGCAGCAGGACCAATACATACAGCTTCATCTGCAAAACGCACATGTAAACTTTCTTCATCTGCCTTACTATATACAGCTACCGTTTTAATACCCATTTCTTTACAGGTACGAATAACACGCAATGCGATTTCTCCCCTATTGGCAATCAGTATTTTTTTAAACATCTTTTAAATTTTAAGTTCTTGGTTACATAACATTCTTAAACACCATTTAGCAACGGCATCTAACAATAACTACTCAAAATTTGGTTAAGACGGATCTACCAAAAATAATGGTTGATCAAACTCTACTGGTGAAGAATCATCTACTAATATCTTAACGATTTTACCAGAAACTTCAGATTCTATGTCGTTGAACAATTTCATTGCTTCAATAACACAAAGTACATCTCCTGTACCAATAGTTTGTCCTACCTCAACAAAAACTGGTTTGTCTGGAGAAGGCTTTCTGTAAAAAGTACCAATAATCGGAGACTTTATAGTAATATACTTATCGTCCTCAGCTTCTGCTGCAGGTGCCGCTGCCGCTGCCGCTGGTGCTTCTACCGCAGCTGCTGCTGGGGCAGCCACTGCTGGCTGTGCCATAGGCATAGTGTGTACGTAAGTTGGCTCAGAATTAGCTGATAAGCTTCCGGTACGGATCGTGATCTTAATATCGTCCGTCTCCAGTTTTACCTCGCTAGCGCCTGACTTGGCCACAAACTTGATAAGGCTTTGAATTTCTTTAATATCCATATTTTCTAAGTTATAATTGGTAGTTGTTGTTAGTTAATACGCCCATTTCAAGTAGATAGAACCCCATGTAAAGCCGCCGCCGAAGGCTGCAAATACCAGGTTATCTCCTTTTTTAAGCTGTTTTTCGTAATCGAATAATAATAGTGGTAAGGTCGCTGAAGTGGTGTTACCGTAGCGCTGAATATTCATCAACACTTTAGATTCGCCTACACCCATTCTTTTAGCTGTGGCATCAATTATACGTTTATTCGCTTGATGCGGCACTAGCCAGTCTACATCTTCTTCGGTAAGGTCATTTCGATCCATGATCTTCGCTGCTACATCTGCCATATTAGATACCGCAAATTTGAACACCGTTTTACCTTCTTGAAAAATGTAATGTTTTTTATTGGTCACACTTTCTATAGTAGCCGGCATTAATGATCCGCCACCTTCCATGCCCAAAAATTGTCTTCCGCTACCGTCTGCTCTCAAATACTCATCTTGCAAACCAAGACCTTCTGTATTAGGCTCAAAAAGAACGGCACCTGCACCATCACCAAAAATGATACATGTAGTACGGTCGGTATAATCAATGATAGATGACATTTTATCTGCACCTATAAGTAATACTTTTTTATATCTACCGGTTTCGATATGACCGGCAACTGTTGACATGCCAAAAAGAAAACTTGAACATGCAGCCAACAAATCGTATGCAAAGGCATTAACGGCTCCAATTTCTGAAGCAACAAAAGCAGCTGTAGAAGCTACCATACTATCGGGTGTTGCCGTAGCAACTATAACAAGGTCTATTTCTGAAGCATCTAGCCCCTTCTTCTCCATTAAGTCTTGTGCCGCTTTAATGGCTAAATACGACGTACCTTCTCCTTCTTCCTTCTTTAGTACCCTTCTTTCTTTAATTCCCGTTCTGGTAGTGATCCATTCGTCATTGGTATCAACCAAATCCTCAAGCATTTTGTTGGTCATTACAAACTGGGGAACATAGCCTCCTACCGCGGTAATAGCTGCTGTAATTTTGGTCATACTTTATTTGCTTTCTTGTAAAAAACTTAAAAAACCTGTCAAAAGTCATGAAAATTAGTGATTTTCAACGACTTTTTGGGTAAAGTTATCGGGTTTTTGAAAAATTGCAATTAATAGTCACATCAGTTTAACTCCTTAAATTATCTGAATAACAAGGTGCTAAAAAACAAATTGGGCTAAAAAAAACTCCCTCCTTCAAATGAAGTGGGAGTTTAGTATAATGTAAAAAGGTCCTAAGCTTCTGCTTCTTCGGTTTTGTCAACCAAAACTTGACCTCTATAATGTAATTTTCCTTCGTGCCAGTGAGCTCTGTGAAATAGGTGAGTCTCGCCAGTTGTAGAATCTGTAGCCAAAGTAGGAGCTACTGCCTTATAATGTGTTCTTCTTTTGTCTCTCCTTGTTTTGGAAATTTTTCTCTTAGGATGTGCCATTTAAACCTTATTTATCCGTTAATAGTTTCTTTAATTCGTCCCAACGGGGATCGTTTTCTTCTTTTTCTGATCTTTTCTCTTTTGGTTGAAGCTCGTTTAACCTGTCTAACACTTCAGATTCTAAAGTGCCATCTTCAATACCAGGATGAATTCTTTTTTGTGGAACTGCCAATACTAGCATTTCATACACATACTGCGCAATGTTCAATTGGTGTTCGTTATGCGGAAGAATTAATATTTCATCATTCTCGTCATTATACTCTTCACCAAACTTAACTACCAAATGCAAATCTCCGCTTATAGCTTGATCATACGGTTCGCTAGTTATATCACAATCAACATTCACTGTTCCTGATGCTTCCAAATCAACCTCCATCATTGTACTTGTCTTATTAAGTACTACATCTAAATTGATGTTGGTAGCGTTGAACTCATCGTATCCAAAAGAATCAAAGAACGTATTTTCAATCTGGTAATTAAAGTTGTGTTTCCCTTGCTTCAATCCTGAGAAAGGAATATTGAACTCCTTTTGCTTCATCTCGTACACACTTAAATTAACACTAATCGCCCATAAAAGGCGGGTGCAAAGATACTATAATTTTGATAAAAGACAATAGTTATCAACTATTTATCTTTATAACTTTTTTATCTGATCAAAAATTAACGTTCCCGCTTTAAACGCTGCTTTTTTAATACATCTTTTGTGAGCTCTTCGTACTCGGTTCTATTCTTAAATATCTTCAGCGCCATAAAGACCGCTTCTTTAAACGAACTCTCGTCAGCCACCCCTTTTCCTGCTATTTCATAGGCAGTACCGTGATCCGGTGATGTTCTCACTTTACTTAAACCTGCCGTGAAATTTACACCTTGACCAAATGCTATTGTTTTAAACGGAATTAATCCTTGGTCATGATATGCCGCTAAAATTGCATCGAACTTTTTATAGCCATCAGATCCAAAAAAACTATCTGCTGAGTATGGTCCATATACTAAATGACCCATATTAGACATTTCTTTAATAACCGGCTTCATTACCTCATCATCTTCTTTACCAATTACGCCATTATCTCCGCTATGCGGATTTATACCTAACAAAGCGATTTTTGGCTTACGAATACCAAAATCCATCATCAACGACTTTTCTATGGTATTGATCTTATCTCGTATTAGTCTCGGAATTATTGCAGCAGAAACATCTTTTACAGCTACATGATCTGTAAGCAAACCTACCTTTAAGGTATCTGTCACCATAAACATTAAACTTTCACCTTCAAGCTCCTGTGCTAAAAAGTCTGTATGCCCTGGAAATTTAAATTCTTCTGACTGAATATTGTTTTTATTGATCGGTGCCGTTACCAACACATCTATATCTCTCTTTTTT
Source organism: Maribacter sp. Asnod2-G09 (assembly GCF_045063795.1). Lineage (NCBI taxonomy): Bacteria > Pseudomonadati > Bacteroidota > Flavobacteriia > Flavobacteriales > Flavobacteriaceae > Maribacter > Maribacter sp. Asnod2-G09. Next base: position 1,171,907 of record NZ_JBEFOA010000005.1, on the reverse strand, counting down.
AATGCGTCTACTGCAGCTCGCAATGATTTAATGGCATATTCACCACCATCTTTAGTCGCCTGCCCAAAATTAATTCTAGGTACTTCTTTCCAAACATTTACAATGTTAATCTTATTGTCTATGGCTTTCGAAGCTTCTGGTATTCCGTTAAAAACAATATTGAGCTTTAATTGTTTCATTTGAAAAGAAACCGTCTTATTAGAGGCAAATATAACGGGAGTACAAAAGTCTAACATTCTGCTGTCTTCGAATGTTTTTAACGCTACCTCACAACCTATTCCGTTTAAGTCTCCTATAGAGATGCCTAACCTAATTTTCCTATTTTCCTCCATGATAATCTGTACCTTTGTAACCCCACCTAAAGCCATAAAAATGGTTTCAATCTCCCGAAAGGAAGATAAAGTGGTTATCCCATTTATACATTGGGATATAAATATTGAAGCACAAAATTACTTAAATTAAACGACACATGTTTACGGGAATTATTGAAACATTAGGTAAGGTTACTTCTCTTGAAGCTAAAGGCGGTAACTTAGATATTACTATAGAATCGAGTTTAACACCTGAACTGAAAATAGATCAAAGTGTTGCACATAACGGTGTTTGCTTAACGGTTGTTAGCCTAACGGATACTACCTATACCGTAACCGCAATTGCTGAAACATTAAGCAAAACCAACCTTGATACCTTAAAAACGAACGATACTGTAAACTTAGAACGCGCTATGATTTTAGGGTCTAGGTTAGACGGACATATTGTTCAAGGTCATGTTGATCAAACCGGGGAATGTACTAGTGTAAAGGAAGATAATGGCAGTTGGATTTTCTCTTTCACCTACGATGCAAAAACCGGAAACCCGACCATTGAAAAAGGTTCTATTACTATTGATGGCACAAGTTTAACGGTAGTGAATTCTGGTAAGAATACTTTTGAAGTAGCGATTATACCTTATACTTACGAGCATACTCGTTTTAATACGTACAAACCGGGTACTATTGTAAACCTGGAGTTTGATGTTATTGGGAAGTATGTTGCAAAGTTGATGGCGAAATAACCAGTTATACCTTAATAAATATCTTTTTTTGATATAGAATATAGCCCACTAGGCTATAGAATAGCACTACACTTAACCCATATAAAAGGGACGATGTTTCTAGCTCCAGGAAATCATGTACATATACGGTTTGAAATAACCACCCGTGTAACGAGGTATCGCCAACTTGTATTTGACCCATTACCTTACTAATAAAACTTGACAAGAAATAAATAACAATAGCATTTGCCCCTGCATATCTGAAGACGGAGCCGAATTCTATTTTCTTGACGTCGGTCAAGTAATAAATAAGCGCTAAAATCAAGTTTGCCCAACCTGCGGTTACCAACACAAAACTGCTTGTCCAAAGGGCTTTATTGATTGGAAAAATAATATCCCAAATATGTCCTATAATAAGAAGACTACCGCCCAACCCCATTAAAATGGTGGCTTTCTTTTCTTGCTTGCTGGTTAAAATAAGACCTGTAAATATTCCTAATAAGGAGCTTGCGATTGAAGGTATGGTACTTAACAATCCTTCTGGGTCATAATCTGCTTTGTAATTGTGAGAACCGAATACTTTTACATCTATCCAATTGGCTAAATTATTTGGTGCCCTTTCTAATGTTGATGTCACTCCGTCTACAGGAACAAAAGTCATCAACAACCAATATCCTATTAATAATATCACTGTTACCCAAATCAACTGTTTCCAATTCAGGTTGATGAATAACAATGCGGCAAAAAAGAACACGACACCTATGCGTTGCAACACCCCAGGAAAACGAATATCACTGAAGCTTTTAAAGAACGGCAAGTGAATAAGAAACGCACCTAAGAAGAGTCCTAATGCAATTAACTTCAATGCTCTTATCGCAATCTTCTTATAGGCTTTAGCATCTACGGTTCTATTTTTATAGGAGAATGCAATTGATGTACCCACAATAAATAAGAAGAAAGGAAAAACTAAATCGGTCGGTGTGTAGCCATGCCAATCGGCATGGAGGAAAGGGGCATACACATTAGACCATGTACCTGGTGTATTTACCAAGACCATTAGTAATATGGTAGCTCCCCTAAAAATATCGACCGATAAAATTCTGTCTTTTATCATCCTATTACTATAAGATATTACCTTTTAAGCGGTTCCAAGCTTTTACCAACAACACTCCTGCAATTGCTGATACTACGGTTAAAACAATAGCTTGTGTTGTTCTGCCATAGATCCAATACCCTGTAGCGAACATTATAGAATAAATTAGAATAACCCCTAACAACATTGCCGTTATACCTGCGGGTACACTCCACTTTTCTTTATCTTTTACAATCTCTACTGCATCGGTTTTTGCATCGGCGACTACTTTAGACCAACCCGGCCCACCTGGTTGAATCTTCTTATAGAAACTTCTTAAGGTATCGTTAGATTCTGGTTGTGTCATAAATGTCGCTATCAACCAAATCGCCGTAGTCAACACTACAATAAATATGTATTCTGACCAGTCTGGCAAAACGCCTGTTTCCGTGGCAAAAAGATATGCACCTACGGGAGTCAGTTTTAATATGATAGAAATAATACCCGATGCGAACATCGCAGTAATCTCACTCCATGCATTAATTCTCCACCAGAACCATCTTAGTATAAATATAAGTCCGGTACCGGCACCAAAAGCCAATAATATATCAAATAATTGAAGTGCATTTTGAAGCAACAATGCCAATGCAGCACTAAATAACATTAAAACAACCGTAGAAATTCTACCTACTGCTACCAATCTCTTTTCAGATGCATTAGGATTTATCTGTTGCTTATAAAAATCAAAAACGATATACGAAGAACCCCAATTTAACTGTGTACTTATTGTACTCATATATGCCGCAACTAAGGATGCTAAAACAACCCCCAACAATCCGCTAGGTAGTTTGGTCAACATTGCTGAATATGCTAAATCATGACCTAATTTATCTGGAGTTACATTTGGGAAAGCTTCTTGTATACTCGCCAAATCTGGATATACTACTATAGAAGCCAATGCGACTAGAATCCATGGCCATGGTCTTAATGCATAGTGCATAATATTGAAAAAGAATGTTGCACCAATTGCATGATTTTCATCTTTTGCCGCTAACATACGTTGCGCAATATAACCACCACCACCTGGCTCTGCACCTGGGTACCAAGAACTCCACCATTGCACGGCTAGGGGAATTATAAATAAGGTAATCAATGCCTTCTTATTACTGAAATCTGGCAATATGTTTAGTTTAGAAGCTACGTTCTCATTCGCCATTAAAGCTTCGATTCCGCCAACTTCAGGAATATTCACTAAGTAATATGCAGCACCTATGGCACCTGCCATAGCTACGAAAAACAAGAGAAAATCGGTATACACCACACCTTTGAATCCGCCAAGGGCGCTAAAGGTTACTGTAATTAATCCGGCACTTACAACCGTTTGCCAAGGTTCTAAGCCTAGCATAATGCTTCCTATTTTTATCGCTGCCAATGTTACGGCCGACATGGTAATTACATTGAAAATAACCCCTAAGTAAATAGCTCTAAACTTTCTTAAAAAGCTAGCCGGTTTTCCGCCATAGCGCATTTCATAAAATTCTAAATCTGTATTTACGTTCGACTTACGCCATAGTTTAGCATAAACGAAAACGGTCAACATACCTGTTATCAAGAAACACCACCATACCCAGTTACCAGAGACTCCGTTGGTACGAACGATATCTGTTACCAGATTAGGCGTATCTGTTGAAAAGGTAGTTGCTACCATCGAAAGCCCTAAAAGCCACCATGGCATAGTACGACCCGATAGAAAAAACTCTGATGAATTTTTACCCGATGTTTTTGATACATAAAACCCTATGCCTAAGACAAGGGAGAAGAAAACTATAATAAATGTATAGTCTAACGTACTGAGTTCCATAAGTTGGTTTTAGGTTGATTGTTAAAGATATATTATTTTAGGACATTCTTATACCTAATACGCTAAACGTACCACGTGCTTCTATCAATAACTACAGAAATTACCCCAACCGCTTGGATTTTGGCATCAATTGCGACCTTTATCATAGGATTATCTAAGGCAGGCATTAAAGGTATTGCTGTTTTAAACGTTACCATAATGGCTTTAGCATTTGGCGCAAGACAGTCTACAGGCATGGTGGTACCTCTTTTAGTTCTTGCAGATATTTTTTCCGTTATCTACTATAATAAATATACCCAATGGAAATATGTTTTTAAGGTACTGCCGTGGATGCTCGTTGGCTTATTAATAGGTGTATTCATAGGAAACGAACTGCCCGAAAAGTTTTTTAAAATAGGAATGGCGACCATAATTATCATTACCGTAGGTATGATGTTTTATTGGGATCGTAAAAAAGACAAGACCGTACCTTCGCATTGGACATTTGCTGGATCTATTGGTATCATAGCCGGTATTACCACCATGGTCGGAAACTTAGCAGGCGCATTTTCCAATATTTACTTTTTAGCCATGCGCTTACCTAAAAATCAATTTATAGGTACTGCTGCTTGGTTATTTTTAATCATAAATATCATTAAACTACCCTTTCATTTTTTTGTTTGGAAAACCATCTCCATTGAATCGCTGACCTTAAACTTAATGCTTTTACCAGGTATACTTATAGGTTTCTTTGTGGGTATTCGGTTTATAAAACACATCAAAGAAGCATTCTTTAGAAAGATGATTTTGGTTTTGACTGCTGTGGGTGCAGTACTTATTATGCTTAGTTAATGGTGGGTTTGTTTATTTAAGTATTAATTAGCAATAATTTCATTAACAAAAATTTATTAATTATAATCTAGTGATTAATAGAATGTTTTAAATAGATAATTATCTTTATAAAATGTACAACGAAAAACTTAAATTCATAGACCTCTTTTGCGGAATTGGAGGTTTTAGAGTAGCTTTTGAAGAAGCTTGTGAGGAAAATGATGTTAAATCTGAATGCGTATTTTCTTCTGATATAGATAAATATGCCCAAGACAGTTATGAAGCTAACTTTGGAGAAAGACCTGCAGGCGACATAACTTTAATCGACGAAAAAGACATTCCAGACCACGATATTCTTTTTGGAGGATTTCCTTGTCAACCATTCAGTATCATTGGGCAAATGAAAGGAATGGATGATACAAGAGGAACTTTGTTTTTTGATATTGCGCGTATAATTAAAGAAAAAAAGCCCAAAGCATTTATTCTAGAAAATGTGAAACAACTTGTAGGACACGATGGTGGAAAAACTTTGAAGGTAATCGTTCAAGCATTAAAAGACATAGGTTATCACGTTCAGTATAGTGTTTTGAATGCGTTGGATTATGGATTACCGCAAAAACGAGAAAGAGTTGTAATAGTTGGTCATCGTGAACCAATAATGTTTACTTTTCCAACACCAGAAAAACCATATAAATCTTTAAAAAAAATTTTAGAAAAAAAAGTAGACGATAAATATTTTGCATCTGAATATATAAGAGAAAAGAGAAAAAACAAGCACAAATCTTCTTATTATCCATCTATTTGGCACGAAAACAAATCAGGTAACATTTGTTCTTACCCTTATTCTTGTGCACTTCGCTCAGGTGCTTCTCATAATTATCTTTTAGTAAATGGAGAAAGAAGACTAACACCAAGAGAGATGTTTAGACTACAAGGGTTTCCTGATTGGTACAAAATCATCGTTAGTGATGCTCAAGCAAAAAAACAAGCTGGAAACGCTGTTCCCGTGAATATGATAAAAGCAGTTGTAGAAAAACTATTACCATATGTTGCTACAAGTTTAGACCAAGCCACAGTTCTAAGAGAATATGACTTACAATACAATCCAAGTTAATGGCAAAACAATCACCAAAATTAAGAACTGTAACAAAGTCGGTTTCCGCTTATCCATTAAATCAGTTTAATTCTAATTTTCCATATGTTTTAGGTCAAGAAATTGTCTATTTACTTGCAAGTAAAGGTAGACCAGATTTACAAGGAGATGAATGGGAGCAAATATTTGCTAAATGTGTCGGAGCTGATTGGAAACCATCTAATGTTGGTTTGGATGATGTTGTAATGGGTAATACTGCTTGGGGTGCGAAAACTGTTAAGTCTAACATAAAAGACTTTAAAAAATTAAAACAAATTCGTCTCATCTCAGGACGAAATTCACCTGTATATTCATATGGAGGAACAATCGATACGAATGTAGACCCAAATGTTATCGGAGAGCAAGTTTTAGAGATTTGGAACGAAAGAGTATCTGCAATTCGAGAAAAGTTTAAACATCTTCGAACAGTTGTACTTGTCAAATCAAATGACTTATCACAAGTAGCAGTTTTCGAATTTGATACTATAAGGTATGATTCCGACTTGTATGAATTTATTTGGAACAAGAATGGAAACTTGGAAGGTTACGACAAAGGCGCTGAACACAAAAGCGCAAATAAGCGTTTCACTTGGCAACCTCACGGTTCTCAATTCACAATAACTGAAATTGTACCTGAAAAAACTCTGATACTGAAAATAAAGCAACCTGAAAAACTTGACAAGACCAAAATACTTGAAGCAATCGGATTCGATAATTCTTGGGTAACAATAGAACGGAAATAAAAAATCAAGGCTTAATACCTGTTTGCAATGCTGACCAATTTTTTAGATTTTAGGAATTGTATAATTAAAAAATGACTTAAGGCTAAACCAAATGAAAAGAGCTTACTTTCTAAACTTCCTTAACACCTCAACCCAATAAAGTCCACATATTTAAGATTAGGGTTAATCTTTACCCCACGTAACCAGTAATTTAGCAGTACTAACCTAAAATACCGTTACACATGAATATCATAGGAAATTTTATAAAAGGAGTTATCGATATTACCGACAAAATTACTGGTGATGACAACCCTATTGAAGATCAAAAAGCTGTTCTTCAAAATCTGTTGGAGACCGCGAAAGATACTTCTTTTGGTAAAGCCTATGACTTCAATAATATTCTAGAAAGTGAGGAACCGCAGCAAGCATTTCGTGATGCCGTGCCTTATTTTGATTATAATCAAATCAATGAGAAATGGTGGCATAAATTGCACGAAGACCAGACTGATGTTACATGGCCTGGCAGTCCCGATTATTTTGCATTAAGCTCAGGTACTACAGGAAAAACAAGTAAACGTATTCCGGTGACCGATGAAATGATAGATGCTATTAGACAGGCAGGTATCAAGCAAGTTTTGGCGATTTCGAATTTCGATCTTCCGGCAGATTTCTTTGAAACGGGAATTTTAATGTTAGGTAGTTCTACTGATTTAGTTGAAAACGACGACCATTTAGAAGGTGAAATCAGTGGTATAAGCGCGAGCAACATCCCTTCATGGTTTAGTGGGTATTACAAACCAGGTAAAGAAATTGCCAAAATTGATGACTGGGATGAACGTGTTGCTAAAATTGCTGAAAAAGCTGCAGATTGGGATATTGGCGCACTGAGCGGAATCCCTTCTTGGATCGAGTTAATGTTGAAAGAAGTCATTAAAAAGCACAACCTCAACAACATTCACGAGATTTGGCCAAACCTGCAGGTATACACTTCTGGCGGAGTTGCATTTGGACCGTACGAGAAGAGTTTTAATGCCTTAATGGGGAAACCGGTAACGGTAATTGACACCTATTTAGCATCTGAAGGATTTATTGCATTTCAAGCAAGACCAGAAACCGATGCTATGAAATTAGTAACGGATAACGGAATCTATTTTGAGTTTGTTCCCTTTAATCCTGATTATATTTTAGAAGATGGTTCTCTTTCTCAAGATGCTCCTTCGCTAACTTTATCAGAGGTTGAAACCGGTCAGAACTATGTTCTTATAATCAGCACAGTTAGTGGTGCATGGCGTTATTTAATTGGAGACACCATTGAGTTTACCGATGTGGAACGTGCAGAAATTAAAATTACAGGGCGTACCAAATTCTTCTTAAATACGGTGGGTTCGCAATTATCGGTCAATAAATTGGATGATGCTCTACAAGACATCATGGAAACCTTTGATATTGAAATACCTGAATATACCCTCTGTGCAAAAAAGTATGAAGACGGTTTCTACCATACCTGGTATTTAGGAACTAACGCTACCCAAGACCCAAAAGAAATAGCTAAAAAGCTAGATGAGTCTTTAAAAGCTGCCAATAAAAACTACAAAGTTGCAAGGTCTAAAGCTCTAAAAGGAGTGAAGGTTTTTACTATTAATCCTGATGTGTTTTATGATTGGAACGATAGCAACAAAAAGAAAGGCGGACAAGTAAAAATGGAGCGAGTAATGAAAGAAGAAAAGTTTGCCGAATGGGAAGCTTTTGTAAATGAGCACAATTAAGCCCCTATTTACCTTGACTTAACGCATCTCTTTCTTCAACCAATAACATAATTTCTTCTGGAGATAGGTACAGGTTTTTAATACGGTCTACGTATTCTTGTGTTAATCCTGCTTTCTTTAAAATAAACTCTTTGGTGGCAAGAATATAAGTTTCCATACCATGTGTAACGGCAAAAGAATCTGCACGGCGCTCTGCCTCTCGTATATAATTTTCAGAGGTTACATATTTAAAACCGAAGCCTATTAAATTAAATCCACTTCGCTGCTGGTAATCCATTACATGACCGAGTTCATGACCTAACCACCCTATCATAATTTCTGAAGGTATGTCTTTGGTATAGTACACCGAATCGGCAATCTTTATCCTTTCGCTAATCAAAATATTATAAGACCTATTTTTCTTAGACTTAAATACACTCCAAAATGAGGGCTGTGCCTGCATTGTTGACTTTTTGATTTCCTTTTTAAACTTGAATTCAATTTTAGTATTGGCAAGTTCAGGATAGTGAGAAAGCGCTATTTTTGCCTCTTCAGTTATTTCATTGGGTATTGTATGTTGTGCAGATGCAACCATAGTGTAACTTAATAGTATTAAGATTAAATAATTCAATTTGTGTTTGTATAAGAATTTTATCAAAGTAGGGGACTAAAGAATTTGGCAAGACCTTCTAAAAACTTACTGAACGGCGATCTCTTTTTAAATTTTTCTAAATCTACCTTCGCCTCATCGGTACAATGTTTTGAAAATAGCTCTTCTATTTCAGAAGCTTTTTCTTTATCATACAAAATAGCATTGGTTTCAAAGTTGTGCTCAAAGCTTCTATAATCAAAATTACCTGAGCCTACAGAAACTATTTCTCCATCGATAATGATAACCTTACTATGAGAAAAATCTGGTCTTAAATAAATATTAGCTCCTACTTCTAACAAAGCTTCAAAAGTGGAAAACATACTATATTGAGCCAATAAAGAATCTGATATTTTAGGGGTAAGCAACGTAACCTCTACTCCGCTTAGTGCCGCTATTCTAATTGCTTCTAAAACCGGTTCTCCAGGTATAAAATACGGATTAGCGATACAAATACGTTTTGTTGCAATATTGATCATTGCCAAGTATTGCTGCATAATTGCAGGATATTTAGAATCTGGACCGCTTGAAATTATCTGTGTTACCGTATTACCAACAGGTTCTACTTTTGGAAAATACTTGTCTTGTAACAACAATTCTTCTTTACCTGCAAAATGATAATCTTTTACAAAAACTCGTTGTAAACTATTTACTGCAGGGCCTTCTATTTTTAAATGTAAATCTTGCCACACACCAAGCTCAGATACTGGTTTCATGTATTTATCAGACACATTGAATCCGCCGGTGAAACCAACTTTGCCATCAATGATTATTATTTTTCTGTGATTTCTATAATTAAGGGTGAACAATAGATTTCCAAAACGAATTGGCATCGTCGGATATGCTTTTACCCCTATATCTATAAACCGTTTTACTCGCTTTCCACGCATAGAATTGCTACCAAAAGAATCGTATAACATTCTAATTTCTATACCTTCTTTTATCTTCTTTTGAAACAGTTCGTGAAACCTGTCTAACAACATGCCTTCTGCTAAAATGTAGTATTGAAGGTGTATGAAATCTTTAGCCTCTTCTATGGCTTTAAATATAGACCCAAACGCTTCTTCTCCACTATTTAACAAGGTTACCTCATTACCTTCATAGGGTGCGAAATAGCTATTTTTTCGAATAAGTGAGGCTAATTTTTCTGGTTTATAGTCGTCGAACCTATGCACACTTTGTTCACCACCCTCAAGCTCTTTATGGGTTTCTGAATACAGTCTTCGTTTTTCGGTCTGCTTTAGTTTAAACAGCTTAAATTTTCTTCTGTTAATACCAAATAGGTAATATAAAAGCGGACCCAAAAAGGGGAAAATTATTACAGATAAAGACCAACTAACCATCTTAGTTGCCTTAGATCCATTAAATATAATATTGACTATACTCCATAAAGTTACCGCTATGTATGCAAGCCAAAAAACAGTATTCATTATTAATTATTTTGTTCCTTAACAAGATACTATAATTTGCTTAAGCCCTAGTTTGATTAAACCTATTAAGATACTTTTAGTTTTAAACGAGTTAATTACTACCTCTAGATGTGAGTACTTTTAAAAAAAAAGTAATGGGAGTAATCGCTATGGACAAAAAACAGATAACCTTATATTATAGTTCTCAAAATTCAATAGGCAAGCAATTGAATGCCTATGTTGAATCTTCAGGTAAAGATCATTTAACTATCGATATATCTAAAACGAACGTGACAGGTACCCAATGGGCAGAATTAGCTGACGGGCTTAACAAAAACATTTCTGACTTGGTGAATACCAAGCACCCAGATTTTAAAGAAGCATATGGCGAAACATCTGTTGATCTTGATGATGACGATTGGTTGAAAATTTTAAACAAGAACCCTAGTTTACTCAAAAATGCTATAGTTATAAAAGGTAAAGATTTTATTGAGCTTACAAGCGCATCTGACTTCAAGCAATATATGGACCCTGATAGTGCAGGTATTGATAAACCTTATAAGTAGTAGCGATTTTAAAAACGCAACGCTTACGCTGATACATAGGGTTTGCCAAACTTCTAAACAAATTGCTTTTAAAGATACCTTATGTCCAAAATTTTAAAATGGCTAGTTTTTCTTCTTATTTTCTGCGTTGGCGGCTATATGCTTGCCGAATGGAAAATGAAAAAAGAGGTTGTTAGCTTTTTAGAAAGAAAGATACCTGATCATATAGATTTTTCTTATGACAAATTGACGATAAGCCTTTTAAAAGGTAACATAGCATTTAAAGACGTTGCTGTAGTTAATTTGGGTAGGCAGACTTCTTCATGCGAAATTAAGGTGGATGCACAAATGCTCTCCATCAAAGGCCTTGACTATTGGAAAATTCTATTTCAAAAATCTATTTACATTAAATCGCTTACACTTACCAAACCTCATCTAAATTTTAAAACTTGCCCTGAAGACACTGATAATGTAGTTGCCAATAAAAGCAACCCTATCAAATTATTAAAAGAAATATTTGTTGAAGAAATCATATTTAATAAAGGAAGGGTAGAAATTTGGGATGCTAGTGAAGAAATCTCATTAATAGCCGTAGACCAAATAAATCTTTCGTTAAAAGAAGTAGCTACCGATCCGGATATTATAACAAAATATATTCCCTTTACATTTTCAAAATACAACATTGAAATTCAAAACTTCAATGCGCCCTTAGGTAAATTCGAGAAGCTTGAAATGCAGTCGATGGTGATAAACAATTCGACTATTGATATTACCGATATTGTACTTTCTACTGTCTACTCTAAAGCTGAATTAAGTAGAGAAATCACCTATCAAAGAGATTATATTAATTTATCTATTCCTGCCATAAAAGTTGAAAATCACAACTATTTGGTCAGTAATGATTCGCTATTCGTAAACTTCAAAGAACTTTTACTTTCACAACCTAAACTAGAAGTATACCGCGACAAATCTAGATTAGAAGATTTTAAAAATAAGCCTCTTTATGGCAAATTATTGCAAAAACTGCCATTTAAAGTAGCAATTGACTCCGTTTTTATCGAAAAAGGAGCAATAGTCTATGAAGAGAATATTCCGAATGATGCAAGAGCAGGTGCATTGAGTTTTGAAAATTTAGATGCTAAAATCGGTAATTTATCGAACAAAAAAAGCATTGAAGACCCGGTTCAAATTCAACTTAATGCCGATTTAATGGGAACAGGAAAATTTCATCTCAATTGGCAATTTGATGTTTATGACCCCCGGAGTACTTTTCTAATTTCTGGCGGATTATCTAATTTCAATACCTCTAGTTTAAATGATTTTTTGGTGCCCAATTTAAGAACCCAAACTACAGGTACCATCGATCAGCTTTACTTTACCATTTCTGGTGATGAGTATACTGCTATGGGAGATATTAAAATGAGGTACGAAGATTTTGAATTTCAAGTACTTAACAAAGAAAGAAATGGAGTAAAAAAAGTACTTTCATTTATTGGCAATTTATTTATAAACGATGGGTCAAAAACAGATGAAGATGGGTATAGATATGGTGATATAGAAACTGAACGAATAAAGAATAAATCATTCTTTAATTATCTATGGATCAATTTAGAAGACGGTCTTTTAGATGTCCTGACAGGAAATGGAAAGAAAGATTAAACTAAACCTTTTAAAACTTAAAAAGCCAGGTAGTAAACTACCTGGCTTTTCTTTTCATAGCAATATTTTATACTAGTTGTCATCTGTAGCATCTTCTACCGCGTCTTCAACTTCATCAGCTCCATCTTCGATTTCATCTCCAACATCATCCATTCCTTCTTCAATCTTCTCTCCTGTTGTTTTTTCTTCTCTACAGCTTGTTGCAATGCTCATTGTTGCAAATGCAAATACAATCATTAATAGTGACTTTTTCATAATATAGATTTTAATAATTAGGTTAACATTTTTAATATGTAAGCATATCGGTAAACTTGTTAACTATATAGTTTCCAATAACTTTCAAGCCAAAGATGAGCTTTTTAAGAGAGAGCGCTTAGTTGTAAAAAAATGAATATTAACTCATCTACCAAAAGCGCATTTGTGTCAATTAACATCTTGAAAGTGTTAAGGTTATTCTCTTTTTTCTAGTTTTTTTGTAAAGTACAATTGCCATTGTACATAAAATAAAACAATGAAAAAGTTAACCATAAATAGTTCTAAGTCTAGCGATATGTTTACTCAAATACAGAAATGTATACAAGGCGAGCTTATAGAAAACTGGGGCGAAAGTGTTTTAACTTTTAATAATACAGCTGGTAAAGGCTCTTTGAGAACCATAGATTTTAATTGGGGAGTTTCCCTAATTGATTGTAACATAAAACTGAACGAAGAAACTAAGCTTGTTTTTGAAACCAAAGACCTGGCACCAATAGAGTTTATCTTTATCACAAGTGGGTATTTTGAGTACAGCGAGAACAATACAGATTCTTATACAAGACTAGAGCAATTTCAAAATACGATTATATCGCATAAACGTGATGCCGAAAAGACATTTCTGTTTCCGAAGAATGAGACTTTAAAAATCAATTTTATACGAATTAATCGTCAAGAGTATTTACAAAAGAAACATAATAATGTATCTCAATTAAATCAACTATTGGTCTCATTATTTAATGATAGTAAAGGAGAAGCTACTTTTCAACACGGTGGCAGTTTTAGTTTAAGAATTGCAGATGAAATTAAATTGTTAAACGATGTTGATGCTACCAGCGGTATGCTTAGGTCTCTTTCTCTTGAAGGTAGACTTTATTTAATTCTATCGCTACAGTTATTAGAACATAAAAATTTTGAAGAAAACATGAATTTACCTGAAGCTATTTCTAAAGAGGATATTCTAAAGATTCACAAATTAACCACTTACATATTAGAGCATATTTCTGATACTGTTTCTATAACATCATTAAGCGCAGAATCTGGACTAAGCCCCAAAAAACTTCAAATTGGTTTTAAGATTCTGTATTCAAAAACCGTGAATGAATATGTTAGACAGCTGAAATTAGAAATCTCGAAAGATTATCTAAAAAATTCCGATTTATCGGTGTCTGAAATTGTGTATGCTATTGGTATTAAAAGTAGAAGTTACTTCTCTAAAATATTCTTTGAAGCTTATGACATTCTACCAACAGATTATAGAAAGCATTTAAAAAATAAGAACTCTTCATTACGCTAGCTTTCTGGATACTCATAGGGCATTAACATACTGTCATATGAGATATCTTGATTAAACAGATTTCTTGCAATAGGTCTTATTTCTAAATCTGTTGAATGTGGCGGTTGTAATATCATTTGCGCCCTTTCTATTCTGGTATCTTCTGAAAGCCATTCATATTTATCATCATGATCTATAATTACGGGCATATAATCTACTAAGTTCTGGTAATTGACCACTTCTTTCTCAAGCGGACCAGTAAGTAAAGAACAGGTTATAAACCCATCATCTAGAATAGTATAAATACCTGCTAAGTATAATATTCCGCCATTTATACTACTTACATGGTAAGGATATATTTCTCCGTTTTTCAATACCGAAGTAAAGAACCCGGTTACCGGTATAATACACCTACTATTCTTAAACGAATCATGATACCATATATTCGTATCTATTTTTTGAGCAGAAATAGTCAACGTGTTCGTCAGCTTTTGAAATAGCTCCCAATCATCATTAAAAGTACTTGGCAATAAACCCCAAATAGCTAAATTGACAGCATTAGGTTCATTCATGGTAATTATGGGAATAGAGACTTCACTTAAGCCGCTAATGACTACCTGCGGAGTATATAAATTTGGATACTTGAACAAGGCATTTACATCTTGTTCTATCTCTTTCATTTTTGCTGTATTTGAAATTTTAAAATACATATCAATCATTTTCATTAAATACAAAATTCGTTAATAAAACGAAGGAGTATTATTGCAGAAACATAAAAAGATAACGCATTAAAAAAGAGCTTATTAATTGTTACCTAGCAGGTAAATATTTGAAGAAATTAAGCATAAAAAAAGAGGCTATTTATAGCCTCTTTTTACATTCACTAAACATGTACTTACCTAATATCTTCTAACATTTTAATGTTTGAGAGTCCGTTTTTAATAGCCTCTTTCTGACTTCTTAAAACAGTTGCCGTTGTAGATGGTAAAGAAGTATCTTCTAAAACATCTTCGTACTCTTCAATTGCAGCTTTTTCTCCTCTAATCGCCTCTTCTAACATGGCTTCTGCATTATCTAGAGAGAATAGTGCTTTTACATCCATCCAGGCTCTATGTGCTTTACCTGCCATGCTATCGCCTTTATCAATCTCTTGACCAAACGTTTTGATTTCTGCCTTTAATTCATGACCAAAATCGTAACGTTGCTTTGCCTTTGTTTCGAAAAAAGCTTTCAACTGAACATTATCAGTGTTTTCTGATGCCTTTTTAAATCCTTTTTCGGCATCATATGTTTTTTCTAAAAGTTCATTTAATTTATTTCCTACTTCTTCTGTATATGTACTCATTTTGTATAGTTTTAATGATGTGATTTTTTATTTAAAGATGTCAATCACAATTACATCTTGTAAAATTTGTTTCTATTCTTAAATTCTTGTAATTTTCTTTTCAGCTCAATAACATCTTTACTCTTTGATGTATCTGAATACATTAATACATGCTCCATATCAATTTCGCAAAATGCATCTTCTTGATCACTGCTGTTATCAGTATCGATACTGTCAACGATAAAATCTCTTAGCAATAAACTGACGAATGCTAATACTATCATTATCGATATACCTGTAATTAATTGTATCATCTGTATTGTTTTGATGTCAAATATAAAGTTGATCTAGGGTACTTTTTACCTTAAAAAAAAGTAGCATTAACTCCTTTGAATTGGGTTAATAATCAGGTGTATAGGATTAAAAATATAGTGACCATCTTACACAATAAACGGTCAAATTTTAGAACTTGTAGTATCAAATTAGTTCTCACGTTTGTGCTACTCTAAATGGTTATTTCCATCACATGGTTCTCCAAAAAACTAGCTGTGATGGAAAGCACAAACAATTAAATACATGTATTATGATAAGAAAAGGTACAACTGTAAAATGGTCTTGGGGCAATGGTACTGCCGAAGGTAAAGTTGAAGAAACTTATACTTCAAAAACAACAAAGACAATTAAAGGAAATGAAGTTACTAGAAATGGTAGCGATGATGACAAAGCACTTTACATTCAACAAGAAGATGGCGATTATGTTTTAAAGAGCGAAAGTGAAGTAGAACGTGCCGATTAATTTATAAACAAGCTTTTAATACTTCTACTTTATATCTAAATTTAATAACGGATTAAAATCGGCTATTAGGTTTATCAATGCTTTTTCTGCTGCGGTTTGGTATTCTGATGAAGTTGCCTTCTCTACGCTTTCAAAAACATCATTGAGCTCACTCTTTTCATACTTTTTGACTACAAATGGGTGTACATAGTATTTCTTGCATACATTTCTAGTATTACCCAATGCTTTGGCAGTAGCGTCAAATGCTTTTATAACATTCTTTTTAATTTCACTTTCTGCATCGGTAGGCTCATTTTCCATAAGCGATTCAAAAAATATGAGCGTACCTGACCATGTTCTAAAATCTTTCGCAGTAAAAAGTTCTCCGCTTATATCTTGTAAATATTCATTGACCATACCACTATCAACTCCCGTTTTGGTTCCGTCTTCGTCAAAGAATTGAAAAAGATCCCATCCAGGTATTTCTTCGCATTGCAAAACCAACCTTCGTAGCCTGCGATTATTTAAGGTGATACTATGCTTTTTGCCTTTCTTACCGGTAAATTCAAATTTTAACTTATTCTTACTGGTTTTTAAGTGCCTTGTTCTTAAGGTCGATAAGCCATAGGTTTTGTTTCGTTTTGCATATTGTTGATTACCGATACGTATATGGGTTTCTTCCATTAACCTTACAATTAGGGCGAGAACTTTTTCTTTAGGCCACCCATCTAACTGTAAATCTTCATCTACCTTTTTTCGAATTACAGGCAAAGCTTCCCCAAATTGATGCATTCTTAAAAACTTGGTTCTGTTTCTTACTCGTAACCACAATTCATGGTAACGGTATTGAAGTCTATGCTTGACATCAAAACCTACTGCTTGCAAATGTGCATTGGCAATCGGTGCAATTTTTACTTCTTGCCATGCCGGCGGAATCACCAGTTTTTTAATTCTAGATAATTCAGCTTTTTTACTGAGCGGTTTATTCTTTAGTAAATACAAAAACTGATCTTTCTCTTTAATTCGCAGTATAGATAAAGCTTCTCTGTTTACATATTTTAAGTGCATGTGCGCAGCGACATCATGCGGCTCACTCGCCAGTAGTTCTGAATAATTCATCTATTATATTCTTTTAAGTTTGGCAATTGCACAAAGTGAATAATTTTGTTTACTCTTTTTTGCACAACATGAAACAAAAATAACAAATCAAGCGGCTATATTGGTGTTCTATACAACTCTTTTGTAGCCTAAAAACTTCTTTTAGCTATTTCATAATTCACATACACTAGGTTCGATTGCGGTAGAATTTTTATTATACGGATTCTTTTTAACCGCATAAGTTCTCTACCTTTCCTATTATAAATATCCATTGCTTATGAAAGGAGAACCCATGTTAATATGTATACCAGACATAAGCGGATTTACGGAGTTTATGAGTGAAACTGATTTTGAATTAAGTTCGAAAATCATTCCTGCGCTTCTAAATCAAATTATCTACACGAATAAAATCGGACTCAAAGTTTCTGAGATAGAAGGCGATGCAGTTCTATTTTTTAAGACTGGTGAAATGCCGAGCTTAGAAAATCTTATTGAACAGTGTAGAAAGTTTTATACCGAATTTTATAAGGAACTAGCATCCCTTCGAAAAAAACATATAAAGAATAAAGATGCCGAATCAATACCCGAAATTCTCGGCCTAAAAATCATACTACATTATGGTAAAGAAATTGCTTTAACCAAAGTTGGCAATAGCATAAAACTCTTTGGCGAAGATCTTATTATCGCTCATAAATTGTTGAAAAACGAAATTAAATTGAGCGAATATTTACTCTTAACCGATGGCTTGACCAATTACTACAAAGAGAATAATTTAAACGATCAATTCGATTGGGGTTCATTAAAACATAATTCTACCGAGTATGACCACGTAGGTGAAATAAACTACTCATATATCAACTTAAAACCTTTGGTAGAAGAATAAGCTTTACATCACTTCTAAACCGTAAAACGTTCATCATTGCCGCTTCTGAGTCAATGATAACTTTCCATATCCTTTAATTTTGTAGCAGAATAATTAAACAAAATTATGAGCTATTTAGATATAAAATCAAAAGATATACAGCCAATCGTTGATGAATTGAATACGTTGTTGGCAGATTACAATTTATACTATCAAAACCTAAGAGGTTACCACTGGAATGTTTCTGGAAAAAACTTTTTTGACCTTCATATTAAGTTCGAAGAGCTATATACCGATGCAAGAATTAAAATCGATGAAATTGCTGAGCGTATCTTAACCCTAAGACATAACCCAACTAGCGAGTTTTCAAAATATTTTGAAATGTCTTCTATTAAAGAAACATCTTCTCTTATTGCAGATACCGATATGGTAGACCACATTTTAGATCAACATGAAATTTTGTTGAAGCAAATGAACAAGGTGATTAAGAAAGCTGAAGCTGGTGGTGATGAAGGAACTATTGATATGATCGGTGGCTATATCGGCGAAATCGAAAAAGTAAGTTGGATGCTTGACGCCTGGTCGAAAGAATAAGTTACACTAAATAACAGTATATAAAAAAGCACCTCTTTTAAAGAGGTGCTTTTTACTTTCAACTAGATTGTAAAGGCAATCTAGTTGTATATTATTTTACTACTTTTCGCATTATATATAACATACCAAATTTCTTGGCAGCAGAAAATGCGGTCGACACCCAGTTATACGGACTCAAGTCTTCTTGTACATCTTGTTTCAATCCTTTAAGCTCTTCTAAAGCAATTTCGCGCTCTAATTTCAAGCGTTTTAAATTGAACTCTATTTCCTCAAAATTTTTGTACATATCTTCTTAATTAAAGAATTTAACCGACAGCTTTTTTACTAGCATATTATCAATTTTGCCTCTAAAAAAATAAGCTAAAATTAATAACACGATAAACAAAGCTCCGGCAATTAAACAAGCGCCTACCATACTCTCGAGAACATTTGCCAAGAAGACAACACCGGCTACCGTTATAAATATAAGTGCCAAAAAAGCAAGACCACCTATAACTGCCATTTTCAGCAGCATACCAGTGGTCATTGTTAATTGTTGAAACACTTTTAGCCTGTAGTATTCTTGGGTTTTCTTATAGTAAACCTCTCCTACATCAATTGCCTTGTTAGACGTTTCGTTAAGTGATTCAATAACTCCCATTTATACTGTTTTCTGCAGTTTCTTGTTTTTTGTTTTCAACTCAGCCAATTTCTTCTCTAAGGTTGAAATAACATCTTCTGTTTTATAACTTAAATCAGACACCAAAGATTCTACTCTTGTGTCTAAAGTGTCTTTTTCGTCAGACATTTTAGAAGCAACTCTATTTTTAAGATCAACTGCACTATCTGCAAAATTATCTCTTGTTGCAGCTGCTTGATCAGCAATTAATCTTCTTGTATTTTCACCTTTATCTGGTGCGTAAAGAATTCCTAAGGCTGCACCTATGGCAGATCCTGCGATAATTGCTAATAATGTATTTCCACTATTGTTCATATTATATATTTTAGATTAAACGTTTTTTAATACATGATAAACTATTGTTTATCGTGTTGTACAAATGTCTAAAATAAAGATACAACTACTTAACTCAAAACCTTTTAATATTGACGTTAACAATAGCCTAAAAGGGTTAAGAATTATTTGAAACGAATTAATGCATCAAACTGTTTACCTCTAAATTTGTAACTATGAAAGAATATGAAACTAAGAATCCGTACAACGGTGAAGTTGTTAAGACATATACACAAGACAGCACTGCCGATATAGAAAAAAAATTACAAAAAGCCCTAGCCATAGAAGCTTCATGGGCAGCTGTGGAAATTGAAGACAGGTGTGAATTGCTCTCCAATGTGGCAGAACTGCTTATAGACCGTAAAGAGGAATATGCAGAACTGATGACCCAAGAAATGGGAAAACCTTATTCGCAAGGTATTTCTGAAATTGAAAAATGTGCTTGGGCATGTGATTTTTATGCGCACAACGCTGAAGACCTTTTAGCCGATGAGGTCATAGAAACCGATGCCGATGAGAGTTTTATAAGTCACGACCCCTTAGGGTGCATTCTTGCCGTGATGCCTTGGAACTATCCTTTTTGGCAAGTACTACGTTTTGCGGCACCTACATTAACCGCTGGTAATACTGCATTGCTTAAACATGCACAAAATGTAACCGGTTGTTCTATGGCTATTGAAAAGCTATTCTTAGATGCAGGATATCCTGAAGGATGTTTTCAAAGTTTAAAAGCGGGACATGAAGAGATTGAAAAGCTTATTGCCAATGACGGAATCAAAGCGGTAACCTTAACCGGAAGCGAAAAAGCAGGTAAATCAATAGCAGGTACAGCAGGAAAAAACTTAAAGAAATCTGTTCTTGAACTTGGCGGAAACAACGCTTGTATTATTTGGGAAGATGCCGATTTAGACCAGCACATCGATACTATGGTAACGGCACGTATGCAGAATACGGGTCAAAGTTGTATCGCTGCAAAACGCTTTATAGTTTGTGAAGACATTTATGATGCTTTTCTAGAAAAATTTACGGCAAAAGTGAAATCACTTAAAAACGGTGACCCAATGAAAGAAGATACTTTTATTGGTGTTATGGCTCGTGAAGACTTAGCCGAAGAACTTCAAAAACAAGTTAACGATTCTATTAAACAAGGTGCTAAAGTTGTGCTGGGTAATATGCGAAACGATGCTTATTTCTCACCTACCATACTAACCGATGTTACTGTAGACATGCCCGTATTTAAAGAGGAAACTTTTGGGCCTGTTGCTGCCATTACCAAAGCAAAAAATAGAGAAGAAGCTATTGCCTTAGCCGCTAATTCTAGATTAGGACTCGGTAGTATGTTATTCACCGAAGATATTGATGCCGCAATGGATGTAATATCTAATATACCCGATGGCGCATTCTTTATAAATGATATGGTAAAATCTGATCCTCGATTGCCTTTTGGTGGTACTAAAGCATCTGGCTATGGTAGAGAACTATCTAGAGAAGGCATCTTAGAATTCGTAAACAAGAAAACGGTTTACATTAAAAAATAAAATTATGACACAAAATACACAAGAGACAAAGTTCGTTAAAGAATCAGAAGAAGAAACACAACAATACATTCTGCAAAAAAATAAAAAAACTAAAGTCGGCATAACTATACTCGTAGCCTTTTTGGTACTTCTTATTGTCGGTGTTATAATTTCAAACGTATTTTTTACGAATTAAAGAACACTACTCAAAAAACAAAAGGTGAGAATAATTTATTCTCACCTTTTTAGTCGTACTAACTTATACCTTATGTGTTAAGGTTTATCGATTCTTACTTTCAATGAAGATGAATTCACGAAGGTTTCCAACTATCCACTAAACGCAAGAGAATTATTTTTGTACTTTTCTAAAGTTTTATAAAACCATCATGTCTACACAAGTTGCTACAGCCGAAGAATTTGCCACTAATTTATTAACTGGCAGTACAGACCCTAGATATCTCTATCATAATCTTAGGCATACACAACGTGTTGTAGATAGTACCAAAGAACTAATTGAAGGCGAAAAAATTGGCGATGAAGAAAGCGAATTACTTTTGGTTGCTGCTTGGTTTCATGACCTTGGCTACACTGTTTCTTATGAGAACCATGAAGAGCATAGCTGCCAATTATCTAAAGATTTTTTAACCAAGCATAATTGTACTCCAACTTTTATCAAAAATGTTTGCAACCTAATTCTGGCAACTAAAAAAGGGTACGAGCCAAAAAATGAATTAGAAAAAATAATTCGCGATGCAGATTCTTCTCATTTTCACGTCAAGAATTTTATGGCAACTACCGAATTGCTAAGAGAAGAGCTTTTTTTAATTGGTAAAGAAAGTAACACTTCTGCAGACTGGCGAGAAGAAAATATTATCCTATTGCGAGCTAAGCACCATTTTTATACCGAATATGCCATAACTAATTGGCAAGAAGGAAAAGACAAGAACATTAAAAGGCTCATCAAAGCTAAAAAGAAGAATAAAGAGCTCATTAAAAAGGAAAGTTTAAAAGCTAAATTTAAGGGAGAATTACCAGATCGAGGAATACAGACATTATACAGAGTTACACTAAGCAATCATTTAAAACTGAGTGATATTGCTGATACAAAGGCGAATATTTTACTTTCTGTGAACGCGATTATTATTTCTATGGCATTGGCCAATTTGGTGCCTAAATTAGATAATCCTTCTAATGACTATCTATTTTACCCAACATTTCTATTTATTATTTTTAGTGTAGTATCTATGGTGATGTCAATTTTAGCGACCAAACCGAATGTAACCTCTGGTCAATTTACAGAGGAAGAAGTCACCTCTAAAAAAGTAAATCTGTTGTTCTTCGGTAATTTTCATAAAATGAAGTTAGAACAGTATAACTGGGCAATGTCTGAACTTATTAAAGACAAAGATTATATCTATAGCTCATTAACTAAAGACCTTTATTTTCTTGGAATTGTTTTAGAAAGAAAGTATAGAATTTTACGGTGGACATATACCGTTTTTATGGTAGGGATGATAATCTCAGTAATTGTATTTGGTATTGCATTGAAGTTCTACGGTCCAGAACGAATATTAGAACTCCCCGTAATGCAGCCCTAATTAAAACAGCTTTTCTAAATTTAGCAAGAATAAGCTAACTGCATTGGTTACATTCCGAAAGTCATTAAAAGTATACATAACAAAATGCCGATTGCAGCAATTACAATAGTAAATTTTAAAGCTTTTGCCAATGCTGGCTCTTTAGTTTGATCATTTATATTTACCCTGGTCATGAGCGGTTATTTAGAATTATACCGCAAATTTATGCCGAAACATTCTAGCCTTTTAACTTCATAAATAAATTTCTTGTCTCCATTGCACTTATTTCAACTCATTTACACCTTGTAAGTTATTATTTTACAGCTAGTTGCCTTTAACTCATTTGTATCATAGCTTCCTTAAATGTAGCTTTTGGAGCCGAACACATGGGGCACTCATATGCGTCATCAATATCTTCAAATTTGGTACCTGCGGCAATATTAAATTCCTCATCCCCGAAAGTCGCATCATAAACCGTTAAGCAGTCTTGGCATTGATATAACGATTGTGTTGCTTCTACAACTTCAACACTTGTCGTTTCTTCATCATCTTCTGCGCGACCTAATTGATCAAAGTACATTTTACTTAATTCCATCAATAACCCTGGTAATTCTATCTTATCGATATCTTGAGCATAGGTAATGTACTTTTGACTATTAGGGTCAAAATGCTCGAAATGCAACACGTTATATGTGGGGCGGACTTCAAATTCTTTAACAATGGTGGGCAAACTATTCTTTTCAATAATCACCGAGGCAAAGTGCGAACGTTTACCCACCTCATTGCTAATACCAAAAGTAAGTCCGTAGGTACTTATATCATTTTGATCAAAACTTCGAACCAAATACTTCTTTAACTCCAGCGCCTCGCCATCATCAATAGGCACATGCCAGTTCATCTCTAATTGAGAATGCCTTACATTGATTCCTCTTTTACCTAAAAAGCGCTCTAAGGCAGGTCTGCTAGATTTTTTTATTCCTTTTACTACAAAAGATTTCCACGGAGTAATACAAATTTTACCAATACTGTTATCTAAGCAAAAGCCACAGAATTCTTTTAAGAAGGAAAGGTCATATTTATTATTTCTCCAATAAAGACCAAGCCAATACATATCTGAACCCAAACGGTTCATACCTTCATAATACGGAAAGGTCTGAAAAGGAACCTTCAATTCCTTTTCCATGGTTTTGTTGTTGGTTTCTAAGTTCTTGTTCATCACAAAAAACAATTCATCTATATCGGTAATATCTTCATAAATTTCTTCAATCTGTTTTGAGATAGAATTTATATCCCAACTATAAATAAGCACCGGATAAAAAGCAGACGTTTTCCAGTGTGGTAGTTTTATATTCAGGTACCAATAATCTTCTTGTTCAGATGCTATAAAGTTGAGGTTACCACTAAAAATAGGAACCAAGCGTTGTTTTGGATCTGTAATATTGATTTTCAGCTTGGGTAAAAAATCAAATCCTTCTAAAATATATAAGTAGGTAGAACCCTTTAACCAATAGGTCATATCAAAAATATCTGCAGATACATACGAACTTACAATGTTCTGATAAGTACGATTGGCAATAATATCGGTGTTGAATTTCGAGATACTTTCTAGCTGTTCTTCTTTTGCATCCTTTAGCGGAAACAAAATATCTTGTCGAGACCCAAAATTCACACTTGTGAGTCCGGCAGACTCCAGCATGGTAATAATATCTTTCAATTCACCAGGTGAAGTAACACCACCTTTTATCAGTATTCTATGAAGATCATCGTTCATGTCTCGCTATTTTAATTTGCTAATACCAGTTGTTTCTTTAATAAATCTTTAATCTCGGGCTTACAACTACCACAACCCAAACCGGCACCTGTTTCTGAACATAGTTTGTTGAAATCTGAGCATCCGCCGTTTATTGCATCTACTACATTACCTTCACCGACCTGACTACAAGAGCAGACCAATTTACCTTTTAGCGGTACAGAGGTCGATGCTCCACGAAGCAACTCATTCCGTTTTTCAGATAGTTCGATTTCTTCTTCTATCAGTCTTTTAAATTCTGCAAACTCATTTTTATCACCCAATAAAATGGCACCTTGAAGGGTATCATCTTTTACAATACACTTCTTATAAAAGCGCTTGCTCACATCCATTAAAATAATTTCTTCATAAGAAGAATCTCCTATTGGTGAATTCACCATACCGATACTGCAGAGATCCAGGTTTTCGAACTTTAAAATGTTCATTAAAACCGAACCATTGTAAATACTACTAAAGTCCCCTAGAATAAAGTTAGCTGCAATATCTGCTTGCTGCTCGGCAGCCGAGGTAATACCAAATAGTGAGTTTTTGAACTCCGCAATTTCTCCCAAAGCAAATATCGATGGATCACTACTTTGCAAGTATGAATTTACGACTACACCTCTTCGGGTTTTGATCCCCGTTGGTTTTGCCAATTCTATATTCGGTCTCGTACCAATAGCATAGACTATTGCGTTGCACTGAATAGAACGCCCTGTTTTTAGATTTACAGATAGGCTATGTTTTTGATCCTTATCTTCAAAAACAGTACTTACTTCATTATCGAAATACAGATTTATACCTCGTTCTACCACATCTTCAGCCAATAAGCGACTGGCAATAGTATCTAATTGACGCTCCATTAAACGCGGTGCGCGTTGAATAATACTAATATTAATATCTATTTTCTTTAAAGCTGCGGCAAGCTCTAAACCTAACAAACCACCACCGACTATAACCACATTTTGGTCTTTAGCTTGCAGTCCGGTTTCTGCGAGGTATTTTCTTAATTTATCGGCATCTCCTCGTTCACGCATGGTAAAACGACCTGGTAATTGTATTTGTACATCACTTGGTATAAATGCCCTACTACCGGTTGCCATGATCAACAAATCATAGCTGTGCTCTTTTCCGTCAGAATCTAAAACCGTTTTATTTTCTGCATCAATATTGTCGATACCAATACCTTTATGTAAAGAGACCTCTAGCTTTTGTAGCTCGCCATCTTTTAACTTCTCTAAGGCTTCCCAAGAAAGCTCATCACTTACATATTCAGGTAGCAATACGCGATTATAAAAGGGGTCTTTTTCTTTTGAGAAGACGTGTAATTCGTCAATACTATTTTTTTCTCTGTACGATTGTATAAAGCGGTATGCCGCAGCACCAGCACCAATTACAACTACTTTCTGTTTTTCTTTTACAAACTTGGTAACCTCAACGGCGCAGTATTTAAAATCTGGCTCTTTTGATACAGGATCGACCAAATCGTTGGTTAGGTTATTTGCCCTACCAAAATCATTATTCAATACTTTACCCCAATGCATGGGTAAGAAAACAACAGACTCTCTTATGTCATAATTAAGCTGCACTTTCACCTGTACTTGCCCTCTTCTACTTTTTACAACTGCAATATCACCTTCCTTTATTTTTCTCAAATAGGCGTCTACCGCATTCATTTCTAGATAAGGCTGTGGTATATGGGTCAATAACCTTTTTACCTTACCTGTTTTGGTTCGGGTGTGCCATTGATCACGAACGCGCCCTGAATTTAATATTAGCGGATAGTTATTATCGGTTTCTTCAGACTTATTATACAACGTCGACGGAGCATTAAAATGTGCTTTCTTGTCATTGGTAAAGAACTTACGATCCGTAAATAACCTAGGTGTACCATTATGTGTTTTATGAGGCACAGGCCACTGAAAACTTCCTTCATTAATCAAACGCTCATATGACAAGCCTGAAATGTCTATTTCCGTGCCTTTTGTCAATAAACAGTGCTCGTCATAAACCTCACTACTATTCTTATAATCGAAGCCTTTATAGCCCATTGCCTGTGCAAAACGCCATATAATTTCTGCATCTGGCAAAGCTTCACCTGGTGCATCTATTACTTTAGGTAAATGACTAATTCGTCTTTCTGAATTGGTCATCGTGCCTTCTTTCTCTAACCACCCTGCTGCAGGTAATAATAGATCGGCAAATTTTGTTGTTTCAGAATTATGAGAAATATCTTGAACTACTACGAATTTTGCCTTTTTTAAAGCTCTTTCTACTTTGTTCGAATTAGGCATACTTACCGCAGGGTTGGTACAAACGATCCAAACTGCTTTTAACTTTCCTTCATCAAGGGCATCGAACATTTCTGTTGCGGTGTAGCCTGGCTCTGCTTGTATTTCACCACCTCCCCAAAAATCTGACACTTCTTTTCTATGTGCAGCATTCCCTAAATTTTTATGTGCTGCCAGTAAACTTGCCATACCACCGACTTCTCTACCGCCCATGGCATTTGGCTGACCTGTCAATGAAAATGGTCCGGCACCTGGTTTGCCTATTTGCCCCGTTAATAAAGATAGATTTAATAGCGATACATTTTTAGCAACACCAATTACACTTTGGTTCAGCCCCATGGTCCACATACTAATGAACTTCTTGGCATTACCTATATATTCGGCAGCTTTACGAATATCACCAACGGGAATACCACATTTTTTAGCAGCTTCTTTCAGTGATAAGGTAAACGCCATTTCTTTAACCGCCTCATAATTTGCGGTGTGCTTTTTTATAAAGGCGGAATCTATTTTTCTTTTCTCAATTAATCGACGGGCTATGGCATTGAAAAGAATAACATCGGTGCCCGGTAGAATTTGTAAATGTAAATCTGCCCCTGCGCACGTCTGTGTTTTACGTGGGTCTACAACAATGATTTTTACCTGCGGATTCTCTTCTTTATGCTTTTCTAACCTTCTATATAAAATAGGATGACACCATGCCGGATTAGCTCCTGCAATCAAAAAACAATCCGCCAGTTCTATATCTTCATATGAAATGGGAACAGAATCTTCTCCCAAGGTTTTCTTATATCCAACAACTGCAGAACTCATGCAAAGTCTAGAATTGGTATCTATATTGTTTGTGCCAATAAATCCTTTGGTCAGTTTATTTATTAAATAGTATTCTTCTGTTAAACACTGTCCTGACACATAAAAACCAACACTATCTGGACCATGTTTCGCTATAATACTCTTGAATACGGCAGCAGCACGCTCAAAAGCTGCATCCCAAGAAACGCGTTGTAAAGGGTGGTTTCGACTCCACTTCATTTCTGGATATAGAATTCTATCTGTAGTATCTTGTGCTACGTAGTTAAGATTACGCCCCTTTGTACAAAGCATACCTTTATTAGATGGATAATCAGGATCACCATCTACAGAAATAGTTCCTTTAGCGTCTACATCTACAAGTATACCGCAGCCTACACCGCAATAGGAACATATTGTTTTATGAGTTTTATTGCTATTCATTTTATCGATGATAAAGAATGGTTCAGAAGTATACTGCAAATTATAAAAAGTACGTATAAATACGTACTTTTTTATCATAAATGTTTTGCTTATAATCGAGTGATCCGCAATTTTCTCATTATTACACTGAGAATTGATCAATAAATGGGAAAGTGGGGTGCTGAAATGTTAAAACGAAATGTTGATTGGGTGAACTGTACTGAGCATACTTTTAGGCGGAATTGACTGTTTTAGCTATGAACATTTCTGGAGAAAATTTTGCTAAAAATGCCATCATCGCAACAATAAAGCGGTAAATAGTCCAATTTTTCTTGGTAAAGCGTGTCATCGCTTGAACTAGTAATCTCCTCTATTCTTTATTAACAATCTAAATTATATTTTGGCTGTATTGAAGGTAAAACGGACTTTAGCTTTTCGTAATAGGGTTTCCAATTGGCATAGTTTGGCTTTTCTAGTTTCAAATCCACCATTGCTTTTTTCGATTCATAATTAGTGTCATTACATAGTTTAGAAATTATCAAAGCTCTAAAATTCGCATCTAGCGTACCTGCTAAAATTCCTCCATTTTTCCTATCATGCCAGAGTATACCCTCACTGTCAAGTTCATCCATTCTTTTAAGAATATTCGGCAAAGACAAATAGTTGTCTAAAAACAGCTTACCATCTCCATTGATGTAATTTTTTATTAGTTCAATACCTTGCTCTATTTCCTCATGAGTAGTTGCATTAAACCCAAAAGGACCTTTAGTAGTCCAATCGTAAACGGTAGGTAAATGATGACGTTTTTTCTCTTTAAAAAAATCCTGAAAATAATCTAAATCTAAAATATAATCTTCAACTTCATAATGAGTTATACCAAAACCAGAAAATGTAATGTCTCCCATATCAAAAAAATTAAAACCGATTTTGATGGCGATATCGTTTTTAAAATAAATGAAACAAGGATTACCACCTGTTTTGAATGATTTGTATTCTAAAGGTTGTAATATGGGTAATAGACCGTCAAATAATATTTTACGTTTTTCAGTAATATTCATAGAATTAATTTCTTGCGTTGTAAGTCTAATTTTTCTTGGTATTGCGTGTCATCGCTTGAACTAGTAATCACCTCTATTCTTTATTAACTATCTAAATTATATTTTGGTTGTATTGAAGGTAAAACAATCTTGAGCTTTTCGTAATAGGGTTTCCAATTAGCATAGTTTGGTTCTTCGAAAACTTTATCTGTCATTTCTAACTTGGAATCATAATTTAAATCATTACATAATTTTGAAATAATTAAACCTCTAAATTCAGCATCTAACGTACCTGCTAAAATTCCTCCATTTTTTCTATCCTGCCAGAGTATACCCTCACTGTCAAGTTCATCCATTCTTTTAAGAATATTCGGCAAAGACAAATAGTTGTCTAAAAACAGCTTACCATCGCCGTTTATATAATTTTTGATTAACTCTATACCTTGCTCTATTTCCTCATGAGTAGTTGCATTAAACCCAAAAGGACCTTTAGTAGTCCAATCGTAAACGGTAGGTAAATGATGACGTTTTTTCTCTTTAAAAAAATCCTGAAAATAATCTAGATCTAAAATATAATCTTCAACTTCATAATGAGTTATACCAAAACCAGAAAATGTAATGTCTCCCATATCAAAAAAATTAAAACCGATTTTGATGGCGATATCGTTTTTAAAATAAATGAAACAAGGATTACCACCTGTTTTGAATGATTTGTATTCTAAAGGTTGTAATATGGGTAATAGACCGTCAAATAATATTTTACGTTTTTCAGTAATATTCATAGAATTAATTTCTTGCGTTGTAAGTCTAATTTTTCTTGGTATTGCGTGTCATCGCTTGAACTAGTAATCACCTCTATTCTTTATTAACTATCTAAATTATATTTTGGTTGTATTGAAGGTAAAACAATCTTGAGCTTTTCGTAATAGGGTTTCCAATTAGCATAGTTTGGTTCTTCGAAAACTTTATCTGTCATTTCTAACTTGGAATCATAATTTAAATCATTACATAATTTTGAAATAATTAAACCTCTAAATTCAGCATCTAACGTACCTGCTAAAATTCCTCCATTTTTTCTATCCTGCCAGAGTATACCCTCACTGTCAAGTTCATCCATTCTTTTAAGAATATTCGGCAAAGACAAATAGTTGTCTAAAAACAGCTTACCATCGCCGTTTATATAATTTTTGATTAACTCTATACCTTTTTCTATTTCCTCAAGATTATTAGCTTCAAAACTATGTGAACCAATGCTTGACCAATCATACGCGGTATGTAGGTGATATTTTTTCTTATCATTAAAATGTTCTGGGAAAAAATCTAAATCAAGAATGTAATTTTCAACTTCGTAATGGGTAATACCTATTTTTGAAAAAGTTATTTTACCATAACTTTTAAAATTGAAAAAGAAATCTTGGGCAACTATTCCGTCGAAATAAACATAACTAGGATCTGTACCTGCTTTATAAAGTTTATACCCATTTGATTTTAACAAAGGATCTAAGCCTTCAAATAATATTTTACGTTTTTCTGCGGTAGTCATCGAATTAATTTCTTGCGGTGTAAGTGTAATTTTGTTTTTGTATTAAAATTAGAATTCTAAAGATATTTATCTCCGAAAATATTATTTACCATTGCAGCAAACAACCAAACAAGTACCTAAATCAAATTATGCTTCTGTGATTTTAGAAAGATTGATGAGGTTTTACATCCATCTTACGCATTAAATAAAAATCTATAATTTAGTTTACTGAGTTACGAGGATGGTATAAATTCCATTTTCCTCATTCAATTCAAATTCAGCGTTCTCAATTTTTATGTCATTATATTTCGTAAACTCGCAGCAATCTTCTGAAGTTCTTTCTGCGTCAACGATTAAATTTAATATATCAATACCTGACACGGTAATCAATACCTCTATTGTTTCAGATTCCCAACCAATAGAATTTAATTGAATCAGATTAACATCATCTTCATCTATAAAATCAAATTCTAAATTCGAGTTGTCGACAAGGTTTGTTACACTAATTTCATTGGAACTAAAGGTCTCGTTTGTAAAAAGATTTTCCTTCGTTGTTTTGTTGACCAATTCAAAGGTGAATCCATTTGGTGGTGTAAAGCAATCTTTATCCTCACAATCATCGCAAGAATTAAAAATCAATACAAACGCTACAAAGGCTATGAGGATATTATTTTTCATTTAGAATTTTTCTAAATCAAATTATGCTTCTGCGCCTTTTTAGAAAGGTCAATGAGGTTTTTTACATCCATCTTACGCATTAAATTAAAACGATGTGTCTCAATAGTACGTTTACTATTTTGAAGTTTTTCTGATATCTGTTGATTCGTTAAACCAGACAATACCAACTCTAATACTTTCAATTCTTTATTCGTTAAATCAAAAACATTATCAGCACTTTTACGAGGTGACTCTTCTTTAACAACCTCTTTTTTTGCTCCCAATAAGTTATTGACCAAAACATTACTTATGTCTCCGCTAAAGTATTTACCGCCTTCTCTAACGGTATGTATTGCCTTAATGAATTCTGATTTATCGGTATCTTTCAATAAATACCCATTGGCTCCAGAGCTAATAGATTTTAAAATATATTCTTCTGAGTCGTGCATAGATAGTATAATGGTCTTCACCTCAGAATTACTTTTGGTCAATTCAGCTACGGCATCAATACCGTTCATGACGGGCATTCTAATATCAATGATTAGAAGATCAGGATTTACCTTCCCTACCAATTCAATAGCTTCTTTGCCATTCGATGCTTCACCGATCACTTCTAAATCAGATTCAGATTCTAATAAAGAACGGATTCCGTCCCTAACCAAAGCGTGATCATCTGCCAATACTATCCTCGTTGTTTCACTCAAAATATAGGTAATTATACGTACCGTGCTAAATTACATATTTTAAAAACAACAATACGGCCTACACAACCAATGCTGCATAGACCATATAACTAACTAAATTCTTGTAAAACTCTATTCTTTTTTGGTATTCAAAAATTGAGGCTTAATCGTTAATTGTACCCAAGCCCAGTTTTGACTACTTGCCGCTAAATCTTCTGTAACCCCTTTAAGTTCATACATACCATCTGCAGCGAACATTTGAGAATATCCGATTGCAAGACCGTAGCCATTGAACTTTTTGGCAAATACCAAATCGATTTCTGTACCCAAAGATTTTTCTCCGCTTGGTAATTCTTGCTCACCGCTAAAGTTCAATACCTTAACCAATAAACTAGATTGCTTACCTAAATCGAATTTTGCACTGGCATGAATATCAAAAAGACCTACCGAATTTGCGTGGTTACCTACGTAGAAATAATCCATGAAGCCGTTGAACTTATGATTGGTACCATATAGTGGAAAAAATGCTTCTGTTTTGTCCGTAGTATCCGCTTTGTTTCCGCTGATCACTTCTGTACCTACACCTAAAGACACTTTATCGCTAGCCTTAAACCCAAGCTCTAAACCTAACAAATATGCACCACCAACTTTAACCTCGTTCTGTCTTTCGCCTGTTTGTAAAAACAAGTTGGCATTTGCGCTGAAACTTCCTGCTTTATATGCTAGGTGCGTACCAATAGTTTGTAAACTACTTACCCCATCTGCAGCACCTTCGGTATCAAAATTTTGAAATCCGTTATTCAATGCTAAAATACTACCAGAGAATTTATCCCATTGTTGTTTGGCATATAGATATTGCATGGTTTTATAGGTAAAAAACCCAGATGTATTATAAGCTGTACCTACAGATTGAAATCCTGTTGGGTTATCAAAATCTTGACTAAAAGCTAGACCTACATCTAACATAAATTTATCTTTCTTGTACTTTAAAAGTCCCGCGTCATGGTTTCTACCTTGTTGCGCCCAATCGAGTCCGCCGAAAATACGCTGGTCGTCATATGAAATAACTTGTCTACCTAACTTAGTAGACCAGCCTTTGCCTAAATTAATGTTTGCCCATGCTTCAAATACAGCAAAAGAGTCGTTCTGGTCATCTGGTAAAATTTGTCTGTTCTCACCCCAAACCATCACATCTTGTATGCTTAAATAAAATTGATATGCTTCCGATTCATACTTTGCATTTAAACGTGCACGTGTAGAAATTGCGAAACCGGCATCTGCCGCATCAGGAATTATGCTTCCGAAACCATTTCTATATTCTGTTCTTGGTCTAAACTGCCCGTCTAAGGTAAATTGGGCATAAATTGAATTTGCTGCCAGAAACAATAAGGTGATGAGTAAATATTGCTTTTTCATAATCGTAATTTTTAATGTTTGATTGAGTTATTTGTTAGTGTTCTAAAAAGTCTATTAGGTGTTTTCTGTACGTGTAATAATCATCGTTCTCTAAAACGGATTTACGAGTTCTTGGTCTTTCAAAATCTATGGATAGGATATCTCCGATTTTAGCACTTGGTCCACTGGTCATCATCACCACGCGATCTGCTAAAAAGATGGCTTCATCGACATCATGTGTAATCATGACCGCAGTAATCTTTTCTTTGTTCCAGATCTCTATGAGAATATCTTGCAGTTCTCCTCGGGTCAAAGAATCTAGCATTCCAAAAGGTTCATCTAGCAATAATACTTTTGGCTTTATGGCAAATGCTCTGGCAATACCTACACGTTGTTGCATACCTTGAGATAATTCTGATGCTTTTTTGTGAAAGGCATTCTCTAGACCTACTTTATGTAAATAGTATTTTGCAATGTCTTGACGCTGCCCTTTTGTTGCATGCGGAAAAACCTGATTTACTCCAAGTAATACATTCTGCAAGGCCGTCATCCAAGGCATTAAACTTGGAGATTGAAATATGACCCCTCTATCTGGACCCGGACCTTTTACCGGATTTCCCAGTACTGAAATATTACCTCCGGAAATTGGGTTCAGCCCTGCAATCATAGAAAGCATGGTTGTTTTACCACAACCCGAATGCCCTATTATGGTTACAAATTCTTCTTTTAAAATTTGAAGATTTAAGTCTTCGAGCACTACGTAATCTCCCTTTGGCGTTGGGTATACCTTTTTTAAATTAGCAAGGTCAAGCATTACATTATCAGGATAGACAATGCCATTTTCTGAATATACTTCGTCAGATTGTTGTGTTGTGTTCATTTGCTATTTCTTTAGGCTACAAAGCTTTTAGGCGTTAGCTCTGGTAATTTATATTCTACGTCAGAAACTGTTTTTCTTTCATCGCCGATATCCATTAAGTATTCAATGATGGCGTTTCTTGTTTTCTTGTATTCAGGATTATCGTTCATTGCCGTTTTATCTCGAGGTCTTTCAATGTTAATTTTAAACTCGGGACCTAAAGTTGCATTTGGCCCTGGTTTTAAAGGAATTATTCTATCTGCCATGTAAATACCCTCATCAACATCATTGGTAATCAATAATGCAGTACGCTTGTCTTGACTCCAGATATTCAAAATTTCATCTTGTAGATTTCCTCGGGTCAAAGCATCTAAGGCTCCTAAAGGTTCATCCATAATGATCATTTCAGGATTCATAGCCAAGGCACGGGCAACCGCTACTCTTTGACGCATACCACCCGATAATTCTTTAGGTCTTTTGTTGATTGCAGGACTAAGGTTTACCATACCTACATACTCTTTTACCCTTTCCATCAGCACTTTTTTACTCTCTTTAGGAAAAGCCTCTTTTACGGCCATGTAAATATTTTGACCTACGGTTAGCCATGGTAAAAGCGAATAGTTTTGAAAAATCACGCCACGTTCATGACTAGTATCGGTAACGGAAACTCCTTTAAACAGCACCTCACCGCTAGTTGGTTGTAACAAGCCGTTTATAAGATTTACCAAAGTGGTTTTTCCACTACCGGTAAAGCCTACAATAGCAACAAACTCTCCTTCTTCCATAGTAAGGTTGATATTAGAAAGTACCTCTGTACTGTTCTCTCCCTCACCATAGGTTTTGTATATATTATTTAGTTCTAAGTATGCCATGTTCTATCTTTTGAAGGCGTTATGCCATTTCATTTTTATTGAAAGAAACCATATTCTGTACGGCAAGCATCAGTCTGTCTAACAAGAAACCAATGATACCAATGACAAACATTGCCACAATGATTTTTGAGTTAGAATCGTTGGCCCCGTTTTGAAACTCTTCCCAAACGAAAAGCCCCAATCCCTGACTTTGTGCTAAAAGTTCAATCGCGATCAATACCATCCAAGCCACAGAAAGTGTAATACGTAGTCCTGTAAAAATCAATGGTAACGAAGAAGGTAAAATCACCTTGAATACTTTTTGAAAAGTGCCCAGCTTTAATACCTTGGCAACATTGATATAATCTTTATCTACTGATGCAACACCCATTGCCGTATTAACCAAGGTTGCCCACATGGCACAAAGACCAACACTAATAAATGAGATAACAAATGCATTATCAGAGCTGTCACCGATATACAATGTCTTTACGATCATAAAAACCAACAGGTACCATACCACTGGCGATACTGGTTTAAAAATTTGAATGAACCAATTGAAGGCGCTTCGTAATGACGGACTAAGACCTATAATTATCCCTATAGGTACTGCGATAAACATTGCTAAAAGAAAACCTGCAAATACTGTTTTTATACTTGTTAAAACGATATCTACAAATGAGGCTCTACCGGTATATACAATTGGATCTTTACCTTGAGAAATCATTTTCTCATTAGTGACCGCCATTTTCTCTGCAAATGCAGCTTTATCGGCACGAATAACCTGGTGGTCTGCGACTAAAGATTTTAATGATGCCCATACTTGAGAAGGCGATGGCAATGTATTTGGCTGACAACTACTGTCACCAGATTCAATACATGCACGTTCTGCAGCAGCAGCCTCTTCGCCTCTTTCCGTTAGTGCTTTTTCAATTCTGTAATCTGCTTCTTTATTATAAAGTGCCTTAGAACCCATTTGCCATAAACCAATAAACAATAAGATGGACAGAAGGGTTATACCAGTATTTTTTAAGGATTTTATAATGCCATCTTTTTTAATACTTGGCGTAAGTTTCAAAAGCATTTGCTTCAAACTAGAAGACAAACTATTCTCGTTTTTTAAGACCATTTCTTGTTCCATACTATTTAATTTAAGGTCAATGAATTACTTTAATTATTTCTTGTCTTTGTTTCCGATCGAAAAACTATTGATATACCCAATTGGATCTTTGGCATCATAACTAGTTCCATCTATGAAATCTGCCGTAGCTGCTTTGTAACCGTCCGTATCTGGAACATCTGCTGCTGGTATCTGACCTTCTGCAACTAAAAGATCTGCGGCTTTTTTCCATATATCTGGTCTGTAGATATCTTTAATCGTACTTGCGTACCAATCAGAAGATTTTGATTCAGGAATTTGACCCCATCTACGCATTTGCGTTAAGAACCAAATACCGTCAGAATAGAATGGATATGTTGCGTTATACTTATAGAAAACATTGAAATCTGGCATTTCGCGCTTGTCTCCTTTTTCAAATTCAAATGTACCTGTCATAGAATTTGCCAACACTTCTTTTGGCGCACCTACGTATTGAGACATAGATAATATTTCTACCGCTTCAGCTCTATTAGTTGGTTCATCTAACCACTTACCAGCTCTGATCAATGCTTTGGTTACAGCTATGGCAGTATTCGGATTTTGCTCTACGAATTCCTTCGTCATTACAAATACTTTCTCAGGATTATTTTTCCAGATATCATAGTTTGTAGTTACAGGTACACCAATACCTTTAAAAACCGCTTGTTGGTTCCAAGGTTCACCTACACAGTATCCGTAAATAGTACCTGACTCTAATGTAGCTGGCATTTGTGGCGGAGGCGTAA
The DNA here is from genome assembly GCF_045063795.1 of Maribacter sp. Asnod2-G09. NCBI lineage: Bacteria > Pseudomonadati > Bacteroidota > Flavobacteriia > Flavobacteriales > Flavobacteriaceae > Maribacter > Maribacter sp. Asnod2-G09. Next base: position 1,134,824 of record NZ_JBEFOA010000005.1, on the reverse strand, counting down.
CAGAAAGTAAAACCTCGGCATCTATCTGCCCTTGAACATTATCTGCAGTATACATACCTGGGTGAATACCTGCGGCAGCTAACCAATAACGCAATTCGTAATTGTGAGTAGAAACCGGAAAGACCATTCCCATTTTAAAAGGTTTCCCTTCATTTTTATAAGATGTAATTACCGGTTTTAAAGCATCTGCCTTTATTGGGTGAATTGGCTTACCATCAGAATCTGCAGGTACATTTGGCTTCATTTTAGACCAAACATCGTTAGATACCGTAATTCCGTTACCATTTAAATCCATTGAAAACGGAGTAACCAATTCTGCTTGTCTACCAAAACCTGCTCCTGCAGCAATTGGCTGACCTGCCAACATATGTGATCCGTCTAATTGACCATCGATTACACGGTCTAAAACATTTTTCCAGTTCGATTGTGCTTCTACCGAAACGAAAAGTCCTTCTTCTTCAAAAAAGCCTTTTTCTTTGGCAATGGCCAAAGGCGCCATATCGGTAAGTTTTATAAAACCAAAAGTTAACTGTGGCTTTTCAATATCCAACATTTTAGTTTTTGAGGCAACCGATTCTTCAGCAACCGATTCGGCTTTCTTACTCTTTGTATCTCCACAAGCCGTAAATACCAAGGCGAGGGAAAGCGTTAAAATAGATGAGGTAAAAATGTTTTTCATAATCTTATAATTTAGTGTTCTACGTATTAATACTTATTTCTACAAATATATACGTAACAACATTTTTCATAAATGATATTAGCGAGGTTTAAACCTCTTTTTAAAACACATTACAACCTCTTAAAAAACCATATTAAAAACTGCCAAAAAACAGTTTTTAAACAATAAAGCATTGTTTTACAGAAACTTATATGTACCAAAATGAGTGGTGTTAACTACGTAAATAGAAGAATAAAAAGAGTACGTACTATTAGCTGTCTAAGTAGAAATTATGTTCTGATATTTCTTTTTTAAGTAATTCAATATCAGAAATGCCTACTCTTTTGCCTTTGGTAATCAATAGGCCTTCTTTTTTAAGAATAGAGAACATTCTTATGACTTGTTCTTCTGTTGTACCGGCATAATCTGCGTACTCTCGCCTGCTTAATAAAAGGGAAGAAAATCCGGTGGTTTGCCCAAACTTACGATTGATATATAATAAAGTATCTATGACACGTTCTCTAACCGTCATTTGAGATAGCGATTTTACTCGAATTTCACTGCGATTAAGTTCGTTCGCATAAAACAACATGAAATCATATGTTAGGGTAGGTGTTTCTCTTAATGTTTGCTGTAATACTTCTTTTGAAAAATAGCAGAGTGTACAATCTACCAAAGCAATAGCACTTATGGGATAGGTTTCTTCTGTACCAAAACCTCTATGCCCAATAATTTCACCCGGAGTTGCAAAGCGTACAATTTGTTCTTTACCATGAAGACCGGTTCTTAATACTTTGACCTTGCCACTTAGTAGAAAAAATAGTCCGGTAACAGAAGCACCTTCCATGATAAACTGCTGCCCTTTTTTACATTTAATTTCTTTTCTTGCTTGTACTAATTCGTCAATATTAGAAGAATGAATATTCTTTTGAATTAAGCATTTCTTGTTGGTACAAATACCACAGGCACTATCAAGTAGTTCCGAATTATTGGAAGAGAACTTTGATATGTTTGTTGTGCCTGTACGCATAGTTAATCTTATTTATATAGTACTTGGAGATAAATCAATTACAGGCTTGTTAACTGTACTCAATTCTTCTTTCACCTGTTTTTCGTCTTCTGCCGAGAATTTGATTGCCAAGGTTGTCAATGCGGTAACAATTACAAAGCCACCAATAATAAAGTAACCGCTAGAAACTGCACCCGATGCTGCAGCAGATTGTGCTGCTTTCATAGCTTCTTCACCTAAATTTGCATTTGCTGCCAAAGCATTGGTCTCTGCCAATGCCGATTTAGATTTTAATAAAAGTGCCGCTAAAAAAGCACCTACATTACCACCTGCACCTACAATACCAGATATGGAACCAATTGCTTTTTTGTTTATAAATGGTACTACCGAGAAGGTTGCACCTTCTGCCATTTGTACTGTAACACTAAAAGCAATTAAGAATATAATACCCATGGTAAAACTTGTAGCTAAAGAAAATGTTGAAAGCATAATACCTTCAAGCGCTAGTATTACGGTCAAAAAAAGAACCCTACCGCGTAATCCTTTTAATCTACCAAAACGATCACCGAAAAATCCGCCTAAGGTTCGTGCAAAAATATTCATGAGTGCAAATGAAAGCACCAAGTTACCTGCTGTAGACCTTGTTAGTCCGAATGTGTTTTGCAAGTAATCATCCATAGTACCGTATACAGTAAGTTCCATACCGAAAGATGCTGCGTATACGATGAAAAGAATCCACACTCTATAATCTTTTAATACACTTACAAATGATTCTTCATCTTTTTTAAGCTTCGGCATTTTACCAGCTTCTTTCAGTTCTTTAAAATTGCCTTCAGGAGTATCTTGCGTAAAAAAGTAATATACAACACCCATTAACATCGCAATTACACCAGCGATAATCATTGAATACCTCCAAGCAATTTCATCGGCAACACCAAAACTTACCACCGCAGCGGCAATTAATGGCATACCAAGACGATTGGCACCACCACCTAAATTTCCCCATCCTGCGGAAGTAGCATTGGCAGTACCAACAATATTGGGGGCAAACATAATAGAAGTATGAAACTGAGTAATTACAAATGATGCACCAATAAATCCTATAAACAATCTACATATTAAGAATTGCGTTGGTGTTTGAACAAAGCCAATAAGTATTACTGGTATGGCTCCTAATATTAATAAGTAGGTATAACATAATCTTGGTCCGTATTTATCACATAACTTTCCAATTAATAATCTAGCGAAAACCGTTCCTGTAACCGCTAATATTATAGAGTTCCATTTTTGATCGGGAGTCAATCCTAAATCCTTAACTACATCTGGCATAAATGGTACAATACCAAACCAAGCAAAGAAGCATATAAAGAATGCTATTGATGTAATCCAAAAAGTACGTATTGGCATACTTTTCAAATCAGTTAACTTTAAGGTTGTGGATTTTTTAGATTGATTTTCCATAATAGTAAAGGTTTCGTTTATAACTCAGTACAAACCTAAACTATTTAATACGTAATTATACGTAGTTTTAAATAATTTGACCATTTACTACGTATAATTACACAATTTTAATTATTACGGTAAGTCTATTATCACATTCGGAATTTCAATAAGACGAAAATCAGTTATTCGGAATTTCAGATTTAAAACAAGAAGTTGTTTTGTAAAATTGCTACGTAGAAAGTAGTTTTTAAAGGAAGAAATGTACTTTAAATAGCATCATGCAATATACGCTGTACTTCTTCTTCAAAGAAAGATGGATGATCGGCTACTACATCACCTATTACTATAATACCGTGCATCGTTGTATCTATATTAGATGTATGATGATGAATACTATCTAAGGTAGCCACAACACAGCTTTCATTTTCTGTGGTTCCGTTTTGTATTACAGCTATGGGAGTCATTCTACCCCTGTATTTACTAACCTCATCTACTATGTTACTTAGCTTTTTTATCCCCATTAATATGACCATTGTGGTAGATGATTTTGCTGCATATTGCAAATCTTGTGAGAATGTACCATCTTTTTTAGTGGCGGTCATCACCCAAAAACTACTGCTTACCCCTCTTTTGGTCATTGGTATTCCTTGACTAGATGGTACGGCAATTGAACTTGAAATACCAGGTATAATACTTACAGGTATACCAAATGCTTCTACATATTCTATCTCTTCGTTTGCCCTGCCAAAAACAAATGGATCTCCGCCTTTTAATCTCACCACATGTCCAAACTCAAATGCGTATTTTACTATTAGTTCATTGATTTCATCTTGGGTATGAGAGTGTTTTCCACATCTTTTTCCTGTATATATTTTAGGTATATCGGTACGTAGTTCAGATAAAAGTTCATCGCTAATTAATGCATCGTATAATATAACATCCGCTTCGTTCAACACCTTCAAACCCCTTACTGTTATTAGGTCTTTAGCTCCTGGACCTGCTCCTACTAAACTAACTTTTGCCGTTTTCTCTAATTCCATCTTCATAGTATTTAGCTTTATTAATTATCGATTCAGCAACAAGAATACGTATTTTTTCTGATATAAACATAGAATATATACGTATTTATACGTAATATTGCTCTGTAGCTAAATAAGTAAGCGTATGAAAACTATACTAGTTGTCGGTAATGGAATGGTAGGATACAAATTTTGTGAGAAGTTTGTAGCTAAAGAAGAAAGCAAACAATTTAAACTTATTGTTTTTGGAGAAGAGCCCAGACCTGCATATGATAGAGTTCACCTAAGTGAATTTTTTGAAAACCAAGATGCTAAAGCCCTAGAAATGGCTCCGGCAGAATGGTACGCAGAAAATGGTATAGAATTAATTGTAGATGAACGCGTTGCCGACATCAATAGAACGAATAAAACCATCACCACAGCCAAAGACAGAGCGTTTTCTTATGACTATCTGGTTTTAGCAACAGGATCATCTGCTTTTGTACCGCCTATTAAAGGTGTTGAGAAAGAAGGTGTTTTTGTATACAGAACTATTGAAGATTTAGAAGGTATGTTGGCTTATGCTGCAAAACTAAAGGCTAAAAGTCCGAATGCAAAAGCTGCTGTTTTAGGTGGCGGACTTCTAGGATTAGAGGCTGGTAAGGCAGTTATGGATATGGGCTTAGAACCACACATCGTAGAGTTCGCACCAAAATTAATGCCGAGACAGTTAGACTCTAGAAGTAGTCAAGTACTACAATTAAAACTAGAATCTATTGGTTTAAACATACACCTAAGTAAAGCTACCAATCAAATTCTTGGGGATGACGGATACATTACAGGAATGGAATTTGGCGAGGATGATGTTTTAGACGTTGAAATGTTAGTAGTTTCTGCAGGAATTCGCCCGAGAGATGAGCTAGGCAGAAGTTCAGGATTAGAAGTTGGTGTTCGTGGCGGTATTGTTGTCGATAACAAAATGCAAACATCTGATAGCAATATATACGCCATTGGCGAGATAGCTCTTTATAATCAAATGATATATGGGTTAGTTGCACCTGGATACGATATGGCCGGTGTAGCAGTAGACCAAATTATAGGTCATACAGAAACACTAATGCCTGCTGAGATAGACATGTCGACCAAATTAAAGTTAATTGGGGTTGACGTTGCTAGTTTTGGCGAGCCTTTTATGCCTGCTGCAAAAGGACACTCTATAATTTTTGAAAATAAAACACAGCACCTTTATAAAAGAATAAATGTAAGCCTTGATGGTAAAACCTTATTAGGTGGTATTCTAGTTGGTGATGCATCAGATTATAGCATGCTGCACCAAATATTTTTAAACGGAATGGCTATTCCTGAAGATGCTTCTCAATTAATTTTACCTGCAAGTGAAGGTGGTGGTTCTTTTGGTGATGTTATGGATTTACCAGATGAAGCACAAATATGTTCTTGTGAAAATGTTACAAAAGGACAAATTTGCGGTACTATTGAGAGTGGTGAATCTAAAGACCTTGCCGATGTGGTTAGTTGTACTAAAGCAGGTACGGGTTGTGGTGGATGTAAACCCATGGTAAAAGACCTTACCGAGGCTACTCTAAAATCTTTAGGTATTGAAGTTAAAGATGCCGTTTGCGAACATTTTGATTTAAACAGACAAGATTTATACAAAATAATACAAGTAAAAGGCTACAAAACCTTTAATGAAGTTCTAGATAATCACGGAAATGGTGGTCATGGCTGCGAATTATGCAAACCACTTGTAGCATCTTTAATGGCTAGTATTAATGCAGATACTGCTAATAAAGAGTATGCCATACAAGATTCTAATGATAGATTCTTAGCAAACATTCAGCGTAATGGAACGTATTCTGTTGTTCCTCGTGTTCCTGGCGGAGAAATTACACCAGATAAGTTAATTGCACTGGGAGAAATTGCTAAGAAATATGATTTATATACAAAAGTAACTGGTGGTGTTCGTATTGATTTATTTGGTGCAACCTTAAACCAATTACCATTAATCTGGAAAGATTTAATAGACCATGGTTTTGAAAGTGGTCATGCTTACGGTAAATCTCTACGTACGGTAAAAACTTGTGTGGGTTCTACATGGTGCCGATACGGTATGGCTGAAAGTGTAAGTTTTGGTATTGAATTGGAAAATAGATATAGAGGAATACGTGCTCCACACAAAATTAAAGGTGGTGTTTCTGGTTGTATTCGTGAATGTGCCGAAGCACGTGGAAAAGATTTTGGTTTAATTGCCGTAGAAGGTGGTTGGAACTTATACCTTGGCGGTAATGGTGGCGCTACACCAAGACATGCTGAGTTATTTGCAGAACAAATAGATAATGAAACCGTAATTAAATATATTGACCGTTACCTAATGTTATACATGCGTACTGCAAAACCATTACAAAGAACAGCGGCATGGCAAGAACGTTTAGAAGGTGGACTTAATTATTTAAAAGAAGTAATTATTGAAGATAAATTAGGAATTGCAGAAGATTTAGAAAATGAAATGCAAACACTAGTTAATAAGTTTGAGTGTGAATGGACACAAGCTATTAACGACCCAGAAATGATGAAGCGTTTTAATCACTTTGTAAATAGTGAAGAAGAAGATGACAACTTAGTTTTTGTTCCATTAAGAGAACAAAAAATGCCAGAAAAATGGGTCTAACTACGTTTTAAACAACGAATTTCCAAAATTTAAAAAATGACTATAATTTCAGATAAATATAAGACCGTAAAACCAGAGGAAGTAACCGTTTGGTTTAAAGCAGCACCAGTTACTGCGTTTCCAAAAGATGGAGGCGCTTGTGTAAAATATAAAGACCTACAAATTGCTGTATTTAATTTTGAACGACTAAATACTTGGTACGCTTGCCAAAACCTTTCTCCTGAAAAACAAGAAATGGTTTTAAGCAGAGGTATGATCGGTGACCATAAGGGTATACCAATGGTAGCCTGCCCATTACACAAAAAGACATTTTCATTGGAAAATGGTGAAAATTTAAATAGTGATTTGGACCCGATAGCGGTATATCCTATTAAAATAGAAAATGACTTTGTGTATGTTGGCTTTTCTGAATAGCTTTGAGTAAATAATTGACTTATGGCGACGACAGATAAATTACTGGTAGCATTTCAACATTTTGACGAAGCCAACAAGCAAGATCCAAATACTGAAGTTTTTGAAGGTACTACCTACCCTAAAGAAGTACTCTACGGTATTCGAATGACAGAACGCTTAAACGAATTTGACCCAACTGCTTCTGAAGCTTTGCGCCTTACCGCAAGATGCCAACATATATGTAGATGGGAAATACCTCGGGAGTCTTATGAAATGAACCGCGAGGGATATCTAAGATGGCGACAAGAACTAAAAAAATTCCACGGTAAAAAAGCAGCTTCTATTTTAGAAGATGTTGGTTATGACGATGAAACCATTGACAATGTCAAATTTCTTTTAGAGAAAAAACAGCTAAAGAAAAACGAAGAAACCCAATCTTTAGAAGATGTTATCTGCTTAGTATTCTTAGAGTTCTATTTTGAACCCTTTGCGCATAAACATCCTGAAGATAAGACAATAGACATCCTTCAGAAAACATGGAAAAAAATGTCTAAGAAAGGTCAAGAAGCGGCTTTAAAATTACCGTTGTCTAAATATTCTTTAGATTTAATTACCAAGGCACTGCACGCCTAAGTATAATTTACCAATCACTTTTATGGCCAATAACGAGCACAATATACCATTGGACACGGCTACGTTTATACGTATACGTAAGTGGTATTTATTGGCATTGGCTGCCATTGCGCTTACAGTTATTATTGCCCAAGTGCTGATTCAATTGCACCTAAAAGCACAATCTGGCGATTCTGAACTTATTAATGTAGCGGGTAGACAACGTGCCTTTAGCCAAAAACTGGTGAAAGAAACCTTGCTACTAAAAAATAGTAACGACCCTACAGATAAAAAATTAATATTATCTGAAATTGAGAAAACACTAAGCGTTTGGAAAGTATCGCACGACGGACTTCACTTAGGCGATGCTTCATTTAACCTGCCTTACGAAGATGACCCCAAAGTACAGTCGCTTTTTAAAGAATTAGAGCCGCACCATTCTGCCATGGTCACAGCTGTTGAAAATATTCTTGCAACTCACGAGCAAAATATTAACGCCAATGTTCAAGAAAATGACCTAAACGCATTGTTGCATAATGAGCGTCCGTTTTTAAGTATTATGGATCAAATTGTAAATGAGTATGATGCCCGCAGCAATGAGCAACTTCAGAAACTAAAACGAAAAGAATATTGGTTGTTGGCATTCTCTTTATTGATTTTGCTGTTAGAAATCTTCGTAATTTTTAGACCGTTATCCATCCAAATTAAAAATACCATTGGTCATTTAATGGGTAAAGATGAGGAGTCAAAGGGTCAGCTAGATAAAATTCAAAGCTTATATGACGAGAAAGAACGCTCGCTCAAAGAGTTGCAAGAACTAAATTTTGTTATTGATAATGCTGCTCTTTTTGCCAGTATACGTAAAGATGGGTCTATTGTTTTTATAAGCAAGAAGTTTTTAGATTTATTAGGTCATGAGACCACACCCGTAAACAAGCCTATTTCAGAAATATTGACCGTTGAAGAAGGTCAACAGTCTTATCTCAAAGAAGTTCTGAAAATTAATAGGAAAAATGTGATGCGTACAGAAGAGCTCCAGGTGGTAACCACCAAAGGAACTACAATTTGGCTAGATATGTCAATAGTACCCATGCATCAATCTACCTTAGAACAAGATATTTTAATTCTGTGTTCAGATATCACCGAACGAAAAGAAAATCAACTTAAAGTACAAGAGTTAACTAAGCAGAATTTTGAAGAACGCATGCAGCAAAAAAAGGTGCAAGCAAGCCAGATCGTAGAAGGTCAAGAAGAGGAGCGCAAGCGTATTGCCAAAGATATCCATGATGGTATTGGACAAATGTTGACCGCACTTAAATTTAATATTGAATCAATTGATATTGAAAACAAGGACAAGACGAGAGAGAAAATAGCTTATTTTAAGTCCCTGACATCAGACTTAATAAAAGGGGTCAGAACAGCTACTTTTAATCTTACTCCGCCAGAATTAAGTGATCATGGCATTTTCCCTGCAATACATAAAATGACCACTGAGCTTTCTAAATTGACCGGTAAAAATATCTTGTTTAAAAATAAAACAGATGACAATATAAGATTCGATTCTTTGGCAGAAACCAATATTTATCGTGTTACCCAAGAAGCGGTCAACAATGCCATAAAATATGCAGAAGCAAATTATATTTTGGTTACCTTAAATTACTCCTATCCTATTTTAAGTGTAGTCATAGATGATGATGGCAAAGGTTTTGATGATTCTATTTTAGGAAAATTACCAAAAAATAATAGTGAAGGCGGTATGGGGCTGTTTTTTATGAAAGAACGTATCGACTATATTAACGGTCGTTTATTTATAAACTCTGAACTTGGAAAAGGTACACGTGTTACCATCAACTATAAAACAGAAGAAAATAAAATTGCAAATGGAACGGAATGAGCTTTACCCCGTATTTTTAAAAGTATCTAACCTTCAGATTTTAATTGTTGGCGGAGGCAATGTTGCCTTAGAAAAATTGACTTTTCTATTAAAGTCAAGTCCCACCGCACAAGTTGAAATGGTTTCCCCAATGTTTAGGGAAGAAACTATTGCATTGGCCAACAAGTTCAATATAAAAATGAATGTGGCAACCTATGATGTTTCTTATTTGAAAGGGAAAAATATTGCCATAGCAACTACAGATAATGTGCCTGTAAATGAGCAAGTATATCATGATTGTAGGGAAAGACAAATATTAGTGAACGTTGCCGACAATCCTCCTTTTTGCGATTTCTACATGGGCGGCATCGTTACCAAAGGAAATGTAAAAGTGGCGATTTCCACCAATGGAAAATCACCTACTACCGCCAAAAGATTGCGTCAATTTTTTGAGGATGTTATTCCAGAAAATATAGACGACCTGGTAAAAAACCTCAACGAGTTTAGAAAAACCATCAAAGGAGATTTCGAAGAAAAAGTGGAAACCTTAAATGAGTTTACCAAAGGTTTAGTAAATAAGAAAGAGGAGTGATCTAATTCTCAAAACTAAGATGGGCAACGTCATGGCTACAGCTATAATGCGCATTGTCTGCTGCATATACTGCTGAATCTGCAGACTCTTGTGCTTCTCGCATAAGCCTTTGCGCTTTGCGCATGTAAAACTGTAAATTACCTAAGTTGTTTGCCTTTGAGGCATTTTTTACATTCTCAAAAGCTTCGGTAGAAAAGTCACGAGAATCAATAGTATGTCTTTCGGCATCAATCGTATAACTCATGGTGTCTTGTAAACCACAGGTCTGTGAATCATATTGAGCTTCTGATGCTAAAATTACAGCTTCATCTGCTGCATTAACTGCCTGACCCATTAACAACATTGCAGCTTTTGTGCTTTTTCTTGCCTTACTAATAGAGGCATCAAAAGAAGCAGTTTCAACAGCGGTACTCAATGAATCTGAGAGCTGACTAAATTGCGACATATAACGTTGTACATCGCTGATTTCACTTTTAAAAACTTCGCATTGTGCTTGTACGTAAGTGGTTGTAAATAAAAATACAACAACTTTTAGGCAGGTTTTAATCTTACTCATTCTTGGGGGAAATTTGATTGGTTTAGTTATTAACTGCGATAATTTGAAAATCGTATTATAATTAGGCCAACTGCACAAAATAAAGAAAATTCTTATTAAATGCTGTTTGTGGCTACTAAGTTTGTTCAAAACAGTGCGCAAGTTTTACATACCTTTAAAAACTGAATCTTAGTGCTAAAAAATGACTAAAGAATCCATCCAAAAAATACTGATTGAATTCAACCTTAACGGAAATTCATTAAAATGGTCACCCTTGACTAGCGGACTCATTAATGACACGTATTTGGTTACGGAAGATGATGACCAACAATATATACTTCAAAAGATAAATACCCAGGTGTTTAAAAATGCTGGTATTCTGATGGATAATATTCAATTTGCTATACCTGTGCTAAAAGCAGAAGATTATAGTCAAATTACTTTTCTGAATACAACTGCAGGAACCAATCATCTTATTCAGGATAATGATTTCTGGCGCATGATGACCTACATACCCAATAGTACCACGTACGATACAACAACCGAAACCTCAACTGCCTTTGAAGCGGGACGCATTATTGGTAAGTTTCATCAGCTCTTGCAAAATGTAGATACGGCATTATTTAATGATACCCTACCCAAGTTTCATAATCTAGATTTTAGAACTCTAGAGTTTCAAGAAGCACTGCAGAATGCTGATGCGCAAAAAATAGAAATTGCCAACGGCGCCATTAAAAAAGCACAATCATTTCTCAAAGAACTTCAACATTTAGATACTACTAATTTACTAGTTAGAATTTGCCATAACGATACTAAACTAAATAATATCTTATTCTCTAAATCGACAAAGAAAGCATTGTGTCTTATTGACCTTGATACTATTATGAAGGGTTATTTCTTCTATGATTTTGGTGATGCTATTAGAACTGTAGTTAATAACGCACCTGAAGATGAGCAGAACCACGAATTGATAAACTTTGATGAATTATTGTTTAAAGCTTTTGTTGATGGCTTAGCTGTTAATAGTTCATTTTTAACAACCGCAGATAAAGACAGTTTACCATTAGGTGCTGTTTTTATGCCATTTATTCATGGCTTACGTGCATTAACTGACTACCTAAACAATAACAAGTATTACAAGGTTACTTACGAGAATCAAAATTTAGATCGTTGTTATAGTCTCTTCGATTTTGCTGATAAGGCACTCAGCAAAAAAGATTTTATGGCAGCTTATATTGCGCAAAAGCTAAGCTAGGTTAAAGTTGACTTTTAAGGCTTCAGTTTCAACTTGGTGATGGTACCGATACCGTCTTTTTTTCCTTCGCTCGAAATATACAATTCTCCATCGGGACTAAAAGTAATACCTTCTGGTTGTGGAAATATACTCTTGTCCAATCGATAGCCTTTTTTAGCGATTCCGTTTTCATCTAAGATCAATAGTTTAGGCTTTGCGCCTTCTAACATATATATTTCTTTGGTCTTTGGGTGTATGGCAATGTCTGAAGGGCGAAAGTTCTTATACACCTTCTTCTCCCTAAAATGCTTCAATACTTCATCACCCATATCTAAACGCATTACAGGATTGGAAACCAACTTATAATCCTCCAATGAAAAAGCATAAACACCTTTGAAATCATCTGAATCAATATCGCGGTCTTTAGGTATCATCAGCAATCGATTATTTGCCACATCTAATTCTAAACTTTCCATGTTATTCTTCTCATCAAAACTGGTTTCGTAAGATGTTATTTTTCTATTTGAATCTCGAAAGTTCTCCACTATAGTAATCGTGCCATCACTCTCTAAAACATAGGCATTATCCCCTTCTACCGAAAGACCTTCATAATCGCCGGCATCAGCAAATTCAATTTCTTGTATCACCTTTTTACTTTCCAAATCATAAATAAATATGATTCCGTCTTCATCTTGCACAGCGGCTATTTTATTTTCATCCATCCAAGATATACCAGAAACTTCGCGTAATTCTTTAGGCAATTTCCATCGTTCAGAAATTTCAAAAGCTCCCTTGTCAGCACTATCATAAGGCATCCAATCTCTAAAGTTCATAAAAAGAAAACTCATACCTAAAACGATGGCAGCAATTGTCCAGAATTTTACTTTTGCCATACTCATCATGTTATTATTAGTTGTCATAATTCTTTTATTTAAAACTGTTTACACAAAACTAATCTTCAAATCTGTAAAGAAATAGGAACAATATTATTGAAGCGCTTTTTTATAAAAAGCTTAACGCAGCTAAGGAAAAATTAGCGTAAAATTATGCTTCTCAGCATATGAATATTGCAACTGTAGGTGATATTTATCTGCAATAGCCTTACTAATGGCAAGTCCTAATCCGGTAGAGCGGCTATCTGAAGAAGTCTTTTTAAAACGCTTGAAAAGACTATTGCTATCTAATGCTGTTGCTACACCATAATTTCTGACAATTATTTTATCTGCATCAATAACAATGTCTATTTCTTTACCAGCCTGCCCATGTATTATGGCATTTTTAATTAAGTTGGTCATCATGACAATAGCCAAATCGGTATTCATCGTATACTGTACATTAGCATTTGCCAAAACGTTTAAACGCATGTTTTTATGTGTAGCAAAATCTGAGAAATCTGTCGAAATATTAGCAATCAGCTCATTAAAATCAATTGTCTCTTCTTCTAAATACTGTTTGTTATCAATTTTAGAAAGTAATAACAATGACTTGTTCAATCGCGTTAACCGGGTAAGATTATCTAGAACACCACCAACTTCTTGCGATTGTATACCTGACAGTTCATTTTGCTCTAACAACAGCTCTAACCTGTTAATAGCAATGGCAAGCGGCGTCTGTAATTCATGTGCTGCATTTTCTATGAACTCTTTTTGGGCTACATAGCTATCGCGCGATTTCTCTGTTAAACGTTCTACACTTTGGTTCAATAAATTAAACTCGTCTATTGTTGTAGGTTCTGATTTTATGGGGTCGTCCTTTTCTATACGAAAGCCTTTCAACCTATCAATGAGTGTATAAAATGGCTTCCACACTTTTTTCATAACCAAGTTGTTAAGCACCACAATGCTTAAAATCAATACTAAGTAAAGACCTACCAAATACTTAAATAAGTTTTCTATTTGGTCATCTTCTTCGACCATAGAAGTAATGAGCTTTATTTTGTAATAATTACCGTCTTGTTGAAAGGTGCTTTCAAGCATACGAATGGGTTCGTATTCATCTTCGTTCTGCATATACATTAACGTATCGCGATAACTATCTTTAAACTTGGCATGAGCACCAACCTGAGTGTTTTTAATGGTGTAATTATTGACTCCGAATTCTGTGTCTTGCAGCAAATCTGGATCATCGTTTACGGCTCTTATTATTAATTCTTTTTGATTCTCTAAGCCATCATCTAAACTATCATAAACCTCATCTAACATGGCAAAATAAAAGATCACCGCCCATATAGATATCAATACGATGAGCAGTATTGCAAAGTATTTTGTAGTGTGATTTAGAAGTTTCATAGTTGCTACAAATTATATGACCTGTAATTTATACCCAACACCATAAACGGCTTCTATCTCTATACTTGCCACAGCATCTGAAAGTTTTTTACGTAGGTTTTTGATTTGAGAATAGATAAAGTCAAAACTATCTGCTTGGTCAATATGGTCTCCCCACACATGTTCAGCCAATGCAGTTTTGGTCACCAAACGTGTTTTATTAGATATCATATACAAAAGTACATCATACTCTTTACGGTTAAGAACTACCTCTTTTTTGTTAATATGAAGGCTTCTACTTTCTGGGTCGATGCTTACGTTACCAATTTCTATGAGCTTATTGCCATCAAAGGTTCTACGACGAACTATTGCTTTTACCCGTGCATGTAATTCTGCCATATGAAAAGGTTTGGGCAAGTAATCATCTGCACCTAAATTAAGTCCTTTTATACGGTCGTCTAAAGAGTCTTTTGCCGAAACGATAATTACCCCGTCATCTTTACCCAACTGCTTTAATTGTTTTAAAAGTTCTAAACCATTACCGTCTGGTAACGTTATATCTAACAGAATACAATCATAATCATACACCCCAATTTTAGTGCTGGCGGTTGCAAAATCTGCAGCTGTTTCTACCATATACTGCTCGCGCTCTAAAGTTTGGCGCATATTCTCTAGCATTTGTGGTTCGTCTTCTATTATTAGAATTTTCATGGCACTGTTGTTTGCAACAACAATATAAAAGAATTCTAGAAAGATATGGGAATTATAACCCTAAGCATTTAATCGCTAAAAAAAGTAAAATTATCAGCATTCCCAATTTCTTCTAGATTTGGCTCTTTTCTTTGAAGGGAATTTAAAAATTTACTGATAATGAAAAATAAGAATTTAGCAACAATAGCTTTAACCGTATTGGGTGTATGTACCGTATTTGCACAAGATATTAACTCTAATGCTGTGCCCGCAAATTTAAGACAGAGTTTTGAGCAAAATTACCCTCAGGCAAGTGATGTGGAGTGGGAATTAGAGGGACATTCATACAAAGTTGAATTTGACAGTAATAGACTGGAGCATGAAATTTGGTATACTACGGATGGAATAGCTACTAAAGCGGAACATGAAATTACCGCAGCAGATTTACCACAAGCCATTACCGCTGTAATTGCCAGTAACTATGCCGGATACAAAGTAGATTCTGTCGAAAAAACTACTATGGACGGTTCTACTACTTATGATGTTGAGCTAGAAAAAGGATGGAATGATGAAAAAGATGTGGTTTTCAACGAAAGTGGAAAAATATTGAGTGAAATGATTGATTAATGTTTCTTTGATTGGGAGATGTGGAAAGGGCCGGAATTTTGATTCCGGCTTTTTTTGTTCGTTAGTTACCTCGAAGTAAACTACTTTACTTCTCTATAAGTTCATCTAACAGATTACGTATTTTTTTACTGTTCCAATCTGCGGCACCGGTTTCTTTTATGATGATTTTTCCTGTAGCATCAATTACATAATTAGTGGGGATGCTATTTTCTTGCAATATTTCGGGAGTTTGCATTTGTGGAAAATAGATAGGTAGTTCATAACCTCTCTTTTCAATAAACCGCTGCACTCTTTCTGGTTCTTCTTGGGTCAGTAGTACAAAATTGACTTTGTCTCCGTAGTCTTTATACAATTCTTGAATTCCTGGTAATTCTGCAATACATGGCGGACACCAAGTTGCCCAATAACTGATAAAAGTAACCTTGCCTTTACCAACCGATATGCTTTGAGTTTCACCTTGTAAATCAACAACAGCATATTGAAACGGAGTAACCTCATTTTGGTCTTCTTCATCTTCAATACTGGGCGACCAAATTGCTACTTTCAGTTTATTGACCGCTACCTGAATTGGCGTTCTTGTCTGTGGAATAATCAACAACAAAATGAACACCACAAATATGATATCACTGATTTTAATCTTACGCTTTTTCATGTAATGTGTGAGTCGAAGTATTTGGTGATTGATTACGGAAATCTACGTACAAACTTATAGAATAATACTATTTTATCATTTTTTACTTTCAATTGTGCCTAAAATGATAATATTATTCAATTTTTTGAACAATCAGGTATTCTTTTTCTCCTTTAAATAACCATTCAAAATCACCCCGAACAAGGCAAGCCAAACTAAGCGATACATCCAAATATCCATTTCAAATCCGAATAAAGAACCAGTATCATTACCCTTAATAAAAGTAGATACTATTGTGATTATCGCTATTACCATTCCTATGATTGATATGGTTGTACTTTTCATTTTTTAACTGTTATTTTTCTAATTACTTGATAAAAATTGAACACTTATTTTCTAGAGTCCAATTCCTTTTTAAACGTATTCATGTTCTTTACATTCAAAGGAATGATGGTTGATAACGCTAACGGAACTGCCAATAACGGAGTAAGTCCATCTTGTATAGAAACGTAGATAAAAAAGAGTAAAACTCCGGTTAAAACAATTGCCAAGAGCCAAACCATAGTTTTAGCGGCTGTATACTTTTTAAGTAGTTCTTCGTTACTTAGTTTAGAGAGTGATTCTTGATTCATATTCGTTAAATTAAATTTTATCACCAGTTTCCTTTCTCATATAAATCTAAGAAAGCTGCTGCTGAAACACCAAGAAAATCGACTAAAAAATGAGAGAAGATAGTCCAACGTAGGCTGTTTGTCTTTTTATAAACCCACGCCCAAACGACACCCATAATTAGGGTAGAGATTACTAATTCAAATCCGCTATTTACGACGGAGTTGACTCCGAATGCTGCATGATTAATGGCAAATAGTACTCCAGTAAATAATACAGAAGACCAATTAGACCATGTTTTGGTATAGTCTAACAATAGTCCGCGCCAGTAAAACTCTTCAATAAAGGGATTAAATACTGCAAGTAGAATCCAAGGCAACCAAATAGTCCAATGATCTAACAATTGATAGTGCATTAGAAAAAGGGGTAACGGAATCAATCCGACCATTATCGCTACCAATTTCCAACCTAAAGCTCCTTTAGCTTTCTTTAACCAATTGGTAATTGATTCTTTTCCTCCGTATTTAACTATAAAGAACAACCAAAGTGCCCAACCTATAAGAATCATAGGTATAAATGCCCATTTTCCCATAAATTCACCAAAGCCAAAAGCAACCGCAAAATTCACGGCAATGATCAAAAAAGGTGATGCAATTACTAGCTCTCTTTTCTGAAATGCCATATGGTTTGGTTTTAATTCTGGTTACAGTTATGTTGTGTAGTTTTGTTCTTCCATTGAATCCAATATTCCTGTAGTCCTTCAGTGGTCGTTTTTAGCTTACTGATATCTAAAGATTCGCCGGGCATTAACAGAGAACTTAATTCCTTTTTTCTTCTGGGTAAAGATGGTATATGATTCCAGCCGCCAACATGATCAAAAGATGTATAGGCATCACATTTTGTAGCCACCGTAACAAACGGAATCTTCAACTCATAGGTTACCACGCCAGATCCCATGCCCTTGGTAGACATGTATATGTTTTCAAAATCTACTTTTACGTATTTATCTTGAGCATAGAGTTCCTTTAATTTATCTCCAACTTTTGCAGACATGGTGTTAGAGAATTGATGAGCAACATCTGATCCGGCTATAAATTCTTTGCCATAGTAGCTGCCAAAACAACCATCATCGTCACATTCAATATAAACCGTAGTTTGTACTTGGGTTTTCACCGCAACCTTTTGGGCATTGATATTATGGCATAACAAAATAGAAATAAGCAATACCAACATGTGTTTTGTAATCGCCATTTCTTTTAAATTAAACCAAATCGCTAATGAAAATTACTCTACTGCTTCTTCTTTAGACTTATTGTATTTGGTGAACTCTACTTTTTTATCTTCTAAGATTTTATAGAACCTACGGTGACTAATTTTAAGATCTTTCGTTATCTGAGCTACCTTTTTCTTTTTCTTCTTATACAGTTTTATCTCTGCCGTTACAGCTTTGTTGAAGTAATATTTGTGAAGCGCCTCTACTACCTCTAGTTCTGTTTTTCCGTTAGTACTAACCAACTGGTCAATTTCAGATTTTATTTCTTGTAAGCCTTTCATATTGTTGCTTATTTTTCAGGCACAGCAGCTGAGAACTTCGTAATAAGATCAGCATACTTATCTAAATCTTCTAGAGAATGATTGCCGTAATCATTAACAACGTCGAACTTTATATTGTTGTTTGCCAAGAAAGTGGCTACTCTTTCAAGCTCTTCGGGGGAACCTTTAATTTCAATTTTTGCCATTATTTACAAATACATTTTATTAAGTGTTTGCCTAATTTAAGATTATTCTTTGAATTCTGCGCGGTAAAATTTGCCGCCAAGGCATATACCTTTTAAAGTTAATTGAATTTTTAGAATTTTCGCTGCTACACTGTTAAATCGACAGATTTTCTTGAAAGTAGGTTTTGGTGTTTTGCTTGAATGGGGTAATTGGAGTGTAAGAAGTCTTGTCTTAAATAGACATCAATAAAAAAGCCCATTAATAAAGAGCAACACTAATGAATTCTGGGGGAACTTTAGTATACTAATATTAAGGGCTGCTTCAATTTAACATTTTATTAGGAAATACAAAAATCAGTTTTTTGAATTTAATTGAAGTTTACAAGATATAAACTACTTAAAAACCAAGAAAGCAGCCTATTAGGCTGCTTTCTATTATCTAAAAAAATTTGTATTTACTTAGTCACCTACATAAGTGAAGGTGGTTACGTAAGTTTCGTTTTCGTCTGAATGCATAGAAACCGTAGAAACCGTTGCTGCTGTTGGGTAATCGCCATCGTAAGTATAAGATAAGTTTATAGTGTATTCTATTTCACCTTCCTCATTTTTATACACTACTTGCGACGGATTGTTATTCGGGAACAATGCTTTTGCCCTTACAATTTCTTCTGCCTGTGGAGCTTCAGCAAAATTTAATTTTATTTGATCTAAAACAACAATCATACCTGCTGCTTCTGCCGTTTTGTAAAACGGATTTGGCTTATCGTCATAAGAGATTTCTGCTGTGTAGTACACCACTTCTTCTTCGCCAGTCATATAATCATAATCGTACTCTATAAATTTGATTACAGATGGGTTACCATTGTCATCATATTCTTCTATTTGTCCCGTTTCAAAAGCATCATACGGCGATTCATATAATTCTTCGACATTTCCGTTGTCAGCATTACCTGAAACATTACTTAAATTTCCTTCTTCATAAATGAAATTTGTTGATTCTGTTCCGTCGAAAATAGACGTTAATTGTAAATCATTATTGTACGAAAATAAAATGTTTTCGCTGTCTTCTGAATCTTCGGCAGACGTAACATTTATTGAGCTGATAAGCTTTGTTTCCACGTTTCCGTTAACTTCTTCAAACTCTTCTGAGGTTGACTTTTCACAGCTAAAATTAATCACTGCAATAGAGGAGAGTAATAGTAATTGATTAAATGTTTTCATGGTGATTTTGGTTTTAATTAATTTGTTAGGTCTATACTTAACAAACCGATTAAAAAAATATTGTACGCCTATTTATTACGGTTTTCCGTAATATTTACGCTACGTCAACAACCATGGTATTTGTAGGAATATTTACCTATAAAAGTTTTTTGAAAATTTAAAAAACTTACTATTTCTTAACACTAATTTTTCAAGAAAAACAATACATTTCTATGTACCCTAATTTGCTGTTAAACTTTAAAACAACAGGGGTAACGCATTATATTAATCCTTACTTTTAATTCTTGTGCTTACTATTTGTACAATCAAACCAAAACCCTAACACAAACTAAATCATGAAAAAATTACCAGTTTTCTTCATGGCATTTTTATGTGCCATAACCTCATCTTTTGCAATTACCAAAAACATTTTACCTGAACCCGAAAACACCTTTCTTGGCACTTGGACTATCGATGTTGTCGGTGGTGGCGTTGCATGGCTAAAAGTACACGAGCAGCAAGGTGTTCTAGACGGCGAATTATTATGGATCGGTGGTAGTGTTTTACCCGTATCTGATGTGTACTTAGTTGATGAAAATACCTTAATTGTTACCCGTACTTCTGAAGAGGAACTAAAAACTACCTCAGGCAAAGCGCGTACCCACACCAGAACTTGGACGATGCGTATTACCAAAATAAATGATGCCATCGCTGGTACCATGACCGGACCTGCTTGGGGAAATACAGGTGAAAACATTAGTTATTTCACTGGCACAAGAATGCCAACAGTAGGACCTGTACCAGATTTGAGCGCCTTAAAATATGGTAAGCCAATCAAACTTTTTAACGGTAAAAATATGGATGGATGGAGAACAATTGACCCTAAAAGCCCTAACGGGTTTAAAGTGGTAAATGGAACCATGCAAAACGATCCTGTACAACCAGAAAATGGTGAGCATATTTATTATGGCAACCTACGTACCAATCAAGAGTTTGAAGATTTCAATTTAAAATTAGAGGTTAATGTGCCTAAAGGAAATAACAGCGGTGTTTACCTTAAGGGATTATACGAAATACAGGTGGTTGACTCATACGGTCTAGAACTGGACAGTCATAATATGGGTGCTCTTTACAGCCGTGTTACTCCAAGTGAAAATGCAGAAAAACCTGCAGGTGAATGGCAAACAATGGATATTACTTTAGCAGACCGCCATGTTACGGTAATTTTAAATGGAAAGAAAATTATAGACAATGTAGCAGCTGAAGGACCAACCGGTGGGGCAATAAACTCAGATGTTTTTGCACCAGGACCTATATATTTACAAGGTGACCATGGTAATGTTGCCTATAGAAATATCGTGCTTACTCCGATTACAAAATAAGTTCTTCAGTAGTAGCCAGTTTAATTAATTGGCGAAAAATAAAAAATGCCCATCAATAATTGATGGGCATTTTAGATATTAAAATAGTCAAATTTTACATTCTGACTGTTAAAGCATTTCGTTTGCGCTCAATGTCACTTTAAAAAAACTGGATTTCTAAATTATAATTCACTTACTCTGCAGCTCCTTCAAAAATGGAGTTGAAAATAAGCTTATACGTTCCTCTTGGTTGTGCTCTAAATTGTGGTCTAAATGCGAATAATACTACCGAACCTTTACCATAAGTTGCTTTTACCATAGCCGGCTTTTTAGCGATGTACTTTTTCTCGCCCATTGCCCAGCCGCTCATCAACAAATCTTTTTCTGCATAGTTGGCAATAACCTCAACTTCTGGAGCCGGAGCATCTTTGATATCTTCTGTACCGCCTTCTCCTTTTTTGGTTTGCTTATCAATAACAAAAGCACGACTCTTATTAAACGAAACCGCTACCGTGTCTTGCATACCAAATGCTAACGGATGTGTTGTGTCTATTCCCGCTTTAATCAATGAACCAGGTATAAAGAACTCTGTACTTTCTGTACCTGCTGTAGCATCCTTTAATGGTAAACCAAATTGCTCTATGACATAGTTACTAGCTTCATCGAACGCTATTAATGTTCCGCCATTTTTTACATAATTGCTTAGTGCTACCGATCCTTCTAAACCTATACCACCTGTAAATTTCTCTGGCATTTTTAAAGGCGAATTACCATGTAAAATTGATTTTGGTCGTTGCGACGGAAGTATTAAAACATCATATTGAGATAGATCTTTAGTTTGAATGTCTTTATCATGAAGGGTATCTGTTTCGAACGAATATTCATCCATTATAAAACGCGTCCATCCTTCATCCATATTAGAAACCCAAGACTTGTACAATCCTACTTTAGGCGCATGTACCTTGGTCATTTCTACTTTTGGTTCTGCGGATAATCCTATTACTTCTAAACCATATTCAGCTGCCAATTCTTCTACAGAAGCACTACCACCAGAAACGATATAAGCACCTGGCGGATATGTTGTTTTACCTGATTTGAAAGCTGCTTTGGTTTTATATGCCGTACCACCTTCTTTTAATACTTTATTGGTTACAATTACAGATGCATTACTGTTGGCACTAAGCAAATATCCGAAGGAAGCATTTCCTTTTACATCACCTTCATAATATGATGCTTCGTCTGATACCTTTTCAGTTGCTACGTCAAAAGGCTCTGCAATTTTATCAACTGCAATTCCCATTTGCATCGGCAATGTCCAACCTGCTAAGTCATACGGAGTATCTGGTGGTCCGCCTGGGTATTGAAAACGTGTTGGATAATTTTGCTTCTCTAATAAATCCATCAAATACGGTCTAAACGCTTGTGCCGTATAAATTACATAAGCACCTTTTTCATATTTCTTTCCGTTGACCTCAAAACTTTTGGTTGTTTTTTCAATTTCGATTCCACCCTTTAGTAACACATTTACCAAGTTCACAGATTCAAAAGCATCCCATTGATCCTTACCGATTATATATGCAAACGGACCTTCTTCTTTCGACTTTTCAATTGCCGAAGCTCCCATTTTGTAAATGTTGTACAGGTAATTGCTCTTACGGTCTGCTGCTAAGTCTAGCGTTGCCCACGTCGCAGTCAACATATAATCTACAGCATCGCGAAAGTGAGACTCACCACCTTTCCATGGATCTGGGTACATGATATCTGTACCATCGGTTGGCGTACCACCAGCTACGGTTTTAGGTAGTTTCTCCGGATCATAAAATCTAGGCGTCGGACTCGTATGACCAACTTCGGTTAAGATTCCGATCATGTTATGATAGTAAGGCACAGTACGCCCACCACCGTTCCAGAACATGGTATAGAAATTATCGGCAATTGCACCTGGCATATTCTCTAATGAAAATCTTTTGGTCATTGCAGAACCTAACTCACTTACACCTGCAGTAATTGCTGGGTGAATTCTTGGGTTTACTGGATCTGCATAAGGTGGTAATGATATTTTTGTCCAAGATGGTGAAGATTGGTGGTGGTTATATACAATCTGCGGATACCACTCATTGTACAATATCTTAGTAACATTATACGTCTCTGGCATGGTATTCATGAACCAATCTCTATTGTTATCATGACCCATGTAATAATGATACAAGATCGGAGGACGCGATGTTTCATAAGCGGTACCTAAGTTCTTTTTGTACCAGTCTACCACAATATCTAACCCATCAGGATTCATTACAGGCATCAATATCGTAATGACATTCTCCCTGATTTTTTTCATTTCTGTAGTTTCTGAAGTGGTCAAAGTATACGCCAGTTCAGATGTCATTTGCCCATGCGCCAATTCGGTAGAGTGCATACCACCATCGATCCAAACCACAGCTTTACCTTCTTTAGATAGTTTCATAGCCTCGTCATTTGAAACCTGAACACGAGCTAGTTTAGTACTAATGTCTTTCCACTTATCTAAATCTTTAAGATTTTCTTCGCTAGAAATAAACAAGATGTACATTTTTCTACCCAATACAGTAGTCCCGATTTCCACTTTTTTAACGCGTTCAGAAGAAGCGTCTAGTTTAGAAAGGTAGTCTTCAATTTGGCTGTAATCTGCCAGTTTATAATCGGCACCAACCTTAAAACCATAAACATCTTCTGGTGAAGGTACAGTTTGTGCCATCGTCACAGATATGCACGAAATGGCTAGTACAAGGGTCAGCAATGCCGCCTTGTAGCAAGAGTTTTTTGTAGTCATTTTTCGAATTAGTTTGTTTGAACTAGTAAATTAAGAAATAGTAAAGAGCTAGGTAAATGTTACTAAGAAAGATTGTGTTAAAAGAAATGTTAATTTCAGAGTTCGTGATTTGATGGGGGTGTTGTTGAGGAATTGGTGGTTGATTAAAAAATATTAAACTTATAAATAGTAGATTGTATCATCCCGGTTTTTTAACTTTAAAAACATTATTTCTAATTGTACTTTCAAAAGATTCCGTTTCTTCCCCCTAAACTTTAGAGTCAATTATAAATATGTTATCAAATAATTTTATTTTTTAATTAACACTAAATGTTAATAATAATCTTAAATTTGCAATGGATATTAGGTTTGGAGATAGGAAACTAAAGAAATTTGCCAACAGTGATAGGGATGGTCAAAAAAAATTAGGTCAAAAAAGATTCAAGCTATACAAAAAAAGACTTGACTAAATTAAAGCTGCAAAATCCCTAGAAGATTTACGGTATGCACCAGGAAGGTTTCATGAACTAACAGGAAACTTAAAAGGTCAGTGGGCATGTGATTTAGATCACCCTTACAGACTTTTATTTACCCCTCAAGAAAACCCCATACCTACCGATGCCCACGGCAAATTTATTTGGGTTCAAATTTTGGGAGTAGAAATTATCAACATTCAAGATTACCATTAAAACAAAACATTATGGCAACTATAAATCAATATTTTCCAGAGAGCGTAACTCATCCTGGTGAAATTTTATTAGAAGCATTAGAAGAAAAGGAAATAGGATCTAAGGAGTTTGCTATTAAAACAGGTAAGCCTGAAAAAACTATTACAGCAGTTTTAAAAGGAGAAAGCTCAATTACACCTGATATGGCAATATTGTTTGAACAAGTTTTAAAAATTCCAACACATTTTTGGATTGAAGCTCAAAGTAATTTTGATGAATATCAAGCAAGAATAAGCTACCAAAGAGCTATAGAAGTAGCCCGATCTTGGGCTAAAGACTTTCCTTATGCAAAAATGGCTAGTTTTGGCTGGGTTCCTAAAACTCTTAAAATTAATGAAAAGGTAATCAATTTATTCAACTATTTTGAAGTTGCAAACTTAAAAGCTTGGGAAGATTATTATATTAATCAAAAGCTTCAAGTCGCCTTTAGAATTTCATTAAAAGACCAAGAAAATGCAAATGCTATTGCCTCTTGGTTAAGGCAGGGGGAGATACAATCAGAAGGTTTATTTGTTCCGGAATTTAATAAATCTGCTTTAAAAAAATTATTGCCTAATATTAAGAATATAATGGCTGAACAACCAGATGATTTCTTTCAAAAACTTCAATCTATTTGTTCTTCCGTAGGACTTAAAGTTATACATACACCATGTTTACCTAAAACAGCCATTCATGGTTCAACAAGATGGATTAACAATGTTCCACTTATTCAACTAAGTGGAAGATATAAAAGAAATGATATTTTTTGGTTTACATTTTTTCATGAAGTTGGACATATATTATTACACGGAAAAAAATATATTTCAATTGAAAATGTTAATTACACTGGTGAGAATCAAGTTTTTGAAAAAGAAGCAAACGAATTTGCATCAGATATCATATTGTCGGAAAGTGAAGAGACTGAAATGTTAAATAATTTGCCTTTAAACACAAATGACATCTTACAATTTGCATCAAAATTTGGAACTCATCCTGCATGTGTAATTGGTAGATTACAACATAAAAAATTAATTCCCTTCGGAGTAGGTACCGAATTTTTTGAACCAATTGAGTTCTTTAATTAAATTTTAATAAAGCTATTTGCAATATTTAGCTTAGACCGAATATAAACGCTACTCTTCATTGATTTTATTTTTCGTTCTAGGCGAATTGCATGGGCATAATCATCACAATCAAACTTTAAGAAAAAACCCAATCATTTGTAATCGAAGTAAAGCTTTTTGCTCCGTATGTACCTCCGTTATGATTTTCAATACGTTTTTCTAAATCTTCATGGCATGCACCGATATAGAATTTATTGAGTGCTTTTACTGTGGAGAATGTAGGTATGTGAAGACATGCCTAAAAATAAAAAAAACTCCATTAAATCAAATGATTTAATGGAGTTTTAAATGTGGTCCCACCTGGACTCGAACCAGGGACCACCTGATTATGAGTCAGGTGCTCTAACCAGCTGAGCTATAGGACCGGTAACAATTCTAAAATTGCTCTGTAAAACTTTTTCGATTAAAATCGATAAAGACTGGTGCTCAAACCGGTAATTTCAGAACTCGCGAATTGCGGTTGCAATATTACTACTTATTTTTAATCGACACAAACAAAATAATGCTTAGTCTCTAATTTCTTGACACAACTCTACCAACACCCCATTTGCGGTCTTTGGGTGAACGAAGGCTACTAGCTTATTATCAGCACCTTTTTTGGGTTTCTCATTCAAAAGTGTAAAGCCCTCTTTCTTTAACCGTTCCATTTCTTGGACGATATCTTCTACCTCAAAAGCCACATGGTGTATGCCTTCGCCCTTTATTTCTAAGAATTTGGCTATAGGTCCGTCTGGCTCTGTGGCTGCTAGAAGCTCTATCTTATTAGGTCCGTTTTGAAAGAAAGATGTCATTACACCTTCCGATGCTACTTCTTCTTGTTTATAAGGCGCTACACCCAACAGTTTCTCGAAAAGTGCATTAGAATCTTCCATGTTCTTTACCGCTATACCTAAATGTTCAATCTTTTTCATGCCTTATTTGCTTCAGTGTACATCATATAGGGGTTAAGATACAATTTCTATGTATTTTTGCAGTATGGAAACGCAAAGACAACGTAAAATAGCTGGAGTCATTCAGAAAGATATTGTAGATATTCTACAAAAGGCTGCCATTGATGGCGGACTACGAAATACGCTTATCTCCGTTTCTAAGGTTGCGGTGACTACCGATTTATCTATCGCTAAAATATATTTGAGCATTTTCCCGAATGATAAGGCTGGCGAATTAATGGAAGGGATTAAGTCTAACCAACCGCTTATTAAACACGAGCTTTCTCAGCGTACACGTAACCAATTGCGTAGAGTGCCCGAGTTGCTTTTTTACCTTGATGATTCTTTAGATTACATTGAGAATATTGAAAAGTCATTAAAACGCGAAGAAAACCCTATAGAAAACAGAGATTTGTTACCTAAACGTAAAAAGAGCTGATCGGTTGAATTTTCCTCTCTATATCGCTAAAAGGTATGTGCGTTCTAAAAGCACCCAGAACGCGGTCAACATCATTAATTTTATTACCTTTTTAGTTATAGTTATTGGCTCTGCAGCACTGTTTATTGTGCTTTCGGCTTTCGCCGGATTAAAAACTTTTAGCCTTTCGTTTACCGAATCTTTTGATCCAGACTTAAAAGCCTCTCCCGTAGCCGGAAAGATTTTTACCATTACTCCTGAACAAGAACAACGTTTACAGTCTGTAGACGGACTCGCATTTTACTCCAAAGAGCTCGAAGAAAAAGTATCTCTTGAGCATCGTGGCAAAAACCATATTGCCTACATAAAAGGTGTTGATAGTAATTATACTAAAGTAACCGGTGTCGATAGTACGCTATACATTGGCGACTGGACTATTAACGATACTCAAGTGGTATCAGGTTTGGGTATCGCCAATATTCTTGGGGTAACCATCAACCAATTTCGTAGCCCCATGCAGATCTATGCTTTTAAACCTGGCAAGGGCTCTATTTCGCAACAAAGTATTTCATCACTCTACAATCAATTACCTATGGTCATTGGCGGTGTTTATGCCGTTGAGGCAGATTTGGATAATAAATACGTGTTTGCAGATTTACGTTTAACGCAAGCTTTACTTGAAAAAGACTCACTTACTGTCTCTGGAATCAACTTTAAAATGGATGAAGGTGTAGAACCAAGTGCTGTACGTTCAGAAATTCAGTCTATTCTAGGTTCTAATGTGCAATTGAAAAATAGACAACAACTGAACAGTACGTTGTATAAAATGCTGAATACTGAAAACGTTGCTACATACCTCATCTTTACCTTAGTACTTATCATTGCGCTTTTTAATGTTGTTGGTGCTATTATTATGATGATTTTAGACAAACAGCAGAATTCAAAAACACTATACAGTCTTGGTACAACTATTAAAGAATTACGTAGAATTTACTTTGTACAGGGAATTCTAGTAACAGGTTTTGGCGGATTTATTGGTGTGCTGATTGGTGTGCTAATAGTATGGTCGCAACTTGCTTTTAGTTGGTTGAAAATTACGCCGTCGTTGGCTTATCCTGTGAAATTTGAATTCATCAATATTGCCATTGTTCTCGCTACAATTATTGTATTAGGTATCATTGCATCTAAAATTGCAAGTAGCCGAATCAATAAAAAATTGGTAGACCTTTAAGCTTTTGTAAATTGGTGGTCGCCAAACTTCTGTAAAACCTCATCAAAGGCAGCAAATACTGATGCAGAATCATCGCTGGTCACCATTTTCATACGATACTCCTTAAAGTTAGGAATGCCCTTAAAATAGTTCGTATAATGTCTACGGGTTTCAAAAACGCCTAATATTTCACCTTTCCAATCTATAGACATTTGTAAATGACGACGGGCTGCTTCTACACGCTCTTCCATCGTTGGTGGAGCTAAATGAGTACCCGTTTCAAAGAAGTGTTTTATTTCTCTAAAAATCCAAGGGTAACCTATGCTTGCACGACCGATCATGGCACCATCTAATCCGTATTCATCACGCATTTTCATCGCTGTTTCCGGAGAATTGACATCACCGTTACCAAATACAGGTATATGCATTCTAGGGTTGTTCTTAACGTCTCTAATCGGGTTCCAATCAGCATTACCCTTATACATTTGCGCACGGGTTCTACCATGAATTGAAATTGCCGCACAACCTACATCTTGTAACCGCTCTGCAACCTCAACGATTCTAATAGAATCATCATCCCAACCTAGTCTTGTTTTTACGGTAATAGGCAAATTACTGTGCTCTACCATTGCCTTGGTCAAAGAGACCATTAAATCGATATCTTTTAATATACCAGCTCCTGCTCCTCTTGAGACTACCTTCTTAACAGGGCAACCAAAATTAATATCTATGATATCTGGTTTAGATTTCTCCACAATCTCTACAGACTGAAGCATACTTTCCAAATTAGCGCCGAATATTTGAATTCCTACTGGGCGTTCCTTTTCATAAATATCTAATTTCATGACGCTCTTTGCGGCATCACGAATTAATCCTTCCGAAGAAATAAATTCTGTATAAACCACATCTGCTCCCTGCTCTTTACAAAGGGCGCGAAATGGTGGGTCGCTCACATCTTCCATCGGTGCTAAAAGCAACGGGAAATCAGGTAGTTGTATGTCTCCTATTTTGGGCACTGGCGTATTTTATTTTTGGGTTGCAAAGTTATATAAAATTACGACAAGGGCATTACGTAGACTTTTGTATAAATTGTATGGTTTTAACGACTATTAAAACAGATTGAAATACTTGTTTTAGTATTTGAGGAAAAAACAGGTAAAGTCTTTATGATTTTAGCGGGGGTGTATTGCTTTATAAGTGTTGGAGCTTGTGGGTTAATGCTCTCGTCTTAACCTTTACAAACGCTTGCCTTCGTCTGTATTCTTTCTTTTGGAGTTGTCTCGTATTTTAGAGTTTCCGAATTTATATCTAAAGCCTAAAACAAATAATCTATTCTCGACCCTAGCGCTTACTGTGTTTCGTTGATCAAGATAATTTCTCGTTGAAAGTGTATTACCGTTATTAACAATATCTTCAACACCCATAGAAATACTTGCGTCTTTATTCCAAAAGGTTTTTCTAAACGATACCCCTAATTTACTATACGGTTCAAAGGTTGCATTACCATTAATGTATGGTGAAAAATACGTATAGGTAACATCGGCAAAAAGTGATTCATCTTTAAGAAGCGTGAAGTAATTGTTGGCGCGAATAAAGGTAGTCCAAATAGAATTCTCTACTATGCTATTTGTATTCAGGTCTGTAAAGCTCTTTTTGTCATGATAATGACTAATAAGAGCATATAGATACCAATATGACGTAAGCTCTTTCGACACACTTGCATCGATACCATAAAAATAATTGGATTCTAAATTTATATATTGAGTTCTTAATGTATTGGTTTCGTTGTCTTGGATGATTTGTTGCGCTTGTTCATTAGATTTTCTATTCACAAATAATACCACTTTATAATCGCGGTCATAGACATAATCGAACTGCATATAATCACTAAACGCCGGCTTTAAATTAGGATTACCTTCAAAAAGAGAATTTGCCGTTAAATAGAATTGAAAAGGGTTGATGCTACTATATCTCGGCCTTGTAATTCTTCTATAGTATTTTAAGTAAAAGGCATTCTTCTCTTTCTTATATGAAAGCGCCATATTAGGAAAAAGTTTAAAATAAGAAGTTGTGTTTATAGAAGCCGACATGTCTAAATTACCTTCGGTATCGGTATACTCTGCTCTTAAACCAACATTTAATTTCCAACTTTCCCAATTGTTATTCAAACTGACATAACCTGCATAAATTTGTTCGTCATAATCAAACAAACCAGATTCTGTAGGGCTTATTCCGTCTACCGAATCATCAAAACCAGATTGCATAATACTTGCTTCAGAATTGATAGTTGCCACTCTCAAGCCTGTCTCCATTACAGATTGCTCTGTTAGCGGTAGTGTAAGGTCTGTTTGTGCACTAAAAAGGTTTATAATTTGATCAGACCCTATATTCAATGTGTTTTCTGATGTATTCTCTGTAAAGCCCTGTACTATGTTATTGTTCAATACCTGGTTCTGTTTAGAATCATAGTAAGTAAAGTGGGCATTAGTAGTTAGTTCTGCTCCTTTATCATTTAATTTATATACCCAATCTAGATAGTTAGATGTGTTATATGAATCATCATTTTGTACGTTTAAACCATCTAACCTAGCAGTTAAATCGCCATCGATGGTATTGATATCTGTAATTGAGAAATAATCTGTATTTCCATCTGGTGATAAATTAGAGGTAGAGGTTATACTTAATGTGTTCTTTTCATTTAATTGTACATCTAAAAAGAGGTTGATGTTGTGACTTTTCTTCTTGCCTATTATTTTTTGTATAGCTGTCCAAATCTCGTTTTCTTGTCCGTTTTCCAAATAGGTAGTAATGTCGGTATATCTCGTCCAGTTTCTGTTATGACTAAAGCTATAGTTGGTAGAGAAATCTATCTTTTTTCCTTTAAAAAAATGGTCTGTTCCTAACGTATGTTTTGGTAATACCCCTTGTGTATATCTATTGAATACAGCACCGTTATACCCAGCAACCAGATTTTTCTTCATTTTAATATTAATCAGTAATCCGCCCTCGGCACTGTATTTAGCTGGCGGACTCGTAATTACTTCAATAGCTTCTACATTGCTGGCTGAGCTACCCGTTAAAAGATTTACAATGTCGCTTTCTGGTAAGTTCACTAGCTTACCATTGATCATCACATTTACATTAGGACTACCGTTAATGTATAAACGATTATTCATTACCATAACACCTGGGGTACGTTTTAGAACATCCCAAATATCACCATCAGATAGTGCGGTGTTTTCAACACTAAAAATGTGACGGTCTGCTAATTGTTCTAATACCGGCTTTTTTTGAATAACTACAACCTCATCTAACTCTTGAGAACTTTTAAGAATTAAAGGCTTTACTTCAGTATTTTCTGTAATTGAAATATTAGAACTCTCAATAGTATTTGCTATGTAACTAGCAACAATATTATAAGTACCAGGGATAACCGCTTTAAACTCGTATAAACCTTGATCATTTGTTACCGTGCCTTTAATGAATTCACCTTCGCCGGTCAATAAAATTACATTCGCTAAAACAACAGGATTTTGATTGTCATCTAATACTACACCATTAATTAAAAAATCTTGGGCAAACGCTAAAGAAAACGTAAGACAAAACAGTAGTGTTAAGTGTAAATTCCTAGTCATTAGTGTGCATATAACACCTAAATGTAGGAAAGTAATATTGAATTGTCTTACAGAATTCTTAAATTTTTCTTAATAAAAAACAAAGGTTCTGATAGTTAAATAGTTAGCTTTATTCAAGACGTTCGCGTTCTATTTTATCTATATCTCGCTGGTTATCTTCTAGGCGAAAATTACCAAAGTTGTACGTGAAGCCAAATTTTACATATTGGGTTTCAGGAGTTGTGATATAACCATTGTCTTGGTTTAAATATTTAGAAGATACATACCCATTATATTTACCTAATAGGTCATTTGCGCTTACGCTAAATACAGCTCTGTTATTTAAAAATGATTTTCTTAAACCTACGGTTAAATTAGTGGTCTCTTCTTGTATAAATGATCCTTGTAACCAACCTGATAAATATACCAAGCCTAATTCCCCTTTAAAACTTCCATCTTTAGACAGCGTTATATAATTGGTAAGGTCTATGTATGCACCGTCAAAATCATTGGTAAAAGAATACTCATCGCTTTGTAATGAAATGAAAGATTCCTCTTCATGAAAAAGAGAAATATAACTGTACAAATACCAATTGTTGGTAATTGACTTACCGTATGAAAAATCAAAGCCGTAAGAGGTACTCTCTAACACGTTTTGGGTAACATCTCTTAAAACAAGATTATCATTATCTTGAAAAGTAAGTGTAGAGATATACATACCATTATCACGGTAGTAAAAGTCAAAAAAGTATTCTTGATTAAGGGTATAATTCAAGTTAAAATTATGGCTGAAACTAGGTGTTAAATTAGGATTGCCTTCTTTAAAGGTTCGTTCATTAATATAGGTTCTAAACGGATTCAAATCTTCATAACGAGGGCGTTGTACCTTTCTGGCATAATCAAAAGATAGACTATGGTGGTCATTGATATTGTGCAGAATATACAATGAAGGGAAAAGTTCAAAATAACTAAGCTCGTTAATGTTTGATACATTTACAGACACTCCCGTGCTTTCTGTTTGTTCTGCACGTAACCCTGTTTTTATGCTCCATTTTTCCCAGTCTTTAGAAAGGCTAAAATAACCCGCATACACACTTTCGTCATAGGTGTAGTCATCAGATAAATTGGGTATAAACTGCGTACCGTTATTTTGTAAAAAATAATCTAATCTACTTTCAGAATCAATAAAAGAACCTTTTGCCCCTGTTTCAAAAAATACACTGCCAAAATAATCAGTGTAATCTATTTGAGCGGTCTTTATTTCTATCTGTTGATCGGCAATAGTCGAGAAATTAAAATCGCGCAGAAATGAGCCACTAGGCTGAAAATAATCTGAGTCTACATCTTGATTTCGGTCTAAACCAAAATTTGTATAGTGTGCATTTACAGTTAAATTTCCTTGGTCTTTAAACTGATGTTTAAAAGTAAGATCACCCGAAATATTATGCTTTTGTTCGCTTAAAAAACTGTTTGATGTAAAAATCGAATCTAAAAACCCTGCGCTGTTTTTAATGGTAGTTTCCTGAAAAAAATCAGCATCCTTTTTTGGTTGATACTGTGCGTTGCTCGTTAAGCTTAGAGCGTTCTTATCATCAAATTCATAATCTACCGATACCCCCGTACTATGGGTGTTAGTGCGTATTACTTGATCAAAATCTGTATCCCAAATAGAAGTAATACTGGTATTATCCATAAAATTGGTATTGCTCAAAGTATTCTTGAACTCCTTCTTTGGGGTGTAATTGTAACTTGCGTTTACATTTAACTTTTTAGTCTTATAAAAATGCGATGTTCCAAAATTATACTTCGGAAAAACTCCTTGCGTATACCCAGCATTAACATTGCCTTTATAGCCTACAGATACATTTTTACTAGTAACAATATTCAAAATAGAACCACCTTCGGCGTCATAGCTTGCTGGCGGATTATGAATAACCTCAACCGATTTTATATTCTCGCCTTGGTAGTTTTCTAACAGACTTCTAACCTCTTCTGCAGACAGTTGCACTTTACGATTATTGATATAAACCGTTGTTACCTGATTTCTTACTTTCAACTCATCATTCATCATAATGACTCCTGGTGTTTGACGAAGAATATCCCACGAACTATTCTGAGAGATAACCGTGTTTTCTACATTGAAAACAATGCGGTCAACTTCTCTTTTTACTACAGGTTTATTGCTTGTAACGGTTACCTCATTAAGTTGTTCTGCTTGCTGCTCAATTATTACAGCTCCGATTTTGGTATCCTTTAAAATCTCAATCGCTAAATTTTCTGAAGTTTGACCTACATAAGACGCTTTTAAAAAATAGAGACCCTCTGCAACATCAGAGAATAAAAACGCTCCATTTTCATCAGCAGAACTTCCTTTAGCCAATACAGAATCTGTAACGGTCAGTAGAAATACAGACGCAAATGCGACGGGTTCTTGGTATTGGTCTTTAACCTCACCTTTTAATTCAAAGGTTTGACTATACCCAAAATGGGACATACCTATGCAAAAGAATAAAATAACTGTTAGTAGTTTCAATGGTGACTCGGGGTTGGTAATCAAATCTAGTTAAAAAAACGTTGTAATCCTTTACAATATATGTAATCCAAACCAATCTATACAACAATAAATAGGTAACTACACTCAAGCTTAGCGCTATAAATTAGATTATATTTGCAATTGCTCTTTAATGCCGGGGCAAGAATCCTGGTATAAATTGGCTTTATTATTACTGTTACCGCTATGAAAAACATTAGAAATTTCTGCATTATTGCACATATTGACCATGGTAAAAGTACCCTGGCAGACAGACTGTTAGAGTTTACCGGTTCTGTTACCGATCGAGAGAAAAAGGAACAGTTGCTTGATAGTATGGATCTTGAAAGAGAGCGTGGTATCACTATAAAAAGTCATGCCATACAAATGGAATACACCTACAAGGGTGAAGAATATATTTTAAATTTAATTGACACACCTGGTCACGTAGATTTCTCATACGAGGTTTCTAGATCAATTGCCGCCTGTGAAGGTGCATTGTTGGTGGTAGATGCTGCACAGAGCATTCAAGCGCAGACGATTTCTAATTTATATTTAGCTTTAGAGAACGACCTTGAGATCATACCTGTTTTAAACAAAGTCGATTTACCAAGTGCCAACCCCGAAGAGGTTACAGATGATATCGTTGATCTTTTAGGTTGTAAGGCTGAGGAAGTAATTCCGGCATCTGCAAAAACCGGTATTGGTATTGAAGAAATATTAGCGGCGATTATTGAGCGTATTCCTGCGCCACAAGGTAACCCAGACGAAGCGTTACAGGCATTGGTGTTTGATTCTGTTTACAACCCGTTTAGAGGTGTCGAAACTTATTTTAGAGTTATAAACGGTGAAATTAAAAAAGGACAAAAAATAAAATTTGTAGCAACAGACAAAGACTATTATGCCGATGAGGTAGGTACTTTGAAGTTGAATCAAGAAATTAAAAAGAGTGTTAAGGCTGGTGATGTTGGTTATTTAATTACTGGGATAAAAGATGCTCGCGAAGTTAAAGTAGGTGATACGATAACTGATGCTGCCAACCCAACCAAAAACGCAATTGGCGGATTTGAAGATGTAAAGCCAATGGTATTTGCGGGTATTTACCCTGTTGATACCGATGAGTTTGAAGAGCTACGTGCTTCGATGGAAAAACTACAATTGAATGATGCTTCTCTTGTATTTGCACCAGAAAGTAGTGCTGCACTTGGATTCGGATTTAGATGTGGTTTCTTAGGAATGTTACACATGGAGATTATTCAAGAGCGTTTAGAACGAGAGTTCAATATGACGGTAATTACTACGGTACCTAACGTTAGTTACCACGCATTTACACGTAAAGATCCAGAAACACCGATTGTTGTAAACAACCCAACAGATTTACCTGACCCGTCAAGTATTGATCATGTTGAAGAGCCTTATATTAAAGCTACCATTATTACGAAAGCTGATTTCGTAGGTAACGTAATGTCATTATGTATTGAAAAGCGTGGTGTAATTACCAATCAAACCTATTTGACCACCGAGCGTGTTGAACTTAATTTCGACATGCCTTTGGCAGAAATCGTTTTTGATTTTTATGACCGCTTAAAAACGGTTTCTAAAGGGTATGCCTCTTTCGATTACACGCCTATAGGCATGAGACCTTCTAAACTGGTTCGTGTAGATATTTTACTAAACGCACAGCCGGTAGATGCGCTATCTGCATTATTACATGCTGATAATGCCGTAAATATTGGTAAGAAGATTTGTGCCAAGTTAAAAGAACTGATACCAAGACAACAGTTTGATATTCCTATTCAAGCGGCTATTGGTGCAAAAATTATTTCTAGAGAAACTACAAAAGCCTTACGTAAAGATGTAACTGCAAAATGTTATGGTGGTGATATTTCTCGTAAACGTAAACTTCTTGAAAAGCAGAAGAAAGGTAAAAAACGTATGCGTCAAGTAGGTAATGTTGAGGTGCCACAAGAAGCATTTATGGCGGTATTAAAGTTGAACGACTAACTTACTCTAACCACTTTCTAAAATCGGAAGTGGTAGAAGTACTGGTCATTGCTTTTTCTTTACACCCCTTTACCGTTATGAGTAATCGGTTTTTAAAGTGACTCTCTATCTGTTCTATAAAATCGATATGTACAATTTCGCTCCGGTTAATTTTAAAGAACTTTTTGGGTGGTAGCTGTTGTACGATACTCCCAATTGTTTGCGATATGGGGTGTCTTTTGCCTTCTTGGTCAACGGCAATACAGAAATCTCCTGAGGCTTCTATCATACTAATTTCAGAAGTGTTCAAGAGCTGAATGCCATTAGGTCTTTTGATTACAAACCGTTTCTTATAATTGGTCTGCTCATCTTGCAGTGCCAATTTTAATGCATTTAATGTTTCGTTGCTTAGCTTACTATCATAATCTCCCTGTTTGAAAAGGGACTCATACTTTTCTAAAGCTTTTATAAAATCAGCATTGGTGTATGGTTTTAAGATATAGGCAATACCATTGGTATTAAATGCCTGGAACAAATAATCATCATAAGCGGAGCAGAATATTATAGGACAGGTAACCTCAACCTCATTGAACAAATCAAAAGAAATTCCGTCTAACAACTTAATATCAGACAAAATTAGGTCGTATGAATTTGACGCTAAAAGTGTTTTGCCTTCTACAATAGACCTAGCCCAATG
The DNA here is from genome assembly GCF_045063795.1 of Maribacter sp. Asnod2-G09. Classification (NCBI taxonomy): domain Bacteria; kingdom Pseudomonadati; phylum Bacteroidota; class Flavobacteriia; order Flavobacteriales; family Flavobacteriaceae; genus Maribacter; species Maribacter sp. Asnod2-G09. Next base: position 1,097,688 of record NZ_JBEFOA010000005.1, on the reverse strand, counting down.
ACTTGTTATTTCATCATCAAAAAATGTTTTAAGGTGGCTTAACAATTTCTGATATGCAGGAATTTCATCTTCTAATATTAAAAGTGTCATAGGCTTCTAATTAGTTGCTTAGTTTAATTATCGGAATTGAAATTTTATACTCTGCTTCAGTTTCCTCTATTTGAGGTAACTCTTTAGAAAGTAGCTCGTATCGTGCTTTTAGGTTTAGAAGACCTGTGCCCAAACTGTCTTTAGTTTTCGTAGAATTTGATTTTAGATTCATAACAGTTAACCTATCTTCATCAATATCTATGACCACATGTACTTTGTTTTCTCCACTTGCTTTATTGTGTTTTACCACATTTTCTAACAATGCCTGTATAGCCCCTGTGGGTAAGAACTTATTTAAAAAATCGATATTCTTATTGATTTGAAAACTGTAATCGTCACCAAATCTCGTTTGAATTAGAAACATATAATTATCGGCTAAGTTCATTTCTTCTGACAGTTCCATAACCTCAGCGTCTTTTGTTTGAATTAAGTATCTGTAGATTAATGAAAGGCGATTTATATATTCTTTTGCCTTATCTGCATTACTATCTATTAAAGCATCTAGAGTGTTTAGATTATTAAAAAGAAAGTGCGGGTCTAGTTGCGAACGAAGAAGTTTTAGCTCATTTTCTTTCTGTTGTTTTTGAATTTTTATGACTTGAGTTTGGCTTTCATAAAACTTTTTGGTTAATAATATTCCCAAGGGAATACCAACATTATCTGCACCAGCAAAAAGACCATCTAGTAACGCTCTGTGCCAAATAGGATAAGTTCTGCAATCATTTTCACATGACCAATACCCGGCAAGATTCTCAATGAAACCAGTAACGGTTAATATTATAATTGCTAAGCTTATCAATAGAAAGTAGTTTGTTTTCTTCAATAAGAAATTTGGCAACAACCAATACATGAACAAGCCAATAGCAATGCATGCCATTACTATGTACGTTGGAATATCAACTATGTATTCTAACAAATCATTACCATAAACATAATACTGCCAAACATTAAAGAGTGATGTTACACCAATAATAATAGCCAGTAATATAAAGTCGGACCTGTTTAGTTTAGTGTTCATTTAGTACTATGTATTAATTGTCTTGTTTAATACGGTTTTGTTCGTCTTTTGAAGCGTTCTCTCGCTTATTGTTTTTTCCGAATTTAGACCCAAAGCTATAGTTCAATTGTAAAAATACATTGTTTCTTGCCCAATTAGAAACGATTGTTGCGTCTACATTATCATAGCTTACACTACCGGTAAAAGGTCTTTGAATCAATTCTTCATACTCTAAACTAACCTTTAATTTATCATCAAGAAAGCTTTTGCTAATAGCGATATCCATACCGGCCAACCAGTCATATTCAATGATTCCATCTAAACCGCCAGAGGTGTAATATCCAGATATTTCTGAATTAATTTCCCAGGGCAACTCATATTCAACTCCTGCAAAACCGGTGAAGCTCCATTTAGACAAGTCTAATATCGGTTCTAAATTTTTAGAGGTATATTCATTATGATTCGCCTGAACGCCAAAATAACCATCTATATTCTCTATAAAATCTAACGGCGCATAAAAGCTAAAACTCCAGTTTTTGTTTTCAGCCAAGTTAATCATAGTTCTAGAGGTCTGTGCAGATGCATCGTTCTGGGTAATAATTTCAAACAATTGATCTGACGTTTCTCTATAACTTATATTAAAGAACGGTTGGTTTTCATACGTCAAATTAAACTGATAGCTATTTGTAAATGCAGGTTTTAAATTAGGATTTCCTTCTTCAAAAGTAAACGGATCATAGAAATACACAAAAGAGTTAAGTGAGCTATAAGAAGGTCTTTGAATGCGGTAACTATACGCCAAATTTGCACTAATTTCTTCTGTAATTTTTCTACTGATACTTGCGCTCGGAAATAGCTTTGAGATTTTTCTTGTTCTTGTTTCTCCCGTAGTTGTCGCCGTACCTTCGGTATCACTTTCTTCCCAACGTAATCCTCCAGAAAAACTCCATTTATCAACCTTTGCATTTAATTTAGTATACAAAGCCAGAATTGTTTCATCTACCAAGAACCTATTACTCTCCGCTGGCTGAAATTGAAAAACATTTTCATCATTTTCTGTAAAAGTTTGCAAATCACTATCTGATTCTACATCTGAATATTTTGCGCCGGCGCTCCAAGAGAAATTATCATTAACCGTTCGTTTATAGTCAGCTTTATAGGTGTTAATTTTATAAGATGCATCTTGAAGGTAACGCCTATTTTCATACGGTAGTTCTGATGTTCCCACCTGATATAAATTGTTTTCATTGTCATAGCCATAGTCCACAAAATTATAATCTAGTACTAGTTTGTTCTTATCATCTTTAAATTCGTAATACGGATTCAAAGATTTAATGTTTCTATTTCTATCGAAACTATTATCGGTTAATAGGGTAATGTCTGATGTTGCGCTTGATATTGTAGTATTGTTATTTGAAATTCGGTCAGAGTCGCTGTTCACTATTCTACCACTTATACCAATTGAATGCTTCTCTGTAAGGTAATAATCTACACCTGTAACAATATTAATAATTATGGGGTCAAAAGCAGATTTTGAGGTTTGCTCATAAGTGTCATCAAGAACTTTACGAGACAGTGTTAAATCATCTCTAGAAGTTGATTTTCTATATCCTGCACTTAATTGCCAATTAAGTTTGTTTTTATAGCTCGCAACCGAAGCACTTGTGGCATATTCAAATCTATTTTCATAACCCACCATTTGCTTAACGTTACCATGTGTACCTAACTTTACATTATTCTTTAAAATGATGTTTAAAATTGGTCCGGCGCCTTCTGCATCGTATTCTGAACCTGGTTGTTGTATTAATTCTACTTTAGAAATATTGTCCGCTGGCAAATCTCTCAACAAACTTGCCGTATCCATATAATCTGTAGTCTTGCCGTTGATTAGTATTCTAATATTACCCTGACCTGCATAGCTTACATTACCGTTGGTCAATATAATGCCGGGAACCTTTTTTACCACATCTTGAAGATTGGTGTTCACCATATCTGAATTTTCAAGATCAACTATTAGCTTTTCTGCTGTCTGCTTAAACTGTGGTCGTTTACTTTTTACAACAACCTCGTCTAAGTTTTGGGTTTCTTCTTGTAAAGTAAAATCAATTTTTAAATTTGATTCTGATAATTGAAGTTCATCAGATTTTTTGGTTTCAAAACCTAATACCGATACTTCTATTACATAGTTGCCATTGGCAATGTTTGCAAATACATAAGCCCCATTATCATTGCTAATTACACCGGATATCGGTTCTTCTTTTCCTACTTCATATAGAATGATGTTGGCGAAAGAAAGCGGCGCTTCTGTTGTGTCGGTGATTATACCGTTGATGGTATTTTGTGAAATAGAAGTTGCTGTGATGAATAGCGCTACTACTAGAAAAGTTAATTTAAATTTCATGACTGGTCGTTTTTTGATTGATACCGTAAAACTATAGTCAGTACGTGCTTAAATAAAGTAGATTCTGCCCAATTGGGATAAAAAAGGGATGAGTTGGGTATTCTTTTGGATATAGATTTTAGAAAACAAAAAAGTCCTACATTTAAAATGTAGGACTTTTAAAAAATACTAATTTCCTATTTTAGAAATCGGAAAATAAATTTAAAGCTTCACAAGTTGCATCTACTACTTGTTGTGGAGACATACCTTCTAAATCAGATTCATCTAACGTTCCGGCGCTTTCACCACCAACGGTTAAATCGTATGTTCCGTCGCCATTATCGCAAATTTCTACTTTTTGATCTGCAGCGGTACATGATTTACATCCATTATCATCGTCATCTTTTGAACAACTAGTAAAAGCTACGGTAGCACATAATGCTAAAAATAAAATTGATTTTTTCATAAAAAAATTTGGTTTTGGTTGGTTTTTCTTACCTACTTAACGAAATCGATTTACAAAATATTGCGAGATCATGGTGTTTAGAAAATTTACAACCTGCCAAAAATAAATAGATAATAGTGTCAAATCTCTTATGTATATACAACAGTAGCGGAAAAAATTCTTTTAAATCTTATATCGTTTACATAATAACCAATAAGGATCATTATAAGAAAATGACTCAAGCTTTTGGTGCTTTTAGCTTTCTTTGGCTTCTTCTTTGTCCGGGTCTTCGTTTGGAAACATTTTACCCAAGTATGCCAGTTTGTAACCTTTCTGAATGTCTGTGAATTCTTTACTAAATGCAGTGATAATATGTATTTCTCCTTCTGGATCTATCAGGAATAACGGAACAATGTCTGCATCGGCTTTTGTTATTTCAATCAAACCTTCATAATGCTCTGTATCGTGAAGTTCTATTTCATGTATGGCAGGAAATTTTCTTGATGCTTCGGTCAATTTAATAAAATCATCGGTGTGTGAAAACAATCCTTCTTTTGGGTTGTTCTCTGGATCCCCCATTTCATCGGCATCTACTAATCTAAAAGACCCATTCTCCCCAAAAGCATCTTGAAATTTATCTATGGCGTACTTATTAATATCTGAATTTGCTGTTAATGCCATTAAATAACCAATATCGTTAAGTTCAATATTATCGGTTAAATTATCAGAATAAATGTTGGCCGAGATAGCTTCTAAACCTAATTTTTCGGCTTTATCAATATTAGATTGGTTATTATCTATTAATACAACATGCCTGTCGTTTTTATGCAAATACTCTCCAATTAAGCGAGATACTTTCGATGCTCCAAGAATCAAAATTCCTTCAGACTTATTTAGAAATACACCTATTAGCTTAGCAAAAATTCTTGCTGTAGTAGCATTTAATAAAACCGTACCCAAAACAATCATGAAAACTAATGGGGTAATATACTCTGCCCCTGGTTCTCCTTTAGCTATTAATTTAGAACCAAATAAAGATGCAATACCAGCTGCAACAATACCTCTTGGACCTACCCAGCTAATAAAAAGCTTTTCATTAAACCTTAAATTAGAACCAATAGAACTTAAGAAAACACCAAGTGGCCTAATGATCAATACAATAGCTAAGAACAATACTATGGTTTTCCATGTATAAATTAATTCTAGATCTGAAATATCAATATTCGCAGCTAATAAAATGAATAGTATAGAGATTAAAAGAATACTTAATGATTCTTTAAAATAGAGTAATTCTTTAATATTCGGTAAATTGGTATTACCCATTACCATACCCATAACAACAACCGCCAGTAAGCCAGATTCATGTGCAAAAACATCTGACATGACGAAAACGCCCAATACCACAGATAGCGATACTACATTCAATAAATAATGCGGAATAAGACTCTTTTTGATTAAGAATGTCAGTGCATGAGCAAATGTGAAACCAAAGGTAAAACCGAATAACAAAATTTTTCCGAACTCAACTAATGCAGTCATGGTATACGCTTGACCTTCGCCAACACTTATAAACTCATAGACCAATACCGCTGCCAATGCACCAATGGGATCTATTAAAATTCCTTCCCATTTTAATATGGCAGAAACATCTTTTTTAAGTGGAATGTTCCTTAAAATCGGGGTGATTACCGTAGGACCCGTTACAATTATCAAAGCAGAAAATAAGAAAGACAACTGCCATGAAAGTCCGAATAAAAAGTAAGCCGCCAATGCTGCGCCAAAGAAGGTCGTTAAGCTACCAAGCGTAATAAGCTTGGTTATTACCGGACCTATATTTTTAATCTCTGAACGCTTAAGTGTTAGTCCGCCCTCGAATAAAATGATGCTTATCGCCAGTGAAACAAAGTAATATAAGCTATCCCCAGGAAAAAGACCCTTAGTTCCGTTCCAGATTGGTTCTATAATTTTAGAATGATCTTCGGTGTATAATGTTGAAATTGGACCAACAATTAAACCTATAAGAATTAATGGTAAAATTGCGGGTAGTTTTAAGCGCCATGCCACCCATTGAGCAAGTATTCCTAAAATGATAATTCCTGCAAGCTCTAGCATACATTTTATTTTGTATAAAAATAACAATTAAACGGCACTATATAACATAAAGACTAAGGGAAACAATGCATTTTTGAGTGCTGGGTTCGACAGCACCAATTCACTTGTAATTATTTAGCCCTATCTTGTTCAGCACAATACTAGAACCAACTACTTATCAAGTTATATCATTCCATTTTATTCGGCTTTGCATTTTCGCCTTCACTCAAAGTAAATATACTAGAATCTAGTCGCATTGCATATTACCTAAACTGCAAACTTATTCTTCTACATGTAGGAGAAAAGACCACTGAAAAATCTGAAAAGATTAATCAAATAATTTCTGAAACCGAACATTCTGGTGACACCATCGAAGTGGTTTGGAAAGAAGGCAATCCAGAGACAATTATTACTAAAGCCTGTATCGATTTAAAGGTTGACCTGTTGATTTTAGGTGCCTTGCAGCATGAAAATAAGTTTCAATTTTATGTGGGTTCCATTGCCAGAAAACTAACTCGTAAAGTTCATTGCTCTGTTCTTCTGTTAATTAAACCTACACAAAAAAGAGTGCCTTGTAAGCACATTGTCGTCAACGGTCTAGATGCCCCAGAAACACCAATGGCCATTGAACATGCTTTTTATGTATCGAGCCTTTTAGGTGCGCAACAAATTACCATTGTTGAAGAAATTATGTCAAAAGAAATTCAGGTGGACGTTGAAGATGACCGTACGTTAAAAAAGGCGAATATCATTAAACAACGTATTAGACATAGAGAAGATTCGAGGGTTAACACTATAGTCTGTTCACTACCAGAAAATATTACTAAAGGCATTAAGGTGAAAACACAAAGTATTTTTGGTAAAAGAGGATATTCTATTGGGCATTATGCCGAGGTGGTAAGAGCTGACTTGTTGGTTATGAACGCACCTATTAAAACAAGTATTTGGGATCGAATATTTCCGCATGACATTGAATATATTCTATCTGATCTACCAACCGATTTATTAATTGTTAGAAAATAGATTTGACAGCTAAAAAGAAGAGTAATTCAAACTTTATAGCCACGCTTCCGAAGAATTTATTTTCTGGTTTCGTTGTTTCGTTAATAGCCCTGCCTCTTGGGCTGGGACTAGCTCTTGCAAGCGAGGCTCCCCCTATATCGGGTATTATAGCTGCAGTCGTAGGCGGTATAGTTGTGGCGATTCTGGGTGGCTCGAATGTGACCATTACAGGACCCGGAAATGGTTTGGTTATTGTTTTGTTAGGTGCCATTACAACCCTTGGTGGTGGTGATCTGTACGCTGGGTATTTATTTACACTTGCAGCTATTGTTTTCTCTGGTGTTCTAATGATGCTTCTTGGGTTTCTTAAAATGGGAAGACTTGCAGATTTCTTTCCGGCATCCGCTATTGAAGGTATGCTGGCAGCTATTGGCTTGGGTATTTTAGCCAAACAATTTCATATTATGATCGGGCATAATAATGAACATGGCAGTATAATTCATTTGTTGTTACAGATCCCAGAAGGAATAATAGGTCTTTATCAAAACTATCATATAGAAGAACTTATCGCTGCAATTATAGGTGTAATTGCGCTTTTGATTATGGCGTATTACTCTAAAATAAGAAACAAATATTTACACCTTATTCCCGCACCCATGTGGATTCTAATTTTGTCTGTAGGGTTTAGTTACATATTTGTTTCATTAGGACTACCTTATCCTTTACAAGAAGAATTTTTGGTTAATATACCAGACAATGTATTGTCGAACTTGGCTTTTCCTGATTTTTCAAAAGCTCTAGACATTGATTTTATAACTACTGTTTTTGCCATTACCCTTATAGCAAGTATAGAATCGCTTTTAAGTATTAAGGCGGTTGACAAACTTGATCCTGAAAGAAGAAGATCAAATGTAAATAAGGATCTTAAAGCTCTTGGGCTTGCTACTTCTCTTAGTGGTTTGGTAGGTGGTTTAAATGTTGTAACCGTTATTGCTAGAAGTTCGGTCAATGTTAATAATGGAGCTACGAATAGATCTGCAAATATTTTTCATGCTTTATTTTTGGTCATTTTTGTATTGCTTTTTCAAGACCAATTAAGGCGAATTCCTTTAGCTGCATTGGCAGCAATATTGGTGTTTACAGGTTATAAACTTGCGACTCCGAAAAATCTGCAAAAAGTTGCTCGTATCGGTAAAGAGCAAATTGTAATCTTTTTAGCTACTCTTTTGACCACATTGTTTACCAACTTAATATCAGGTATTGCGATGGGTATATTGGTTACTTTCATTATTCATGTAGTGCTAAACAGAAGTTTATCTCTTTTTATAAATCACTTGACCAAGCCAAATATTTTAATGTTTAAAGAGAAAGATGCTGGTAATTATTATATCAGCGTTAAATATTTTGCCACTTTTCTTAATTTCTATAAACTAAAGAACAAGTTAGATATCATCCCAGAAAATGAAAATGTAATCTTAGATTTTTCGCACTGTAGCTTTGTAGATCACACGGTTATGGAGGGTTTAGAGAACTATGTAGATACATTTACAAAAAAAGAGGGAAGTATTGAGATTATAGGTCTAGACAAGCATGGTGCCGACTCTAAACATCCGTTTGCTATTAGAAAAATATTACCGCTCAATAAACTAGGTTCTATAGAAAAATACTTTACCAAAAGACAGCGCCTTTTAAAGACCATGGCAAAAGAATATCAATGGTCTTATGAGCCAAAAAGGTCTGATAAAACTAAATTTTTAAACAAGTTTATTTTCTTTAAAAATAGAAGAGTTCCATACTACTACAATAGCTTTTACGACAATACCAAAACCTTTCATTTGTTTGATGTAGAATTTAACGAAGGGGAGTTTATTGCTAAAGAAGTAGTGAAAACTACTATTTTACATATTAAACTGAAGCATAAAATACCCGTTTTTTCTTTAGACAAAGAAGGTCTTTTAGATTTTGTATACGGCATGGCCGGTTTTAAAGATATAGCCTTAGAAAACCATCAAGATTTCAACAAACGTTTTTTCTTAAGCGGTGAACATACAAAAGACATTGAAGATTTATTTTCCAATGAGCTTATTCTATTCTTAGAAAGCAACCCCTATTATCACATAGAAACCAATGGTAATTCTATACTTATTCTTAAAAAAGAACGTCTACTAAGTGTTAAAGAGATTAAGGCTATGCTCTACTTTGGCAAACAACTTAACCAACTTCTTTGTAAAAGTGTCTCTGTTTAATTCGTTTTTGTTTTATAGTAATAGCCACAATCACCCTGTTTAAGCTGTTTTTACCACTATTTAGTTAAACAGTTTTAATCGCTGCTTTAAAAAGGTTTAATTTCTATCGACATAATCACCTAACACATAGATAATAAGTGTAGTAAGCACACTAATAAAACCTTACAAAAAGTGAAGAAAAAACGCCTTTGTAAGAGTGACTTTTTTAACTTCGTATACATCGACTATTTAAGCTGTAATTGCGAACAATATAGTTTTAAGCGATATTATTTAATTTATATTAATAAAAATGTCTGATACCAACACCCGGTCCATCTTTAAAAGCCCGCTACTTTACGGGTTTTTTGCATTTTTAATTGTATTAATAATTACCCAGTTCATTGCTTACCAGAAGCACCAGCTTCATCAAAAAACAGAACAACAAGAAATTGAGCAACGTGTTTCTAAATTAAAAATAGACCTACAAAATATATTGGGTCAAAGCTTTAATGCCACTCAAACCTTAGCTTTTATAGTTGAACACTATGGTATACCTGATGATTTTGATAGTGTAGCTCAACTGCTATTAAATAGTAACAATAGTATTGATGCATTAGAGCTAGTAAATAAAGAAGGTGTAATAACACATGTATACCCCCTAAAAGGAAATGAAGTTTTAGGACTGAACATTTTAAATGATCCCGACAATAAATTTGGTGCTATAACTACTATTGAAAGAAATGATTACTATACTGCCGGCCCTATTTATCTGCACCAAGGTGGTTCGGGAATAATTGGTCGTAGACCGTTATATAAAAACGGAGAATTTAATGGTTTTGCGGCGGCAGTCGTTCGTTTGTCGACGGTTATTAATGCTATTCAATTAGACGCCATTCACAACAAGCAATTCTCGTATCAATTGGTAAAAATCAATTCTGATAAAACAGAAGAAACCTTCTATTCTTCAAAGAAAATTTCTAAAGAAGGTGCCATTACTTTACCACTTACTACTAGCCAAGGAGAGTGGAAATTATATGTTTTTCTGAATACCAACAATGCCAATTCTACCACCATATTATTTTCTATTTTAGGTATTTTACTTTCTTTAGTTTGTGGTTTACTTTCATGGTTTCTAATGCGACAACCTTCAAAGTTGAATGCATTGGTAAATGAGAAAACAGCACTATTAAAAGATAGTAGAGAACGCTACAAATTGTTAATTGAAGGGGCTTCAGATGGTATATTTTTAGTTGATTTTGACGGAAATATAGTTGATGCGAATCCTTATGGCTTACAGATGTTTGGTTATACTAAAGAAGATTTGTTAACGAAGCATTTATTAGATATAACCATCAAAGAAGATACAGCAAAGAAACCTCCGCGTTATAAAGAAATGCGTGAAGGGCAAACAGTAAGGTCTGAAAGAAGATTAGTTAAAAAAGATGGAAGTCTGTTTTATGGAGAAGTAAGTGCTAAAAAGCTCAATGATAAAACTATTTTAGGTATTGTACGAGATGTTACCGAAAGAAAAGAGCTTGAAATAGCTGCTGAAGAAAACTTGGTGAGATTCGAAAAAGCCTATAATAATAGATTTGTAGGTATGGTTATCAGAGACCATATGAACCGCTTTGTAGATGCTAATCTTTATTTTCTAAATCTAATAGGATATTCACTTGAAGAAATTAAAGGTAAAACTATCTCTGAATTAGGATTGATCAATATAGCTGAAGCTTCAAAAACAAACCCGGCAATAAATGCTCTTGCTAGTGCTAAGAGAATAGATAAAATTGAGATTGAATTTATAACGAAAAAAGGTGGAGTACTACACTTAATTGCATCTGTAGAACCGTATGAATATTTAAGCAACACATTTACATTAAGTACTTATGTTGACCAAACCCAAGCCAAACAAGCCAGTCTTGAAATTATTAAAAGTGAGAAAAAGTACAAACAGTTTACAGAAAGAATTTCTGATGCTTTTGTAGCATTTGACCAAGATTGGTGTTTTACCGATATTAATGCTAAAGCTGCAAAAATATTAGGAGTAGACCCTATTGAAATGTTAGGTAAAAATGTATGGGATGAATTCCCTAGATTCAAAGGTTCTGAAGCATATGCTATGTTTAAAGGAGCAATAGCTAGACAGGTGTATACACATTTTGAGCAATACCATGAAGATGTAGATATGTGGATTGAAAACCACTTATACCCGTCGCCAAGCGGACTCTCTATATACTTTAGAGACATCACTAGTAGTAAAAGAGCTGATCAAGAAAAACAAAAATTAATTTCTATAATAGAAAACAGTCCGGGCTTTATTGGTTTAGCCACCTTAGCTGGGGAGCCTTTGTTTATGAATGACGCTGGTAAGAAAATGGTTAATTTACCAAGTAATTTCAATTTTAAAGAAACCACAATATTTGATTATTTTCACGACGATTATAAAGACGTTATAGAGAACACCCACTTACCTACTATAATGGAAAAAGGTCTTTGGACAGGAGAGGTGCCGCTTAAAAACTTTAAAACAAAAACATCAATTCCCCTAGAATTTTCTGGCTTCTTAATTAAAGACAAAACAAGCAACCAACCGATTGCGATAGGTTCTATTGGTTTCGATTTAACCGAAAATAAAAAAACACAACAAGAGATTTTAACTCTTAAAAACAAGATGGATGCCGCAATCCGTATCGGTAAAATTGGATATTGGGATTTCGATATGAAAACGGACACCTATATCTGTTCCCCATTAATCTATGACATTTATGATATAAGCCCAGACACCGTTTTGACGATACCCTATCTTGAAACTCTAATTCATCCAGATGATTTAGAAATGCACCGTCAAAATATCAGGGAGATCATCAAAGAAAAAAGTACCCATGCCTTTACTTATAGAATCATTGTAACAGATGGATCTATAAAACATTTAATGGTAGAAATTGAGATTATTAGAGATTCTGATCACAGAGCGATTGATTTTAAAGGAACTGTAATAGATATAACAGAACAAAAAGAGGCAGATTCTGAAATTATCGAACTTAAAAATAGAATGGATGCCGCCATGAGAATTGGTAAAATTGGGTATTGGGATTTTGATTTTAATACGAGAGTTCTCAATTGGTCACCCAGAATGTATGAGATTTATAGTATTGAACCGGGTACTAAAATAAATTTGGAATTTCTCGAAACAATAATTCACCCAGATGATATTGAAGGTCATAGAAATCTTCTTCAAAATTTAGCAGTAGAATTTGATAACAACTCTTTCTCTTACCGAATAATTCTAAAAGATAATTGTATAAAACATTTGCTCGGAGAAATTGAGACAGAACGAAATAACGATGGCGAACCTATTAAATATAGGGGCACTATCATTGATATAACAGCACAAAAAGAAGCCGATAACGAAATACTATCGCTACAGTCTAAAATGGATTCTGCGATACGAATTGGTAAGTTTGGTTACTGGTATTGGGATATGAGTGGCGATGTAATCGAGTGGTCAAAAGAAATGTACGCCATTCATGAAATTGACCCAAACATTATAATGACCCCAACATTATTAAGAGAAATTATTTATCATGAAGATATAGGAATTGTGGATGCCAAATTATCTCAACATAATAATGACGACAATTCAAAATCGAATCCGAATTTCTACAGAATTCAACTAAAAGATAACTCGTTTAAATACTTTTTATCTTATTCTGAAGTAGAATATAATGATAAAGGCGAGCCTATTATCTATCGAGGCACTTCGATGGATATTACAAAAAATGTTTTGGCAGAAGAAGCCTTAAAAGAAAGCCAAGAGAAATTCTCTAAAGCCTTTCAAACAAACCTTATGGGTATGCTTATATTAGATGAACAAAGACATGTAATTGATGCTAATAAAACCGCATACACCATTCTAGAAACTACCAGTAAAAAATTAATAGGTAAAACAATTTTAGAATCTAAAGAGGTTTTTATCAATTTAAAGGAAAGAGAAAGGCTGTGGAAAAAATTTATTGATGTAGGTGAAATTATAAACGAAGAGTATAAAATTGAACTTAAAAGTGGAGTGAAAAAAACTCTTATAATGTCTATTGTTCCTTTACGCTTAAAAGGTCAAATTAGTTATTTGGTCAATATTTTTGATGACTCAAAAAGAAAAGAAGCCGAAGGTAACCTAGAGACCCAATTTCATGAACTTCAAAAGACAAATTCAGAATTAGATAGTTTTGTTTATAGCGCTTCTCATGAATTAAGAGCCCCTTTGACTTCTGTATTAGGGTTGATTCAACTAATACAGATTGAAGATATTGACCCCAAATTGTTTCAACATTTAAATATGATGAAAAAGTCTATCGAAAGATTAGATGACTTTATCAAAGATATTATCGAATACTCTAGAAATAAACACCTAGCTATTAAGTTAGATTCTATAAATTTTAGTACTTTAATCGAACATTCTCTTGAGAGTTTATGGTATTTAGAAAACACCGATAAAATAAACATAAAAGTCAGTGTTAACGACAAGATAGAATTTGTATCAGATAGTAAGAGAATTTCAATTATATTGAATAATTTTATATCTAACGCAATTAAATATCATGATGTTTCTAATAATGATGCCGCTATTTGGATTAATGTAAAAACCAACAAAAAAGAAGCGGTTTTAATTATAAAAGATAACGGTGTTGGTATGGAAGATGACCAACTAGAAAAGATATTTGAAATGTTTTACAGGGTATCTTCTAAGGTAATGGGATCTGGTATTGGGCTGTTTATCGTAAAAGAAGTGCTATCTAAATTGAATGGAACAATAGATGTGAAATCGAAAATAGGTGAAGGATCAACGTTTACTTTAAAAATACCAAATGAATCAGGTAAATAATAATATGGCTAAGGATATAAATATTTTATTGATTGACGATTCGGATGTGGACAATTTCATAAATAAAGCCATTATTTCGAAAGAGGACAATATTTCACAAATTACTACCATGACCTCTGGGCATGAGGCATTAGCGCATCTAAACAGTATTGTAGATAATGCAAAAGCATACCCCGATGTTATTTTCTTGGATATTAAAATGCCAAGAATGAACGGGTTCGAATTTTTAGACGAATACATTAAATTACCAGACACACTTACTGATCACTGCAAAATATATATATTAAGTTCGTCTATCGATACTTTAGATTCTGAGAAGGGAAAAGACTACCCTGTGGTTAGCAAACATTTAATCAAACCTTTGGCACATCATATTATTGGTGATTTATTGAGCGAAGATTAATTTCTTGCATATTTATTATCCGAATACGCTTTATTACTTTATCAACTTATTTTCACTTTAATACCACTACACCTTCAATTAGTCTTATAATCTAAGGGTTAAATGATAATACTTTCTTAATAATTCTAAGATCTCATACACTTTTATTATTTTGCTCCTTATGAAAATTTATCCTGTTGAAACTGGTAATTTTAAATTGGACGGTGGTGCTATGTTCGGCGTTGTACCGAAAGTAATTTGGCAAAGAACAAATCCCGCAGACAACAACAATTTAATTGATATTGCAGCTAGAAGTCTTTTAATTGAAGATGGTGATAGATTAATTTTAGTTGATACCGGAATGGGCAATAAACAGTCTGATCAGTTTTTTGGCTATTACTATCAATGGGGCGATTTTACTATAGATTCTTCTTTAAAAAAACATGGTTTTCATAGAGATGATATTACCGATGTATTTTTAACCCATCTTCATTTTGATCATGTTGGTGGTGCCATTCAGTGGAACAAAGATAAAACCGGATATGAACCTGCCTTCAAAAACGCCAAATTTTGGACCAATGAAAAACATTGGAAATGGGCAACAGAACCCAACCCAAGAGAAAAAGCTTCTTTCTTGACAGAGAACTTAATACCGATGCAAGAAAGTGGTCACTTGACTTTTATTAATCACACAGAAGGTGAATTTTTAAAAAATAGTCCGCTAGGTTTCGATATTCGTTTTGTAGATGGGCATACAGAAAAGCAAATGCTACCGCAATTTTCATATCAAGGTAAGACCATTGTCTACATGGCAGATCTTATACCTACCGTAGGTCATATTTCATTGCCTTATGTTATGGGGTATGATACAAGACCACTTATGACAATGGCAGAAAAAGCGTTATTCTTGAACGAAGCTGCAGATAACAATTACTATCTGTTTTTTGAGCACGATGCACATAACCAATTATGTACATTAAGGCATACCGAAAAAGGTGTTCGTTTAAATCAGGTTTATACGTTCAATGAACTCTTCAATTAACTATACACAATCATATTTAACTATAATTAAATTATAAAAAGTTACCCACGTATGACAAATACATATTTAAAATCAATCTTCGCACTATCAATAGCTGCGATATTAACCGGGTGTGGAAGCACAAAATCAGTTGGAGGAAGCGGACTAGTTCTTACTCCCGTTGAAAACATAGATGCTACGCCTTTAAAAATTTCTGATCTTACTACCAGTGAAAAAAATAACTGGGGCCATTTAGATCTAGTTACCGATACGATACCTGGTATGAGTGTCGATAAAGCATACAGCGAAATCATCAAAAACAGAAAAGGAACAAAAACAATTGTTGCCGTTCTTGATTCTGGTATTGATTTAAACCACGAAGACCTTGTTAATGTATTATGGACAAATACTAAAGAGAAAGCCGGTAACGGTATTGATGATGATGGTAACGGATTCATAGATGACATTCATGGTTATAATTTCTTAGGCGAGTCTTATAATGAGCAGTTAGAATATGTTCGTATGCTTCGTTTAAATATTGGTGACGCCGCTACCTTATCAAAAGCTAAAACTAAATTAGATGCTAAATACAATGAGGCTTTGCAGGGTAAAGAGCAGTATGAATCTATATACCAGGCTGTAAAAAATGCAGATGCAGATGTAAAGAAGTATTTAAAGAAAGATACTTATACCAAACAAGATCTATCGACCATTAAAGCAACAGATGAAGCTATGCAGCGAAATGTTGCCATACTAAATCAAATGTTCGGTATTAATGAAACGATACCTGGTGTTCTTAAAGATTTAACTAACGGACTTAAATATTACACTGAACAACTTAATTACAATCTTAATAAAGATTTTAACGGAAGAACGTCTGTTGGTGATGATGCTTACGATATTACCGACGTTGATTATGGTAACGGAAACCCTAACAATAGAGTTGATGACGAAAGTCATGGTACTCACGTAGCGGGTATTATCGCTGCTGAACGTAATAATGGTAAAGGTGCAAACGGTGTTGCCAATAATGTAGCAATTATGAGTATTAGAGCTGTGCCTAATGGTGATGAATACGATAAAGATATTGCAAGAGGTATTCGTTATGCTGTTGATAATGGTGCACGAGTAATTAATGGTAGTTTCGGTAAGTCTTTTTCTCCGAATGCTAACTGGGTGAATGATGCTATAAAATATGCTGCCGATAACAATGTGCTTTTTGTACATGCAGCGGGTAATGATGGTGCTGACTTAGATAACCCGGTCAACGCAAACTTCCCTAATGATCAAATAAATAACGGACCAGAAATTACTGACAATGTTATTACAGTTGGTGCTTTGAATCCTAAATATGGTTCTGAATTAGTTGCTAGCTATTCTAATTATGGTAAGATAAATGTTGATATTTTTGCTCCGGGTACAGATATCTATTCTTCATACCCTAATAACGAATACGAATATTCTCCGGGTACTTCTATGGCAGCGCCAGGTGTTGCAGGTGTTGCCGCTTTGGTAATGTCTCAATACCCAAGTTTAACGGCTGCTCAAGTGAAAAAAATAATACTGCAATCTGGTTTACCTATTAAAACAAAAGTAGTATTGGGTAAAAACACGGGCAAAAGCGGTTCTTTAAATGAAATTTCTACTTCTGGTAAAATTGCGAATGCATACAACGCACTAGTTTTAGCTAGTAAAGTAGCTGCAAATCAGGTTAAATTATAATACTTACACAACTCATATGACTAAATCATTTTTTACGTTTCTAACAGCTATTTTTTCAATAGGATTGCTGGCACAAAACAAGACAGACTATTGGCAACAACATGTTGATTATACCATGGCGGTAGATATGAATGTTGACAATTTTCAATATACCGGTACTCAAACCTTGGTATACACAAACAACTCACCCGATGAGTTAAAACGTGTTTATTTTCATTTGTATTTCAACGCTTTTCAACCTGGTAGTGAAATGGATATTCGCCTGCAGAACATCGCAGATCCAGATGATAGAATGACTACGCCAGACAAGAAAAGTAGAATAGCATCACTTACCGATAGTGAAATAGGTTACTTACATGCGACCTCTTTAACACAAGATGGTAGTAAGGTTACTTTTTCAGAAGAAGGAACAGTGTTAGTTGTTGATTTAGCTAAGCCGATAGCTGCTGGTGCGAAGTCTACTTTTAATATGGAATTTAAAGGTCAAGTGCCTTTACAAATTAGACGTTCTGGTAGAAATAGTGAAGAAGGTGTTGCCTTATCTATGAGCCAGTGGTACCCAAAACTAGCAGAATATGATTTTGAAGGCTGGCATGCAGATCCATATATCGCTCGTGAGTTTCAAGGGGTATGGGGAGATTTTGATGTAAAATTGACCATTGATAAAGAGTACACTGTTGGTGGTACAGGTTATTTACAAAACCCTAATGAGATAGGTCATGGGTATGAAACACCTGGCACTAAAATCAAAAAACAAAAAGGTAAGACATTAACCTGGCATTTTAAAGCGCCAATGGTTCATGATTTTATGTGGGCTGCAGATCCAGAATACATTCATGATATTCAACAGGTACCTGACGGACCTGTGCTTCATTTTCTTTACAAAGACAATCCTGAAATTTTAGAGAACTGGAAAAACCTTCAGCCTAAAACTATTGAGGCTATGCAGTTTTTTAGCAAGAACATTGGTAAATACCCATATGATCAATATTCGGTTATTCAAGGTGGCGATGGTGGTATGGAATATGCGATGTCTACCTTAATAACGGGTAACCGTAAATTTGGTAGTCTAGTTGGTGTTATGGCGCATGAAATGGCACACTCTTGGTTTCAACATATATTAGCCACTAATGAAGCTAAACATGAGTGGATGGATGAAGGGTTTACTTCTTTTATTTCTAAACTTTGTATGAGCGAAATAATGGATTACGAAAAAGAGAATCCGTTTGAGGGTACTTACAAAGGGTATAGAAACTTAGCGCTTTCGGGTAAAGAACAACCACAAGGTACCTATGCGGATCGTTATGCTCTTAACTTTGCCTATGGTATTTCTGCTTACAGTAAAGGTTCTATATTTTTATCTCAACTTGGTTATGTTATCGGTCAAGATAAATTGATGGAAACTATTCGTCAATACTACGATGAGTTCAAGTTTAAGCACCCTGTGCCTAACGACATTAAACGTGTTGCTGAAAAAGTATCTGGTTTTGAACTAGACTGGTATTTAACCGATTGGACACAGACAACAAATACTATTGATTATGCAATTAAAGAGGTTGCTGCATCAGAAAACAATACTACAGTTACCTTAGAGCGTATTGGTTTAATGCCAATGCCTTTAGATATTTTGGTAGTATATAATGATGATTCTAAAGAAACTTTTTATGCTCCGTTACGTATGATGCGTGGTGAAAAAGCAAACCCTTATGAGGGTATTGAAAGAACTGTTATAGAAGACTGGCCTTGGGCTTACCCAACGTATAACTTTACTATAAACAAACCAATGTCTTCAATAAAAGCAATTGTTATTGATCCTTCGCAATTAATGGCAGATGTTAATTTAGAGAATAATGTTTGGCAAGCAGAGTAGTTTCTTTTGCTAAACTTTTAGATATTTATGCCCCCACATTGGGGGCTAATTCTTTTTAATACTTCTTTTATAATGGATGCATCCTTCGGAAAAAAGGAAAAACTAAAAAGTAAAGTACTCATTACCCAGTTGTTCGAAGAGGGTAGGGGTATTTCTGTTTATCCGTTGAAATTAATTTATCTATCCGTAGAACAAAAAGAAGTGCCTATTAAAACCGCAGTTACAGTATCTAAACGAAATTTTAAAAGTGCGGTCGATAGAAATAGGATTAAACGTTTGCTAAGAGAGTCTTACAGACTTAATAAAGCACTGGTTTTTAACAATACAGATGCAAACTTTGCGTTTCTATTTTTATACCTTGGTAAGGATATGCCCACCTTTGAGCAGTTAGATCATAAAATGAAGCTCGTTTTAAACAAGTTTAAGCTACAGATTGATGAAAAAAATAATAAGTAAAAAAGTACTTGTACCCATAATTGCCATCGCTTTTCTATTTGTAGGAAGTAGTTATAAAAGCGACTTTTTTGAAATAGCCAAACAGATCGAAATCTTTACCACCTTGTTCAAAGAATTGAACATGAACTATGTGGACGAAACCAACCCAGCAGAATTAATGGATACCGCCATTAAAAATATGCTGAACGAATTGGATCCCTATACCAAATTTTTAAACGAACAAGATGTTGAAACGTATCGCATAAACAATGCCGGTGAATATTCTGGTATTGGCGCCATGGTACGTTCTTTTGATGATAAATTACTAATTATAGAACCACACCAAGGATACCCCGCAGATAAAGCAGGATTGAAGGCCGGTGATGAAATAATACAGATTGGTGATATCAAAGTAGCCGATTTTGAAGATAATGCGAGTGAGCTTCTAAAAGGAGCTAACGGATCAACAATAAATGTTACTTACAAAAGACAAGGTAAATTAAATACTACAGCCATTACACGTGAAGGTATTGAAGTAGATGCTGTGCCTTTCTTTAAGATGATCGATAATAAAACCGGATACATTGTTCTGGCTAAGTTCAACGCCAAAGCAACAGAACAGACCAAATCTGCTTTATTGGACTTGAAAGGTAAAGGTGCAGAAAAAATCATCTTAGACTTAAGAGGCAACCCTGGCGGATTATTATCTGAAGCTATTAATGTGACTAACTTATTCGTACCAAAAGGGGAATTGGTAGTGACAACGAAATCTAAGGTTAAAAAATTCAACCGAGAATACCACACCAACAACCAACCCGTTGATGAGAAAATTCCATTAGTGGTATTGGTAAACGGAAGCAGTGCATCTGCAAGTGAAATAGTCTCTGGTAGTTTACAAGATTTAGACAGAGCGGTAATAATGGGTGCTAGAAGTTTTGGTAAAGGCTTGGTACAACGCCCGCTAAAATTGACTTATGGTACACAATTAAAAGTGACCATTTCTAGATATTACACTTCTTCTGGTCGTTGCATACAATCGTTAGATTATTGGAACAGAGATGAAAGTGGTAAAGCGGTACGTAATACTACCTTCAATGATTTTACGACCCGTAATGGTAGAAAAGTACAAGACGGCGGTGGTATTTTACCAGATATTGAAGTAGCTACTTCTAAAACCAATGACTTAACATTGGCATTGCTACAGAATAACGTCATTTTCGATTATGCCACTAATTACCATTATGCACATAAGTATAATGCTGTTGCCGACTTTAAATTTACAGATGCCGATTTTAATGCTTTTAAGAGCTATGTAAAACAGAGTAGTTTCTCTTTTGAGACCAAAGCAGAGCAAGCCATTAAAAAAGCGCTATCTGGCGATGAAAACGACTTTTTAGGCTCAGATGTTCAAGACAGTTATAAAACCTTGTTAGCGAACATTGATAAAGGGAAAATCAACGCGTTGGACAAATACCAAAGTGAGATTCAAAAGAATCTTGAAGATGAAATTGTAAAGCGTTATTTCTACAGAGATGGTTTATACCAATATTACTTAAATAACGATGATGCTATTTTAGCAGCTACCGAATTGTTAAGCAATAATTCTAAATACAGCGCTATTTTAAAATAGTATTCTTTACTTAAATATTAAGTGACCATTCTAATTATAGATACATGCTTTTGTATCTGAAACCTCGTAATACTCTTTGTAGTTCGTTGCTTTTGGGTCTGTGCATCCTTTTAAATTTCTAATTTTTATATTTTTGAAATCAATTGGTTGCCCTTCGCTTTGTAGAGCAATAAAACCTTCTGTTAACAACTTGCCATCTTGTTTCATTTTAGGGTCATAACCTTTGGCTACACCTCCACCAATTTGTGGTTTTGTGTATTCTAGTACTGTTTTACCATTTATAATATGTTTAACTAATGAATCGTGATAAACTACTAATTCTGCCGTTACCCATTGATTACCATAATACGTATCGGATGTTGAATTAATGCAATGTCTTGGGTCAATTTTACCTTCAAAAACTACATCGGTACCTGGTGAACACATATTACCTGTTGGGCGTTCTACACCTTCTTCTACTCCCGCTAAAAATTGTATCTCAACACTTATGGGCCAATCTTGTTCTTTTAGCATTGTTTTTGGGTCTTGAGAGTGAAACATTACACCGCTGTTCAAAATTGTATAATCTGGTGCACCTCTATATAGTTCGCCTAGAAATCTATACTGTACCGTAAAATGAAAATCTGAAAATGGTTTGTCATAGTATAAATGAGAATACCTATTGTTAAATTCTCCTTCATATTTATCATACCTCACCTTCACCATATCATCTTCTGCCCTAAAGGTATCTGCATAGTTATCGCCCACTTCATAATGGTGCACTTTGGTGATCCACCCATCTAAATCATTACCATTGAACATGGTTTCCCAACCATCGTTTGTTTCTTGCGAGGTAATTAATCCGCATCCTAATAAAAATAAAAGTGAAGTTCCGAGTAGTTGAGATTTAAGTTGTTGTTTTTTCATGTTGATGGTGTTTGGTTGAATTATCAGAAAAAGGGAACTGATGCAAAAAATACATATATAAATATACTCAATGTTCTGATACCTTAGGCGATGCGATTATTGAGAGATATTCCAATCAATACCAGTACATCTGTTCATTTATTATTGTTACTTTTAAAAGTACAAACTAACGACACCATCAATACTTTTACTCAAAATGAGAAATTTTCTATTACTAGCGACCAGTCTATTTTTTCTTCAATTTTTGCAAGCTCAAGACCCAAAAAAGGAAACTAAAACGAAACCCATACCAGAAGCAAAATCTTTTATAACCAAGCACAAAGGTGTTTTTGGTGGTACAGCTATAGATTATACAACAACAGCTAAAGAAACTTTTTTAACTAATAAAGACGGAGATTCTATTGCTACATTTTGGTCTGTTGCCTACACCAAAACCAATATGGGAGATGTTGCTAAAAGACCGGTAACCTTTGTTTTTAATGGCGGACCAGGATCTGCTTCGATGTGGTTACACATGGGGTTCTTCGGACCAAAAATTGTAAAAGTAGATTCTGATGCAAAATCTGATGATGGCGCAGCACCTTACAATTTAGTAAACAACGACCATGGTTTACTTGATGTTACCGATTTAGTTTTTATTGATCCCGTAGGTACCGGTTATAGTCGTTTGGTTGGTAAAGGAGAAGGGAAAGATTTCTACGGATTAAAAGAAGATGTGAATTCTTTTGCCCAGTTTATTAGAAAATGGGTGACCGAAAATGAACGTTGGTTTTCGCCTAAATATTTAGCAGGTGAAAGTTATGGAACTACTCGTGCTGCTGCATTAGGGAAAGCCTTGGAAGGTTCTGGTCAAAATATGGCTCTTAACGGAATGATACTTATATCGCAAGCATTAGATTATGCCGGTTCAACTTCAGTTAAGAACAATATTACTTCGTTCATTACTTATTTACCCAGTATGGCTGCTACTGCCTGGTATCATAAAAAAGCAGGTCTGGGCAAGTCTTTAGAAAGCTTTACACAAGAATGTAGAGATTTTACATACAACACTTATATACCTTCTTTATACAAAGGTAATTCGTTAAGTGAAGCTGAAAAGAACACAATAGCTGAAAAGCTTTCTTATTTCACAGGATTAGATAAAACATATATTCTACAATCTAACTTGAGAATATTAATGGGTAGATTTCAGAAAAAATTACTAGAAGAAAAAGGTTTGGCTATCGGTAGATTAGACGGACGATTTATGGGTGATGAGGAAGATAAAGTTTCTGAGAATCCGCATTTGGGCGATGCGGCAAGTTATCAAATAAGTGCTGCCTATACTGCTAGCTTAAATCATTATTTCGCTGCAGAATTAAAGGTGAAAATGGATAGACCCTATATTACTTCTGGTGGTGGGTCTAATTGGAGATGGAGAACAGTACCCGACGGAAAATATTGGGAACCAATGCCTGTAAATACTGCACCAGATTTAGGTGAAACCATGCGTAGAAATACAGCTATGAAAGTAATGGTAGCGAGTGGATATTATGATTTAATTACTCCGTTTTTTGATGCTGAATATACATTTGATAGAAACGGAATCGTAAAAGAGCGTGTTGAAATGAAGTATTATGAAGCGGGACATATGATGTATACACATGAACCAGATTTTATTAAATTAAGTAAAGATATACGCGAGTTTATTACTGCAGATTAATAAAAGCGGTAGAACTATTTTTTAAGAATAAGCACATGCTGCTCATTACATTTTAAATTATAAAAATTTACAATGTCTCTAATGTGCTTTTTCTTGTATTCTTTATTTATAATTTTCTCCACTAAAACCGGACAATCTGAAAAATAAGTAGAAGCTGCATTTTTAAAATTCTTACTAAAAAGTTGATTAGACCCTAAGTGTGTAATTTCTCCACTTACACCTCTTCTAACATAAAGATTTTTAATATCGTAGTAATTACCGTGCGCCATATTCATTTGACCGTTTACACCACCTACAAACATGGGTGCAGAATATCCGGTTTGTTCAAGAACATATAAATTTACAGCACCTATTTCCAGTTCTCTTACTACATTGAAATAGCCTTCTCGAGTTTCTAAATAAATATAGGTAGAAGCCTCTTCTCTATCATTTATAACAACCTGTTCAAGGTTATCGAAATGATATTTTTGTGCCTTATCTCCTTTAACCTTTTTAAATTTTACCTGGTCTCCATTTATAAGTTTAGCTAAACCTTGAAGTTTAGTTCCGTCCTTAAAATAAATTGTGGCAGCATCGTTTTGAGCGATGGCAAAAGATGATCCTACAAAACAGCAGATTAAAACTAGAAGAATTGTTTTTTTCATAGTACGTAAATGATCGTTCCATATTAAAACGAGCTCATTATTACTATGTTATATTATTTATCTTAAAATCGATGAAACGCCTCTTTAAAAAACAAAATATTTAATCTTTTAACGGTTTTGTAATATTTAGGTTTAGAAGTAAAGGATCATCTTCATTTAATAAGCGTTGGGTTCTTAAATATCTACCTACATTAAACGCATCATAATTTGGCGAATCTTTATCAACACTGCTTATACGTACCATTTCAGATGAATGTATAAATTGATTGTCACCAATCCACATACCTACATGAACTACTTTCTCTGAGCTTGTTTCTGTTGCTTTTCTTCCAAAGAACAATAAATCTCCTTTTTGTAATTTACTAAAATCTGCAATAGAATCTATAGGCTTACCAGCGTGCACTTGCTGAGATGCATCGCGCGGAATTACCATACCATTTAAGTAATAGATAGTCTTTGTATAACCGCTACAATCAACACCTTTTGTAGAAGTACCACCCCATAAATATGGTACACCCATTAAGGTTTTTGAAGTAGCAATAAGTGAATCTGCGTTATAACTTAAATTTGATAACCAAGTATCGTATTCTTCTGCTTCGTCTTTAGAAATGTACCCCTGTCTACCATCTGGAAATTCTATTTTAAAAAACTCCTCATTACTACTTAATAGTTTTAATAAGCTTCCGGCAACTACATCAGATATTCTGTTTTTAGCCTCTTCAGAACTAAATGCATGCCCATAAGTATTGGCATAAATAATTTTATCCGCAGTTCTCCACCCCTTTATATCATCTGCATTCATTAATTCTATTCCGCCTAAATCTACCCAAGCCAAATACTTATCTGGTGTTTGTATCAAGTACCAATCTCCTTCTTTTTTTAGAACATTAACAACAGTACCTAAAGTGGCCTGTGTAGCCAGTTCTGCCGAATGTTTAGGGTTACTTCTAAGATTGGCTGCAGAGATGTTAATAACCGCCTTGGTCATACCTTCTAAATCTTCTGCTGGTAAAATTTTTATATCATTGGTAGCAGTAATTCCCTTTTCCTTTAAAAGACTATTTAAAGAATCTACAGCTAATGGTAAATTAGTTTCTCCAGTTAAAGTAAAACCCGATGGTCCATCTAATACTTCTAAATTAAAAAGTGCAGTACGCTTATCGGGTGCAAAAGTGCTTTTTATGATCTCAATTTCTTTGACCAATAATTTCTTTTCATCAATATGTACACTGCATGCTGTATTTAAAGCAATCAAAATCAATACAAAAGACCTCTTTAAGATTATTCTCTTCATCTGTAAAATAATTTCTAATAGTATTAGCCTTGTGAAATTATGTAATTTTATCGCAAATGAAGAAACTAAAGGTCATAGAACTTTTTGCGGGTGTTGGCGGATTTCGCTTAGGATTAGAGGATACCGAGAACTACGAAGTAGTTTGGAGTAACCAATTTGAGCCTAGTACGAAAGCGCAGCACGCCTCTACAGTTTATGAAGCTAGATTCGGTCATGAGAATCATAGAAATGAAGATATTTCTGAGGTACCCACTAAAGATATACCCGATGCCGATATTTTAGTTGGTGGTTTTCCTTGTCAAGATTACTCCGTTGCCGCTACACTGAACAATTCTAAAGGTCTTATTGGTAAAAAAGGGGTTCTATGGTGGAGCATTCATAGAATTTTATCGGAAAAGAAAAATCCGCCGAAATACTTATTTCTTGAAAATGTAGATCGATTGTTAAAATCTCCGTCAAATCAAAGAGGTAGAGATTTTGCCATAATGCTTAAAAGTTTAGATGATTTAGGTTATGCCGTAGAATGGCGGGTTATCAACGCTGCAGATTACGGAATGCCACAAAGAAGAAGACGTATTTTTTTCTTAGGATACCATAAATCTACGCCGCTTTATAAACAATTTAAAAAAACTACAGCCGAAGAATGGATTTTTGAAAAAGGAACTATAGCAACGGCTTTTCCGATATCAAGTACTTCTTCAAAAATGATTTCGTTCGATATTGCCGATGACCTTGTATCGCTATCTGAAAATTTTAATTTGGGTGAAAAATTATCTCCCTTTCAAAATACCGGAGTATTCATTAAAGGAAAAGTATACACCGCTAAAACTAAGGCTAGTTATATTGGTAAAAGAACAGTCTTAGCCGATGTTTTACAGCAAGAAGAAATACCCGAAGAATTTTATATTCCTGAAGAGGAGCATGATAAATGGTATTATTTAAAAGGTTCTAAGAAAGAAACCCGGACTTCTAAATCTGGCTTTGCGTACCATTATAATGAGGGTAGTATGATTTTTCCTGATGCGTTGGATAATGCATCAAGAACAATCATAACTGGTGAAGGCGGTAAAAGCGCTTCGCGCTTTAAACATGTTATTAACACCAAAAAAGGACTTCGTAGATTAACCCCTGTAGAATTGGAACGCTTGAATATGTTCCCAGATAATCATACGCTACTTGAAGGTATTTCAAATACTAAAAGAGCATTTTTTATGGGTAATGCTTTGGTTGTAGGTGTGGTTAGAAAAATAGGAGAAGTACTCTCAGAAAAAATAAAATCAACTTAATACATCTTTCTCTTCTAGAGTTTTAAAGTACATTAACCTCTTTAATTATCAAAAAAAGAATAGGTTTAAAATTTCTGTTTTTAAACTCAACATATTGTTAATCAACGTTTAAAATTAGGAATTGTCCTTTTTTTTGTTATTTTATTAGGTATGGTAAAAGTAGAAAAGTCAGAAAACGTAGAATTTTTAGAAAAGTCAATTCAACATTTAGAAGCTACCGGTTTCGAGAATATTAAGGCTGATATGGAGGGTTACGAAACTCCGAAATCATATTCGAGAAAAGGTATGGAAGACAACATTACGCCAGACATCGTAGCTATTAAAAATGGAAGAAAATATTATTTTGATATAAGTTTAAAATCACCAAAAACCAGATTATTGAAATCGAAATGGTTGTTTTTAGATACTTTAAGTAGAATGAACTCTAACAGATTTAGAATAATAACTACTAAAGGTCATTATAAGTTTACAGATAATATGCTTGAGGATATCAACTTAAGTAATAAAACGCCTATCAAAATTTAATATTTTAAAATAACGTATTAAAAAAGTCCGCTAATTGCGGACTTTTTTATTTTTTGATCATTTCTAAATGCGGTATACCGTCTTCTAGATATTCTTTTCCTGTGGCATTAAATCCTAAATCAGTATAAAATTTGGTTAGGTATTTTTGAGCTGAAATTTTTATTTCATTTTCAATAAAACGTTCTTCTACAGCTTTAATAGAAGCTTCCATAATTACTTTACCATAACCGAATTTTCTAAAATCTTTATGTACTGCTACTCTGCCAATACTCGCTTGGTCAAAATAATCGCCTGGTTTAAAAATTCTTGTATACGCTACTACCGTATTGTCTTTAAATCCGATGATGTGTAAAGCTTTACCATCTTTGCCATCTAAATCTAAATAAACACAATCTTGTTCTACGACAAAAATATCGCTTCGTAATTGTAGTACTTTGTACAGTTCTTCAATATCGAATTCTTTAAAACCAATTACTTTAATATCTAACATGAGTTTGCTTAATTAATTAGATATGTTCATATCTATAACCTAATAAATATTTGATTATTAATTAGTTGTAATAACTATTTTGGGTTATCAACATAGTTATAATAACTATCTACTGAAGTGGAATCTTTTCAATTCTGCGTTCATGTCTACCTCCATCAAAAGAAGTGTTTAAAAACGTAGAAACCATTTCAAGTGCTTGAGGTAAAGAAATATACCTCGCCGGTAAACTTAATATATTGGCATCGTTGTGTTCTCTAGCTAGTTTCGTTATCTCTTTTGTCCAACATAAGGCAGCTCTTACATTTTGTTGTTTATTAGCGGTCATACAAGCCCCATTACCACTACCACAGATTAAAATTCCATAATCGGCAGTACCATTTTCAACATCTAATGCCACAGGGTGCGCAAAATCAGGATAATCAACACTATCAGTACCATCTGTACCATAGTTAATAACTTCAACATGTATAGATTTAAGTAAACCTATAATAGCTAACTTGTATTCTGTACCAGCATGGTCATTACCAATAGCTATTTTCATATACTTTATATTTAAAGGTTATTAGTTCAAGGTTTATATCTAGTGGGGGTAGAACAAAACCATGCTAAAGGTACAATAATCAGGCATTCACAACAAAAAACGAGGGGTTCACAACAATTGTTGTTAGATCAGAAATTAAAATTGTTAATTAGTATGTTATAAGCAAGATTACTTAATGCATAAATTGTTTAGAAAAAGTTGCTTAAAAATTTGGTTATTAAAGTTAACATCTGCTTACACTTTTAATCTTCTGAAGACGAATTTAAATATTAGAAACTATTAGAGGATTTTCATCAAATTAACAACCCTAGTTAACATTAAAATTACATTTAGTTATTAATAAATTCATGTTAATAGCACTTATAAACCACGTTTAATAACTTCTCAAAATACTGATTTTCAATTGTAGATTAATATAATAGGTTGTCAACAAGTATTAGTATCTCATAAAGACAAGTAATATTGAAATAAGTTATTCTAGATATTAACAAGCTATAATAACCATTAATATTTAATTTAATTTAAAAGAAAAAATGTCTAATATGATATATATGTTAATAACAACTCGTTTACTTAACTTTTCAATAAGAAGTAGAATAACAGCTAGTGGATTATAATTCGTAATTTTCCAATAAATTAAAAGTTTAAATGTCGAAGAAGAATAAGAAGGCGAAGAACCATAGAAAGAACGAAATTACAAGAGGAATTTTTACCGTTCTTGAAAAGGAGCCAAATAAAAGTTTCAACTATAAGCAGATTGCTGCTAAAATTGATATTACAGATGCTCAAGATAGAAATACCCTCATTAAAAGGTTAACTGAGCTTAAAGAGAAAAAAAGAATTCAAGAAATTGACAGAGGTCAGTACAAAGTTTTAGAAGATACAAAGTCTTACCACGAAGGTACTGTAGATGTTACCGGTAAGGGTAATGCCTATATCGTTGTTGATGGTATGGACGATGATATCTTTATACCTGCCAATAAATTAAATAAAGCTTTTCATAAAGATAAAGTTGAAGTATATATCTATCCCCGAAAGAAAAGTAAAAAGCTTGAAGGTGAAATAGTTAAAGTACTTGAAAGATATAAAACAACTTTTGTTGGTATTGTTGATAT
This sequence comes from Maribacter sp. Asnod2-G09, assembly GCF_045063795.1. Classification (NCBI taxonomy): domain Bacteria; kingdom Pseudomonadati; phylum Bacteroidota; class Flavobacteriia; order Flavobacteriales; family Flavobacteriaceae; genus Maribacter; species Maribacter sp. Asnod2-G09. The sequence continues at coordinate 1,068,013 of NZ_JBEFOA010000005.1, read as the reverse complement.
GCAGAAGACTTTTGCATTCGTAAGACCTTCAGATTTTAGAATGTATACCGATATTTTTGTTTCAAAGGATAAATTAAATGGAGCAAATGATGGTGAAAAGGTTTTAGTAGAAATAACCGATTGGCCCGATGATGTTGATTCTCCTTTTGGTAGGGTTACCGAAGTTTTAGGTATACCTGGTGAACATGATACTGAAATTCATTCCATTTTAGCGGAGTATGGTTTACCATATTCTTTTCCTGCAGATGTTCAGAATTTTGCAGATGGTCTAGATACCAGCATTAAAGAAGAAGAAATTAAAAAACGTAGAGATATACGAGATGTTCTTACGTTTACCATTGATCCAAAAGATGCTAAAGATTTTGATGATGCATTATCGTTTCAAAAATTAGAAAATGGTAATTATGAGATAGGTATACATATTGCCGATGTTTCTCATTACTTACAAAAAGACACCATTTTAGATGATGAAGCTTATGAAAGAGCAACATCTGTTTATTTAGTAGATCGTGTGGTACCTATGTTACCAGAAGTACTTTCTAACAATGCTTGTTCATTAAGACCTAATGAAGAAAAATATACTTTTTCTGCAATTTTTGAACTAGATAGCAATGCGATTATAAGAAATCAATGGTTTGGACGAACTGTAATCGATTCTAACGAACGTTTTGCATATGAAGAGGCTCAATATATCATTGAGAATGGTAACGGCAATATACCTGAAGATATATCGATAAGAGAAGCTGCATATAGCGTTTCTAAAGATGTTGTAGAGGCTACGCTAGAAATGGATAGGCTTGCTAAAATAATGCGCTCTAAACGTATGGATCAAGGTGCGCTTTCTTTTGATAAAGTTGAAGTTCGTTTTAATCTTGATGAGAATAGCGAACCGATCGGTGTTTATTTCAAAGAATCTAAAGATGCGAATAAGCTGATTGAAGAGTTTATGCTTTTGGCAAATAGAAAAGTTGCTGAATTTATTGGTAAACAAAAACCTAAAAAGACATTCGTTTATAGAATACACGATGATCCAGACCCAGATAAGTTAATGGCTTTAAATGGTATCGTTTCTAAATTCGGACATAAATTAGATTTTAAGGATAAGAAATCTATAAGTTCTTCTTTAAACCAATTACTACAAGATGTAAAAGGTAAAAAAGAACAGAATATGGTAGATACGCTTACGATACGTAGTATGAGTAAAGCGATTTATACTATAGATAATATTGGGCATTATGGATTAGCTTTTGATTACTATACTCATTTTACTTCTCCGATTAGAAGATACCCAGATGTAATGGTGCATAGATTATTACAGCATTATTTAGATGGTGGTAGTTCTGCAAATGCTGAAGAATTTGAGAAGAAATGTAAGCATTCTTCAGATATGGAATATTTAGCATCAAGTGCTGAACGTGATTCTATTAAGTACATGCAGATTAAATTCATGCAGGACCATAAAGATGAAGAATTCCGCGGAGTTATTAGTGGTGTTACCGAATGGGGAATTTATGTTGAAATCATTGATAATAAATGTGAAGGCATGATTCGTATAAGAGACATCAAAGGAGATTATTATATCTTTGACGAGAAGCAATATGCTATTGTTGGTGAACGTACCAAGAAGACATATACCTTAGGTGATGAAATTACTGTTATGGTAAAAAGCACCGATTTAGTGAAAAGGCATTTAGATTTTGCTTTGATTCCAGATAGTAATAAATAATTTGGAATAGATTTTGGTATAAGAAGCCTGAATTAAGAATACATTTCAAAATTGAAATGTATTCTTTGAAAAATTACACAGAAAAGAATGAAACAAGTTTTACTTATAATGTTTCTCTTAGGATGTCTTTTGGTTACTGGCCAAGATAATGAGGTTACCCAAAACTTAGAACCTTTTAAAGAGTTGAAAGTTTTTGATGGTTTATCTATCAATCTTATTAAATCTACAGAAAATAAGGTTGTTATTACTGGTGAGAATACTAGTAAAGTAGCCATTGTTAATAACGAAGGTGTTTTAAAAATACGGATGCAAATCGGTAAAATATTCAGTGGTTATAAAACTTTTATAGATTTATATTATGCTGCAGATATTTTAGTTATTGATGTCAATGAAGATGCGAGAATTGTTACAGAAAATATCATTAAACAAGATATTTTAGAACTAAAAGCTCAAGAGGGTGGCGAATTAATTGTTAGTGCAGAAGTAGAACAAATGTTAATAAAGTCAGTCTCTGGTGGAGTTATAAGAACAGCAGGTTCTTCAAATCTGCAAGATGTTCAAATTAATACTGGTGGTGTATATGAAGGTAAAGGCTTTGTTACCAACTTTTCTACTATTAATGTAAATGCTGGTTCAAGGGCAGAGATTAATGCAAAAGATTATGTAAAGGCAACTGTTAAAGCTGGTGGAGAAGTTCTTGTATTTGGCGATCCTAAGAAACTTGAAGAGAAAACGGTATTTGGTGGTACCATTAAAAGAATGCAATAGTACATGTTAGAAGATATACAGGCAGCAATTCCTTTGGGCTTTTTCCTAAGCTTTATGGTTGGGCCGGTTTTCTTTGTCTTGTTACAAACTAGTGCAGTAAAGGGTTTTAGAGCTGCTATTACATTTGATATAGGAGTGCTACTAGCAGATGTATTATTTATTCTTGTAGCTTATTTTAGTAGTTTTCAACTTCTTGAAAATTTAAGTAATCAACCAGGTCTTTATGTTTTTGGCGGAGTCATACTTTTGGTATACGGTCTTGTTACTTTCTTTAAAGTGGATAAAAAAGCAATACCTGTTGATTCTAAAAAGATTAGAAAATCTGATTACTTTGGTCTTTTTGTAAAAGGATTTTTACTCAACTTTATTAATATAGGTGTACTTGTATTCTGGTTAGGTATTATTATAATTATTGGTCCTACTCTAGATAATCAACCTAATCGTTTCTTTACCTTTTTTGCAACTGTACTACTCTCCTATTTTGTTACTGATATTTTTAAAATTCTTTTAGCCAAGCAATTAAAACGTAAGCTAACGCCAAGTAGAATTGTTTATGTAAAAAAGATAATCGGAGTTATATTGGTGATCTGTGGTATCGTTCTAATAGTAAAAGGTTTTCTACCTAAGGATCAGTTTAATATAGAACATGAATTAGAAAGATTTGAAAGTAATTCTATAGAATAAAAAAAGCCGGTCATTGACCGGCTTTTTAATTGAAGTAAATAATAGTTTTATTTCTTGTACTTATCGTTAAGCAACTTTACTATTTCATCAGTAAGATCGTTAGCGTCTTTACCATAAAGAACACTACCACCATCTCCACCACCTAAAATATAAGTGTAATTGTTTGTCTGACCGTAAGCTTTAATTTCTTCTTTTACTTTAGAAACTATGCTGTCCATTTCAGTTTGGCCTTCCATTTGTAATTGTTGATCTTGCTGTTGAAGTTGTTGACCAATAATTTGACCTCTCTGTTGCATTTCTGCATATTCTTCTTGAGCTTTTGATTGAGACATTTTTTGAGCTTTAGTTTGAAAAGCTTGTGCCTCAAATTGAAAAGCTTGAGAAATACTATCTCTAGTTTTTGCTAAAGCATCTGCTTTAACTTTGAATTTAGATTCAACATCAATTTTTTGTTGATACTCATCCATCAATTTTACGTTATCTACGTATCCGATTTTTTCTTGTTGGCAAGATGCTAATAATGCGATAGCGAAAATTAAAATTAGGTTTTTCATTTTTTCATTTTTATGTCGTGCAAAAGTAATAAAGCTTTTAGAATGAAAATATTTTAAAATCTATATAAATGATGAGATTTAAGTAAACATAGAAATATCCTATCGTATTTATTTATAATATCGATTTTACTTATTTTAATGACTTATTTTAAAGTATATTTAAGGGATTATTATGATAATTTAAATATAGTATATGATTTATGCTATAAAATCTCTTAAAACGTCTCTAAATAGCTTTTTACTCTTTTTTTAGCACATATATTAGAGAAGAATACTCAGTAGATTTCTTCGCCTTCATATTTGAGATAAATCCTCTGTATAATGCTTTTAAGTAATTTGAAGAACCAGATTTATATTTTTCTGATAATAGTGATACATAATAAGAATCGAAGTACATTGGTAGCGTTTTGACTACTTCGATTTTTTTATTTTTAAAAATACTTCTTATTGCATTCTGTGAAAAATGCCATAGATGTCTTGGGGTATCATAGGCAGCCCAAAACTCTTTGTAGTATTGAGCGTCATATGATTTGTAATTTGGAACAGCTATTATGAGTGTACCATTTTTATTTAAAAGAGATGCTATCTTATTTATCTGCTTGTCTAAATCTGGTAGATGTTCAAGTACATGCCATAGAGTTATTACATCAAATTTTTGATTATTTAAATCATCTAATGATTTATAAATTTCTAGTTTTTTATCTATTGCTTTTTTTCTTGCACTATCGTTCAACTCCACCCCTACTGTTTCCCAATTTTTGTTTTTTGCACTAATTAGAAATTCTCCTGTTCCACATCCTATATCAAGTAATTTTTTTTCGTCTATGGTATATTCATTTATCAGCTTTACTTTATTATTTAATGTGTATTTTTTTACAGTTTGATAAATTTTTTCAAGTAAACCATTTCCACTATCGGAATGTGAAATATAGTTATTTGGGTCGTAGTATTTTTCTAAATCTTGGGGTATAGGTTTTGTAACTAGCATATCAGTTTTAGAATCATATTCTAATTCAAATGATTCTAGAGTTACAAGAAAATCTTTTGTCGAGATTTTTGAAATATTGTTAGGCATGACTTAATTATGAATGTTGAAATTGATCTTATAAATTTTCATTGTTCCACGTGGAACAATTTGCCCTACCTTCCAAGAAAAACTAAAAGTACACTGATGTCACTCGGAGTAACTCCACTAATTCTTGATGCTTGAGAAATGGTAACTGGTTGAATTTTTGTCATTTTTTCTCTTGCTTCAAAAGATAAAGATTTCAATTGTGAGTAATCAAAATTAGGGGGAATCTTAACTGCTTCTAATCTATGAAGTTTATCAGCATTCAATTTTTCTTTTGCTATGTAGCCAGAATATTTTATTTGTACCTCTGCTTGTTCAAGAATTTCACCATCGAATTTATTTTGTTCAACAAATTCAGATACTGCACCTAGTTGAAGCATGTGGTCCATAGTAACATTTGGTCTTGAAAATGCTTTGTACATTTTATCAGACTGTTTTACTAATGATGAATCAACGCTTTCGAAAATAGGATTTATGTCTTTTGGTAGTACACTAGTTTCTCTAAAGAAGTTAACAAGAGCTTCAGACTGTTCTAGTTTTTGCTCCATTCTTTTCATTCTTGAATCTGTTGCAAAACCTATAGCATGGCTTAAAGGTGTTAATCTTAAATCAGCATTATCTTGTCTAAGTAATGTTCTATATTCTGCACGTGATGTAAACATACGATATGGTTCTTCTGTACCTTTTGTAATTAGGTCGTCAATCAATACACCAATGTAAGCTTCGTCTCTTTTTAGTATTAACGGGTTCTCTTCTTTAATTTTCAGATGTGCGTTTATTCCAGCCATTAATCCTTGCGATGCTGCTTCTTCATATCCGGTGGTTCCATTTATTTGTCCGGCGAAATATAAATTTTCAACTAGCTTAGTTTCTAGTGTATGCTTTAATTGTGTTGGCGGAAAGTAGTCGTACTCTATCGCATAACCTGGTCTAAAGAATTTTACTTTTTCAAAACCTACGACAGAACGCAAAGCTTTGAACTGAACATCTTCAGGTAAAGAAGTTGAAAATCCATTTACATATACTTCTACAGTTTCCCAGCCTTCTGGTTCAATAAACATTTGGTGACTATCCTTATCAGCAAATCTGTTTATTTTATCTTCAATAGAAGGGCAATATCTTGGACCAATACTTTTTATTCTACCATTGAACATTGGTGATCTGTCAAATCCTTCACGTAACAAATCATGAACCATTGCACTTGTATGTGTCATGTAACAATCACGTTGGTGTGCTAATGGTTTTGTATTTGTATAAGAAAACTTTTCAGGAATTGCATCTCCAGGTTGTACAATCATTTTAGAATAATCTAATGATCTACCATCTACTCGTGGTGGAGTACCGGTTTTCATTCTTCCACTTTCGAAACCTAATTCAACCAATTGTTCTGTAATTCCAGTTGCTGCTTTTTCTCCTGCTCTACCTCCACCAAATTGTTTTTCACCAATATGGATAAGTCCATTTAAGAAAGTACCATTAGTTAATACAACTGCTTTTGATCTTATATCAATTCCTAAAGAGGTTTTTACACCAACAACTTTATGATTTTCTACCAACAATCCAGAAACCATTTCTTGATAAAAGTCTACGTTCGGAGTACGTTCTAACATTAAACGCCACTCTTCTGCAAAACGCATTCTATCGTTTTGTGTTCTAGGACTCCACATTGCAGGTCCCTTAGATTTGTTAAGCATCTTAAATTGTATGGCGGATTTGTCAGAAACTATTCCGCTATATCCACCGAGTGCATCGATTTCCCTAACAATTTGTCCTTTTGCAATTCCACCCATTGCCGGGTTACAAGACATCTGTCCTATATTTTGCAAATTCATGGTTACTAATAAGGTTTTTGAACCCAAGTTTGCAGCTGCTGCTGCCGCTTCTGCACCGGCGTGTCCTCCGCCAACTACAATTACATCATATTCTTCTCCAAACATATTTTCTATTGTTCCACGTGGAACAGCTTTATTTTTTCTTCTTCTTTAGCGCGCATTTCGGCAGTAGCTGCATCCGATTTATCCGAATAACCCATAAGATGTAAAACCCCATGAATCATTACGCGTTTTAATTCATTATCAAATGAAACATTAAACTCTTTTGCGTTTTCTTTTACGCGGTCAATTGAAATGTATAGGTCGCCCGACACATTTTTTCCTGACACATAATCAAAAGTGATAATGTCTGTTAGATAATCGTGTTGTAAGTAATCTTGATTTATTTTAAGCAAGTAGTCATCACTACAAAAAATGTAGTTGAGTTCAATTATAGAAAACCCTTCGGTATTACAAGATTTTGTAATCCATGAATCGAAGTTATTTTCAGCTACAAGTTTAAATTCTGTTAGGTAATTGTAATTAATCATTTGCTTTGAAGTACTCTTTAACCTTAGATTGAAAATTTTGCCGCAAAGGTAAGCTTTGCCTATTTAAAATTTCAACTTCATTACGATAATTATCTAATAATGAGGGTTTAGTAGTAATAGGATTTGTGAAGTCTTTGGTATTCCTATTACTTTCTCGCTCAGATTTCTCTCCTTGCTTAAGTGCTGCATTCTCTAATTTCAACAATTCATACTGTATAGTATTGGCTTTGTTGATGGTACGTTGTGTTATTCCATTTTCTAAAAGATCGTTCTCAAAATCTTCCATCTGTTTGATCAATTTTTGACCCAATTTTTGATCACCAGAATTAATCATATTTTCAAGTTGTTTTTCTAATTCTTGTCTTAATTTTTGTTGATTTTGATAGATTTCATATATTTCTTTTAGTTCATTTTCACTCATTGCGCCTTGCCCTTGTCCATTTGTGCCATTAGACCCATTATTTCCTTGCCCGTTTTCTCCACCCTGTCCATTTTCACCATTTTTCCCACTTTTTCCTTCTCCATTTTTTCCATTTTCCCCGTCATTTCCACTCTCTCCTTCTTTTCCGTTAGTGCCCTGTTTACTACGTTCGCCTTGTTTTCCACCTTCACCACTTTCTCCATTTTCACCCTGTTTACCTTCCCCACTTTCACCTTCTTTTCCTTCACTTCCAGATTTACCTTGTTGACCCATTTTTTCACCTAATTGCTGTTGTCCTTTGATGATATCTGGTAATTGAAAACCACCTTCGCTTTGTCCAGAACCTTTGCCCATTTGCATGCTCGAATTCATATTTTCCATTACTTCTGCTAAAAAATCTGCAAGGCTATTTGCTGCTGTCAAGACATACTTCTGATGAGAAATTCCTTGAAACATTTGACCATCTGCCATGGTTTCTAAAGATTTATCAATGTTATAATACACTTCGGTAATTTGTTCATTCACAAATTCTGAAAGCTCAGCCTGTCGAAGTGATAATGCAAAAAGACTATCATCAACATGTTCGAATAAACCCTTTAATTGATTCTGATCGCGCACCGTTTCAGAATATTGAGTAGCATCTTGGTCTTCTCTGGCTGTTAGTCTGTCATATAAAGTTTCTTGTTTGAATGAAAATATGATAAGGTTATCAAGAATTTGTCTCAGCATTTCTGCATCTTCAGTTACAGATGAACCACCGCCTCCACCAGAAGATGATTCGCTAAGTTGTTCACTCATTTCTTTCATTTTATCTGAAGCAGATTTTTGCTTTTTATTTGCGTCAGAACTGGTTGGTTTATTCTGGTCTTGAGAGGTGTTTTTTTCAAGTTGTTCTAGTGCCTCTTTTTGGTCTTCTTTTACCCCCTCTTTTTTACTTTTATCAATATTTATATCAATTGGTTTTTTGAGCTTGTCATTGTCCTTTTTTAGGTCATCTATTTCAGCTGAAATTTTATCAAATTCTTCATTTAGTTTCTTCTGGTTTTCAGCGGTATTATTTTCATTTTTTTGTTCTGAAAGTTCTTCTTGTCTTTTGGCTAATTCTTCTAAATCGCGTGCAATCTGAGAAGCTTTTTCTGTAACATAATACCGTTTGGTTAATTCTAATAACTGTTCAAGGCTACGTTGACTGTTTTGTTGGTTTTTACCTAGTTCTTCTAGTTTCTTGGTAAGGTCTTCTTTCTTTATTTTATCAGCTACTTTATTAAGTTCTTCAAGGAGTTGTTGGTTTTTCTTAGCTTGCTCTTCTTGACGTTCTAAACGTTCTTTTAACAATTGGTTTAATTTGTCATCTTTATTTTCCTTATTTAAATTTTCTTTTAATTCTTTGCTGAATTTTTGCATCAGCTGTTCTTGCTGTTCTTGTTTTTTTAAATAGTCTTTTATTTGATTCTTGTCATTGAAATTAAGACTGTTTTTTTCTTTGTGATTTTGATTAATTTCTTCTAAAGATGCTTTCTGTTCTTTAAATTTTTGTAACGATTTATCAAGGTCTTTTATTAGTGATTGTTGCGACTCTAAATCTTTGTTTTTTAATTGATTTTCATCTAGCAATACCTGCTGGTATATTTGACTCTTTATGGTCTTACCATTATGTATAGCATCGTTGTCAGTAACCTCGAAATAAAAACCATAATTTTTGCCTTCTTTTAGTTCTAAACCAGAGGGGAAAGTGTAATAAAATTGCTCATAGTTCGAAGTTGATTTCAATAGGTTTATACTATTCTTTTCTTCTTCTTTTCCAACTTCAAAATACACAACATCTATTTTTCTTAAACCATAATCATCTGTTGCATTACCAGTATAGTAAGATACATTCGGATTCAAACTATCTAGAACTTGGTTAACCTTGATAGTAGGGTACCCATCTTTAATTACTTTAAAGTTGTAGGTTAGACGTTCGTAGTCTTCAACATTTTTGTTGGTGGTTGTTAGCTCATAATTGAAATCATTGTAAATACGTTTTACCAGTTCGAACGTATTATTTTCTTTTGTTAGCTGTAGTATCGTGTCTTTTGTGGATAGATTAATCTTATCGGTATTTTCACCGTTTATTTTCCATTGTATTTTGGTTCCTTCAGGTATTACAGCGTTTCCCGTACTTTTTATACTTTCATTTGGCTTGTTTAGATATGAAGGATATGTAAGATTCATGGTGAAATCTAAAATGGAAGGCGTCTCTAAAGCGGTAAGTGTATATTCCCTAGAATTTACCTTATTTGCTGCGAATTTAAAGTTTGTTGTAGTTATCGGTGGTGTAAATTCATATTTATAGAAACCATTGTTTTGTTGCAAAAGAATCTGTTTGCCATCTATTTCTATATATACATTTTCAGGTTTTACTTCACCTTTTGTTGCAACCTGTATGGTAAAGGTTTCATCTTGTAATATTTTCAAATTATCTGATAATAATTCGAATTGGAATGGTGCTGGCTTTTCATATGCCATTTCATAGTTCACTACCCGTTCATAAGTACCAAAAAAACTGCTCCAATTTCCTGATATTAACAATAAACCTATTATGGCAATCGGAACTATAGCATACTTCAAATATTTTAAGGAATCTTTAAAGTCAATTGCATTCGAAAACGGAATTGGGTCTAGCAGTTTTGATCTTTGGTTTATACTAGCGAGTAATAATTCTGATTGTTCTGGGTCGTTTGCCAGATCTAATAAATTAGTAAGTTTATCTCCTACTTCAGGAAAATGCTTCCCAATCATTTGTGCAGCATCTTTTGGTCCGATGCCCTGTTTTAATTTAAATAAGTAGAAAATTGGGGTTAAAATGTATTTGAAGAGTAGAAATAGTTCAACAGCTATAAAAATTCCGAAAAGTATCATTCTTCCGGTAGTGTTCATCCATAGAAAATATTCTATCCCTAGAATCAATAAGAAAAACAGTAATCCGAAGGCAAAGAATAATAATATACCTTTCAGTAGAACTTGAGAGTAGTGTTTCTGAATAAACTGATTTAATCGGTCTAAAATGTGTTTATAGTCTTGCAATTGTTCTTTTTTATACCAAGATAACGGATATCACCTATGTTTGTTGGGAAATATTTGTTAAATCAAAACACTGTGTATTTGATAACTACGCATCTAAGTGTATTTTTTGAGAAGATGATATTAAATCCTGTTTGTAAATTTTTAGATACAAAGTAGCGGTTATGTATCTTTGTGGACTTATATAAAAAGTATGTCGAAGAAAGTTCGTGTTCGTTTTGCCCCTAGTCCTACTGGGCCATTACATATTGGTGGAGTTCGTACTGCCCTATTTAATTATTTATTTGCTAAAAAACATGGCGGAGATTTTATTCTTAGAATAGAAGATACCGACCAGAATAGATATGTTGCAGGTGCTGAGCAATATATTATTGATTCTTTAAATTGGTGCGGAATTCCTTTTGACGAGGGAATAGGTAAAGACGGCGGATTTGGTCCATATAGACAGAGCGAGCGAAAATCTTTGTATAAAAAATACGCTGATGATTTAGTTGAAAGCGGTAATGCATATTATGCTTTTGATACTTCTGAAAGTTTAGATGGTCATAGAAAAGACCATGAAGAAAAAGGTAAAACCTTTATTTACAATTGGCATAATAGATTAAAGCTTGATAATTCATTGTCTTTAATGCCCGAAGAGGTTAAAGCCAGGTTAGATAATGGCGAGGATTATGTTATTCGTTTTTTAACTCCGCCAGACGAAACATTACACTTACAAGATTTAATACGGGGCACAATTAAAATTGATACCAATGTTTTAGACGATAAGGTATTATTTAAGAGTGATGGTATGCCAACCTACCATTTGGCAAATATTGTTGACGATCACTTAATGGAAATTAGCCATGTAATTCGTGGTGAAGAATGGTTGCCTTCTATGGCACTACACAAGCAATTGTATGATGCTTTTGGTTGGGATGCTCCAGAATTTGCGCATTTACCGTTGATAATGAAACCGGTAGGAAAAGGAAAGTTGAGCAAACGTGATGGCGAAAAAATGGGATTCCCTGTTTTTCCTCTTTCTTGGAACGAATCTGTTGGGTATAAAGAATCAGGTTATTTTTCTGAGGCGGTTATAAATTTCTTGGCATTATTAGGATGGAACCCTGGTACGGAACAAGAATTATTTTCTTTAGATGAATTGGTAGAAACCTTCAGTCTAGACCGTGTAAATAAATCTGGAGCTCGATTTGATCCAGAAAAAACCAAATGGTACAACCAGCATTATCTTCAAGAAACTGCTGATAATGAGTTGGCTAAGTTATTCTTACCGACAGTAAAACAGCATATTTCTGATGATGACAAACTAGATTTAGAGTATGTTACCAAAGTGGTTACGCTAATAAAAGAGCGCGCAATTTTTGTTTCTGATTTTTGGGACTTAAGCGATTATTTCTTCGTAGCGCCTAATGAGTATAATGCGAAAGCTGCAAAAAAACAATGGAAAGAAGATACCGCTTCAATCATGAACGATCTTATTTCGGTATTAAGATCCATAGAAGATTTTTCTTCTGAAAACAGCGAAACCATTGTAAAATCATGGATTGGCGAGAAAGAATTGTCTTTTGGAAAAGTGATGCCACCTTTACGTCTATTCTTAGTTGGTGATATGAAAGGACCACATATTTTCGATATTATGGCCATGATCGGTAAAGAGGAAAGTATCTCTAGAATAGAAACAGCTTTAAATAAATTGGGATAAAATAAAATTTTCAGGAAAATGAAGGAGTCTTTATTTTCCTGAAAATTCACTTAAAACTTCCATTGCTTTTTTTGTGTCTTTGGTTGAAACAAAAATATGGTCATGATAATATGCCGCAACAACATTGCAACTGATATTATGTTTTGTTAGTGCTGTAGAAACTGCAGCTGTTAAACCAACAGCATCTAATGCAGAATGAACGGTAAGTGTAATCCAAGATGCAACAAATTCGTATTTAAAATTTAATTCATCGGCTTTTGCTTGTTCTAAGATGATGGTTATACCTTCTTTTTCTTTGAACTCAAATAAAATATTTTCCCTAGAAATATGCGGAATATCTTTTACAGATATAAAAACATAATTCCCTTTGTTCAAACTAGGTTTTAAAGTCCTTAAAAGTATATTTAAATCGGTTTCTCCTGCCATTTTAGCGTTTTTGCTGAATTTTCAAAAAAATTTCGACCCTTCGGGTCAATTTACCAAATAGGACCGCTTAAAATACCTCCTTTGATGATTAAAAAAGGTCCGCGGCAAAATTTCATTCGTTTACCCATCTATCTACTGCCCAAGATTTCATTTCTGCGGCCGATAAAAATGTCCAAGCAATTATTCTACTTAGTTTATTACCCTGCCCCATTGGTGTAGTTTTGTGCTCCACAACTCCTACTTTTTCTAATCTATCATAAAACGCACGTAGGTTAGATTGCTTTGAAACCAAAGTTGAAAACCAGGCACAATTTTTAGAATATTGCGCACTTTCATTGATCATATTAAGTACAAATCGTTTTTCTCCGCCATCTGTCCAAAGTTCTCCACCTTGACCGCTAAAATTCAGCTCGGGTTTCTTGACCCTTTTTTTCTTTAGATTACTTAATTTTCTAAGTGTTCCGGCTTCCGCTTCCGCTTGTGTAGCATGAAATGGTGGGTTGCAGATAGTTAAATCTACTTTTTCATCGGTATTTAAAATTCCAGAAAATATATGTTCAGGTTTGGGTTGAAGTCGAAATTCGACTTTACCATGAAGAGAAGGGTTTGACGTCACAATTTTTTGTGCTGCTTCTATCGCCTTTGGGTCTATATCAGATCCTATGAAAGACCAACCGTAAGCATTATTTCCAATTATTGGGTATACACAATTAGCTCCTACTCCAATATCTAGGCATTTAATTTTATCGCCTTTAACGAAATTTCCATCGTTACTGGCCGCCAAGATATCAGCAATGTGGTGAATATAGTCTGCTCTTCCTGGTATAGGAGGACACAAGAAACCATCTGGTATATCCCAGAAGTCTAGTCCATATTGAGAAATTAAAATTGCCTTATTCAGGGCTTTTACAGCAACCGGATTAAAGAAGTCTATTGTAAAATTTCCGTATTTATTTTTAGTTACAAACGGCTTTAAATCAGTATTTACTAGTTTAAGCGCTTTAAGATCGTAACGACCGGTATGTTTGTTTCTTGGGTGTAAAGTTGGTTTTTCTAAACCCTCTTTTTTCTTTTGGTCTGCCATAATTATTGAGCCTTATTAAGACCCCAAAGCTAACCTTAATTTTTAAGCCGTTGTTTTATTTTTTCGCATGCGCTTTGGTCCATACCATAACCAAAAGCCAGTTACTGTAAAAAGCAGAAGGGCAAGACCCATTACTGTGGTGTAAAATACTTTAATTTGATTATTGCTCGTGCCTACATAATCGTCTAAAATTGAACCATCATGTAATTGCTCTATAAGGTCAGAATATCGGAGATCAGCATGAAGTAATTTGCCAGTTGCCCCATCTAACTGTAGCCCCCAAAGATGATCTGCGTATATAAATTTGACCATCCCTTTTTCTTTTCTGATGTCAATTCTATCAATTTTAGTGGATAATTCTTTAGATACGTTTTCTAAAAGATAGGTATTAGCGAGCGTGTGTAAACTATCAATAGGTAACCAATGTTTTAATTCTGTAGAAGTGCCTTCATATGATTTTGATAGAATTACTCCTCCGCTGTGTTTTTTCCATCCCAAAAGAAGTCCGGTGATAGAGATAATAAAGAAGAAAATGAACAAAGCCGCACCAGTGGCCCTATGTACTTTTCTAAAAATACGCAGCCATTTTGCTTGTCTTTGTCTTTTGGTGATTTTAGGCATTATTTTGGGTCGGTTAACGGGCAATATAGACAGATTTACGAAACAGTTATTAGAAGGATTTGTTAAAATAAAATGTTTAACATTTAAGGGCTCTTTATAACCTGCAATCCTACTATTTAGTTAATTTGAAATTTGCTTTTGTTCTTCGGATTTGACCTCAAGTTCTTTTTCTGTTTTTTCGTCTTCTGTAGTAGACCAATCTTCTAATACTTCATGATTTCTTGCAACGTCATTTGTATATAATAATGCATTGAATAAAGTTCTATACGTACCCATTGATTGACCTCGCCATTGTGGCTGAAATCCAAAAAGAACGACATGCCCGTTTTTATAATGAACATCTACGGCTGCTGCTTTATCGTTCATGTATTCTTCACCAACTAAATAACCTGATAATAATGGAGATCCTTTTTCTTGATATTTAGACAGTATTTCACCTTCAAATCCTTCAAGTGTGTTGAATACAGGGCTACCGAAGACGAATACACTAGATTTTTCGGGCATACCCGCCATAACTGGATGTAGATTATTATTGGTTACTTCTAGGATAGAACCACCAGTAAAAAACTCATTTTTCTTTAATTTTTCTACACTATTCTCAATTGGTAAATGAAGTTCTTTTATTGCAAAATCTGTACTCTTATTTAAACAAATCAATGTGCCACCAGTACTAACAAAAGCTTCTATATTTCTGACTCCCAAACCTTTTAACCCTCCAGTATATTGTGGTGGAGCCATTCCTTTTTGAAAGCCATTTTCTATAGTTCCCGGTTTTTCTGAAGCCATAAGAATTACATCAAATTTCTCATTTAAGTTGCCATTATTGATATCGGCATTTCTAACGACAGTATATGGTATTTTAAAATTATCTAGAAGCCATCTTGTCCAACCCATATCCATACTAGCTTTCCACGGATCATAAACAGCGATTCGAGATGTTATCTTGGTTTTAGGTTTACTTGAAACTAATCTTGCGTTCAAAGCATATTCATTCACCCATTTTTGCATTTGTGACTTTGATGTGTTGCTTATGGCATAGGTTTGTTTTTTTGAGTCGTAACAAACGGGAATATTTTGACTCAAAGCATCGCCAATAACCCGGAATGAATTATTTTCTTTCGGATTGATAACCATGGTACTTCCACTACCTTTTAAGGTTCCCGGTAACGGTTTAATGCCTGCGGCAACTTCGTTGGTGTCAAAACCCGCACCGCCAATAAAATCTGTTTTGCTTAAATCGATATCGTTATTATAATTTTCTGGTATAGCGCTGCCTTTTATTGGGCTTAAGCTAGAATATACCAATTGTGATAAAGGTGTCATAGCTGCAATAACCTCTACCTCCATTTGGTATGGTAATGTCCAGCCTGCTGCATCATAAGGTTGTTCTAATGGTCCGTCGGGTGATTCTCTTAAATCAGGATATTCTTGAATGTCGATTAGTTGTCTGGCTAATTCACCAAATTCTTGGGCCATAGGTATTACCCAAGTTCCTTTAGGGTAATCATTGCCTTCAAATGAAACATCGGTATCTAATTGAGAAATTTTAATACCGTTGAAGGCTAATCTCTTTAGAAATTCTACGGGGCGAACAGGATCACGTTGTTTTTGTTTGATGAAATAGGCATAGGGTGGCTCTTGTTTATATTTTTCAATTGTTGCGGTACCTGCTTGATATTTATTAAACAATAAGGTTTCTTTATATTTAGCGGCATAATCTAAAACCGCTATTGAGGCGGTTTCCATATATTTCACTGCATCACCTAAACGCCACCATCCGCCTTTCCACGGGCTAGAATACAACGATTCTACTCTTAAGTCTGCTCTTTCTTTCGGAAAATCCTTAATGGTATAAAAATGCGGAGTTGCAAATTTATATAGGGATGTTTCTGTCCAAAATGATGGTATGTTCTGCATCATTGGCATGTAATCAATATAACCTGGGTACCAAGCATCAAAACCTTTACCCATGTGTACTGCACCAGGCAGACCTTCAGTTTCTAATTCTTGTGCCATAGCCATACCAATCATATTTACTTCTCTTGCCATTAATGGAGGAGTTTGGGGTGCAACGGGTTCTGCAAAAGGCGGTAACCATATTCTAGTAGGAAAAGGAGATGATTGATGATGTACATGTATAATACTTGGTTCCCACTCTCGCCAAACACGACCAACAACACGAGATTCTAGCTGATTCAACATATATGCATCACGATTATTATCATGCCCAACATACTTTTGGTATAACCATGGTGTAGTTGCTACTTCATAAGGTGTACCTACATTACCTAGATACCAGTTGGCAATAATATCTTGCCCGTCTGGGTTTAGTGATGGCCAAAGAACTAGAATAACATTTTCAAAAATTGCGTCGTACTTCTCTGTTTTTGCATTTTTAACTAGGTCATATGCCAAAGTAAGTATATGTTGTGCACCCGCTACTTCAGAGGCATGCAGCCCACCACTAATATCTACGATAGCTTTTCCTTCTTTTGCCAACGCTTTTGCCATTTCCTTTGTTAGATTTTCTGGATGTGCTAACTGTTGTGAAATAGATTTGTAGTGATCTATTTTTTCTAGATTTTGAGGAGTAGAAATTAATACATATTGCCATTCTCTTCCTTCAGATGTTTTTCCGGCAGACTTTATTTCTACCATATCACTAGCTGCAGCTAATTTTTCAAAATAAGAAATAGATTGTTCGTAAGTAGCAAGGTTAAAGTCCGACCCAATTTCAAAGCCTATAACATTATCTGGGTTAGGTATGTCTTGAGCAATTATATTTTGTAAAAAACAACAAACTAAAAATAGGTACTTTAAATAGGTGTATTTATTTAATAAAGTCGATGACTTTTTAATAGAATATTCCTTTGAGGAAAATATGTTCATTAGTTTGAGTTGTTAGTTTGTCTTACTAAATTATTAAATCTTAGGTATTTCGATTTAAATTTCACTCATATGTGTTTATCTTTAGGATATTCTGATTTTGAAAGGATTAAAAAACATATATGACAATAAAATAGTAAAGTAAAAAGTACAAGGATATCTTACTATAAATATTATTTATGATAAATTAGTTTATCATAGACACAATACTAATAGTTTTACATAAAATTAAAAACAACTTAAAATTTATATAATCATGAGTAGTACTAACGATAAAGGTGAAGCTTGGGATGTTAATGATCCCGCTGCAGCGAATTGTCCATTTTTAAATGGCGAAATGCATCAAGCAGCTGGTGGCGGAACAACGAACAGAGATTGGTGGCCAAATATGTTGAATCTTAATATACTAAGGTTGCATTCGAAAATGGCAGATCCAATGGACGATGATTTTAATTATACCGAAGAGTTTAAATCTTTAGATTTAGCTGCTATTAAGAAAGATTTAACCGATTTAATGACTACTAGTCAAGACTGGTGGCCTGCTGATTACGGGCATTACGGACCATTCTTTATTCGTATGGCTTGGCATAGTGCAGGTACATATCGTATATCTGACGGTAGAGGTGGTGCAAGTGCTGGTAACCAACGTTTCGCTCCATTAAATAGCTGGCCTGATAATGCTAATCTAGATAAGGCAAGATTATTATTATGGCCAATTAAGCAGAAATATGGCAAAAAGATTTCTTGGGCAGATTTACTAATTCTTACAGGTAATGTTGCTCATGAAAGTATGGGCTTACCAATGTTCGGTTTTGCAGGTGGTCGTGAAGATATATGGCAACCAGAAGAAGATATTTATTGGGGGTCTGAAACTGAATGGTTAGGAAACAAAGAGCGTTATGATGAAAAAGGAGATAAATTAGAAAATCCTTTAGGTGCTGCACACATGGGATTGATTTACGTAAACCCAGAAGGGCATAATGCAAATCCTGATCCTTTAGAAGCTGCACATTACATAAGACAGACATTCAAAAGAATGGCTATGGATGATTATGAAACTGTGGCCTTGATTGCTGGTGGTCATACATTTGGTAAAACGCATGGTGCTGCAGATCCGGAAAAATATGTAAGTGCAGAACCTGCAGCAGCTGATATTACTGAACAAGGTTTAGGATGGAAGAGTAGTTTTGGTACCGGTTCTGGTGCTGATACAATTACGAGTGGTATAGAAGGTGCTTGGACACAAACACCTACAAAATGGAGTCATTACTTCTTTGAAAACTTATTCGGATTCGAATGGGAATTAACAAAGAGTCCGGCTGGGGCTTGGCAATATAAGCCAGTTGGCGATGCAGGTGCTGGTGAAATGCCAGATGCACATATTCCAGGAAAGACACACCAACCGTTTATGTTGGTTACAGATATGTCTTTACGTATAGATCCAGCTTATGAAGAAATTTCTAGAAACTTTTTAGAGAATCCAGATGAATTTAAAGATGCATATGCAAGAGCTTGGTATAAATTAACGCACCGTGACATGGGGCCTGTGGATCGTTATTTAGGTCCTGAAGTTCCAAAAGAAGAATTACTTTGGCAAGATCCAGTACCAGCGGTTGATTTTGAATTAATTAATGATGACGATATCGCAAGTTTAAAGAAAACAATTTTGTCTTCAGGTCTTTCGACTTCAGAGTTAGTTGCTACAGCCTGGGCTTCTGCATCTACTTATAGAGGGTCAGATAAGCGTGGTGGTGCCAATGGTGGTCGTATTCGTCTAGCGCCTCAAAAAGGGTGGAAAGTGAATAACCCTACGCAATTAGCTAAGGTTACTGCTATGTTAGAGAAGATTCAGAAAGAGTTTAATGATAGTCAGTCTGGTAATAAGAAAGTTTCTTTTGCCGATTTAGTTGTTCTTGCAGGTACGGCCGCTGTTGAAAATGCTGCCAAACTAGCAGGATACGATACTAAAGTAGCATTTAACGCTGGTCGTACCGATGCGACACAAGAGAAAACAGATATTGAAGCTTTTGATGCACTTGAACCACTTGCTGACGGATTTAGAAACTATACCAATAGGAATATTTCTATTCAGCCAGAAGAATTGTTAATTGACAAAGCGAACCTACTAACCTTAACTGCACCAGAAATGACTGTATTGGTTGGTGGACTTCGTGTACTTGGCGCTAATTATGATGGTTCTACTAACGGAGTTTTTACCGATAAGCCCGGGTTGCTTACCAATGATTTCTTTATTAATCTTTTAGATATGGGTACTACTTGGAAGGCAGTTTCTGATGATGACACTGTATTTGAAGGTAGCGATCGTAAAACGGGAGCTGTTAAATGGACAGGTACTAGAGCAGATTTAATATTTGGTTCTAATTCAGAGTTACGTGCTTTAGCCGAAGTTTATGGTACAGAAGATGCGAAGCAGAAATTTGTTCGCGATTTTAGTAGAACTTGGACGAAGGTGATGAATTTAGATCGTTTTGATATCTAATAGATACATTGAATTATATAAAAGGGAGCTCATTTGAGCTCCCTTTTTCTTTTATGTATAGTTCTATTGGTTGAACGATTCTCCGAAGGTTAATAGATTTTTATCTGGATCTAAAAGCGAAAATTCTTTTTGCCCCCAGGGCTTTATCTTTAAGTTGCCATTAGGGTGTATGGGCACGTTAGTATTTAATAACGATTGGTATGTTGCATCAATATCAATGGTACGTATATATACTTGACCATAGTTTTCTTTTGGATTTAGAGCTTCGAACAAAAAGAAGTGTATTTCGATGTCGTCTTTTTTTACCATTAAATACTCAGGATAATCAATGGCGCCTACTTTTTTGAATCCGAGCGAATTAACATAATAGTCTATGGTAGCATTTCTGTTTCGCATCGGTAATTTCGGATTTATAGAGATAAGCATGGTTTACATTTTTTTGTTTAGGTCTAATTTAAGTAATCGAGAACGGAGTTTATAGGTGTTAGAAATTCAATTGTATCGTTGGATTGGAAATAGCAATTACCATATAAATTGAAGATTATGTAGTTATACCCATTATTCTGTAACAAATATGGAATAAATGCTACTAATAGTATGAAGGCATTTAGTATCTTCCAATATTAACTTTAAAAGAAAAAATCATGGGCTCATTTATTTGGATTCCGATTGCGTTTTTAGTGATTGCCACTATCCTATCGGGTGTATTTATTGTAAAACAACAAACCGCTGTTTTAATAGAAACTTTCGGAAAATTTACCAGTGTTAGACAATCTGGTATTCAATTTAAAATTCCTTTTGTGCAACGAATAGCTGCAAGAATAGGTTTAAAAATTCAGCAATTAGACGTTATTATAGAAACAAAAACACTTGATGATGTATTTGTTAAGCTAAAAGTATCTGTTCAATATGTGGTTATTAAAGAGAAAGTGTATGATGCCTATTACAAATTAGAATATCCGCATGAGCAAATAACATCTTATGTATTTGATGTAGTTAGGGCAGAAGTACCTAAAATGAAATTAGATGATGTTTTTGTAAAGAAAGATGATATTGCAATAGCTGTAAAATCTGAATTACAAGAAGCGATGCTTGATTATGGTTTTGATATTATCAAGACTTTGGTAACCGACATTGATCCAGATGCACAGGTTAAAGAAGCTATGAACCGTATTAACGCTTCTGAACGTCAAAAAACTGCTGCGCAGTTTGAAGGTGATGCTGCTCGTATTTTGATTGTAGAAAAAGCAAAAGCTGAAGCTGAAAGTAAAAGATTACAAGGTCAAGGTATTGCTGATCAACGTAGAGAAATTGCTCGTGGTCTGGAAGAATCTGTTGAAGTATTGAATAAAGTTGGCATTAATTCACAAGAGGCTTCTGCCCTAATTGTGGTAACGCAACATTATGATACATTACAAAGTATCGGAGAAGAAACAAATACGAATTTAATATTGTTACCTAATTCACCACAAGCTGGTAGTGACATGTTAAATAATATGGTTGCTAGTTTTACGGCAAGTAACATGATAGGAGAAAGCATGAAGAAAACCAATAAGCCGAAGATTAAAGAATAAATTTTAATCTTGGTAAACTTTTATATGAATCCCGGAAACCTTGGTTTTCGGGATTTTTTTATAGATGTTATATTTAAATCTACAGCACTAATCCCTATCAATCAAAGAACGGTACAATTCTTGTTTTAAAGCGATTAACGGAGTTCTTCTTATTAAATAATACCAATGAGTCTAAATTAAAAAATCCGCTTGTAGACAGCGTGCCTGCAAGCGGATTTTAATAATAAACCCCAATTAATAAGGGTGATAGTAATAAGAAATACTTATACTTTAATTTCTATTGAATTTTTGCCCAAGAATCGCGTAAACCTACGGTTCTATTAAAAACTAAATTATCAGCTGTAGTATCGGGATCAACACAAAAATATCCCATGCGTTGAAATTGAACACGGTCTCCAATTTGTGCTTCTTTAAGATGAGGTTCTACATAACCTTTAATTACTTGTAAAGAATCTGGATTTACAAATTCCATAAAATCCTTGTCTTTATGAGTATCCGGACTTTCATCTGTAAATAAACGATCGTATAAACGAATTTCGGTTTCGACAGCATGTTTTATTGAAACCCAATGTAAGGTTCCTTTTACTTTGCGCAAGCTTTCTTCAGTACCACTACCACTTTTACTTTTTGGGTCATACGTACATTGTACCTCTATTATATTCCCATCAGTATCTTTTGTGCAAGATTCCGCCTTTATAATGTATGCATTCTTTAAGCGAACCTCTTTTCCAAGTTTTAATCTAAAGAACTTCTTATTCGCTTCTTCTCTAAAATCTTCTTTTTCAATATAAAATTCTCTTGAAAAAGGAACTTTTCTAGAACCGGCACTTTCATCTTCAGGATTGTTTTCAGCATCTAACCACTCTTCTTCACCTTCTGGGTAATTTGTAATAACTACTTTCAGAGGATCTAAAACACCCATAACTCTTGGTGCAACTTTATTTAAGTGATCACGCACTTGAAACTCTAATAAAGAAACATCTATTAGGTTATCTCTTTTTGCTATACCTATAGTATCTGTAAAATTGCGGATAGATTCTGGTGTATAGCCTCTTCTTCTTAAACCAGAAATGGTTGGCATTCTAGGGTCATCCCAAGAATCAACTACACCCTTTTCTACTAATTGAGCCAGTTTTCTTTTACTAACTACAGTGTGACTTAAATTTCTACGAGCAAACTCGCGTTGTTTAGGTCTTACTTTAGTTTCATCATATACTTGATCTAAAAACCAGTTATATAGCTCGCGGTGCATTGCGAATTCTAACGTACAGAAAGAATGAGATACTTGTTCTATATAATCGCTTTCACCATGTGTCCAATCATACATCGGATAAATACACCAATCGGTATTTGTTCTGTGGTGTGCCTTATGTAGTATACGATACATAATAGGGTCTCTCATTAACATATTAGAAGAAGCCATATCTATTTTGGCTCTTAATACATGAGTACCTTCTTTAAAATCTCCGTTTTTCATCTTTTCAAAGAGCTCTAAATTCTCTTCTATAGACCTATTTCTATTCGGACTATCGGTTCCTGGTTCTGTAGGTGTACCTTTTTGAGTAGCCATGTCTTCAGAAGATTGATTATCGACATAAGCTTTGCCCTGTTTAACCAATTCAACAGCCCAATCATATAATTGTTGGAAATAATCGGAAGCATACCGTTCGGTATCCCACTTAAAACCTAACCATTCTACATCCTTTTTGATGGCATCTACAAATTCTTGCTCCTCTTTTGCTGGGTTGGTATCGTCAAACCTCAGATTTACAGGTGCATTATATCTAAGACCTAAACCAAAGTTTAAGCAAATAGAGCTTGCATGCCCAATATGAAGGTAACCATTAGGCTCTGGAGGAAAACGAAAACGTAATTCGTCTTTGGTATAACCATTTACCAAGTCCTCTTCAACAATTTGTTCAATAAAATTCAAAGACTTCGTTGTCTCACTCATGTCATTATTTTTCAGGGTACAAAAGTAGCAAAATTGCCTTAATTGGCAGGTTTAAAATAAATACACCTTACATAAAATGAGTTTCACAACAGAAATCTTCCTTCCGACAACATAAAGTTCCACTTCGTCGTATTTAATGACATATTTGTCTAAGAAATGTTGTGAACGGAAAAACTTATTAACCAACTTTTCAACCGTAGTGGCCCCCATAACTACAAATACATATGAAAACTTTGAACAAACTTACCGTATTTACAGCACTATCCATGCTATTCTGCGCTTTTCAATTATCTGCGCAAGCAATAGTAATTAATGCTCCAGAACCTGCAGACAATCCAAACCTGTCAGGTAGTACTCCGTGGTCTGCCGTTTGTGCAGGTAATAGCGGATTCAACGAATATTTTGTCAATATTACCTGGATCGGAACTGCTAACGCAGGTAACGAGTTTATACTCGAATTATCTGATGCTAGTGGTAGCTTTGATAATCCAGAAGTATTGAAAACGATTACCGACCAAAATTCCGTAAAAGATTTCGATACAAGTTTTGCGATACCAACAACTACTCGTGGTGAAGGCTACAAGATGAGAGTACGTAGTACCGACCCTGTAAAAGTGGGTAGCGAATCTGAGGCGTATAATATGTATTATATGGATGTTACCTCTAATCTAAACATTAGTGAATTGGGTAACGGTGTGCCTCCGGGTACGGTGTGTAGTACTGGTGCTATTACGTTGCAAGTTGATAATATTGCCAACCCAGAAACCTATCAGTATATTTGGTTTCGTAGTGGAACAGAATTAACAAGTGAAACTGGGCATACATTAAACGTTACGCAATCGGGTATGTATAATGTATATATCAATTACGGACCAAGATGTACCGGTTCTGGTAACACAGATTCTAATATTGTAGATGTAACTATTGGCGGTTCAGGAACCGGTATTGCAGTTACTGCCCCAAGCAAAACTTCTTTATGTAGTACCGATACAGAAATGTTAAGTATAGACCAAACGGATGCTTCTTGGAGCTACCAGTGGTTTAAAGATGATGTTGAGATTGTTGGTGCAACAGCAACTTCATATAATGTGAATGCTGCGAATGCAGGTTTCGAAGGTGACTATGCAGTAGAGATTTCTGGAACAGGTATCTGTAATGAAAGATCTGCAGTAGTAGCTATAACCAATGCAGAATTATATACCGTTTCTGTAGATAATGAAATCAATATGGTTTTATTGCCTACACAAAACGAAGTATTATCAGTAAGCACAACAGCAATTACACCAAGTTATAAATGGTTTAGAAATACTGTTGAGATTTCTGGTGAAACAAACAACACACTTACAATTACTGAAGATGGTGAGTACTATGCAGAAGTTACCCAAACAGGTGGTGCTTGTTCAGTATCTTCTAAAAACTCTGATGTTACTACTGTAGTGTCTCCTGCTTCTTTTGAAATGACCATAAACTATACCGATGCGTATACATCTTGTGAAACCACAAGTACTACATTAGGTGTTGAACTTATAAACGCAGTAGCTGCAGATGGTACTAAAACAGATGTTACTAGTGCTTTACTTGACGGATTTACTTATGAATGGAGTAAAGACGGTGCTGCTATAAGCGGTGCAACTAGCAACAGTATTAGTTTGGCTTCAAATTCTGAAAATGGCGATTACGATTTAAATGCAACCGTTGGTAGTTTTGATGTAGACTCTAATGTTTTACCTGTTCAATTACTAACAAACGAAACGGTAAGTATTACAAGCTCAGGAACTGTTTTCTGTAGCGGTGGCGAAACTATTACTTTAAGCACAACCACCGACTTAAGTTCAGCTACTTATCAATGGCAATTAGATGGTGCTTCGATCAACACAACAGATGCTGTATTAACGGTTTCTACCGCGGGTACCTATACTTTAGCGATAGATAGAGATGGTTGTTCTTTAATCTCTAATGAGATTGTTGTTACACCGTTAGACGAAAACCTAATTACACTTGACCCAGGTACAGAAATAGTAATGCCAGAAGGTACTACTAGATTGGTTACAGCAAGCGGAGGTACAGCCTACAGATGGTTAGATGCCAATGCGGTAGAAGTAAGCAACGCTGATAGTGTAAACTTTACCGAAGCCGGTAGTTATACCCTAATAGCTTCTATTGACAATTGTGAGATTGTTAGACAGATAGAAGTAACTTATTTAGACACCTTTAAAGTGCCTAATGTAATTACCGTGAACGGAGATGGTATTAATGATCAATGGATCATACCAAACTCTTATTCTAATAAAGCCGATGTCAATGTAATTATCTACAATGAACAAGGGCAAGAAATTGTAAACGAATTCGATTATAAAAATAACTGGCCGCAGTCAACTACTGCGTTCACTAAACAAAACATGGTATTCTACTATAAAATCAGGAATGCCAGTGAAGTACTTAAACAAGGTACAATCACAGTAATACGTTAAGCTCACCATGCTAAAGAAAAGTGTTTTATATCTATTGTTATTTGTGTTAGCTATCATGAAGGTTAGCGGGCAAGAGGAAAATCCGTTTGTATCATACGATGTTCCTGCCCAGAACCTTCTGAAGTATAACCGATTCTTAATCAACCCAACGTTTTCAACGGTTAGGGAAGACAAATCCTATATCAATTTGTTACACCGAAACCAATCGGTACAATTTGATGATAACAATCAAAACTATTTCTTAAGCTATAGTGGACGTATCAATGATAAAACCGGATTAGGTCTTAGTCTATATTCTCAAAGAGAAGGTATCTTAAGTAACTTTGGTGTGTTGGCAAATTATGCCTACGGTATTAAATTGAACGACAAGAGTAACTTTACTTTTGGCGCAAACGTTTCTTACTACCAAAGTGGATTTGATAATGGTAGAGCATCTACTGTTGAAGAAGATCCTTTCTTGGCAGGGTTGCAAGATCAGAACTTGTTATCATTTCAGCCTGGTTTTAACCTTTCTTATGGTAAGTTCGATGTTGGTGTTTTTGCTGAAAATCTTTTTGATTACAACTTAAAGACGAGCGAATCGGTAACCGAGTTTAAAGACAAAACATATTCTGGTCACTTACAATATACCCATCAGTTTGAAAAGCAAGATGGTATTTTTGAACAAGGGCGTTTAATGCCTTTGGCAAGAGTTAGAAAAGTAGGAGAAGAAGATGTTACCTTAGGAGGAAGTTTAATTCTTGACCTTCCAAAATTAGGATGGATTCAAGGTGGATATGATAGTTTTTATGGTGCAGCCGCAGGTGTAGGTTTTAACCTGAACCAAAGAATTTCTTTAGGCTATACTATGGAAAAAGGATTGTCTAACAACTTTGATAATTTCGGAGTTACGCATGAGATATCATTTGCCTATTCATTCTCTCCAAACCTTACCGAAGATAGGGTAATGTTAGAAGATGATTATGAAGATGATTTAGTGCAGAATGATGAGGAGCCTGAGAATATTGCAACCAATGAAGAGATAGAAGAGTTAAAGATGAAATTGGCAGAAAACGATGCCATCATCGAAGAGCTGATGTTTCGTCAAGATTCTTTAGAGGCTATTCGCCAATCTGATTTAGAAAGACGTTTTGCGATGGTAATGCGTATGGTTAGAAATGAAACCAACGGAGAAAGACCCGACTTAGAAAATAAGGCAAAAGAGCTTTTCCTTGATGAGAATAGTAATACTGCGGTTGCGTCTAACTATAACCCGAGTAATTCAGGAGAACAAAATACTTCTTCTAATTATAACCCTAGTAATTCAGGTGAAGCGGTTACAAGCAATCAAGCAGTTGGTCAAACACAACAAGATAGGGTAGCAGTAGTTTCTAATCAAAGAGAGAATCCTGTTACAGAAAAGCAAGAAATTGCAGAAAACTATACCGATACGAATATTTCGGCTGATAGTAGGCTTAAAGAGCAAGTGCAGCCTAAAGATGCTGTAGTTGCAAATAGACCACGAAACAATGATACCCCTGTTGCGAAAGCAGCTAGAGAAGTAACTCAAGACGGAGTGAAAAGCAGAAGGTTTAAAGACTTACCAGATGTTACAGATGGTTACTATGTAGTTGCCAATGTATATAAAGGTGGGCAGTACATGAACAACTTTATTGACGGTCTAAATGAGCAGGGTATTAATGCTGATTATATTGACAACCCTAATACAGGTTTAAAGTACGTATACTTACAACGGTATGATACATTTGCAGAAGCTGTAGCCGCTCACGATAATAAACTGAACGGTACATATGACGGTGCCACTTGGATTATGAATGTTGATAATAGATACACTAACGAGGCTTACGCAAGCAATGTAAATAAGATCAAAGAGAAATCTTCGAAGTATGATTCTAATGTTTTAACCTCAAATGAGGTGGTTAGAGATAATGTAGATTCTAGAGAAGCTGATTCAAAATCTTATGTTATTGAAGGTGCCGGTTCTGGTTATTACCTTATTGCAAATGTGTTCGCCAACCCTAAGAATGCAAAACGATTTGTAGCCTTGCTAAATTCATTCGGATTAAATGCAAGTTACTTCATCAACCCTAAGAACAATTACAGATACGTATACCTTAAAAAGCACGACTCTTGGACCAAGGCTTTAATCTCTTACTACTCTAAGCTGAACGACTCCTACAACGAGAAGATGTGGATTATGAGGGTCAATCAAGAACTGTTGGTTTAGAACGACTATAGGTAAACATAACGATTATATAAAGCCCTTATCATCTTAGATGATAAGGGCTTTGTTGTTACTACTGAATACAAGGTTTAGGCTATTGATAATAGCGCTTTTCCAACCCTTTAATATACATATCGTTATATTTTAATGCCTTTTGATTCTATAACATTCACATACAAGGTTAAATTGAATATGTTTGTCTAAAGACCAATTAACATACAAATTGGTATTTTAAATCTTTTCAATACTTTAATTGTTGATTTGGTTTCTGATTGGTGTGATATTTCTCTAAGTTTCAACCTAATATTTTTACAACTTCATAGTCTTTAAATTTAGGTGACAATCTATTTTAAGATTTATAAGTTCGATCTAAATTTTTATCAAACGAATCGCAATCAAATTACTAAGATGTAATTTCAACTTACCTTTTTCAAAAGTGATTTTTGAACGGTAATCTTGATGATTATTTGACTTTATAATAAGATGTTCGTCTTTGATAAACCAGTATAATTGATCATCATTACTTACCAAGAACCAATTATTATTAGAAGTTATATAGCGTAAATGTTCATCGGTAAATGTAAAAGTGCTTCCAATTATTTGGTTGATGTCATTTGGAATGCAAATACCTGGTCGGGTAATATAAACTTTTTCAATCTTCCATGTACCGATCAATTCTTTCTTCAGTATAACATCAGATGTAACTTGACCTTGAATTAGTATAAGAAGTAAAACTATGATTTCTTTCATAAGTTCAAGACGAATGAAATCACCTTAGGTTACTTGATATTATAATTGAGGACTAACTTTGAAATACGAACTTATCATATTGCTAAATTGAAAGTACTTGTACATCGGATGGAACGGTTCTTGTTTTAACCAATTTATGATAAAACCAATAATCTTGCTAATCCTCTTTTTTGCTCAACTGTGTTTTGCTCAAGAGAAAGAAATATCTAAATCTTTTCTAGTTGATCGTTGGAAGGTTTATAAGACTATAAAAAAAGGTGATACTGAAATTACAGTTTATAAGCGCAGTAGAACTTTGAAAATCGGTAGCGAACTTCGTTTTTTGAGCACCGGTCAATATCGCATAACCTTTAACTTAGGAAGGAGAATAGAGCGTAGGTGCGGAAATAAAATTCGTTCGAGAGGGATAAATGGATACTATCGTTTTAATTCCCAAGAACAAACAGTAACCCTTGAAAGCTATAATACTGATCCTATTATTAATTGGAGTCTTGTATGGATTGATGCGAATTCATTCGGAGTAAAAAAAGCAAAAAAGAACATTGCTTATAATTAAGCAAGTCTTTTGCGATAGGTACTCGCCAATCAATCCTAAAAAAAAAAGACTTAGCAAGTATACGGAAAACTCTTTGTTTTCCAGATATCACTTGTACTTTGGAAACTTGATAATTAAGATAATTATTTTTCCCATTTTAATTGAAGTCTGTTTTTTGAAAATCAACCCTACCAATATTTATTTAATTACCATCGACTCTTTTTGTTTACAACGCTATACTTACAAATACTTTTTTCCTCAAATCTAATTCTATGTTCAGATAATAGTTGTGTAATTACTTCTCTGGTTTCATCTTCGTCTAATTGTATTTTTTCTCCTAAGTCAATTTCATTTAATTGATTCTTATTTTCAATTAGTGCTTTAAAATATCTGTCTTTATTTTTCATGTGTTTGTTTATTTACTGCTATCATCATATGCGGACTAAATGGCAAAATGTTGTTATCGTTTTCTGTAATTTGTAATAGTTCAATTAAGTTCTTTCTCTTTTTATCATTCAGCATATTTGCAAAGAAGTCTTTATCAAGCCAAGCCATTCCTTCAACCGCATATATATTTAAGTACGTTAAATCTTGATGTCTGAACTCTTCTTTTAATTGTTCTGGTTTGTGATAATAAGCCTCGGCCAAGAGCCATGGAAAATCATCTGGCGGATTGTGTATTCCTGTAGTCAATTCATTCTTGCACATTTCAAAGAATGACCTTTTATGTATTAGACCATTTAAAAGCCCGACCAAAGTTGATGCCGTATAATTGATAGCGAATCCTAAGATGATTCCGCCTTTTTTTAAAACACGCCTAGCTTCTATAATGGTTGATTCTCTATCTTCTTTTCTCTGAAGATGATAAAGAGGACCATGAAGTAAGATGAGGTCTGCATAATTACTTGGGAAGTCTAATTTTTTAGATTCACCCAAATGAACCGAGAACTTGTTCTTTAATTTCTTAGCTCTATTTTCTGCTAGTTGTAAATGTTTAGCAACGGGTTCTACCAAATAAACTTCATGACCTTTTTTGGCAAGCCACTCAGCATACTTTCCTGTACCACCACCAACATCTATAATCTTAGAAGATGATGTAGAAAGGTATTTTTCAATAAGCGATTTTATTCTTTCAAACTCAAATAGGCCCATGCCTTTTTCTAGTCTGGTTTCTTCAGATGCTTTGTTATAGAACATCTCTATATTTCTTGGTATTAACTGTTCACTTTTCATTTTTGATTTACGGTAAGAGCATCGCATTTCGAATTGTGTACTACAATTGAAAGAGATACTGCAATCGATTTTTTAATCAATTGTTTCTGTTTAAATTTTTATAAAATAATGGGTTGTTATTATCTGTGCATTAGAAAGCATCTATGCACTACGCACTCGTTGGTCGAGCTCGTCTTTTTAGAAAGACTTAGATAATATGTAGAATTAGTATAGCAGATTTTAAAGATAGCCATTCTTAATTTATACTTGGCTTACTACAATAGATAATTGGCGGGGCTAAGGACTAAAGAAGTTCGTTTAACTCACTTTTTAGCCTCTTTTAGGGATTATGAATTTGATACCCAACAAAGTATGCTTCAAATTAATAATTGTTCTGTAGAGCGACTAATTCGCGCCTGAACCAAGTACATTTTAATGGACTGGATTTCGAATTAATTTTTATAAAATCAATATAACAACTATTTAAAAAGCATTCATTTTGTGTGCATTATTATAAAACTCAATCATCTTTATTAATACAATTATTCTTATTTCTACTTCTTTTATATATCCACCTTAAGAATGTGTCGTAGTAAATTTGAGGCGTTTTTTAAGAAAGAATTGACTTCAAAACTCTCATTTTTTAATAGTATTATCTCAATTTTTTTTCCGCTTAAAATCGAATTTCCTCTATCAAATACTGGGCCCTTCTAATATAATAATTGCCACTTTAGAATTCAAAAACTGGTAGGTTTTTCGAGAGTTTTCACAACTAATTTTTGCCTAATTATTAAAAAAAACAAAACATTAAAGTTACGCTAGTGGGTACTTAATCGTTGAAATACACTCTTTTCTCAAAATCACAAACCCATTCTATTTGCTGTTTCACAACAGAAATGCTCGTTACTACAACAATTAATTCTTAACCCAACCAGTATGGATAATATTTGTTAATGGAGAATTCCCCTGTTGAACGATGCGAAATGGATATCGAATGAATGGAAGGCTTCAACAAATTTACAAAATGACCAGACTGACTCAATTTTTAGATTTTACCAAACACATTTCTCTTATGGGAAAACATTACTCAAAATGTTTATTTTTCATTTTATTTTTAGCGCTAGGTTTACAAACTGCCTCTTCTCAAATTGGCAAGGATTTTTCGCCACGTTATGAGGCAGATATTCGTGGAGATATTACTTTCATTGCGAATAATATTGTGAACAGGCGGAATGCTGCAAGTGCGCGTTGGGAATGGGTATGGAGAAATGGTAGATGGAGAGTAGAGTGGGTCACTAGACCTGCAACTACACCTAATGACCCTTACAATGATAACAATCCTGATACATCTACATCAAATGATAATTTTGATATTCGTTACATAGATGTTGATAATGACCCTTCAACTTTTAGTTCAAGTAGTGCTACATTAACAGTACCCGATATTGATTGTGCAATTGTACGGTATGCCGGGTTATATTGGGCTGCGGTATATACAGAATCAGATAGATCTAATCTAGGAAATATAAAATTTAAGTTGCCAGGCGGTGCTTATCAAGATATTGTTGGAGAAGAAATTTTTGATGGTATTACTGATGCTCGATTTAGTAGTTATACACCATATGCTTATTATAAAGACGTTACTTCAATGGTAGCTGAATTGGCTGATCCTAATGGGGAATACTTTGCAGCAAATATTATTGCAGATAATACGGATTTTGTTAGAGGAGGTATCTCTGGTGGTTGGAAAATGGTGGTAGTTTATGAAAACCCGAATTTACCCAATGATAAGTATATTACTACTTTTGATGGGTATGCTGGTATTGCTTCTGGCGAAACCTTAGATATTCCTGTATCTGGTTTTACGACATTACCCGCTCCTTTCCCGGTTAGGGCCAACATGGGTGTTGCTGCATTAGAAGGTGATAACGCATTAGAAGGAGACGCATTACAAATAAATGCTAATGGTACTTTTACTACCCTAATAAATGATACAGGTGATGACGATAACTTTTTTAATTCAAGTATAACCATAGGCAGCAATCCGGTCTTAGATAGAAACCCTAATAGTTTAAACACCCTTGGCTGGGATGTGGATTATTTTAATATACCCAATGGTACTGACAATAGTATTATTCCTAACGATGCTACAAGTGCTATTTTAAGAGCGAGTTCTTCTCAAGATAAATATGATATCTTTTTTGCGTCTTTTGATGTTGACATAATTGCACCTGATATTGTTTTAAAGAAAGTGGTAAGAGAGCATGGTAGTGATTATGGTGATGACAGCGGTATTATTACTGGGCAAGGTGTAAATTTAGGGCAAATAATAGATTATGAGCTTAACTTTCATAATATAGGTAATGATGATGGTACAGGGTATACTATTAGAGATATTTTACCAATAAATGTTGGCCCTCAAGGTAATCGTAGTTTTTTCAATGATTCAGATTTTACATTTCCAGCACCTATTTGTGAAGGTACTCCAAGAACTTGTCATGAAATTACGTATACCTATACCCCAGACACTAGAGAAATTGTTTTTCATATACCAGATGTTTATGTTAATGAAAAAGACCCAGATTATTCTATATTTTTTACAGTACAAGTAGCAGAAGACTGTTTTGATTTCATTGATGCGTGTTCAGATAAAATTGAAAATTTAGCATATGGTACTTATAGAGGTGTGCAAAATTCTGCACAAGTTACTGATGACCCAAGTGTTTCTGATTTTACGGCTTGTGGATTTACGGTACCTGGTGCAACCAATTTTCTGTTGGATGATCTTGCTGCCTGTAACTTCGCAAGAACTACAGAACTTTGTGGTTTAGACACTGAATTAAACGCAGGTAATGGTTTTGATTCTTATGTGTGGTATCGTGATGTAGATAATGATGGTGAACTCAATACCGCTATAGATGTTGAAATAAATGATGGTGATCCTGATAATGATCCAAGTACCATTACGGTTGCTGAAGTAGGCACCTATATCGTAGACAAAATTGTTGCAGATCCATGTAAAGGATTTAAAGAAATTATTACGGTAGTACCATTTGGTTCTGGGGCAACTCCTAATCCTGTGACTGAATATTTCAACGAGGTCAATAATGATACTGACCCTAATAATGACATTCCTGGCGAAATTGTCAATTGCGTCGATGGCACTGAACTTCCAAAAATATTTCTTTGTGGTATTAATGATACACAACCATTAATAGTAAATATTGTAGATGCAGACAGTGTTACCTGGGAACTTTTAGATGAAGGTAGCTGTGGTGCAAATGCTGAAGCGGGTGAAGATTGTGCAAATAGAGCACTTACATGTACCTGGTCAGAAGTTGGTACAGGAAGTAATTATACCTTGAATGCACCAGGTGAATATAGGTTGTCGGTAATTTACGACAATGGTTGTATAAGTCGTTTTTATTTCAAAGCTTTTCAAAATACCGTTGATTTTGGTGAGCCTACTACTAGGGATATCGTTTGTGATACTGATGGTAATATAACAATACCTGCTAGTAATGGATATGCTTTTCAGCTGGTTGATGCTTTAACAAATAATATTATAGTACCATTTAGTGCAAATAACGGTTCTAGTTTTGATTTTGGACCTGGCGAAAGTGGTTCTTTTAGAGTTGAATATACACCAACGGATACTAATGGTGATCCAATTGCAAATGCATGTGTATACTCTACTGATGCCATTGCTATTCGTGAACGTGTTATTAGTTATGAAGTTTCCGCTACACCTGAGACCTGTGTTAACATGGGTACAATTAATCTGCAAATTACCAATGCAGATCCACCTTATTCTTTTGAGATTAGATTAAATGATGGAACCAATGGAGGATTGGGAACTATCGTAGATAGCCAAGATGGAGAAAGTGATAATAATATTACATTTAGAGATGTAAGTGCTGGTGATTATATTGCCTATATTTCTACTGATGATGGTTGTTCACATAGACAAGAAATAACTGTTTTAGATGAAAATGATTTAGAATTAACCGCAAGTGTTACGCAACATATTACTTGTGAAGATGGTATCATTTCTATGAATGCCAGTGGTGGTGAGCCTGACTATACCTATGCAATATGGAGTTATGTAGATGATAGCGGTACAACGGTTACCTCATATGCAGATTATTCTGACATACCAGCAACTAACTTTCGTAATAATCCTGAAATTAGTGTTTCTGGACCAGGTGAATATATATTCCTAGTTTTAGATGAAAGAGGTTGTCATGTAGAATCTAATACAGTAACAATAGAATTTCACCCAACTGCAGATTTCGACCCAACAACGGTTACAGATGTGCTTTGTTTTGGCGAAACTACGGGTAGAATTCAATTTAATGTCGCAAGCGCAAATGGATATACTTTGGCATTCGCTCTATTTGATGGCACAAATCAACCATTGACGGACAATAGTACTGGTAGTTTTCCAAACCTTGCCGCAGGTAATTATAGGGTTGAAATTTCTCAGACAAGAGGCACAGCTACTTGTTTATCAGAAGAGACATTTACAATCAATGCACCAACTGCTGCAATTAGTGGCGAAGCTGTTTTGGTTCAAGATTATACCTGTTTACAAGAAGGTATAATTGAAGCACAAAATGTGGCTGGTGGTACCGCACCGTATTCATATAGTATTGATGGAATTAACTTTATTCCCGATACAACAGCAAACGCAAATCGCTTTGAAAATCTTACAGATGGTACTTATACCATTACCATAAGAGATGCTAGCAACTGTACTTTTGTTACAAACCAAATAGTAATTGACAGACCAAATCCACCAACGGATTTAACCATAACGGAGTCTCAAATTACATGTCCAACTGGAACATCTAATTTAACGGTAAACGCAATTAATGGTGCTGCACCATATGTATATACAATTACAACACCTTCTGCTCTTAGCCCAACAAGCACTTCAGGAAATGAAGCTGTTTTTGAAGGTTTGGCACCTGACACCTACACGGTAAGAGTTACAGATGCCGATGGTTGTTTTTATGAAGAAAATTATACGATAAATGCGATTAACCCAATATCGGCTAGTGGGCAAACTAC
The DNA here is from genome assembly GCF_045063795.1 of Maribacter sp. Asnod2-G09. NCBI lineage: Bacteria > Pseudomonadati > Bacteroidota > Flavobacteriia > Flavobacteriales > Flavobacteriaceae > Maribacter > Maribacter sp. Asnod2-G09. The sequence continues at coordinate 1,032,351 of NZ_JBEFOA010000005.1, read as the reverse complement.
ACAACCAATTAGTTGTTTTGGAGCTGCAGATGGGGTTATTCGTTTTAATGTTAACTTCCAAGGGGGTCAAAACTTTACATATACAATTACAGGTCCTGCAGGAGTTGAAAGAACTGGTGGTACCGAAGCTTTAATTGATAATATCGACAATTTAGCTGCTGGTATTTATACAATAGAAATTGTAGACACGGATACCAATTGTACATATACTGCTACTCACGAATTAGAAGGTCCGGCTTCGGCATTGACAATTTCTAGTTTAATAGAAACACAACCTAGTTGTACATCAGCAGGTAGTGTAAGTGTTCTTGCTACAGGCGGATGGGGAAGTTATGTTTATGAACTTAATAATCCTGATGCTACTGTATTTGGTTCTAATACTACAGGCGCTTTTAATGGATTATCTCAATCAGGAACTTATAATGGTACAATTACCGATGCTAACAATTGTAGCATTCCTTTTACTTTCGATTTAGATCCTGCAACGGCACCAGTTTTAGTAATTACACCAAATCAAGATTGTTTTGATGCTGCTGTATTATTGACATTGACAGCTAGTGTTTCTTCTGGTGGAGATGGAACTTTTGAATATAGCTTGAATGGTGGTGCTTTTAGTAGTACCAATATATTCTCTGGACTTGCAGCGGGTACATATACTATCGATGTTAGAGATGGCAATAATTGTACAGGTACAGAAAGTATTACTGTAAATCCAGCTTTAACGGTAACTGCAAGTGCAAGTAACATTACTGCTTGTGGTACTGAAACCGATATTACTATTAGTGGTGCTGGTGGAGATGGTAATTATGTATATGCTGTAGTAGCTGACGGAATTACACCAACCGCGGGTGATTTCGACCCAAGCAATACAGTAACGGTTACTGGAACAGGTGATTATGATGTATACGTAAGGGATAATAGCGGAAACGCAGATTTTTGTGAAACAGTTTATGATATTAATATAGGCCAAGATGCTCCAGTTGCTGCAACACCAACCGTTGTAGATGTAACTTGTTTTGGCGGAAATAATGGTAGTATATCCTTAGCCTCAAGTGGCGGCGAAGCTCCTTATAGGTATAGTATTGATGGTGGCAGTTTTGGCACCGTAAGTTCATTTAATAATCTTACCGCAGGTACATATAATGTTAGCGTAAGAGATGTAAATAATTGTGAAGTTATTTTATCTGTAGATGTAGATGAGTTACCTGAAATAATAGCAGAAAGCGTACAAACAGAAGCGTATACTTGTAATCAATTAGCAGAAATTACTGTTGGTAGCGTAACACCTACAACGGGTGGTTCTGGTTCTTATCAATATAGCTTAAACGGTGGCGTTTGGACGGCGGCTACGGCTGGCGGTACAGTTTTTACCGATTTAACGGATAATACGTATCAGGTTCAGGTTAGAGATGCAAACAATATTAATTGTGTTGTAAATCTTCCAGAAATTATAATCGCTCCATTACCAACAGTACCATCTTTGAGTAGCAGTGTTGATTATAGTTGTGATGGAACAGGGATAATTACAATTCTTCCAAACGATGCAGCGTATACCTATAGCATTGATGGTAATACTCCTCAAATAGGTGATAATGTATTTAATAATGTTTTAGTTGGTCAGCATACTATTACCGTAGATTATGGTAGTGATTGTACCACAGATATTACGGTTACCGTTGAAGACGGAAATGCTATTGAAGCGTCTTTGCTTTCTTCTAAAGATTTGGATTGTAATGCAGATAATTCTGGTTCTATAACTTTTGAAGTTGACAACTACGGAACAAGCGGATTCGAGTATAGCTTAGATAATTTTGCTAGTATTTTGGGAAGTACTACGGTATCTCCACAAACCATATCTGGACTTGCAGCTGGTAGTTATAGAGTTTATGTTAGAGAAGCAGGTAGTTCTTTGCCAGGTTGTATCACATTTTTCGATGAAATTATTGAAGAGCCAACATTGGTTGTTGCCGATGCAGATCTTACACAAGATTTTACATGTAACAATGGTGGCGCAGAAATTACGGCTAGTGCAACTGGTGGTACTCCTGGTTATGAGTATCAATTAGAAGAAGATACTCTTGGAATTGTAACTACATACCAATCAGATACTGTTTTTAACGGATTGCCCGCTGGTACGTATTACGTTCGTGCTAGAGATACAAATGGTTGTATAGATGTAAGCGATACTCCAATTGTAGTTACAGCACCAGAAACACCAATTTTCACTTTACAGGAAACAACGTGTTACAGTGGTAGTAATGATGCAACTATTGTGGTAGATGTTACTGCAGGAAATGGTGATTACCAATTTAGAATCAATGGTGGTTCTTATGTTACTCCGGTTCCAATAGATGCTACAACGTATACTTTCACGGGACTTTCAAATGGTACTTATACTATAGAAGTAACAGATGCATTTGGTTGTGATGCTACGGCTCAAACCATAACTATCGAACAACAAGTAACGGTTAGTGCAAGTGCTAGTACAATTACAGCTTGTGGTACCGATAGTGAAATAAATATTACCGCTGCAGGTGGTGATGGTAATTATGTATATGCGGTAGTTGCCAATGGAGTTACTCCAACAGTTGGCGATTATGCAACAACGAATCCGGTTACCGTTTCTGGTTCTGGAGATTACGATGTTTATGTTTTAGACAATAATGGAGGCGCAGATGCGTGTCCTGCGATGTATGATATTTCTATTGCTCAAGATGCTCCTGTAGCCGCAACAGAAACTGTTGTAGATGTTACTTGTTTTGGTGGAAATAATGGTAGTATCTCTTTAGCCCCAAGTGGTGGTGAGGCACCTTATACGTATAGTATCAATAGTGGTACTTTCGGTACGGAAAGTTCTTTTAATAACCTTACCGCAGGTACTTATGATGTTCGAGTTAGAGATGTAAACGATTGTGAAATTACTTTATCTGTTGATGTAGATGAGTTACCCGAAATAGTAGCAGAAAGTGCACAGACAGAAGATTATACTTGTAATCAATTAGCAGAGATCACCGTTGGTGGTATAACCCCTACAACCGGTGGTTCTGGTTCTTATCAATATAGCTTAAATGGTGGTACTTGGACAGCCGCAACTACTGGCGGAACAGTTTTCACCGACTTGTCTGATGGTACATTTACCGTTCAAGTAAGAGATGCAAATAATATTGCATGTATAATAAGCCTTCCAAATATCATTATTGCTCCTTTACCAACGGCTCCTTCTTTAACAAGTAGTGTTGATTACAGTTGTGATGGAACAGGAATAATTACAATACTTCCAAATGATGCATCGTATGCATACAGCATTGATGGTAATACGCCTCAAATTGGTAACAATGTATTTAATAACGTAGCAGTTGGTCAACATACTGTTACTGTAGATTATGGTAGTGATTGTACTACGGATATTATTGTAGATGTTCAAGATGGTAATGCTTTTGAAGCTGCAATTTTATCTCATGAAGATTTAGATTGTAATGCCGATAATTCTGGCACCATAACTTTTGAAGTTGAGAATTTTGGAGCAGGTGGTTATGAGTATAGCTATGATAGTGCTTTTGCAACTATTGAAGGTAGCGATACAGATGCAATACACCAAATAACAGGTTTAGCTGCTGGTACTTATACTTTCTATGTTAGAGATGTTGACAACCCAATTACCGGTTGTACAGAAATATTGACTCAAATTATTAATGAGCCTGCAGTTTTAGCGGTTTCTAATACGGCAACACAACCTACATGTATAGATGATGGTGCTGTAGATATTACGGTTACAGGTGGTACTGCTGCATATTCTTATGTAATTCAATTACCAGACGCTTCGTTAACACCAGCACAAAACACAGGAATATTTACTGGTCTTGATCAAATAGGTTTACATACTATAACTGTTACCGATGCAAACGGATGTACGGATACGGATACTTTTACATTAACAGCACCTGTTGCGCCGGTAGCAAGTATTTTACCAAGTTCTGATGTGTGTTTTGATTCTTCTGTTTCAGGTTCTGCAACTATTGAAGTTGGTGCAACTGGTGGTGTGGCTCCTTATAGCTACAGGTTAGGTACGGGTACATTTGTAACTGATAATACGTTTGCAAGCCTTACACCAGGTAGTTACACTTTTGAAATTAGAGATGCTAACGGTTGTACAGATACCGTAGCATTTGATATTGAACCACAACTAACCACAATACTTACGTTAAATAAAGACTTAGATTGTACGGTATCACCAGAGGCAATTATGAATTTAGTAGCCAATGGTGGGTATGCTCCTTACACCTATGAATTAGATGTTAATGGTGGTGGCTATGCTGCTTTTGCAGGAACATTCCCGTATTCAACTTCAACAGTTGGTACCTATAGATTTAGAGTAACAGATAACCAAGGTTGTACAGCTGTTTCTAATTTGGTTACGGTTACCGCAACGGTAAATCCTGTTGCAACGGAAACAATTACCAATCCTACTTGTTTTGGTGACACTAACGGCATTGTTGAAGTTAACGTTGATCCTAATTTTGGGTCATCACCATATGAAATTAGTTTTGATGGTAGTGCTTTTACAAGCCAAAGAGTATACACAGGTTTAGCTGCAGGTACATATAATTATATTGTTAGGGATTCTAAAGAATGTATTTATAATGGCAGCGCAACTGTTGTTGACCCAGTATTATTCGATGCAAATGTGGTTGCTACCGATGTTAGTTGTGGAGGTGTTGGCGTTGGTGATGTGCCGGGTAGTATTGAAATTACTATTACAAGTGGTGGTGCACCTAATTTTACATATACACTTTACGATAACCTTAATAACCTTGCAACAACGACTAGTACCAACCCAGTCGTAAATACGACTGCTACCGTAGTTAATTTTGGCGGTCTGGCATTTGGTGATTATTATGTTCGTGTGTTAGATGCTAACGGTTGTGAATACTATGAAAACCCTGTAAGAGTTCTTTCTAACCCTAACTTATCTGTAGATGCTGTTATACCTGCGGTTAGTTGTGTAACCGGTGGTACAGTTGAACTTTTGGCAAGTGGTGGTTCGGGTAATTATGATTTCACCATATATGGTGCGGGAACTATTCCTAACTCAGAGGCTGCAGGTGCTAATCCAGATGAGGAAGTAGCAACCTATGAGAACCTTAATCCTGGTCAATCGTATGTTTTCCAAGTTTTTGATACAGGTACAAACTGTTCTAGTTTCGTTGAGGTAGATATTCCTAATTTATCAGCAATCGATGTAGTACCAACTCCAATAGTAACCGATGTTGCTTGTTTTGGTGATACAAATGGGTCAATTGCTTTCGAGTTTATAGATTATGACCCTAATGTAACTACTATAAATTATGAATTAAGAGAAAGTATAAGCAACACACCATTAGGTGGTGCATATTCAGGTAGTGTTACAGGTCCAATCGGTCCTGGTCCAACAGCTACGGAAACAATTTCGAATATTCCTCCAGGTGATTATGTATTATTCTTCAAAGAGGCAGCTACTCCTGAGTGTACAAATACTTTTGAGTTCAGAATTTTAGAACCGAACCCAGTTACGTTGACTCTAGCAGACCAAAATAATGGCTACTGTTCAGAAGACGCTAACGTAACTGTTGTTGCAGGTGGTGGTAATGGATCTTACACATATGCCTATGTTGAAGACGGAGTTATTCCGGTAGCTGGCGATTATGAAACTAATAATTACAAAGAATTAGATCCTTCTGTAAATACAGATTGGGATATTTATGTAATGGACGGAAATGGTTGTTCAACAGCTTTACCTATAGATGTTACTATTGCAGATGATCCAACTCCAGATATTTCTGGATTGGTAATCAACCAATGTACTGCAGATGAGGGTGACTTTATAATAGAAATTACGTTAGACGGCGAAGGGTCGCAACCATACACACTTAGTGTAAACAGTGGTTCATACCAGTCTTCTACGTTAACTACTGCGGGTACTACACATCAATTTACTGATCTAAGTTCTGGTAATTATACTGTTCAGGTTCGTGATTTTAACGGATGTGGAAACACAGCAAACATTGAAATTTTCACTCCTGTTTCTATTTCTGCTGAGGTTGTTGCACAACCATCATGTGCAGAAGGTGACGGTGAAATCTTAATAAAAGGCTTTGGCGGCTCTACAAATTACGAATATGAATTATTTGAAGGTGGTGTAAGTGTAAACGGAGCGCCACAACCATTGGCTAGCTTTACAGGTTTGGATTCTGGTACCTATACTGCTTTTGTATATGATACTACACTAAGCGGATGTAGTGCTCAAACCACTATAGAACTTGAATTGGCTACACCTGTATTATTTACTACGGTGATGACAGATGTTACTTGTTTTGGTGATTCTGATGGTACTATTGTTGCAACGTTAGATGCATCAATGGATAACCCTGTTTATGGATATCAATTATATATTAGAACAGCTCCATCAACATTAACTCCGGTTGGCACACCACAAACAACGGGTACATTTACAGGCTTACCTGCAGAAGATTATGTGGTAGGTGTTACTTCTGGTCGTGGGTGCGAGTTGGAAGTTGATAGTCCGGTAGGTACTCCTTTACAAATTACAAACGTGAATGCAGATGTTGTTGAATTTGGTTGTACCGTTGGTAACAATTCAAATAATGCAACGGTAACTGTAGATACGGTAGCAATAACAGGTGGTAGCAATACCTATGTTACGTATGAATTTATTGATAGTAGTTCTGCTGTTGTTCAATCTGGTACATCAAATGTGTTAACGGTTACAGACAGAACAGGCGAAACATATACAATTAATGTGTATGATGATAATGGTTGTTCAGGTAGCACCACGGCTACGGTATTGCCTTATGATGAATTAACAGGAGCTACGGCAGATGTAACAACAACAGTTACTTGTGCGCCAGGTAGTGACGGAGTAATTACGGTTACGGCAACGTCTTCTGCTAGTGATGCTACTAAATATGAATATAGTATCGATAACGGTTCAACTTATGTTCCTACCAATGTGTTCGGCGGATTATCTGCAGGAAACTATAACTTCTTAATAAGACATACAGATACGGATTGTATCATAACAGCTTCAGCTATTATTGAGGAACCAAATACATTTACAATCGATGTTGTTAAGACAAGTGATGTAATTTGTTTTGGAACGGATACTGGCGAAGTTACTTTTGAATTAGTTGACGCTACATATAACACAGGATTCGATTGGGAAATTTTCCGTACCGATAATACTTCTGTCGTTAGTGGTTCAGAAGCCGCAAACGGTCCTACACCAATAATTAACTTAGGTGTTGGCGAATACTATGTTTCTATTTCACAAACAGACAATCCGTATTGTACCGATGTTGAATTTTTCAATATTGCAGGTCCTGATGCTGATATTACAGGAAATACTGTAGTAACAGATATTACTTGTGCTTTAGGTGATGGTTCAATAACGATTACTGACGTAGTTGGTGGTTGGGGTGGCTATACATACTATGTAGGTGTAGGTATTCCTGCAACTGTAGATTTCGTGGCAGGTGCTACTTTCGATTCGCTTACAGCTGGTACTTACCAAGCATGGGCTCGTGACGCTGAAGGTTGTGAAAAATTAATTCAAGATAATATTGTTTTGGAAGTTCCTGAGGATATTAATGCCGATTTACTTGTTACTCAAGAGAACTGTACCAATTTACAGGGAGAATTAACGGTTAGCAATGTAGTTGGCGGACAAGGAAGTAACTATACCTACCAATTAAGATTAAACGGTACAGATTTCCGTGCACCACAAAACACGCTAGTTTTCTCTGGTCTTGGTGCTGGTGAATATGATGTAATTGTTTCAGATCAGTGGGGTTGTGCATTTACTACTACTTCTAGATTCTTGTATGAGCAGTTGAGCGCTACTACTTCGGTAGATAAAGCAATTGACTGTACAAGTATACCAGGTGGTACAATTACAATCAACGTAACTGGTGGTTCTACAAACCTTGAGTTTATAATGACGCCTCCAGCTGGTGCTGCAGTAACTCAGTTGAATGACCCAACATTTACAGGTTTGGTTGATGCTGGTACATATAGTTTCTTAGTAAGAGATTTAGATACTACAAATCCTGTTTGTGAGTACCCTGTAACGCAAGAGTTAGCTCCTGCCATTCAGCCAGTATTTACAGATTCTCATATAGATATAACTTGTTTTGGATCTAATGATGGTTCAATTACATTGACACAAGTGGAAAACGGAGTAAACCCGTTAACGTTTACCATATCTCCTGTAGCAGGAACATTTAACCCAAGCAACAATACGTTTGAGGGTTTACCTCCAAATACCTATGTTGTGACTGCAACAGGAACCAATGGTTGTAGTACGGTTTCTGGTAACATTGTAATTGATGAACCTGCATTAATTTCGAATATCAATACTTCGGTTGTAGAATTCGGTTGTACTGTAGGTAATAATCCTAACAACGCTACAATTACAGTTGACGAGGCTGCCATAACCGGCGGTAGCGGTAACTATGTAATCTATGAGTTTGTAGATAGTAGTTCTGCCGTTGTCCAATCTGGTGGGTCTAACGTTTTAAACGTTTCAAATAGAGCAGGAGATACTTATACTATTAATGTGTATGATGATAAAGGATGTGCTGGTAGCACAACTGAAACCATACTTCCTTTTGATGAGATTACTAATGCAGTTGCAAATGTTTCCAATACGGTTACTTGTAATCCAATTAGTGATGGAGAATTAACAGTCGTCGTAACTTCAACCTTAGGTGATGCTACTAAATTTGAGTATAGTATTGATAATGGTGTAAACTACCAATCAATGAACGTTTTCGGCGGATTATCTGCGGGATCGTATACGATTCTAACAAGGCATTTAGATACAGGGTGTATCGTTTCTGCGACGCAAACTCTCGTAGAGCCAAATACATTTACCATTGATATTGTAAAAACAAGTGATGTTATTTGTTATGGCACTGCAACGGGCGCAGTTAACTTTGAATTAGTTGATGCAACATACCCTGGCGGATTTACTTGGACTATTTATGACACTGAAGGGACACTGGCAAATACCGGCGATGATACCATTGTTATTTCTGGTACAGAGGCAACAACAAATGGACCTACAGCGGACATTAGCTTAGAAGCGGGTAATTACTATGTTTTAATTAGACAAGATAATAGCCCAGACTGTAGAAAGACAGAGGCATTCACTATAAAAGGACCTACAGCTGAAATCAGCGGATCAACAGTAGTAACAGATATTACTTGTGCTTTAGGCGATGGTTCAATAACGATTACTGACGTAGTTGGTGGTTGGGGTGGCTATACATACTATGTAGGTGTGGGAGTTCCTGCAACTGTAGATTTCGTGGCAGGTGCTACTTTTAATTCGCTTTCGGCCGGAACATATCAAGCTTGGGTTCGTGACGCTGAAGGTTGTGAGCGATTAATTCAAGATAACATTGTTTTGGATGTTCCAGACCCAATAGCGGCAATATTAGAAGTAAACATAGAGAACTGCACAAACTTACAAGGAGAAATTGAAGTGAGTATGCCTACTGGCGGACAAGGAAGTAACTATACATACCAATTAAGATTAAACGGTACTGATTTCCGTGCACCACAAAACACGAGAGTATTCACAGGTCTTGGTGCTGGTAGTTATGACGTAACGATTATAGACCAATGGGGTTGTCCTTTTACAACCAATGCGGTGGTGCTTTATGAGCAAATGGATGTTTCTACGACAGTAGATAAGTCTATTGATTGTTCATCAATACCAGGAGGTGAAATCACCGTAAATGTTAATGGTGGTTCCACAAACCTTGAGTTTGAAATGACAACTCCATCTGGTAGTGTTGTAACGCAAACAACAGGAGTATTTACAAACTTAACTGAGGAAGGGACATACACTTTTGTGGTTAGTGATTTAGATACGACAAACCCTGTTTGTGAAAGAACAGTAACTCAGACATTAGATGCGCCGGTTGATCCAGTGTTATTAGATGCAACTATTGTAAACGTAAGTTGTTTCGGTGGTTCAGATGGTAGTATTAGCGCTAACATTGACCCGGCAACGAATACGAATCCTGAGTATGAATATGAATTATATGATATTGCTGATTTGGTTACTCCGATTGCATCTCAAACAAATCCTTTATTTACAGGATTAACAGAAGGTGATTACCAAGTAAGAGTAATTTCTAGTAGAGGTTGTGAAGACATCAAGAATGAAACTATCACAGAACCATTAGAATTAACGGTTAGTGCAGTGGCAACAGCGTTTAACTGTTCAGCAGATAATAGTGTTAATACCGCAACAATAACGGCAACTGCTGGCGCTGGAACAGGTACCGCTCCGTATTTATACAGTATTGATAATGTTATTTTCCAAGCACAGAATACATTTAATGTTTCAGACACAGGAAGTGCACAAACTATTGATGTATATGTAAAAGATGCCAAAGGTTGTACTACGTTTGATACGGTTACAATTCAACCTATTAACACGTTCACAGCTTCAATTGCTCAAGATGTAGCTATTAATTGTACTGTTGATGAAACAATAACAATCACCGTTGCCGATAATGGCTTGGCACATAACTATGGTTATGAGTTGTTACCAATTGGTAATACAACGGCAACATTAGTAAGCTCTACCGCAACTTCTGCTACGTACGATTTAACTACTGTAGGCTCTTATGTATTTAGAGTTACAGATTTAGATACGGGTTGTTATGTAAATACAGCTAGTTATACGGTAGCACCTTTTGATTTCATTACGGCAACAGCTACACCTGTATCAGAGGTTACATGTTTTGGTGATGCTAACGGAAGTTTGGAAATTGATATCGATGGCTATACTGGTAATTACACTTATGAAGTGTTTACTGCAGCAGGTGCATCTGTTATTTCTGCTACAGCATCAGATACTAGTGTTAATCCAAGAACGATTACAGGATTATCTGGCGGTAGCTATTATGTTACCATTACAGAAACCGATGTTCCTTTATGTTCAGAAGACACGAATATGGTGACTATTATATCTCCGGATATAGCGTTAAGCGGAACTGTTACTCCTTTGGCTGAAGCGACTTGTACTGATGACCAAGGTGTGATTAGAGTAGAGGTTGAAGGCGGATATAGGCTTTATGATATTGTATTAACAAATACGACAACTGGTGACGTGTTTACAATGGATGATGTTAATGAAGGAATATTTACTGATTTAGCTTCAGGCGCCTACACCATAAGTATTACCGATGATGCCGGATGTGTAGTAAACTATACAGAAACATTGGCAGCAGCGACGCCAATAGTGGCAAATGCAACTCCGCTTGTAACAGACTTAGCTTGTTACGGTGATACTGGAGCCGTAGTTACTGCAAATGTAACAGGTGGCGGTAGCGGTACGTATAGCTATCAGTTGAACTATTATGATGAAACTGGTACTACGATTACAACTACAACGGGAGCACAAACGAATCCTAATTTTAATGATTTAGGTGCAGGTTTCTATAGTATTACTGTAGTTGACGGATGGAACTGTGATACCACAACGAATACTGTTGAGGTAAGAGAACCAACCGAAGTACAGGCTAGCTTAATTAGAACCGACGCATTAACATGTGCACAAGGTGCAGAATTTGAACTTACCGCATCAGGTGGTAGTGGTTCATACGAGTATAGTGTTGACAACATCAACTTCTTACCAATGACAGGCAATGTAGTTTACTTGCCAGAAACTGGTACATATCAAGCGGGTAGATATCAATTCTATGTGCGTGATGCAATTAACGGTTGTGCCTCTGCAATATCTAATGCAATTACTGAAAGCGAAATACCGCCATTATTGTTATTTGTTGATGATACTGCTGCAGTACTAAATTGTACTGGCGAAAGCACGGCAATCATTTATGCAACTGCTGATGGCGGATTAGGAAACTACCAATATGAATTGTTTACAGATAGTTCTTTAAGCGTAGCTTCTAGAATTGCGGGTCCACAATCGCAAGGTGTATTCAGAGATTTAAGTGCAGGTACATATTATGTAACTGTAATTAGTGATGACTGTGAAACAACACCTGAAACCGTTGTTATTGCAGAGCCAACACCATTGACATATACAGATAGCGTAATAGATATTACATGTTCTGGTGAAAATGATGGCGAGATTACGGTGACACTTTCAGGCGGAGCTGGTGGTTATCAATATGCAATTTCTCCGAACTTGAACCAGTTTTATGCTGATGGTACATTTACCGAATTGACAGCTGGTGAGTATACAATAATTGCACAAGATCAAAATGGCTGTTTCGAATACTTGACATATACTATTTCAGAGCCGTCAAGTTTAGAAGTAACTGCAGAGACAACACCAGAAATTTGTGTTGATAGTCAAGATGGTTCTATCATCCTTGAAATAACAGGTGGTACGGCACCATATAGCACGGCACTGAATTCTAATGACGATGCAGACTTTGTATTGAACAGAACAGAATTCTATGACATGGCTGCAGGTAATTACCTAATCGTAATTAAAGATGCCAATGGTTGTGATACTAACGTAGTAGTTGATATTGAAACAGGTGTAAACTTAAATGCTACTGTAGTACCAGTTTATGAATGTTCAAGTGATACACCAGACAATTTTGTGAATATAACTTTAGAAGATGATAGTGTAATCGGCGATGTGCTTTATGCGATAGATTCTGTTGATCCAGCTGCTTTTCAGTTGAATCCTGATTTTAGAAACTCGGCACCAGGTAACCATTATATTACCATTGCACACTCTAACGGTTGTTTACAAACAATTGACTTTGTAATAGAAGCATTTGAGCCATTGACACTTGTTTTGGAGCAGAATAACATGAATGAAATAACTGCTGTTGTAGAAGGTGGTCGTGAAGGCTATACTTACTACTTCGATGGTTTTGACAATGGTGATAATAATATATTCTATGTTACAAGAACAGACACCTACGAAGTTCGTGTTGTTGATGAGAACGGATGTTCTACGATTGCTAACATATTTATGGAGTTCATAGACATTGAAGTTGATAATTTCTTTACACCTAATGGCGATGGGCAGAATGATTTATGGATACCTAGAAACATTGAACAATACCCTCAAATACTAATAAAAATATTTGATCGTTATGGTAGAGTGGTTTCCGAACAAGAAGTTGATTCTGAAGGTTGGGATGGAACATACTTAGACAACGAATTGCCAACCGGAGATTACTGGTATGTAATTAAACTGAACGGCGATCGTGATGAAAGAGAATTTGTTGGACACTTTACTTTATACCGTTAAAAACTTAACCTAAAATGATGATGCGGAACAGTCTATTGACACTGGTATTATTTATAAGCGTATTCTCCCTAAGAGGGCAGGAGCTTACTATACCTCAATTATCTCAATATCTTGCCGATAACCCCTTTGTAATGTCCCCAACTTACGCAGGTATTGGTGACCATGTTAAAATAAGGCTTAATGGTCTTACACAATGGGTAGGTATTAAAGATGCACCCGATACCCAATCTCTAGCAGCAGATATGCGTGTTGGTGAAAAATCTGGTATTGGTATGGTATTATATAACGATAGTAATGGTGAAACAAAGCAACAGGGAGCTCGGTTCTCATTTGCGCACCACCTTACTTTAGACCGTTATGATGATGAGTTTTTATCATTCGGTATCTCGTATAATTTTAACCAGTTTAGAATTGATAACACAAATCCTGATTTAATTGCCGATCCAGCATATGTTGGCGATAAGGCAACAACAAATCACAACTTTGATATTGGTGCACTATATAGGTATGACAAATTTTATTTCAGTATCAATGCTTCAAATATCTTAGATAAAAATTTAAGTAATTTCAACGCCTTATACGAGCCTAATAGACTAAGAAACTATTATGTGTATACAGGTTATAGATACATGAAGAAAAGAACCAGCAAGATGGAAATTGAACCTTCTGTGTTGTTTCAATTGTTCGAGAGTGATGGGCGTTCTGTTACCGATTTAAACTTGAAATTTAGATTTTACGATTTTGAAGATTACTTCTACGCAGGTGTCAATTATCGTTTCTTGAACGATCAAATTGGTAATCCGCTTTATATCGCTCCTATCGCAGGTTTAAAGAAAAGTAATTTTTACTTCGGATACTCTTATCAAGTTATTCTTAACGAACTTCTTGGGTATAGTTCTGGTACGCATGTAATCACCTTAGGGGTAGATTTATTTCAGGGTATCAGTAATTGTCGTTGTACATATTAATTCTAGATGTAGATTGATTAAATTTGATCTCCAGAATATAAAGAATGGGTAAAGTACAATTAGAGAATATAAAAGCATATGCCCACCACGGGTGTTTGCCTCAAGAAACTAATATTGGTAGTGATTATTTGGTCAACGTTTCTGTTGATACAAATTTATTGATTGCTTCAGTTTCCGACGAGCTAAAAGATACTGTTGATTATGTTCATATCAATAAGATTGTAAAGCAAGAGATGGCAACGCCTTCTAAGTTATTGGAGCATGTCGCAAAAAGAATAATCGACCGAATTTTTATTGAACTCCCGACCGTAGATTCAGCTATGGTTTCCGTTTCTAAAATCAATCCGCCTATAAACGGTGACGTAGAAAAGGTAACGGTATCATTGAATTTACAAAGAGGACAATCTGTTCAGTAATCCATCCGAGCTTAAATAAATATAATTTCTTAGTTGTTAATGCAGCTTAAATTGGGAATAATGTTTATTTTTGCTCTCGCTAAAAAATGGCATCGTGGCCGAGTGGCTAGGCACAGCTCTGCAAAAGCTTGTACAGCGGTTCGAATCCGCTCGATGCCTCCAAGACCCTCCTACCTAGGAGGGTTTTTTGTTTCCAAAACTTTAGAATATAAATGAGTATTCAGTTACAAGTAGGTTTTACCTTCTATTAAAAATGATAGCTCTGAGCTTGTAGTAGAAATACAAGTAGAATTGTTGGTATAAAATAAACAGCTATTGTTTTAGCGCCTTCGTAATCTTTTGCTAGTCTCTGCCCGAATAGAAGCATAAGCAATGTTATACCTGATAGTATTGCTCCATATAGCGCGAAACTTGATCTTCCTGAACTAAAAATCTCATATACACCAACTACACACAGTAAACCGGCAATAACCTCGGTTATCAAAATAATACCGACCAATAAAGGGACTATATTTTTAAAAATAGTTTTTGAGAAGTGTTCTTTCAGCCAAGATATATTACCGTTCCAATCGGTTATTTTATCAAATCCGCTTTGTAAAAAGGTGATAATCAAAAATAAGAGCAACAATATTACAGTGGAATTTTTTAGTAAAATATTCATGGTGGTTTAGTTAAGTTCAGACTTTTTTCTGTGAAGGAGTCTAGTTAGTTTAATAGAAAGATCGGTAAAAATAATTTTCGAATTTCCATTTCTTTCTACATGGTAAATAGCATCTTCCAGCTCTTTGGTAATATCCAAAATGTTGTTTTCATGCACAAAAGGTGCAAATTTCTTTAATTGAAATCCTTCGGCATGTATTTTTAGATAGGCAAGTTCTTCTGCACCATAGTTAATCATGAGTGCCTGTCTCATAACCGTAATGCAGTAGCTTAGAAAGTTTTTCTGTGTTTCTCTACCGGTTTTTGCAACCTCTTCGCTCCACAACAACAATTCATGAATAGCGGCTTTATTACCTTTTGCTTTAAAAGCGGTTCGAACCCATTGTACGAACCAATTTTCGAAAACTAAATCTTCAGAGTCCTTATTTAAAAGATCAAGAGCTTTATTGTAATTACCGTTAGCTTCGTGAGCCAATAGCATTGCTTCTGGTTTACTAGCGCCTTTCTCAGTTAAGGCAGAGGCAATAGCGTCTTCTGCTAAAGGAGGAAAATGAACAACCTGACATCTAGATTTAATGGTCTGTATAATTTGCTCTTCGTCTTCACACAGTAGTAAAAAGATTGTTTTATCGGGTGGTTCTTCAATTAGCTTTAATAATTTGTTCGAAGCTGCAGTGTTCATCTTTTCTGCCATCCAAATTAACATCACCTTATAACCGCCTTCATAAGATTTTAATGATAATTTTTTTACGATATCTTGAGCTTCATCAACACCTATTTGCCCTTGCTTCTTTTCAATTTCAATGTGGCGGTACCAGTCAAAAAGATTTCCATAGGGCTGTTCTAGTATAAACTCTCGCCATTCTTTCATGTAATGGTTACTGACGGCGTGTGATTTTACCTTATCAGAATTAGAAACAGGAAAAGCAAAATGAACGTCTGGGTGGGCAAATGACTTGAACTTTAAATTGCAAGCTTCATTGCCACCACTATTTTCTCCATTTGTATTTGAACATATAATATATTGAGCATAAGCTAATGCCATAGGCAAAAGACCGCACCCCTCTGGACCAACAAATAATTGTGCATGTGGTATTCTACCGGCATCTGCACTTGATGCCAAGTGTTTTTTAATATGTGAAAGTCCTAAAATTTCATTGAATAACATAGATTCAAATATAGTTGTTTAAAGCACAACAAATTTAATGGTATTGGGTGTAAATTATCCTATTTAGCACTTTATCACAAGGCATTTAATCTTTACATTTGTTACTTAACAAAAGTAATAGCACATGAAAGTATTGAATGACTTTAATTTTGAAGATAAAAAGGCGTTAATTAGAGTGGACTTCAATGTTCCATTAAATGACAAATTTGAAGTAACTGATAACACTAGAATTCAGGCAGCTAAGCCAACAATAATAAAAGTATTGGAAGACGGTGGTAGTGCTGTACTTATGAGTCATTTGGGAAGACCAAAAGGAACACGTAATCCAGATTTATCTTTAAGTCACATTGTAGATGCTGTTTCTGATATTATCGGAGTTACCGTTAAGTTTGTAGGAGATTGTGTGGGTGAAGAAGCTGAAAAAGCGGTTGCAGAATTACAGAACGGAGAGGTACTTTTATTAGAGAACCTTAGATTTCATAGTGAAGAAGAAAAAGGTGATGAAGCTTTTGCAGAAAAGCTTTCAAAATTGGGAGATATATATGTTAATGATGCTTTTGGTACAGCCCACCGTGCACATGCATCTACTACGGTAATAGCTAAGTTTTTTCCGGGAGCTAAGTGTTTCGGTTATTTATTAGCAAAAGAAATAGAAGCTATCGATAAGGTGATGGCTACAGGTGAAAAACCGGTATTGGCAATTCTTGGTGGAGCAAAAGTTTCTTCTAAGATTACTATCATCGAAAATATTCTTGATAAAATCGATGATTTGATTATCGGTGGCGGTATGACTTATACTTTTATTAAGGCGCAAGGTGGTAAAGTAGGAGATTCTATTTGTGAAGATGACAAAATGGAACTTGCCATGGAAATTCTTAAGCAGGCTAAGGAGAAAAATGTTAATGTACACATACCAGTAGATGTTATTGCTGCAGATGCTTTTGATGCAAATGCGAATACACAAGTTGTAGATGTTGACAAAATACCAGATGGTTGGCAAGGATTGGATGCTGGACCTGATACATTACAAAACTTCAAAAAAGTGATCTTAGCTTCTAAAACAATTCTTTGGAACGGACCTATTGGTGTTTTTGAGATGGAAAAATTTGCTGCTGGTACTATTGCAGTTGGTAATTATATTGCAGAAGCTACAAAGGCAGGTTCTTTCTCATTAGTTGGTGGTGGAGATTCTGTTGCTGCAGTGAAACAATTCGGTTTTGAAAACAAAGTTAGTTATGTATCAACAGGCGGAGGTGCAATGCTAGAAAGTTTAGAAGGTAAAACATTACCAGGGATCACTGCTATATTAGACTAGTAAAGGGGTTATCGATAAACGGCATATAACGAAAATTTGTGCATTTTAAGAGAAATTATTTTATTCTCATTAAAAAATGTACGATTTTCGTTTGTTCCGTTAACGTAATTTACCCCATTATGAATAAAGTAACCTATAAGTGTTTTTATGTACTAGGATTAGCTTTAATGCCAGTCTTAGGATCTGCACAACAAGAAAATACTGTTTCTACTGTCGCAGATTCATTAAACAGCACTACTATAATTGTCAATGATTCACTAACCGAAGTGGTCCCTTTGAATCAATTAGGTGTTGTAAAAAGTTCTAAAACCGAAAGTTTGGTTTTATACAAACCAACTGAATCTTCTTCTTATAATCTTCAGGATAATGCATTAGCAGCCAAGTTCGATAGTCTTTGGATGAAAGAACTCGTAGATGCAGCACCTCTTTACAATGAAATGTATGAGGAAATTATGGTAGAGCCAGATACTGTTTCTACTTTCGTTTTAGATTTACCTACAGATACGTTAAAAATGCGTTTGGCAAAATTGAACGCTAAAACGCCTTTCAATGTAGAATACAATAAGTCTTTAGAAAGCGTAATCAAATCATTTCTTACTAGAAAGAGAGGCTTAATGGAACGTATGCTTACTATTAGCCAATTTTACTTTCCTTTATTTGAACAAGAATTTGACAATAAGAACATTCCGTTAGAGATGAAATATTTGTCTATTGTAGAATCTGCCTTAAACCCTAAAGCGCGTTCTAGAGTTGGGGCAACAGGTCTTTGGCAGTTTATGTATGGTACAGGTAAAGAAATGAAATTAAACATCAATAGTTATGTTGATGAGCGTAGTGATCCAATTAAATCAACTGCCGCCGCCGCTAATTACTTAAATAGATTACATAGAATATATGATGATTGGGATTTAGCCTTGGCTGCGTATAATTCTGGTCCAGGTAATGTAAATAAAGCAATTCGTAGAAGTGGCGGTCAGCGTAATTACTGGAATATTAGAAGAAATTTACCTAGAGAAACTGCTGGCTACGTTCCAGCTTTTCAAGCTACCATGTATATTTTTGAGTATGCAGAAGAGCATGGTTTAAAAGGAAAGAAAGCAGATCGCGCCTATTTTGAAACAGATACGATTCATGTTAAAAGCCTAATTACTTTTGATCAAATTTCTGAATTAGCGGCTATTGATAAAGAAGAATTAAAGGTGCTTAACCCTCATTATAAATTAGACGTTATTCCTTTTGTAGAAGGTCGAGCTCATGCGCTAAGATTACCAGTGCACAAAATGGGAAAATTCGTAGCGAATGAAGCAGCTATTTATGCTCATGTAGAAAAGGAATTGAAAAGTAAAGAAAGCCCGATTGCTCAAATTACAAAGCAAGCAGACGCAAATAGTATTAGATATAGAGTTAGAGATGGTGATTTTCTTGGAAAAATTGCTGAGCGCTATGGTGTGCGTGTGAGTCAATTGAAACAATGGAATGGATTACGAAGTAATAATTTGAAAATCGGACAACGATTAACAATTTACCCTAAACATAATTCGGGGTCTTCTGTAAAACCCAAACAAACTCCCACTAGAACGGCTGTTGCGAGCAATTCTAAAACACATGAAGTTAGAAGCGGAGACTCATTATGGACGATTTCTAGAAAATATCCTGGTGTAACTATAGATAATTTACGAAAGTGGAACGGTATTAGTGGTAACAATTTAAAGCTAGGCACAAAACTTAAATTGTGCGACTGTTCATCGTAAACCAAAACACCAATGAAAAAAAGAATTTTACTTTGTTTTTTAGCAATTTTAGGATTGTCAATTGCCTGTAAAGAAGAGGGCAAAGCAGATTACCTACCAGAGTCTGTAGGCGCCATGAACACTTTAACGGTAGTTATAGATAATGATTTATGGAACAGTAATGTAGGCGATGCAATTCGTGAAAATTATACTGCTGCTGCACAAGGTCTAACTTGGGACGAGGCACTATTTAGTGTTACTCAAATTCCACAACAAATTTTCACGGGTTCTATTCGTAATACAAGCTCTGTCTTGTATGTAATGGAAGATACTTTGAATGTTGCCCATATGAAATCTAACATGTATGCTAAACCACAGAAAGTGGGAGTTATCAAAGGGCGGAATAAAGAAGAGATTATTGCAAATATTAAAAAGACGGCACCAGAATTTATAGCTGACTTTAAAGCACTTGAAATTGCAAAAGCCCAAAAAAGATTCGAGAAATCATTAAATAAAGAAAAGGCGCTAGAAGATAAATTCGATATTTCGATGAAAATACCATCTATTTATAGAGTAGGTAGAGAAGAGGATAATTTTGTGTGGATAGATCGTCAAATTCAAAAAGGCAATATGAATATTATCGCATACACGATGCCTTGGGACAGCTTTCAGAACGATTCTACTTTTGTTCAAGACATTATAAAGATGCGCGATTCTATTGGCGGACTTTATATTGGCGGTGAAGATATTCCTGGAAAGAATAATCATATGATTACAGAAAAAGCTTTTTCTCCATATGTCTTTCCTGCTGA
Source organism: Maribacter sp. Asnod2-G09 (assembly GCF_045063795.1). NCBI lineage: Bacteria > Pseudomonadati > Bacteroidota > Flavobacteriia > Flavobacteriales > Flavobacteriaceae > Maribacter > Maribacter sp. Asnod2-G09. Next base: position 1,011,970 of record NZ_JBEFOA010000005.1, on the reverse strand, counting down.
GGTTTCAGGTAAAAAAGCAGCAGAAGTAAGGGGAATTTGGGAAATGTCCGCTTATCCAATGGCAGGTCCGTTTTTAACCTATATCATAAGTGATAAAGAGAACAATCGTAAATTGATTGTTGAAGGGTTTGTTTTTGCCCCGGCAACCAAGAAAAGAGATTACATGTTCGAGCTAGAAGCAATTATGAAATCTGTACGGTTCAATGTTAATGAACAAAACAAATAACTAATTCAATTTAGTTTTATAAAAAGTAAAAGGCTCAGGAATTTCCTGAGCCTTTTTTTGTATGTGAAATAGGTTTGTTGTTTGATTACAAACGCTATTATGTTGTGTATTATAAATTACTGAAAGAAAAGCCTGTAGATACTCTAAAAATTAAAACGTAAGAAGCATAAGCAATCAATAAAAAACACAGCCACGAAAATATTTTAAAGTAGTGTTCTAAAAGGAAACTTTTCCAATTTTTAAAGGCTTCAACGTATATTTCTTTAACTAGGGTAATTTTTTCCATGTTCAATGATTTAGGAGTTCTTGCTGGTAAAGATGTTCAATCTTAATGCCTTTATTGAAAAGTTTAGGTAAAAAGCCCAATTATTCTATAAAATGTAATTGGTTAAAACCGCTATCTATCAACAGTAAAAAAACACAGATAAACAGCATATTCGGTAAGTATTAGAAAAATGATAAAGCGTTTGTAATCATAGATAAGTAAAAAGTACTTTATATAAGTAAGAAGACAAGCATTGAAATTTACTAGCTATAAAAACTAAGAACGTATTATAACAAAAAAGACCCGCTAATTAGCGGGTCTTTTTTATTGATGTTATTTTATATTACATGTCTACGATAATAAACTCTGATCTACGGTTAAGGTAGTGTTGTTCTTCTGTACAACGAACAGTACCATCACAACCATTAATTAACTGTTCTTCTCCATAACCAATGGCACTTTCAATTCTACTTGGATCAATACCTTGAGCAATGATGTAGTCTCTGGTAGATTTAGCACGCTTATCTGATAAGTATTTGTTATAAACGTCATCACCCCTTGAATCTGTATGAGATTCAATTTTAATAACCATATTAGGCGAATCGTTCATTACTTCTACAAGTTTATTCAGTTCTACAGCAGCATCGTCACGTATGTATGATTTATCAAAGTTAAAGTGAATCATCTCTGTCTTAAGCTTCTTAATGCCATTCTCAACAGCGATCATATCATTAAGTTTTCTCATAGAAACATCTACATTAACAATTTCATTGTCTTTTGTTGCAGCTTCTCTGGTATCATCAAAGTATGAACCTTTGGTGGTTTTTAATACATATCTTGTATCAGCATCTAAATCTTCAAAAATGAAGTTTCCGTTTTCGTCGGTTTCCATTTCTTTAAGTTTGATGTTATTTTCATCAAGTAATTCAACTAATGCATTTGGCATTAAATCGCCGGTGATTAACTCGGTTACAATACCCGATATAGCATTTATACTGGTTGGTATTTCTTCTAGCTGTAAAGTTTTAAATGAATAGATATCATCATCGCCTTTACCACCATCACGGTTAGATGCAAAGTATCCCTTCTGAGACTCTTCGTCTACAATAAAAGAGAAATCATCTTTACTACTATTTACGGGCTTACCTACATTACGTACTTCTAAAAAGCCAGCTTCATCATCAAAGGCAACTTCAAAAACGTCTAATCCTCCTAAGCCAACATGACCATCAGATGAAAAGTATAATTTCTTTTCATTTATAAATGGAAACATTTCTTTATGCTCCGTATTAATTTCTGGGCCAAGATTTCTTGGAGAAGAAAAAGAACCATCTTCAAGAACATCTACAACGAAAATATCTGTATCACCGATATTACCTGGCATATCAGAAACGAAATACAATTGCTTTCCATCAGGACTTAGTGCTGGGTGACCCGTAGAGTAATTATCACTGTTAAAAGATACTTCTTCAGCTTCTAACCATTCTCCATCTACTTTTTTAGAACGATAAATTTTAAGATGATTTATACCGTTTTTATCACGCTTTAGTTTTTTACCATAATTGTTTCTGGTAAAATACATCGTCTCATTATCAGGTGTAAAAGCAACAGATGCTTCGTGATATTTTGTATTTATCTTTTTAGAAAATTTAATGGCATCTTTAAAATCTTGAGATTCTTCATTTACTTTGGCAACAAATAAATCTAAGTACGGTTGATTGTTCCATTTATATTTTCTGGTAGTAAATATAGAAGAATCTTTAGCAGATGCATAAACCATTTCATCACCACCATAATACATAGGTGAAAATTCTGAATACTTTGAATTAATGTTCAGGTTGTCGATATCAAATTTCTCTTCCATTCTTAGAAGACCATCTAAAACTATTTCATTCTGTTCTGTATCTTGTGCAATCTCTTCGCCAGCTAATTTTCTGTTATATAATTTTAATAGACGTTTTGATCTTTTATAGTTTCCGATACCTTTAAGAGAGTGAGCATATTTAAATAGGTAGTCAGAACTCATGTCAGACTCATACTTTGTATACAATATATTATACCACTTATAAGCGTTTTCCATATCTGTATTAAAGTAATGCGCATCTCCTGCTTTCTTCAATACATCATATGTATAAGCTTTTTCTCCTTTAGACAAAGCTTGCTCATAAAGTTTGGCTGCTTCGGCATACCACATTTTATCAAAATATTCATCAGCTCTTTTTATAAGCTTTGATTTAACAGCTGGGTCATTTTCTTTTGATGCAGTAAGCATATCATAAGAAACATCTTCTACTGGTATAGATGCTGTCTCTAATAAACTTTCTTGAGCTAATACTTGTTCTGGTGTTTTTTCTAATGTTGAGCTTGCTTCTAATGCTGTAGTTGTTTCTGTTTCTGATACGGTTGGTAACTCAGCTACTGATTCTGATTCAGTATTTAAATTACTATTGATTATTTTTAATATCCAAATTTCATCATCATAACGATTATCAAATTGTGTAGAACAATCGTTTATAGCATCTTCCCAAGTTGTGTAATGATTTAAATATAAATAGTATAGTTGGTTTTGAGGATTTTGAAAGTACCCTGCTTCAAACCCTTTTCTATTAAGCTTTTTAATTTGAGATTTAAGATTCTTGTTTTTAGAAAATGTACCAGAAATTATATAGTATCCATTTTTGGTTTCTGGAATATCATGAAAAGCCCTGTAAGGTATGGACAGCTCTTCCGCAGCCTTTTGAAATGCTTTTTTGTCATCATCAGTATTTATATTAGAAACGACGGCATTGTTAGTATTGTTTGACACCTCAGACTCAACTTCGTCTTGAAAGCCTTGGGCTTGTGCAAAAACGATAAAGAACAAAAAAAATAAATTTAATACACTTCTCATAGACATAATTCTTAGTTGAACATTACATTCAACTGGGGTTTTAAGTATAGTACCAACGGTTAGTTATGGATTTTTAGTACTATATGTCTAACGAAATTAGCAGTAAAGCGATATTCTGAATATTAATTGTTGTGAAAGAGGGTTTTTATGTCGTGTATGAATAGTATTTAGTAGCCTCGTAACCAATGAGATCCCGATAAACGGTTAATTTTAACGTTTTATGGAGTGTGAGGGGTTATAAAACGCGACCTAATATTCTTATAAAGAATCTATAAAATAAAAAAGTCCTGAAAATCAGGACTTTATAAATTATATGAAAGAATGGTTTGTTACCTATTCCTTTTTCTTTTCTTCTAGTTGCTCATCTTCTTTAGAGGCATCTTTAAATTCTTTTATTCCACTACCTAAACCTCTCATAAGTTCCGGAATCTTTTTACCTCCGAATAATAGTAGAATTACGACTACCACTAATATAATTTGTGGAGCGCCTATGGCCAAAAAAGTAGATAATAATGTCATAAGACTATGATTTAAAATGGATTTCAAAGATACTAAAAACTTATTAGTTTGCTGTTAATATTAACATCAAGTGATTTTTTATTTGGTGGAATGAATCACTTAACTCTTTTTTAATTTAAATACCAAGTAGTATTTAATCTGCTAAGTCCCAATATTATTGCCTTAATTAGAAGAAACGTGGAGATTTTATCCTTGTAATTTTTGAAATTAATCTATAGCGTAAAAATAGTTCATGTGTGCCTGAGTTGTAGGTTCCCAAGTTATTTGTAGTAAGGTCATACGCATAACCTAAATTGAATTGCGGATTGATTTGAAATCCTAATAAAGCGCCAATTGAATCATCCCATCTATAATTTACACCTAGGGTTAATGCTTCATTGAGAAGAAAATTGAAAGATACATCTGCAATTAATGGAGCTCCTTCTACATATTTTACAAAAGTAGAAGGCTTAAATTTTACTGTAGAGTTTAAGTTGAAAACATAACCTGCAATTAAATATAGGTGCATTCTATCTGAACCAACGGCTTCTTCAATGGCATCATACCGTTTGTTATATAATACGTTAGGCGTTGAAAGACCTACATAAGCATTATCTGTATAATAGAATAAGCCCGCACCTACAGATGGTAAAAGTTCACTATTAATATTTTCATTAAAAAGAACATCTGGATCACGATACGTTCCTTTAGACCAATCTACGCTAAGAAAACGAGCACCAGCTTTTAGCCCTAAAGCTAATCGATGACCCTTTCTATTTAAAATTAGATTATGTGCGTAATTAAAGTCTAAATATGTTTCTGAAGACGGACCAATTTGATCCTGTACAATCGATAAGCCGATACCGTCATAGGTGCTAAGTGGAGAATCTATGCCTAATGAAATAGTTTTAGGCGAACCATCTAGACCAACCCACTGACTTCGAAATAAAGATGTAACGGTTAAATGACCTTTAGATCCCGTATAAGCTGGGTTTACAGTCATAGTGTTATAATTGTATTGCGTATACTGTGGTTCTTGCTGCGCAAGTGCGCTCTCTACCCCAAGTAGGGTTAAGATGAGCGTTGTGCTTATGTATATGTGGTATATTTTCAACTTCATTGCAACATTTATCTAGTTATATATAACCAACCTGTTTTTGCGTCAATAATATCTTCATTAGGCACTAGTATATAATAATAGGTGCCTACAGGTAGTTTTTCGCTACCGTTTACAGTGGCTCTACCTTGAGATGTACCATCCCAATCATTGTTATATCCTTTAGTTTCATAAACTAAAGTTCCCCATCGGTTAAATACCTGTAAGTTGTTATTCGGGTAATCTTCAATACACTCAATAAAGAAATATTCATTACTGCCATCTCCATTAGGGGAGAACTCATTAAAAATGACCAAACACTCTTCTTCTAACGGTTCGTTTAAGGTTACGGTAGCTTCATCCTGGTCATTGTCCATATTTTGATCTAGTTGATCAACGTAATCTACACGGGCAATGTTGGTATATTCATCTGCGTCTTGTACGGTTACTGTTAAAAGAAGTTCTGCAGTCTCGCCAGGTAGTAGTACTGAGATATCCCAGAAGCCAGTTTGCGAATCATATGTTCCTATGTCAACGCTTTGAGCTGTCAATACAAAACCGCTAGGTATATTTTCTTCTATACTTAGGTTGGTTGCTTCTAAACTACCAATATTACTTGCGGTTACCGTAAAAATGACTTCGTCTCCGATTGCCGCTGTTTCACTAGAAACTGTTTTATTAATAGAAATATCTATAGAAGGGGTAGCAACTTCATACTCACTTTCATCATCTTCATTTGGAGTATTTGCATTATAATTATCTACGGATGAATCGGAATCTGTTTGATCTACCTGAGTTACCTGTGCTACATTTTTATATTCATCTTCAGTTCCTGTCGGAATGTCGAGCATTGCGCTGTATGATAACGTGATGCTTTCTACTCCTAGAGAAGTAATATTCCAGGTAATCGTATTATCAGCAAATATTCCTCCGTTCGATATTGATGATACATCCGGAATTAAACCTGATGGTATATAATCTTCAACTACGATACCTGTTGCGGTTTCGGGACCTGCATTTGCTAAAGTAATTTCATAAGTAATACTTTCATTTATATTCGGAGTTGAATTAGAACCTGCAGCCAAAGTTTTATTTAATGATAAATCTATATTGTTAATAGAAATAGTATCAACAGAATCCTCATCATCTTCAGACTGATCTCCGTCATCATTGTTCGGGGTAGAGTTTGGATCTGTTTGATCACTTGCGGTTACTTGTGCTATGTTTTTATATTCATCGGTTGCGCCAGTCGGTGCATTTACCGAAACATCATATGTCAATGAAATCGTGCCAGAAGTTACAGTCGCCAGATCCCAAGTAATAGTATTTCCAGAAAGTGTTCCGCCATTAGAAATAGTAGCAATATCTACAGTGTACCCAACAGGAACCACATCTTCGATGCTAACATTGGTTGCATCATTCGGTCCAGCATTTGCCAAGTCAATCATAAACGTTATGATATCTGAAATATCAGGACTAGTATCCGAAACCGATTTATCCAAGGACAGATCTGCTTGTTCGTTAACACTAACGGTATCCACAGCATCCTCATCATCTTCCGATTGATCTCCGTCATCATTGTTCGGGGTAGAGTTTGGATCTGTTTGGTCACTCGCGGTTATTTGTGCTATATTTTTATATTCATCGGTTGCGCCAGTCGGAGCATTTACCGAAACATCATATGTTAATGAAGTCGTACCAGAAGTTACAGACGCCAAGTCCCAAGTAATAGTTGAACCGGATAATGAACCTCCATTAGAAATAGTGGCAATATCTACAGTATACCCAACAGGAACCACATCTTCGATACTAACATTGGTTGCATCATTCGGACCGGCATTTGCCAAGTCAATGGTGAAAGTTATAATATCTGAAATATCAGGATTAGTATCTGAAACCGATTTATCCAAGGACAGATCTGCTTGTTCGTTAACACTAACGGTATCCACAGCATCCTCATCATCTTCAGACTGATCTCCGTCATCATTGTTCGGAGTTGAATTTGGGTCTGTTTGGTCACTTGCAGTTACTTGTGCTATATTTTTATATTCATCGGTTGCACCAGAAGGTGCATTTACAGAAACATCATATGTTAATGAAGTCGTACCAGAAGTTACAGTCGCCAAATTCCAAGTAATAGTATTTCCAGAAAGTGTTCCACCATTAGAAATAGTAGCAACATCTGCAGTATATCCAACAGGAACCACATCTTCAATGCTAACATTGGTAGCATCATTCGGACCGGCATTTGCCAAGTCAATGGTAAAGGTTATAATATCTGAAATATCAGGATTAGTATCCGAAACCGATTTATCCAAGCTTAAATCTGCTTGTGCACTAACACTTACCGTATCCTCCGAATCCTCATCATCTTCAGACTGATCCCCGTCATCATTGTTCGGGGTAGAGTTTGGGTCTGTTTGGTCACTTGCGGTTACTTGTGCTATATTTTTATATTCGTCCGTTGCGCCAGTTGGTGCATTTACCGATACATCGTATGTTAATGAAGTCGTACCAGAATTTACAGTCGCCAAGTCCCAAGTAATAGTTGAACCGGTTAATGAACCGCCATTTGAAATAGTAGCAATATCTACAGTATACCCAACAGGTACAACATCTTCGATACTAACATTGGTTGCATCATTAGGTCCGGCATTTGCCAAGTCAATCGTAAAGGTTATAATATCTGAAATATCAGGATTAGTATCCGAAACCGATTTATTCAATGATAGATCTGCTTGTGCGTTAACACTAACGGTATCCACCGAATCCTCATCATCTTCAGACTGATCCCCGTCATCATTGTTCGGAGTAGAGTTTGGATCTGTTTGGTCACTTGCGGTTACCTGTGCTATGTTTTTATATTCATCGGTTGCGCCAGTCGGTGTATTAACCGAAACATCATAGGTTAGTGAAATTGAGCCAGATGTTACAGTCGCCAAATTCCAAGTAATAGTTGAACCGGTTAATGAACCTCCATTTGAAATAGTAGCAATATCTACAGTATATCCAACAGGTACAACATCTTCGATACTAACATTGGTTGCGTCATTCGGACCGGCATTTGCCAAGTCAATGGTAAACGTTATGATATCTGAAATATCAGGATTAGTATCTGAAACCGATTTACTCAAGCTTAAATCTGCTTGTGCACTAACACTTACCGTATCCTCCGAATCCTCATCATCTTCAGACTGATCTCCGTCATCATTGTTCGGAGTCGAATTTGGGTCTGTTTGGTCACTTGCAGTTACTTGTGCTATATTTTTATATTCATCGGTTGCTCCAGTCGGTGCATTTACAGAAACATCATATGTCAATGAAGTCGTACCAGAATTTACAGTCGCCAAGTCCCAAATAATAGTATTTCCAGAAAGTGTTCCACTATTAGAAATAGTAGCAATATCTACAGTATACCCAACAGGAACGACATCTTCGATACTAACATTGGTTGCATCATTCGGACCAGCATTTGCCAAATCAATTGTAAACGTTATTACGTCATTTATTGCAGGACTACTATCCGAAACCGACTTGTCCAAAGACAGATCTGCTTGTTCGTTAACACTTATTGTATCCACAGCATCCTCATCATCTTCAGACTGATCTCCGTCATCATTGTTCGGAGTTGAATTTGGATCAGTTTGGTCACTTGCGGTTACTTGTGCTATATTTTTATATTCATCGGTTGCGCCAGTTGGTGCGTTTACCGAAACATCATATGTAAATGAAGTCGTACCAGAATTTACAGTCGCCAAGTCCCAAATAATAGTATTTCCAGAAAGTGTTCCACTATTAGAAATAGTAGCAATATCTACAGTATACCCAACAGGAACGACATCTTCGATACTAACATTGGTTGCATCATTCGGACCAGCATTTGCCAAATCAATTGTAAACGTTATTACGTCATTTATTGCAGGACTACTATCCGAAACCGACTTGTCCAAAGACAGATCTGCTTGTTCGTTAACACTTATTGTATCCACAGCATCCTCATCATCTTCAGACTGATCTCCGTCATCATTGTTCGGAGTTGAATTTGGATCTGTTTGGTCACTTGCGGTTACTTGCGCTATATTTTTATATTCGTCCGTTGCGCCAGTAGGTGCGTTTACCGAAACATCATATGTCAATGAAGTCGTGCCGGAAACAACAGTTGCTAAGTCCCAAGTGATAGTTTTTCCAGAAATTGTTCCGCCATTTGAAATAGTAGCAACATCGACAGCATACCCAACAGGAACCACATCTTCGATGCTTACATTAGTAGCGTCATTCGGACCGGCATTTGCCAAGTCAATGGTAAAGGTAATTACGTCATTTATATCAGGATTAGTATCCGAAACTGATTTATCTAAGGACAGATCTGCAGAAGTACCAACTGATGCAATTAAAAATGAAACCGTATTACAAAAGCAATTTCCAACTGAAGGTTCTAATTCTATCAATAGATTTCCTCCAGCGCCACAAAAGTCACTCGTTGTAAAAGAAGCAATATCGTTTATAGTATTACCGCTTAAAATTTCGGCGTCTAAACTACCCGTGTAAATTGCTGTGCCAGATTTATTATCTGAAGCATCGGTACAGTAAACAGCGTAAGTTGCTCCTGATGCAACTGTATACGCACCTATATTTTCAATACTAAAATTTAAATCATAAGTATAATCTGTACCATTATTTAGATAGGTAGCTTGTGGTGCAGGACTTGCAACCGTAATTTCAGATTTAAATGTTTCAACAGGGATAGTGGCATTGCCAGTAGCAATTTCTGTTGTACCACACGAAACACCCATACAACTTAAGGCCGTTGTTGTAACATATGTTGTTAAATCAATATCAGCTGTACTTGAACAACTAGTTGATTGATTACTAATATCAAAACTATAAGTTAAGGTATCGGCAGATGTCGCACCTTGTGGTAATTTTAATTCTATTTCTTGATGACTACCTACTGTATTTGTACCTACGTAAGTAAGAGGTAGAGCACTTGTCGATGTAAATGAAGAAGCTACATATTGTATACCATCTGGTAAAACTACACGTACATAATCATCATTACCCGACACACCATCAACAATGATCGTATTTACATTCACCGTTTCTGCTTCACAACCTTCTAGTCTTGCAGTGTTTGAAACAGATAAACTGTTATTGGTACTGTAAGGTGGTTCTGCACCAGTCAATATTATAGGATTAGCAGATGTTCTACTGCCGCTTCCGGTCGCTGGATCCCCAAACGGACTATTACCCGTTATTGTATATGTCGTACCTGTATTTGAAACATAATTACATTGTGCATTTAAGGTAAGACTAATAACAGCAATTTGTTCATCTATCGAGGCAGCATTTAATGATCCGGGTATTCCGTTTTTTGCTGCAATAAACGAGTGGTCTAAAAGGTTGATAGAAACATTGTTACCAGATATTGTCGGGGTCAATGTTTCAATATTACCAGAACCTCTAGGGTATTCAATAGTAAGACCGTTTATTAAAAGAGCTGAAATATCGCCAGGTACATCAAAATCAACAATAGGAGAAATTAAATCTCCTTCGCCAGCATTTCTTGCTTCTAGGGTAATATTAAAATCGGTACAAGTATCAACTGTTGTACTTGGCTGGTTTAGTATTTGTAATTGTATTGCTGCCGGAACAGGATTTAAGGTAAAAACCTCTTCATCAAAATATGGAATGCTACCGTAACTTGTTGGGTAAGCAATACAATCATAATTGTGTGAAATGTTTAAGTCAATTGGGCTACTAGAATTGTATGTGCCTTCAAACCTAATTTGTCTACAGATCCAGGTTCCGCCTTCCATGTCACCAAATTCAATATAGGTAACATCACCTTCAGTATTATAAGTTAATGGAGTTTCTGTTGCTCCGTTTACTAAGTAGGCATTTGTAATCATATAATTGGAGCCGGTATCTACCCGAAGCCAATTGTTGGCAATTTCTGTCGAATTCTGTTTGCAAATATCAACTGTGAAGCCTTCTAATTCTGAATTTCCAATTTCTGTAGGATTATCTGACGTTAAGAAGAAAACAGGTTGGTTGTAAGTAAAGTCTTTAGTATCGCTTTCTGTTTTGGTAACAGGCGAATCTGCATAGGCAAACTCATCATAATTTACTGAAATGTTATGTGAACTAATTGCTGGGGTAGCACTGGTTGCTGTTAGGTTTATTGAAACACTAGGATATTTATTGCCACCCTGATCTAAATGCACAAATCGAGGTCCGGGAGTTATAGTAACAATATTACCTGAAACCGAATAACTTAGTCCGTTGTTCCATGATGCTGCATCTTCATTTTCTGGCATTAGACTCGGGTAACCGTAACTACTGACAAGGTCATTGAAATGCATACCGGTCGGTATTTCGATTGTAGTAGAATTCCATAATAAAGGTGGTCTAAACTCATCAGGGAATTTATCATCTACCGATGAAGCTTGCGCTAGACCAACATAAAGCCATTTTTCATCGCACCCTTCTGTATTATTGTCAATATCTGCAGTAATATTAATTTCTGTTTGAAAAAAGTGTGCTCTTTCATTATACGCACCACAATCAATTTCATTATTAGAACTGTCTAAGCTGTAAAAACGACCTTGAAAGGTGTGAAATTGATATAGAAAAGCTTCTTCTGGGAAGTCTTCTTTAAATTGAAAACTAAGTTCCAATGATATTTCATCAGCTTCCAATCCTTCACCATATTGATACGTGGGAGAAATTAGTGTTTGATAAGAAGATAAGTCTAAAGTAAATCGATTATCATTAGTACCAATTGTCGTAAGCACCGGTGAATTCGTAATAGGAAATGTTTGCGGTGTTCCAGAAGAAAGGTCATTTATTGTAATAGTACCGCCTGTAAAATCAATGATGTCTTGCATGCTTTCACCGCTTTCAGTGATATAGCGCATTTCAAAAAGCAAATTGTCTTGAGTAGTGTTCTGCATAACAGCACTAGTAGTAACTACCATTTCATCTTTGGGCATGTAATATTTGGTAGCATGAGTTGTAGGGTCTAAAACCACTTTGGTACTCATGGTTTCATCGGTCCAACCTGCAGTTGTTCTATTTGCGTCGAAAGAGGTTGTCATTGGAGCACTACAACCATTAGGGCAATGTGTCGTAACATTGAATGATCCACAATGCAAATCAGTATTGTAGCATGAACTTTCGTAAGAAGTAGCGTAATTCAAAATCAGATTTTCTGGACCCGAATACGTACTACAATCTATATTTAACGCAAAGTCTATAGGTATTCTTAAGTAGTAAGAGTTGTATTCAAAATCTTCTAATTGTGTTTCGGTGAATATAATCTGATTGCCTACTTGTGCATAACGAGCATCTGCGCTAGGATCTAACGTAACTCCCGCTGGCACATCAAGTACTGCTTTGTAAATAGTTGACGCATCATTTGAAAACATTTCAATACCGTCACATGTTGGTGATTGATTTGATGCTATGAAATTTCCAATAAATGAAAGATTAAAAACTGCACCGTCTTCGGCATCTAAATCATAATCTTCGGGGAAATCTTCATTAAATAATGCCGCTCTATTTACATAATGTCTTTCGAGTTCTTCACGGACGGATTTATTACTGCTGCCACAAGTATTTACTGCCCAAGCATCCATATTTAAACTGGCACTTTTCGAGTACTCAGCATCGATAGCATCACATGCGGGTGATAGCTGTAACATAGATAAATCTACATTGATTTCTGTAAAATCTCCAGGTAATAAATCATCAAAGAAACCGTCACCATCTAAATCTTGTAATCCACCAGGTCCGTCGGGATCCGAAGTAAAGAAATCTTGACCAACAAGATAAGACCCTAAGCCAAGAGAGCTTCCGGTGGTTGTATTTTCCCATCTTACGGGCGTAAATGACAATCCACCAGTAAATCTGAAATTAGATAATTGTCTGTTTGTATCGTTGTCATCTCCGTACATCGGGTTGAACCCTGTAGATGACATTCTATTATCCCAAGTATAGCCAATATTAAAATTAACATTATAGGCATTGTCTGCACTTGCGTCGTTTTCTAACCTGTATGTATAAGTTACAGGGGCATCCCAGCGTGGTCGTGGATCACTTATAGTTTGTAATGAAATATTTGACCATTCTTGATTAAAACCAATAAACCCAGGTATTGCAGCACCAACTTGGCAATAGGTGCCAGCTGTACATCCCCACCTAGGACTGTGCTGAGTAGATTGATTGTCTACACAGCTTGTTAATACTAGTTTTTCTACTAGTGTAATATTTTCGTTTTCAAATAAATTGTCACCGTCACCAACTTGACCAGCAAATGGAGCTGAGTTAAGATTGATAGTATAGGAATAGAAATCACCACTTATAGAAGGCGTTAAAACAGTGCCATTAAATGAGAGTTCATAGTTAGCTTGTAACCCCGGACTCACCTCTACCACATGGTCAAATTGTGAAATACTACCGTTACCAGAATTATTGATAACAACATTTCTATTGGTAACATCACCAACATAGGCATCTACGGCTGTAATATCATTTACTGCTAAATATGCTTTTAATAGTGTGTAACCGTTAGACGTTAGATCGCTATTGTTAGCTGTTTTGGCCGTTGTATTTTGTATGTAATTTATGGTATGAACATCTTTAAAGAGTCCGCCATCATATGAGAATTGTACGGCATCGCAATCTCCTGTTTTTTCAAAGGTAAATGTAACAACATCAGATATTTGCCAGTTTGTATTACTAGGTCTTTCAATTTGAAAAGTGGGCTGGTTTAAATCGCTAATATCAAATTCAGATAATAGAAAATCTGCAGATCCTGTTTGAGAATCGATGACTGCGGTGCCAGTTTTATAAGTTATACCTTCGGGTAAATCAAAAATTATCTTGAACGTATGAAGTTGTGTTGTTTTGGCGGTAATGGTAACAGTGCTACTGCCATCATTAGAACCACCGCAAACACCCATATTTGTTGAGCTAAGTTCTATACGGTAATCTGGATTATTAATTTGTGCTTGTACAGCTGTAAAAAATAGAAGTACGGCGATTAAAACTCCAGATTTTCTTAATTTATGAAAGAATTTGATATGTATTTGAGATTGTATCATTAACTAGTTGATGAACAAGTTTTGTTTATGTTAGATTAGTAGGTCATTTTAACACTAATCTCAAAACTAACTATGTAAACAAAGAATAAGTAATTTTTGTTGTCAATAGATGGTATATAGGGGTTATACCTATACTTATTTGTTGTTTGACATTTTTGTAGGAATAAACTTACTATATATGATTATAGTTAAGTTTAGATGTGGAAAAGTTTGTAAAATTGACTTGTCATCTATAGCAAGACTTGTAATATTTAGATATTTTTTATGAGCTGAAAATGTTGAGAATATTGTAATTAAATTAAGTTTGGGCAACTCTTTGTAAATTATTCATTTTAAAGAAGGTCTAAAATTAAATTCTAAGTTTATCTTTGTTAAGATGGCCAAAAAGAAAGTCAAAAAAAGAAAGGAAATAAAAAGGAAACTTCTGCATAAGTACCGTTTGGTAATACTAAACGAAAGTACTTTCGAAGAAAAGATTTCTTTTAAGTTAAGTAGGCTCAATGTTTTTGTGACAGGATCTCTTTTTATGATCACCTTAATCGGACTTACAACACTGTTAATTGCCTTTACGCCACTTCGAGAATATATACCGGGTTATTCTTCAACAAGGCTAAAGAAAGAAGCCACAGAACTTACGTATAAAACAGATTCTTTAATTCGAACACTAAATTATACCAACAAGTATTTAGATAATATTCGTATGGTGTTAAAGGGTGATATTGAGAATACGGTAGTAAATAGAGATTCTCTTTTTCAACAGTTTAAATTAGATCCAGCCTCAGTAGATTTAAACCCTATTAAAGAAGATTCGTTATTACGTGCAGAGGTTGCTCTTGAAGACAAGTACAACTTATTCGAAAGAACAATTGATAAGAAAAATTTAGTATTGTTTACTCCGGTTTCAGGATCAGTAACTATGAGCTTCAATCCTAATGAAAAACATTATGCGGTCGACATTACTGCTGTAAGCGATAGTCCGGTAAAAGCTATTGCAAATGGTACTGTGATTTTTTCAGAATGGACTGCAGATACCGGTTATGTAATTATAATAGAGCACGAAGGCGGATTGTTAAGTGTATACAAGCATAATGGGTCATTATCAAAATATCAAGGTAATATTGTAAGAGGTGGAGAAGTAATTGCTGCAGTTGGTAATACGGGAGAACTCACTACAGGCCCACATCTTCATTTTGAACTTTGGGATAATGGAACACCTATCGATCCTTTAAATTATATCGACTTTAATTAGAACGAAATGTCACTAAAGACTATTGCTGCCAAAATATTTGCACACCGTATCGCGAAAAGAACCGATAAGTGGGTCAGTAATCCTATTGAGACACAAGAGAACGTTTTTAGAGAACTTATTGCAAAAGGTAGTGAGACAAAGTTTGGTAAAGACCATAACTTAAAGAAGATTAAAACGCATAGCGATTTTATAGCTCAAGTACCTATACGAGATTACGAAGAACTTAAAGAGTATGTGAATTTAGCGGTTGCTGGGCAAGAAGATATTCTTTGGCCAGGTAAACCATTATATTTTGCAAAAACTTCAGGCACCACTTCTGGAGCAAAATATATACCAATTACAGAAGGTAGTATTAAAGAACAGGTAAAAGCGTCTAGAAATGCTATTCTTAATTACATTCATGAAACTGGCAAGGCTGATTTCGTAACTGGTAAAATGATTTTTTTACAGGGTAGTCCGGTTTTAACAGAGAAAAACGGAGTGAAATTGGGTAGGCTTTCTGGTATTTCGGCACACTATGTGCCTAATTATTTGCAAAAAAATAGAATGCCAAGTTGGGAAACCAATTGTATCGAAGATTGGGAAACTAAGGTAAATGCCATAGTAGAAGAAACCAAGAATGAAGATATGACGGTTATCGCCGGAATACCTTCTTGGGTTCAAATGTACTTTGAGAAACTAAAGGAAAATACCAATGAGTATGTAGGTGATTTGTTTAAGAATTTTGAACTTTTTATTTATGGCGGAGTCAATTATGAACCATATAGAAAGAAGTTTGAATCATTAATTGGTCGTAAAGTAGCGAGTATAGAATTGTTTCCGGCCAGTGAAGGTTTCTTTGCGTATCAGAACTCTCAAACAGAAAAGGGTATGTTACTGCTATTAGAAGCAGGCATATTTTATGAATTTGTACGGTCTGATGAATTTTTTGATGAACACCCCCAAAGGATTACTCTAAAAGATGTTGAAATTGGTGTAGATTATGTCATGATTATTACCACAAATGCCGGTTTATGGGCGTATAATCTTGGAGATACCATTAGGTTTATTTCAACGTATCCTTTTAAAATAGTAGTATCTGGGCGTATAAAACATTTTATTTCTGCGTTTGGGGAACACGTTATCGCTAAAGAAGTTGAAGAGGCGATGTTGGTAGCTACCAAGGCCACCGATGCTAGTGTGAGTGAATTTACAGTAGCACCACAAATTACACCGCAAGAAAATGAATTGCCATATCACGAGTGGTTTATAGAGTTTGAAAAACTACCGACTAATATGGACCTTTTTATACAAGAACTAGATTTGGCACTTCAAAAACAGAATAGTTATTATTATGACCTTATTGTGGGTAAGGTGTTACAAACCTTAAAAATTACTCCTGTTAAAAGTGGCGGGTTTTTAGAGTATATGAAATCAATAGGTAAGCTCGGCGGACAGAACAAAGTTCAGCGACTATCTAACGACCGAAAAGTAGTTGAAAGTCTGTCAAAATATAAGGCATAGAGCAGCTAGCTTTTAAATAACAAATTATAAATCGTAATTTCGTTTGAAATCATCAATGGGAAAAGCAATTACAACAACAAGAGCACAAGAGTCTACAAATGCGATAGAACGCATGTATATTACTATGCGCCATCTTTTTAATAGAGGCTTTTATAAGCCAAACGGAGTTTCTGGTGAGGCATTGAAAAATGCACTATTACAGTTAAGACCAGAAATATATGGTTCTGTAGGAGAAGAAAAAGCCGAATTAAACGGACTTATATACGTTTTAGAAAGATTACCTGAAGGAATAGAGCAATGTTCATTCATAAATCTTACTTCAGACGAAGGGTATGGCATTTCTCATATCAATCCGATCATTCCGCCAAAAAGAAGAAGAAACTGCTATCGTATAGACGAAGAGCAGATGAATATTGAAATCACTAGAGGTCGTTCAGATATCTATGATATTCTTACGCACCTTACATTTCTATTCATTGAATCTGAAAAAATATGTAAGCGTGTTTTAATAACAGATACAGAAAGAACTATAAGAGATTGGGCTAAACTAGAAGCTGCGGTTCAAAAAGAAGAATTGACCCAGGCTGAGCGAGAAATTGCACTTATACATACAGCCAATATTTTAGGTAGGTCTTTTGAAGAAATTTTAGAAGTCTATAAAAAATTCAGTACAAAAAGTAATCCAGATCGTTTTTTGAATGTTATTTATTGGTTAGGTAAACTAGCCTTAGATGAAGAAATTTCAGGAGAGAAAAGAGCTGTTACATTTAGTGCTTTGCTAAGAGAGCGATTAGGACATCATATTCATGGAGAAAGATGGGCAAATAACATAAAGGAGGTTTTAACTAAAAACAAACTTATGCATAGGCCAATCCATATTATTTCTGCCAATATGCATAGTGTTATGAATTCATTATTTGCAAAAGCAGCTTTGAAAACTGAATTTCCGAATACAGATTCATTAGAAATTTTTGAAGCACTTAGTAGTTCAGGGAATGCAACGCTAAGAAAGAAAGTCACGGACTTGGCAGAGAAGAATGGTATGATTATTATGGATGATACCTCAGGAACCAATATAGATGTACAGATATTTGATACGGCAAAAATAAAAATCAACAATTGTTCGTATGAATTTTCTGAAGAAGAGGTTGATAAAAAACCTGTTATATTTGTAATGGATTACGCATTTGGTGAGCAAGCGTATGAAACAATTGATGAATTATTGAAACCGTACAATACCAAAAAGAACAATGTGTCTTTGATAAATGTTGATTCTGTTTCGATAATGGGAAAAGCAGGTATTCTAGAAGGAGGAAAAGGAGATTTAATGATTCCTTCTGCACATATTTTTGAAGGAACAGCAGACAATTATCCATTTAAAAATGAATTGTGTGCTAAGGACTTTGAAGGTTATGGTTTAGAGGTTTTTGAAGGGACTATGGTGACTGTTTTAGGAACATCACTTCAAAATAAAGATATTCTTAAGTTCTTTCATAAGTCAACTTGGAATGTAATTGGTTTAGAGATGGAAGGTGTGCATTATCAAAAAGCGATACAATCAGCTTCTAAAATTAGAAAGAGTATAGGTGAAGATGTCAAAGTACGTTACGCATATTATGCATCAGATAACCCGTTAGAAACAGGAAGTACATTAGCATCAGGAGGATTAGGTACGACAGGAGTGAAACCTACATACTTAATCACCGATAAAATTTTAAAGCAAATATTTAATACATAGAATGGCGAGCAATCAAACACCATCAACTCAAAACAATTCTGATGAAATTGATTTGGGACAATTATTTCAATTAATAGGAAGGGGCTTTAATGCTATTTTTCGCTGGATTTTAAGAGTATTCTTATACCTTAAAAAGAACATGCTTTTACTTATTGGTCTTGTTGTCGTTGGCCTTGCGATTGGATATGGTTTAAACCAAATTATATCTAAAAAGTATAAAACAGAAGTAATTGTTAAACCTCAAATTGAAAGTAAAAACTACTTGTATGATGTTGTTAGTGAAATACAATCTAACATTAAATCAAAAGACACTTTGTTCTTTAAATCAATAGGTGTTGATAATATTGATTTTGACGGATTAAATATCGAAATATCTAGAGTCGCTGAGGTTGGTAATTCAGAGAGCGATCTTAAATATTTAGAATTGCTTCAAACTTTTGAAAATACTGATGCCATAGCAGATATTGTTAGGGCAGAGTTACAGAATAAAAGTTCTTTTAATCATAGAATTACATTTTATTATAAGGATGCAAGTTTCGGTAAAGTATTTGCGGAAAAAGTATTGAGTTATATTAATACAAACATTTATTTTAATGGTCTTTTAGAAGTGTATAGAAGTAATGCAAAAGCCCGTATAGATGAGAATCAAAAGCTTTTGACTCAAGTAGATCAAATTATCACGAACTATACGCTTGGGTTAGCCAGTAAAGGGAGCACTTCTTCCAATGAAAAAATAATATTAGATAATCAAGAACAAGTAAATATCGCCGATATTTTTGAATACAAAACAAAGCTAATTAGAGATATTGAAACCAAGAAGTTAGAATTAGAGGAGCAAACAGAACCGGTAAGTATTATTAATTTAGGGCAACCTCAAGTGGAACATAAATCGTTTTTCGGTAAAAGTATTGTGTTGATTCCTGTAATATTTCTTTCTGTATTTTTCATTTTATCAGCACTTGTTTATTTGAACAAAAAAGCAAAAATAATAAAGTAAATAAGAATTACTTAGGCATGAATATATTAATAACAGGAGGCGCAGGTTTTATTGGATCTCATGTAGTTAGAAGATTTGTAAAGAATTATCCAAATTATAATATTTATAATCTTGATGCTTTGACTTATGCTGGTAACCTTGAAAATTTAAAAGATATTGATGGTAAGCCAAACTACAAGTTTATTAAAGGAGATATCGTAGACGAAAGTTTTATTAATAAACTGTTTGCTGATGTTAACTTTGATGGGGTAATTCATTTGGCTGCAGAATCTCATGTAGATCGTTCTATTAAAGACCCTCTTGCTTTTGTAAGAACAAATATTATTGGTACAGTAAATCTTTTAAATGCAGCTAAAAATACATGGAAAGATAATTTTGAAGGAAAGCGATTTTATCATGTAAGTACAGATGAAGTTTATGGCGCATTGGGTAAAGAAGGCTTGTTTACGGAAACAACATCATATGATCCAAATTCACCGTACTCTGCTTCAAAGGCTGGTTCTGATCATTTTGTAAGAGCATATGGTGAAACATATGGTTTACCATATGTAATCACCAATTGTTCTAATAACTATGGACCATATCATTTTCCAGAAAAGCTTATTCCACTATTCATAAATAATATTATGGAAAATAAATCTCTTCCAGTTTATGGCGACGGTAAATATACCCGAGATTGGCTTTTTGTGGAAGATCACGCAAAAGCTATTGATTTAGTTTTTCATAAAGGTAAAAATCACGATACGTATAATATCGGAGGTTTTAATGAATGGCAGAATATTGATTTAGTCAAATTACTCTGTAAAGTAATGGACAAAAAACTAAAAAGAGCAGAAGGTGAATCAGAGAAGCTAATAACCTACGTTAAAGATAGACCTGGTCATGATTTAAGATATGCTATTGACGCTACTAAAATTAATAAAGAGTTAGGCTGGAAACCTTCTGTAACTTTTGAGGAAGGTCTTGAAAGAACAATAGATTGGTACTTTGATAATTCAGATTGGTTAAATCATGTTACTTCTGGAGACTATCAAGAATATTATTCAAAAATGTATTTATAAATTCCTATTTAAATTTGATTATGAAAGGTATAATTTTAGCTGGTGGCTCAGGAACACGACTTCATCCTCTAACTCTTTCTGTTAGTAAACAATTGATGCCGATTTATGATAAGCCAATGATATATTATCCCTTATCTACTTTAATGTACGCAGGTATCAATGATATTCTTATAATCTCTACTCCTAAAGATTTACCATTATTTCAAGATTTATTAGGGGATGGAAAAAAGTATGGCTGTACATTTTCATATGCAGTTCAAGAAGCACCAAATGGCCTTGCGGAGGCATTTATTATTGGGGCTGATTTTATAGGTAAAGACAAAGTTGCATTAGTCCTTGGAGACAATATATTTTATGGTTCCGGGCTTGCTAAGCTACTTCAAAGCAATAACGATCCAGATGGAGGTATAATATATGCATATAGAGTTCATGATCCCGAGAGATACGGTGTTGTGGAGTTTAATGATGACGGTATAGCAATAAGTATAGAAGAAAAGCCTTTAGAGCCCAAATCTAATTTTGCAGTGCCGGGAATTTACTTTTATGATAATGATGTGGTTAATATTGCGGCAAATATAAAGCCTAGCTCAAGGGGTGAGCTCGAAATAACAGATATAAATAAAGAATATCTAAAATGTGGTAAGCTTAATGTAAGTATTTTAGATAGAGGTACAGCTTGGCTAGATACAGGTACCTTTCAATCATTAATGCAGGCATCACAGTTTGTAGAAGTAATTGAAGAAAGGCAAGGGTTGAAAATTGGAGCTATTGAAGGTGCCGCTTACGAAATGGGGTATATAAACAAAGAACAATTCATAAATCTTGCTGAACCATTAATGAAAAGTGGCTATGGAAAAAACCTCTTGGGTATTTTAAATAAAACAAATGATTTTTAAAGAAACAAAACTAAAGGGGTGCTTTGTTTTGGAACCAAATATGTTTGAAGATGACAGAGGATATTTTTTTGAGTCTTTTAATGCACAAAGGTTCAATACAGGCATTGGTGAAACTATAAATTTTATTCAGGACAATCAATCTTTTTCAAAATATGGAGTAATTAGAGCAATTCATTATCAGTTAGGAGAATATGCCCAAGCGAAATTGGTGAGAGTACTAAGTGGTAAAGTACTTGATGTTGCAGTTGATTTAAGAGAGAATTCTATAACTTTTGGACAACATTTTGCAGTTGAGCTTTCGGGAGAAAATAAAAAACAACTTTTTATACCAAGAGGATTTGGGCACGGCTTCTCTGTTCTATCAGATACAGCCGAGTTTTTCTATAAGTGTGATAATTATTATAAAAAAGATTCTGAGGGAGGGATAATTTATAATGACTCATCGTTGAAAATAGATTGGAAAATACCAGTAGACGATATTAAGGTGTCAGAAAAAGATGTAGTTCTTCCAAATTTGAATAATGCTAGAATATGATAAATGTACTTGTAACTGGTGGAAATGGACAATTAGCCAGTAGTGTAAAAGATTGTATAAATAAGCAAGTAGATATAAGTTTTATTTTCACTGATGTAGATCAATTAGACATTACTGATTTTAAAGCAGTTAATACTTTTTTTAAAAACAAAAATATCTCATATTGTGTTAATTGTGCTGCTTACACCGCAGTAGATAATGCAGAAACTAATAACGAAATAGCAGAAAAAATTAATGTTTTAGGTGCTAAAAACATTGCATTAGCCTGTAAAGCCTATAATGCTGTTTTAATTCATATTTCAACGGATTTTGTTTTTGATGGGGCTCAATCAAATTTTTATACAGAAAAGGATTTGGTGAACCCAATAAGTGTTTATGGGTCGACAAAACTTAAGGGAGAGTTGGCAATAGCCGAAGTATTCAAAGAATATTATATAATTAGAACATCTTGGCTTTATTCTGAACATGGTAATAATTTTATGAAAACCATGCTTAGATTAGGAAGAGAAAGAGAGACTCTAAATGTTGTAGTTGACCAGATAGGTACACCTACATACGCTTTGGATTTAGCAAAGGTGATTTTGAAAATCATTAGAGAAGTAAAGACGGATTTTGGAATATATAACTTTAGTAATGAAGGTGTTGCTAGCTGGTATGATTTTGCGAAGGCTATTTTTGATGAAAGTAAAATTAATGTTCGTCTATATCCTATAAAATCAGAAGCATATCAAACTCCCGCAAAACGACCTAAATTTAGTGTGTTAGATAAAACTAAAATTAAAGAAACGTTAGATATAGATATTCCTTACTGGAAGGATAGTTTAAAATTGGCGTTAAATAATTTAAAATAAAAGTATTGGCATGAATAATTATTTCGCTCATGAAACTTCAGTTATAGATGTTAATTCTGTAATAGGTAACGGCACCAAAATCTGGCATTTTTCGCATATTATGGCTAATAGCATATTAGGGAAAAACTGTAATATTGGACAGAACGTCGTTGTATCTCCTGATGTAGTTTTAGGTAATAATGTTAAGGTTCAAAATAACGTGTCCATATATAAAGGTGTAATTTGTGAAGATGATGTTTTTTTAGGTCCTTCTATGGTGTTCACAAATGTTATTAACCCACGAAGTGCAATAAATAGAAAAAATCAATACACCAAGACAACAGTTAAAAAAGGAGCCTCTATTGGGGCAAATGCTACAATAGTTTGTGGAAATGATATAGGTGAATATGCATTTATCGGGGCTGGCGCTGTTGTAACAAAGAACGTCGCTGCATATGCATTGGTTGTTGGCAATCCTGCAAGACAAATTGGTTGGGTAGGTGAATATGGTCATAAATTAGAATTTAATAATGAAGGACATGCCGTCTGCATAGAAAGTAGGCAAGAGTATAGAATTGAAAACAGTATAGTGTCAAGAACTAAATAAATATGAAAATAGATTTTGCAAATATTCAAAAAGCTTATAAAGAGCATCAAGCAGAATTTGAACAGGTTACTTTAGAGGTAATGTCCTCTGGACGATACATTTTAGGGAAAGAAACCGAAGAATTTGAAGTAGGTTTAAATCAGTTCGTAGGCTCAAAATTTGCGCTAGGCTGTTCTTCTGGTACTGACGCCCTTTTACTAGCTCTAATGGCCTTAGGAATAGGTCCAAATGATGAAGTTATTACGACTCCTTTTACTTTTATAGCAACAGGAGAAACAATTGCTTTTATGGGCGCTAGACCTGTTTTCGTAGATATTTGTGAAAAAACTTATAATATTGATGTTACCAAGATTGAAAAGGCAATAACAAAGAAGACCAAAGCAATTATGCCGGTGTCTTTATACGGTCAAATGTCTGATATGACTGAAATTAATAAGATTGCCGAAAAATACAATTTAGCAGTAATTGAGGATGCTGCACAAAGTTTTGGTGCTTTATATAAGGGAAAAAGAAGTTGTAATGCTTCTATAATTGGTTGTACTAGTTTTTTTCCTGCAAAACCAATGGGATGCTTTGGAGATGGGGGAGCTGTTTTTACAAGTAATGAAGAATTAAATGACAAAATGAAGGCCATGCGTGTTCATGGCCAGGTTCAAAGATACACACATAAATATATTGGTATGGGTGGCCGTTTAGATAACATCCAAGCGGCAATTTTAAATGTAAAGCTAAAACATTATCAATCAGATATAGAACGAAGACAATGGGTCGCCAATCAATACTCTAAAGCCCTTACAGGGCATGCTGTAATCCCTTATATAAAAGAGGATAGGTCGTCGGTTTGGGCACAATACACCATAAGATTAGAAAATAGAGAAAAAGTTCAGTCTGCCTTAAATGAACTAGGGATACCAACAGCTGTTCATTATCCCATTCCAATGCATTTACAAGAATGTTTTCAGTACTTAGGCTATAAAAAAGGAGATTTTCCTATAAGCGAGAATTGCGCCAATGAAGTTATGAGTTTGCCAATGAATCCCTATTTAACTTTAGAAGACATAGAATATATTACAAATAACCTAATTAAAATAATATAATGAAAAATTTCGCATTAATAGGAGCTGCTGGCTATATTGCCCCTCGTCATATGAAAGCCATTAAAGATACAAGCAATAACTTACTTGCAGCATATGACAAAGGAGATAGTGTAGGTGTAATTGATTCTTATTTTCCTAGTGCAGATTTTTTTGTTGAATTTGAACGATTTGATAGGCATATTGAGAAATTAAAATATGATAAAAACTTATTCTTAGATTATGTAAGCATATGCTCACCAAATTATTTGCATGATGCTCATATTAGGTTTGCACTTAGAAGTGGGGCAGATGCCATCTGCGAAAAACCTCTTGTTTTAAATCCATGGAATATTGATAAACTAAAAAAGGTTGAAGAAAAAACTGGGCAAAAAATCTATAATATTCTTCAGTTAAGAGTACACCCAAGTATCATTGAATTAAGAGAAAAAGTACGAAAAGCTAGCAAGGAGAGGAAATTTGAAGTTGATTTAACATATTTAACTTCACGAGGACATTGGTATTTCACTTCATGGAAGGGAGATGTTTCTAAGTCAGGAGGTATAGCTACAAATATAGGTGTACATTTTTATGATATGTTATCATGGATATTTGGAGATGTTCAAGAAAATATTGTTCATGTTCATGAAAAAGATAGAGCAGCAGGATATCTTGAATTTGAAAATGCAAGAGTTAGATGGTTTTTATCTATTAATTCTGAATACCTACCAAAAGATGTACAGAAGAAAGGTCAGACTACTTATAGATCGATTACTATTGATGGAGAAGAACTTGAATTTAGCGGAGGTTTTACGGATTTACACACACTGGTATATAAAGATATTTTAGATGGCAAAGGGTATGGTATTGAAGCCGCAAGAACCGCTATCGAAATAGTTCATAAAATAAGAAATTCTGAGCCTATCGGTGTTAATGGTAATTACCATCCGTTTTTAAAATAAAAAATAAAAAGTGTTCTCTGAAAAAATTAATTTGAAAAAAATCCTTTTAGGAGAGAACATATTTCTTTCACTAACACTTTTTTTCTTACCAATATCAATAGGTTTAAGTAGTTTGACCTTAGCTTTTTCGCTAGCTTACGCTATATATACATTGGTTGTTAATTTTAAAATTTTAAACAAATATCAAAAGATATACTTAGGAATTAGTTTCTTTTTTTTTCTGCTAATATTTCTTAATAGCTTTTTTACTGATGGGTATAAACTTTTACTCAAGTATTTGCCTTTAATGTTTATTCCAATAATCAGTATGCCCATTATATTTGATCGTTGGAAAAAGGCTTCATATTTAAGATATCTTAATTATGGAATACTTTTTTCTGTTTTAATTTCTATTGGGCGTTATCTATTTAATGACCATAATGAGTTCACTTATAGGACATTAGAGATTTTGCTTAATGTTCACCCAACTTATTATTCTTTATTTCTGCTTATAAGTATAAATCACTTTTTATTTGGCACTGATTTAATAAAAAGAAAGAATCTATTTCTTTTACTATTTTTCATAGGATTAGTTGTATTTATTCGTTCTAGAATTGCTTTAATATCATTAGTGGTAATTGGTTTTATATATTTGCTTTATTCGTTTAAATCTAAAAAAGCTTTTATAGGTGTTTTTTTGTTTTTAGGGTTACTAACAACTTCACTATTTGTAAGTGGCACTATTAAAGGAAAAACAACATTTAAACTAGCATTGACGGAGCGTATTCAAATATGGGAGTCATCATATGAACTTGTAAAAGAAAAACCGTTATTAGGTTATGGCATAGATGAAGAATTTAATGAATTAGGCAGGAATTTTCTTTTTAATGGAAAATTAAATTTATTGGATGAAAGATTTAATAGCCACAACATCTTTCTTTCTATATTAATACAGATAGGGGTTTTGGGGTTGCTGATCGGGTTGATTATATTTATTTTTCCTTTAATAAAACGACCATTAAGTGTAGAATTTTTAAGCTATCTAATTATTATAGGGATATGTGGTTTAACAGAATCTTATATTCATAGACATTGGGGTATAATTATAGTTTTAATAACAGGGGTGTATGCTGTCAAAATTGGTGTTAAACATTAGTATTAGTTTATTGGGTGTAACAGTAGTGGCTCAGAACGTTATTTTAAAATCTAATAAGCCAATAAGAGCTTTTCAATTTAAAACGGATACTATATATTATAGTAATAATGATCATTTAATAATTGCCAAGAACAATGAAAAAATTAATACAATTTACCTCGGGGGATACTTATTAGATTTTAAATTAATAGATTCTAAAATTCATAGTCTTTCGAATAAATATAAATTAGGTCAAGGAACCTTAAGAATTTTTGACCTTATAGAAGATAAGTATTCATTAGTCTACAAAATTGAAGAGAATAGTCCTATGCTTTCATATGAATTACTACCGTTACCAAATGATTCATTAGCTGTTGCTGTTTCTTTTAACAATGGTAATTTAAATTGGTATTATAGTAGTGGAAGTCTAGTAAACCAAATAGGTAAATTCGCTAAAATCAGACAAATCAAAAAATTTAACGAACACTTGTTTTTCTGTACAGATAATGGAGAGCTTTTTAAAACAGATGGTAACTCTACTAATTTAATATTTAAAACCAATTCTAAACTAATGAAGTTTATAGTATCAGAAGAGATGATTTTTACTATTGATGATTTGGGGATATTGACAAAGTATAATATTGCTAACAAAATTCAAAATCACATAAAAATTTCTTCTGAAATATTGATGGATTTTATTAGCCTAAACGAAAACATATTGGTTTTAGGTGACTGGTCGGGAACATTATTTATTTATGATATTTTAAATAATGAGATTATTTCAAAAAAAGAAGGTCACAATAAAATGATTTTGAAATTACAAAAGAGGAATAACCATGAATTTTTAAGCTCAAGTCAAGATGGGACAATAAAAAATTGGAACATAATGCATTTATGAGGGAAATTTTAAAAAAGAACAAGGTAATAATCAACAATTTTTTCTCGCTTTCTGCTTTAAACGTTGTTAATTTTTTGACCCCTATAATTACACTGCCTTATCTTATTGAAGTTCTAGGAGCAGAAGGTTATGGTAAGTATGCGTTCGTATATACAATACTTATGTATATACTTATGATTGTAAATTTTGGATTCAATTTTTCTGCAACCCAAGAGGTAGCGATATATAAAAATGATCCAGAAAAGCTATCATTAATCTTTACAGAAGTATTGGTGATTCGTTTTTTTTGGCAATAATTTCTTTATTAGTGCTTATACTTTTGTTTAGTCAAATACCTAAATTTTCTGAAACAGCCAATTTAATAGTTCTAGGTTCTGGAGTAGTTTTTGGAACAACCTTATTGCCTAATTACCTCTATCAAGGTCTTGAAAAGATGAAGTATATTACCTTAGGAGCTGCTTTACCAAAGCTTGTAATGATTTCTGTAATTTTTATATTAATTACACAAAAGGAGGACTTAAATTTATTAATGATAATACAAAGTGTTGGATTTATGATTTCTGGCATCATAAGCACATTAATATCATACAGATTTATTAAGGTTAAACTAGTTAAATTTAATATTCCTGGCTTAATTTTAAGAATGAAAAACAGCCTGAATCTCTTTTTTTCAACCTTGGGAATGAGTTTATATAGAGAATCTGGAACTTTAATTCTTGGGTTTTTCTCTTCGTTTGAAATAGTTGGGTTTTATTCTGCCGCTGAAAAAATAGTTAGGGCTATGCAAGCAATATTAAATCCTATTGCTCAAAGTATTTTTCCACATTATGCAAATAAATTTAGCCAGAAAACAAAAGAGAAAACGTTAGCACTAAACCACTTTAATAAGTTTATAAAATATTATATGCTTTTTTTACTTTTGGTGGTAGGGTTTGTAATCTTCTTGTTGCCTGCAGTCGTTAGATTAATCGCTGGAGATAAATATGATGACTCTATATTGGATATTAGATTATTAAGCCCTCTTGTTTTCTTTGGCAGCTTAAATTTTGTAATTGGTATAGTAGGCTTGGTAAACCTTGGTTATGACAAATATTTTGCAAGAGGAGTTTTGTTTTCTGGAATTATAGCAATTACTTTGAGCCTTATTCTAGTTCAGTTTTATGAGGACAAAGGTGTAGCTATTTCTGTATCTTTGACAGAAATCTTTTTATTTTATTTTCTATTTAAAAAATTTAAATCAATCTAATGCATCAACCCTTTGTCCAGATTATAATTTTAAATTGGAAAAAGCCTGAAGATACTGTAGAATGTTTAGCATCCTTAGAGCGTATTACATATTCAAACTATGGTATTATACTCATTGATAACTTTTCTAATGATAATTCTGAAGAGAGAATAACTGGGTGGTTAGATAAAAGTAGTTTTACCTATTCTAAGTTTTATACAACAGCTAATAAGTGTTCAGAAATAAAAATAGATGTCTCTAAAAAAGTTCAATTTGTTTTAAACCATGAAAACTCTGGATTTGCTAAAGGCAACAATTTAGGAATTACGGCATCTTTAGTAGTTGGTGCTAATCTTGTTTTATTATTAAACAATGACACAGAGGTAAATGAAGATTTTCTAGATGTTCTAATTCAAGCGAAAATTAATACTCCAGAAATAGCTGTTTTTACTCCTCAAATAAGACTTTATAAGCCAAAAGATGTATTGTGGAATTGCGGCGGCAAACTTATTTTAGGGGGTTTTTGGAAAAAATATTATTATCCATATCAACACATTAGTAAAATAAACGAGAAAAAACCAATTAAGCCTATTACTTTTATTACGGGCTGTGCACTGCTATATAACGCTCATGAACTAGGTAAACTAACAGAAGATTTTTTCTTTGGCGAAGAAGATTTTGAGTTTTCGTTAAGGATGAAAAAAAAGAATAAAAAAATAGGGTGCGTTATGGATTCCATTATATATCATAAAGTGGGAACTAGTTTAAGCTCTGTAAATACAATAGGGAAAAGATATATTCATATTTTAAATAGATTAATTAATACTAGAAGAAATAATTTTAATTTGTCCTGGCCTTTTTTAGCATTAAGTATTATACTTTATAATATGATAGGATTAATTAAGAATGAGAACTTGAGTATTGTAAAAGCTTTAAAGTTTTCTTTTTCACTTTTAAGAGATTCGGTTAATATGAATACAGTTGATGAAGAGAAATTTATAGATACCCTTTATAAAAGAAAATGGTAATTTTCCTTTTCCTTTTACTAGTTTGCCAAACTTTTATGTATCTAAGAATAGACAGGGTAATTTATGGCACCTTCATAACTCCTATTTCTGCATTAACTTTACCATACCTTTTAGTCTTGTTAACACATATTCTATTCCATGAAGCACTAGGTTTTAAGTCTATCTCTCCTTTAAGTGTTTTTATTTGGAATCTTGGTACAGTTTTATTTTGGATAGGAGGTTTAATAATTGCTAAATTATTTCTTAAGAAAAAAGTTGTAAATCCTTTTGAGAATATACTTGGATTAGATTTAAAGATAAAAAACCTAAATTTTTTAGTTCTACTAATAACTATTCTTTTTTGTTTAGTTCTATTCTATAGTTTGATTATTAATGTCCTTAGTATGGGATATAACTCAATTAGTACAGAGGCATTTGCAACAAAATTTGCAGGAGGTGGACTTTTTGGGCATTCACTAACTTTACTTAGATATATTTTAGTGTACTTAATAATAGTTACGTCAAAAAAGCAATATTTAACTAATTTATTAATATTAATAATCATTTGGTTTAACTTATTATATCAAGTTAAAGGATGGTTATTAATCCCTGTTATATCTGGACTTTTAATTAGATTCGTTTTATTAGAAGAAAAAAACGGAGGTCTTTCAAGAACATTTTTTAAAAAAACTCTTTTTATTTCGGTATTAGGCTTTGGGTTTTTTGCGCTATCATATTATATAAGTTTAGGGAGTAAGGTACGTTTTGAGTTTATTTTTACTCATTTTTTTCATTATACATGGTCTGGTTTGATTGGATTTAGCGAGTATCTAGCTAGCGGTATAAAGATGGGAGAATATGTAGCAGAAATTTTTAACCCAATAAACAATATAATAAATAAAATTTCAGGGCTGCCAGTTGAATCTGCTTTGAATCCTAATTATTTTAGCACATATATTTATTATCACAAAGGGAGTAATGTATCCACATTTATAGGTTCTATTTTTATCTCTTCTGGACCAGTATTATCTGTGTTCATATGTTTCTTTTTTGCTATAGTAAATTATGGAATCTTCATAAATTTTTTAATAAAAAAAACTATTTTTGGATTAATACTTTATTCCTTTTTCTTGGTAGGTTTGTTTTTTGGATGGTTTGATTTTTATTTTAGACACTTAATATTTTACGTAATTATTATTATAACATTACTATTTAACTGGTTGATTTATTCAGGAAGAAAAAAATCATTTTAAGTTTTCTTTAAAATACTTTTGAAAAACATGAAACTATTAATTGTAGCCCAAATCAATTCTATACATACAATTAGATGGATTAATAGCCTAATTAATTTTGTTGATGAGTTACATATAGCTAGCATGCATGAACCTTTGGAAAGTATTGATGATAGAATTGTCATTCATAAGCTACCTCGAAAAGCACCTATGGGGTATTTTACAAATCACAAGTCTTTAAAGAATATTATCCTGAAAATTAAACCAGATTTAATTCATACTCATTATATGTCTGGATATGGTACATTATCAGCTTTGGCTGTTAATAGGCAATTGCATCCTCATTTACTTTCTATGTGGGGTAGTGATATTTATGATTTTCCAGAAAAAAGCTTTGTTCATAAAAGAATTATTCGATGGGTAGCAGATAAAGCAACTATTTTAGCATCTACTAGTCATGTAATGAAAAGTCAGTTTTATAAAGTATATCCAAATTATCCTAATAGAATAGAAGTGACACCATTTGGGGTAGATACCGAACTTTTTAAACCAAATAGATTATTAGGAAATACAGATGTTTTTAATATTGGGATTGCAAAGAATATTGAGGATAAGTATGGAATTAACTTCTTGATTGAAGGTTTTGCATCTTTTAATAAGGACTATCCTAATTCCAAATTACACATTATAGGACAAGGGAGTAAAACCGAAAGTCTTATAAAACAGGTTCAAGATTTAGAATTGAAAGAGAAAGTTGTATTTTATGGAAGAATAAATAATAAAGATCTTCCTAAATATATTAATTCATGGAATGTTTGTGTATTCCCAAGCATTTTGGAAAGTTTTGGGGTTTCTGCTGTGGAAACTTGTTCTTGTGCATTACCAGTTATAGTTTCTAACGTAGGGGGGTTGCCTGAAGTTGTAGAGGACGGCGTAACAGGTATAATTATTCCACCAAAAAATCCAGAAGCTATTTATAGGGAATTAACTAGGTTGTTTTTGAATCCAGAGCTTTGTTTAAATATGGGCTTAAAAGGCAGAGAGAGAGTCTTGAACAAGTATGATTGGAATGAAAACGTGAAGCAAATGGTTTTAATTTACAAAAAGATGCTGGTTGAAAACGGAAATTAACTTATTATCATGAAAGAGAATATTACAAAGAATATATGGATTATTAATCAGTATTTGACAACACCTGAGCTCAATGGAAATGGATATAGGCACTCTTATTTGGCAGATATATTTCAAGATAATAATTATGATGTAACTTTAATAACATCATCTTTTTCCCATGTTCCACATAAAGATATTAAGATAAATGGATTATTTAAAATTCTTAATTCAAATATCAGAACTATTTTAATTAAGGGAAATAGATTTAAAAAAAGTAAAGGTTTACAACGTATTTTGAGTTGGTTTATATTTACTTTTTTGCTTTTTTTCTTGCCAAAAAGTAAATTACCAAAACCAGATTTTATTATAGTTTCTTCAATGTCGATATTTCCAGTATTAAACGTTGTTTTTTATTTTAAAAGGAAGTACCCAAATGTTAAATTTATTTTTGAAACAAGAGATATTTGGCCATTGACTATTATAGAATTAGGAGGATATTCTAAGAATAATCTGTTTGTTAAACTATTAGCTTGGATTGAGAAATTGGGCTATGAAAAAGCAGATCACAATGTGTCTGTATTGATTAATGCGGATAAACATATAAAATCGGTTTTAAATCATGATAACTTTAAGTTTTCATGGATTTCGAATGGTTATAATATAAGTAAAGACAATGATGCTGAAGAAATTAGTGGTTATTTAGAAAGCAAAATACCCAAAAATAAATTCATAATTGGATATGCAGGGACCTTAGGGAAGGCGAATGCAATGGAGTATATGGTTGAAGCAATACAAGGTTTGAATGAGAATGTATGTCTTATGATTTTGGGGTCTGGAAATGAAAAAGAGGCTTTGAAGAAACTTGATATGTCAGACAAAATCATTTTTTTAGATAAAGTTCCTAAATCACAGGTTTTACCATTTTTAAAAAAATGTGATTTATTGTATTTAGGTTGGCATGACTCCAAGATTTATAATTTTGGTATTTCTGCTCAAAAAATATTTGAGTATATGTATGCTGGTCGGCCAATTTTAATGTCAGGAGATTTTGAGGATAATCCTATTTCTAAGGCCAATTGTGGATTCGTGATTTCTGCAGAAAACATAAATGAAATTAACAAGGCGGTTGTTGAAATATTGAAATTAAATAAAATTCTTTTAGATGAATTAGGGACTAACGGAAAAAACTACCTTATGGCAAATTTCACTTATAACTTACTTGCTAAAAAATACATTAACAATGTATTTAACAAATTGTAAGTAAATATATTAAGCTTATTTTTGAAGCAAATATAGAAGTAAAAATGCCAAATCCTTCCATTCTAAATTCGATAGAACGAAAATTTATTCTTTTAGTAGGAGATTTAATTATTATAATAGCAAGTTTAAATGTATTTGTTAATAACGCAATTGATATTGAATTTGTTTCATTTAGGCTAAAAGTGATTGTTACCATATTTGGTATATTCTCTTTTCTAACACTTTCCTATATTTTAGACTTATACAATTTACAAAGAACTTTAAAAAGAAAGTACGTAGTATCTCAAGCGTTATATATAACGGCATTATTTGTTTTTATAGTTTTTATCTTTTCCGTTTTGTTTTTTGACACAAGTTTCTGGAGAATTCCTTTGTTGGTATTTCTAATACTAACCCCAATTGAAATTGCTCTTTGGCGATTATTTTTTGTTAATGTTTTTAGGGTTATACCAACTACCAGAAATGTACTGTTGATATATGATAAAGAAACTGAAAAACATTTTAGAGAAGTAACATCATCGATTGATGGAGATGATGTTGAAACTTTTTATAAAGTAAAGTTAACGTACAACCTTAATCAGCATAGTGAAGTAAGAAAAAAGTTTCTTGTAGCAACTGAAAAAGTTGATTCTTGGATAGTCAACATTAAAAATTATAGTGACTTTCCAGATGATTTAGAAAAGATTTTACTAAGATCTATTTTGAAAGGAAAGGAAGTTATTTCGTATACCTCGTTCTATGAAAATACTTATGAAGCTTTACCAATACAATCTCATAATGATAGTTTTTATGAAATCCTACAATTTAGGAACCGTAAAATTAGGTATTTACATACTATTTTTAGCTTCATTATAAATTTTGTTCTTTCATTATTTGTAGGCACTGCTCTTTTAATTTGTATTCCATTTGTTTTTGTTCTTAATCTTTTTTTTAACAAAGGACCATTGTTTTATACTCAAAAAAGGGTTGGGTTACATGGTAATGAATTTAATATTTATAAGTTTAGATCAATGGTGGTTAATGCAGAAAAGGAAGGTGCAAAAATGGCTGTGAAAAATGATACTAGAATAACTCCATTTGGAAGAGTATTAAGGGTTTTTAGAATTGATGAATTACCTCAAATTTTATCTGTTATAAAAGGAGATATGCAATTTATCGGTCCACGCCCTGAAAGAAAAGTATTTGTTAATCAATTAAATTCACTCGTACCTTTTTATGGTACCCGTCATTTAATTAAACCAGGTATAACGGGTTGGGCTCAGGTTAAATATAAATATGGGGAAAATTTAGAAGATTCAATTAAAAAATTAGAATACGATTTATACTATATTAAAAATCGAAGTATAACCTTAGATTTAAGGATTGTTTTTAAAACAGTAACGACAGTTTTGTTTTCAAGAGGTGTATAAGAGAGAATATGAAAAAAATATTAATTACAGGTGCAGCAGGCTTTTTAGGTTCTCACCTATGTGATCGTTTTATTGCAGAAGGTTTCCATGTCATTGGAATGGATAATCTTATTACTGGAGATTTAAATAATATCTCGCATTTATTTTCTTTAGAACATTTCGAGTTTCATCATCATGATGTAACTAAGTTTGTTCATGTTTCTGGAAAGCTTGATTATATTTTACATTTTGCCTCGCCAGCTAGTCCTATTGATTATTTAAAAATTCCAATTAAAACCTTAAAAGTTGGATCTTTAGGCACGCTAAACCTTCTAGGCTTGGCGAAAGAAAAGGGCGCTAGAATTTTGGTTGCTTCAACTTCCGAGGTTTATGGTGATCCATTGGTTCATCCTCAAAATGAGGAATATTTTGGTAACGTTAACCCAATAGGCCCACGTGGAGTTTATGATGAGGCTAAGCGCTTCATGGAGTCCATTACAATGGCTTATCATAGACATCACGGACTAGATACCCGTATCGTTCGCATATTTAATACCTATGGGTCTAGAATGCGTTTAAACGATGGTAGGGTGGTACCTGCATTTATGGGTCAAGCGTTACGAGGAGAAGATTTAACTGTTTTTGGTGATGGTTCTCAGAGTAGGTCATTCTGTTATATTGACGATCAAGTAGAAGGTATATACCGTTTGTTATTTAGTGATTATACAGATCCTGTTAATATTGGAAATCCGCATGAAACTACTATTAAAGAATTTGCAGAAGAGATTATTGCTTTAACAGGAACCAAACAAAAAGTAATTTACAAACCTCTTCCTCAAGATGATCCTACACAACGTCAACCGGATATTACAAAAGCGAAGGAAATTCTGGGATGGGAACCGAAAGTTCATAGAGCAGAAGGATTAAAAATCGTATACGATTATTTCAAATCCTTGTCTCAAGAAGACTTACAGAAGAAAGAGCATAGAGATTTCTCTACTAAATAAAAATTTAAAAGAGCAAGAAGTATTTTTGCAAAAATTAATAAAATGAATATTTTAATTCTAGGATCAGGTGGTCGTGAGCATACTTTTGCTTGGAAATTGGCACAAAGTAATAAACTATCAAAACTATTTGTAGCACCAGGAAATGCCGGTACAGAAAAAATCGCAACAAACATACCAATTGGTGTAAATGATTTTGAAGCTATTAAAAAATTAGTTTTAAAGGAGAATATTCAACTTGTTATGGTGGGTCCAGAAGATCCTTTGGTAAACGGAATTCATGATTTTTTTCTTGATGACAAAGAATTAAAAAATGTGGCTGTTATTGGTCCTGAAAAATTGGCGGCCACTTTAGAAGGTAGTAAAGAGTTTGCGAAGGAGTTTATGATGCGTCATGAAATACCTACCGCTCAGTATAAAAGCTTTACAGCTGAGACAGTGGAAGACGGATTTAAATTTTTAGAAGAATTAAATCCTCCGTTTGTTTTGAAAGCTGACGGATTGGCTGCTGGTAAAGGTGTAGTTATTCTCAATGACTTAAACGAAGCCAAGGTTGAATTAAAATCAATGTTGGTTGATGAGAAGTTTGGTGCTGCTAGCGCAACTGTGGTTATAGAGGAGTTTCTTGATGGTATTGAACTAAGTGTTTTTGTGCTAACCGATGGTGATAGTTATAAAGTGCTACCAACAGCAAAAGATTACAAAAGAATAGGTGAGGGTGATACCGGACTCAATACTGGCGGTATGGGAGCTATTTCGCCGGTTCCTTTCGCAAGTAAGACCTTTATGGATAAGATTGAGCAACGAGTTGTAAAACCTACGGTAGAAGGGCTTAAAAAGGATAAGATGCCATATAAAGGTTTTATCTTCATCGGACTCATAAAAGTTGGTGATGATCCTAAGGTTATTGAATACAACGTTAGAATGGGTGATCCTGAAACTGAAGTGGTTTTGCCGCGTATTCAAAACGATATGGTAGAATTGCTACAAGCTGTTGCTAATCAGGAATTATCTGAAATAGATTTGCAGTTAGATGATAGAACAGCTACTACAGTTATGACTGTTTCTGGTGGCTACCCTGGTTCATACGAAAAAGGAAAAGAAATCACCGGTATTGATTCTATTACAGAATCACTGGTATTTCACGCAGGTACTACACTTAAAGATGGTAAAGTAGTTACTAACGGTGGTAGGGTAATGGCGATTACTTCTTTTGGCAGTGATTTTAAATCGGCACTGGCGCAATCGTATAAAAATGTAGAAAAACTTTCCTTCGAAGGAATGAATTATAGAAAAGATCTAGGTTTTGATCTTTAATCAATAATCTGTTATCAGTTTTTAAAGATTAAAAACTGATAACAGATTTAATTTGATATTATAAGTAAGAGTGAGAAGTACTCGACTTATCTTCTTCACCATTATCGTTATATTTTTTCAATTGAAGCATCCAATACACAAATGCTACAGAACCTATTAGCATAAATACCCAATTTAGGATATTTGCCAAAGCCCAGCTATCTGCAAAACGTAAAAAATCTAACGGTGCAAATAGTACATTTACGAACAAATCTGCGATACCTTCAAAAAATGATTTCATCTTATTACTATATTTACCAGCAAAAATATAAAAAGCTTAGATGATTTCAAGCATTTTTGAGAAAACAAAACCGGTGAATTTCATCATTCTTCTGGTTTTTTTGTTTCTTTTCTACTGGTCAGTCCAATTTTACCTCTTTGATTTATCGATGAGCAATGTAGAAATTGCCCCGTCAATCGGTATTTTGACCATTTTATTATTCAGTGTCTTTATTGTTGACTTTGTTGTTAAACGTAACAAACTTACGAGTACAAATTCTTTTGCAATTTTGTTTTTCACCCTGCTTTTTGTGGTTTTCCCTGAGACGCTAGGTGATAATAATGCCATTTTCACCAGTTTTTTCTTATTGCTCGCGATGAGGCGATTGCTAAGTATTAAATCTCTAAAGAATATTAAACTTAAAATTTTTGACGCCTCACTCTGGATCTGCATTTCAAGTGTTTTCTATGAATGGGCTTTGCTTTATTTGCTATTAGTTTTTGTCGCAATATATATTTATGAACCAAAAAACATTCGAAATTGGTTGGTAATCATATCGGTAGGTTTTTGTTTTCTCATGATACTGTATGGTATATTAATTTTACTTGACAAACCTAATTTTATTCTAGAGCATTATGATTTTGCAATTAACTATGACGCTATATTCCCCATTAAATGGTGGACTAGCCTAAAAATGACATTATATGCCTTATTCAATATAGCTCTTGCTTTTTCTGCTTTTGTACACTTGAGTAAATCGGGTGTGGGTAAGGTTATTGTTATGAGACTTATTGCATTTTCGTTTGTAATAGGCTTGGTCGTTAACGTGCTAGTTACTTCTAAAAATAACAATGCCGTGATGATTACCTTTTTTCCTTCGGTAATTTTCATCGTCAACTATCTTGAATCTATTAAGAAACCCAAGTTTCTAGAATTAATTCTTGTTTCTAGTATTTTAATACCCATCATAGTTTTTGTTGTGAAACTTTAGGTTTATGCTTTAAACTTTATCTTTGTTAAAAACAGCTCATATGTTTAGCGAATTCGCATTTAATATATTTAATACCAGTATTGAAAAATATCACATAGTAGATGATGTGTATCAAAGTTTTCATAATCCTTATTCGAAAGAGGATATAGAGCATTTGCTTTATCGCAAAAACTGGATTGATACCGTTCAATGGCATTATGAGGATATCATTAGAGATCCGGATATAAATCCAGACGACGCCTTAGTTTTAAAACGTAAAATTGATGCTAGTAATCAAGACAGAACTGACTTGGTGGAGTTCATTGATAGTTATTTTCTTAATAAATACCAATCGGTAGATGTTAAGGCAGATGCTACTATTAATACAGAGAGCCCTGCTTGGGCAATAGATCGCCTGTCTATTTTGGCGTTGAAAATCTATCATATGAATCAAGAGGCTACTAGAGCAGATGCTTCTTTAGAACATAGAGAAAAATGCCAAGCTAAATTAGAAATTTTACTTGAACAGAAAAACGACCTTTCTTTAGCGATAGACCATTTGCTTGCAGATATTGAAAGTGGTGTAAAATATATGAAGGTATATAAGCAAATGAAGATGTATAATGATGAGGAACTAAACCCCATCCTTCGTGGCAACAAATAAAACTATTCATATTCTGGTCATTCGACTATCCGCAATGGGTGATGTAGCTATGACCGTGCCTGTTATTATGGGTATCATTAAAAAATATCCCAAAGTAAAAATCACCGTTTTAACAAAAGCCTTTACTGCGCCAATATTTGCCAACATACCTAATGTAAAGGTCTATAATGCTGATGTAAAAGTAAAGCACAAAGGCATTTTGGGTCTTTGGAAATTATACAAAGAATTAAAGGCGTTACAGATTGATGCAGTTGCAGACTTGCATAATGTTCTACGTAGTTCTATTCTAAAACAGTTTTTTAAACTATCTACCATTCCATTCATTCAAGTGGATAAGGGAAGGGCAGCTAAGAAAGCTTTGGTAAATCCAAAACGAATATCTTTTAACCCTTTACCAACTACTTTTGAACGCTATGCTGAGGTTTTTAGCAAGCTTGGTTATCCTGTTACTATAAGTGAGATGGAAACCTTATCTAAAAGACCAATTCCTGATTCAGCAAAAAGCTTAATCAAGTTTGAAGAAAAGATGCTGATTGGTGTTGCGCCATTTGCAGCTTTTAGCGGGAAAATGTATCCATTACCATTGATGGAGAAAGTTTTAAGTGATCTTAACGCTTCCAATAAATATTCAATAGTTTTATTTGGAGGAGGGAAAAAGGAAATTGAGGTTTTAGCAAAATGGGAATCTCAATTTAACAATTGCTCAAATGCAGCAGGCAAATTGTCATTTTCAGACGAATTGAGCTTAATATCTAATCTTCAGTTAATGCTAGCGATGGATAGTGGAAATGCTCATTTAGCCGCTATGTTTGGTGTGCCAACCGTAACAATATGGGGCGTTACTCATCCGTATGCAGGTTTTTCCCCTTTTAATCAGCCAAAGCATCATGCACTTTTATCCGATAGAATAAAATACCCTGCAATACCAACTTCAATTTATGGTAATAAATATCCTGATGGTTATGATAAGGTTATGGAAACTATACTACCAGAAACAATCGTTCAGAAAATGAATGGAATTTTAAGTACTTCAGTTTAAGAATTAACGGGCTTGGCTTCTATACTTTTAAAGTATTGACGTAACTGAGACATAAATCTGTATTTTTTGGCTGATGGTGCTGCACTGGTCATTAAAATTCTAACTCCGAAATAAGAGCTCATTAAAAAAGTAGCCGCGGCTTCACAATCTACATGACGATCTAAATAGCCATTGAATTTACCTTTTTGTAACGTTGTTACTAAATTTACTTCCCAAACGGTAACAATCTCATTTAAGTGACGCATAATTACCTCATTCTTTCCGTTGAATTCAGTTAAGAAATTACTTAAAATACACCCGTAATCCATTTCGTTATGTACAGCAGTTTCCATGGCATCATCAAAACATTTTGTTATTAATGTTAGCGGGTTATCGTGACCCTCTATAGGTTCTATTAAAGTACTATAGATTTTACGTGCCAATAAATTTTGAATGATTTGTACGA
This sequence comes from Maribacter sp. Asnod2-G09, assembly GCF_045063795.1. Taxonomy (NCBI): domain Bacteria; kingdom Pseudomonadati; phylum Bacteroidota; class Flavobacteriia; order Flavobacteriales; family Flavobacteriaceae; genus Maribacter; species Maribacter sp. Asnod2-G09. Next base: position 971,505 of record NZ_JBEFOA010000005.1, on the reverse strand, counting down.
AGTAGTCTTCTTTAGAATCGAAATGATAATAAAATGCCCCCTTAGAAAGGTCTAACTTTTTTAGAATATCATCTATACTAGTATCGTAATACCCTTGGGCATAAAACAACTCTAATCCGGTGTTCTGTAATCGTTGCATGGTAGCCATGCGCTTAAGGCTCTTGTTCATAATATTTAGATTTGGGTAAATCCGACCATGTGGTCTTTTTATAGAACGTCAGATTAGTAAAAAGCATCAGGATTTCTAGATTAGATGCATTTTTTTTCGATAAACGTACATTTTATCGGTGTATAACATCGTTTTTACACTACTAAACAAACTAAGTGGTCAGTTCTGTATGTGTTGTATTTAGTTGATTTATAGTGTTATTAGGGAATTAAAAACAAAAAACCGTTCAATTTAAAGCATCAAACGGTTCTTAAATTTTGTCTCTGAATGTGTTAAGCAACAGTACCCTGACAGCTACTACCTGCACCTGCTGTACAACCATAACAATGCTGTGATATGATAATGTTTCTATCGTTCAACAAGTCTTCATTATAATCTTTAATATGTTTCACCTTACTAGCTACTTTTAAATCTAGCATTTGGTTAAAATCACAATCGTATAACCAACCATCCCAACTAATAGAAATGGTATTGGTGCACATTACATTTTCTACTGCAGAGGGGTTATAAGCTTCTACTAAAGCATACATATAATCTTCATAATTCTCCGACGCTATTAAATAATCCAAGAAACGTGCAATGGGTAAATTCGTGATGGCAAAAAGATTATGGAATTGAATGTCAAAATCCTCTTTTAAGGCTTTTTTGAAATCCTTTTCCATTGCTGCTTGATCACCTGGTAGGTATGCCCCCGACGGATTATAAACCAAATCTAACCGGAGTCCGCTACCTGGCAAACCATAACCTCTTTCGTTTAGTTCTTGCAATGCTTTGATCGACTTATCAAAAACTCCGTCTCCTCTTTGCTTATCCGTTTTACCACGGGTATAGTGCGGCATGGAAGAAATTACATGTACGTTATGCTTTTTAAAGAAATCTGGTAAATGATAATATTTCTTGTTAGCTCTAATTATGGTAAGGTTAGAACGAACAATAAAGTCTTTAATACCGGCTTTTGCAGCTTCTTCTACGAACCATTCAAAATCAGGATTCATTTCTGGTGCACCACCGGTTAAATCTAAGGTGTGAGCTCCTGTATTTTTGATGACCTCTAAACACTGCTGCATTGTTTCACGCGTCATAATCTCTTTACGATCCGGACCAGCATCTACGTGGCAGTGCTCACAAACCTGATTACACATGTAACCCACATTGATTTGCAAGATTTCCAGCTTTTTAGGTCGTAACGGGAAGTGACCAATTTCGGCAATCTTATCTTTAAAATAAGGAAGCTCTCCATCAGCAAATATGCCTCCGTTCAATATTTCTAATTGTTTGTTGGAAACTGCTAATTCGTTCCCTTTAGCTTTTAATGATTTTGTAGCCATTTTTTAGTTGTTCGTTGTTCGTTGTTCGTTGTTGGCATTTTGTAAATGCTTCAAACTTTAACATGACAACAATTAATTACTTTTTCTTAACCGTGGATATTCATAATGAATATTCCATTTGCAATATTTTTTAAACTAGCTTTAATTTCAATGTATTTATTATTAAAGAAGGCTGCTACCAACAACCATCAACGAATAACCAACAACGAAATTTACATGGACAATTTATTATACTTATTCATCATCTGTACACCATGCACTAATGTCGCTCCGCTTTCTATGGCTGCACCAACATGTACTGCTTCCATCATCTCTTCTTTCGTAATCCCTTTTTGCAATCCGTCTTTGGTATAGGCATCAATGCAATACGGACACTTAACTACATGCGAAACTGCTAATGCAATTAGGGACTTTTCCCTAGCACTTAGTGCGCCTTCTTCGAAAACCTTACCATAATAATCGAAAAATTTAGTTCCAAGCTCTTCGCTCCACTCTGTTATTTTTCCGAATTTTCTTAAATCTGCTGGATCATAGTACGTATTTGCCATCTTTTTTTGTGTTTTAGGTTTTATTGAATCTTTTTGTTCTTGGTTAAAATGAATCGGAATTCCCTGTCCCATTTTTTCGATTTCAGGGAGTATTTCCATATTGTCCCAAACGCCAGAGGTAAGTGTATCGCCATAGGCTTCAGGAAGGTAATTTTTATACATTAACTGTTGTGCGGTTTCGGCATCATATTCGAATGAATGATGGCTATAGGTAACTTCTCCGTCCTCGATATTCAGAATCATATACCAAACTCGAGTAGTGCCGTCATTTGCCGGCATACCAATAACACCAGGATTCAACCATAAATTTTCCTTTATAGTTTGATGAAAAGGTAAACCACAATGACCAGCAATGATTATATCACTATTGGTCTCTTGAAAACAACGTTCTTTACTTTCTGTGGCGTTTGATTTGAATACAAATTCTGAAGTATTACCATAGTTTCCATGGACTACTGTAACTTTTTTGCTGCCATAGTCAAAACTGATGTATTCTGGTATTTGCTTCATCCAAGCTAAAGACTGTTGCGATAAATGTCCCTTTGTATACGGAAACCACATTTTAGAAAAATCGTCGCAACGGCTACCACTCTTAAAATCGCAACCACAATCTTCGCTATCATTGGCAAGTTGTAATTCTACATTGCCAGCAATACTAAGTGCACCCCATTTTTGAAACAGTTGCACCGTTTCTTCAGGTTGTGCGCAGTAACCGGTAATATCACCGGTACTTATACAGTTCTCTGGTTGAATTCCCGCCTCTTCGGCTATCGAAATCAGTTGCTCTAAAGCTTGTAGATTACTATACACGCCACCAAAAAGCAATAGCTTTCCGTTCTTGGCACCAATATGTTTTATTTCTTTATCCATGTAGGTATTATATAAACGAATAGGCAACATAAAATGCCCCAAAAATTAATCCAAAGTAAATCGGCATACTTGCCGGTCGTGAAAATCAAATCGTCTGGAAACCAGTTAAAAATTAAAAGGAACCCAAATAGCAATCCTATAAAAACGCTTAGGTGAAAACTAATTTTGGGTGCTTTATCCTTCCAAAAAAGGAATACAGGAGTTAGCCCTATAACCATGGTTCCACTAATTGTCGTAGCAGATAATATTTCTGCATCTAAAAAAACTGGTATGGTGCCTAAAACAGCAATTGCTACCATAGACCAACGACCAAATTTTAATGTATTCCCTAAGTTTAAATCTAATGCCAATAATTTTGAAAATGATGAAAATGTGGAGTCTAAGGTAGATGCTGCTGAGGTTATCATGATGAAATTGATGACTAACAATATTACGGTTCCAAATGCCTTACCAACTTGTACTGCAGCCTGACCTTGCATACCTTGAGACTGGGCATAAACGCCAATAATGCTAAATAAAATGATACAAATAGCACCTAGTACACTTGCCCATAAAAAACTTTTCAATGTTACTTTCGGACTACTGATAAAACCTCTGTCTGTCAATACAGGGTCATGAAAGGGATAGCTGAAAGATTGCAATAGGGCTGCGAACAATAAATTTAAACCTGTTTCAAATGACCAAATACCTGAATTAACGACTTCGGTAGTGGTGATGGCATTATCCTTCCCGAAAATAGTGAACAGTATTACCGCTAAAAGAATGGAAAATAGCCCCATTTGGACAACATCGGTAAAAATGGAACTGCTCATGCCACCTTTTAGAACATAAGCTAATGTTAGTGCTGTAAATACTAAAATGGACCAATAATATGGACTGGTACCCATATCGCCAAAGTAGGATCCGATAACCATGGTATTGCTCCATACCTCATTAAATAAGCGAAATGCTATTAAAATAGAAAAAATATTTACTGCTGATTTACCAAATTTAGAGGATAAGAAATGATGAATACTAGTGTACTTTCCATGTAGTCTCATCTTATAAATTACAAGACCCGCTACGGCAAATGATAGATAATACCCAGCATAAGCAACACCACCAACAATACCAAAGTCTAACCCTAAATTTGCGGCGTTGGTTATGCTTTTGGCGAATATCCAAGAGATGATTAAGCTACCCATTAACATGAAGGCATTGGGCGCTTTCTTCTTTTGAACCGCTTTAAAAAACTGATTGGTATCTTTTGCCCACGGAGAAAGGAAGAACAACACCAAACTTGATGCTATTATTAATCCCCATTGCAGCAAAGCTAAAAGCCCCCCAGCCCCCGAAGGGGGAGTTTCATAAAATGCTATGATACTGGTGTAACTCATTAAATTATATTTCTTTTCAATGTTTCAATTAGTTAAAACTTCTTCTCATTTAGTGAAGCTAAAGGAGGACTTTTTAATTCCCCCTTTGGGGGTTAGGGGGCATCATCATCCCACCAAACAGCCACATTTATACTATTGCCTTCCGTTTTATTTGAAGCTTCGGTATAATTGGCATTATTTAAAGCTTCTTCTTCAGCAGGGTAAGGCATGCGAATCGGAATCAAATCATTGTTCAAACTAGCCGAGATTGTTTTCAATTGAGGAAAACCTGTTCTACGATAGTCAATCCATCCTTCATAACCGTTAATGCTATTTGCAATCCATTTTTGAGTAATGATATTCTCTAAAGCGTCTCCATTACTTAAAGCTCCGTCAACGGTTAAATAATCAGCCGGTAAATCTACTTGCCAATATTCAAAGGCTTGTGTTACGCCCATATTATAAAGTGTTTCGGTATCGGCAGCTATAAGACCTTTTTCTGCAGCTTCCGCTAATAGAAAGTGAGTTTCCATGCTTGTCATGAAGTTGGCGTCTAAAAGTCCTGTATTCTCTCTGAAAATAGCGCCTAATAAAGAGTAATCAGCTAAGGATACTCCGGCAGAAGCATCAATCCCATTTAATAATCCATTATAACCACCATTTGTACTATTTGCAAATGGTTGATACAATTGTGCGATACGTGGGTCGTTTAAATCTGTCAAAATTTCATCCATCGTTTCAGAAAGCACGTAATTATTAAAATCACCAACCCTAAGTTGTGCGAGTCTAAAGCTATTCGGCTCACTATCGGTAAAGTTGAAAATGGCATTTTCGCTGTTATCGTCAATGAAATTACCTTCACTTGCGATTGCCTGCAATTGAGAAGCAACATCCATTTTACTTGAAACACGCATTAAATATTTAATCTTTAACGAATTTGCAAAACGGATCCATCCGTCTAAATCGCCATTGAATAAAATATCACCTTCTAACGCTATGGTTCCCGTATAGTTCTGTATGGCTAAAATTCCTTTATCTAGATTATCGAATACACCATCTTCATCCATATAAATAGATTCTTGAGTGTCGTAGGTGGGAGTCACGGTTTCAGTATCTCCTTTAAATGCTTCGGAATAAGGAACGTCACCAAATAAATCTGTTAAGCCAGCCGCCATATACGCTTTCATAATTCTTGCGGGACCTTCATAAACAGTATATGCAGTATTCTCTTGAGATAGATTCAGAATAATTTCATTATCACGTAAATTCTGATAGAATATAGGCCACGGATTCCCTCCCAGTTGCGGCGACTTTAAATCATGACGATCAAACAGGTTAAAATCTAATGCCGTGCTGTATTGACCCAAGAGATTGCCTGCCGTAAAACCTTCATAAGACATTTGTTCACCAAAGTCATAGATAACCTGTCTTAACAATAGGCTTGGTTGTACCGTAACCGGATCGTTGGTGTTCGTATTAATTTCTTCAAAATCTTTTGTGCAGCCAACGACCAACAACAAGATTAGAATGGTATATATATGTTTCATCTTCTTTTTCTTAAAAATTAAATCCGGCTTTGAAACCAATGCTTCTGGTGGTGGCGTATGACATGTCTTCTACACCGCTAATAAATCCTTGTCCCTGAACAGCTAATTGCTCTGGATCAAAATGCGGATTCTCTGTAATTGCAAATAGGTTTTTTCCAATAAGTGATAGACTCAATGTTGCATCTTGATTGAAAAGACTAAGATTGTCAAACGTATAACCAATGGATACTTGACGCAGCTTTAAAAAGGAAGCATCATAGGTATTGTTTTCCTCGTGGTTTCTGTCATAAAACTGACGGTAGTAACTTTCTGCCGTTACAGCAACGGTATTTTGTGTATAAACAGGATTATCTGTAGTACCTGTATTCACAACGCCTTCGGGAACAATTCCTTCTTCTGGTCTGTTTGCTGTTTCTGCCAACTGACCCCCAACATTACCCAAAGCTCTTGTTCTGGAAACTATGATTCCGCCTTGTCGCCAATCGAAAAGGAAACCCATATTCCAGTTTTTATAATTGAATTGATTATTAAAACCTAACATAAAATCGGGATTGTAATTCCCTAATTTTTGGAGTTCGTTATCAGGTATGTATCTACCCTCATCCGTAAGGATAAAATCGCCATTTTCATTTTTCAAATATCCAGTTCCGTATAGATCACCAACGCGACCACCTTCTTCTGCCTGTAAAAATACCGTTTGGTTTTGACTGTCGTAAATTCTAGAGTATGCCAGTGTTAGTCGTCCTTCATCTTGTGGTAAACTTTCTACCGTTGATTTATTCGTGCTAAAATTTAAGGTGCTGTTCCATTTTAAATTCTGACTTATAACAGGCGATATACCTAAAATAATTTCTACTCCTTTAGAACGAACTTCACCACCATTAACCACTTGCTGCGTATAACCTGAGGAAATACCTATGGGCAAAGAAATGATTTGGTCTTTGGTCAATGCATTATAGTAAGAAACATCAAATCTTAGTTGGTCGCCAAACAAACGAACATCTGCGCCTACTTCGAATGATGATGTTAATTCTGGTTGTAGATTAGCATTTGCAATCGTGTTTGAATTACTGAAAGTAGGTTGACCATTAAACGGTGTCTGCGCTACAAAAGCACCTGTAGTCTGATACGGATTTGTATCATTACCAACCTGTGCCCAACTTGCCCTTAGTTTTGCAAATGAAATTGCTTTAGGTAAAGCAACCACTTGAGATAATATAAAACTGCTGGATACCGATGGATAAAAGAATGAGGTATTATCTACTGAAAATGGAGTTGCCAAAGCACTAGACCAATCGTTTCTGCCTGTGACATCCAAAAAAAGGTAATCTTTGTACCCGAATTTTGCTAAACTGTAAAAACTGTTTATTCTTTTATTCGATTCAAACTCGAATACTTCAACAGGTGAAGCTGCATTAGATAATCTAAATATGCCTGGTTGTGCTAAGCTTGTGGTTTGCGCTTGTGAGGTGAATGCCTTTTGATCTAAACGATTTCCGCCGAGGGATACATCTACCTTAAAGTCATTGAATTGATTTGTATAGTTCAACAAGAAATCGGTGTTCACTTCTCTATAGAAAACATCATGCTCTGCATAAGCGCCATTAGAAAAACGATTAGAACTATAGGCTCTTTTCAGTTGGCGTAGTTCGCTAGAATAATCCATTCCGGTTCGTATAGATGCCGTTATATGCGCTGTAATATCATAGCTAGCGGAGATGTTTCCGAAAACACGATCTCTATTGAACGAATTGGTATTTTCATTAAGAATAAAATACGGATTATCGAAAAACGTATAATTATATGAGTACTGTTGTATGCCTTCTAAACCGGGTTGCCAGTAGTTTTTTAAATTTTCAATGTTTAAAGAGCGCGGACCCCAAGCAACTAAAGAATAATTGGCATTTTCAGATCCATACCCATTAGAAGGTCTATTATCACTATTAGAATTGATATAACTGATAGATGAATTGATGCGTAATTTATCAATCGGTTGAAAATTTAAACGTGCACTTACGGTTTGTCGGTCTAAATTAACTCCCGGTATTATAGACTCACTTCTTAAATCCGTAAACGAAAGACGATAGTTACCTTTTTCAAATCCGTTAGAAATAGCGATATTATTAATTAACGTTGTTCCGGTTTCATAGAAATCCTTCAAGTTATCAGGGTTCGATTTAAATTCCGTTGGTGTAATTGTATTCCCATTATAAAGCGCAGTATCGCCACCGCGAACAATGGTACCATCTGCCAATGTCACGGGACTATCATATTGAGGAATAAGGTTACCAACATCTAAACGAGGTCCCCAACTGTAGGTTATTAAATCATTGGTTCCACCACCTAATCCGTCTACAAAAGCAAACTCACCAGAATTCCCTTGTCCGTATTCATTTTGAAAATCGGGTAATTGAAATGCTGAATCTACAAAGAAACTGGTGTTGTAGCTCACACCTAATCCTTTCGAATTCTTCCCGCTTTTGGTTTCTATGATTATGACTCCATTAGATGCTCTTGTACCGTACAATGCCGCCGCACTAGGTCCTTTTAATACTGATACTTCGGCAATATCATCAGGATTCACATCCATAGCGCCATTTCCAAAATCAATTTCTTGAAATCCGGCTGCTGCTTCATTGGTAAAGTTGAAGACTGAGTTGTTATTTATCGGCACACCATCTACAATAAACAGCGGATTGTTATTCGAGAAAGAAGCTTCTCCACGAATAGTAATTTTTGAGGAAGAACCAACGCCAGTTGCGCCTTGGTTAATAGTTACACCTGCTAATTTCCCCGAAAGGTTATCCAAGAAATTTACAGATTTTACCTCCGTAACTCCCTTGGCATCTAAACTTTGAACGACATAACCCAATTCTTTTGTTTCTCGCTTTAATCCTAATGCAGTCAATACTACTTCGTCTAAAATTTCAGAAGAATCATTTAAAGTTATATTTATGGTTCGTCTATTGTTTATAGAAACTACTTGAGTTTCAAATCCTAAAACGGAGAATTCAATTTCGCCTGATAGGTTGGGTACATTTATATTATAAAAACCATTTTCATTGGTAGTCGATCCAGTAACGGTGCCAGACAATAGAATATTTACGTATGGTATCGTATTCCCATCGGTATCTTTAACAATACCTGTAATTGTTTCTTGAGCATTGACCATGTTTATCATAAACAATGTCAACACTAGTAATAAGTGTTTCATATATAGCTTTGGACTGAGTTTTCATTTACCCAACTATTGGATAAAGGGGGATTTAGATAAATGAAACTACAGGGGAGCCTTTATTGTAAAGAAAGCTATTAGGTAATAGAGTTGAGAAGTTCTGTTTAGCGTAGAATAGACTTCTGTTTCTTATTAATAAACCTATAATCAACAATAACAAAGTGGATGATAGACCAAAGGAAAACGATAGTATGGAATGTAAATCTCTTTCGTTATCCAAATCCTGTAGAACAGGTAATTTTATTAATTCAGACGATTCTTCTTGTAACCACAATGAAATTTGGTGGTATAAGCTGAATCGTTGCCATGGTAAATTTTGAAATTCAGCAACATCGAAGTTAGATTTTTGTAAACCTAATAAATAGAAACCGCCATCAATAGAAGGACCAATTACAGTTTTACCTAAAGCTAATTGATTAGCAGTATGTTTAAGATGTTGTGTTTTTAAATGGGGAGTATCATTACCAATGGTAATTAAATTAGAAAATCCTTTATCAAAAACAGTAGCAATAGCATTTGTAAAACGTTCGCCAAAAGTAGCGCCAACTTGATTTTTATCTGAAAAATGAAAAACAGGTAAACCTGTGTTTTTTGCTTTTTTAAGAGTGGTTTTGGTTAGTACATCAAATAATTGCTCACCTTTAGGAATTGACTTATTCGCCAAGTCTTCTTTGGCGGAATTGGCAAATACCAAAATTGCAGTAGTACCCTGTGAATTCAATTAAATTTTCTTTCTCGTTGTTAAACTTACGTAAAAATAAAGCAAAGGTTTTCTAAGTATAACTAATTTGTATCATTAAAATAGACGAAATATCTTACTTTAAGTCAAAATGTCAGTTTTAGACCATGTGGTCGGTTTTAAGTCCCCTATTTATTATCCTACTTTTCATATTCGACTATAAACATGCCCATAAATCGGATTAGTAACTTGTTTTTAATGTCTATTTTGACAAAAATTTAAGGTTACAAACTGCTTAGTCTAAAAAATCCCTTAAAATTTCAAAAAGTTTTAGATATTTTTTAGCATTGACAGACATAGACATGGCATAGCTCTTGCCATTAAGACATCAGAAGAATTTTAAAAATTAATTATATATGAAATCAGACACAAATACCAAAGGCGCTTGGAAGGTTTACCTCTTCTCAGCGGTTATTGCCCTTGCAGTTAGTTTAGGGGTAATACAATTGAACAAACAAAACGAAAAAGAAAACACAGGAGTAACGGTGGTTGAATCTGTTCCTGGTGCACATGCGTTGTATACAAAGGATAACGAAGGAAATATTAAACCGTTAGATTTTACCGATACTTCAGAGAAGGTTCTAGATGCTGTGGTGCATATTAAATCAACCCAAACGGGATCATCCTATCAAAATCAAGGAGCTAGGGAATTGCCAGACCCTTTTAAAGAGTTTTTTGGTGATATGTTTAAAGGACAATCTCCAGAAGGTACGAGTTCGCAACCTAGGGTTGGTACGGGATCAGGAGTTATCATTAACGACAAAGGTTATATAGTAACCAATAATCATGTAATTGACAATGCAGATGAGGTTGAGGTTACCTTATATAACAATCAATCGTACAAGGCTACCGTAATAGGTACGGATCCAACTACAGATTTAGCACTTTTACAGATTAAGGCTGACAATCTTAAAACTATGTCATTGGTAAATTCAGATGATGTAGAAGTAGGTGAATGGGTGTTGGCTGTAGGTAATCCGCTTGGATTAAATTCAACGGTTACTGCAGGTATCGTTAGTGCCAAAGCAAGAAATATTCATATTAATGCCGATAAATTTGCCGTAGAAAGTTTTATACAGACAGATGCAGCTATTAACCCTGGTAACAGTGGTGGTGCGCTAGTGAATCTTGACGGTAATTTGGTCGGAATTAATACGGCTATTGCTAGTACAACCGGTACTTACACAGGTTACGGATTTGCAGTACCTAGTAATATAGTTACCAAAGTGGTTGAAGACCTTTTAAAATATGGTGACGTGCAACGTGGTATGCTAGGGGTAACCATTAGAACTATGGATAGTAACTTGGCCAAAGAGAAAGATGTTGATTTTACCAAAGGAGTTTGGGTAGAGCAAGTAGGTGAAGATAGTGGTGCAGATTTGGCAGGTATTGAATCTGGAGATATTATTATTAGTGTAAATGGTAAAGAAACGGCTACATCACCAAGACTGCAAGAAATTATTGCAGGTAAACGACCAGGTGATAAAGTGACTATTGTAGTAAATAGAAACGGTAAAGAAAAAGAGCTAGATGTAGAGCTTCATAACTCTCAAGGTGGTACCAATATTATAAAGAAGGAAGATAAAGAAGTATTCAACCTACTTGGAGCCGATTTTGAGAATGTCGATAAAGAGTTAGGAAAGAAGTTTGGTTTAGACGGTGCTGTTCAGGTTACTAAATTATATCCTGGGAAAGTCAAGAAAGAAACCCAAATGCGTGAAGGGTTTATTATTACGCATATTGACGGTAAACGTGTAAAAGATATTGATGATGTAGCATCTGCGCTTGAGGGTAAAAAAGGTGGAGTTATGTTAGAAGGTATTTATGAAGACGGAAGTAAATATTATTATGCCTTCGGATTAGATTCATAGTCCGCATTAATGATTAATTTTATGCCGAGCGGATAATAGTATCCGTTCGGCATTTTTTTTGAGTTAATTCTAGATAGATGCAAATAGGTTCAAAGTCTGTAGGTTTAGTGCTTTCCGGTGGGGGCATTAGAGGTATGGCACACATAGGGGTAATTAAAGCAATGCAAGAGTTTGGTCTAGAGGCCAATGTTGTATCTGGAAGTAGTATTGGTGCTTTAGTAGGCGCTTTGTACGCAGCAGATAAACCAGTTATTGATATGCTCCGTTTTTTTAAGGAGACTCCGCTTTTTAAATACAATTATTTCGCGGTCGCAAAACCGGGTTTATTAAACAGTGAAAGTTACATATCTTCTTTTAAGCAGTATTTTCCAGATGATAGTTTTGAGGCTTTGAATAGAGAGCTTCATGTAGTAGCCACCAATTTGCAAAAGGGAGAAGAGCTTTTTATTGACAAAGGTGAATTGATAAAACCCTTATTAGCTTCTGCAGCATTACCACCTGTTTTTAGTCCGGTGGAGTATAAAGGTGAATTATATGCCGATGGCGGAATAATGAATAATTTTCCTTCAGAGCCGGTTTTGTCTAGGGTAGAATATGTAATAGGTAGTAATGTATCAGTAGTTTCTAAATTAGAGAAAAAGCATTTGAACAATTCGTTTCAATTGACAGGCAGAGTAACCGGTTTAATGATTTATGCGATTAACCGACAAAAAATCAATAATTGTCATCTTATCCTCGAATCGCAAGAATTGGAACATATTGGGTTATTAGATCGAAGAGGTATCGAAAAAGCCTATGCAATTGGGTATGAGACTGCGGTGAGAAAATTTGAAACGATGTTTCCGGAATAGTTATTAGATAAAAAAACGTCTTTGCGAAGTACGAAACTATCTCACAGATTGCTTCACTACGTTCGCAAAGACGTTTTTAGAAAGTTTATTTAGTACTTACCTAAACATCATCATAGTCTACCTTAATAGTAGGTGTAGTAGCGTGTGCTTGGCAGGTAAGAATAAATCCGTCTGCTATTTCCTTATCGGTTAGAATTTGGTTCATTACCATTTCTGCCTTTCCTTCAGTTACTTTGGCAATACAGCTACTACATACTCCGCCTTGACATGAGTATGGGGCATCTATATTTTCCTTTAAAACAGCATCAAGAATCACTGTTTTCTTATCCATCGTAAATTGAAATTCTTCATCGTCAACAAGAACGGTAACCGAAGTTTGACCATCTGCTTGTATAGGTAATTCTTCTTTTATTTCTGTGGGAGTAAAAAGCTCAAAATGGATTTTATCCTTATCCACTTCATTCTCTACCAAAGTATCTTGTACCAAACGGATCATCTCCTCTGGTCCACATAAATAGTAGCCATCAAAATCAACATTCTTATGCTTATTTAACAAAGCATAATTTACCGTTGAGGTATCTATTCTACCAAATAAAGCCTTGTCTTCACGAGTCTGGCTGTTGGTGAAGTATACAAAAAACCGATTGGCATATTCTAGTTCTAGTTTTACCAAATCGGTGTAAAACATAGTCTCTTCGTAAGATTTGTTTCCGTAAACCAAAACAAATGTATTCTTTGGGTTACTATCTAAAACAGATTTTACAATACTCATTATAGGCGTAATACCACTACCCGCAGCAAAAGCAGCAATGTTCTGAACGTCTTTGGTTGTATTGAATACAAAACGACCTTCTGGTTCCATCACCTCTAATGTATCGCCTACTTTTAATTCTGAGTTGGCGTAATTTGAGAATCCTCCATTATCTACCTTTTTTATACCAATGGTGATCCCATCTTTTTCAGGAGATGAACTAATAGAATATGCTCTTCTAAGTTCTTTACCTTTAATTTCTTTTTTTATGGTGATATACTGACCTGCCGTAAAGGCGAAAGTCTGTGCCAATTCTTTCGGAATTGAGAATGTAACGGCAACAGAAGTTGGTGTCAATTTCTTAATATGTTTTACCGTTAATGGGTGAAAATGCGACATATGTTGGTTTCTTTAAATCGATTTACAAAATTAAGCATGCTTTTGCGATAAAATATGACATTTGTCAAAAAAGTGAATTTCTCTATGCTTTTGACAGGTATTTCAGTTTAAATTATCTTTTTAAAAAAAATATCTAAAAATTGTCCCTAATTTGATTTCGGTAACGTCATGGGGTAAACAATAAGAACTTAAAGCGAGTTCTATGTAAAAACTAAAACAGTTAAATTATGAAAGATTTTATGATGATTTTTATTGGTGCGGATTACCAAGAATTAGGTTTATCGCCAGAGCAGTTGCAAGAACGAATGGGAAAATGGTTCGCTTGGAATGAAAAAATGATGGCTCAAGGTATTGTAAAAGGTGGTGACGCTTTAGTTCCGCATGTAAAAAGAGTTTCTGGTCCGAAACGTACTGTAACTGATGCTCCTTTAATAGAAGGCAAAGAGTTGATTGGCGGTTATTACATTGTACAAGCTGAAAATGCTGATGCAGTGGTTAAGATTGCTGAAGATTATCCAGATTATGATTTAGACGGAACTGTTGAAATCAGGGAAGTAATGGTTTTTGAACAATAAGATGTATGAAACATAAAGTAGTTGACCATCTTTTTAGACATCACTACGGGAAGATGGTCGCTATTTTAACCCGCTTTTTTGGACTATCTTATATAGAAAGTATTGAAGATGCGGTACAGGATACTTTTATAAAAGCAACCTCTCAATGGCGGACAAAGATTCCCGAAAACCCAGAAGCTTGGCTGAACCGAGTTGCTAAAAACAGAACCATTGATATTCTGCGGAGTATACAAGCAGAAAAGAATAGAAACCTCACTATTACTTCAGGAGCTTCTACGTTACAGATTGATGAACTTTTTTTAGACCATGAAGTAGCCGATAGTCAGTTACGCATGATTTTCGTTGCCTGCCACCCCAATTTACACCCTAACGAGCAAATTGCTTTTGCGCTAAAAACAATTTCAGGTTTCAGTACTAAAGAAATTGCCTCAGCATTGTTAACCAAAGAAGATACAATTGTCAAGCGATTAACCCGTGCTAAGAAATCTATTCGAGAGAACAATATTCAATTTATATATCCAAATCCCGAAGCTGTTCATGACCGAATGATACGGGTAATGGAAGTTATTTATTTGACCTTCAATGAAGGTTTTCATTCTACTAATAAAGATAAACTTATCAAGGAAGATTTGTGTGGTGAAGCTATTCGTCTATGTCAGTTACTGTTGAAAAAAGAGCAATTTAGAAGCGGAAGTTTGTATGCACTTTTTTCGTTACTATGTTTTCACATGTCTCGATTAGAAAGTAAAATATCCATTGATAATCAAATAGTTAATTTGAAAGAGCAAGACCGTACCAAATGGTATTTTCCATTAGTTAAAATGGGAAATAGTGCTATGAATAAAGCAGTTGAATATGACGACACTTCTGTGTATCATTACGAAGCAGCTATAGCATCAGAACATTTAAATGCTAAGACATTTGAGGAAACCAATTGGAAAAAAATAGCTTATTGGTATGAACAGTTGTATGCGTTTGAACCCAATCCATTCATACTTCTAAATCATGCTACGGTGTGTCTTCAATTGAGTGATTTTGAAAAAACACTCCGCTTACTAAATAGTATAGATGTATCTGATTTAGGACAAAGAGCGTATTTATTTTACGGTTGCTATGCCGAATATTATATCAAAAAAGGAGAGAAAGAACTAGCAATTTCTTTTTTAGATAAAGCACTTTTACAAACTTCAAATACCTTGGAAAAGGAGTTTTTGAATAAGAAGAAAGGGGAATTAATCGGTTAATTTTTGATGGATATATAGTAAGGTATAAAATAGGAGCTTAAAGAATATTTTGAATTTTGTTTGTAACAAACTCAAGATTTTTCTTACTTATATTCTGAATACTAAAACCAACCGAATGTTTAAACGTTTTTCTTCATTACAATGGAAATCCTTTTTTAGATCCTCTAACCTTGGTAAAAGCCTGGGAATAAAAATTTTCATGGGCTTTATGGGTGTATACCTGCTTTTATCGCTAGCAGTTACCGGTGGCGGAATGTACTTTCTTTTAAAAGAAATATTCCCAGATCAGAGCCCCATGTGGAGCATTAGCCAATATTTCATTTACTGGATTTTAATTGAATTATTCTTAAGGTATTTCATGCAGAAACTTCCGGTGATGGATATAAAACCATTTTTGACCACTCCTGTTATGAAAAGTACCATTGCACATTATATATTAGGTAGATCAGCGGCATCTATCTATAATTTATTGACGTTATTCTTTGTAGTGCCCTTTGCAATTGTATTACTATTTAATGACTACCCTGTTTTAAATGTTTTACTATGGATAGTTGGTATTATAGGCATTGTATTAAGTATTAACTATATGAATTTGCTTGTTAATAAGAATGATAAGGTTCTTATTGGCATAGGTAGTATTCTTGTCTTAGGATTCGGATTGGATTATTTCGGAGTGTTTTCTATAAAAGAGTTTTTTGCGCCTATTTTTCATGCGCTTTATGCATACCCAATTACGGTATTGATTCCTATTGCTTTGTCAGCTCTTATATATTATGTGAATTATAAGTTCTTGCGAGATAAAATTTATCTGGATGCAAAGCTTAAAACAAAGGCAGTAGAGGCAAATACCTCAGATATGTCTTGGACAAAGCGTTTTGGAGAGATGGGCTCTTTCTTGCAGCTTGATCTGAAAATGATTTGGAGAAATAAAAGAACGAAGTCTCAAGTGTATATTTCCTTACTTATGGTGTTCTACGGATTGATATTTTACACTCAAGATGTGTATAGTAGTATGATGCCGATGAAAGCTTTTGTTGGCGTTTTTATGACAGGTATTTTCTTAAGTAATTTCGGTCAGTTTATTCCTGCTTGGGATAGTAGTTATTATAGCATGATGATGTCGCAAAATATTCCTATGCGAAAGTATTTAGAATCTAAAGTATCTTTAATTACGGTAAGTGTAGTATTTATGTTTTTATTGACCTTACCCTATGTTTACTTCGGTTGGGATGCGTTTGCTATCAATTTTGGCTGTGCATTGTATAATTTAGGAGTAAATATACCGGTCATTTTATATTTTGGTTCATTTAATAAAAAGAGAATCGAATTAGATCAGAGTCCGTTTGGGAATATGCAAGGCGCAAGTGCTACTCAGTTTTTGGTTATGCTTCCGGTAATGGTGGTTCCTATAATTATCTTTTCCATTTTTTATTACATCTTTAATATAGAAGTTGCAGTCGGAATATTATCAGTTCTAGGCATTATTGGTTTTGCCATGAAGAACTACTTGATCGATTTGATCACGGAACAGTACAAGAAAAAGAAATACGGAATGATTGCAGGTTTTAAAGAGAAGGCGAGTTAAGGTTTTTCATTTGACGCATTTCATTTCATCCTAAAAAATTAGAATAATAAGATTATGATTACAATAGAAAATTTATCAAAGAAATACGGTTCACAACAAGTTCTTAATATTGAATCTTTAAACATTCCAACGGGGCAAAGTTTTGGTTTGGTGGGTAATAACGGGGCAGGTAAAACAACGCTGTTCAGTTTGTTGTTAGATTTGATTCAGCCAAGTACAGGTCATATCATTAATAATGATGTTCAGGTAAACACTAGTGAAGATTGGAAACCATTTACATCATCGTTTATAGATGAAACTTTTCTGATTGGGTACTTGACTCCCGAAGAGTATTTCTACTTTATAGGCGACCTTCGCGGTCAAAATAAAGCCGATGTAGATGCATTATTGGCACAATATCAAGATTTCTTTCACGGCGAAATTTTAGGTCAAAAGAAGTACTTGAGAGATTTATCTAAAGGAAATCAGAAGAAAGCTGGTATTGTAGCTTCTTTTATAGGAAACCCTAAAGTGGTGATATTAGATGAGCCTTTTGCAAATTTGGATCCAACAACTCAAATTCGTCTAAAGCAAATCATTAAAGAACTCGCAGAACAAAAAGACGTAACCGTTTTAGTATCTAGTCACGATTTAATTCACGTAACCGAAGTTTGCGAACGTATAGTGGTATTGAACAAAGGAGAAGTAGTCAAAGACATTGAAACATCTGCTGAAACCTTAAAAGAATTAGAGGTATTTTTTGGTGCAGAGAGTGCACAGGTAGTTGTGGAATAAACTGATTTATTTAATTTTATAGATACTTAAACTAGTTAAATGACGTCTGATTTAGATTCTTTAATTGATTTTTATCAATGGGAAATTACTAGAATACAAGCTCAAATCGATGAAAATCTAGAATTACATTTTTACGACGAGATTGAGTTTGATGTGGTTGCTTTGCGTGGATTGAAGAATGAGTTGGATGCTATTTTAACATTGCAAGATTCAAAGTATCCGAAGATTAAAAGAGTAAAAGATCAAATTGAATATTATAAAACTAAGATTGAAGAAAAAGGAAAACTAAGTTACTTTAACCAAGCCTATGAAATTAGAATACGTGAAAAGGAAAGTGAACTAGAAGCATTATTAAAGGCTAAAAATAAGCCGATTTCGTTCGAAACTCAATATGTAGACGATGCTTTGTATAAGTTATATTCAAATGAGATTTTTACTTTCAATTTATATCTCAATGATAATAAACAAGTATACTTAAGTCTTAGCATGGTAGGTACTAACGAAATAAGAATAACAGTTTATCTTGAGAATAAGGGTGATTATTCATGGTATAGAAAACACTCTTTAATTAAAGAATTGAAATTTTTTGATTTAGAAGGCGGAGGTATGTATTTGACAAGGAAAATTCCTAACTCAAATACCTTATTAGAAATTAAAGAGCTTCTGTCAAGAATCGTAATAGCAATTAAGAATGGCGGTCATGTTAAAAATGAAATCTATTTAGAACTCATCGAAAGTAAGTAATCATCAAAATTTCATAGTAAAATTTAAAAACCGACCATTAGGTCGGTTTTTCATTTCTATGTTTTAAGGAGATCTAACTAAAATCCGATGAATACATATTTGATCAGATTATCTGCAGTAATTAGATAGATTGTTGGTCATTATAATTCAAAGCAAACTACATGGTCGGTAAAAATCAGTTGTAGTAGTCTATAAATGTTACGAATGCTAAAAAATAAATATGCGGTTTACCGATGAACGGTATAATAATCTGGTTGTTTTTAAGTTAAACATACATACGTAGATCAACTATTTTGAATCTTAGAAACAAACTTATTTTATCAAGTCTTTTAACGAGTATGCTTTTTAATGCATGTTCTGTTAAGAAAGACAAGTTCGTAAACCGTAACTGGCATGCGCTCAATACCAAATACAATACCTTGTATAATGGTAACATTGCTTTTGAACAAGGTCGAGAAACTTTGAACGATACCTATCAAGATGATTATTTTGAAGTCTTGCCTATAGAACGTTTAGAGGTTAGCGGCGAAATTAAATTGGACTCAGAAGACAACAACCCTAATTTCCTTATTGCAGAAGAAAAAGCCACTAAGGCTATTCAACGCCATAGTATGGATATTAAAGATGAAGAACGAAACCCACAAATAGATGAAGCTTTTCTTCTTTTAGGGAAAGCAAGATATTTTGATGAACGCTACATTCCGGCATTAGAATCTTTCAATTATGTACTAAACAAATATTCTGAAAGCGATAAGCTAAACGAAGCTAGTATTTGGAGAGAGAAAGTAAACATCAGGTTAGAAAACGATGATCTAGCAATAAAGAACTTAAAACGCTTAATGAAATATGAGCGTTTAAAAGATCAAGAATATGCAGATGCAAGAGCAATGATGGCGCAAGCGTTTATTAATCTAAATGCACCAGATACGGCAGTTCAAAATCTTAAGATAGCATCGCACTACACTACAAAAAATCCAGAGAAAGGAAGGTACTATTATATTATAGGTCAGTTATATAATCAACTAGGCTTTAAAGACAGTGCTAATTACGCATTTGACAAGGTTATTGAATTAAATAGAAAGTCGCCACGTGTGTACATGATCAATGCCGAAATTGAAAAATTAAAGAATACCGAGGTTACAGCTGAAAATAAAGAAGAGGTACTGGAGTATTTGACCAAATTAGAACTCAACAGAGAGAATAGACCATTTTTAGATGGTATTTACAGACAATTGGCAGAGTTTCATTTAAAGCAAGAGTCTGATAGTTTGGCGTTGGTTTATTTCAATAAATCTTTACGTGCTTCGCAAAACAAGCCAAAATTGAATGCACTGAATTACGAGAATTTAGCGGAATATAATTTTGATGAAAGTGTTTATAAACCGGCTGGTGCATATTACGATAGTGTATTGACCAACCTTAATGAAAACACCAAAAAATTTCGTGCTATTAAAAAGAAGCGCGACAATTTGGAAGATGTTATTAAATACGAAGACATCGTTCAGTATTCTGACAGTGTAATTACAATTTATCAAATGTCTAAAGATGAGCAATTGGCTTATTTTGGAAAGCATATTGAAGAATTACAGAAGGCAAAAGAAGCTGCACAGAAAAAAGAGAAAGAAAGAATTACCGATGGTTTTGCTGCATTTAGCAATAGTAAAGGTGGTAAAGAAAATAAAGGTAAATTCTATTTCTATAATATTACAAGTTTAGGTTATGGTCAGAACGATTTCAAGAATCGTTGGGGCAATAGAGAATTGACAGATGATTGGCGTTGGTCGGACAAATCGGTAATAAATACTGAAAATGTTGCTTTACAAGATGCAACAAGTGCTAACGATAGTTTAAGTGTGGTAAGTGAAGATGAGAAATTCTCTTTAGACTATTATATGGACCGTTTGCCTACAGATGTTGCTGTTATTGACAGCTTAAAGACAGAACGTAATTTTGCTAACTATCAATTAGGATTAATATATAAAGAGAAGTTTAACGAGAATCTGTTGGCAGCTGCCAAATTAGAAGATGTATTGGCATCTAATGCTGAAGAACGATTGATTCTTCCTTCAAAATATAATCTTTACAAGATTTACGAAGAAGTTGATAGTCCGTTGAAAGAGACTATGAAGGCAGACATTATTGCTAACCATGCCGACTCTAGATATGCTGAGATTCTATTGAATCCGCAAGCGGTATTGGCAGATAGTTCTGATAGTCCAGAGAAGCGCTATGAGAGTTTATTCAAACAATATAAAGAACAACAGTATTTACAGGTAATTACAGGTGCAGAGGAAAACATTAATAGATTTACCGGCGACCCTATTGTTCCAAAATTTGAGATGCTGAAGGCTAATGCAATTGGTAGACTTCAAGGTTTTGAACCTTTTAAAGAAGCATTGAATTATGTGGCGTTGACGTACCCTAATAATCCGGAAGGTAAAAAGGCTGAACAGATGATTGCAGAGCAGCTTCCTAAGTTAGAGCCAAAAGAATTTTCTCCCGAGACAGATTCAAAAGGAACATCGAATTGGAAAGTAGTTTTTCCGTTTAAAAGAAGTAATACCGAACAGGCTTTAAAGTTGATAGAATTGTTAGAGCAATCTATCGTAGATCTTAGATATAAGAATATAGTTTCTAGAGATATTTATAATCTAGAAGACCAATTTGTAGTAGTACACGGATTTAAATCTAAAGATTTTGCCCTTGGGTATGCCGAGCTACTAAAAAACAATAAGGATTACCTCGTTGCTGATGAGAATTTTGTAGTTTTATCGGAGAACTATAAGATTATTCAAGTACACAAGAATATTATCGATTATAGAAATACGCTTTTAACCCCAAAACCGTGAACAATGTTTTCAGACAGACAAAAACCTAGAGCTATGAATGAAGTAGGAGGTCAACCTAACAGAATAGAGAAGAATACCAAAATTAAAGGAGATATAATATCTGAAGCAGATTTTCGTATAGACGGTAAGCTAGATGGAAATGTAAAAACTTCAGGTAAAGTTGTTATCGGTAAAGATGGCTACATTCATGGTAAAGTAGAATGTGTAAATGCAGATATCGAAGGTAGCTTTAATGGCGAGCTTTTAGTGTCTGACCTATTATCTTTAAAATCTTCTGCAGTAATAGAAGGTACCGTATCGGTAAATAAGTTGGCTGTTGAGCCAGGTGCTACATTTAACGCTTCATGTACTATGGGTGGCGGTAAAGGTGCTGCAGGTTTAAAATCTTCTAATAATGGAGCCGCAAAAGCCTCGTAATGACAATTCTGAACTTTTAAGAAATGCCGCAAGCTTATCTGGTGTTGCCATACAAATGGGTGTCACTATTTTCTTGGGTAATCTTTTAGGGGAATGGTTAGATCAAAAATTTGAAAAAACGTTTTTAGAAGACACATTTACTTTACTTGCTGTATTTTTGTCAATCTATTTAGTCATAAAAAAAGTTATGGCGTTAAATAAATAAACGTTGCTAAAAAATATCATTTTATATATAGTCGTGTTCACTGTTGTGGGCGCGACTTCTTATTTTCTACAAGATTTGGTCTTGGTAGATCCGCCAACTTATTTTGGTCCGCTTTTGATCAAAGCATACACATTTCACTTCCTGTTTTCCTTAACATTGGTCGTCATATTTTTAATTACTTCAAAAAACAATTCATTTTTTGAACAATTAGGTTTTATGTATATGGGTGTGCTGGTTTTTAAGATTACAATTTTTGCTGCACTGTTTTATCCTTACCTCTTAGGGGAACTGATTATGCCTCAAATATATAGGGGTGCGCTGCTTATACCGGTGATTATTTTTTTGTTTCTAGAAGTGTTTTTTATTTCGAAAATTATGCGCAAAAAAAGACTCTAAATTTTAAAGCTTTAAAATTGGGTAGATTATGCAATAATTAACTACTTTTGCGCAAAATTTCTAGGAGCTAAATTTTTTGATAAAGAACTAATGATGCAAGTTTCAAATACGATTAAAACCTTATTACAACTTCTAATACTTTGTTTTTCATTGCAAAGTTTCGCTATATCTGATACCGAACCAGAAGGAACAGTTAGTACTAAGGAACAGGTAGATGAGTATATTTTACATCACCTTAAAGATTCTCACGATTTTCATTTGTTTTCATATTCTAACGATGCAGGAGAAAGAAAGCACGTTGGTTTTCCGCTTCCTGTAATTCTTTGGTCAAGCAACGGATTGGCAACTTTCATGTCATCAGAATTTCATCATGATGATAACGGGCAGGTTGTAGTTGAAAGAAACGGTTCTAAATTCGTTAAACTTCACAGTAAAATTTATGAGTTAGATAATGGCGCAACATCAGTTAGTTTTGATGAGGAGCACCATGCAACGAACGCTCATAAAGCATTAGATTTCTCTATTACCAAAAGTGTTGTTGGTGTGTTATTAGTAGGTCTATTAATGTTATTGGCCTTTTCATCACTGGCGAAACAATACGGAAAGAAAAAAATACCTACCGGTTTTGGTAGAGTGTTAGAGCCATTAGTGCTTTATGTAAGAGACGAGATTGCAAGACCAAATATTGGTGAAAAGCATTACAGAAAATTTACAGGATATCTTTTAACAGTATTCTTTTTTATATGGATACTAAACTTAATGGGACTTACCCCATTCGGATTTAATGTAACGGGTCAAATTGCAGTAACAGCTTGTTTGGCAATATTTACTTTGGTTATCTATACAGTTAGTGGTAATAAAGATTATTGGATGCACATTTTGTGGATGCCAGGTGTACCTGTTTTCGTGAAGCCTATATTAGCTATTATAGAATTAGCTGGTGCATTTATCATTAAGCCTTTCTCTTTATTAGTACGTTTATTCGCAAACATATCTGCAGGGCATATTGTAGTAATGAGTTTAATTGCGATCATGTTTACACTTAAGAAAAGTTTAGGTGTTGTTGGTGCAACAGGTTTATCTTTGGTTTTATCATTTTTCATCACCCTTATTGAGGTGTTGGTTGCCTTTTTACAGGCATATATTTTTACTGCACTTTCAGCCTTATTTATAGGTATGGCGGTTGCAGAACATGAACACGAGCATGAGCATGATTCTCATGGTCATGAAGTGGCAGATGCTGAAGATGTAAGAGGAGATTTTATTTAACAAGAGTTTTTTTTAATTTAATTATATAAATCAATTAGTATGGTAACTTACAATTTAATTGGAGCAGGTTTAATCGTTATCGGAGCAGGTCTAGGTCTTGGCCAAATCGGTGGTAAAGCAATGGAAGGTATTGCTCGTCAACCAGAAGCGGCAGGAAAAATTCAAACTGCGATGATTATCGTAGCTGCACTTTTAGAAGGTTTAGCATTCGGTGCTTTGTTCTTAGGAAAATAAGAACACGAAAACCCAAAGACATCTTCCTGTAACGGTTGGTTACAGGAAATGTTTTTTTTAATTATTGATTTAGATTTTAAAGATTAGGATATGGAAGTTTTATTGAACGATTTTTCACCAGGTTTGTTTGTTGTTCAAACAATATTATTATTGGCATTAATTTTCTTAATGGTAAAATTTGCTTGGAAACCAATTTTGAATTCGTTGAACGAAAGAGAGGCTGGTATAGAAGAAGCATTGGCTGCTGCTGATAAAGCACGTACCGATATGCAGAACTTACAAGCTGATAATGAGAAGATGCTTCAAGAAGCGCGTGCTGAACGTGAGGGGATGTTGAAAGAAGCTCGTGAAATCAAAGAAAAAATGATTTCTGACTCTAAAGAGCAAGCGAAGTTAGAAGGCGATAAAATGTTGAAGCAAGCACAAGCTGCAATCGAAAGTGAGAAAAAAGCTGCTGTTGCTGACATTAAAAGTCAGGTTGCTGAATTGTCTGTAGCTATAGCAGAAAAAGTATTGAAAGAAGATTTATCTAGTAACGACAAGCAATTGAAGTTGGTAGATACAATGTTGAGCGATATAAAACTTAACTAAAAGAAATAATGAGCGAATCTAGAGCTGCATTACGTTACGCAAAGGCAATATTGGATATGGCCAAGGATAATAAAGCCTTGGATGCTGTTGAGAAAGATATGCGTTCAATCACCACTACTATTTCAGGTAGTAAAGAACTTAGAGATGTATTGGCTAGTCCGGTTGTTTCTGGTGCTATGAAAAAGAGTGCATTACTTGAAATTTTCAAGGACAGTCATTCTATTACAGAAGGTGCTATTAATATGTTGGTAGACAACAAACGTTTAGGAATGCTAAACGAAGTAGCCTTAAAATACATTATCATCAATGAGCAATTAAAGGGTAAAGATGTAGCATATGTTACGACTGCTGTACCTTTAGATGCTACAATGGAGAAGAAAATATTAAAGAAAGTTGCTGCACTTACCGGTAATGAAGTTACCATTGAAAGTAAGGTTGACGAAAGTATAATTGGAGGTTTCATCTTAAGAGTTGGAGATTTACAGTATGATGCTAGCGTAAGCAACAAGCTTAATAATTTAAAAAGAGAATTTTCAAATAGTCTATAACTTCCTTAATATTCAATTATGAGTTTAAAACATTCTTTTTCGGTACTTTTTCTGACTATTTGTTCTGTTGTTTTTAGTCAACAAAAAAAAGTTAAGATTAAAGTAAGTAAAGACAAAATAGTTGTAAATAAAGTAGATGTTGCTAAAATAGTTGAGGTAGATGAAGATAAAATGTTATATGCAATAGAAGACTTATCTGGAAAGAAAATTTTAGATATTAAAGTAAATAACTCTGGAGCTGGTATAGATTTGAACCGAAATAATTGGATGACCGTAACATCATCAGAGTTTAAAACGGTTAATATTGTAGATTATAACATGGTTGGGATGTCAACGGATCCTATGAATACTATTGGGTTGTCATTGGGTAGAAATTTTGACTTGTTTACAGAATCTGGTGTAAACCAATCTGGTCTAGAAGATTTTTTCAAAGTCGGTAAAACCAGTCAAAATAAAGAAAAAAGGACAGGTTATGGTGGTCCAGAAATAGATAGCTATGGTGAAGGTTTTGATGGTAAAGTTAAAATTAAGAATGATATAGTTACCTTAGGTAAGAGTGAAGTTGCCAAATTGGTAGAAAAAGATAGTTTGTTCACCTATACTTCTTTTGATGGCTCTAAATCTTTAAATGTTATTTTTCATGATTATATTATATATGGAGAAAAAGAAAATAATAGATTTAGATGGTTAGAACTTTCGGATAACAAAGGAAACAGCGCTGACGTTAGAATGGAGTTCACATTAAATTTTGCTAATAATTCAAAACAAATTACTGTTCTTTTAGCAAAAGCATATAATTTGATAACGACAGATGGACTTGCCAATTTAGATTCTTTTTTTGCTATTAATAGACCAGAGTTATCAGGTGATTACAACATGGCGAAAGCAGAAAATGATAAAATGCTTGCTGAAATGAAAGCCACGGTTGATAGAAGGAGACCACTATATAAGCTGTCAGAAACAGGAGAAATCAAAAGAGCTTCTGATGATCAGTATTTAGGTAAAATTATTCTTCCGAAGAACTTGGACATGATTGAGGAAAGCACCACAAAAATTATAGTTGGTGAACGTTTTAATAAGAAAATTTTAGAGCTAATCCCTACTGGTGGTAGAAATGAGTTTGTTGCTATTTTTTATGGAAATGATTATTATTATTTTAGGTCTGATAATACCAACATCGCTTTTGAAAAGGATCAGCAGGAAATAAGGGAAGAAATATTAAACCTAATTATAGGTAAGAATAAAGATTCGATTTTAGATCTTGGCTATGAAGAGTATAAAGCTATTAAGCTTAGTGAGGCGGTAAAAAGATATAAGGCAAGAAAACTGCTTTCTCCAAACATTTATGCAAAACAAGGTTTTGTAATAGATGATGAAGGAGAAAAATTTGAAGGCAAAATTTCTATAAATTTTGAAGAGTTGATTAATCCAGCGAAAGATGAATCAGTGGTATTCAAGAATGTTGCGGAAGTTGGTGGTAATTCAAAGTACGGAAAAGAAGTTTATGTTGCATATGTTAATGAGAAGGGAAAGGACAAGGCAAAGACTTTCAAGTCTAGTAGGGGAACACAATTTTATATAGATGAAGGTAATTCGGCTGGTAAATATGTAGGCTTTAAAACTAACGTGGACGAGTTTGAGGCGGCCATAGCGGCAGTTAGTCTTAATTTTAATTACTCATCTTACTATTATGTTTTATCAGAATCTGATAAAATTATTTTCTACAAAAAACCTTTAACCGATGCAAAAGGAATAAAAACTAAGGTACAGGATAGGGGATATAACTTTATTACCGCTAATGCGGACAGAAATTTTGAAAGATTAAAAAAGTATTTAGAAGATTGCTCAAGTTTACCTGAGTCCTTCAAAGATTTGGATTATACGAGTATTGAGGATATAAATACTTTAATAGAATATTATAATAGTTCTTGTAAATAAATAAGTAAAAAATGGCAGGAGTAAAAGCCGCTGAAGTATCAGCAATTTTAAAGAAACAATTATCAGGATTTGATGCTACCGCTACTTTAGACGAAGTAGGTACTGTATTAACTGTAGGTGATGGTATCGCAAGAATCTACGGATTAGCTAATGCTCAATACGGAGAATTAGTTGAGTTCGAAGGCGGACTTGAAGGTATCGTTTTGAACCTTGAAGAAGACAACGTTGGCGTGGTTCTTTTAGGACCTTCTAAATCAGTTGGGGAGGGTGATACCGTAAAACGTACACAACGTATTGCTTCTGTAAAAGTTGGTGAAGGTATTGTTGGTCGTGTAGTGGATACTTTAGGTAACCCTATTGATGGTAAAGGACCTATTTCTGGCGATACTTATGAGATGCCATTAGAGCGTAAAGCTCCAGGGGTAATCTATAGAGAGCCCGTAACTGAACCAATGCAATCTGGTATTAAAGCAATTGATGCGATGATCCCAGTAGGTAGAGGTCAAAGAGAACTTGTTATTGGTGACCGTCAAACTGGTAAGACTACAGTTTGTATCGATACCATTCTAAACCAAAAAGAATTTTATGATGCTGGTGAGCCTGTTTACTGTATCTATGTTGCCATAGGTCAGAAAGCATCTACTGTTGCCGGTATCGCTCAAGTATTGGAAGATAAAGGAGCAATGGCTTATACTACTATTGTAGCTGCTAATGCATCTGATCCTGCGCCAATGCAAGTATATGCACCATTTACTGGAGCATCTATTGGAGAGTACTTCCGTGATACAGGTCGTCCTGCATTAATTATATATGATGATTTATCTAAACAAGCGGTAGCTTACCGTGAGGTTTCTCTTTTGTTAAGAAGACCACCGGGACGTGAGGCTTACCCAGGTGATGTATTCTACCTACACTCTAGATTATTAGAGCGAGCAGCAAAAGTTATCAATGATGATGATATCGCAAAAGAAATGAACGATTTGCCAGAGGTATTAAAGCCAATGGTAAAAGGTGGAGGTTCTTTAACGGCTTTGCCTATTATTGAAACACAAGCAGGTGATGTTTCTGCTTATATTCCAACAAACGTAATTTCTATTACTGACGGACAGATATTCTTAGAGCAAGATTTATTCAACCAAGGTGTAAGACCAGCAATTAACGTAGGTATTTCTGTATCTCGTGTTGGTGGTAACGCTCAGATTAAATCAATGAAAAAAGTTGCAGGTACATTGAAATTGGATCAAGCACAATTCCGTGAATTGGAAGCGTTCGCTAAATTCGGTTCAGATTTAGATGCAGCTACGTTGAACGTTATTGAAAAAGGACGTAGAAACGTTGAAATATTAAAGCAAGCACAGAACGATCCATTTACTGTTGAAGATCAGGTTGCAATTATCTATGCAGGTTCTAAGAACTTGTTAAGAGATGTTCCTGTAGAGAAAGTAAAAGAATTCGAACGTGATTACTTAGAGTTTTTGAACGCTAAGCACAGAGGTGTTCTTGATACATTGAAGTCAGGTAAGTTAACCGATGAGGTTACCGATACATTGACTTCTGTTTGTAAAGAGCTTTCTGCGAAATATAAGAACTAAAAAAGTACTGAGTACTGAGTATGAAGTACAAAGTGTTATAATTACTTAATACTTTGTACTTTATACTAAATACCGAATAAAATGGCAAATTTAAAGGAGATACGTAATAGGATTTCATCGGTTTCTTCAACGATGCAGATTACCAGTGCTATGAAAATGGTATCTGCTGCAAAATTGAAAAAGGCGCAAGATGCTATTACGGCAATGAGACCTTATGCAGATAAATTAACTGAGCTACTACAGAACTTAAGTGCTAGTTTAGAAGGTGATTCTGGTAGTGTTTATGCCGATAATAGAGTTGTGAATAAGGTTTTAATTGTTTCCGTTACTTCTAACAGAGGTCTTTGTGGAGCTTTTAATACCAATATTTTAAAGCAATCGGTTAATCTTGCAGATAATGTTTATGCTGGTAAATCGGTAGATTTTGTTGCTGTCGGTAAAAAAGCAAATGATTTTTTAGGAAAACGTTTCAATGTAATCGCAAATCATAGCGAAGTATATGACGATTTAACCTTTGATAATGTTGCGGAGATAGCAGAAAGCTTAATGACCCTTTTTACAGAAGGTACTTATGATCGTATTGAAGTCGTATATAACAAGTTCAAAAATGCAGCTACTCAAATTGTAATGACCGAGCAGTTTTTACCAATTGTACCATTAGAAATTGAAGAAACGGCAAGTGCAGATTATACTTTTGAGCCTTCGAAATTAGAGATCATTGAACAATTGATTCCTAAATCTTTAAAAACACAATTGTATAAAGGTATTAGAGATTCATTCGCTAGTGAGCACGGTGCTCGTATGACTGCCATGCACAAAGCAACCGATAACGCAACAGAAATGCGTGATCAATTGAAATTAACATACAACAAAGCAAGACAAGCAGCTATTACTAACGAGATTTTAGAAATCGTTGGTGGTGCAGAAGCATTAAATAACTAATACTTCTATTGTATTAAGTGACTAACATAAGTGATGTCATATAAAGCTTGAAAATATATAGTGTTGAAAACCCCACCTAAAAGTGGGGTTTTTGCTTTTATAGGTTTAAGATTACTTTTTTTACCCGACTTTTGTCTTGACCATGAAATCTAAAAAAACCGCCTTACTCTTTATTTTCATCACCATCTTAGTTGATGTTATTGGTATCGGTATCATTCTTCCTATTATTCCAGATTTGATTATGGAGTTAACGGGAGAGGGTAATCACATGGCTATTATTTACGGAATGTGGCTGACTACTGCTTTTGCGGGTATGCAGTTTTTGTTCTCACCGGTGTTAGGCGAAATATCTGATCGATTTGGTAGACGCCCTATATTACTTTTGGCACTTTTAGGTTTAAGTATCGATTATTTGATTCATGCTTGGGCACCAACAATCACCTGGTTATTTCTAGGTCGTTTTTTAGCAGGAATTACAGGTGCTAGTTTCACCGTTGCCTCTGCCTATATCGCAGATGTAAGTACCAAAGAAAATAAGGCAAAGAATTTCGGATTGATAGGTGCGGCATTCGGAATCGGATTTATAATCGGTCCGGGTATTGGCGGATTTTTCGGAGAGATTAATATTCGACTTCCATTTTACATTGCGGCAGGCTTAACATTTGCCAATTTCCTTTTTGGGTATTTCTTTGTTCCTGAATCTTTGACTCCAGAGAATAGAAGGCAAATCAATTTTTCAAAAATGATTCCCGGGGTTTCTTTATTCGCCTTACGAAACTATAAAGGCATCTTATTATTGATATCTGCTTTCTTTTTAGCGAATCTTGCTGGTCAGGCATTGCCATCAACATGGTCGTATTACGGTATTGAGCGATATGATTGGAATCCGAAGCAAATAGGATTGTCGTTAATGGTGGTCGGTCTATTTGTGGCTATTGTACAAGGGTATCTAGTAGGTAAAATTGTAACGAAATTTGGAAAGCGTAAAGTCATCATATTCGGATTTCTACTTTGGACAGTTGGGATGTTTCTTTTTTCATTCGCAAAAGAACCTTGGATGCTGTATGCATTCTTAATACCGTATGCATTAGGTGGTATTGCTGGTCCTACGGTGCAAGGTGTAATTTCTAATCAAGTTTCTGAAAAGGAACAGGGTATTTTGCAAGGATCCATTACCGGTCTGGTTAGTATTACTGCCATACTCGGTCAATTAATCTTTGCTCCTGTATTTTACTATTTTATACGACCAGAGGCGTCAATTTACTTTCCTGGCGCACCGTATGCTTTAGCGGCAGTATTTCTCTTAGCGGCTTTTATTTTAGCATCTACAGCCATGAAAAGGATGGATTTAGAGTTGGAATAATTTTTTTTTCAATTTAAGACGTAACATTTTTTAATTTTTGAATCTAAAGGGTGAACAAAACAAAAACTCTTACGATGAAAACAATTAAATTTTTATTATTCGGATTACTAATTCTGACTTCATTTTCAATAACTGCGCAAGACAAAACTTTTGAAGTTGAAGTTACTGGTGAAGGAGAACCAATACTTTTATTTTCTGGCTTTACGTGTACCGGTGATGTTTGGGAAGCTACAGTTGCAGAGCTTTCAAAAGATTACGAATGTCATGTATTTACGTTTGCCGGCTTCGGTGATGTACCTGCTATTGAAAAACCATGGTTACCCAAAATTAAAGAAGGAGTCGTTAACTATATTTCTGAAAAAGAATTAGACAACGCTGTTTTAGTTGGTCATAGCTTAGGTGGGGCATTGGCATTGTGGATGGCAGTAGATGGCAATTCATATAAAGAACTAATCATTGTCGATGCTTTACCTTCAACAGGTGCTTTAATGATGCCAGATTATAAAAGTGAATACATGGTGTATGATTCTCCATATAACAAACAACTATTAGCTATGCACGATACCGATTTTGAAGCAATGGCAGAACAAATGGCGAATAGTATGACTAAAGAACAATCAAATCAAGAAAGAATAAAAGATTGGATGATCCAGGCAGATAGAGAAACCTATGTCTATGGTTATACCGATTTATTAAAGTTAGATTTACGCGAAGATTTGGCTAAGATCAATGCACCGGTTACCATACTTGCCGCTACAGAACCTTATGGCTTAGAAATGGCGAAATCTACTTATGACCTACAATATAAAGCGCTTACCAAATACACCATTGAATTTGCTAATGGGTCATCTCACTTTATCATGTATGACCAACCACAATGGTTTATCGAGAATCTTAAAAATGCGTTGAACAACTAATGGGGTCTAAAGAAATTACATATCAAAAGATCTATAAGGAAAACTACCCCAAGGTTATGCGATTGTGCATGGGGTATACGGTAGGTAACGAGTCTGTTGCCAAAGATTTAGCTCAAGAAACTTTTATTAAGGTTTGGCAGAATTTAGACGGATTTAGAAATGAAAGCGGACTCTCAACTTGGATCTACCGAATTTGTGTAAATACATGCTTGGCAGAAATAAGACGAGAACGTAAAAAGGATAAAAATTTGCAAATTGATAATCTTCAGATAAGCGATTCTGTTGATAACACAACAGAAAAAGAAGATATGTTGGTTCAGCTTTACAAATGCATCAATAAATTAACTAGTACCAATAAGGCTATAATATTATTGGAACTAGAGGGATTACCGCAGCTAGAGATTTCAGAGATAATGGGAATCAAGCATGAAGCCATCCGTACTAGAATACATAGAATAAAACAACAACTTACAAAATGTGTCCATAATGAATAATTTTGAAGATTTACAGAAAAAATGGCAGAACCAAACTACAGTTTCTGCCACCGAAGACGGATTTCAAGCGCTTTTAAAAAGTGTAAAATCCATAGAACAAAAACAACGAACAGGTAACGTAGTTTTGACCATCACGATTATCATTTTGGTTGCGTTTCTACTTTATGTTTCCGGTTATAAAAGCACTACGTTTTTACTAGGTATAGGTTTAATGATTGGTAGTTTAGCGGTTAGAATAGCTATTGAATTGTATAGTTTAAAGAGGTTAAGAACTATTAATTTCAGCAAAGAATCAAATACTTTTCGTAGCGATTTAACCAGTTACTATAGTTTTAGAAAATATACACATTACGTAGTTACACCTTTGGCTGTTGGAATTTATACCGTTGGGTTTATAATTTTATTGCCCTTATTTAAGGCTACTTTATCAAACGGATTTTATATCTATATTCTATGCTCATCAGTAGTATTTTTAGTGGTCTTCTCTGTGTTTTTATACAAACAAGCAAAGAGTGAACTCTTAAAATTGAAACAATTACAATTAGAGGACTAAGCCATTAATTTGCGATAGCCATGTTAAATGACTTATTAAACCCATATTACTTATTATCTTTATAAGAATAATATGGGTCTAATGAAATACGTACTTAGTTGCTTTTTAATTTTTTGTCTTTGTTTAACCAGTTGTACCTCGCAGAAAAAACTACAAGTAGAAACTCCGTTTGAGATTGGTAATGCTACATGTCAGCAGTATGCTGGCGGTCGAGAAGAAAGTGGCTCTGGTACCGAATTACGTATTCCGGTTTCACTATTTGAAAATTCTGATGTTGAATTAAATGAAGTTTATTTTCGTGGTAAGCAGGTAAAAGCACTTGTAAATACTGTAGATAACCAAAAGATGATTGTGGTTAGAATACCTAACAACAATCCTGAATCATCTGAAACATTAGATTTAAAATTAAATACAGATGAAGCTGTTGTAAGTTATAATGAAAATGGAGAAATGAAATATGCTAAGGTAAAGGGCATAAAACAAAAACAACCATTAATTTATAAGGGGGCACCCAAAAACTAACTTTGTAACTAGGCTTTTAATAGGTACTTTTATCGCCTGAATGTATAGTGCTTGAATCCACTCAAAAAACTTTTTAAACAAACTGCAATCTATGGCTTGGCAACTGTCTTGCCAAGGATGCTTAATGTTATATTGGTTCCTATTTATACCGGTGTAATGAAGCCAGGTTCATATGGTGAAGTCGTTGTGATTTTTGCCTATTTTGCTATTTTCAATGTCTTCTTAGCGTATGGTATGGAGACTGCCTTTTTTAGATTCTATAAGGATACAGAAAATAGAAAAAGAGTGGTTTCGACATCATTGTTGTCCATTTTGGGGTCAACTTTACTATTTATGCTCATTGGGTTTCTGTTTAAATCTTCGTTATCAGATGTTCTCGAAATATCAAATGAGTATATAGGCTATGTCTTTTGGATATTAGCTTTAGATGCTTTAGTTATAATTCCGTTTGCTTGGTTAAGGGCAAATGAAAGACCTATGCGTTATGCCATAGTAAAATTGATTAACGTTGTCTTGAACTTAGGGTTGAATTCCTTTTTCTTAATTTTTCTACCCAAAATTGCAGCTACAGATAGTTCAGGTTTCTTAGGTTCTATTTACAAACCAGATTTTGAGATTTCATACATCTTAATTTCTAACTTGGTTTCAAGTGCTGTCACATTAGTTTTAATGTTAAGGGTTTATCTACGACGACCATATGTTTTTGATATGGATATTTGGAAGAAAATGATAAAGTATGCCATGCCGGTAATGATAGCGGGTATTGCATTTACCGTAAATGAAGTATTGGATAAAATTTTACTGGAGAAGATATTACCTATAGAAATCGCTAGTGATGAAGTGGGTAAGTATGGGGCTTGTGTAAAATTAGCCGTATTTATGACGCTATTTGCCACTGCATTTAGAATGGGAATTGAACCCTTCTTTTTTAGTCATTCAGATACAAAAAATCCACAGAAAGCATATGCTCAGATAACCAATTACTTTGTAGTATTAGGGAGTATCATATTGTTGGCAGTAGTCGTTTTTTCTGATGTGTTAAAGGTTCTTTTTGTGCGTGATGAAGCGTATTGGGAAGCGATGCCCGTAGTGCCATTAATTTTATTAGCGGCTTTTTTCTTAGGTATTTATCACAACCTTTCTGTTTGGTATAAGGTGACCGATCGCACAAAATTCGGAGCTTATATTTCTATGATCGGCGCGGTTTTGACTATAATCGTAAACTTAATTTTCATTCCTTATTTTGGGTATATGGCATCTGCCGTGGCAACTTTATTGGCTTACGGCACCATGATGTTGCTTTCGTTTTATTTCGGGCGTATGTATTATCCTATCCCTTATAACTTCAGAAAAATTATCTTTTATTTAGGAATATCTATATTGTTTTCTATTCTTTCATTTTACATATTTGATAGAAACCTCTTTGTGGGTATACCGCTATTATTGTTGTTCTTAGGCTTGGTATATAAATTGGAGTTTCAGAATCTTAAAAAATTATATTTAAATAGATGAACATAAAAATAATTAATAAGTCGAATCACGACTTACCGCATTACGAAACAAACGCATCTGCAGGTATGGATCTAAGAGCGAACCTTACCGAAGCTGTTACATTACAACCTTTAGGGAGAGCCATTATACCAACTGGTCTTTTCATTGAGTTGCCTGTAGGTATTGAAGCTCAAGTAAGACCTAGAAGTGGTCTTGCTGCTAAAAAAGGAGTAACCGTACTTAATGCTCCTGGCACAATTGATGCTGATTATAGAGGTGAAGTCGGAGTGATACTGATAAACCTTGGTAGTGAAGATTTTGTAGTTGAAAACGGAGAGCGAATTGCACAAATGGTCATTGCCAAGCATGAACGTGCCGATTGGCATCTTGTCGATAGCCTGTCTGAAACCGCAAGAGGTGAAGGCGGATTTGGTAGTACAGGTGTAAAGTAGATTTATATACTAAAGATGAAGAAATTGATTTTTTTGGGTTTGCTTGTTGGTGTTTTTGTTACACCGAGAGTGACCTATGCGCAAGAAAATCAAGAATTAGAGGTAGAGCAAAGTGCTGAAGTTTTTCTAGAGGAATACTCAGATACTTTTCAAGAGAATTTTTTCGAAGGACTAAAGCAAATGGGCATACGAAATTATGACCGTGCCATTACCTACTTTTTAGAATGTAAACGTCTACAACCACAAAATACCGTTGTTACTTTTGAACTTGCCAAGTTTCATTTGTACGATAAACAATTTATACTCGCTCAAGAGTATGCATTAGAAGCATTGAACGGAGAACCAGAAAACTATTGGTACGCAGAAACTTTGGTTAATGTCGTTGATGCTAGAAAATCTGTACTAGAAGATGTGAAAGCAGAATTACCTTGGAGTAATGTTGAGCTAAGGGGTAATTTGGCAGAAATCTATTTTTTAAATGAAGATTACCTTACTGCAAAGTCTGTTTTAAAAGGAATTAAAACGTCTAAAAAACAAAAGTATTTAGAGCAGAAAATTAATGACTCGATTGCGAAACAAGAAATCATACCAGTAGCTGTAGCAGATGTAAAGAGAACGGAGTCTTCTGAAGATCTAAATAGTGTAGCAGGTTATAAATCTAAGATTGAGGGTATGCTAAGTTCAGCTTCTGACAATGATGTTTTACTTGAAACGACCGAAGAGGCAATGGAGCGTTTTCCTTCTCAACCGTATTTCTATTATGCCAACGGAGCCGCTTTAAATAAAGCGCTGAAACATAAAGATGCTATAGATATTCTAGAGACTGCTTTAGATTACATTATTGATGATGCAACCTTAGAAAATGCTGTTTATAAAGAATTGGCGAATGCATATACCGCGACCAATAATACGTCTAAAGCAAATATGTACCTTAGTAAAATTAAATCGGGATTTTAAATGACGAAGTTTTTGAATATGATGAAGATTAAATATGCTTTACTAATGGTTGCTATAATTTTTATGGCATCTTGTAAAAGTACAAAGGTGATTTCTGGTGGTACGGTAGACGCTAAATTATCATCTAAATCAGTGATAAAAGCCCATTACCAAAATGAAGCCGGTTTTAAAACATTGGCAGGTAGGGTAAAAATTAATTATTCAGATGGAGAATCTTCTCAAGGTGTTTCCGTCAGCCTACGAATGGAAAAAGATAAAGCCATTTGGATGAGTGCTCCATTAGGGATTGTTAAAGCTTATATTACTCCGGATCGAGTATCGTTTTACAACAAATTACAAAACGAATATTTTGATGGCGACTTTTCATATTTAAGTGATTTATTGGGTACCGAGGTAGACTTTTCTATTCTACAAAATTTACTGACCGGTCAGGCAATTGTAAATTTAAGAGATGAGAAGTATGATATTGGTATATCTGAAGACGCCTACAGACTTACTCCGAAGCAACAGGGCACTTTGTATAAAACCTTGTTTCAAATAGAGCCTAAGAATTTTAAAATGGCTTTGCAGCAGTTATCCCAACCTGCGGACAAACGTTTGTTAGAAATTACGTATAAAAATTATCAAAGTATAGATAAAGAGGTTTTGCCTAATGAGATTATGGTAAAGGCTATAAGTAAGGATAAGATGAATACGATTGACCTGGAGTTTAAAAATTTAGAATTGAACGGAAAAGTTAACTTTCCATATTCAATACCAAAAGGGTTTAATGAAATAGAGTTGTAAGCAGATGTTGTTCAAATTTAAATATGGTTTTTTTCTATTAGTGCTGTTCACTACGGTATCCGCCTTTGCGCAAACTAGTGAGCAAAAAGCCCTAGAGGAAAAACGCGAGCAGCTGCAAACTGAAATACGCGATATCAACCGATTACTTTTTGCTGAGAAAAAGGAGAAAGGGAATGTTCTGGATCAGATGGAGGCGTTGGATAAAAAGATTACCGTACGCCAACAATTAATTCGAGTTACCAATCAACAATCAAACTTGTTGAACAGGCAGATCAACACCAACATCAGAAATATTGGTAAGCTAAAGACAGAGCTGCAAGAGGTAAAGGACGAGTATGCTAAAATGATTCAGAAGTCATATCAGAACAAATCAAAACAAAATAGATTAATGTTCTTGTTGTCTTCAGAAAGCTTCTTTCAGGCCTTTAAAAGACTTCAGTATATGAAGCAATATACAGACTATAGAAAAGAGCAGGGAGCGCAGATATTGACTAAAACTGAAGAGCTTTCACGTTTAAATGCAGATTTGAATGAAGAGCGTAAAGTAAAAGAGGTATTACTGGCTCAAAACAAAAAAGCGAAAAATCAATTATTTGCTGAAATACAGACTCAAAAAGCATTATTAGGTACAATTCGTAAAAATGAGAGTAAGTATACCAGCGCTATAGATAAGAAGAAGAAAGAATCTAGAAAAATAGATCAGCAAATTGAAAAACTGATCAGAAGTGCTATTGCAGCTTCCAATAAAAAAACAGGAAGTACTACCAAAAATTCAAGTAAGTTCGTGTTAACTCCAGAGGCTACCGTCATTGCAAATAACTTTTCCGCAAATAAAGGTAAATTGATTTGGCCTGTTGAAAAAGGAATTAAAAGTCAAGGTTTCGGAGTTTATGCCGATCCGGTTTATCCAGGGATCAAGCACCAAAGTAACGGAGTTATCATTGCTACTGATGAGGGCTCAAAAGCTCGTGCAATTTTTGAAGGGGAAGTCATCGCTATTTTGGCTGTACCAGGCGGTAATAAAGGGGTACAAATTAAACATGGTAACTTTATTAGTACATACTACAACCTTTCTGAACTGTACGTGAAAAAAGGAGATAAAGTAACTAGTAAAGAAGAACTTGGTGTGGTGTACACCAATAAGAACAATGGTCAAACCCGATTAAAATTCTACTTATACCAAGATACCTCTCGTCTTAATCCAGAAGATTGGGTGTATCGTCTTTAAAATTTACTCTTATGAAAAACGGACCTATTATTACAGATATTAAAGGAAGTTTTGAATTACGTAATGGGGTTAAGATGCCTTATTTAGGTTTAGGAACTTATCAATCAGATAATGATGAAGAAGTTGTTGAAGCGGTTAAGAGCGCACTTCAATTTGGGTATCGTCATATCGACACCGCTGCGGCTTATAAAAATGAAGTAGGTGTAGGTAAAGGTATACGTGAAAGCGGAATAGATAGAAGTGAAATATTTTTAGTTACCAAAGTTTGGAATGCCGACCAAGGGTACGAAGAGACATTAAAAGCTTTTGATGCGAGTTTAGAACGTTTAGGTGTTGACTACCTAGATTTATATTTAATTCATTGGCCGGTTGGAGGTAAATACAAAGAAACTTGGAAAGCTTTAGAGCATTTGTACGCTCAAAAGAAGATTAGAGCAATCGGAGTAAGTAATTTTTTGAAACATCATTTAGAAGATGTTATGAACGATTGTACCGTTGTACCTATGGTGAACCAAATGGAGTTTCACCCGCATTTGGTACAACAAGACTTAATCGATTTTTGTGCCGATAACGGAATTCAATACGAGTCTTGGTCTCCGTTTATGCAGGGTAAGGTTTTTGAATTGGATATTTGTACAGATTTAGCCAAAAAGTACAACAAGAGCGTGGCACAGATTATTCTGCGTTATAATCTTCAAAAAGGTATTGTTGCAATTCCGAAATCCGTACATGCAAAACGAATTGCATCTAATGCCGATATTTTTGATTTTGAGCTATCTGATGCCGATATTGCCTTTTTAGACGGATTGGAAACAGGAGAACGTATTGGACCCGATCCCGATAACTTCAATTTTTAGTAGGCAATATTATCAATACTATTTTTCTGTTATTTAAATAATATGATATCTTTAATTCTGAGTTATCATATTGATATTCATAGTATTATGTAGGTGTGGGTTGACGAATTTTTCCGAATTTTACTGTATTAATTAGTAAAAGGGAACTATTATGAACAGCACAATCACTTTAAATTCAGAGTCTACTCAAAATCAAATAGAGAAGAATACTACTAAACCATCAAGTTTTAATTTGAACTGGTCTCTTAAACCAATAGTGGTATATGTTGCGTTCTTAGCTACATGTTTGGCTTTGGCCTACGGCGGACTAATTGCCTATTCCATCACCTTTTTCATACTTGGGAGCATTGGTTTAGCTGCTCTTTATATTTGGAATATTGTAAACACTAGTGAAATGGACCTTTCTTTTAAAGTAGATTTAGAGCAGTCGGAGTTAGAAAAAGATTTGTACCGAGAGGCTATTTAGTAAGAAGGGTTGCTGATGTAGTTTGATATAGGCTAAGTTGATTTGTTTGGCTTTTTATCAAATTTAAAATAACAGGTATAATCTGAACTGAATCTTCATTCATTTATCCATTCAATCAATTCTACTCTATCAATAATAGACCAACTATGCGGATGCCTCTCTCCGTTAGCTCGATATCCTTTATTCTGTGTTGGTATGTATTTTACTTTGTTAAATCCTGCTTCTTTTAAGTCTTCAGAAAGGCTTTTGATGTAATAACTGTTCAATTGGTCATAATCTGCCATTCTGTTCTTTTTCCACCAAAGTGTATCTGGTTCAGTATAAAGTCGAATTTTAGTTTTTTTCAAGCCTTTTAGATTGTCAATATTTTTAGTTTCAGAAGTATAAGCTGCGTATTGTTGATATTTTAAAATATTGTCATTTGGAGTTCCTAATTTACTTTCCAAATTTTCAATTATCCAATTACTTTCTGTAACTGATACTTTTGAAAACTTTCGTTTTAGATTCTTTTTTGAGCTTTTGTAAAGAGCAGCCAAGTCTATAGGTGAGTCTACAATAAAAACACCCTTAGGTTTAAGTTTAAAGTTTTTATTTTCATTTAAGAATGAACTAATCAATAAAGAAACGTTTCCTCCGCTTGAATATCCACCAATATAAACATCATTTGAAGGGAGGTTGTTTTGTATTAATATGCTTTTTAGTTGCTTTGCCAGTGCAATCTTTTCATTTTCTTCAAGCCACAGTTTTTGATTGTAGTTCATGAAAATAACTGCAAGGTTACTCTCTTTCGCATATTTAAGTATTTTGAATTCTTTTTTAGTGTTTTCTGCTTTATGAGGAAATCCTGGAAAAAGAATTAAAACCTTTTTTGCATTTTCAGTGGGTTTAATTAGCTCGTATTCTTGATTAATTATTTCTTCAAATTCAGTTTTTACGAGAGTTTCTTGCTTTGTTTTATTTGGATTTTTGCAAGAAAATAAAGTGATAAGAGCCAAAATGATTACAACGTATTTTTTCATGAATTTCAATGTTTACTACGTTTGGCGGATTTTAGTTCTTAATAATTAATAAATTTAAAATGAACAGCTTTCTACAAATGCACTTAAGATTAATTTTTTTTAAGAATAAAAACTTTTTGACTTTTTGCTGTAGAATGTAATTGCAATCCCCAAAAGAATAAGTGGAATACTCAAAATTTGTCCCATATTTAAAGTAAAAGAATCTTCAAATTCAACTTGATTCTCTTTAACAAATTCAATCATAAATCGTCCTACAAACATTAAAATAAAAAGAACACCGACCATAAGCCCATTTTGTCTTTTAATTTTTTTGGATTTGTAGATAAACAAAAGAACACAAAAAATCAGTAAATAGGATGCAGCCTCATAAAGTTGTGTTGGGTGCCTTGGAATGAGGTCATCTCTTTCGAAAACTACTCCCCAATCACCATTTGTAGGTTTTCCATAAACTTCGGAATTCATAAAATTTCCTATCCTAATACATACAGCAGTAATAGAGGTTCCAAGTGCAATTCTGTCCATTATCCATAGTACATTTGTTTTACTTTTTTTGGCATATAATAGTATTGCTGTAACTATTCCTACTAATCCGCCGTGGCTTGCAAGTCCTTGAAAACCTATAAATTCAAATGACTCTCCAACTTTTCTAATTGGTAAGAGTATTTCAAGTGGATTTTGAAGGTAGTAGTGTGGCTCATAGAAAAAGCAATGTCCCAGTCGCGCTCCTAGAAATGCACCGGCAATTATATACATTGTCAGTTGTTCCAAATTTTCTAATGGTATATTCTCTTTTCGATAAATTTGCTTGACAATTAAATAGCAAAGAGCACAACCCAAAGCCCATGAGAGGCTATAGTATCTAATAGGGAAAGTGTTGAATATAGTAAAGATTTCGGGGTCAACATTCCAGTTTATTATCCCGTCTTTCATTATAATTTTGTTTCTATAAGTTTATACGAGAGATTCGGCTTTGCAGGATTCAATCTCAAGTGAAAGTTTCGATGAGTTAATGATCGAATTTAAACTTTCTTTGTCAATTACAACAAACGAAATTATAAAAATAAGATAAGGTTATTTACTTCGTAAACAAAGCTTTAAGTTCTGTTGCATTGTCAGGCGTCATTTTACCCGCCAATACTAAACTTAATTGTTTTCTACGAAGTGCACCTTCAAAACGGGTAATCTCTAGGGGAGTTTCTGGCGTTAATTCAGGTACTTCAGTTGGCGTGCCTGTTTCATCAACAGCTACAAAGGTATAAATAGCTTCATTTGCCTTAGTACTCTTGCCACTGTAGCGGTCTTCTATCCAAACATCTATGTAGACCTCCATTGAGGTGTTATAGGCTCTAGAAACGGCTGCTTCGACAGTAACAACACTACCAAGTGGTATTGCCAAGTTGAAAGCTACATGGTTTACAGAAGCGGTAACAGTAATTCTACGGCTATGTCTACCGGCAGCAATACTAGCTGCACGATCCATACGTGCCAATAATTCGCCGCCAAATAAATTTTGAAGTGCGTTGGTCTCACTTGGGAGAACCAAATCGGTCATTGTTGTACGTGATGCTGTAGGAGTCTTTGCTTCCATTAATTAGAAATTTTCCGCAAAGATACGGGCATCATGGGTACTAATAAAATGTGTGTAGGTTTATTTTTCGGTTAATAACCAAGCATCTTTTGACTGCGTACTTTTAATTTCACGCAATGCTTTTAAAGCATCGTTTGCATTGGTATAACTATCAAAAGTTACCATGTGAAGTCCGTAAGCATTCGTGCCATAATAACCAGCATTAAATCCGTTTGCCTTAAGCTGTTCGATTTTTCTATCAGCATTACCTCTAACTCTAAAAGCACCTGCAACTATAAAGTGCGTAGCCTCATCTTTGTTGATAGCTGGTTTTGAAGTTGTAGTAGCTTCAACGGTAACCGTTGGTAATTCTAATGGAGATAGGTCGAAGAAGGTAGCTTCTTGTATTTGTTTGTTTACAAACTCTTCAGCATCTTGTCTTGCAACTTGCTCGTTTGTATTTTTTTGTTGGTATGCACGATAACCGGTTACGCCTGTAGAAAATGCTAGCATTAGAATAGCAGCATATTTTAAATAAGGTCTAAAACGGCTAGTTTCTCTACGTTCAGGACTTATAACGAACGGTATTTTTTCTTCAAGTTCTACAATCTCTTCTTTTAATACCTCTCTAGTTACAGGTATAGAGTTGAAATTCGAAAGTCCGAATGAAGAGGTTAAATAGTTTGTTTCATTTGCAGGTTGAAACAATATTTTATCTTCATGGTTTCTAGCTAAAGAACCTATATTTTTAAGGTGTAAAGAAGTTTCTTGTATTAAAACTTCTTGCCAAGTTTTCACTTGCTTTTCAATTTCAACCAATGCTGTTTCATATGAAACCTTCTCTGCATTTGATACATAAGAAACCAAAAGCCCATCATTTGAGATCAGCTGTCTATTGAAAACAATAGATTTATTTGGTGCGCTAAACGTATTGGTAACCACGTTTATTTTGGCAGAATTTTTTTGGGTAAGGAATGCTCCAAATCCAGGAACAACAACACAGTTGTACCTATAAAGTAAATCGCTTATATAGTGTTCTAAAACCATCGGATCACAAATATGAAGAAAATAATGAGGTATAAAAACACCTTCGGTAACTTTTTATTAACATATTTTTTTCGCTTATTTGTGAACAAGAAATGAAAACTACACAACATACTGCTGATGAACTTGTTGCAATACTTCGGTTACAACATGTTCCGAAT
This sequence comes from Maribacter sp. Asnod2-G09, assembly GCF_045063795.1. Taxonomy (NCBI): domain Bacteria; kingdom Pseudomonadati; phylum Bacteroidota; class Flavobacteriia; order Flavobacteriales; family Flavobacteriaceae; genus Maribacter; species Maribacter sp. Asnod2-G09. Next base: position 928,062 of record NZ_JBEFOA010000005.1, on the reverse strand, counting down.
ATTGGAGATATCCTTGCGAAGAAATTAATTTCACATTGTGGTAGTCCTTCCGCAATTTTCGAAGATAAAAAGCAAAATCTTCTAAAAATCGATGGTATCGGTACCCATACAATTAAACATTTATTCGACTTAGAACATTTAGAAGCTGCCGAGTCAGAATATAATTATGTACTCAAAAACGATATTAGTTGTACCTATTTTTTAGATGAAGATTATCCTAAATATTTAAAGCATTGTATTGACGGACCTATTCTTTTATTTCAGAAAGGAAATATCGATTTGCAGAATCGTAAATTGATTAGCGTTGTCGGTACCCGTAATATTACGAGTTACGGAATGGCTTTTTGCGAACAGTTTATTGAGGAAGTTGCTCCGTTAGATCCGGTCATTATTAGTGGGTTTGCATACGGAGTAGATATTTGCATTCAGAGGGAAGCCGTAAAACATGGGCTGCAAACCGTAGGATGTTTGGCTCACGGCTTAAATCAAATCTACCCAAAGGTTCATGCTAAGTATCAAGCCGATGTTTTAAAGAATGGCGGATTCTACACCGAATTCTGGAGTACCAGTAGCCCCGAACGAGAAAATTTTCTAAAACGTAACCGAATTATTGCCGGTGTAAGTGAGGCTACGGTAGTAGTTGAATCTGCCGAAAAAGGCGGAAGTCTGGTAACCGCTGATATTGCCAATAGTTATAATAGAGATGTTTTTGCCGCGCCAGGTCGAACAACAGATAAATATAGTTTGGGCTGTAATAATCTAATTAAGCAGCAAAAAGCACATGTAATGACTTCAGCTGCAGATTTAATTTATCTGCTAGATTGGGATATAGCTGAAAAACAGAATAAGACCATTCAGAGACAGCTTTTTATTGAGCTAGATGAGGTCGAACAAAATATTTACACCTACCTACAGAATAATGGGAAGCAAATTTTAGATAGTATCGCCTTAGATTGTAAGCTGCCTATTTATAGAACGTCTTCGACCTTGTTGACTATGGAAATGAAAGGTGTAATCAGACCTTTACCAGGAAAATTGTTTGAGGCAATTTGATATTTTACAAACCACACGGTTTGTTTTTTGAATATTCAAAGTGTAGCATGAACTAATTGATCACTTTGTCGATATTATGCCATTCTAAATCGAGAAACTTGCAGCTGACTCGGTGGTAATTGAAACAAAAAACCGACCTATTGGTCGGTTTTTAATATTTGTAGTTTTCTGGATTATTAATTAATATCCCAACTTTTCACGAACTCTTTCTAATACGCCATCAGCTACTTTTCTTGCTTTTTCTGCTCCCAATGCAAGTGCGTCGTCAATTTCATTTAGGTGGTTCATGTAGTATTCAAACTTCTCACGAGGTTCTTCAAACTTATTTACAATCACTTCGTAAAGTGCTTGTTTTGCATGACCGTAGCCATAATTTCCGGCTAGGTAGTTGGCGCTCATTTCTTCAATTTGAGGCTGGCTAGCTAGTAGTTTGTATAGCCCGAATATATTATCGTTCGTAGGATCTTTCGGATCTTCCATTGGTGTACTATCTGTTTGTATTCCCATTATTTGTTTACGTAATTTTTTATCCGTCTGAAAAAGACTAATTAAATTACCCTTGCTCTTACTCATTTTTGCACCATCGGTACCTGGTATGTACATAGTTTCTTCTTGCACCTTTCCGTCAGGTATAACAAAAGTTTCACCTAATTGTGCATGAAAACGAGAAGCGACATCTCTGGTCATTTCTATATGTTGCATTTGGTCTTTACCAACAGGTACAATATCTGCATCATATAATAGAATGTCTGCAGCCATTAACATAGGGTAAGTGAAGAGTCCGGCATTTACATCATCCAACCTATCTGCCTTATCTTTAAAAGAATGAGCAAGTGTTAAACGCTGATACGGAAAAAAACAGCTTAGGTACCAAGATAGCTCTGTAGTTTGTGGTACATCGCTCTGTCTATAAAAAACGGTATTTTCAAAATCCAGGCCAAAGGCAAGCCAAGTTGCAGCAACAGCATAGGTGTTATGACGTAATTCTGCACCATTTTTGATCTGTGTCAATGAATGCATGTCTGCAATAAATAGGAAAGATTCGTTAGAAGGATCATTTGCCATATCTATTGCAGGCTTGATCGCGCCTAGAATATTTCCTAAATGTGGTGTTCCTGTACTTTGAATACCTGTTAAAATTCTTGCCATTATCTTAATTTGTATAAAAGCAAAGGTAAAACAAATAGGAAAAAACTATCCTAAATTACTACTTTTGATTTATGCTTAAATTGCTTAAACAAGCCGGTCAAACGATATACCGCATTTGGTTTTATATTTTAGTAGCCATTCCTATTTTACTCTTTTTTCCTTTCCTTGTCCTTTTTGCCTCAAGAGAAGCATGGTATCCGCAATTTTTTTGGATGGCCAGAAACCTATGGGCTAGATTTATACTGTATGGTATGTTTTGCTTTCCAAAAGTGAAATATGAGCAGCGTTTAGTGAAAAGAAAGAGTTATATGTTGGTGGCGAACCACACGAGTATGCTTGACATTATGTTGATGCTTGTAGTAAGTAGAAACCCCTTTGTATTTGTTGGCAAGAAGGAGTTAGTTAAAATTCCTTTATTCGGATTCTTCTATAAACGGGTATGTATAATGGTAGATAGAGATAATACACAAAGTAGAACTGCTGTGTATAGAAGGGCGCAAAGAAGGTTGCAACAGGGGTTAAGTATTTGTATTTTTCCTGAAGGTGGTGTGCCCGAAGAACATATATTGTTAGATAAATTTAAGGATGGTGCTTTTAAAATGGCCATAGCCCATAAAATACCAGTCGTACCTATGACCTTTTATGATAACAAGAAAAGATTCTCTTTTACATTCTTAAGCGGTGGTCCTGGTAAGTGTAGGGCTAAAGTGCATTCATTTGTTGAAACACATTCCATTCGCCCAGAAGATACTGCAGAGCTAAGAACAAGCGTTAGGGAAACGATACTTAATGATTTAACTAAAAATAGTTAGCCCAATAAATGCGCTTCTTTTAAAACTGAAAAGTAAGTCCGCTATATACCCCAACTGAATATGGTCTAAAAGTGCCGTTTACTTCAGAAAAGGTGTTTAATTGATATTTAAAAATCGGTTCTACATTAAATCGCACCTTTGGAGAAAAATTGTAATTGAGACCAAGACCCATATTGGCGCTAAAATTTAGGTCGTTTATATTATTAGCCTCTCCTATTTCAGTAGTTAGTTCACCAGAAGTCAATGATACTGCATTGTCAATTAAAAATAAAGAGCTAACACCACCAATAAGGTTAATGCCAAATTTCTTATCTATAAGCGCATAATTTAATTCAACTGGTAATTCAAGATAGCCGAATTGTTGTGACATATAGCCTTCTCTAGTCGGACTTTTTGCAGTGATGTCTTGGGTAGAATTCGTAGTGTTGAATTTTTCTGAAGCAACCCTATTGCTAGAAATCTTTAAAGTACTAGAGGTTTCAGCATAATCAATATTCGTTAATTGACCATTATTAGAACCTAAGCTTGATGAAGATGAAAAAGCAACATCTTCAGTATCATAACCGTAGTCTACTTTATTGATCCCGGAACGTATTGTCAATTTTTTCGTGACTGAATATGCTACCGAAACTCCGTAGCTCATATTTACATTTCCTGATTTTGCATTAGGACTAAAAATTGAATTTACCGGAGAGCCTTCGCCAATGGCATTAAAATATACGGGTGCAACATTGGGGCCTGCAGACCATCTGTTGCTCGCTAGCTTTTTCTTTTTTAGTTCTTCTTGATCTTCAATCTCATCAAAAATAGATTTCTTGTTCGATTCAAGTTCTTCGGTAACTTCTTCAATAGTGCTATTTTCAGCTACCGTGCTTTCTGATTTTGAAAGATTATAATCTAAATGAGCATCAGAATCTTTGTTTGTGGTAGCAATTGCTTCTTCGGTGTTCTGATTGCTGATAGATGTGTTTTTTGAATCACTAGAGCCAACACCTTTTGTCAGTCTATTTTGTGTAACTAAGGTCTCATTCGTAGAATTGCTATTTTCTGAAACGTTTTTATTGTTTTCAGCAATAGCATCTTTCTTAGGTTCAATATTCCTGTTATAACTGTTTTTAGTCTTTTGAGCAGAAATCTTATTAGATTCTTGCTGATTGTTCAGTGCCTTGTTTTTAGCACTGTTCGCTTCGCTGTCACTAACTATATTTTGTTCGACTACAGCATTGGTAGTAGTATCTATGGAATCAATAAAAATTTCATTTTGAGTATCCGGTTGAATATCAAGAATGGTTTTTGATTCATTATCGGTGTCCACCAGAATTTCATTGCTAGTGTGTTTTTCTGTAAACGGATTAAATACTAATAAACCAATCATTATAGCAGCAGCAATACCCCCAAATGACCACCATAAAGGTATGATCCTTTTCTTCTTCTTTTTGTTCAATGACGCATCAATCGCACGCCAAACTTTATTGTCTGGTGTTTGCTTGAAGTCCGACAGCTTATCTCGGAAAAGTTCGTCTATATTCTTCTTCTGCATCTAGTACTGTTTCTATCTATAATCACCAAGATTATAAAAAGTGTGTTGATATTATAATTAAGATACTTACAATGGATTGCGTGATCTTAGTTTCTATTTTTTCTTTTAATAATGCGCGTGCCCTAGCAAGATTAGATTTTGAGGTGCCAATTGTGGTGCCTAACAATACACTAATTTCTTTATGCGTGTAGCCATCCATTACATATAAATTGAATGTAGCGCGGTATTTATTAGGTAATTCTTGAATGTAGCTTAGCAACGTTTGCAAACTGATGTCATCATAAACATTATCTACCGTAACTTCTTCTTCGGTATTATCTGTAACTACATTAAGGTATTCTTGCTTTCTATATTTTTGTAGCGCAGTATTTACGGTAATTCTTTTCATCCAACCTTCAAAAGAACCTTTATTTTTAAACTGACCTATTTTATCATAAATCGTCATAAAACTATCATGTAGGGTGTCTTCTGCCTGCGATTTAGATTTGGAATATTTTAGGCATATACCATAGAGAATTGTGGCATAGGCTCTATATAACAGCTCCTGTGCTTTACGGTCTCCTTTTTTGCAATTATGTATGAGTTCTTCTAGACTCACAAATGGTTGGTTGTTTTAAGGGTTGTTTACTGGAACGACAATTTCCATATATTCTGCCTCTCCGTCACTATTATCGCCTTTGTAAAATTTAAATGTATAGGGTTCGGTATAAATTACCTGGAAGTTGAAAGACGCCGTTTCTTGAATTAATTCTTCCATACAATCATCAATATCAGTTCTTACTGCGCCAATGGCAACAACACTTCTTATGGTCAGGGAATCTTTAACAACGTCAAAACCTTCATAGTTTGTACAACTATCAGGTTTTAAATAATTTACAGAAATCTTATAAGTCTCATTAAGAATAAAAGATTCTGGCACTTCTGCATCGACAATCTCCAATGCTGTAAAATGGAAATTGGCGTCATCATCATCAATAGAACAACCATTGCATATAAATGCTATGACCAAGGTCAACAGCATCAACTTATTTCTCATCATATAACTGTTTTGTTTTAAGATGAGAATGAAGTGCAATGGTTGCGTTAACTCATTTATGTTTAATTAAATAAAACTAAATTTAAGCATTTAAAGCAGCAATGGCTTCTCTAATTTTGCCATCTAATTCTTCAAATAATTCAGGGTTATCTAAAAGTAGGTTTTTAACCGCATCACGACCTTGACCTAATTTTGTATCACCATAGCTAAACCATGATCCACTCTTTTTTACTATTTCATATTCAACACCTAAGTCGATAACCTCACCAACTTTAGAAATACCTTCGCCATACATAATATCAAATTCAGTGGTACGGAAAGGTGGTGCTACTTTATTCTTAACAACCTTAACTCTGGTCTTGTTACCTTGAACATTACCATCTGTATCTTTTATTTGTGTAGATCTTCTAATGTCTAAACGAACAGATGCGTAAAATTTAAGTGCATTACCACCAGTAGTAGTTTCTGGGTTACCGAACATTACACCAATTTTTTCACGTAATTGGTTAATGAATATAACGGTACAGTTTGTTTTGCTGATAGAACCGGTTAATTTTCTAAGTGCTTGAGACATTAAACGAGCGTGAAGACCCATTTTAGAATCTCCCATTTCTCCTTCAATTTCACTTTTAGGTGTCAATGCCGCAACTGAATCTATTACTACTATATCGATTGCTCCAGAACGAATTAAGTTATCTGCAATCTCTAAACCTTGCTCACCGTTATCTGGTTGAGAAATAATTAAGTTGTCTATATCTACACCTAGTTTTTGAGCGTAAAAACGGTCAAAAGCATGCTCTGCATCAATAAATGCTGCAATACCGCCATTTTTCTGCGCTTCTGCTATCGCATGTAAAGTCAAGGTTGTTTTACCTGAAGATTCTGGTCCGTAAATTTCAATTACACGACCTCTTGGGTAACCCCCTACGCCTAAGGCAATATCTAAACCTAATGAGCCAGAAGGTATCACTTCAACATCTGCAACAACACTATCGCCCATTTTCATTACAGCGCCCTTACCGTAGGTCTTATCCATTTTGTCAAGGGTCAACTTTAATGCTTTTAATTTTGCTTCTTTTTCAGAACTCATTTTCTATTTTTTTGGAAAGCTAAATTACCAAATCTTTTTTGATTTGAATAATATTGAATCGATAACGCAACCATTTTAAGCAATTACTATCTTTTATAAAATAGAAGTTACTTCATTGGTTATAAATCGCTGTTTTTAGTGTCGGCGATTATAGGTGGCTATATCCTTTTTCTATTCTTTAAGAAGGCTATGAAAAAGAAAAAAATGGAATAGTCGATAAAGAGTCTTGTTATAAACAAGGCTCTTTTTTTATGAACTAATGTGGTTAGCGGCAATAAAATAGGTGCATTTTTCAATATTATAGCTATTTTTGTCATTCAAAATTTTTCTATAAACCTTCTGCCAATTGGCAGACTTAAAATATTAGTATAGCATGCAACTGTACAATACGTTAAGTGCAATAGAAAGAGCAGCTTTAATTGAAGAAGCGGGTAAGGAACGCCTTACTATCTCTTTCTATACCTATGCACACATTGGTAACACCAACATTTTTAGAAACCACCTTTTTATCAACTGGAACGATATGGATGTTCTTGGGCGAATTTATGTCGCTCATGAGGGTATAAATGCCCAACTTTCTGTTCCAGCGGAAAATTTCAATGTTTTTAAAGAGCATTTAGATAGTATTTCTTTTCTAGAGAATGTTCGACTTAATATTGCCATAGAGCAAGACAACCTTTCGTTTTTAAAATTGAAAGTGAAAGTGCGCAAGAAGATTGTAGCTGACGGGTTAGAAGACAATTCTTTTGATGTTACTAATAAGGGTATTCACGTTGGTGCTGAAAAATTCAATGAACTTATTGAAGATCCTGATACGGTTCTCGTAGATATGCGTAATCACTACGAAAGTGAAATAGGCCATTTTAAAAATGCCGTTACACCAGATGTAGATACGTTTAGAGATTCACTTGATATTATAGAACGAGATTTAGCAGATCATAAAAAGGATAAGAAACTGGTGATGTACTGTACTGGCGGAATTCGTTGCGAAAAAGCTAGTGCTTATTACAAACACAAAGGTTTTGAACAAGTATATCAGTTAGAAGGCGGAATCATTGAATACACGCGACAAGTAGAGAAGAACAATCTTGAAAATAAATTCAAGGGTAAAAATTTCGTTTTTGATCACAGAAGGGGAGAGCGTATTAGTGATGACGTTATTGCTAATTGCCATCAATGTGGCGAGCCTTGCGATGAGCATGTAAATTGTGCCAATGAAGCTTGCCATTTATTATTTATTCAATGCCCATCTTGTGCTGAAAAAATGAATAATTGCTGTTCAGACACTTGTAAAGAAGTACATGAATTACCTTTTGAAGAACAAAAAGCGTTGAGAAAAGGTAAGGTTGTAAGCAATAAGATATTTAAAAAAGGCCGATCAGAAGTGCTGAAGTTTAAAAAGTAGGCTTTATGATTTAATAAGGTTTAAGTCATTAAACTATACAATATAGTATAAAAAGGCAGCGTTTTTCGTTGCCTTTTTATGTTTTTGAAATGGTCTTAGGTTATTGGTAAAGTCGCTATTTAAAACCTTCACCGCTAATTTCACTTTTATTTCACATTAAAAAAACTGTATCTTTACCTATAAGTTTTTTATGAACCTTTTTTGGTGAATTTTATAAGATTCGACCAAACCAATATATATAATATGAGTTGTAGTAGTTGTTCTACCGGTAAGGATGGACAACCAAAGGGATGCAAGAATAACGGTACTTGCGGTACAGATGGTTGCAATAAACTGACAGTCTTTGACTGGCTTTCAAATATGTCGCTCCCTAATGGGGAACGACCATTCGATTTTGTTGAAGTACGATTTAAAAATAGTAGAAAAGAGTTTTTTCAGAACACAGAAAATCTTTCACTTTCCATAGGCGATATAGTTGCCACACAAGCACAATCAGGTCATGACATTGGTATGGTTACCTTAACAGGTGAGCTTGTACGTGTGCAAATGAAGCGAAAGAAGGTGTCTTTTACTGATGAAGAAGCTCCGAAAGTTTACAGAAAAGCTAGTCAGAAAGACATAGATATTTGGCAAAAATGTAGAGATCGAGAAGAAGAAATTAAGAAAAGAGCGCGTGAAATCGCCATTATCTTAAAACTTCAAATGAAGATTTCTGATGTTGAGTTTCAAGGCGATGGCTCTAAAGCTACTTTTTATTATACGGCAGATGAACGTGTAGATTTTCGTCAGTTGATAAAAGATATGGCAAAGGCGTTCGGTATTCGTATCGAAATGCGTCAAATTGGGTATCGTCAAGAAGCACAAAGGCTTGGTGGTATTGGCTCTTGTGGTAGAGAGTTGTGTTGTTCAACATGGTTAACAGATTTTAGGTCTGTAAGTACTTCTGCAGCACGTTACCAACAACTATCATTGAATCCGCAAAAGCTTGCTGGTCAATGTGGTAAACTAAAGTGTTGTTTAAATTATGAGCTAGATGTCTATGTTGATGCTCTTAAAGATTTTCCTGCTCAAGACACAAAATTATTCACTGAAAAAGGACTCGCTTTCTGTCAGAAAACTGATATTTTTAAAGAAATGCTGTGGTTTTCATATAGAGATGATCCTGCTAATTGGCATGTACTTTCTAAAGATCAGGTAAACGAAATCTTAGAGAAGAATAAAAAGAAAGAGAAAGTAGCTAGTTTAGAGATGTACGCAATGGAAATTGCCGTTGAAGAAAAAGTTGTTTTCGAAAATGTAGTAGGGCAAGATAGCCTTACACGTTTCGATAGACCAAAAGGTGGCGGAAACAATAATAAAAATAGGAATAAGAACAAAAATCGCAACCGAAATAAGAACAAGAACAGAAATCGTAATAGAAATCAAAAGAAAGATGCGTAGTATATCTTGTTGTTTTTTAGCACTTGTGCTATTTGCTTCTTGTGACAGTAATATTATCAAAACTGAGTACCGAACACTAGAAGACGGTGTTTGGAACAAAGATAATGTGCTAGAATTTTCACTTTCTAAAATGGATACAATTGCGCCGCATGATATCTTTATCAACGTTCGTAATGACAATACTTTCCCATATAGCAATCTATTTATCATTGCAGCATTGACAACACCAGAAGGCGAGGTAACTAAAGACACTTTAGAATATGCAATGTCTTTGCCAGATGGTACTTGGCTTGGTAAGGGCAGTGGCAGTATCAAGGAAAATAAATTATGGTATAAAGAAAACATCGTTTTTTCATCTTCTGGCGTATATACTATAGAGGTATCACAGGCGATGCGTAAAAATGGTAATGTTTCTGGAATTATAGGTCTAGAAGGTATTACAGATGTAGGTATAGAAGTAACAAAAAGCACCCCGTAAACAATGGCAAAAGAGGTAAAGAAAAAAACAACGAATAGTTTTTCGAAATTCATATTATGGTTTTGGATTTTGTTTGGCTCAGGTATTGCTATTGTGGCATTAATTTTCCTATCTGCTTCTTGGGGACTTTTCGGTGAACTGCCCTCTTACGAGTATTTAGAAAATCCGCAGACAAATTTAGCTTCTCAAATCATCTCTTCTGATGGTAATTTGTTGGGTAAATTTTATTTAGATGATAACCGTACCGATGTAAAGTTCGAAGAATTGCCAGATAACTTGGTCAATGCCTTGATTGCAACTGAAGATGCTCGTTTTAAAGACCATTCTGGTATTGATGCCAGAGGTACTGTTAGGGCTTTCGCATATTTAGGAAGTAAGGGTGGAGCAAGTACCATTTCACAACAATTGGCACGGCAACTTTTTGTAGGGGTTCGTTCTAGAAATAAGTTAGAAACAATTCAGCAAAAAATTAAAGAGTGGGTTTTAGCGATAAGATTAGAGCGTAGTTATACCAAGGAAGAAATCATTAGTATGTATTTTAATATCTATGATTTTGGTAATAATGCCGATGGTATTCGTTCTGCTGCACGTATTTATTTTGGTAAAGAACCTAAAGACCTTAAAATTGAAGAGTCTGCCATGTTGGTGGGTATGTTCAAAAATTCATCCCTATTCAACCCTATGCGTAGGGAAGAAATGGTGAAAGACCGTAGAGATGTTGTTTTAGCTCAAATGGCTAAATATGAATATATCTCTGAAGTAGAGAAAGATTCTTTACAGGCTATGAAGATGGATATTAATTATAATCCAGAAACGCATAGTGTAGGTTTAGCTACTTACTTTAGAATGTATCTACAGCGTTTTATGAAAGATTGGATTAATAAGAATCCAAAACCTGCGATAGGTGATGAACCAGACAAGTATAATCTGTATTTAGACGGACTAAAAATCTACACGACTATTGACTCTAAAATGCAAGCTAATGCAGAAGAGGCGGTCAATGAGCATATGACAAAGTTACAAGCGGAATTTTTTCATCAAAATACACCAGATAGGAATAAAACAGCACCTTTCTTAGATATTACTCCAGAGGAAACGAAGAAAATTATGGAGCGAGCCATGAAGAATTCTGAGCGTTGGAAAATCATGAAAGCTGCTGGTAAATCTGAAAAAGAGATTCGTGAATCTTTTGATAAGAAAGCCGAAATGACCGTTTTCGATTGGAAGAGTCCGACTAAAGAAAAAGATACTATTCTTACTCCAAGAGATTCCATTCGCTATTATAAAGCCTTTTTAAGAACGGCAATGATGTCTATGGAGCCACAAACCGGTCATGTGAAAGCATGGGTTGGTGGTATCAATTACAAGCATTTTCAATATGATAATGTTATACAGGGCGCAAGACAGGCAGGTTCTACTTTTAAGCCTTTCGTCTATGCTGCGGCTATAGATCAATTACGATTATCTCCTTGTGAAACTCGCCCAGATACGCAGTATTGTATCGAAGCTGGTAAGCACGGTAATGTTGAACCATGGTGTCCAAGAAATTCTAACCTTAAATATTCAGGTAATAGCTATACGTTGAAAAAGGCATTAGCTAATTCTGTAAATACAGTTACAGCACAATTAATAGATGAGGTTGGTCCAAAATCTGTTGTTAGTATGGTACGAAACCTCGGTCTTTCTGGAGATATACCAGAAGTTCCTTCAATTGCTCTGGGCACTGTAGACGTTAATGTATATGACATGGTAGGCGCCTATGGTGCTTTTGCCAACCAAGGGGTATATGTAAAACCTGTAATGGTAACTCGTATAGAAAATAAAGATGGTACCGTTTTATATGAATACGTTCCTGAAACTAAAGATGTTTTGAGTAAAGATGTTTCTTATGCTATTTTAGATCTAATGAAAGGTGTTACCCAAGGGGGTTCAGGTACACGATTACGTACTACAGGTTATAATAAGTGGAGACCTGAGTATGATGAAATTATTACGGGTTACCCTTATAAATTAACGAACCCTATTGCGGGTAAAACAGGTACTACACAGAATAATAGTGATGGTTGGTTTATGGGTATGGTTCCTAATTTAGTTACCGGTGTTTGGGTAGGTGGTGAAGAAAGAGCTGTTCACTTTAAAAGTATTACATACGGACAAGGTGCTTCAATGGCGCTGCCAATATGGGGATTGTATATGACCAAGAATTATGCAGACGAAGAGCTAGGTATTTCTAAAGAAGATTTTGAGAAGCCAAGTAATATGTCGATACAAATTAATTGCGATGAGTTTGCAGCCGATGTTAAAGAAGATAATGATATTGAAGATGATCTAGAAGATTTAGATTTCTAATCATATACTATCGTATTAATGAAAAGGTCTTGGTGTAAACCAAGACCTTTTTTTATTTAATCCATTTTAAATGGGTAATTTAGTGACTAGATAATTTAATAAAGAATGATACGTAAAACAGTAGCAAACGTAACCGATGCATTAGCAGGAGTAAAAGACGGAATGACCTTTATGTTAGGGGGATTCGGACTTTGTGGTATACCTGAAAATGCGATAAGTGAATTGGTCAATTTAGGTGTAAAAGACATCACTTGTATTTCTAATAATGCGGGAGTTGATGATTTTGGCTTAGGATTATTGTTGCAGCAACATCAAATTAAAAAAATGATATCTTCTTATGTTGGCGAGAACGATGAATTCGAAAGACAGATGTTAAGTGGAGAGTTAGAGGTTGAGCTAACACCACAAGGTACATTGGCTGAAAAATGTAGAGCTGCACAATCTGGATTTCCTGCTTTTTTCACTCCGGCTGGTTATGGTACAGAAGTGGCAGAAGGAAAAGAGGTGCGTGAATTTGATGGGAAAATGTACATATTAGAAGAAGCATTTAAGGCAGATTTTGCTTTTGTAAAAGCTTGGAAAGGTGACGCTGCCGGTAACTTAATATTTAAAGGGACTGCGCGAAATTTTAATCCATGTATGTGTGGTGCAGCAACAATTACTGTGGCTGAGGTTGAAGAATTAGTACCTGAAGGAGAGCTAGATCCAAACCAAATACATATTCCGGGAATATTCGTGCAACGCATTTTTCAAGGAAAAGATTACGAGAAAAGAATAGAACAAAGAACGGTACGTCAAAAATAAGAGCATGTTAGATAAAAACGGAATTGCAAAGAGAATTGCACAAGAAGTGGAAGACGGTTATTATGTAAACTTAGGTATTGGTATTCCTACCCTAGTTGCTAATTATGTTCGTGAAGATATTAGTGTAGAGTTTCAAAGTGAAAACGGAATTCTAGGTATGGGTCCATTTCCTTTTGAAGGGGAAGAAGACGCAGATTTAATAAATGCCGGTAAGCAAACTATTACCGCGCTACCTGGCGCATCTTATTTTGACTCTGCAATGAGTTTTGCTATGATTAGAGGTAAACATGTAGACCTTACCATACTTGGCGCTATGGAGGTTGCTGAGAACGGTGATATAGCCAACTGGAAAATTCCTGGTAAAATGGTAAAAGGTATGGGTGGTGCTATGGATCTTGTAGCATCGGCAGAGAATATCATCGTTGCGATGATGCATACCAATAGGGCAGGTGAATCTAAACTATTAAAGAGGTGTAGTCTTCCTTTAACAGGGGTAGGTTGTGTTAAGAAGATAGTAACTAATTTGGCAGTACTCGAGGTTATAGACGATGGCTTTTTACTGTTAGAAAGAGCGCCTGGTGTTTCGGTAGATGACATCAAAGCTGCGACTGAAGGTAATCTAATAATTAGAGGAGAAGTTGCAGAGATGAATTTTTAATAGGGTTGGGTAAATCATCGATGAAATAAGCTTTTCATATTTTTCACAACAGGTTATATTCGGTACACAACATTTATTGTCATATTTGAGAACAACAGATGTATCTTTAGACCTCAATGAAACCCATAACCTATTAATTGCTTAACCGTCATGAACTCTCAAATTAATCACACAGCAAACGAACATAAAATTCAAGTATATAGAAATGACTTCTTTAGTGGATTTCTAAGACTTACCAAAAAGTTATTTATGTTATAAATTACTTTAACGAAATTATAAAAGAGCGACTTAATAAGTCGCTCTTTTTTTTTGCCTTTTTTTAGACGACGAGAATTTTAATAACCTATAATTAAACTTTTAATTTTAAGGTTGATGAACTAACTTGTCTAGGTTCACCACAATTTTAAGAAGTTTTACCACAAATACTTTATTGTAAGAAAAAGACTACATATATTTGAAGTGTAATAAAAAGTGAATCCCAAATCGCTTTGAAAAACTTAACCTAAAATGAAGTATGTATTTAGTTGCCTAATCTTGTTGGTACTTGTTACCTCTTGTTCAAAAATTGAAGAAAATAACGATCCTATTATTGGCATTTGGAACCATACGGTGAAAACCGCTACCAATACGAATAAAATGGTTGTTGATAATGAAGAATGGATCTTTAATGATGTCTATCTAGGTAGATTTCATGGTTACAAAGATGGACAAGTGGTTTATCTAACAGATTTTAGCTGGAGTGTAAACGGTGACGAATACATAGTCAGCTACCCAGGTACTGATTTCCCCGATGATTTTGTAAAAATGCAAGAGACAGATGAAGGAACAATACTTATGAGAACAGAAGGTAAAATATTTGCCGAAAAACAATAAAAGTTCGCAATTGAAAAATGCCCACGAACAATTGCATGTTATAAACATGCAGTACTAGAAACAGAAAAGTTATCAAATCAACCATTTTATAAAATTTCCCCCGGTTAGGAGCAAAGTAATTTGCTCCTTTTTTTATTTTAGGGGTATGGTACTTACTTATACTTTATGTTCTCTTCAAGAACTGGATCAATTGAGGTCAATTTCAGAACAAACCTTTGTTACTGCCTTTGCTAAAGATAATGACCCAAAAGATTTTGAAATCTACATTAAAAAAGCCTTTGCATTAGAAACGATTAAAGGAGAACTACTTAACCCTAATAGCAATTTTTACTTTGTTTATGCTAATAATGAAGTTGTTGGTTACTTTAAGTTAAATGTGAATGATGCACAGTCAGAATTAAAGAAAGATGATAGTATGGAGTTGGAGCGTATTTATGTATTAGCTAAGCATCAAGGTTTGGGTTTAGGGGAACAATTTCTACATCACATTAAAACTATTGCTCAAAAACGAAACAAGAAAATGTTATGGCTAGGTGTGTGGCAAGAGAATAAACGCGCCATAAAATTCTATGAACACCACGGATTTCAAAAATTCGATACTCATCCATATTTTATAGGTTCAGATGAGCAAACAGATTGGTTAATGCGTTTCAATTTAAGTACCTTGTAGTTTTAAACTAACTTTCATGAAATTACATTTTATCACCTTCGTAGCCCTCCTTGGTTTTTTAAATCTACAGGGGCAAGAATATTACTTTCCAGAACGAAATGCAGACTGGGAAATAAAAGCACCAAAAGATTTTAAAATTAAAGATGCCAAACTAAATGAAGCGGTTGATTTTGCAGAGGCAAATGAGTATTCAGGCTCCAAAGATTTGCGTATTGCTATTGTAAAAGGCTTTGAAAAAGAACCGTTTCATAAAATATTAGGGCCGACTAAAAAACGTGGCGGTCCTGCAGGCATGATTCTTAAAAATGGATATGTAGTCGCTCAATGGGGAGATACCAAAAGAGTTGATATGACTTTCAGTGTTACCAAGAGTTTTTTGAGTACCATGGCAGGTCTTGCCGAAGATGAAAAGCTAATTACTGATACTAAGAATTTGGTAGGTGACTACATCTGGGACGGCACTTTTGACGGTGTACATAATTCTAAAATTACTTGGGAACATTTATTGCAACAAAACTCCGCATGGTCTGGTGAACTTTGGGGAGGAAAAGATTGGGCAGATCGACCACCAAGTGAAGGCGGTATTGATGATTGGAAGTTGGCAACACCTAAAGTACCAGGTACTGTTATGGAATATAATGATGTGCGTGTAAACGTATTGGCATATTCACTTACACATGTATGGCGTAAACCAATGCCTTTGGTTTTAAAAGAAAAAATTATGGATAAAATCGATGCATCTTCTTCATGGCGTTGGTTTGGTTATGATGATGCTTGGACAGAGATTGACGGACTTCAAATGAAGTCGGTTACTGGCGGCGGACATTCAGGGGCAGGAATATTCATTAGCGCAGAAGATATGGCTCGTTTTGGTATGTTGTTCTTGAATAATGGTAAATGGAAGAATGACCAATTGATTTCAGAAAATTGGATTAAAAAAGCTACTACCCCTTCAACACCTAATGCAAATTATGGCTACATGTGGTGGTTAAATAAAAAGGGCGCTAGACATTGGGAAGGTCTATCAGAAAACATCTACTATGCTGCAGGTTTTGGCGGTAACTTTATCGTAATAGATAAAGAGAATGATGTAGTCGTGGTAACTCGTTGGTTAGAGCCTAGTAAAATTGGTGAATTTATGACTAAGGTAAATGCTGCTTTTTAGTAAATAGGTATTAGAGCTTGCATAGAATTTCTACTGCTTTTTCTAAAGTTTCCTGTTTTTTAGCAAAGCAGAATCTCAACATATGATCATTTCTATTATGAACATTGAAAGATGAGATTGGTATAGATGCTATGCCGTTTTCGGTGATTAATTGCTTTCCAATTACTTCATCTTCTTCATTTGAAATATTGGTATAATCTAATAATTGAAAATAAGTGCCTTGGGATGGTTTAAACTTGAATTTGGACGATTTTATTCCTTCAAGAAAGAAATCTCGTTTTTGTTGGTAAAAATTGTTCAAATCTAGATAGTGTGATCTATTTTTCAAATAGATAGCCAATGCCCGTTGCACCGGATGATCTACGCAGAACACCGCAAATTGATGCACCTTTCTAAACTCAGCCATCAGTTCAGCTGGTGCTACACAATAGCCCATTTTCCAACCGGTTACATGAAATGTTTTTCCGAAAGAAGCGCAGACAAAACTCCTGTTGGCTAAATCTGGAAATCGCGAAGCACTTTCATGCACTTGTCCATCAAAAATGATATGTTCGTAAACTTCGTCGCTCAAAAGAATAATATTGGTGGGTTTTAATATCTTCTCTAACTGTTCCATATCCCATTTGGTAAGAATTGTTCCGCTGGGGTTATGAGGCGTATTTATGATGACCATTTTGGTTTTATCGGTAATCTTATTTTGAAAGGCTGTCCAATCTATCTTATAATCTGGAGCATCTAATTGAACATAAAATAGTATTCCTCCATTTAAGACGATTGCAGGCTCATAACAGTCGTATGCTGGTTTTATAACAATTACCTCGTCACCTTTGTTGACAAATGCTGTAATTGCCGTAAAAATGGCTTGTGTGGCGCCAACGGTTACCGTTATTTCACTTTCAGGATTATACTCGTAATTGTGTAGTGTTGTGATTTTGTCTGATATTACCTCTCTAAGTCCGTAATACCCTTGCATGGGTGCATATTGATTATAACCGATGTTAATCGCCTCACTTACCAATGCCTTTAATTTGCTATCAGCCTGAAAATTTGGAAAACCTTGAGATAGATCAATAGCCTTATGTTTACGTGCAAGATTGCCAACGGTTGTAAAAATGGTAGTTTTTATATCGGGTAATTTAGAAGCTTTGGTAAGTGGTGTATAATCCATAATAGTAAATGTATGAATTTTAAATACGGACATAAAAAAAGCCCAACCTATTGGTTGGGCTTATCAATTCCATTAGAATGAATTATGCATGCTGCATTTCATGTTTTCCTTCTTTTATTTCCTCAATTAATTTGGAATTAAAAGCTGGTAAATCATTCGGATTTCTACTGGTTACAAATCCTTCATCAACTACGACCTCTTGGTCTACCCAATTGGCTCCTGCATTGATTACATCATCTTTTATGGAATTAAACGATGTCATTTTTCTTCCTTTTACCACTCCGGCACTAATCAGTGTCCAAGGAGCGTGGCAAATTGCGGCTACTGGTTTCTTTAATTTAAAAAAGTCGCGTACAAAGTCCAATGCTGTTTCTTCTCTTCTTAATAAATCTGGATTGATAACCCCACCTGGTAAAACCAAGGCATTGTAATCTTCAGCTTTAACTTCGTTTAGTGTTTTGTCTACTTTATAGCTGTTAGACCAATTACCATCTGCCCAACCTTTTATTTCTCCTTTTTCTAAACTTACAATTTCCACATTAAAGCCTTCTTTTTCCATGGCTTCTTTTGGAGATTTTAATTCACTTTCTTCAAATCCATTTGTAGCTAATATTGCTATTCTCTTCATATTATATAGTTTTTACGATTAATAATTTTGTTAATCACTAAGTTACTAATCATACATGCTGATATCCGTTAAGGCTATATTAAATAAGGGTTTACAAGGGTTAAACATTTATTAAATGAACTTTATAAAACTCATTTTGTGCTCATTTGCACGGTATTTAAATGATCAAGGGTAGTTGCTAAGCAGTCATCTATATTTTTTTTGATTTCAGATTCCCAAAACCTGAATACCGTATATCCTAAATGACTAAGTTCTCTGTTTACTTCATCATCGCGCTGTATATTTCGTTCTATTTTGGCAATCCAGAATTCTCGATTGGTTTTCACCTTTGGTTTACGTTCTTCCCAATTTTTGCCATGCCAATATTCCCCATCAATGAATATGACCGTTTTGTATTTAGGCAAGGCAATGTCAGGTTTACCGATCAGCTTTTTGTAATCTATGCGATAGCGATATCCGGCAGCGTATAATGCTTTTCTAAATGCAAGTTCAGGCTTGGTATTTTTCCCTTTTATTTTGCTCATTATTTTTGAGCGCTGTGGGGTAGTGTAGAAACCAGATTCTTCATTGAACCTAGGTACTTTAATTCTTTCTTTGGGATAGCCTTCTGACATATCTTAAAAATAAAAAATCCCGAACCTTTACGGTCGGGATTTTTTAAAACTTTATGATTGTTAAGTCTAACTTTTAACGTTAGCGCTTAAGAACTCACGGTTCATTCTTGCGATGTTTTCTAAAGAAATTCCTTTCGGGCATTCTACTTCACATGCTCCAGTATTGGTACAGTTACCAAAACCTTCAAGGTCCATTTGTGCTACCATGTTTTTAACACGATCTACAGCCTCTACTTGACCTTGTGGTAATAATGCGTATTGAGATACTTTAGCACCTACAAACAACATTGCTGAAGCATTTTTACAACTTGCAACACAAGCACCACAACCAATACATGTCGCGGCATCCATTGCCTCATCTGCAGCGTGCTTAGATATTGGAATACCATTAGCGTCTTGAGTGTTACCTGAAGTGTTTACAGAAATGTACCCACCAGCATGTTGTATGCGGTCAAATGAACTTCTGTCAACAACTAAATCTTTAATTACAGGAAATGCTTTTGCTCTGAACGGCTCAATAGTAATAGTATCGCCATCTTTGAACATACGCATGTGCAATTGACATGTGGTTACCCCTCTATCTGGACCATGTGCTTCTCCATTAATGAACATAGAGCACATACCGCAAATACCTTCTCTACAATCGTGGTCAAAAGCTACAGGCTCATCACCTTTATTAATCAACTGTTCGTTAAGAACATCCATCATTTCTAAGAATGACATATGTTCAGAAATCTCTGTCACTTTATAATCGACCATTTTACCCTTATCTTGGGCATTTGATTGTCTCCAAATTTTTAATGTCAGATTCATATTTTAAGTATTGAGTAATGAGTATTATTTTATGAAGTAAATCATATGTAATAGCTCAATACTATTTATTTATAACTTCTTTGTTTTAATTCGATTTCGTTGAACTCTAGCTCCTCTTTATGTAAAACGGCATCACCAGGTTCTCCTTTATATTCCCATGCAGAAACGAACGCGAAATCAACATCGTTACGTTTTGCTTCACCTGCTTGTTCTCCACCGATCTCAACAGACTCTTCTCTAAAGTGACCACCGCAAGATTCTTCTCTTTCTAAAGCATCTTTGGCGAATAGCTCACCCAGTTCTAAGAAATCTGCTACACGACCCGCTTTTTCCAATTCTGCATTTAGTTCGGTTGCAGTACCAGGTACACTTACGTTCTTGTAGAAATCTTCACGTAAAGCCTTAATTTCTGCCATTGCTTCTTTTAAGCCTTCAGCGTTACGAGACATTCCACATTTCTCCCACATGATATTACCTAATTTTTTATGGTAATAATCTACAGAGTGAGACCCTTTGTTGTTTACAAAGAAATTAATTTTATCTGTTACTTCTTTTTCAGCAGCATCAAATTCTGGAGTATCGGTTGCTATTTTACCTGTACGAATTTCGTGAGATAGGTAATCACCAATAGTATATGGTAATACGAAATAACCATCTGCTAAACCTTGCATTAAGGCAGAAGCACCAAGTCTGTTTGCACCGTGATCAGAGAAGTTTGCTTCTCCTATACAGTAAAGTCCTTCTACAGTAGTCATTAAGTTATAATCAACCCAAACACCGCCCATGGTATAGTGTACCGCTGGGTAAATCATCATTGGGGTTTTGTACGGATCTTGATCAACGATCTTCTCATACATTTGAAATAAG
The DNA here is from genome assembly GCF_045063795.1 of Maribacter sp. Asnod2-G09. NCBI lineage: Bacteria > Pseudomonadati > Bacteroidota > Flavobacteriia > Flavobacteriales > Flavobacteriaceae > Maribacter > Maribacter sp. Asnod2-G09. The sequence goes on along the minus strand of NZ_JBEFOA010000005.1, from coordinate 907,450 downwards.
TTGCCGTATTTCGCTTTTACGATAGCGGCACCTAATTCATATATTTTTGCTGGTGAAGCGTCAGAAATGTTATGGATTTTAGCTTGCTCAACACCGTAACGTTGAATTGCAGAAGCAAAATCTAAATACACAGCTTCGCCAGTTGCATTTACGCCGTAACCGGCATCGCAACGTTCTTTTGCAGCTCTCGATGCAACATCACGTGGAACCAAGTTACCAAATGCAGGGTATCTTCTTTCTAAGTAATAATCTCTTTCATCTTCAGACAAATCGGTCGGCTTTTTCTTGCCTTCGCGAATTGCCATAACATCATCCATGTTTTTAGGAACCCAAATACGACCATCATTACGTAAAGATTCAGACATCAACGTAAGTTTAGACTGATAATCTCCTGAACGAGGAATACATGTTGGGTGAATTTGAGTATAACAAGGGTTTGCGAAAAATGCTCCTTTTTTGTGTATTTTCCAAGCAGCTGTAGCGTTAGAACCCATTGCATTTGTTGAAAGGAAATAAACATTTCCGTATCCACCAGAAGCAATAACTACTGCGTGTGCAGAGTGGCGTTCTATTTCACCAGTAACTAAGTCACGAGCAATAATACCACGAGCTTTACCATCAACCTTTACTACATCTAACATTTCATGACGATTGAACGGGGTAATTTTACCACGTGCAATTTGTCTGTTCATTGCCGAATAAGCACCTAACAATAATTGTTGGCCAGTTTGTCCTTTAGCATAGAAAGTACGAGAAACTAATACACCACCGAAAGAACGGTTGTCTAAAAGTCCGCCATAATCACGTGCAAATGGTACACCTTGGGCAACACATTGGTCAATAATATTTGCAGAAACTTCTGCTAATCTATATACGTTTGCTTCTCTAGAACGATAATCACCACCTTTTACGGTATCGTAAAATAAACGGTAAGTTGAATCACCATCACCTTGATAGTTCTTTGCAGCGTTAATACCACCTTGTGCAGCAATAGAGTGAGCTCTTCTTGGAGAATCTTGGTAGCAAAATGTTTTTACATTATAGCCTAATTCTGCTAAAGTTGCAGCAGCAGAACCACCTGCCAATCCTGTTCCAACAACGATTACATCAATATTACGTTTGTTAGCAGGGTTAACTAAATCTATATGGTTCTTATAATCGGTCCACTTCGTTTTCAACGGACCTTTAGGTACTTTTGAGTCTAATACAGACATAAGTAATAGGTATTAATGATTAAAATGATGAAAAAGTGCAATGAAAATAAAACCTAACGGAATTGCGATCGAGTACACTTTAGCAAACAATTGTAGTTTTTCTTTTCTCATGCTAGATGCACCGGCAGACTGAAATGCAGAACTGAAACCATGCATAAGGTGTAGCGATAAGAAAATGAAGGCAATTACATATGCACCAACACGTAATGGATTTTCAAATTTATGAGCAAGTTCCTCATAGTATCTGAATCCTTCACCGTTCGGTAGCAAACCGGTCATGTCTCCATCAATAAATTTGGTGTTGATTTCTGGAATCCAGAAATCGATAAAGTGAAGTACTAAGAAAGCCAAAATAGCTAATCCGCTGTAAATCATATTACGGCTCATCCAAGATGAATTGGCAGCACCATTGTTTTTTGCGTATGTTTTTACTCTTGCACTTCTGTTTTTAGCTTCTAAAATGAAACCCATCACAAAGTGATAAATAACACCGAAAATTAAAACAGGCTGCAAAACATATTGTACGGCCCAAAAAGTACCCATAAAATGCGAAGCTTCATTAAACGCATCGGGACTTATAACCGATAAGATGTTTATTGCAAAATGCTGAAGTAGAAAAAACATTAAAAAGAAAGCAGAAAGCGCCATTGCGTACTTTCTACCAATCGAAGATTTAAAAAATCCGCTCATTAGTCGTTAATTTTATATGCGAATGTACATCACAAGCTAGTTATTAACAAGAATTAAGCAGTTTTAGTATGTCTATTTAGATTGATTTTAAAATGTATTTTTCGTGTGTTTAAGAATTTTCTCGAATTAGTTCGTTTAAAATGCGAATTCTTGAACAAAAATCGATTTGGAGTACTACTAGCTAATGTGCTTTTTTTGAGATATGTAGCGCCCAGGTTACAGCTTCGTCTAATTCTGTGAATGTTTGAATTCTTTTTGGAAAAATCAATTGTTTCAATATTGAGCTGAGTATATTGTTTTTTAATGCACCGACTGAAGCAATATACTGCATGTCAAAACGATTTTTGTGAAACTTGAACCATTCAAAAGGTGATACACGATATTTATTCACCCTATTGGCAATATAAATTAATGGAATACCCTTTTCATAGATTTCTTGTGCTGCGTAGACTGCTTTTTTTGCATTCTTCCACTTGAATTTAGCACCTTCATTCATTTCAGATATAACAATACCTCCTTTGAAGAAATAAAACACTCCAAATTCAAACTCTCTTATCTCTCTGATTTGATTAAATAATTCGAGTTCTCGAACTCTTTTCATGCCTATTTATGTCAGGCGGTAAAGATACTAGATATTAACCTAATAGCTTATAAAAACATCGACGAACGGTAAGGTTATTAGTTAGGATTCTTTACTTGATGAGTAACCATTATTTCTCCATATCCTTCAACTGAATTTCTAAGGCTTTGGTCGATAATTGAACTTCGATCAATGAAAGCACCAATGAAATCATAAGTGCAAATAAACTTATACTAAATACCAAATTAGCCCAAAAGGTGAATTCCGCATAAATTAAGGTCATGGTAATTACGGCCAAAAGGAAGCTTACAATAGCAGTTGCCTGCATATTCTTAATTATGGTAAGTCGCTTTCTTAATTTTTGTACCTGTAAACCAACGGACTGCGATGCCGTTTCTTGATATTTTTGATGTAATTGTCGAATTAAGGCTGCAATGGCTAAATAACGAGCATTATAGGCTAGCATAGTCAACGAAATAGCTGGAAAAAGTAGTGCTGGTATCCCTAAAGTTAATTCCATAATTGGTTTTTCTTAATCTGTTGCAATTCCGAAATAGGTCCAAGTAACATCTGTATCAAAAGGATTGTGCTGGCCGTGAATTTCACCTGGTTCTATGGTTATGCAATTTCCTGCGCCTACTTGGTACTCTTTGCCAGAGATAGTAAAAATTGCTTTACCGGTTTGTATATGAAATACTTCGAACATCGTATCATGTTGATGTAATTCTACTTGTTGACCAGGTTTAAAAACGGCAGTGCCATACATCATCAATTGCGGAATTTCGCCACGGTTGATTAATGTTCTTTTTTTAATATCCGCATTATGGCTTACTCCTAAATCTGGCAGTGTATTCCAATCTACTATCTTCATTTTTTACTCTATTTCGAAAGTGATGTTTTCACTGGTACCGTTTCCTTTAATTTCAACAACGTATGATCCTTTAGGTAAATAAGTACTTCCGTTATCAGCTTGCTTCAATACGGTTTTGTGCTTTTTAAGGTAATTTAGTTTTCCAATTTTTGAAAAAGCTAAGTCGTATGACAGAATATTTAGTCCTTTATTCGCTATAATTTCTGTTTCACTAACTACAATGTCGTCAGATGTTTTAATCTTAGCTTGGTACACATCATCTCTATCAGAATAGAAAGTGACATCTAAACCAGGTGTACTTGCCTTTGACCAAGAGCTCCATGAATTCCCCCAACGGTTAGAATGCTTTATGTTTTCTAGCGGATAAGTATGTAATGCTTTTTCCAGTACTTCAGTTGTCATATTTTGCAATGCTGAAATATCTGCCTTGTAAATGCTTCTACCGTGCGTACCCACTATCAAATGCTTGGCTTCTTTTTGAATTACCAAATCATGTACCGCAACATTGGGCATTCCGTTTTGAAGAGATTCCCATGATGTGCCACCGTTTAAGCTGACATATAAACCATTGTCTGTACCTACAAATAACACCTTCTCATTTTCGGTATCTTCAATAATTACATTTACTGCAGAAGTTGGAATGTTTGCCGAAATGTTTTTCCAAGTAGCACCTTTATCTTCACTTACATATATATAAGGTGTAAAATCATCTGATCGGTAGCCATTTAAAGTAGCATACACTCTATTTTTTTCATGTTTAGAAGCAACTACGCGACTTACCCATAAGTTTTGAGGTAGGTTTTTAGAAATAACTTCCCAATTTCCACCACCATTTTCTGTGCATTGAATTAAGCCGTCATCACTACCGGTATACATCAATCCGAATTTGAATGGAGATTCTGATATGGTCGCTAAGGTTCCGAATGCTACATTACCTTTTTTATCGCCTTGGGTTAGATCGCCCGAAATGGTTTCCCAAGTATCACCTTTATTTAAAGAGCGATGCAGCTTATTGCTTCCCATGTATAAAATATCTTGATTATGGGGTGATAATAGGATAGGAGATTGCCAGTTGAAACGATAGGGAGTCTCACCTAACTCATGCTTTGGCTGAATATAATTGCGAAGGTCATTTTCTAAATCGATTCTGAAATAATTCCCAAATTGATATCCCGTGTAAACGATATTAGCATTGCGATTATCTACTTGTACTTGCATGCCATCTCCACCCATTATGGATTTCCAAGGGTATTGACCTGTTTGTTGCCATTTTGTGTTTTCTTCGGCATTATTCGGACCCATCCAAACGCCATTATCTTGAAGACCACCATAAACATTGTACGGCTTTTCATTATCTACGGCAATAGCATAAAATTGACCTACGGTTGGTGAGTTGTTTTTAAACCAATTTTTACCGTCATCATAACTAGTATTTACTCCGCCATCATTTCCGTTAATTAAATGACCCGGTAAATTCGGGTTAACCCAGACTGCGTGATGATCAGAGTGTACATTATCGCCATTTATAGAAGTGTATGTTTTGCCACCATCTTTTGATGAAATAATAGGAACGCCAGATAAATAGATGGCATCTACATTATTTGGGTCTACGGTTATTTGTGCAAAATAATATCCATAGCTATAGAACAAATCGTCTATATAATCTTCATTTTGCTTTGTCCATGTGGTACCACCATTATTACTACGATATACTTCTGCCCCAACAACAGGGGTATTAAATAACATAGAATTTGCATCTTCTAAATACAAAGCAAGGTCTGTTGGTTGTACGGCATTGCTACGTACCATTTGTTTTACGTTGGCAGCTCTGTATTTTTCATGAAAATTATTGGTCTTTAAAAATTCATTTAGGTCTTTATCGTTAAGATCTAAGAACTGTTCTTTTGAGAGTGATTTAAAATCATCTTTGGTCAAACCAACTTGCTTCTCTTTTTTTTCTTTGGATGCGTTTCTTCTAAACTGACTGTCATGAACAGCATAAACGGTATTATCATCAAAAACTGCCAAACCTATTCTGCCTACTCCGTCACCAGTAGGAAAACCACTTGTGGGAGTAGAAATTTTAGTCCAAGTACTGCCTGCATCTGTACTCTTATAAATACCAGAACCTTCGCCGTTACCAATAAAATCCCAAGCTTTTCTGTCTTTTTGCCAAGCCGCAGCATATTGAATGTTATAATTATTAGGGGAAACTGCAACGTCAATCATACCTGTTTTGTCATTTATGAATAAGGTATTTTTCCATGTTTTACCGCCATCAGTAGTTTTGTAAATACCACGTTCTTTGTTGTTCGAATATAAATGACCTGTTACACCAACGGTAACTTCATTTGGATTATCCGGATTCACGACAATACGCCCAATATGGTGCGAATCTGATAACCCCATATGTTGCCAAGTTTTACCTTTATCGGTAGATTTTAGTATTCCGATACCTGCATACGATGAACGCGATGAATTATTCTCGCCAGTACCTGCCCAAATAGTTCCGCTTTGCCAGTGAACTGCAATGTCACCAAGATTTTGTGTTTGAGTTTCATCCATCACTGGGGTAAAAGTATTACCGTTGTTATTGGTATACCATAAACCGCCAGAGGCATAGGCTACATAGTATTCTGTAGGGTTATTTTCATTGACCGCCAAATCAACAACACGACCACTCATTACAGACGGACCAATATTTTTTAATGGAATGTTTTTAACCAGAGAATTGGTTTCCATCACTTTTTTTGCAACTAAAGATTCATCAACTTTTTGTGAAGAAGTGGGTTGAATTTGTGCCGATACAATAGTAATACTGGCTAGAAATAACAGGAAAGAGTTTTTCATTTTCATTTGTTTGATCATACTGATGGTAAGTTACTGATTACTTATACCCTTGGCAAATTGTACTGTGATGCTAAATAAATTTTTATTGAAGCGCTTTTTTTAATTCATTCGATTTTTGCTGTATTTCATTTTGGGCATTTGAAATAGCAGTTTTAACGGCTGAATTTTTATTGGTATTTATATCGTTTATAGAACTGAGAGATTTAACATACCAATCTTCCCAAGCAGAAATAATTTGCTTTTCCTCGTCGATTTTACTGCCGTTTTTAAGTGCTAATAGACTTAATTTTGACTCGTCTTCTAGTCGAACAAAAGCCTGTTCTTTTAAAATTTTAATCTGTTCATGTACAAATGTATCTGACGCGTTTACCAGTTGCAGCCCACTCACTAAAGCTGCAGTGCCCACATTTTTCATAGTTTCTTGAGATACCTTATCTAAACGGTCGTTATCGGTATGGTAAAATTGATCCGTAAAATGCCAAAGTAAAAGTCCGGGAATATCTGCTTGCAAAAACGGAGTGTGATCGCTGCCGCCTTCAAACGGATTGGTTTCTATTATCCAATTGGCATATTCACCTTGCTCTTTGAAAGTAGAAATGATAAAGTCGTTCAGGTAATGCGGTTTCATATCTGCTAATTTCAAAACCTCACCTCCCCATTCGCTATGTTTATCTTTTCCGCGTGTCCAAATAGCACTTGGGTCAGGCATTTTTTCAATTAAGAATGTACCGCCAGTTACTGCAGTGTTTTCACCCACCATATCTAGGCTAATGCCCCATTTAATGACTTTTGCACGTTCTGGATTTTCCTGAATATACCGGTTGGTAGAAATGATTTCATCGCCCCATAAAAAGGTCATGGTTCTTTTGAATTCTATTTTGTTTTCGGCAAACAATTTAGCGGCTGTTTTAGCCATTTCTAACTGCGTGCCAACACCTGTAGCATTGTCATTTGCGCCAGGTTCCTGAATATGGGCACTGTACACCAAACGTTCGTTGGGCAATTCGCTTCCCTTTATATCTGCAACAATAGTGAGTTCTTCGGATGGGTATCTTTTGGTCTGAATATTAACTAGAACTTCAGTTTTTCCTTTCTTAAGTTGCGCTACTAATTTCTCTTTTGCTTCGTAGGATAGTGCAATGCCCCAGAAATTACCATCATCTTGAGAAGGAAGACTTCTAAACTGAATAGAGGTCTTGTTTTTTTCTGGTTGCAAATAATCCGGATTATCATACGTAAGAATACCAATGGCACCTTTTTCTAAAGCTAATTTGTACAACCGCCTAACACCCATTTCAGCAAAAACAACTTTATTTTTTAATGAAATGTTCTCTAAATCATCCATAGAATTTATCCAGACAACTTCAGCTTTTACTCCTTCTTTTGGAGTAGAAACTGAATTTAAATAGGTCATGTTCCGATTCGTTTCTGAAAGTAGCAATGGCTTTTCTTCTCCTACAATTTGTAAAGATGCTGATATAGGTTCCCATGTTTGGTGGGTCATTTCTCGCTTTTCAATACGATAAGTTAGTCGGTCGCTTTCTTTTGCTTTTTCCTCTAAAACATAACCTGCAGCTTGTAAACTATCTGCAAGAATGTATATTGTTTTGTTAAAACCCGTATTACCCACAACACGCCAATAATCTTCAACAAAATCGGTGGTCTTGTATGCCAGCTGACCCGTAAATTCTGGACGAACAATATCAAAATAGTTCACTGGTTTTTCTCCAGTATGCTGAGAGCATCCTGTTAAAAAAGAGAAGCAGAGTAGTGCGGGAACAATACCCTGCTTCATTATAATTTTTTTAAGTGAACTTATTCTTCCCATTTCCACTCATTACCAATGATTAATTTTTCCTTTAAATCATTCTTGATCATAAATTCTTTAGTGGTTTCGCTATCCATTTTCGTAGCGGGTAATGTATCTGCATTTGCAACGGCATAAAGCATCATTGTACCAAAACGAGCGGTGTTTTTCATATGGTCTTCATTTACCAAATTAAAATCATCACAATCAGAATGGTAGCATCCGTAAATAGAACGGTCCAGATTACTGTGAACAGATAAAATTGGCACACCTTCTAGCATAAACGGTTGGTGATCACTATGCAAACCAGATTTGTTTGAAAACTTATTTTGATAAATAGTATCCTGTTTTTGAATAGCAGCTCCTAAATCTGCAAAGAATTGCTCGTTATCCAATTCTCCGCCGGCATTCATCCCAATTGGGTTCCCAGACATATCTAAGTTCATCATGTATTTAATGTTCTCAATAGTATTGTTTTCAATAGCCTGTTCTACTAAAAATTTTGATCCAAGTAGCCCTTGCTCTTCGCCCATAAACATTACAAATTTTACAGTACGTTTTGGATGAAGGTTATTTGCTTTGAATGCTCTTGCGATGTCTAAAACAGCAAATGATCCAATACCATTATCAATAGCACCGGTAGCTAAATCCCAAGAATCTAAATGTCCGCCAATAACAATTTCTTCTTGCGGAATCTCTGACCCTGGTAATGTTGCTACAACGTTTCTTGCTTTTATAACATCACTTGTATTGGTCATGTCAATTTTAGCAGTAGCCTTTTTTGTCTTTAAAGTTTCCTTCAACGCCATACCATCTTCTTTCCCAATACACACAGCAGGAATCGGAATCAATTCTCCCGTAACCGATGCAGTACCTGTTAATAAAACTCCATTGTCAACTTGGTTGATGATGATGATACCAATAGCACCATATTTTATGGCTAAAGCTGTTTTCTCGCTACGGTGTAAGTTGCTCAATCCTTCTTCGCTATCTGGTAAAATATTAATGTATACTAAGGAAATTTTTCCTTTAACGGCATCTGGGTTTGCGGCATAATCTGCATCTAGACCATTACCCATATCTACAATTTCGCCGGTAACGTGTGCTTCTACAGGTGCGTGACCTAAAGTAACTACTTTAATATCTTCATCATTAATCTGTAAAGAAACCTCGCCTCTTGCCCAAGCCTCTACCTCAAAAGTTTGGTAGGCTACATCTTCAAAACCGTATTCTTTAAATTTATTATAGGTATACTCTTCTGCCTTAGCACCGTTGGTAGAACCCGTAAGTCGGTGACCAATGGTTTCAGTAGCTTCTTTTAATGAACTATAGCCTTTAGAATTTGCTTTGATTTCGGTATCAATACGTGTAAATAACTCAGCTTGTGATTCTTCTTTTTTGGTTTCTGAGCATGCCTGTAGGCACAAAGCGCCTATTAATAGGTAAGCGATTTTTTTCATGAGTTGTTTGTGTTTGGTTTAGGTATACAAGTTAGCCAATTTGTAGTTAAGAATATGAGTAGGTGTTCTTGTAAATCTTACAATTCTATGCCCTATTTTTTAAGGAAACAACACATAATGCGTAATTTTATATCAAAATAAGAATTCATGAAATACGATCAAATACCTAACTCCCTATTTATAAAGAACCGAAAGAAGTTTATGGACCGCATGCAGCCTAAAAGCATTGCCGTTTTTAACTCTAATGATATTTACCCAATAGGCGCAGATAGTGTGTTGCCTTTTGAGCAACATAGAGATATTTTTTACCTTTCTGGGGCTGATCAAGAAGAAACTATTTTAGTGCTTTTTCCTGATGCGATTAATAAAAAGCATCGCGAGGTGCTGTTCGTTCGCGAAACAAATGAGCATATTGCTATTTGGGAAGGTGAAAAATTAACGAAAGAGAAAGCTACGGAAGTTTCTGGTATTGAAACAGTTTGTTGGTTACAAGATTTCGAGAAAATATTCTTTGATTTAATGACCGAGGCTGAAACTATTTATTTCAATACTAACGAGCATTATAGACAAGCGGTAGAAACGCAAACTCGTGAAGACCGATTTATTGAAAAATATAAACATCAATATCCAGCACATAAGGTTGCAAAGAGTAATCCTATTCTTCAAGAGATTAGAGGAATTAAGGAACCTGAGGAAATTGATATTATGCAAACCGCATGTAATATCACCGAAAAAGGATTTCGCAGACTGCTTGGTTTTGTGAAACCGGGTGTGATGGAATATGAGATTGAAGCAGAACTATTACATGAATTCGTGCGAAATAGATCTAAAGGTTTTGCTTACCAACCCATTATTGCTTCTGGCAATAATGCGAATGTATTGCACTATTTAGAGAATAATAAGCCTTGTAATGATGGCGATTTAATTCTGATGGATGTTGCAGCGGAGTATGCTAATTACTCTAGTGATTTGACCAGAACGATACCTGTAAGCGGAAAATTTACCAAACGCCAAAAAGAGGTGTATAATGCTGTGTTACGTGTTAAAGACGATGCTACTAAAATGTTGGTACCTGGTACGCTTTGGGCAGAATATCATAAGGAATGTGGTAAATTAATGACTTCTGAACTTTTAGGGTTAGGTTTATTGGATAAAGCCGATGTACAAAATGAAAATCCTGAATGGCCTGCGTATAAAAAATACTTCATGCATGGTACTAGTCACCATATTGGTTTGAATACACATGATTACGGAGCATTGAAAACACCTATGAAAGCAAATATGGTATTTACTGTAGAACCAGGTATTTACATTCCCGCTGAGAATATGGGTATTCGTTTAGAAGACGATGTAGTCATTCAAGAAAAGGGAGCACCTTTTAACTTGATGGCTAATATTCCGATCAAAGCAGATGAGATTGAAGAATTAATGAACAAATAAGAGCATAGAATGAAATTAGTATCGTGGAACGTTAATGGCATAAGAGCTTCTGTAAAAAAAGGATTCGAAGACATCGTAAAAGATTTTGATGCCGATGTATTTTGTGTTCAAGAAACCAAGGCGCAAGATGATCAGGTAGCAGAAGCATTGAAAGATATTACCGATTACGAGCTTTTTAGCAATAGTGCAGAACGAAAAGGCTATTCTGGTACCGGAATTTTATCTAAACAAGCACCTGTGAAGTTCGATAAGGACATGGGTATTGAAGAACATGATTTAGAAGGAAGGATTACACATTCTGAATTTGAACATTTTCACTTGATCAACGTGTACATACCTAATAGTGGTAGCGGATTAAAACGTTTAGATTACCGTGCCGGATGGGATAAAGATTTCACCAACTACCTAAGGGAGCTATCAAAATCAAAACCTTTAATAATTACAGGCGATTTTAACGTAGCACATACCGAGAATGATTTGGCAAACCCGAAAAGTAATTATAACAAAACATCGGGATTTACACAAGTCGAAATTGACGGATTTGAACACATGCTGAAAGAAGTAAATTTGGTAGATAGCTTTAGAAAGTTACACCCTACTACGTTCGATAAATATACCTTTTGGAGTGCACGAGGTGGTGCACGTGGTAGAAATGTTGGTTGGCGTTTAGATTACTTTTTGGTAAGTGAATCTATTTGGGATAAGGTGACATCTGCCGAAATTCATGATCAGGTAATGGGCAGTGATCATTGTCCCATTAGTTTAGAAATAGAGTTTTAAATATGAGTTTATTTATATTCCTTCAAGAGGCTTCCGAAATTGAAGAGAAAATTAAAGAAGCACCTAGTAGTGCTTATGAGATAGGTGTCGTTATCGGCACCTATCTACCTTTGGTGGTAATGATTTTAATCGCGTATGCTTTTTACTATTATTCGAAAAAGAGAAAAAATAGGTAATAGGTATATCAAAATTTATTGAGACTTTCTTCTACCTATTACATTGATTGCCATAAACACAACTAAAGCTGGCAATACCCAGCCCAAACTATATTGTTGCAGAGGAATCCAAGAGAAGGTGTCTGCTGCGGGCGATAATGCGCTTATACTACCTAAGAAATCTGGAATACTAAATATGATGGTGGTAATCGTAACCGCTCTAAAAACAAAAACAGATGCATATTTGTCTGGCAATACATTCAATAGAATTAGAATAATGGTTATCGGATAAATAAACATTAATGAAGGTATGGCTACAGCAATAATATAGGCGACATTAAATTGCCCCACTAAAACACCTAGTACACTACCTAAAATTGCTGTTATCGTATAAATAGATTTGGAGTCATTAAATCTAGACGCCACAAAATCTGCTGTCCCCGTAACAATCCCTACAGCAGTTGTAAAACAAGCCAAACCAACAAGAATACTTAGAAATAAGTTACCAATATTACCTAAACTCTGTATGGCTAAACCAGATAATATTTCTGTTCTCGTGGTATCGGCATCGAATACAGAATGTACTAAAGATCCAGAAAGTATCAGTCCCATATAAATTAAAAACAGCGATAAACCAGCAAACCAAGCGGCATTGCGTATCAGTAGTTTTTTATCCTCGTATGAGGCATGGGTATATTTTAAATTGATAGATATGATAATTACTCCGCCAACCACGACAGCACCAATAGCATCGAATGTTTGATAGCCTTCTAGTATTCCGTTTGTAAACGGACTAGCAATAGCAGTGCTTCCGAATTCGAAAGGAAAAGAGAAAACGGTAATCCCAATCACTAAAAGGAGAATTAGAATTATGGCAGGCGTTAATATTTTACCTAGTATGTTCAAAATTTTAGAACGGTTTAAGGCAAATAATAAAACCAAAGCGAAGTAAACGCTACTTGTAACCCAAGATGAGATATCCCAATAGGGCTGAATGGCCATTTCGTGTGTTACCGAAGCCGTTCTTGGGCTAGGCAGTGCAATAGCAATGGCATAAATGAAAAAGGCATAGATTAAACTGAAGGTTGGCGATACTTTATTCCCAAAATCTATGAGTGTTCCTTGAAGTTTTGCATGTGCCAAAATACCAAGTACCGGAATCGCTACTGCAGATAGTCCGAAACCTATGGTAACTATGAGCCATTGGTCGCCAGAATTAAAGCCTAATAATGGAGGTAAAATTAGATTGCCGGCTCCAAAAAAAAGAGAGAACAAAGCAAAGGCTGTAACGAGGGTTTCCTTCTTTTTAAACATGAATGCAAATTAAGTGAAAGATTATTAAATAACAGGTAAGGCAAGGTTTTTCATTTTCTGAAACACCAAAAAAAAGGGCATTGACAACAGGTTAGGTAAAACTCACAACAATTACTGGTACAGGCCTTTAATATGCTGTACTTTAACCAAAGGAAACAAAACATAAGTTAATTTCCTTGAAATTCAATCTAATATATAATCGCATTTTCTCGATTACCCAAATCGAATTTTTGCATAAAATCCTACAGCATGAAAAAAATATTCTGCAGCATCTTCGGCCATCACTATTCAATTTCTAAAAAAGTGACGTCTCATATAAAAGAGTACAAATGTATTCACTGTCAAAAAGAAGTAACTACCGATGTAAGTGGTAACCTTTCTGTTTTAACACCTGAATTACAAGATATCAATAGAACTTTAGAACATATTTATCAAAGAAGACATACTGCGACTACTGCAACACAACAAGTAGCATAGTTTATCCTTTTTTAGCTAAATGAATTCCAACCCTGTGCGGTTAATGGAATCTTCGTATTGCTCCTAGAAATTAAGAATGCCCCTTCGTCTTTTCCTGTGGTATGCCCTATGACGGTCAAGTTTGGATTACCCTTAATTTTCGGGAATTCTTTTTGGGCTATATTTTTTTGATTTTATTCTTTCTCCAAAAAAAGAGAATAAATCCTATTGCCAATAGCGTTCCAAATATAGATGGTAAAAATTGACTATAAGGTTTGTGTTCTGGTAAAACTGTACCAATAAAAGCTGCTAGTAGAGCTGTAAATGAAGCAATCATCTTATAGATGTGTTCATAAAGCCATCGATTTTTATATTTGTTTTTAGGTAGAAAATATCTAACGAAATCATAAGCGATTATTAAAAATAATGCTGCTACTGTACTATAAATAATCCCAGATGCCCATATTAAGCCAATCGTTTCAATATAGTGCATGAAATATAGTCCGGACACCAAAGCTGTTATTGCTACAATAATATCTAATAGTTTCGGTAAGCTTTTTTTATTTCCTAAAACTCTATATCCAGAAAACGCTTGATATCCACTCAGTAATGTAAGTACTAAAAGAAATGTATTTACTTTAAAAATAAAAACCCCAATAAGCCCTGTTATTATTACAATAGCTATCAGCACAAGAAATAAGATGCCACTTTTCTTATGTGTTTTATTTCCTTTTGATGCTATCATAGCAATGATGCCCATTACCATTGCTAAACAACCTGAAATAACATGTATCAAAATATTTAATTGGTGTGTAAAAGTATAGTCGCTCATAACTTTAAAGTTTTAAGCAATATTACCTTTAGATAATAATCTTCACGACCTACCCTATCGGTTGGCACCTGTAAAAAAGAGGTTAAGAGTTAAAATGGGAGGGAGTTTTACCTGTATTTTTTTTAAAATATCGATTGAAAGAAGATTTTGATTTAAAACCGCATTCAAATGCAATTCCTAAAATTGAAAGATGGTCATAGTCATTGGACTTAATCATAGTCTTAGCCATTTCAACACGATATTGATTAATGTAATCATAAAAGTTAATTTTATAATATTGGTTTATGACTTGTGATAAGTGAGATGGAGAAATATTTAAATTATCTGCAAGTAGCGATAAATTGAGATTCTCGTTCATAAATGGTTTTTCCTGAATCATAAAAATTGCTAATTGTTGCGCTAAAACTTCAATTTTATCATCTGTCAATCCTGATTTTGAATAAGGGGATTTTAGCTTTTCAGGAGAGTTATGTATTGGCGAATTGTTTTGAGAAAAATCAATGCTGGAAAACACAGCAGTTTGTTTGAATCCGTAAAATCCAAAAGCAATTAGCATTAAGCTTAATGAAATTCCGACCAATGCAAATGCATTTTTTAATGGGAATAATTGAAACTGAGTAGCTCCAAAAATCCAAATTGAAGTTATTACGAAAAGTATCAAAAATGAATTGACAACGTAGGTTAACCATTTTAAATCTATTTTTTCCTGAAATGAAAATAGAGTGGTAATTGAGGTTCTATGTTCTTTTAGAATTAGTAAATCCCAAACACAATACAAAAGCCCAGAAATTGCTAAAGGAACTGCATACAATCGGGACCAAAATGTATCACTTTTTTGAATAAGTAGATAGCCGTCTTTTGCTATTATTAACGTATCCCAATATTGTTGTGCAGCGTATAGGATAATAACATAAATACCATATATGCTCGAATGGAAGAGTATAGTTCGAGCTGATACTTTGTGTCCTGTAAGATGTAAAATATAAAGGTAAAGGACTGGCGCACCCAATAAAGGAAGGCTAAAAAAAGAAATAGCCCAAAACCCTGTAATTTCAAATTGATAGATGGTAATTTGGTAAAAAGCGACTTGGCAAAGCATAATGCCGATCCAACCAAGAAAGAAGTAATCTCCTTGTTGTTTTGCTTTTTTAAACAATAGTAAAAAAAACATCAAGATTCCAATACCAAAACCAACATTCAGAACAGTTTCCATTTATACACTATAACTCTCCATGCCCCAAACTACGAATTTATATCATAATCAATCCTTTTTTAGCTAAATGAATTCCAACCCTGTGCGGTTAAAGGAATCTTCGTATTATTCCTAGAAATTAAGAATGCCCCTTCGTGTTTTCCTGTGGTATGCCCTATGACGGTCAAGTTTGGATTACCCTTAATTTTCGTGAATTCTTTTTGGTCTATCGTGAACAATAATTCATAGTCCTCGCCGCCACTAAGTGCAACAAGGATGCTATCCATTTTAAACTCTTCGCAAGCTGAAATTACCGTTGGGTCTAAAGGAATTTTGTCTTCGTACAAGTCAATACCCAATCCGCTACTTTTACTTAAATGTAGTATCTCTGATGAAAGTCCGTCACTAATATCGATCATTGATGTTGGGTGAACATCTAATTTTTTCAATAGTTCAGGAATGTCTTTACGAGCCTCAGGCTTTAATTGTCTTTCAACGATATAAGAATACGGCTCTAGATCTGGCTGACTATTTGGGTTTACTTTAAAAACTTCGTTTTCACGCTCTAATACTTGTAGCCCCATGTATGCAGCACCTAAGTCTCCACTAATAACTAGTAGGTCGTTTGGTTGAGCACCTGAGCGGTAAGCAATATCTTCTTCATTTGCGATACCAATTGCGGTAACGCTAATCATTAACCCTGTTTTTGATGAGGTGGTGTCACCACCAACTAAATCGACATTATATGCTTTGCATGCTGTTGCCACACCAGCGTAAAATTCTTCAAGTGCTTCTAATGGAAATCTGTTTGAAACAGCCAATGAAACAGTTACCTGAGTTGCTGTTGCGTTCATGGCATAGATATCAGAAAGATTGACCATTATAGATTTGTAACCTAAATGCTTTAATGGCATATAGGCAAGGTTGAAATGTACCCCTTCTATTAAAAGATCTGTGCTTATAACTGTTTTTTTGTTTTCAAAATCTAAAACTGCAGCATCATCACCAATACCTTTTACGGTAGATTCTTGTTTGATTTTAAAATCTTTAGTCAGGTGTTCTATGAGTCCGAATTCACCTAATTTCTCTAACGATGTTCTTTCTTGTTCTTTATCTTCTAGCATGTTGCAAAAATAAGAAGTAAAACAAGATGAATGGTATAAAAAAATCCGAAGCTGAAAAGCTTCGGATTTACTATTGAAATTGTAACTGTATGTTGGTCTTATCCTACCGAATATCCATCTCTGTAAGTACGTTTTACATATTTGTTTGCAGGTTCGAAGTTGGTGACCTTCATATTTGCTGCATCCCACTGTAAACGTTTTCTTCCGTGGTATTGTTTTCCGCCACCCCAAAAACTTTGGTTTTCAACTGTTGGGTCTACTTCAAAATATGATTTTAATGCTAAGTTTCCGATAAGGATGCTCTCCGTAAACGGACCAGCATAATCAAAAGAAGAACTCGTTTCTGCATTTCCGTAGCCTGCCATACAAGCATTTACCCATTGTAAATAATGGCCTTCTGGTACTCGTGCTATAGTTTGTTCTACTTCAAATTGTTCGTTAAGTGTTAATGGTAATAACCTCGGATTAGCACCGTAGCAATCTGCCATTAATTTTCCTTTTGTACCAATGAATAATACGCCACCATCCCAGTTTCCTAAAGCTTCGTCATCGCCTAGTTCTTCTGGTCTTTCAGGTAATAATCCGCCATCCATCCAAGTAACTTTTATTTTTCCTTTGCCATCGGTTCTTGGGTAGCTTAAGTGTATTTTACTGGAGTTCGGGAAACTCTTTGGGTAGTCTTTATACTGAAAATTGCCGCTGAACGAGTCAGAAACACTGCATTCTACGGTATCAGGATATAGAATTGGTAATATTCTATAAACAGGGTCCATAATATGACATGCCATATCACCAAGTGCACCTGTTCCGAAATCTGACCATCCCCTCCAGTCAAAAGGCAGGTAGGCATTATTGTAATCTCGCATTTGTGCAGTGCCTAACCAAAGATCCCAGTTTAAGCCTTTCGGAATTTTGTCTTTTTTGGTAGGTGTTTGTAATGCTTGTGGCCAAATAGCTCTATTTGTCCAGCATTTTACGGTATGTACTTCACCAATAATGCCTGTATCATAAATTTCTTTCATAGTACGAACTCCGTCACCAGAACCACCTTGGTTACCCATTTGTGTAACTACTTTGAATTTTTTGGCTGCTTCGGTCAACATTCTTGCTTCCCAAATATCATGCGTCAATGGTTTTTGAACGTAAACATGTTTACCCATAGACATTGCCTGGTAAGCTGCAACGGCATGGTTGTGATCTGGTGTAGATACAGAAACGGCATCAATATTTTTGCCTTCTTTATCTAACATTTCTCTAAAGTCATTGAAATAACTTGCCTTCGGGAAAGCTTCTCTAGATCTAATTGCTTGCCTGTTATCTACATCGGCAAGTGATACGATATTTACATTCGGACTCTCAGCAAAAGAAGCGATATCGCTTTGACCTTTACCACCAACGCCAATACCGGCAATATTTAATTTGTCGCTTGGTGCGACAAACCCTGTTCCGCCTAAAACGTGTCTAGGTACAATCATAAAACCGGCTGCCGCCATACCGGTATTCTTCATAAATTTTCGGCGGGTGTTGTTTTTGTCGTTTGATTTGTTGTGTGACATAATAAGTTGTTGTTGTTTGATTTGGTATTGAAGGTAACTCAATTCTGCTAGATTGAACCCTATTTAGAGCTAGCTTGAAATTTAATTCACCATGTTTTTTAGGTTTAGTTATTGATAATTAGTGGATTAAGGAGTTGGTTGGGTGTGGCTTTTAACACTTTCTTAGCTTTTTTCGGTGATGGAATAATGACACTTACATTAAGAATTATCAAATTTTGTGATATTTAATTGTTATGTATAGACAGGCGCAAGTGCAGTAACGTTGTAAAAGAATGAATTTAGTTTTGTTCGATGTGGAATGCTCAATAAAATCAAGTAGCTGTTCTTCTTCAATTATAACTATCATGTTCTTTTTAAGTATAGTATTTCTCTATTAATATATACGTTATAATAATGTTAGGTTCTATGGAAAAAACGGACTTATGACTTATATTTGTAAACTATTTAGATTAAATCTAGTTAATTATGATTCAAGTATCAGAAACGGCTAAACAGAAAGTAATCAACCTAATGACAGAAGAGGGTTTTGATGCTACGACGGATTATGTACGTGTTGGAGTAAAGAGTGGCGGATGCAGTGGATTATCATATGAGTTAAACTTCGATGATAAGAAAGACGACGCTGATAAAGTATTCGAAGACAACAACGTGCGAATTATTGTAGACAAAAAAAGCTTTTTATATTTAGTAGGAACGGTGTTGGAATACTCTGGTGGATTAAACGGAAAAGGTTTTGTTTTTAACAATCCTAACGCTCAAAGAACGTGTGGTTGTGGCGAGAGTTTTTCATTGTGAAATTAAGTTAAACAGTAAAAAGTAAAAAAGTAAAAGTTAATATGTATAGTTCTTTTGAAGATTTAGAAGTGTACAAATTATCAATAACTTTTACGGGTAAAATCTATAAGTTGCTTGAAAAACAATCTTTGAAAAGTGATTTTGCAATGGTTGATCAATTAAGAAGAGCAACTATTTCAATTTCTAATAATATATCTGAAGGTTTTGAGCGAGAAACAGATAAAGAGCTGATTAGATTTCTTTATTTTTCAAAAGGTTCTTCGGGAGAAGTTAGGAATCTTTTTAATGTAATGGAAGAAATTGGATATTTTGATAAAAGAGAATTAATAGAGTATAGAGAGCAAGTTGTTGTAATTTCGAAACAGCTAGCGAACTATATTAAATACGTTAAAAAGAGATGTAGTTAATTTTTAACTCATTTACTTTTAGCTTATTAACTATGAATATATGGCATATACAGAAGAAGAATTAAAGAAAGAATTGGAAACCAAAGAGTATGAGTACGGTTTCTACACAGATATTGAGTCTGATACATTTCCTATTGGTTTAAACGAAGAAATTGTTATTGCGATTTCAAAGAAAAAGGAAGAACCAGAATGGATGACTCAGTGGCGTTTAGAAGCTTTTCGTATTTGGGAAAGTATGGAAGAACCTACATGGGCGAATGTGCATTATGATAAACCAGATTTTCAGAAAATCAGTTATTATTCTGCGCCAAAATCTGCTGACCCTAACAAAACGTTAGACGATGTAGATCCAGACTTGTTAGAAATGTATCGTAAGCTTGGTATTTCTGTTGATGAGCAAAAGAAGTTACAAAATGTAGCTGTCGATATTGTTGTCGATTCTGTTTCTGTAGCAACAACTTTCAAAAAGACACTGGCGGAAAAGGGAATTATTTTTATGCCTATTTCAGAGGCGATAAAAGAGCACCCAGAGTTAGTAAAAAAATACATTGGTTCTGTAGTGCCACAAAAAGATAATTTTTATGCAGCTTTAAATTCAGCTGTATTTACCGATGGTTCGTTCTGTTATATTCCGAAAGGGGTAAGATGCCCAATGGAGCTTTCTACGTATTTTAGAATCAATCAAGCAGGTACAGGTCAATTTGAGCGTACGTTGCTAATTGCTGATGAAGATAGTTATGTAAGTTACCTAGAAGGTTGTACAGCTCCATCAAGAGATGAAAATCAATTACACGCTGCCGTAGTAGAGCTAATTGCCCTAGATGGTGCTGAGATAAAATATTCTACTGTTCAAAACTGGTTCCCTGGTAATAGTGAGGGTAAAGGTGGTGTTTTTAACTTCGTTACGAAAAGAGCTATTTGCGAGAAAAATGCGAAAGTATCTTGGACACAAGTTGAAACAGGTTCTGCAGTAACATGGAAATATCCTTCTTGTATTTTAAAAGGAGATAATTCTATCGGTGAATTTTATTCTATTGCCGTAACGAACAATTACCAACAAGCAGATACAGGTACAAAAATGATTCATCTTGGTAAAAACACCAAGAGTACTATTATTTCTAAAGGTATTTCTGCAGGTAAATCTCAAAACAGTTACCGCGGATTGGTACAGGTGAATAGCCGTGCCGAAGGAGCTCGTAACTTCTCTCAATGCGATTCTTTGTTAATGGGTAACGAATGTGGTGCACATACCTTCCCGTATATCGAAGCAAAGAACAAAACAGCAATGATAGAGCATGAGGCTACTACAAGTAAAATTGGTGAAGACCAAATTTTCTACTGTAACCAAAGAGGTATAGATACTGAAAAAGCAATTGCATTAATTGTAAATGGTTTTAGTAAAGAAGTATTAAATAAACTACCAATGGAATTTGCTGTTGAGGCACAGAAATTATTGGAAATTAGTTTAGAAGGTTCTGTAGGATAAAAAGTAATTAAGATTTTAGTAAAACGCCATTGGCGCCACAATATTTAAAGTAACACATTATGTTGAAAATTAAAGATCTACATGCTAGCGTAGACGATAAGGAGATATTAAGAGGAATAAACCTAGAGGTTAAAGCAGGTGAAGTACATGCTATAATGGGCCCTAACGGTTCTGGTAAAAGTACATTAGCTTCTGTAATTGCCGGAAACGAGCGTTTTGAGGTTACTCAAGGTTCAATTGAATTAAGTGGTGAAGATTTAGAAGAAGTTTCTCCAGAAGAGAGAGCACACAAAGGTGTTTTTCTTTCTTTTCAATATCCAGTTGAGATTCCAGGTGTTTCTGTAACCAACTTTATGAAAACTGCAATCAACGAATCTCGTAAGGCTAAAGGTCTTGAAGATATGCCTGCAAAGGATATGTTGAAGCTGATTCGTGAAAAATCTGAGTTATTAGAAATTGACCGTAAGTTCTTATCTAGATCATTGAACGAAGGTTTTTCTGGTGGTGAGAAAAAGAGAAACGAGATTTTTCAAATGGCAATGTTAGAGCCAAAGGTTGGTATATTAGATGAAACCGATTCTGGATTGGATATCGATGCTTTACGTATTGTTGCTAGCGGAGTTAACAAACTAAAAAGTAAGGATAACGCTGTAATATTAATTACACACTACCAACGTTTATTGGAGTATATCGTGCCTGATTTTGTTCACGTTTTACACAATGGTAAAATAGTAAAATCTGGTGGTAAAGAACTTGCTCTAGAGCTTGAAGAAAAAGGATACGACTGGTTAAAGCAAGAAACGGCGGTGTAATTAAGTATACAGTATTCATTGGTAGTAATCAGAGATTGCGAACTGCCAACTGCTACTGTAAACTGGCAACTGAAAAAATATGGATTTAAAAGATAAATTGATTTCCTCTTTTATGGCGTTTGAGAACAACGTGGATGTTGAACATCCAGTACACGATGTTCGTATGGCGGCGATAAAAAACTTTGAGGAAAAAGGATTTCCTTCTAAAAAGGAAGAGGCTTGGAAATACACTTCATTAAATAGTTTACAAAAAATAGATTTCAGCATATTTCCTAAGGAACAGAATGCGTTGGAATATAAAGATGTAAAACGCTATTTTATTCACGAAATTGATACCTACAAAATTGTTTTTGTTGATGGTATTTATAGCTCTTACCTTTCTGAAACTACGCATGATGGTGTTGATATCTGTTTAATGAGTGCAGCGCTTACAAAGCCTATGTACAAGCAGGTAATTGATGTGTATTTTAATAAAATCGCATCTAAAGATGAATCTTTAACTACTTTAAACACTGCGTTTAGTAGAGAAGGGGCTTATATCTACATACCGAAGAATAAAATGCCTAAAAAACCAATTGAGATATTACATTTCTCTACCGGTAATGAGGCTTCTCTTTTATTACAACCAAGAAATTTAATTGTAGTAGAAGAAAATGCTGAGGTTCAAATTATTGAGCGTCACCAGAGTTTAACATCGAACGACACACTTACTAATGCAGTAACCGAAATATTCGCTGCAAAAAGTGCTATCGTTGATTTTTATAAAATTCAGAATGATGCGGCTACAGCTTCATTAATCGATAACACGTATGTTGATCAAAAAGACAAAAGTGTTGTTAATGTTCATACCTTTTCTTTTGGTGGTAAATTGACTCGTAACAACCTTAACTTCTATCAGAACGGTGAATATATAGACTCTACCATGAATGGTGTTACTATTCTAGGAGAAAAACAGCATGTGGATCATTACACATTAGTGCATCATATGCAGCCAAATTGCGAAAGTCATCAAGATTATAAGGGAATTTATGGCGATAGCTCTACAGGTGTTTTTAATGGTAAAATTATCGTTGATAAAATTGCTCAAAAGACAAATGCTTTCCAAAAGAATAATAATATTCTTATTAGTGATAAAGCAAGCATTAACTCAAAACCACAATTAGAGATTTTTGCAGATGATGTAAAATGTTCTCACGGTTGTACTATTGGTCAGTTAGATGAAGATGCTTTATTCTATTTACAGTCTAGAGGTATACCAAAGAAAGAAGCAAGAGCATTATTGATGTATGCATTTGCTAATAATGTATTATCTACTGTTCGTATTCCTGAGCTTAAGACAAGAATAAATAAATTGATTGCGGAGAAGCTAGGGGTAAACCTTGGGTTCGATTTGTAAGATATTCATTATTTTATTCAATTAAAATTAACGGTTCGTTAGGTTATTCTTAACGAACCGTTGTATTTTCTTACATTGTCAATT
The DNA here is from genome assembly GCF_045063795.1 of Maribacter sp. Asnod2-G09. NCBI lineage: Bacteria > Pseudomonadati > Bacteroidota > Flavobacteriia > Flavobacteriales > Flavobacteriaceae > Maribacter > Maribacter sp. Asnod2-G09. The sequence continues at coordinate 884,149 of NZ_JBEFOA010000005.1, read as the reverse complement.
AGTTATTTTCGTCATATAAATAATTAACTTGAAATTTATGAAACGACTTTTACTTACCTCATTTTTAGTATTTACCGCTATTGTTTTACATGCTCAAGACCAGAAATGGAGTGTTGAGGCTAATTACCCTTTAAATATTTCAGATAATCTAAGATTTGGTGAATTGAATGGTGTAGTAGATTTTGGTATTAAATATCGATTTGTTCAGTTAGGTGCAGTAAATATTGGCGCCGGTCTTAATGCTGCATTTTTAAAAAACCATGATGAATGGACTTATGGTAGTCAAGAGGATGTTGATGTGGTAAATGATTATAAGGTGAAAAAACTTTTAATTCAGCCGAAAGTGTTTGCTGAGTTGGCAATTCCAGGATTGGCGAAACTTAAGCCTCAAATTGCGTTGGGTTATACTATAGTTAAAGATGATTATTATTATAACAGCGGTAGTAATACTGAAGTTGACGATAATTCTACCGATGGAGGGTTAAACTTGAATTTAGGTTTGTCATATGATATTTCTAAGAGATTCTTCCTTCAAATTCAATATGATTACATCAATATAAATAAAAAAGGAGATACTGTTATTAATGGCGAGACTTTTCGCTATGATTATGATGATAACGGCAGTCTAATAAAAGCCGGTGTCGGATTTCGTTTCTAATTCTCTGTAAACACAGATTATCACAAAAGGATAATGTACTATACCCGATATGTTTTCATTATCGGGTATCTTTGTATATAAGAAGATTGACTATGTTAGATATTAAAAAAATAAGGGAAGATTTTCCAATTCTTAAGCGCGAGGTAAATGGTAAGCCATTGGTCTATTTAGACAATGCCGCTACATCGCAAACTCCGCAGCAGGTAATAGATGCAATAGTAGATTATTATCAGAACTACAATGCTAACATTCACCGTGGGGTGCATACACTTTCACAAGAAGCTACCGATAAATACGAACAAGCTAGAATAAAGATTCAGAAGCATTTTAATGCTGCTAAATCTTATGAGATAATTTTTACTTCAGGTACTACCCATAGTATCAACCTTGTTGCAAACGGATTCGCTTCTTTAATCAAAAAAGGAGATGAGGTTATCGTTTCTGCGATGGAGCATCATTCTAATATTGTGCCGTGGCAAATGTTATGTGAGCGTACTGGTGCTGTTTTAAAAGTAATTCCTATGAATCTAGAAGGGGAATTACGAATGGATGTTTATGAAGAACTTTTAAATGATAAAACGAAATTGGTTTTTTGTAATCATATTTCAAATGCTTTAGGGACTATTAATCCGATAGAAGAAATTATAGAAAAAGCTCATAAAGTTGGGGCTGCCGTATTAATTGATGGTGCACAGGCTGCGCCGCATTTAGTTGCAGATGTACAAGCTTTAGATGTTGATTTTTATACCTGTTCTGCACATAAAATTTGTGGACCAACAGGTGAAGGTATGTTGTACGGTAAAGAAGAGTGGCTAAATAAATTACCGCCTTACCAAGGTGGTGGTGAAATGATTGCAGAGGTTACTTTCGAAAAAACTACTTATGCCGATCTACCACATAAATTTGAAGCTGGCACCCCTAATATTTGTGGTGGTATCGCTTTTGGTGCTGCATTAGATTATATGAATGCCATTGGCTTTGATGAAATTGCCAAATACGAGCATGAGTTATTAGAATATGCTACGCAAGAGTTACTGAAGATAGACGGACTCAAAATTTACGGTACGGCTAAAAACAAGACTTCTGTTATTTCATTCAATATCGAAGGCATTCACCCATATGATATTGGTAGTATTTTAGATAAGTTGGGTATTGCCGTTCGTACAGGGCACCATTGTGCACAACCGATTATGGATTTCTATAAAATACCAGGTACCGTACGTGCTAGTTTTGCTTTCTATAATACCAAAGAAGAAGTAGATGTACTTGTTGCGGGTGTTTTGAAAGCAAAAAGTATGTTGTTGTAATACAAAGTTTAACAGGTAATGTTAAGGTTTGAAATCCTTCAATTGTTATCGTATTTTTGCATAAAATAAAGCAATGGAAATTAAAGAGATACAGGAAGAGATTATAGATGAATTTTCTATGTTCGATGATTGGATGCAGCGCTATGAGTACATGATCGATCTTGGTAAGTCACTTCCATTAATTAACGAAGAGTTTAAGACTGACGATAACATTATTAAAGGTTGTCAAAGTAAGGTTTGGGTACATGCCGAATTAGAAGATAATAAATTGGTATTCACAGCAGATAGCGATGCTATAATTACCAAGGGTATAATTGCCATTCTAATACGTGCATTTAGCAACCAAAAACCACAAGATATTTTAGATGCCGATACGCAGTTTATTGATGAAATTGGGTTAAAAGAGCATTTGTCGCCTACAAGGGCAAACGGTTTGGTAAGTATGATCAAACAACTAAAGTTATACGCAGTAGCGTATCAAACACAAATTGAAGACTAGAAGATTATGAGTGATGAAAATATAGCTGAAGACAGCGCAGAATTAGGAGAGAAAATCGTTAAGATTTTAAAAACTATATATGATCCAGAAATTCCTGTAGATATCTATGAATTAGGATTGATATATGATGTTTTAGTAAATGAAGATAATGAGGTAAAAATTTTAATGACGCTTACATCTCCAAACTGTCCGGTTGCAGAAAGTTTACCTGCAGAAGTAGAGGAGAAGGTGAAATCATTAAATGCTATTAAAGATGCTGAGGTTGAAATTACTTTTGATCCACCTTGGACACAAGATTTAATGAGCGAAGAAGCAAAATTAGAATTAGGACTTCTTTAAATAGATTGTTTTCTCAATTTAAAAGATGCCTTTATGCAAGATGAAATTGTAAATAAAGTTGCCCAAAGCAAACTGATTACTTTTAACCTAGAAGAATACTATCCGCAGGGTAAAAGAGTAGTGCTGGATATTAAAGACTGGCTTTTTGAAGGTTTTATACTGAAGGAAAAAGAATTCAGGGCTTTTGCTGAAGCACATGATTGGTCTCAATATGAGGGTGCTTATGTTGCTATGCAATGTTCTACCGATGCTATAGTACCCGGTTGGGCATATTTATTATTAAGCGTTAAACTTAGTGGTATAGCCAAAAAGGCAATTCAAGGTACTTTAGTAGATTTAGAAACTAGTATTTATCAATCTATAATTGAGAATCTTGATGTTTCTGAGTATCAAGATAAGTTAATTATTATAAAAGGATGCAGTAAAAAACCTGTACCTGCTAACGCATATCTGTTTCTTGCAGAGCGTTTAAAACCGGTTGCAAAGTCTATTATGTATGGCGAAGCTTGCTCTTCTGTGCCATTATATAAAAGAAAATAACATAATCGTGCTTAAAGAAGTTCTCAAGTATTATTACCTTTGCGCCACTATAAATTATAAACATTAATTATTATGAAGAAAATTGTATTAACTCTAGCTCTTGCATTTGTTGCAACTGTTGGTTTTTCTCAGACAGAAGAAGAACTAAAAGGTCAATTAGGTGCAGCGAAAGATTCTATCGCAGCTATTCAAGGAAGAGCCGACGCTATTCAAGGTGCTATAGACGCATTACCAGGATGGAAAAAAGGTGCATTCGGTACTATTGGTGCAAACCTTAGTAGCTTTAACAACTGGTACGGTCAAGGTACTCCAGATTTATCTTCTGGTAACATTGGTGTAACTGTAAATGCTTTTGCTAATTTGAACGAAGAGAAATTCTTCTGGAGAAACTCTGGTAATATCAATTTAGGATGGGTAAAGTTCGATGATAAGAACGATGATACTGATGATGACAGTTTCAAACAAGGTACTGATGTATTTAACATCTCATCTCTTTACGGTAGAAAATTGAACGAAAAGTGGGCTATTTCTGGTTTAGCAGAATATAGAACCACAATATTGAACAACTTTAACGATCCAGGATACCTTGATGTAGGTGTTGGTGCTACTTGGACTCCTATTACTGATTTAGTTGTTGTAATTCACCCATTAAACTACAACTTCGTATTTAGTGATAACGATGCAGTTTTTGAATCTTCTTTAGGTGCTAAAATCGTTGCTGATTACACGAGACAAATTGGTGCGGTTAACTTTAAGTCTAACCTTTCTATGTTTCAAAGCTATAAAAGCGGTGACCTTTCTAACTTAACTTGGATCAACTCTTTTGGTTACACGTTATGGAACGGTATTGGTTTAGGTTTTGAATTCGGTTTACGTGATAACAAGCAAGAAGCTTTAAATTTCGCATTAACTGATACACCTACTGAAACTTTTGATACTGTTGACAACAAGTTACAAACGTATTTCTTAGTAGGTCTTAACTACTCTTTGTAGTCTTAGATAGTATTTTAGAAAATAGTATATAATAAAAAAGCCCTCTATATAGAGGGCTTTTTTCGGTTAAGTAATTATCGTAAAATTTGGGGTTTTACTTTTTAGTTTTCATAAGTTAAATATCGATTTGGGGTCAAGACTTATCTTAAGTACACTGTAAAATTAACTCATATGGTCTTGTTGCAAACAATTTATGTTGTGAACTGATCTCATAATGTGGTGAGATTTACCATCGGTTTAATTTCATCGATGAACTACATCATTTCGTTTATAATTGACATTTAATACTCGTCTAAATGTTCTGGATATAGAAAATTATTATACGGAAAACGTGTAACATGAATATCTCTTACCTCGTCATACACACGTTTTCTAAATTCATCTAGATTTTCTTTGTTCAATGCTGATATAAAAATGGCACGGTCGCCCACTTTTTCCATCCAAGTTTGTTTCCAATCATTAATGGTAAAATGTCTTCCCGTACGCTCGGTTATTAAATCGTCATCATCAATGGTTTCGTGCTCGTACTGATCAATTTTATTGAATACCATAATCATTTTCTTATCTGAACTTTTGATTTCAGATAATATCTGATTTACCGATTCTATATGCTCTTCAAACTGCGGGTGAGAGATATCTACTATATGTAGCAATAAATCTGCCTCACGCACCTCGTCTAACGTACTTTTAAAGCTTTCTACAAGCTGTGTAGGTAGTTTTCTGATAAATCCTACTGTATCACTTAATAGAAAAGGGAGATTTCCTATAACAACCTTTCTTACTGTAGTGTCTAATGTGGCAAATAGTTTATTCTCGGCGAATACCTCACTCTTACTGATCACATTCATTAATGTAGACTTACCAACGTTGGTATATCCTACCAAAGCAACACGCACCAAAGCACCACGGTTACCTCTTTGGGTCTCCATTTGGCGATCAATTTTTTTAAGCTTCTTTTTAAGTAAGGTAATACGATCACGTACAATACGTCTATCTGTTTCAATTTCGGTTTCCCCAGGTCCGCGCATACCAATACCCCCTTTTTGGCGCTCAAGGTGTGTCCATAATCCGGTTAGTCTTGGCAGCAAATATTCATACTGTGCAAGTTCAACCTGTGTTCTAGCATAACTTGTTTGTGCACGCTGCGCAAAAATGTCCAATATTAAACTGGTACGATCAATAATTTTACAACGTAATTGTTTTTCAATATTACGTTGTTGTCCAGGTGTAAGTTCATCATCGAAAATTACCGAGCCAATTTCATGCTCATCAACGTATTTTTCGATTTCTTCCATTTTCCCTGTACCTATTAAGGTTTTCGGATTTGGAATATCCATACGTTGGGTAAAGCGTTTGAAAACTTCACCACCAGCAGTATAGGTAAGAAACTCTAGTTCATCTAGATATTCCTTTACCTTTTCTTCATTTTGGTCTTTATTGATGATACCAATAAGAACCGCTTTTTCATAATCTATACTCTTCTTTTCTATCATAAAATTCCGTAAAGTGTAAAATTAAGCATTTACCGATAAGCTATTTCGTATTTTTATTGACTCGATAATCGAGATTTTGTGCTCTGAGCCTTTCCGATGAATATTAAATTAATTTTCCTCGAATGTCTCTTTGCTTCTCTAGAGTTAGTTTCTCCTTAAAATAATACATGCGATTTCCATTTTTTAAGAAAAAGACAAAAAAACAGCGTTATACGATTGCATTCTACAATTTAGAGAATCTATTTGATCCAGAGCGCAATACTAAAATTTTAGACAAAGATTATACACCTAATGGTGCAAAAAAGTGGACTGTAGAGCGATACCAGCGTAAATTAGAGAAACTCTCGAAGACGATAGCTAAGATCGGCGAAGAAGATCACCCTTACCCACCTGCACTAATAGGTGTTGCCGAAGCCGAAAATAATAGTGTTTTTAAAGCATTGTTAGATACCGATGCTATGGACGATTTGGATTATGGATTTATACATTACGATTCACCAGATGAACGGGGTATAGATACAGGTCTTATTTATCGAAAGCGTTTTTTTAAAGTTTTACATTCAGAACCATTGTTATTACTGGTCGATAATGCCGGGGGAGTTAGAGATACTACGAGAGATATACTATATGTAAAGGGAGAGTTAAATAAAGAGTTGGTACATGTGTTTGTAAACCATTGGCCATCTAGAAGAGATGGTGGTGTAGAAACAGAATACAAGCGTGTAATCGCTGCCAACGAAATAGTTGAGAAAATTAAAATAATAAAGGAAACCGAATTGGATCCCAATATTATTGTGATGGGCGATTTTAATGATGACCCTTCTTCTAAGAGTATGCAGATTTTAAAAGAGGAAGCATCTTTGTTCAATCCTTTCGAGAAAATACATATACCTAATAGTAAGGGATCTTCTGTTTATGGTAGTAAATGGAATATGTTTGATCAGATTTTAGTGTCCAATTCATTTTTTAACAATCAAAAGAATACGCATAGTTTCGATAGTGCGGCAATTTTTGATCATAAGTCTTTAAAAGAGAAAAAGGGAAAGTATAAAGGTACGCCCTACAGAACTTTTGTATCTGATCGGTATATGGGTGGTTACAGCGATCATTTTCCGGTTTATGCGATGTTTACCTTCAATTCTTAAAGTACCGTATATCGAGAGAAAAATCTTACACATCATAAAATGATGGTTTCACAACAGGTTCAACATTATGTTTAAGTATTTCGTCGAATAAAAGAGGTCATTCACCGAAACGTTCAACAAGGTTAATATGTTTGTAGTCCAAATCCTACAATTTAAAACCTATGTTGACTACCTACAACTTAACCTACCTTAAAAGTAGTATCTTAATACTGCTGCTTTTTGTGTTCTCGGCAACAAATGTTATTACTGCGCAAACTTCGCAACAACGATTGAAAATTGCTGAAAATAACAAGAGAACCGAATTGGCAAATTTCAAGTCTAATTTGGTTTCTGAGTATGCTCTTGAAAGAACTCATCTTAAAGAGGTAGCAAAACTGAACAACTGGAAAATCAAAGAAACTTTAGCGAACGGTAAAAAAATCGAATTGCAGGGTATAGGGGTAGATGGTAGTCCTTTATATTATGAAACTTATTCTGATCAGGCTGGTTTGGTTTCTAGAGCAAGTACATTAAATACAGATGGTTTAATGGGACTTCACTTAGATGGAGATGGAATGAAAGTTGGTGTTTGGGATGCTGGTGTAGCGTTAGAAAATCATATTGAATATACATCTAGGGTTACTATTGGTGATGATAATGCTGAGGTTGATACACATGCTACCCATGTTACAGGAAGTATAATTTCTACAGGACTTAAAAGAGATGCTAAAGGTGTAGCAAATATGGCCAATGTAGTATCGCATGATTGGACAAGAGATAAGATTGAAGTAACAGAAGCTGCTGCTGACGGACTTCTACTTTCTAACCACTCTTACGGTATTAAGGCTGATCGTGTGCCAGACTGGTATTTTGGTGCTTATACGAAAGTAGCTCAAGATTGGGACAAGATTATGTACAACGCTCCTTACTACTTAATGGTAACTGCTGCAGGTAATGCACAAAAGAGTAGAGATAACTTAGAACCTACATACGGTAAAACAGCTGATGGTTTTGATGTATTGTTAGGTTTTACCATTTCAAAAAATAATATAACTGTTGCTGGTGCCAATTCTAAGATTGATGGAAACGGAAATTTAAAAACTGCTGATGTTTGTACCTACAGTAGTTTTGGTCCGGTTGATGATGGTAGAATAAAGCCAGACATTGCTGGTAACGGTGGTGCTGTTCTTTCTACAGATGCGGCTAGTAATACTAGTTATGAAACTTCTTCTGGTACTTCTATGGCTACACCAGGTGTTACTGGGTCATTATTGTTGTTACAACAGTACAATAAAGAATTATATGGTGCGTATATGAAAGCAGCCACTTTAAAAGGTTTGGCTTTACATACTGCAGATGATATTGAAGATTTAGGTCCAGATTATAAAATGGGATGGGGAATCATGAATTCGAAAACCGCTGCTGAGGTTTTAAATAACAAAGATTTCTCTAGCCACATTGCCGAAGAGACATTAGAAAACGGAAATTCATTTTCTTTTGATGTAACTGCAGAAGGTAACGAAACATTGATCGCTTCAATTTCTTGGACAGATATACAATCTAGTTTTATTAATTCGGGTGAATTGAACAATACTACTGCAGCATTGGTAAATGATCTTGATATTAGAATTACTAAAAACGGACAAACTTTTTTGCCTTGGAAATTGAATCCTGCTCAGGCAGCTAGCGCAGCCACAAAAGGCGATAACAAAGTAGATCCTTTTGAAAGAGTTGAAATACCTAATGCAAATGGTACGTATACTATTACTGTTACCCATAAAGATGAACTTGTAAACGCTATGCAAGATTTTTCATTGATCGTTTCGGGTGTTGCTATGACAACCTGTTCTATAAATGCGCCAGAAGTTGGTCTTGATGAAGCTGAAATGTCTACCGTAAAATTAGCATGGAATGCTTCAGAAGATGCACTTTATGAAATTCAGTATAAAGAAGTTCACCAACAAGAATGGTCTACAGAGTATATTTCTGTAAATAACTTTAGCTGGAAGGGTTTGTTGACAGATACTACGTATTCTTTTAGATTAAGAACATTCTGCTCACAGAACATCGCTTCTGAATTTAGTGAAGTAGCAACATTTACTTTTAAAGGTGCGGAAACCGAGTTGGAAACCTTAAATGCTTTAAGTGCAGATTCTGATATTGCGTTTAGCGTGTATCCAAACCCTGCGGTAGATGAAATACAATTGAATGTAAAAACGTCTGATACTGCTACCTATAGAATAATGAGTACATGTGGTGTTGCATTGAAAATGGATAAAGCATCAGATGCTAGAATCAATGTTTCAGATTTACCTTCAGGTTTGTATATATTACAAATTCAAGATGCTGAGGTAAGTAAAAGCACAAAATTCTATAAGTACTAGAACCCTATTTTATTCTTCTAGATTGTGTAGTAAATGAAAGTCCTTGTTGACCAACGGTAGAATTCATAACGCCTTCAAATAATGGCTCCGGACAGTCTTTTGGCGCATGCCATTCAAAAATAAAGTTAGAACCGGTACCACCTTCCACATCCATTTCATCTATGATGATTTCGGCAGTTTCTAATGGAGCTAAATAAATAGGGTGGGTAAAGTAATTACGTAATGATACGCCATGAGTGTCAAAATACTCTGCCTTAGTTAGGTAGATAGTATCCACATCGCTGGTATTCCGTAAACTGACCATTGCCGTTAAATTATGGGTCTTATGCTCAGAACTACTATAAATTTGAGAATAGATAGATAAATAAGACTTCCCATATTCTAATGAATCTTTAGCATTGACCGTCGCTTTTCTCTTCGTCCAGTTTTCAGGATGTATAGAGCTTATTTCCTTTTCTTGTAAACAGCTTGCCAGTACTAAAACTACAGAGAATAATAAGATGATTTTTTTCATAGATATGGCTCGTTTTTGAACAAATGTTGTTACTAACAAAATTACATCATTAGTGCTATTTTTATATGAATGGATGCTAATTTTAACAAGATGCTATTCATTAGCTACTTTCTTTACCTCTATATCAGTTAATAGTGGTTGATTTCGCAATCTTAGATACACTTGCGCAGTAGTAAGCACATCTAATTCGCAATAGGTAACTATACGCTTTAAATCGTTTTGTTCATAGTATACCACACGTACCATACTGCCATCTATATCTTCTTTGGGTGAAGGTATGCCCAGCACATGTGCCATAAGTTTTAACGAAGTAAAATGTTTGTAGTCACCAAATTTCCACAGCTCCATGGTGTCTATATGCGGAATTTCCCATGGTTTTTTGCCAAATAAGTCTAGTTTTTGAGGTAGCGATATACCGTGAATAATCATTCTTCTAGCGATATACGGAAAGTCGAATTCTTTACCATTATGAGCACACAGCACATTCTTGATATGATTAAAATGTTCGTCTAGTAAACCTTTGAAATCTTGTAGAAGTTTAGCTTCTTCACCATAAAACGTGGTAATTCTAAAACTGCGAACCTCTTTTTGAAACGTAAAATAACCTACAGAAATACAGATGATTTTACCGAACTCTGCCCATATGCCGGCACGTTCATAGAATTCTTCTGCCGTTACATCATCTTTTCGTTGGTATTGAGATTTGTGCGCCCACAGTTCTTGTGTAGTTTCATCTAACTGGTCAAAAGAACTTTTTTCTGGTACGGTTTCTATATCTAAAAACAAGATATTTTCAAGATGTATTTTATCAGGCATAGAAAGGTAAGATACTAATAAGTAGGAAATTAACACAATTTCGCTTTTGACTAACTCAATGATATAGGGAATTTTAATTTCCTATATCTGATAAAAGCAGACAATTTTAATTGATGTTGTGATGAGTTTATTGTGTTTTAAATTTTTAAGCATATTAGGGTATACTTAGCTAGGTAATAAAGCACGTCATTCAGCAAATTAAAACCGAGACAATTAACTATTCATACCGTGGTCATTGTTTTTTTGATAAAATCTGTACCCCAAAAATATAAATGGTATTATTAGTAGAAGGAAATACCAATTACCTGATGGCATTTTTTGATTTACATTAAAATGATTTGTTGCTTTTGAGGTTTTATACGTTTTTGAACTGATTGCTAATTTGTTGTAATTGACTTGATTGTCATAAACGTTAAACATAATTGTATTGGTGACTTCAAATAAATTACTACCGTTAAAGACTATTAAATAACTGTTTTGATTAGAATGCCCGTTATTATCTAACTCCTTATAATTTTGAAATTGAAGTAGCTCTCCAGATTTATTTTTTAGAATGAGATTTGCTTTAATGTATTCAATAAAAGTATGCTCAAAATCTTTTTTGCTCGCCGTATTTTCAAGGGAAGGATTGTATGCTATCAGAGCATTTCTCATTGTCCAAGGAAACTCAGCTTTAATTTCAATGGTGTTCTCTTTCTGAGTAATTACGAAAAAGGCTTCATTTGTTTCATGTGCTACTACTAAACTACTGTACAGACATACAAAACAGCATATCAATATATTTTTCATTTACGCACCAATTTTAAAATCATTAGAAGGTGTTCCTCTAAAATATCTTGGGATGCTAGGGAACTCATCAGTTATTACATAATAATAGGTTCCTAATGGGTATTCTGGCGTAACACCAGTTCTACCATTGGCTTCATCTAAAGTCCCTAAGCCTGTACTGTATTCATAATCATTAGAGTAAACTCCATTGTACGTATCGCAAGGTGCAGTTATTCCATCTCCTGTTCTATTGCCCGTTTTTAGTTGGTAACTTGATGTCATTTCAGTTATAGAAGATGAATTATCCGAAGCGTCTGTAAATGCATACTTATAATAAATAGGAAATCCGTCTGCCGCGTATCCAACTAAAGTCATTTGATCATTTGGAATATTTAAATTCTGCAAATAAAGGGTTGGTGAACCATGATAATGATATTTTCCTGTGGGTTGAACATGTGCATTATTACAGTCTAAACCTAAGTTAACATTTAAAGCCTCTAAATTCCATTCCCAATTTACATTAGCACTCATAATTCCTTCGTGCGGGAAGGGCTCGGCAGCTACAGGATCTAATTCCACCCCATTTAATAAAACGCCAAAAGAATATTGCGGACCTACATTTGTACCTACGCCAGTTGTAGAAAGTAAAGGAGTAAAGCTTGAAGCAGCAGTTGGGTTTAGAGTGATGTTATACGTTTCAGATTGTTCTGAAATAGCATTGGGATTTAGCGATCCAGGACCTCCACCAAAAATCCCCACCATATGTTCAGGAATACTATTTGCTGTGATTGTTCTTATACCACCTGACATGGACTCCTCAAACTCAGAATTAAAAGCCAAAGTTGTATTGCAATCGCCTCTTGTATCGTCTAAGACTTGGTCTGAAAAACAAGTTGTTGTTGCTGTTGTTGTGTTTTGGTCATCATTACTACAGCTAATTATTGTTGTAAAGGAAAAGATAACTGATACTGATTTCAGAAAATGCATGGGGAAAAGGTTATAAGTTATTACTTAGACTTCCTATTTGTTAAAAGGTTTAAGTATACTGGTATAGATTAAAATCTAAACCAACTATTGATTAAACGTAAATAAGTGGGATAAAATATATTTTTAGAAGAAATATGGTAATCCACGAATAAATTTAAGTGTGGTTTACGGTTCGGCTGATATTTTCTAAGGATACTCCTAATCTAAAATTAGGTTTAATTAGTCACGAAGTACATTATAAAGATTATTACCTTATAATTAACGAACCGACCAACTGGTCTGTTTTTTATAATCAAAATGTCCCCAAAATTCTTGAGACAAAAGATAGCCTTCACCATTTTATCGATAAAATGCAAAGAGTAGGAAGTTAAATGAGTGTTTCAGGAGCCAAACAAACCAAGTGGTTTGTTTTTTGGTATTAAAATGCGAGGTTAGAATGATCTATTTCTTACTATCCGTTATGAATTTAAGAAGATTTGCGTTTTATGTTTCTGCTCGCAGACACGTAAAACGCAAATCTTTCATTATGAACCTATATCCGTTGTTGTTAGGGTTATTGTTTTATGAAATAAGATGCACAGTGAATATCTAATCAAGGTAGGTGATGATGTAACTAGTGTATCCAGTTCTCATTATGCCAATCCGTAGTAAATACAAATCAACGATATGGTATCAAAAAAACCATGTACGGCAATTACAAACCATAAATCGTATTTACGTAGGTAGAATATCAGCGCTATGAGCCCTCCTACGGTACCTGCAACTATTTGTCCGGTAATTCCTTGGTAACTATGCATAAAGCCGAAAAAACAAGCTAATAAGACAATATTAAGAACTATGCTGAATTTGCTTTCTCCAAAGAATTTTACAAATTGTCTCATAAAATAACCACGAAAAATAATTTCTTCTCCAAACCCAGCAGTAGCCCACACGACTACTACAGCAATCAAGCAAGCGGTGAGATTTCCTTCTAATTCTTTAAAACTAGAATAATCTATGGGAACTCCTGTGAGTTTTGTAACTCCAGGAACCAGTAAAAAGACATAAAAAGTAAAGAGACCTAAAGCAAGTAAAGGTGCTAGTACTAAGATGTTTTTTATCGTGAATTTTTCTCGTCGAAAGCCTAGCGCTGAAAATGGTTTTCCTTTGTATTCTATATAATTTGATAAGATGATTATTATAGAAACAACGATGTTTTCTATATAACTTAATTGTAGTGGTCCAAACCATATAAAGCAGATAACTGCAATGGTAATTAATGGAATTACTATTTGACGTAAGGTAACTTTGTTCATTGTTTTAGTTTTTAAATTCTAAGCGAATTAATGAACAAAAACGCTGAAACCCCTTTTAAATACTTATGTTCTTACTGAATGGTAGTATATTAATAACTGAATAGTCGATAATTTTTATTGAAACCAATTCATGAATTCCTTTCGCTTGTACCGACTGATATTTATTTCTTTAATAGCATCGTTTTCAATAGCAGCTTTTAATTGAACACGTAATTTGCCATTTTCAATTTTTTCTATTTCTTCTACAGCATCTTTGTGAACTATAATTTGCCGGTTGGCTCTATAAAACAATTGATTGTTTATTTTTTCTTCCAGCTCATTCAATATAAAATCGGTGCTTATTGTTGTGCCATCATTTTTAACAGCAAATACTATTTTATTTTCACTAAAAAAACATGCAATATTTTCATAAGCGAGTTTTGTGGTTTTTGCACCGCTTTCTATGGTTACAACAGCATCTTTTATAGATGACTTATATAAATTGTAAATGTCTTGGGCATACGACAACCCTATAAGAATAAAACTCAATAGTAAGGTAATCAGTAAACCTATTAGTAAATAATAGAACTCAATTTCACCGTCTACGACTAGACTAAAAATAAAATTTACAGGAATATACATGAGTGTAATATATCCTAAGGTTGAAGCCATAAACCATATAATAGTTGTGATTTCAACTTTTTTAATGAAATGCTTCCTCTTGTAATATTGAAAGTTAACCTCGGTTATGATGCCTATAAGAATACACAAAACAATAGATGCCAAAAAACCTTCAATGGGGAATCTATATACATCACTACCAGGAAAACTTTCTGGTGTCGATAAATGATTTATGATCAAAGAGAAAATAATCAATATGATAACTTTCTTAAACCAACGCCCTGCAGAACTATTGATAAAAGTAAGCCAGTAGGTTTTTAGGTTATTTTTGGTCGCTGTTTTGGCGCTCATTAATTAGAAACTCTTTTTTTGATAGTAGATGTATCTTTATGGTATTTATTTTGCCTCAGTGTTTTGTTAGAACAGATGGTATGAAAGATTGTAAATCGTTATTTATAACATCATTAAGATGCAATAATGCTTTCTAATTATAAATCTTCAAACCAACGATAAAAACACCGTTGGTTTGAAGATAGAAAAAGTTTAGGTGGTTAACCTAAAATTGCTTTTGCATTTTTTAAATTATCCCATAAATGATGTTGACCAAAGTACATTTTAGGAGGCTCAATAGACGAGTCAACTAATTCGTTAATTGCTAATATTGCCCCACGAACACTATATTCAGTCGTAAAAACTATACCGTCTGGTATTTCAACAAATTGCCCTAAGAGCGCAAAATTTTGCGAACCTTTTGGGACAACTGGTGGTCTGTCCCCTTCGGTTCTAGGTAGAAACTGAGAGATGCCGTATGGTAATCTACAAGGCACACAGTACGATGTTTCAAGAAGTTCTGTTTTTTCGTTCTCGTCTAGATCTCCCCATAAATGTCCTAAAAGCTCTTCTAAAATTTCCTTTCCAGTACATTCATACATTGGTTTTTTTACAAATTGACCAAGATTATCTTCACCTAAAGCAGAAACCCAAATTACGCAGGTATCTTCCGCTTGTCCAGGGAAAAAGGGTTGGCGATAGGTGTGTATGTGCAATATCCATGGAGATTGTGTTAAAGGCAAGGGACTTTGTACTCCCATTGGTCGTTCAACTAACCATTGAAATTTTCTTTCAAAAAGGTTTCCTCTAAAAGTTACCGTAAAGTGCATCATTCTAGAAAGCGAAACATCACGTAAATAGCGGTCTGGTCTGCCAAGGTCTGCTTGTTTTGATACTATGTTTTGCCATAATTCATATGCTTCGCCTGGTTTTTCTACGGGTGCTGTAGCTACAGGCTTATCATGTGAACCATAAGAGTGATTTGATACAATTGAGCCAATAGTTAAGAATGCTTTGTCTTCTGGTCTAACCTCTATTGCATCTAATACCTTACCATCTGCATTTTTTAAATGTAAGCGTTCTACCCAGCGTTTATCATTACTTTCTTTGAAATCTACATCTGTAATACAAGTATTATAATGTATTTGAACTCCTTTTTTTGTGATGAGTTTAATAGCAGGTAGTACGAACGAGTGGTAGTTTGTGTAACGTGTACGTTCTAATGAGGTCATTTTATCCATATCAGACATACGGTGGTAAAATAGTTTCATGTAACGTTTCATCTCTATCGCAGAGTGCCATGGCTGAAAAGCAAATAGCGCACGCCACATATACCAGTAATTACTTTTGAAAAAGTCTTCGCTGAAATAATCGGTGATTTTGGCGTCTGCCGGAATCTTTGATTCTGGTATCTCTATTAATCGAGCCATTTCAAGAGCTTCTTTAGTACCTAAGCCGAGGTCGTGTCCTGTATCTTTCTCACCGTTTGCATGTAGTAGTCTAACCACAGTGTTCATATTGCATTCTGCAGCATTACGCTTATAGTCGTCTAAACAAGACCCAAGTTCGTCATAAGGTATTAATGACCACAGCTCTTTTGTGCAGCAATATACTTTGTCTTCGTACATGCGACTTCCACGCATAAGGTAAACAGGTTTGCCGTCGATCATTTTAACAGATGCATCCATTGATCCTCCAACTAAATCAGTTTTTGGGTTTTTTTCAAAAATGTGAATATTTTCTGGGTTAAAACCGGCTTTCTGAATTAAGTAGACAGCAACTGATAAAGAACTTAATCCTAAGCCATTTAAATAAATATTAGAATCCTTCATAATTTAAAATTTTGTTGATTAAAGTGTTACTATGTTTAAGAGTAAGTGGTAGTTTAAATTTCGATTGTTTTGCAACTAATCTTGTATGAACAAACCCGACCTTAAAGAAATCTGTATGGTTTTCTGAAAAACACAGAATCAAAAAATTAATTAGATTCCTTGTCGTATTACCGTACTTTATTTTAAACAAAATTAGTTTTAGTTCAAAGGATAAAGAATGACTTAAGTCAGTGTAGTGTAATAAGTATATGTATGTAGAAATTTGCCTGTTTGTTTTAGCAGAACACCAGCCCTATGTCTTTTACAGCTTAGTTTGACTTCTATTGAAATAGGTGATTTTAATTATTAATTAGAAAGAACAAAAGAGAGCATTTTTTGCTATTCGGTAAGTGTTTTTTGTTTGTAAAAGAGACGTGTAAACGCTGTATTATAAGCCAATAATAAAATTCAGAACCTAATTACCTTAATAATAAAAAACCAACCAACTAGTTGGTTTTTTGATGCTAAAATGTGGTAAATATTCTTTAAAATAACGATAGCAATTGTAATTGTATCGATTAAATGCAAAGCATATGAAGTTAAATAGGCGTTTGTGGTCCTTAACAAACCAAGCGGTTTGTTTTTTGTTTGTGTAAAGCAGCTATTTTAGGAGAAACTTTACAGTTTACCTAGGCTCTAATGGTTTAATAACTACTGTTTTTATGCGATCTGCCAGGGTGATTGGTAAGTGATTCTTCTTTATTTAAGAATCAACTTGGGTTGTTTAATTTATTCATTACAACAATCGATGCTGCCAGATCTTGGATTCCTACACCAACCAGTTTTGCTATTGTAATTTTATTATCAGAATGTTTAAATGCTGTATTCTGAAAAGCATTACCAAACTCTAAGGTCTTATCAATTAGACGTGGTGAAGATTTTATTGCATGAGCATATTCCCCATATTGTTTATTTAGTTCTAGACTATCAATAAAAATAGTATCGGCAACATTAAAACAATCGCTATCCATTTCATTTTTATATATATCGTCAGAACCAACTGCAGTTATGTGTTGTCCTTTCTGCAACCATTCACCCTTTATAAGAGGTGTTTTACTTGACGTAGTGGTAATGATTATTTCAGATTCTTTTACTGTTTTCTCTACGCTGTCAACTACATCTACTTTCAAGTCAGGAAAAGAATGAGTCAGTTTTTCTTTTAATGAAAGTGCTTTTTCCTTGCTACGACCATAAATGTTAAGTGTATTGATTCGTCTTAGTTTCGCCAAAGCAAATACTTGATGGTATGCTTGTATACCAGTACCAATAACAGCAACTGATTTTGAAGATTCTGAAGCTACAAAATTGGTAATTACAGCACCTGCTGCTGCAGTTCTTAAATCTGTAATAATACCTTTATCGTTTAAAATGGCAGTAGGAAAACCTGTTTTAGCATCAAACAGAAAAATAGCGCCACTAAAAGGAGATAGGTTTTGCTTTGCATTGTCAGGAAACATAGAAACTACCTTTATAGAAAAGTAATCATATCCTTTTATAGCAGCGGTCTTTATATGTGTATCCGCATTATTGGGAAAGTGAAGTAAACTTACGGGAATCCCAATAAGCGATGATGTGTTATAGTTAATAAATGCCTGTTTTACCGGTTCAAATAAATCCTCTATTTTCAATAGATCGTTTATTTGTTCGTAGGTTATATTTATCATTTGCCCATTAAATTTTCTAAAACAAAAGATTCAAATTGTTCTAATGCCTCCGGTGTTTTTTGTCTACCAAAACCTATTCTAAAATAGCCGTTAAAATCATACACGCCACTAGGAAGTATTAATACACTCTTTTCTTTAAGCACTTGTTCGGCAAAATCCATGTCATTAGTATCAAAGTGCATTTTTACAAAAGCTATTGGTCCGGCATTTGGTTTATACCAAGAAAACAAGTCTGCGTATTTTTTAAAAAAGGTATCATAAAGCGGAAGATTGTCTTGTATTATTTTTAGATTTCTATCTAAAATAGCATGCCTGTTTCGTAATGCAACACCTGCTAAAAATTCACTTGGTCCGGCATTACAAATGGTTGTATACTCTTTAAGAATAGCTACTTTTTCTAAAATGGATTGGTTTTTTGTTGCTAGCCATCCTATTCTTAAACCAGGTAAACCATATGCTTTAGACATAACACCTATAGAAACACCATTTTCATAAGCATCTGCAAAAGCAGGAATTGCAAATGAAGGTTTGTGTTCTAATTCTCTGTAAACTTCATCGCAAAAAATGATGATATTATTAATTCTTGCGAGTTCTATAATTGCTTGTTGTTCTTCTCTTGTAAAAAGAAACCCAGTAGGGTTATGTGGCGCATTTAAATAAATAACTTTGGTTTTGTTAGTTATCATTTTTTTTAACGCTTCAATATCAAAACAAGGGACGTTTTTTTCGTAACGTACATGCCAACTCAACACCTTACACCCTATACTTTCTGGTACTGACTGTAAAGATTGGTAGCAAGGTGTTTGCACTATAACTTCATCGTCTGAGTTTAGCACAGCATGGGAAAACAAGAAAATTGGTTCTTGTGCCCCTGTACAAACAATGACATCCTCTGCCGTTATTTTGCTATAAATTGAAGTAATATCTCGTCTTAATTCTGGACTACCTTGCGTATGGGTATAACCCAACCAAGTGTTTCCGAACGCTTCTTTTGCTCCATTTTCTAATGAAAGTAAATCGGCTATTGTCATTGCTTCACAATCAGAATTGCACAACGAATATTTAGCACTATGTTCGTGTAAGGTATAATACCTTTCTAACTTAAATGGTTTTATTTTCATAGCGGTTTTTAGATGATAGTTAACATTTAGATTAAGCTAAGAACTTAGTAGTAAATTAATAATTTTATTTCTACCGACGAAGCTATAGATTAATGATTTGCTTTTTCTTGTTTAATAACTAAATTCATTTTCGATAGCTATCTAAACTAACAACTTCAAAAATAAACGCAGACCTTTCGGTTTTGACCTAAAGTCCTTATTAATCATAGCAATTTTTACCCAACGTTTTTTTCCGTTTAAGTTATTTTTCATCCAAGTTAGAAGTCCGGCGTAACACTTGTGACTGAGTAGGAAGTTCATCTTCCGGTTTATTGTTAGTTTTAGAGCTATTTTAGATTTTTGAATATGCCTTCCTCACAGCATCTTCACCATATTTACGCTCCAACCTTCTTAGTGTAAAGTGTGAAGTAGCCATTTTCTGAAAATGATTGATAAAAATAAAGTTCATAGAACCGCCACCTAGTGCTCCGGCAATTGGAACTGCTTGTGCCATAAACTTCTCGCTAATTAATACACTAAATCTCGCTGCTATTTGGGAGATGAATTTATTCATAGCACTAGAACCAAAAACAACAGAACTATTTGCAGCAGTCTTAATAGCCGCTTGTAAGCTAGCCGAAGTAAGATTCTTTAAAGTTGATGACAAAGCAGCGCGTGCTACATAATAGCTTGTATCAATACCATCATCATCTTTTGACTTGCCTCCTAGCGCAAATACTTCCATACATTGCATTTGCCCTTCAAGGGAATAAATATCCTCACCCTGGCTTCTAGCTATATCCATAATACTTCGTAAAATATACTTTGTGGTAATGGTCATTTCAGAAGCGAAAATGGCTGTTCCAATGCCCGTAGTTGAACCAAAAAACCCACCAACTGTTCCTGAGCCAATAACTATAGCTTTATACGTAATACTAGAAGGTTCTTTTAACTGTTTGTTTTTTGAAATGGTAAGGAGATTAGCCTTTAGTAATCCCAACAATATTTTTTCTGTAGATTTTTGAAGGATATTTAACGCTTTTTCAGGAATAAATCTAGCTCCTGTTTCTAAAGAGTTTCCAATAATATTAACTCCTTTTATACCCCAACCTATATGCTCCATTGAAGCTTTACACTTTTTAATGGTTTCAAGGTCTTCTCTAGAAATGGCATTTTTAACCAGCATATTATTATCGTTTATTTGAACTTAGGGGTGTTGACATGTTAACAGCTCTTACCTCTCCTTCAGGCACGCAAACAGGTCCATTTTGACCTGGTAATTCTATATACCCTTCCTCACAAGGTAGCGAGTCAGTTTCGCAACCTAAGAACACCACTCCAAGAATAACTATCAATAAAATTCTTTTTAATATCATCTTTTATTTGCAGTTTGATAACGCTTAAGCTAAAGCTTATTGTTTAGTTTTATTTTTCTTGTTCAAAGCTAAATCTATAAGATTTAGCGACCTTATAAATATACACAGACCTTTCCGTTTAAACCCTAAAGTCCGTATTATGTATAGGTTTTTTACAACAAGTTGCGACGGATTCGAGTAAGCAAGTTCTGATTCAATTCCAAATAGATAGGAATTCCATTTAAGATTTTAGGATTCTTTATTTTAATTTCTATTGAACAAACGTTTTAAAAAACCTTTTGATTGCTTTAATTTTTTAAGTTTGATTTTGTGAAAATAAGTATCCGACTCGTTATTGTCAATTCTCTCTATTAGTATCAATTCATTATCATCAAGTTTTTCAATTTTACATCGAGCATAATTATATACTTCCCCCATGACTATACTTAAATCGCAATATTCAGTTTCTGTTGAAATCTCCCAAAAAATTTCTTTAAGAATTTTGTCTTTGCAATAAATTTTAAAGTGATATGTCAATTTAGCCCTAAAGATTTCTGTGAATTCAATTTGAATGTCAGTCAAAGGATTAATTTCAATGTTCTCCTTTCCGATTCCATATAGAAGAAAATTACTCGGGATTTCTTTAATTTTATTAATATCAAAAGATTGCCATTCACTAATATGATTTAAAGCATCTTCATTAGGTGGATAAAAAGTATGCTGGTTTGTTAGTTCTGTAACTACCCATTTTCCAATGATATTTTTTAAAGATTCAGATACTTTTTCCATTAATGAATTATTTTTTTTGGAGCTATTTGTTGTAACGTTTTAGTATATGATTAGTTTCCCGGAGGGCATTAATTATATGCCTTGTTAGGTGATGTTATTTTATCGTTTTTCCGTTTATATCTAAAAGTTCAATTTTAGGCGTATCATTATTATCAATGTATATTTTGATTCTTGGATTTCCTGTTTTATCATTAATGAATAGTCCAACATCTTTGTTGAAATTTTTTCCTATAAATAGTCTGTCTTCCATTAGTAAGCTGTCAAGTCTCATTTTTTGATATTCATTTTTCTTTAAAAGTTTATCGTTAATTGAATCTAATTTTTCAAACCTTTTGTTTCGTTCTTGGTTGGTGTTTTCCTTAGGGTAATCCCATAATTGCAATCCATATTTTCTTGCATTGTTTTTTGTATTTTCCATATACTGAAGTTGCATAATTTGGTCATCACGAAATTTGTCTACTGATAGAACCATCCCTGCATTATTATCATTACCATCATATACTAATCCTCCACATTCATCTCCAGCAGAATTAAAAAAAATAATTCCTGACGGTCTTTCTCGAGGTTTGAGTTTTTCTCCATTAATGATTCCTGGGTGTTGTCGAACTTCATTGCTGATGACCATTCTTAAATTAGTTCCAGATTCATCCACTATGTTTATACGTTTAACTGTTAACTCATCAAGATTTTTATTTTTTTGAATATTTAAATACACTATAAATAATAAAAAGAATGTTGTACTGATTATTGAATAGAAAATTAGAAAATTAACCTTTTTACTTAAATTGTTGTCTGTCATTTGTTTTTTTAATGTTACCTAAAGTACGTATAAACGTACCACGGTACGTTTATTTCCTGTCTTGTTGTTAAGTGGTATTTAGCGAATATACTATTTAAGAATAAACCTACAATTTACATCTTACATTCTATTATGAAAACCCATTATCGCTATTAAATAGATGGAATTAATTGTCATTAATAGCTCTCAGAAGAGAATTGCCTTGAAAACATCAAACCAACCAACCAGTCTGTTTTTTACTGGTAGAATTAGTTCAAAATTTTGGAAACAAACGGCAATTTTCACCTTTGTATCGACAAAATGCAAGGCGTACGAAGTTATATGGGTATTTGGAGTATTTAACAAACCAAGTGGTTTGTTTTTTAATTGGTTAACACATGTGTTTAAGAATTAATTTTTTTGCTTAAAAGGGCTCTTATGGTTTAATAAGCATCGTTTTCTGTGCAGCTAACAGCTAGTAAACATAGCCGTCAATACTAGTCGTTATATGACAGCATAATTTTATAAGTAAAGAACAAAAATTAGCTTTATTTCAGTCTAGAACAAATTGATTAAATAAGCTTACGGAATAGCTAAAACAGGTTTAGATTATGATAGAAATTGTGGGGATAGATTGAGCTAGGTTTTTATTTATTTTTCAGCTCAGTACTTTCTTAAGTAGCGCTTTTATTTTCACTATTCTTCTCAACCAAATACATACCCCATTCTGACATGGATTGAAAAATAGGTACAAGTTCCTTCGATTTTTCAGTAAGTCGATATTCAACACGAGGTGGTGTTTCTGCGTAACTATGGCGAGTTAACAATTCATCTCTAACCAATTCTTGTAATTGAGTTGTTAAAACTTTTCTTGAAATATTAGGTATCAATGCATTTAGTTGTCCAAAACGTTTTGGTGATTTTCGTAAATGAGAAATTATTATTGGCTTCCACTTTCCTCCAATTACCAAAAGTGCTTGAGTAAGGGGACAATTTTGGAGGTTCTTTTCTTTCATAGTCTTTCAATGGTTACTTATAAGTAACTACTTTTTTGTTATTCTGAATGTAATTTTCATTCAAAAGTAACTATTAGTTACTAATAAAAGTAACTTTGTGTAACCAATCTATAAATAGGTACAATATGAAAACAAAAATTCCACTTTGGATTAATATCTTACAGGGAGTATTAATACTAATTATGTTCTCACAGGTATATCAATTCTTACTCGACCATAAGGCAGTTATAGCATCAGGAATTACAATTGAAACTGTCGCAGACTATAATCTCGCTTACGAATTTGCTGCAAGAACTGCTGTAATGGCAATTGTATCAATAATAATTATGATTTCTCAAGATATAAAATTATTCTTGGTAATGTTCATAATGAATATATTACGCGAGGGGTTTGAAACAATTATAGATCCTTTGTTTCCATTGGTTAATGCACCCGCTTCCCCTACAATGGATTTAATTATTCATCTTGTTATTGTAGGTGTTGAGTTATTAGCATTCATCAAACTTTATAAAATGTATAAATCAGTAAAAGTAAAATCAACTGAAGTTCATTCAAGTTAAGTATCTTGTTTTATCATTTTAGTAAAAGCCAAATTTTATATTTGGCGAATTTGTTAATAAGCGCAGAACTTTTGATTGAGAACAAAAGCACTATGTTCTCTTAAACATTGTTAGCTACAGTTTTCATCTTTCTGTTTAATATTTTATCAATTCGCCTTTTATTTTCTTGTTGTAATAAAGAAGGATAAAGATTCATTAATATATTCGGTATCATCATTGCCAGTCCGAATAATATACCAGTCGTTATACATTTATAAGAAGCAACAATTGAAACAAATAAAAAACCAATTAAATGACTAATTTCAGATAGCATCATTTCGCTTCTGATTTCAGTTAAATCAGCGTTTTTATCTTCCAACTTTATTTTCTGATTGAAAAACTTAAAAAAAGTGTTTTTCACAACCCATTTAAAGTTCTTAATTCCAATTCTTTTATTCAGTCCTTTATTTTTTATAAAATTCAGATTCGATACTTTTTCATAGTATTCAGTTTTCATAAATAGTCCATTAATTACCATTCCAACTATCCAAGAGATAAACGTCATTGATATTCCAAATGTGAAACCTAAAATTAACTGTTTTATTATCATTTTTGTTTTGGCGATTTGTAGCTAAAGGTTTGGTTAAGGGTAGTGCAGTGGCAAGGAAACTATTCTTTTCCGCCTGCCTGCCGGCAGGTCTGCCGACGTAGTTAAAGTTTATTGTTTTTCTTGTTCTAAAGCTATATCCATTCCCGATTTCTATCGAGATTAGCAACATTATAAATATACACAGACCTTTCGGTTTTGCCCTGAACTCCGCATTAGGTTTAGGTTTTATTAGCAAAAGTATTTTTTGTCAGAAGCTTAAAAGTTCCGGACAAAAGTATCATTAGCGCGGGATATATTGTCGGTTGAAAATCTATATGAGTGAAAGAAGTAATTATATGTCCAGCAGATATCACCATTAATCCTATTAAGACAAGCTTGAACATCTTAAAATTAATATTCATTAATAGAGCACAAATAAAGCTCCCAAAAAGTAATATTTTAGATGTAATTAATAATATCTTCTCAAGTGATGATGGCTTTCTTAATAAAACAGGAATA
This sequence comes from Maribacter sp. Asnod2-G09, assembly GCF_045063795.1. Taxonomy (NCBI): domain Bacteria; kingdom Pseudomonadati; phylum Bacteroidota; class Flavobacteriia; order Flavobacteriales; family Flavobacteriaceae; genus Maribacter; species Maribacter sp. Asnod2-G09. The sequence continues at coordinate 859,282 of NZ_JBEFOA010000005.1, read as the reverse complement.
TGCATTTTTTCGGGATCATTATAATCTATTGAAATTGAGGTAATGATAAAAAGAATAAAAGATAATAATAGGAAAACGAATATGGAAGAACCTTTCCATTTTTTGTAAAATATTTGTTTGAGTGCATTTTTATTAGACTTTTCAGATTTTATGTAATTAAGTAAAACCTCACCATCAGATTTTTTAGAGTTATTTAATTTAAAACTCAATAGGGTAACTATTGCTACTATTGAAGCTATAATTGTTAATGGATTACTATTTATAGTACCAGCCCTTAAAATTGAGAAACAAAAGAATAATAAAAATGCTATGCTTATTAGTTTAAGATTTCTATTAACATAACCTCTGTTTATTATAATGTTGATACCAATGAAAATCAACAATAGAGCTAAAAAAGGCTTAAGAACCAATTCGTTTAATTTCAAAAAATCTCCACTTGAACTAAATTTGTATTCAAAAAAACCACGAACAGGTTTTATGAAATAGAGTAAAACTCCAGATATAGCTAATAATATGAAACCAAAATAGTTGCCATTCCAATTGTTTTTAAACTCGTAATTATCTAATTCTTTTATAATTTCATCGTCATTATATCCTTTATCAATTAGTCCAGAAACAATATCGGGCTTGTTCTTGCTTATATATTCTAAATGCTTTAGGTCTTTTAAAATAGGCGATTCCTTATTCATATATTTGCTAACGGTTAGTATAAGAAACGTAGCGTGTTAAATGCTACTATTTTTCGGTTTAATACTGAGCCGAATTTTTTAATTTTGTTTTTATCTTTTTTCTTTAAAAGCCAAATTTAAAAATTTGGCGGTGTTTGCAAGTATGCACGAACTTTAAGTTTAGCACTTACTAGCTATGTTTTTTATACATTGTTAGCTGTAGTATTTTATTCGTTTTTGTATTCTTTTCTTGATTTTTCAACTCCATTCTCATAAACAGCCTCATATTCAAGATTTCCATTTTCGTCATATGATTTTGTTATTCCGTGTTCTTTACCATTTACCATTTCTTGGTATAAGTTTAATTTATCATTCTTAAAGGATTTCTGTATTCCATCCCTTTTATAGTTTTTATATTCCTGTTCGTTTCTGTCAATCTCTCCATCATAAATCGAATATTCATTTACATAAAGACCAGTACCATTTGATAAGATTTGTTCTCCTTTTTCATTCCAACAATTATGAATTAAAAAATTACCATTTTTAAATTCGGCTTCAATTTTTTTATTTCCGTCTTTATGGTATTCTAGCCATTCTCCGTCACGCTCATATGCTGATATGTAATTACCAGTTTCGGCAAGTTGTCCGTTTTCGTGCCATTCTTTATATTCTCCAACTCTTTCGTCTTTGTCTAATTGTTTATGTTCTAACTTTTTAGAATTTCCGTTTTCAAAATACCATAAATGTTCAAATTGATTTTTTGATAAGTCTTTAGTTATGGAATATTTTTTATTGCCATTTCCATAATATTCAATCCTTTCTCCAGTTTGCTCGCCTTTATAGAAATAAATTTCTTCACTTAATGTTCCATTTTCAAAGTGACTTTTAAATGTTCCTGAAACGACACCTTTTTCGAGTGGAATTAGCTCTTTAATCTTTTTGTTTGAATGGTATGTTTTAAGTTCTCCTGAAAAGTTTAGGTCAAATTCATTGCCTTCTTCATCTAAACATATTTCATTAGGATTCTTGCGAATATAATTCTCAATATTTTTCATCGTTTGATTATTTAGATTATAGTATTCATCATCTAAATCATCAAAATCTTTGATTTCTCTATATAGGTTGCTAAATTCTTCCCAACCTCCAAGTCTAGCATCTTTGATTTTCCTGTTTTCTTTTAGATATAATTCGTAAGAACGGTTCACAAGTTCAGCCATTTTATCGTCTCCGATATGCTTTAATGCCTTTATGACTGTTGGTGTGTATTTTCCGTAATCATTATAATAATATTGAGTAAACCCACCATTATTTACTTGAGCATCAACATACCACCAATAATACAATGCTTTTTGACCGTAAGATAGATTTTTGCCTTTTTTGAGTTCACCATTTGCATCTTGGATATATTCTGAAATTGGTTCAAGAACAAACCAACCAAAATCAAAACCTGTTAATTTGAAGAAGTCGCCTTTTTCTAGATTTGGTTTAAAATGTTCAGATTTATTGAATTCCCAATATGGGTCATTTTTCGGCTTACTTTGCCCGAAAAGATTAAATATATTCATTGTCAATATTATTATGAGTAGTTTCTTCAATCTCGGTTTTTACATTACAGCTAACGTATGGCTATGTGTACAATTACACATATCCCTAAATATTAATGAGTATATGTAATTGATTTATGAGTACACTAATATACCACTAAAGAATAAACCTACAATTGACTCGGTACATTCCTGAATGAAAACCCTGACCATAAACCATATTCAATAGAAATGGCTGAAAACATCAAACCAACCAACCAGTCTGTTTTTTACTGGTAGAATAAGTTCAAAATTCTGGATGTAAACGGCAATCTTCACCTTTGTATCGACAAAATGCAAGGCGTACGAAGTTATATGGGTATTTGGAGCGCTAAACAAACCAAGTGGTTTGTTTTTTAGCTGGGTAAAGCAGCTGTTTTATAACAAATTTTACTGTTTAAACGGACTCTCATGGTTCAATTACCACTGTTTACTGGGCAGTTTTGTAATCCTCAATGCAAAGCATTAGATGACTTCATAGTTTTAAAAAGGAACGATTATGTATTAGTCTTCAGTGAGATTTTTAAAGCCTTCCATCACATAGATTAACTTACGTTTATCTTTGAATCCCGGATATTCTTCATCCGTGAACATAGATGGTAAAAAGCTCTTATATTTTGTATAATTTTCGCCTTGGTATAAACCGAAAGTATAGGTTTGTCCGCCACTTATGGCGTTTTTCCATGAGTTCGCTTTTTCTCCTAAGGTCGCTAATTGACTTTGGTCTATATTGAATTTTCCTTCACTAGCACAGAGATTCAAAAATGCCCAATACTCTGAATACTTTTTTTTCTTAACACGTATCCTCTTTATGTTAGGGGAAGCCATTGGTTGGGCGGACTCATTAATTCTGAAGCGCCTTACCTTACCGTTGTTGAAGTAAACGATATAATTTGATTCTGGTTCTATATGCGGCAGTATAGAGTAGGCGAGGCGAACCACCAATGCGTCTGCATCATTCAAGCCAAATAGCTCAACATACCTGTTTACTTCTTCTGCATTAGATTTAAAGTCAATTTTTGGTATTTCAGGTGCTTGCGAAAATGCTAGAATGGGCAAAAGAATTAAAAGATAGCATTGAAGTTTTCTCATGGTAAAGTTATAAAACACGGTTATGAGCGTATTCTGTTTATTGATTTTAGAATCTATGAGCTTAGAATACTATTGTCTCAGATTAAAGAAGAATTTGTTTGTTTTTTAATTCCGTTATTTGTTACCTGCCGGCTTTTCTCATTTCAATTTAGAATCTATCGTTTCCATAATCAGCATCAAGTAATTCCTTAAAATCTTCATTGTCAAGATAATTTACTAATGCCTTTAATGATTCATGATCTTTTCCATATCTAGTTGGATTTATCTTGACACCTTGATTATAAGCCTCTAATGCCCATTCTTTAAAATCAATATATTTAGAGCTATTACATAATTTCATTATTATAAGAACTTTAAAATTAGTCTGTCCAGGTATATAGTTCGCATATTCTTCTATTGGTAAAAGATTTAAAATTTTATCATTTACATCTTGAATATTAGAAAATTTTTGAAAAAATGGTAAAATATAAGAATCTACGTGATTTATTATTTTATTTTCAAATTTCTGAATATCAAAAGGTGTTTGAAGAGGAAGTGCTCCAAGTTCTTTAAAGATTTTAGTCCAGTTATCTTTGTTTTTATATAAATCGTAGTTCACTACTATAGCTTCATAAATATTTGGTCTTAGCTCTATAAATGTACTTAGTATATCTATAATGTAGGGAAAAGAAATCCTTCCATAAATATTGACAAATCCTTTCTTATCAAGACCTAGGTCTAATGTTAATCTATAGTCACTATCCTTATTGGACTTATAAAAATCTAAACCTCCATTATGCTCTGAATAATTTGAATTTGCTAACCCTTTATTTTTTAAAACTGGCTTTAAATCATTAAAAATTTCTTTGTTAAATTTCATCTAAAATACTGCTTTATAGAGCGTTTTGTAAAATTTCCATTGTTTTGGTTTCGTTTTTATTTGAATTGAAACGGTAAAGTATTTTGTCGGGCTAAAGAGAGATTGGTTTGTTTTTCAGCTCTGTTCTATATTGGGAGTTCGTTTTTATTCCATAAACAATAGGGGGTATACTTGTTCATCGTACTCCTGTATTAAAAAATGCAAAGGATTTATAGAGTTAATTTTACTAAATCTATTTTGTGACATTAGTTTTTTTAGAGCGTTATGGAGTGCTAATTTTATTGCAAATTTATAAGTATTAAATAATTCTAATCTACCATCTAGTTCATACCAATCAACATCTTCATAATCGGTATTCTTTAAACTTGTCCAATCTAGTTTATGCAACTCTTTACAGAAACCTAATGTTATTCCAGGCATTGCATAGTATCCATCAGCATAGTCGTGTGAATCCAGATGATAAGGCTCTAGTTGTAACTTAAGTGGTGTTCTTGTTTCATTTATTCCATAAACATAAGCTTCAGGTTCTTTGGCGCATAAATCTCTATGGGTAAATAGAATTGCAAAAATTTTAGATTCTAAATCGACTTTTTTTTCCTTATTTGTCCACCACTCAGTAATATTGATATCGATTTCTGAGTGAAATTGTAAGGTTAAATTTTCAATATTTATTTCAGAGACAAAAGGTTTAAATTCCTCAAACAAAGGATGTAATTCCATTTTAGATAAAAAGGATGTTCTATTGAACTCAAATGTTTCAGAAAGTTTATTTCCTATTTTGTTATTCATAATTTTTTTAAACGTTAACTAACGGTGCGGCTATGGCAAGTAGGGCAGGCAAGGAAACTTTTCGTTTCCGTCTGGTCTACGAGCCAGAGCTTTTTGTTTTGTAATTAGTTTCATTTTTTAATTGCCAAATCCAAAAGATTTGGCGGACTTAGCAAACACGCCCAAGCCATTAAAATCAGCTCTTTTTGCCCTATTTGCTATAGGTATTGTTGGCATTAGTTTTCTATTTGTTTAATCATTTCTTTTGCAACTATTGCTGAAGAAGGAAGAAACATGGTTGATACAATCCTTTTGTCAATTACAACATCATGCTTATCATTCAAATTACTTTTAGTTTGAAATATTCCTCCATTTTCCCTCAATTGGTCTTCCAGCATTACAGGCAATAAAGTACCTTCTTTAGCCCAACTTTTAGTAATCTCAGTCGAATTTGGAAAGCCAGTTACTTTTTTACCTTTGACCATATAATCACCATTACTAAGTTTGACATTTGCAAAAGCACCAGGACCATGTCCGCAACCTCCAACTATTCCTCCATTTTCATAAATTTTGGCTATTATTGATAATAAGTCTTTGTTATTGGATACATCAAATAATGGTCCATATCCGCCACCAATAAAAACGGCTTTATAGTTTTTATAATCTACTAAATCAGGCGTTAATGAATTTTCAACATTGCCATTAAAATTTTCATACTTTATAGTATAACTGCTTATTCCAACAGGATCCATTGAGAAAGGTACTTTTCCTCCTGTTGGTGAAACAAAATCAACTTTATATCCATGAGAAACAAAAATATGATATGGAGGAGCTACTTCCCAAAGGTTGTTCCCAGCAAAATGTTTTTCTGGGTCGCCCATGTCTTCTGTATTTGAAACTATAACCAATATTCTTCCTTTTTCAGTTTTGTTATCGTTACAAGAGATAAAAATTAATAATGCGAATAATGCTAGGAGTCCTTTTTTCATTTTTTTGATTGATTGAATTTCATATAAGATAATAAATGGGGAAGAATGTTACAGTCTTTCACAATTAATGCCAACGTACTTATAAACGTACCAGGGTACGTTTATTTCTTGTTTTGGTGGTTAAAGCGTACCTAGCTAATATACTACTAAAGAATAAACCTACAATTATCACTTCACATTCCATTACGGAAAACCATAATCATCATAAATTTTATAGAATTAATTACCCAGAAGTAGAACAGAGAAGAGAATCACCTTAAAAACAACGAACCAACCAACCAGTCTGTTTTTTACTGCTTAAATGTGTGGAGAGTTCTGGAAAGCAACGATAGCAATCGCAATTGAATCGACAAAATGCAAGATGTACGATGTAAGAAGCGGAATTTTGAAAGGAAACAAACCAAGTAGTTTGTTTTTTGGTGGAATAAATAAGCTGTTTTAGAACAAACTTTGCTGCTTAAACGGACTCTCATGGTTCAATAACCACTGTTTTCTATGCAATCCGCCAGCGTAGCCCGTAAGTGAACCATCAGTACCAATAACTCTATGGCAAGGCACCACGATCCATAACGGATTTCGAGCATTTGCAGAGGCGGCAGCTCTGGTGGCGTTGGGATCACCTAATAATTTGGCAAGCTCTAAATAAGACTTCGATTTTCCGTAAGGTATGTTCTGCAGTTCCACCCAAACCTTCTTTTGAAACTCGGTTCCGTACGGGTTCAGTTTTAGGTCAAACTGCGTTCTTGTGCCTTCAAAATATTCGTTCAGTTGATACACAGCATCTTCTAAAGATTCCGGTATAACATCTGTAAGGGGTTCATCGGAATTTAAAACGGTTATAGAAGTAAGGCCGTCAGTGTCGCCCATAATTTTGGCAACGCCAAGGGGTGTTTGTATGTAAGCAACATCGGCCATAGTGGTATTTACTATTTATTCGTCTGGTGACGTTGGCTTTTCTATTACTCCCGTTGCCTGAGCGCGTTTTTCCCAGTTTTTGCGAGCAAGACTCTGCAAATCGGCAACATTGTCGCTCTCGTCCATTATTTCGAGCCCTAGAAGGGTTTCAATAACATCTTCCATAGTTACAATACCACTTACAGAACCATATTCATCTACAACAAGAGCAATTGCTTCACGTTTTTCAATGAATATTTCAAATAAGGTGGGTATCGGTGTACTTCTACGGGTTACTAAAATTTCGCGTTTAATATCTTTCAGCGGAATGTCTCCGTTCTGGTTGATCATTTCTTCCAAAACATTATCCTTTAAAACAAAACCGGTAATATTATCCATATTATCGGTATACACAGGGATTCTAGAAAAACGCAACTTCGGATTATCAGTAAAGAAATTAGCAATCGTTTTCTCGTCAGATGCTACTTTCATTACCGCTCTTGGCGTCATAATGTCTTTCACCAAAACTTCATCGAACTTCAATAAGTTTTTAATAATCGTAGATTCAGACTTCTCAAAAACACCTTCTTCATGTGCCATATCGGTCATCGCATGAAAATCTTCGCGACTTAATACACTACCATGGTGTTTGCCACCGCCTACCATTTTGGTAAAAAGACGAAGCAACCATAACAGACCCGTATATTTTAAGCCCAAAACCATAATATTTAGAGCCTTGGTAGAGAAATTAGCCAATTGTTTCCAATATGTAGCACCAATAGTTTTTGGTATAATCTCTGACGCTACCAAAATAAGTATGGTCATAATAGTAGAAACCACACCAACCATTAAATCTTCTGTAAAGGTGATGCCTAAAAATGATTTGGTTTCGCTACCGTATAATTCGGCATAGGCAACTTTCGCTTGCACACCCACCAAAATTGCACCAACGGTGTGGGCAATAGTATTTATAGTTAAAATGGCGATTAAGGGTTGATCAACATCTTTTTTAAGTATCTCTAGTTTTTTGGCATAGGCATGACCTTCGTTCATTTTTACATTAATGAATGTTGGCGTTATGCTCAATAATACTGCTTCTAATATAGAACACAGAAAAGAGAAGAAAATAGAAATGAATGCGTAAAAAAGTAGTAGTCCCATGGGGTTGTTTTATGAATCGAAGATATTAATAAAAATGCTAAGGTTGGTGCTGTTTTGCGTTATCAAATGCCTGATAAAATATTTGTTGGATGGATGGGCGGATATTTAAGTTGTAAATATTGCGATTTTCTCTCGTAGGATACACTCTATTTGATAGAAATATATACACTAATTCGTTTTCTGGATCTGCCCATACAAAAGTGCCGGTAAAGCCACTATGACCAAAACTAGATGCGCCAACTTCTGGTGCAGGGTAGGTATCGGCAATTTTGAAGGTATTGTTATTCAAATAAGGCTTATCAAAACCTAAACCTCTTCTATTGTCATTCTCTGGATATTGAACTTTTGAAAATTCTTTAATCGTCTTTTCAGAGATGTATTGCTTGCCGGCATAAAGGCCGTTTTGAACAAACATCTGCATAATAATCGCTAAATCATCTGCAGTACCAAACAGACCTGCATTGCCAGAAATACCACCTAATAAAGAGGCATTTTCATCATGTACCCAACCTTGGGTTAGCGTATGTCTGTACATAGTATCTACTTCTGTAGGGATTATTTTGTTGCTAAAATTTTTGGTACTTGGAAGAAAACCGAAGGTTTTCATACCAAGTGGTTTGTAAAATTCCTGCTCCATATAATCTGCATATGAAACACCAGTAATTTGAGTAATGAGCTCAGGAAAAATTAGAAAGGTGAGTCCGGAATATTTGTATTTTTTCTCAGCCGAAACTTCGGAGCGATTTATGATTTTGTACATTTTTCGGTGGAATCTATTTTTTACATAGATGCCATCAAATGCCTCATTGCTAAATCTGTTATTCGATTTTCTGCGGATAAACCTCTTTTTAAACTGACCGTTATTTTTTAAAGTTTCATTTAGGAATACCACATAAGGTTGAAGTCCCGCCTGATGCGCCAAAATCTCCCGAAGCGTAATATTTGCTTTATCTTCTTGTTTTTTCCAAGGTTTCCAATAGGTGCTAAAGGGAACATCTAAATCTAGCTTACCTTCATCAACCAATTTCATAATTGCAGGTAGCGGACCTAAAATTTTGGTGACCGAAGCTAAATCGTAAATGTCATTTAATGCTACAGGCTGAATGCTATCGTAGGTGTGAAATCCGTATGCCTCATGAAAAATAATATTCCCATCTTTGGCGATTAAAACCTGAGCACCTGGGAAAGCGTTATTTTTTATACCAGTTGTTACAATACTGTCTACTTTACGATATACATAAGCAGAATCCAAGCCGTAAGCAGCCAAAGAAGATGCTTGCAAACTAGAACCCACTGGAAGCAAAAGCGGTTTGCTAGTTGTCTCTTGAGAAACAGCCAAACAACTAATTAAACCAAATAGTATAAAAAATATTTTATTCATGAACAGTACTTCAGGTAATTGACTATCCTAAGAGTTTTACGGCATCTTTAGCGAAATAACTCGCGATGATATTTGCACCTGCGCGTTTGATGGCAGTCAGCTGTTCCATCATTACCGCATCATGATCTAACCATCCTTTTTCAGCGGCAGCTTTTACCATGGCATACTCCCCGGAAACTTGATAAACGGCAACTGGCACATCTACTTCGTTCTTAATTTCACGAACTATATCCAAATAGCAAAGTCCTGGTTTTACCATAACGATATCCGCACCTTCATCAATATCCATTTGAGTCTCACGAATAGCTTCAAATCGGTTTGCGAAATCCATTTGATAGGTATTTTTATCCTTAGGTACATTTTTAATATCTACAGGAGCAGAATCTAATGCATCTCTAAACGGACCGTAAAAAGCACTAGCATATTTAGCACTATAGGCCATAATACCGGTGTTTAAATATCCCTCATCTTCCAAAGCCTCACGAATGCTAAGAATACGACCATCCATCATGTCGCTAGGCGCAACAAAATCAGCACCTGCATTGGCATGAGAAACACTCATTTCCGCTAGAATGGCTACACTTTCATCATTCAAAATTTCACCGTCAGCAACAATACCATCATGACCGTAAGAAGAGTAGGGGTCAAGGGCAACATCTGTCATGACCAACATATCCGGACATGCATTTTTAACCGTTTTAATGGCAAGTTGCATTAATCCGTTTTCATTCAACGCTTCAGAACCTTTATTGTCCTTTAAGTTATCGGGTACTTTTACAAAAAGTAAAACCGAGCGTAATCCCATTTTCCAAAGTTCTTTGACCTCTTTGGTTAAATTGTCTAAACTAAGGCGGTAGTAATTGGGCATAGAAGGTATTTCTTCTTTAATGCCTTTGCCCTCAACAACGAACAACGGTACTAAAAAATCACTTGGCGAAATAATGGTTTCACGAACCAAACTTCTAATGGCTTCATTGCTACGTAATCTTCTTGGGCGTATAAGTGGGTACATAATTTTATATTTTATTGCTTATTCAGATTCTTTACTCTTTCTAATAATTTCTTTTAAACGTTCTTTTCTTAACGCGGCTTCTTTCTTCAATTTGTTCTTCTTACGATCCATTAGCTTGGTATGCTTTGCTTTGTTCACCGTATTTTTAGCCTTGCCTTTTTTTGCCATACCTGAATATTTATATTCAAACGCTTTATCGCTTTTTCTCTGTAAAGTTTAGACTTTACCCAGTCAAAACATATGTATCTTGAAGTTATACAAAAATAGGGGAATTTGAATAATGGGGACGGGGGTTTTTGCTTAATTTATTAGGGTAGCGGTTAAAAGATTCTTAATGCCTAATGAAAGCCAATATGGGTTCTTTCACCAGCTGTAGCTATAAGAAGTCAGAGGAGAAATATATTGTCTCAGATTTCGGTGCCCAATAGAAATTTTTATTCAAGTTCTTTTGATTGAATAAGAGAAGCCTGTTAAAAGGCGCTGTTTTCAAATTAAAGCTATAATTTGTAGGCGAATTCTTATTCTAGTGTAAATTGATTACAATATTGATTAAAGAGAGTCGAGTTAGAAAGGTTTGGCTGGGTACCTTATTCATATTCTCATTACTATATAATCTTTCTGCTCAATCTGTAAATATTGAATTGGAACAAAGAATAGATTCTATTTACGAATTAAGCGTAACGGACTATAAGAAGAGTGTTATTGCATCTCAAAAATTACTTAAAGAGATAGATGATTTCAAAGAACCTCAAGAGAAAGTAAAAATTTATGTGGAGACCAGTAATGTGATGTTATTTAATGGTGAAATTAAAGAGTCTATCATAAATCTTAAAAAAGCGGTAACGTTAAGTGAGGAGAATAGTTATGACAAACTTTATTTACAAGCTAATTTAATTCTTGCCAAAGCCTATGTGTCTATTTATGAGTATGAAAATGCATTTAATGTATATTCAAATATAATTACGAGAGAGGAGTATAATGTTTTGCCAATTAACCATTCTTATAAGTGGATAACAATGAGCGATTTTGCCCATTTGAATTCAATAATTGGAAGAAAGGATCAAGCCTTAAAATTATATATTGACGCTTATAAATTAGGAAAAGATTCAATTAATAATGTGTATTGGCAGAGGGTTTCGCTTGATATTGCTGATCTCTATAATTCTTTCAATAAAAAGGATTCAGCTCAAATATACTTAAGAGAATATCATAAATTAACTGAGACTCATAAACCAACCTTGGTTACTGATTTTATTCCTTGGTATGAGGGTAATTTGGCTTACTATAACAATGATTTTAAAAAGGCTATAAAGAAATACAAGAAATATGAAGAGCTTATTAAAATTGATTTTGGAATAGAAGATAAGGAGACATTGATAAAAAAAGGTCGCTCTTATGTGGAATTAGGAAAACTTGATAGTGCTTTAATAACCTTAGAAGCAATTCAAGAAATGGATGAATTTTCGAAGTTTGAACGGTATTTAAATCCTGATTATTATAGAATTTATTATGATATTTATTCTGCTAAAGGTCAGCAGGAAATGGCAAGTGAATATTTAAAAAATTATGACCAAGCTCAACAAAGACGTAACACATTTGCTTTTAAAACAATTGACGAATTACATAATTTAAAAACAAAAGAGGTTCAGGTAAAAGAAAATGTGGAAAAGTCAAAACTTCAGCAATACATAAAATATTTGTGGGTGGCCGTAGTTGTAATCGTATTAATAGCCACCTTATTTTTGGTAATTAGGCAAAGGAGAGATGCCAAAAAGTTTGACGAACTGATGAAGCGGAGTAGTATGGAGTTTAATCAAACTATTAAAAACACAACCGAAGTTCAAGATGTAAACTTGGCAGATAAAACGGTAACTTCCATTCTTTATAAAATAAACGAATTACAAAATGATGGTTTCTTTTTAAAACAAAAAACTACGCTATATAATACCGCTAAGAAATTAAAGACGAATACATCTTACCTCTCTAATATCATCAATAATAACCTTGGCACTACTTTTTCAGCTTTTGTAAATGATATTAGAATCGATTATATCGTAAATGAACTAAAAACGAATAAGCAGTTGCGCTCGTATTCGATAAAAGCTATAGCCGAGGAGATTGGGTATAAAAGTGCGGACTCCTTCTCTAAGTATTTTAAGCAGAATACAGGCTTGTCGCCATCATCGTATATTAAAAAATTGAATAGGGAAAGTTAAATGAGTTTTCAAAATTTGAGATGGTATAAATCCATCATTATTCTATTATTAATCTTTATTGGGTCTATTGAGAAAATACATGCTCAAGAAGCCTTAGAGGGTATATCGGACAGTTTGATTACTGAGATACGTGAAATTTACAAAGAATCTTATGATACAAGTGAACAAACATTATCTGGGATAAATAAAATATTCAAGAATATTGATACGTATAATATTAAAGAACAGGTTACCATCTATTTGGTTTTAATAGATTTTCAAATGTCAGGAGGGTTGTATGATGAAGCCATTAAAAACTGCCATATCTCACATAATATGGCTAGCGAAAATGGTTTTGCTTATGAAACTGTGCTTTCTGATTTTTATTTAGCAAGAGCTCTTAAATTTAATTATAATTATGACAATTCTTTTAAATTGTTTAAATCATTGGCTCAATTGATTGATGATGGTGATTATGAGTACTTAGCTATTTTGTCACAATTAGAAATGGCAGATTTATACGAGTTAATTGGTAAGTATAGAGAGGCCTTAGATATTAGGTTGAATATTTATTTTAATAAAGGAGAAAAATTAAAAAATAGAAGTAAGTTTTGGTATATAGCACAGCCGATATACATGGCAAATTTATATAACCAACTTGGTGTTAAAGACTCCACTTATTTCTATAGAGACTTGTATGAAAATACAATTGCAGAATATTCTGAAAATTCCATAGAGCGAAAACTTTTAATAAATAATGAAGCTAATATCAGTTTTGCTAATGAGGATTATTCTAATGCTGTAAACAAATATAGAAATTACATTAATTTTTGTTTCAAAAGATTCAATGGATATATTTCTTCCGAACTTATTAAAAAGAGTAAAGCTCACTTTGCTTTAGGCGAAGTGGATAGTGCGTTGAGCAATTTAAATTTGATTCAAAGTATGCCATCATTTGTAAAAGAAGAAAAATATATTTCTCCAGATTTTTATAAACTATATGTAGATATATATCAAAAAAAGGGCGAAAAAGAGTTAAGAAAAGAATATGAGCAGAAATATTTTAAAGCTCTAGAAACCTATAACTCGTTTAAATTTAATACGCTAGATAATCTATATGATATTGACAAGCAGCGAATACTGATTGAGAGTAGTAACGATACTAAAGGTTACAAGAGTAAAGTGGGCTATTTATGGAGTGCTATTATAGCAATTGTAATGCTTTCTATAGCGGTTTTTCTATGGAAACAAAAAAGAGAAAAGAAAAGGTTTGAGGCATTAATGCAAAGAACGGAGAACAAAGCACCACTTAGTACCTCACTTGAACCTAGCACCAATACTACTGAAATAAAAGACGAGAAGGTAGAGGCATTAATTAGTCAAATTAAGGAACTAAAAGAGCAAGGTTTCTTTCTAAAACAAAAAACCACACTACATAATACAGCCAAGAAATTAAAAACCAACACTTCTTATCTTTCGACGATTATCAACAATAATTTAGGAACTACTTTTTCTGCTTTTGTAAATGATATAAGAATCAATTATATCATAAATGAACTAAAAACGAATAAGCAGTTGCGCTCGTATTCGGTAAAAGCTATAGCCGAGGAGATCGGGTATAAAAGTGCCGACTCATTCTCTAAGTATTTTAAGCAGAATACAGGCTTGTCGCCATCATCGTATATTAAAAAATTGAATAAGGAAAGTTAAATGAGTTTTCAAAATTTGAGATGGTATAAATCCATCATTATTCTATTATTAATCTTTATTGGGCATGCTGAGAAAATTCATGCTCAGCAAGATATGGAGGGTATATCTGATAGCTTGATTACCAATGTTCAAAAAATCTACAATGAACCTTATGAGAAAGGAGAACAGAGATTAATTGAAATGAATAAAATCTTCAATAATATTGATAAATATAATATCAAAGAACAAGTAACGATATACCTGGTTTTAATTGATTTTCAAATTGCTGAGGGTTTGTATGATGAAGCTATTAATAACTGCCATATTGCCCGTAGAATGGCAGAGAAAAATGACTTTGCGTACGAAGCGGTACTTTCTGATTTTTATTTGGCTAGTGCATATGAAAATAATTATGAATACGATAAATCTTTTGAGCTATTTAAATCTTTGGCACAATTAATTAATGATAGTAATTATGAGTATTTGGCTATTCTATCTGAAATAGAAATGGCATTGTTCTATGAGATAATTGGTAAATACAGAGTTGCATTAGATATTAAATTAAAGCTTCTTAATGTTAAGGGAGATTTTTTAAAAAAAAGATGGTATACCGTGTACCATCGTCAGTTCTTAGATTTGTCGAATTTATATAATGAACTGGGAATGAAAGATTCTACGTTATTTTATAGAGAAATATATGAAAACAATATTGATGAATCTACAGGGGATGGACGAGAACATTTTTTATTATTAAAAAACGAGGCCAATATTGATTTTAAAGATGGAAAATTTAGAGCGTCTATTGATAATTATAGAATATATAGTCATTGGGTATTTAATAGGTTCAATGAATATGATTCTCCTTTGCTTATCAATAAAAGTAAAGCCCATCTTACCTTGGGCGAAGTAGATAGCGCATTGAACAATTTAAATTTGATTAAGAGTCGACCAATTTTTTTAAAGGAACAAAAATATATTTCTCCAGATTTCTATAAATTATATATAGATATTTATAAAAAGAAGGGAGAAGATGACTTAAGAAAAGAATATGAGCAGAAATATTATAAAGCTCTAGAAACCTATAATTCGTTTAAATTTAATACGTTAGATAATCTTTATGACATAGATAAACAACGTATACTTATTGAAAGTAATAACGACACTAAAGGTTACAAGAATAAAGTAGTTTATTTATGGAGTGCTATTATAGCAATTGTAATGCTTTCTATAGCGGTTTTTCTATGGAAACAAAAAAGAGAAAAGAAAAGGTTTGAGGCATTAATGCTAAGAACAGAGAACAAAACTCCATTAAGCAATTCACTTGATCATAGTATCAATACTACTGAAATAAAAGACGAGAAGATTGAAGCATTAATTAGTCAAATTAAGGAACTACAAGAGCAAGGCTTTTTTCTAAAACAAAAAACCACTTTGTATAATACTGCTAAGAAATTAAAAACAAATACCTCTTACCTTTCCAATGTTATTAATAACAATCTAGAGACTACTTTTTCTGCTTTTGTAAATGATACTAGAATTGATTATATCATAAACGAACTAAAAACAAATAAGCAAATCCGCTCTTATTCGGTAAAAGCCATTGCAGAAGAAATTGGGTATAAAAGTGCCGACTCATTCTCTAAATACTTTAAGCAAAGTACAGGTTTGTCACCTTCTACTTTTATAAAAAACATCAATAAAGAGGGTTAAATTCCTCTTTTAGATAATGTTGAAAGTATTTCATGTTTTTTAGCAACAATCAATTTAAATAATTGATAATCAAATATTTAAATATAGTTTGGGCGCCCTATTTTTATAAATTTAGGGTAGTGTGACTTGTTTTTAAGTGAGAAACAGCCTTTTCTTTACGAAAAGATATCCGTTCAGCTTTAAAAATTTTACGATCGTATTTAGCTAACAATTTAATAGCTGCCTGGACATTTTTGAATTCAGTAAAAACAAACATTTTAATCTTAAATTTTAAATCATGAAAAAATCAATTATCGTATTCGGCATTTTAGTTAGTACAGTATTTAACACAGTAAGTGCAAACACTGACTCAGGAAATAGAATCTCTAAAATCAACCAAACAAATATTACGCATATATCGCCAATGGTATTAGCGATTGTTAAAGATGATGTAGCGGTTGTGAAAAGTTTTATCGCTTATGGAGCAGATATAGAGCAAGTCTCTAACACCGGAGCTCAAATGACAGCTTTAATGTACGCCGCTCGTTACAACCAATTAGATATTGTAAAAATATTAGTTGCAGAGGGTGCAAGCACTTCAAAAGAATCTAAAATTGGAGCAACAGCCTTAGATTATGCAAAAGTTTCTGGAGCAACAGAAGTAGTTGGGTATTTAAACAGCTTGTAAACTCCCAAACAAGTCATCAAATAAAGCTATTCAGATGTATAAATTATCTGAATAGCTTTAACTAATAAGAAGAAATTATCATTAAACCTCACTTTTTAAGCTAGCGCTATGTTTATATTTTTTAATTATCTAATAGCTAAGTTGTTGTATGTATTTTGGCTTCCTGGTTTTTATAAATATGGAATGCTTTTACTTGCTTGTAAGGTATTAATTACACTTACTCTGCGGAAGAAACTACAAAAAATGTAACATTTCTAAAATTTTGAATACTTATAAATAAACTGAATGCTAACCATCAAACCTTAAATAATATGCTTTCGATTACAAATTTGAATAAAACGTACCCAAACGGTACAAAAGCCTTAAACAATGTTAATCTAGAAATTGGTACCGGTATGTTCGGCTTACTGGGCCCTAATGGGGCAGGCAAGTCCTCTTTAATGAGAACTATTGCTACATTACAACAGGCAGATAGTGGTCATATTGAATTTAATGATATTGACGTTTTCGGTGAACCGGATGAGCTTAGAAAGGTGTTGGGTTACTTACCTCAAGATTTTGGAGTCTACCCAAAAGTATCTGCAGAGATGATGCTAAATCATATCGCAAAAATAAAAGGGATACAAAGTAAAACGGATCGTAAGGCATATGTAGCCGATTTATTGAATAAAGTAAACCTCTACAAATTCCGTAAGCGTAATCTAGGTGATTACTCCGGTGGTATGAGACAACGTTTTGGCATAGCTCAAGCATTGATCGGTAATCCTAAATTGATTATTGTAGATGAGCCAACAGCTGGTCTTGATCCCTTAGAACGTAACCGTTTTCATAATTTATTAAGTGAACTTGGTGAAGATTCCGTAGTAATACTATCAACCCATATTGTAGATGATGTTATTAATCTATGTACAAATATGGCTGTATTTAATGAGGGTAGTGTAGTGGTGCAGGGTCATCCGTTAGAACTCTCAAATACATTAAATAACAAAGTATTCCGTAAAAATATTGCTAAGGAAGAAGTTGAAAAATACCAGTCAGAATATAATGTATTATCCACTTATTTACGTAGTGGTAATTTATATGTAAATGTATACGCAGAAGGCGTGCCAGGTGAAGGGTTTGAAGAAGTTGCCAATAATTTAGAAGACTTCTATTTCTATAGTATTAACCAACCTCAAACTGTTTAATATGAAAGAAATATTCTTATTTGAGCTAAAGTATAGGCTTAGACGACCGGTCACTTATATCTACATATTTATTATGTTTCTAATACCCTTACTTCTTGCGGTATTTGATAAATCTAACACGGCACAGTTTACCAATAGTCCTAATAACATTGTAGGTGTATTCGGAGTGCTAAGTATATTGGCATTGTTTTTTTATGCTGCTATAATGGGAGTACCTGTATATAGAGATGAAGAGCACAAAACCGCGCAGACCTATTTTTCTTTTCCAATATCAGAAAAAAATTATATTCTAGGTCGTTTTTGGGGAAGCTTTACTATTGTTACTATAATGAATTTGGCAGCCATGTTTGGTGCAATGTTTGGATATGTTCTTGGTGTAATTTTAGATCGACCTGATTATGGCACCTACACCGATTTTAATTTTTGGTCTTACTTTTTTCCGTTTGTATATTTTTTAATGTTTAATGCTTTTTTAGTAGGAAGTATCTTCTTTTGCTTGATGACCTTTTTTAAGCGCATGTCCATATTGTATTTAGGGGGTATTTTACTTTTGATTATTACTACGGTAGCAAGTCAATTAATGGTATCATTAGATACGCAATGGCTAAGTGTCTACGTAGATCCTTTTGGTGAATCTGCTTATGGATATTTAACTAAATACTGGTCGGTATCAGAGTTAAATACAACCCAGTTGGCGCTGACAGGTAAATTTATGCTTAATAGGCTTTTATGGTTGAGTGTCGGTATTATTATCTTCATATTTACCCTATTAAAATTTTCTTACAAAGGCTTTTTAACTTCTAGTAAAAAGAAAAGTAATAAAGAAAACGATGATGTTTATGAAGTCTCTGAAACAGTAAATGTAAAGCAGAGTTTTAGTAAAAAAGCACAAAGAGAGAACTTGTGGTCATTAAGTAAGATAGAATTTTTATCAGTTATCAGAGAGACTGTATTTCTGGTTTTAATAGTAATTGCCGTAATATCTGCTATTTTTTCAACTTATCAAATTAATCAGATTGAAGGTACGCCTTCATTGCCATTAACAAGGTTTATGGTTGAAAATAATGGTAGCATTTTATTAGTATTCTCTATAATTATTCTAATTATTTATGCTGGTGAAGCCGTGCATAGAACGCGTAAAAATAAAACATTTGAGTTTTATGATGCCTTACCTGTAACCAACTCAACACTTTATTTGTCAAAAATAGTTTCTCTTATAGGGGTTGCTTTATTACTAGCATTGCTAAATATAGTTGTAGGTATTTTATACCAAATAGGTAACGGTTATTTTAATTTTGAGTTAGGTATGTATTTGACTTATAGTCTTACAGATACATTTCCTTTCTATTTAGCTATCGTGTTATTGGCATTCTTTATTCACGTTTTGGTGAACAATAAATTTTTAGGTCATTTTTTAGTTGTTATTATATACTTCGGTTTGCCAATAATCTTAGGGCTTGCGTTTAGAAGTAATAATCCTTTATTGATATTTGGACGAACAACATCTAGCTTTTTAAGTGATTTAAACGGATTTGGACATTATTTAACAGGGCAATTTTGGTTGAGTTTTTATTGGATACTTTTTACTGCAATTTTAGCAAGCATTGGAGTTGTTTTATGGAATAGAGGTTTCTATTCTTCTATGAAAGAAAGATTTAAAATTGCCAAAGAAAGGTTCAGGGGAAAGACACTGACTTATACATTATTATTTGTTTTTGCATTCTTTACAGTAGGGGCTTATAGTTATTATAACCTTAAAGTTTTGAATAATTTACAAAATGGAGATTATTGGGAAGAGCTTAATGCAGAAGCGGAAAAAAAGTATACTAGGTTTATAGATAAGCCGCATATTGAGATAATAGATTTAAAAGCTAATGTGGATATTTTTCCAGAGACCCGTGGGGTAGATGCAAAGGGAGATTTTACCGTAATTAATCCTTCTATAGTACCTATTGATACTGTAATGATGGAGGTTAGATTTCCTATTTCAGATACAAAGATTACGAATGTTATTTATAATGGAAACGAAATTAAACCTGTAGTAAGCGACAGTGTTAATCGTTTATTTCTGTATAAACTACCAGAACCCTTGCAACCAAAAGATACAGCTAACTTAATTATAGAAACAAAAGCACGTACTCATGGCTTTGCAATGGGCAGAGAAACTGATATTTTAGGAAATGGAACTTTTTTTAATGACGGCATATTTCCTTCATTTCATTATGAAAGAAAACTGATAGAAAACGGAGTGCGAACAAAATATGGTTTAAAAGAACTGGATTTTATCTTACCTCCAAGAACGGATAGTGTGGCAGTAAGGAAAAACGGATTTAATGAGGATAGTCACTTTATGAATTTTGAAGCTACCGTTAGTACTGTAAAAGGACAAATAGCAGTTGCGCCAGGAATTCTGACCGAAAAATGGGATCATGACGACAGAAGCTATTATAATTATAAGATGGAAGAGAAGTCTGATTATTTTTTCAGTTTTGTCTCAGCTGATTATGAGATCGAAAAAGATACTTGGATAGCGCCTAGCGGTAAAAAAGTGAATATAGAGATTTATCATTCTCCAAAACATAAAAATAACTTAGAGCACTTTATCAAAGGGGTAAAGGTGTCTTTAGATTATAATTCCAATAACTTTTATGAATATCCTTATTCGGTAGTAAGAATTATTGAGTTTCCGGCACATACCATTTTTGCTCAGTCATTTGCGACTACCATACCTTTTTCTGAAGATTTTGGGTTCGTGGCAGATTATTCCAATTTAGAAAGTTTAAATCATGCTTTCAGTACAACGTCTCATGAAATTGCCCATCAGTGGTGGGGTCATATTGTAACGCCTAGTAATACTTCTGGCTCAAACATTATTTCAGAAACCTTGGCAGAGTACGTTTCGTTAATGACCATGAAACAAGAATATGGCGAAAATGGAATTAAAGCATTCTTAAAACCCTCTTTAGATATATATTTAACTAGAAGGTCATTCAGCTTTAAACCTGAACGCCCATTAATTGATGTAGAGACCGCTCAGCATATTTGGTATCAAAAAGGTTCTATGATCATGTATGATTTACAAGATGTTATTGGCGAGGATGTCATAAATGCCGGACTCAAGAAGTTTTTAAATGAGTACAAGTATTTTGAAAAAGGGGTATACCCAACTTCTGAAGATTTTTACAAAGCAATTTATAATGTTACTCCAGATTCCTTAAAATACAAGGTTGATGACGGTTTCAAAGAGATAGTTCTTTATGAAAATCGTGTGATGGATGCTAAAACCAAAAAGCTAGATAATGGCAAATGGGAAACCACTTTCACAGTAAATTCTAAGAAGATTTATTATGATGATACGGGTAAAGAAAAACTGATTGATGATAAAAAGAACTTGGTAGATGTAGGGCTCTTTGGAGAAGATATCACCGGTGATGATGGGGTAACTATCAAGAACCCATTTTATTTTGAATTAAAGTGGCTTTCTGCAGGTGATAATACATTTACTATCGTTACTGATGAAAAACCATTAAAAGCGGGTATTGATCCGTATAACAAGTTGATCGATCGTAATTCTGATGATAATCTAGAAACGGTAGAAGAGTAGTTTTTTCAAATTAGTTAAGAAGAGTTCAAGTATAAACCTGTTCGTTAATGGCAATTGTCATAAAGCGGACAGGTTTTTACTTTTCGATAACTTTTATAAGCCGTTGTATTGGTTAAATAGAGTGATAAAGATTCTATATTTCTATTTCGCCAATTAAGTAACAAACTCCATTACCCGATATTTTTACGCGGTCTCCATGATATTCACATTCTAAATCACCACCACGTTCAGATAGTTGTTTGGCGGTCATTATTTTCTTATTCAATTTCTCTGACCAATACGGTGTTAAAGTAGTATGCGCAGAACCGGTAACAGGATCTTCTGGAATACCGCATTGCGGTGCAAAAAAGCGTGAGACAAAATCTACATCGTTGCCTTTTGCCGAAACAATAAGCCCTCTACAATCTAATTCATTCAATAAATGAAAATTAGGTTCTATGGATTCTATTGCTTCCTGAGATTCATAAATAAGCATATAGTCGGTCTTGCCCTTGAATGTTTCCAACGGTTGTTTTCCTACAGCTTTTGATATGTTGATTTGTTCTGAAACTGCAATTAAATCATCCGTAGGGAAATCCATAGTTAATAATCCCGATTCACTTTTTTGGACTAACAACTCTCCGCTTCTTGGGGAAATAAACCGTAAGGTATTTTCATTGTAACCGTAGTAATTATAGAGTGTAAAGGCAGTTGCAAGGGTAGCGTGCCCACATAAGTCCACTTCTATCTCTGGGGTAAACCAACGTAGCTCATAATGATTAGTATTCTTCACCGCAAAAGCTGTTTCAGCCAAATTATTCTCAGCAGCTATCTTTTGCATTAAATCGGTTTCTAACCATTTTTCAAGAATACAAACTGCAGCCGGATTGCCGCCAAATAACTTAGAGGTGAAGGCGTCTATTTGATATATTTTTGCTTCATGTAATTGAGATTTATTCGATAATCTAGATGATAATGCTTCGAGTCTTGACTATAAAGTTACAGTTATTCTCAAACGATTGCATCAATTGATTGCTCTGACTTTGATTATTCTAGTCCGAATTTACGACTTATCTCATCAGCTTTTTGAATCCATTTCTTGGGTGCATCAAATCGATAGCCTACATAAAACTCAAGAAAGCTTATGGAGTCGTCTAAAATGAAATTCTCATCAGATGTGTGACTTAATAGTTGTGTATTGATATTTATGCCACTAAAGAAATTTTCTGAGTTATAACCTCCTGTCATTCTAAAAATCAGTTGTGCTAAACCATTAAACGAAGAATTTCCATCTGTGCTAGAATAGTTAAAACCTAATCCGCCAGTTGCACCAGCAGAAACGAGGTAGTTTTCATCGAAAATCCAGTTGTAATAATACCCGGGACCAATAGCAACCTTTAAAGATTTTTCCAATTGATTATCGATTATAGGATCTTCTAGCCTAAACTTGGTGTAGTAATATGATATACTTGGAATAAAGCTACCTACACTTTGCTTTTGCCATTCATTCTGAAACCCGATAGCACGAAACGAAAAATCAGGATTAAAAATATAACTAGAGGTGCCTCCGATTTTAAATGTTCTTAAATCATCTACAGGCAACGTAAATTCAGATGTTCTAGTGAAGAATCCCTTTTGCTTGTAGATATCTAAGGTCTGCATGTATTGACCGAAAAATGTTCGAATATTGAAGGTGATTAGTTTAGAATCTCCGTTGTCTTTATTCTCGGCGAGAAAGTTAGGTGCATAGCCAAAATCAACCTCTAAAAAGCGAAATAGAACGGATAGCCCTAAATAACTTTTATCGTTGGGTATAAACTCGGTTTTTGCACGTGTTATCTTATCTCTAAGAGTAAAACTATTAGAAGTGGTCTGTAAAGACAACCGAACAGTTACCTTATCAGGAAAAGCTTCTTTGTAATGTGAATTTTGAGCAATACTTACTTGTGTAAAGCATAGCATAATCCAAAATAGAATGATTCTTACACCCATTCTTTTGGTTTCATCAATACGTCAAGTAAACGCTCTTCTTCACTGCCCTTTTCTGGGTGATGGTCATAGACCCATTGTACATGTGGCGGCAAGCTCATTAATATACTTTCTATTCGACCGTTTGTCTTTAAACCGAATAGCGTACCCTTGTCATGAACTAGATTGAATTCTACATATCTACCTCTTCTAATCTCTTGCCAGTCCCTTTGTTCCTTAGTGTATTCTAAATCTTTTCTTTTTATAACGATTGGTACATAACAATCTAAAAAGCTATTACCCACTTCGGTTACGAAGTTATACCAGTCTTGCATGTCCATCTCAGGAGTTGCTTTGCAATAGTCGAAAAATAGACCACCTAGTCCGCGAGCTTCGTTTCTATGGGTGTTCCAGAAATACTCATCGCAACGTTTTTTATAGGTGTCGTAGAATGTAGGATTATGTTTATCGCAAGCTGTTTTGCAAACTTCATGAAAATGAACGGCATCTTCGTCAAATAAGTAATACGGAGTCAAGTCTTGACCGCCACCAAACCATTGATCTACAATTTCGCCGTCTTTACCATACATTTCAAAATAACGCCAGTTGGCATGAACTGTAGGTACCATCGGATTCTTTGGATGCAATACTAAACTTAATCCGCAGGCAAAAAAATTAGCATCTTCTACTCCAAAATATGCCTTCATACTATCCGGAAGCTCTCCATGTACTCCGGATATGTTTACGCCACCTTTTTCAAAAACTGCTCCGTTTTCAATAACTCTGGTACGACCACCACCTCCTTCTGGGCGTACCCAAATGTCTTCTTTAAAAGTAGCTGTACCGTCCACTTCTTCTAATTTTGAAGTAATAGTATCTTGAAGTTGTTCTATGTAAGCGTAAAATTTATCTTTCATTCTGTAAAACATAAAGTTCCATATCTAACGGGTCTTCGTTAGGCGGAGTGTGTTCTTTCAATAGTGTCTCTTTCCAAAGATAACCACAATTTTCTGCTACCTTAATACTACCAAGGTTAGATTTATGAGCTATGATTCTAAGTCGCTGTAGGTGTTGTTCGTTAAAGCCCCATTCTGATATGGTTTTGACTGCTTGTGTGGCAAAACCTTTATTGTTGAGGTCGTAGGATATGCAATAGGCAATTTCAGCTATTTTTGCTGCTCGTTTGAGTTCTTTTAAATAAACCAGCCCTATAATTTTTCTGTTTTCTGGTTCTTTAAGTGTGAATAGGTACTCTTTGCCAGATAGAAAATCAGATACTTTTTCAAGTACAAAAATACTGGATAAGGTCGGATTAAGATTTGCAGCTACCGTTTTAGGAAAGTATCTTTTTATATGGTCTGCATTGGCAGATATAAAATCGCACAAACGCCATCCATCTCTCTCTGAAATCGGATTAATTTCGAAATCTGGTAGTTGAAATGAATTCATTATGCGATTATTATATCGGCTACTTTAAAGCTTTTTGAACCTGTTAGGGTTAATCTTGCTTGTATTCTTTTACAGCATCAATAAATGCCTTGGCATTTTCAACAGGAACATTTGGTAGAATACCATGGCCTAAATTAACCACGTAACTGTCTTTACCAAATTCATTAATCATTTGGTGTACCATCTTCTTGATTTCAGAAGGCGGAGACAACAAACGAGATGGATCAAAGTTACCTTGAAGGGTAATTTTGCCACCACTTAAATAACGGGCATTTCTAGCAGAACAGGTCCAGTCGACACCTAATGCAGAAGCGCCTGATTTTGCCATATCACCTAGTGCGAACCAACATCCTTTTCCAAATACAATAACCGGAGCTTCATCTTTTAAAGCATCGATAATTTGCTGAATGTATTGCCATGAGAATTCTTGATAATCGGTAGGCGATAACATGCCGCCCCAAGAATCAAATACTTGAACCGCATCTACGCCTGCAGCAACTTTTGCTTTTAAATATGCAATGGTTGTATCTGTAATTTTCTGAAGTAATTCGTGTGCAACAACGGGTTGGGTAAAGCATAACTCTTTAGCCTTATCAAACGTTTTACTTCCTTGACCTTGTACACAGTAGCATAAAATCGTCCAAGGGGATCCTGCAAAACCGATTAATGGAACTTCGTCGTTCAATTTTTCTTTAGTTGCTTTTATAGCTTCCATTACGTAACCTAATGTTTCGTGAACATCTGGTACAATAACACTGTCTAAATCTTTTTGACTACGAATAGGGTTCGGTAAATACGGACCAAAATTCGGCTTCATCTCCACATGAATGTTCATTGCCTGTGGAATTACCAATATATCACTAAACAATATAGCGGCATCCATACCGTATCTACGAATAGGTTGAACCGTAATCTCTGATGCCAATTCTGGAGTCTGACATCTGGTAAAGAAGTCATATTTTTCTTTGATGGCCATGAATTCAGGTAAATATCTACCTGCTTGACGCATCATCCATACTGGTGGTCTTTCTACCGTTTCACCTTTTAAGGCTTTTAGAAATAAGTCGTTTTTTAAGCTCATATTCTTGTAATAGCTTTTAGCTGCTAGCCCTTGGCTTTTAGCTATTTTTTATTTTACTAATTAGACTATTAATCATTTTAGATTCTATTGAAATCAAGTCAAAAATGGATTTCAATTCTTCGCTATCTAAAAATTTCAATTCTTCTGATATTATTAATTGAGTTTCTACTTCAAAAAGAGAACCTAGTGCAATCTCTAAAAATCTTTTAAATTCAACTTCACTATTTCGGCTGCATCCTTCTGCAATATTAGAAGGAACTGATACTGCTGCTCTTGAAAGTTGACTTTTAAGTCCGAATTTTTCTTCGCTTGGCAACTTTTGAGCTAAACTATAAACATGCTTGACGATGGTGATTCCATTTTTCCATATTTCAAGCTTTTTAAAGTCCCTCATAATTTATTAAAAAAAGCCAATGGCTAGCAGCCAACAGCCAACAGCTAATCCTTATAATCTGCATTCACCAACTCAATAACACTTTCTACAGTAGGTATTTTGGCAACTTTAACTTCTTTAAAATGTTCCCTAGCTGCTTTTGCAGTGGTTTCACCAATACAATATGCTACTCTGTCTGTAGAATTCTCTTTTAAATAGCTTTCTACGTTCGACGGACTAAAAAATAGAATCCCTTTTGCACTTTTTGGTATTGCTTTACCTGAAAGTTTAGTTCGGTAAGCTTCTATAGCATTAACTTCAATATTGTTTTCCTCTAAAATACTTGGTAGTTCTTCTAAACTTAGATTGCCATGAAAATAGGTAACCTCGGTACCATCAATAAACTCCACTAAATGGTTGGCTAAATCTTTTGCATTATTTTCATAATGTGTCACCTTACCGAAAGTGTTTTTTATTAATCTTCGTGTTTTTCTGCCAACACAATAGATGTTTTCAAAGTCTAACTCAGCAACATCTCTACTTGCCAATACTGCTTCTACCGCATTTTTACTGGTGAAAACAACATTTTTATGAGGCTGTTTTAAGATAATAGGAGAAATACGATTCGGATTAATTTTTATAAAATCATCTGAATCGGCATTCACAGATATGTTTAATAGCAACTGTTGTGGCGGAGTCAATTTTTTGGTTGAAAAAACGTTGACTTCTAATCCGGCATTTGCCAGTTCGGTCATTAATCGTTTACCACCTCTGGCTAAAATACTTTTCGCACAGTCGATACCTAAATTTTGATGCTTACCAAGTGGTGCGGTCAATTCTGCTTCCAGTTTTTTACTTCCATCAACATTCAATAAAACACCTTTTAGGGTAACTATATTTTCTTTATTGATATATGATAATGCTCCAATCGGTGCACTACAACCACCTTCTAATTCTCTAAGAAATTCTCTTTCTAAACTTACACAGGTATCCGTTTCTTCATGGTTTAGTTGTGCGCATGCTTCACGAATTTCTTCATCTTCTTCCATAGCAACTACCATGATAGCACCTTGTGCAGGGGCAGGTAACATCCAAGTAAGTCCGATTGTGTTTTCTGGTTCTAAACCAATGCGTTCTAATCCGGCAGCAGCGAAAATTGCACCGTTCCATTCATTTTCGTACAGTTTTTCTAAACGTCTATTGACATTCCCTCTTAAATCTACAACCGTATGTGTTGGGTATCTATTTAGCCATTGTGCTTGTCTACGCAAGCTACCTGTAGCAATTACACCATCGCGAGAACCTAAGAATTCTTCATTGTCTTTAAACGCCATAATGTCCATGTAATTACCGCGTTTTAAAACAGCAGCTTTTACAATACCTTCTGGCAAGGCAGTCGGTACATCTTTCATAGAATGAACGGCAATATCAATATCACCATTGATCATGGCAACATCTAATGTTTTGGTAAACACGCCCGTAATTCCTAATTCGTATAGGGGTTTGTCTAAAATTAGGTCTCCCGTAGATTTCACAGGGACTAATTTTACTTTATGACCTAATGCTTGAAGTTGTTTTTTTACGGTATTTGCTTGCCATAGGGCTAATTCACTATCGCGTGTGCCTAATCGTATTACTTTACTCATTTTTCGTCCAATTCTAATTGAAATACTTTTTGGATAAATTCTAAACTTGAATTGGAATCTACCGTGTCATCTTTTAGATGATTTGCAAATTGTTTGGTTATTTTTTGAATGATGCGATTGGTTACTACATCAGCTTGGTGCGAATTAAAATCGACCGTTTTTTTAGATTGGTAGTCTAACTCTTCGTCCTTAATAGTTTTCAATTTCTGCTTTAGCGCCTTAATTACTGGGGCAAATTTTCTAGTTTCTAACCATTGGTTAAAATCATTTTTCACCTCTTCGTTTATAGCCTCTGCATCTGGAATAAATTGCTTTCTGCGCTCTAAGGTTTCATCGGTCATTTGAGATAAATGATCTAAATGAATTACCGTAACATTGTCCATTTCTGAAATAGAATCATCGACGTTCTTTGGTACGGAAAGATCTAATATCAATAATGGTTTGTTCGTATAGATTAATTCTTTGGTAATCGTAGGTTTTTGTGCACCTGTTGCAACTACCAAAATATCTGAAGTTCTTATTTCTGATTGTAAATCGCCATAATCTTTCACCTTTAGGTTGAACTTACCTGCTATTTGCTCAGCTTTATCTTTAGTTCTATTTATTAAGGTGATATGCGGATTTTTAGTGTGCTTTATTAAATTCTCGCACGTATTACGACCAATTTTTCCGGTTCCGAATAAAAGAATATTCTTGTCGGTAACATTGTCAACATTACGCATAATGTATTGCACAGATGCGAATGCAACAGATGTTGCGCCAGATGAAATTTCAGTTTCATTCTTTATACGCTTGCTCGCTTGTATTATGCTATTACAAAGTCTTTCAATAAACGGATTGGCAATACCCAATTCTTTAGAACGCTTAAAACTTTGCTTTAATTGACTGATGATTTCAAAATCGCCTAGTATCTGGCTATCCAATCCTGTACCTACTCTGAAGAGGTGATTGATAGCTTCTTTATTTTTGTACACATATGCTACCTCTTGAAACGCCTCAACGGTTCCGTTAGAATGGTCGCATAATAATTTTATAAGTTGAAAAGGATGTTGCGCAAAGCCATGTAACTCTGTACGGTTACATGTTGATGTTGCCAATAACCCATCAATGCCCTGTTCTTTAGCTTGTACTAAAAGTGATTTTACAGCCACTTCGTCTAAACTAAATTTACCACGAGCCTCAGCATCAGCCTTTTTGTAGTTAAGACCAATGGTGTAAAATGAGTTATGTTTAGAAATGTGATAGTCCTTCATAAAGCGGATACAAAAATATGAGCATCCATCCAATAAAAACAACGCTAGCGGTACAATTAGTATCGTCTGCCGAATTTTTAGTCAAAATATGATAAATATCAGTTTATTAGCCATAATTTTATGATGGTTTCAACGAATAAGGACTATTTTATTTAGATGCTTTCTAAATAGATATAAAATATATTTAAGAAAATGGATGTAAAAAGTAACGCTCAAGGGTCATACGACGAAGTTTTAATTGAAGACGGATTTTACGTACTCAAATTTCAGAATGAGGAAGATGTTGCTATGCAGTACACCCGTGAAATCAACAAGCGATTTATTCAGATTCATTTTTGTTTAAAGGGTAGTGGTAGCTATAACTTTAATCAAGGTAATTATAGTTTAGATGTCAAAGAAGAGAATTCTTTGTTGCTGTATAACACGCAGTTAGACTTGCCTTTGAATTTAAGTCTTAGTCCAAAATCATCGTTAGTTTCTGTGGTAATGACCTTGCGAAAGTTTCATTCTTTATTCACTGCAGAGGCAGATTATATTCCGTTTTTAAGCTCAGATAACAAGGAGAAAAAGTACTATTCTCAAGAACCATTTTCACCTTCGATAGCAGTTATTTTGAGTCAGATTGTGAACTATAATTTACATCCTTCTATAAAATCGCTTTATGTAAAAGGTAAGATTTACGAGTTGATAGCCTTGTACTTTAATAGGAGCCCCAATGCAGATATTGAACAATGCCCATATTTAGCAGATGAGGAAAATGTGAAAAAGATTAAAAAAGCTAAAGAAATCATATTAGCTAACATGGCAGAGCCACCAACTTTGGCTGAGCTGTCAAGTGAAATAGGTTTGAGTTTAAAACGCCTGAAAGAAGGATTTAAGCAAATTTATGGTGATTCGGTCTACAGCTTTTTATTTGATCATAAGATGGAATATGCAAAGCGTCTTTTAGAAACCGGTCAGTATAATGTCAATGAAATCGGACTCAAAGTAGGGTATAGTACCTCTAGTCATTTTATAGCGGCGTTCAAGAAGAAGTATAATACGACACCTAAAAAATACTTATTAGCGTTAGCAGGTAGTTAGAAAGTTATAGTGGTCTCGCAACCATCATACCGGTGTTGCTTTTTATGCCTTTTAAATATTCTGCAAGCGGTTTTTTAGAAACTTCCACCTCCATTGATCCGGTCGATGCATGTAGTAAATGAATTCTGCCATCTTTTTCACGGGTTGCAATTCCGGTATGGGTAACATCTAATCCGTTTATAGAAGTGGCTAATGCAATAATGTCCCCAGATTGAATAAGATGCTCATTCTTGGCAATTTCATCTTGTGCCAGTACACAAATAGCCTGATTGTTTAAATAGTTTTCAGAAGCTTTGATCTTTGAGAAATTAGCATCATCCGACAAAAACGGATATAGATCTCTATGGGTGCTCATGAAATTAATATCCTTGGTGATTTCTGCACCACCAATTTCACCGGTAATATCTTTTAGAAGTCCTTTCTCTGCATTGTTGGCAATCCATTCAGAAAAGTAATGTAAACGCGATGCGTAACCTTCTAGTTCGCCATCTTTGTATCTAATAACTTCTAGGTTTTTGACGAATGCATCAAATGACAGATCATCTTGTCTCAACAGCTTAGAAAAGTCTAATACATTCTCAACGAATGTGGTACAGTCTAAACCATGAAGATTAACGACCAATGTTTCGGTATCTCCGATCTCTAGTGTTTTGGCTACATACGGCGTTTTCATAAACGATTTACCAACGTTCACCATAGTTTCGCCGAAATCACCATTATACATTCCGTCAATTTCAGCTAGTTTGCTTTCAACGGCTGCCTTGTCTTTAGGGGAGCAGGTGATTTGTTGCGCTAATATGCTGTTAGTAGCTAAAAGGAAAAAGAGTATTAAAGAGAAATATTTCATAACAGTGAATAAAATACTAAGAGCTTAGCATGCTGTTTTTAACTTGTTTTACCACTTCAATATGATCAAGTCCGAAATCTTTCCAAGCGAGTTCCATTTCTTTCATATCAAAATGTTTTACTATAGTGCCATAATCCATTTTTTTACCCTCAATTGTAGGGTATCCTATGACATAAATACTATCTGCCAATTCAACGGCTAACTCAATGTCGTGCGTAGAATAAATGATTGTATTGAATTCATGAGAAGAGGTAATTAGATTAAAAGCCTTTTTTACATCTTCAATGTTACCGATATCTAAGCCCGAAAAAGGTTCGTCTAAAACCATATAATGACCCGAACAGAAAATTTGTTCAATTACTGCCGTTCGTTGTCTTTGACCGCCAGACAATTCATTAGGGTATTTGTCTTTTTCATTTTCTAATCCCCACTCTTTTAAATAAGTCATTATCTGTTCATGCTTTTTCTCTTTCGGCATATTTTTCTTGCGTAGTGCAAATAGCAATGATTGATAAACAGTCTTGTTTCGAAACAAGGTATACTTTTGGTCTACAAAGCCTATATCACCTTCGTTTACTTCTTTGGCATCGTTTTCAGTACCGGTGTTCGTATCTGCAATAAGTACTTTACCTGTTGTGGGTTTAACTAAACCGGTAAGTGCTTTAAATAGTGTAGACTTGCCTCGCCCAGAACGACCAACAATAGCGATTACTTGCCCCGTAACTTTGCCCTCGCGAATGACATCTTTTTCAGTTAGGTTAATATCTTTTATAATTGTCTTATCACCGTATGCAACACTTAAGTCTTCTACGTATAATAAGGTATTTTGCATATCGTACGCCATGGTATTATATTTTAGAATATCTGAAAAATGCTTTTCTTAGGTAGTTTAAAATGAAGTCAATAAAAAGACCTACTGCTAGTATAACAATTTGTAATGCTATAATTCTACCATGATTCATGAACTTGTCTGAGTTTTTGATTAAAAAACCTAAACCTCCAGCTGCTACAAGAATCGATTCTACGGTAACTAACATCATCCATACAATTGCAAGATTTTGTCGTATTACATCAATTACATAATCTATGCGACCTTTTACAACAACCTCCCAAAGAACTTCCCAACGGTTACAACCTAATGATCTTGCGTGGTCAAATTCTTCTTGCGGAATAGCATTTAACATACTTAACAATGACGTCGTTAAATAGGTGCTCATAAAAACGACCAGAACCCATATTTGCATGGATCTAGCATCGCTTATAAGAATGGCTAGGTAAAATGTAATACCTGTTAAAGGAAGGTATCTTAGCTTGCTAATGGTAATGGCAACAGGTTTGAGAATCGGTACAGTAGATAAATAACTGATAACTAACGAAATTACAATAGCAATAGCAATTGCTGAAAAGCAAAGTAATAACGAACTGCCGATATGAACGACTAGCCCTTCGTTATATAATTCGGTAAAACCTTGTAAAACCTGTTGTGGAGACGGAAATAAGTGTCGTTCTCCCATGCTTGAAAGAAACCAAATACCCAATACCAGTACTACCCAACCTACAGCAATTGATAGCCTTGGTTTCTTGCCAATATTTTCAAAAGGAATAAATAAATTCTTCATTTGATTTATGATAAACTAGTTCTATAAAAAAGAACCGTCCCAAAAAGGAAAAAATCAATGTTCTTCACATTCTTGGGACGGTCATTAAATCTTAATAAGCGAATGTTATTTTAATAATTCTATAACAACACGTCTGTTTTTAGCTCTACCACTATTACTAGTGTTTGCAGCTACAGGTTCATCTTCCCCTTTACCAATAACGGTTTGGAAACGAGATTGTGGAATTCCTCTACCTCTTAAGAAGGTAACAACAGCTTGTGCACGTCTTTGAGACAAGTCGTAGTTTGCTTCAGCAGAACCAGTATCATCTGTATGACCTTCTAATTTTAATTTCGTGTCTTCTGCTTGTACCAATAAGTTATAGATGCTTTCTAAAGTGCTTGCAGATGAAGCAGAGATATTAGCACTACCAGTATCAAAACTAATATTCCACTCACCAGAAGCTAAAACTTCAGTTGCTTCTTTCGTGTAATCGGCTTTATAAGCTGTGCCCGATTCAATATCGTTGATGTTTTTTATAAAATACAGATTAACTGCTTCATCATAAGGTACAATTCGTTTTACAGATTCATTAAACCCAAAAGGATTCAACTCTAATAAATAACTAGATACTTGGTTGTAAACTGCTTTGTATCTATTTGTACCATCTGTAATACCATAATACTGCATAACATCAGAATAGTTAAATACTCTTGAACCACCCATGTTGTAATCAATACCATTCTTACTGCCCTTTTGACCTTTAAACATATCATACCAGTACTTTGGTGTTTCTAAGTCATAAGTTTCAGCAACAGCTTCTGAAGCTCTTACTTGCCACTCGTCATATTGCTTCATTTGATTAGAAGCAGTAAGTGCAGATTTCAAAATATTACTTACAATTTTTGGATGCGCAACTGACCATTCTTTAACTGCAATTACAGTAGTAGCCATTTGATTGTTGAATTCTTTAGTTGACGCGATATCAGTAAATCCGCTCAAGGCATCAAAAACCATTTTATCACCAGGTGTCCAAGTAGCACAACCGTCGATTTTTTTGTTGATAGTCTTGCCAGTTAATTTACCGTTTTTAACTTCTTTCAAAGGAACGGTCCAGCCAGATTTTTGAGATTTAATCAACTCTTCTGCAGACTTGATATAATCATCATCTTGAGAGGGATAAAAGTTTACCGCTTCTGGATCATATGTATTAGAATCAGGGTTAACTTTAAGTCCGTTTGCAAAAGCATAGTTCAAAGCAGTAACCCAGTCACCATCACCTAAAACAGTAGATATTAAAGCACCTTTCATGCTTTTAGGATCAACTTTCCAGCTTGGTGGGCCTATCAGTTTATCTTCACCATAGCTAATACCTACAGCACCTACTACTTGTACATGATATTTGTCTTTTCCGAACTTATCATCTAATGCTTGTTGCATTGTACTGATATAGAAAGGAGCACCATCACCCATCATTATGATAGCAAATGCACTTTTATCAGCATCAGGAAATTCTTCACCTCGATCGTATTCTTCAACAAATTTCATTTGCATGTTACGAAGTTCAGAAAGCCAATCTTGACGAATAATTTCAAGATTAACGCCGTTTTGTTCCATTAAAGAACCTTTTGTTGTTTTCGGTCCGCCGTTAGCTACGATGATACCCGATTGTGCGTTCCATGCATATGCTGCAATTCGCACTAAAGGTTGATCTTCTACAGCACTAGATTCACTTTTAGATGGTAATTCCATCTTAGCAGAAGTAATGACATTGTTAACTTCTTTTTTGTCAACATTAATGCCTTCTAGTACTTTGGCCTCACCAACTCTTAAGCCAGGAGCAAAGTAGTATACTGCACCTAAAATACCGCCTAATAGTATAACAGCGATAATAAGTTCTGATAGCGTAGTAAGTTTTTTAATCCTTAAAATTTTACCCATTTTTAATTGTATTTATATAGTTATGATTAGTCAAACATTTTTCCAAAACCACCGCTTTCTTGCTTGTCTTCAGTAGTTAATTTGTAATTCGGGTTATTGTATTTACCTGAATCTGGAACATAATCTTTACCCGTTTTAATTTTATCGGCTAAAGTATCAAGTTGCGAATATAGTTCATCGCTATCAACATCGTATTTGCTGGTTAGCATATCAATGTCAGATAGGTTTTCTTGAGTTCTGGCAATATCCATCGCGATGGTCTCCGTAATAACATCTAAAGCGTATTCTAGTTCCCAGTCTTTTGTAAAATGCATTGCAGATTTTGCACCTTCAGTAGCTTCTTTTGCAGATTTTGCGAAAGCATACTCTTTTTCTAGCATTTGAATAGTAACTTCAAAATCAGATATTTTAATATCAATAGCAGTACCTGCCAAGGTTAGCTTACGGTCTAGTTTACCCATAACATGTGCTCTACTGCCATATTTTTGAATAAAACTTTTACTTTGTTCTAACTGGTGGGTTACGCGTTGCGATTCTGATAATTTTTTCGCTAAACTGCTATGTAACTCAACATATTCATCGGTGTCTTTGCCTGCTGACCCACGCTCTCTTACAATTCGCTCCATTTCAGTTTTTAACTTTTGGGCTTGTTTTTGTAGCGAAACAACTCTGGTCTGATAATCTTTTGCCTCTTTTTCAGCTTTGTAAGACTCCGCTTCCATATTGCTTTTTAGAGCCTTTATCTTTGCTTTAGATTCTTTGAAAACCTTTCGGTTTTTTAGCATTTTTACTTTTTGCTCCTGTAATTCTCCAAAAGGATCATAACGTATTAAAGATTTATGAATGCTTCTTGTTGCTCTTCTCAATCCTTTAAGAATAACGGGTAGCATCATAATAAAGAATATGACAAAAACTGCTACGCCGGCTAACGCAATGATCTGCCCAAGTGCCGTAAATAGCGGAGGTAGTATATATACCCAGGCACCGTAGCCAAGTGCCGCAAATAAAGCGATTTTTAAAGCTGCATTTAAGCCTTTTTCTCCATTACGCCAATTATTTGGGTTTAATGAAATCTCACCCTTTTCATCATCGAAATGTTTTAAAATCGGTAAATCGAGAATGTGACTTTTTGATTCTGCTGTGTTCATTCTATTCTATTATAGATTGTTTTTTATTCCTTCAATTACTACATTGATTGTGTCAAGAATTTTGGTTCTTGCCAAATTGTTAGCCACAATTTTTTGTTCTACATCTGAAATGTCTTTTATCAAATCAGAATCAATCGATTGTAATTGATTTTTTTTGTTACTTAGCTGTATCTGTAATTCAGAAATTTTATTTTCTAAATCTGAGATTTCAGAAGTAAGGCTTTCTTTTTTACTCTTTAAACCATTCTGGATAGTGGTTTTTTTAGCTTGCCCTTTACCATGGTATTGTTGATGAACTTTGTCTATTTCTTGAATATAAAAGTTAGACTGTTCTAAAAGAGACTCTTTCGAAACATTCGCATCGATCCCTTTAGCCATAGAAAAGGCCATTTGATAAACAGAAGAATCATTTTTGCCTACGGACTTAATTGCTTTGAAAAATTCGTAAAAGTCGTATCCGGGTTTGTTCAAAGAGTCAAAACCAGATTCATACATTTCAACTACTTTGCCTAGTACTGAATTGTCTACAGCTGTTTGTGTCGTAGGTTTATTAGGAAATTTATTTTTTGAAGCGGAATTTGAATCCGATGGAAAGGAAATTGTTTTTTCTTCTTCTTGAGGAATTATTTCTTTTTCTGTTGATGCATTTTCATCATTTACAAAAAGTGCTTTCCAATTAAATTTTTCTTTTGCCATTAAAACGGGTTTGGTTGGTAAAATTTTTCCCTTACAAGAAATGTAGGTCTAAATTTATGTATTTTTTAGTAATTATAGTCTTTGAATCACCTTTGGTACTTTGCTAACGCTAAATAGTTGTTACTATTATATGTAGCCTAAAATGAATTTTTGTTACAATTAGCCTGTTATTTACTCAATTTAGACCATGCTATTTTTAGAATTATAAATAAAACGGCAAAAACTACAAGCATTTGGGTAAAGCCACCTAAAATTATAACTCCGAAATAAGTTCGCTGAAGTACAAAAATCAGCATGAATACTATAGAAATTAATATAATGAGGCTCGATAGTTTACCAAAACCAGGTAGCTGAGACATTTTTACTTTTCTACTTATAATAATTAGGGTTATAATCATTGCCACTATTGGTAAAAAGTGAGCAACGATATTTACATTTAAGATACTGGCTCGTAAAAATAATATACTATAAAGAAGTAGTAAAATTGCCAAAACACCAGGGATGGTAACGCCATAAACCAAAACTGACATGACATATTTAATATTTGAAATGTTATTTCTATTTACTAATAAATTTGATAGTAAGGCAACTATAATTATTACTGCAAAATAAGCGATAGCGAAAATATGGTTGTTGCTAAACCAATCAATTAGGTCTTGTGTGGTCATTTTTTTTATTTAATTATCAATCATTAAAAACAACGATCTCTTTTACCGTTTTTAAAATTTCAGGAACGTCTTCTTCTGTTATGGTGATTAAAATATTTTCGGTAATCGAATCAATAAGTACAATTCTATTTGCTTGTTGCTCAATTATTTTTTCAAAAAGATTACGCATGGTTCTGGCATTACCAAACCCACGATGTTTCTTTTCATATACCCTGGTAATAATTTCTGAAATTTTATCTTCTGCATCTTCTGTAAGTTTAAAATCAGCTTTGTTAGCAATTAACTTGAAAATTTCTAATAATGTTTCAGGTTTGTAATGTTCGAAGGTGAAATATCTATTAAATCGAGATTGTAAACCAGGGTTCGACTGAATAAAGGTTTCCATTTCGTCAGGATAACCAGCAACTACTACAACTAGATTCTCTCTTAAATCTTCCATACGTTTTAAGAGTACTTCTATAGCTTCTGATCCAAAGTCATTTAATCCTCCAGAAGTTAGAGAATATGCTTCGTCAATAAATAGAACGCCATCAGTGGCGGCACTTATAATTTCATCAGTTTTAATTGCAGTTTGCCCAACATAACCAGCTACCAAGCCTGACCGATCAGTTTCCACTAAATGACCTCTTTTTAAATATCCTAAATGCTTGAAAATTCTACCCAACATGCGAGCAATAGTAGTTTTTCCTGTTCCAGGAGGTCCCATAAATACGGTGTGTAAGGAGTTCTGACTTACTTTTAGTCCGTTCTCTTTACGTAGCTTCTGTACTTTTAAAAAGTTGGTTAAATTCTCGACATTTTCTTTAATTTCCTCAAGTCCGATAAGCTCATGTAGCTCGGTCATCACCTTTTCTAATGTGTCATCGATGGGCACATCTTCATATTTTGAATTCGCTATATGTAGTTTAGGGTTGTTTATTTTATTAGAAATAGTAGCGAGTGCATCTTTTTCTTCTTTAGAAACTTTACCGTCAGATTGAGCCATTAATAATGCCATTCTATTTAAAAACGATGCAATATTTAGAAACTCATTACTGTTTATTTTTTTTAAGATGATACTTGAAGAAAATTCTTCGTTAATGTCATCTATAGGTTGAAAAAAAGAGATATTTTCAATTACCTCAATATTTTTATCGAATTGTTTTGAGGAGGGTAGTTGCTGAAGAATCTTAGAATTATAGTTTTCAGAAAGATCTTTTCCTTGAAACTTTTCATAAATATATATTAATATGAATTTGCTAGTTAAAGAGGTGTTCTGGTTAGTTGAAGCAAAGAGATGGTATATTTTGAGTAGGTCGAATAGTATAATATTTTGAGCAGTGTAGTCAATATTATGGTATTCTTTATGAGTGATCGATTT
The DNA here is from genome assembly GCF_045063795.1 of Maribacter sp. Asnod2-G09. Classification (NCBI taxonomy): domain Bacteria; kingdom Pseudomonadati; phylum Bacteroidota; class Flavobacteriia; order Flavobacteriales; family Flavobacteriaceae; genus Maribacter; species Maribacter sp. Asnod2-G09. Next base: position 820,733 of record NZ_JBEFOA010000005.1, on the reverse strand, counting down.
TACACCTGGTCTAAATTTCGTGTTTCTATTTAAGGCCTTACAAGCGTTTAAAATTTTATTTCCTTCTATTTTTAAAGTATCAATTAATTGGGGAGCTATTCTTGTAGTGTTGGTATGGTTATTCACGGAATAATGATTAATTAAATATGAATTTAGTACTTAAAAACGTAAGTCTTTTATTTTTTTAAAATTACAGAAGGTCTAGCTAAATTATGAATTGTTATTCTTATCGGTAGATTTTTCTAGCAAAACCCTATTTCGCGCAATACTCTCTGGATAATTCTGCTGAAGAAATGTAATTAATTTTTCACGAACAAGTACACGCAAATCCCAAGCGGTTGGGGAATCTTTTGCGCTCATAAGAGCTCTAATTTCTACTGAATTTTGCTTACTCTCCGTTACTTGAAGTACATTTACTTCTTTGTCCCAAAGGTCTGTACTTTCTAAGATTTTGGTCAATTCTTCTCTAAGCGCATCAAAAGATATGTTGTAGTCGGTATAAAGAAAAACAGTCCCTAAAATATCAGATGAAGTCTTGGTCCAGTTTTGAAAAGGTTTTTCAATGAAGTAAGGCGTGGGTACAATCAGTCTTCTTTTATCCCAAATCTTCACTACTACATATGTTAGCGTTATTTCTTCGATACGACCCCATTCTCCTTCTACGATAACTACATCATCTATTTTAATAGGTTGCGCAATGGCAATTTGAATACCTGCCAAAACGGTACCGATCATTTTTTGCGCTGAAAAACCTATAATTATACCTGCTACACCTGCAGAGGCAAAAATACTGACCCCTAATTCGCGAATACTTTCAAAACTCATAAGTACAGCACCTGCTGCTAGTATGATTATGGTAATCATAAATATGCGTTCTAGAATATTGAACTGCGTGTATATTTGGCGGGCTTTCAGGTTGTTTTTGACATTGACATCATAATTATTGACAACTATACTTTTTGCAATTTTCAATAAATTGAGTAGCAGCCAGGTTACAGAAACGATAAATAGTATAGTACTCGTTTTTTTAAACCAATATTCATGATGCTCCACTTGAAATAGCGTACGTAACGATTGTGAACGAATTAATATGGAAAGGAATATGAATAGAATGGGTCGACTAATTTTTCTAAACGCTCCATTGGGCAATAGATATTTTGGATCTTTGCCATATTTTTTAATAAAGTACGAAACAATCCAGTAGGCAATAAGAATACCTAAGGTAGAAGCTAGAAACAGATATAGGGCACTTTTAGGAACAGTATCAAAAAATGTATTCATTATAAAATGTGTTATAGTTTTTGATGAATTACAACTTACTAAAATTAAACAGCACTAAAAATTATTTAGGCAGTTATTAGATTGCTTTATGAGAGTATAGAAAAACTATTGCCGAAAATTAAAATATCATCGATTTGCATGTGTTATTTTTGCAATCAAATAATAAACACATACGCTATGAAAGGTATATTATTGGTCAATTTGGGTTCTCCAGAAAGTCCTACTGCAAAAGATGTTAAGCCCTATTTAGATGAATTTTTAATGGATGAGCGAGTTATCGATGCTCCAAAATGGTTAAGAACAATTCTTGTAAGGGGAATTATTTTGCAGACCAGACCAAAGAAATCTGCTGAAGCGTATGCTAAAATATGGTGGGAAGAAGGTTCTCCGTTAGTTGTTATATCTGAGCGATTCTCCAATAAATTAAAAACACAGACCGAAATGCCAGTGGCTTTAGGTATGCGTTATGGCACCATGTCTATTAAAAAGGCAATGCAAGAGTTAAAAGATAAAGGTGTTGACGATGTACTTCTGGTTCCGTTATATCCACATTATGCGATGTCTAGCTTTGAAACGGTGGTCGTAAAAGTGTTGGAAGAGCAAAAAGCAGGCTTTCCTGAAATGAAAATTACTACGTTACCAGCTTTTTATAAGCATCCGGAGTTTATTAAAGCGCTTTCAGAGAGTATAAAAGACGGATTAGAAGGCTTTGACTACGACCATATTTTGTTTTCATACCACGGTATTCCTGAACGTCATATTCGTAAAAGTGATCCTACTAGTTTTCATTGTAAAATTGACGGTACATGCTGTAACGTAAATTCTGTTGCCCATAATACATGTTATAGACACCAAGTTTATGATACTACCGAAATGGTAAAGGCATATTTGGGGTTAAAGGAAGAGCAAGTGAGCTCTTCGTTTCAATCACGTTTGGCTGGTGATCCATGGTTAAAGCCTTATACCGATTATGAATTTGAGCGCTTAGCTAAAGAAGGCAAGAAAAAGTTGGCTGTGATCACCCCTGCATTTGTGAGTGATTGTTTAGAAACATTGGAAGAAATTGCAATGGAAGGTAAAGAGCAGTTTATGGAAGCTGGTGGTGTGGAATACAAGCATATTCCTTGTATGAACGATAATGATGCCTGGGTAAATGTAATGGCGAAGTGGGTAAATGATTGGCAAGCAACTGATCAACTAGATGTAGTGCCTAGCACATAAAATATTATAATTCTTAGACAATCACTGCTATGAAAATCGAAGAAATAGAAATTATATTACAACCGTTAAGAGAACAATTAAGAAATCATGCACTTTATTCGGAGCTGAAATCAGTAACTGATGTACAAATATTCATGGAAAGCCATGTATATGCCGTATGGGATTTTATGTCGCTTTTAAAGGCATTACAGATTAATTTAACTTGTACTTCATTGCCATGGAAACCGGTAAAGAATACAAATACCGCACGGTTTATTAATGAGATCGTTCTTGAAGAGGAAACTGATGTTAATGAGTTGGGTGTTTTAAAAAGTCATTATGAAATGTACCTGGACGCTATGGTTGAGGTAGGCGCGGATACTACTAAAATATCAGGTTTTCTAAATGGAATGAATGAGTTGAATGGCGTTCTTAAAACAATTGATAATTCTGATTTGAATGATGCGGTTAAGTCATTCTTGAGTTTTACTTTTGAAACTATTAATACGCAACAACCTCATAAAATTGCTGCTGCATTTACTTTTGGTAGAGAAGATTTAATACCGGATATGTTCCTGAAAATTGTTGATCAAGCTGGTAAAGATGCATATCCTAAATTGGAGTACTATTTACGAAGGCATATTGAGTTAGATGGAGATGACCACGGTCCGATATCACTAAAAATGATTCAAGAATTATGCGGAGATGATGAGACTAAATGGCATGACGTTTTAGAATGCTCTGAAAAAGCGTTGCAACAACGCCTTAATTTATGGGACCATATTGCAACAGCAATTCAACAAAATAAAGAGATTACGGTTTAGCAATTTGATCTAGGCATATAATTAATTAAAAACCACACTAATGGCAAACGTTTCCGCAGAACAATTGGGCACGGAATCTATATCAAGTTTGCTCATTAAACAGGCATTACCTGCAAGTATAGGTATATTGGTAATGTCGCTAAACGTACTGGTCGATTCTATTTTTGTGGGTAATTGGATCGGTTCTATTGCCATTGCCGCAATAAATGTTGTACTGCCTATTTCCTTTTTTATAGGTGCTTTGGGTATGGCTATCGGTATTGGTGGTGCCAGTATTATTTCGCGTGCATTAGGTGCTGATAATAAAGAAAAGGCACTGCGTACATTTGGTAACCAAATTTCGTTTACCATACTGATCACTGTAATTATGGTGGCAGTGGGGCTAACTTATGTAGATACCCTAATACCTGCTTTTGGTGGTAAAGGCTCCATTTTCGAGCTTGCTAAAATCTACTATGTTATCGTATTATATGGTGTGCCATTTTTAGCACTTAATATGATGGGCAATACTGTAATTAGGGCAGAAGGCAAGCCTAAGTTTGCCATGATAGCGATGATTATTCCGTCAATTGGGAATCTGGTCTTAGATTATGTGCTAATCAATGTTTTAGATTTTGGAATGGCAGGTGCCGCTTGGGCAACTACAATAAGTTACTTTTTGTGTTTTAGTTATATCTTATATTTTTTTCTGTCTAAAAACTCCGAATTAAAACTGAGTGCCCAGTATTTCAGTATCGACTTTTCGATTATAAAAGAAATTAGCTCGCTAGGGGTAGTGACACTATCTCGTCAGGCGGTAGTAAGTATCATCTATTTACTGATGAACAATATTCTTTTTGATTTAGGAGGTGAAGCAATGGTGGCTGTTTACGCTATAATAGGTAGAATGTTGATGTTTGCGCTTTTTCCCGTATTCGGTGTTACACAAGGTTTTTTGCCTATTGCAGGGTTTAATTATGGTGCTCAAAAGTATGATAGGGTAAAGGAGTCTATTTATACCGCCATAAAATTTGCTGCAATGTTAGCTACTATAGTTTTCACAGGACTCATGATCTTCCCTGCAGAAATCGCTGGACTCTTTTTAAGTGATAAACCAAATATGAGTGCGCTAGAACTTACTACGAACGCATTTGTTATGGAGAATACACCATCTGCCATGCGTTGGGTATTTGCAGCTACGCCGATTATTGCACTTCAGCTAATTGGTGCCGCTTATTTTCAGGCGATTGGTAAGGCTGTGCCAGCTTTGTTATTGACATTGAGTAGGCAAGGCTTTTTCTTTATTCCTTTAATTCTAATACTACCTAATTACCTTGGTGAACTGGGAGTGTGGATTTCCTTCCCCATTGCAGATGTTCTGGCAACTATTGTTACTGGGTATTACTTAAGAAAAGAAATCAATAAAAATTTAATCTCATAATAATTTAATTTTTTTCATCTTAAATTAAGAAATATACTACAAGAATTGATAATGAGCGTATTTTATCGATAAATACCTAATAGTGGGTACTTTAGGTTGTAAAAAATATGTTAAATTGTTCTCAGAACATTATAATATCTACATATGAGAACACTATTATTCATTTCATTTTTTATCAGTTGTATTTCTTGGGGTCAAAATCAACCAAGAACAGGTTTGTTATTTGATGATGAAGCGTACGAGAAAACCCCATTAAAGGCGAGAAATGTTGCTTTTCAAGATGTGGTAACCGAGATTTCATCGACCTCATTAAAACAGTTTGTACCTACAATTAAAGACCAAGGCGGCTATGGTACATGTGTTGGTTGGTCTAGTGCTTATTATGGTAGAACAATATTAGAAGCACGGTTAAAGAATATCAAGGAAGTAGCAACTATTACGGAAAATGCATTTTCACCGGTTTTCACATACTTAAATGCAAATGTTCAGGACGATTATAATTGCCAAGGTGGTGCGTTTATTGGTAAGGCTATGGAAACCATGGTAGATAAGGGAGTGCCTTATTACAAAGATTTTAATGTAATGTGCGAGACCACTATTCCTGAAAGTCTTTTGGAGATTGCGGGTGATAATAAAATTAAGGATTTTACAAGAATTTTTGGGGCAGATGAACCTGAAGAGGTTAAAGTAGATGGTGTAAAACGTTCACTTTTAAACGGTAATCCGGTAATTATAGGTTTTAAGGTCGAGAATTCTTTTTATAGCGCTAAGACCGTTTTTGAACCAGATAATTTAGGAACAGATGTTGGTCACGCCATGTGTGTCATTGGTTATGACGATGATAAATATGGTGGATCTTTTGAGATAGTGAATAGTTGGGGACCTACCTGGGGTAATGACGGTTTTATGTGGATCAGATATGAAGATTTTCCAAAATATACTAGGTATGCCTTTGAGATGATTCCCAATACAACAGAGCCAAAAGAGAAAACAATTTTGGCCGGAGAGTTAGAGCTTATATTAAGAGATGGCTCTAACATGAACGTAAACATGGGAAAAAGTGATTATACAAGCTCTGTTTATGGTTTTCAACAGGTGGTTGTTGAGGAAGAGGTGCAGAGTATTGGCGACTATTCAACCGAGGTAACATACCCTAAAGGTACCAGATATAGAATAAAGGCAAAAGTGAATACACCTTCTTATGTGTATGTTCTGGGTGTAGATAAAAAGAATCCTAGTTCTTTACTTTTTCCTCATAACGACTCTATTAGTCCGTACATTAATGCTGAGAATGCAGAAGTTATAATTCCTTATACTAAGCCAAACGCAAAAGTTTTTTTTGCACTTAACGAAGATGTAGAATCAGATTATACAGTCGTTATTTTTTCCTTAGAAAAAATAGATCTGCCCAATGTAAAAAAGCAATTGGATGAAATGGAAGGAGAGCTTTTAGATAAATTCTATGTTATTTTTAAAGATAAGCTTATCAATAAAGATGAAATAGAGTTGAATGAAGAAAAGATAGGTTTTAAAGCTGAATTTGATGAAGGCTCCATGGCAATGATGATTTTAGATATTAAAAGGTCTTAATCATGTTAAAACTCAAAATAGTCGTAATTGGTTTGCTTGCAATAGTATCCTGTAACTGTCAAGATAAAGTATTAAAAAGTGGAGGAGATACTATTGAAAATAATGAAAGCGAGTATATATCGGCTATACTTCAAGAAAAAAATTTTAATATTCTAAAACGGGCCAATTTAATAGTAGACTATGAAATTAAGAAACAATTGATAGCAGGAACAAAGGATGAATACTCTAATAAATTGTTTTTAAAAGATACCTTGAACGAAAGGAGCACGGAGGCATTATTGTCCTTATTAAAAAATGATGCCTCTTATGATTGGGCGGTAGTCCCAGTTGAGACCGATTTTGAACCGTATAAACAACTTTTAATAAAGAGTGATGTAGGGAGATTAAGTTTAATGATCGATAAAGATTTTGAAAGAATGAGTTTTATAAATTTAGAGGGGCAAAAATTGATGCTTCTTTCAAAAGAATTATCTTCATTTTTTAAGAAAATGTAAACTTAACCCTTAAGATTTTGATAAAAACACTATTAAGAAAAATAGCACCACCTAATGGCTTTTTACTTTTTAAAGAAGCTTTTTTCTGTATGCTTTTTAGTTTTTTAGTGGTAGCTATAGTTGCCATAATTGGGTTAAATCTTAGTTTCTTTAATCCCTTTAAAAATGCTTTCAAAGACTTTAGCTATTTAGATTTGTATTATGCTGAAAAATTAAACGACGATAATTTTGATCTGAATGACAAAATTGTTTTGGTCAACATAGATCGCCTTAATAGAAAAGAAATAGCAGACCTGTTGGATGAGGTACAGAAGCATAAGCCTAAAGTGATAGGACTGGACGTCATCTTTAAAGAAAAAACAGATCCTGTTTGGGATAATTTTTTAGCAAATAAATTAAAAAATGATGCTTTTGTTTTTGCTTACGCAATATTTGGTGATAAAGAAATAGAAACACATAGTTCCATATCTAATACTGAAGGAAATAAAGGCTATTCCAATTTCAATTTTAATAAAGAATCTATTGTAATACGAAATTTTCAAGGCATAATGGACAAGGATACACAAACCTTGGTTTCGTTTCCTGTTCTAGTAGCGCAAAAATACCTTCAAAATAATTGGCTAAGTAGGCATGAATTTTTTTTAAAAAAAGAACGTCCTATCAATTATACGGGCAATAGAGATAACTTTTTGATTTTAGAAAGAAAAGATATTGTAGATCAAGAAACTATGCCATTTTTAAAAGATAAAATTATTTTGGTAGGATACTTGGGCAATGAAAATAATTATATCTATGATATTGAAGATAAGCACTATACTCCAATGAATAAGAAGTTTGTAGGTAAAAGTCCGCCAGATACATTTGGTTTGATTATACACGCCAATATTATTCAAATGCTGTTGACGAATAATTATATTACAATTGTGCCTAATTGGGTATTAGTATTATTAACTATTCTGTTAACGTTCGTAGGGTTAGCCTATTTTATATATTTAAACAAGCGACAATTAGCAAGTTATATTCTAAGATTAAACTTAGTGCAGCTTTTGTTCATCGCAATTTTTACATGGATATCGCTTTTGTTTTTTAAGAACGGAATATTATTTAAAATAACGGTAATTACCGCAGTGGTCGTCTTTAGTTTGGGACTTATAGGATATTATAAAAAATTATCACATTATTTATATAAAAAATACAAATGGGAAGGTTATTTCTATCACGATTAGGTTTTATTTGCTTTATGTTGCTGCTTTTTTCAAATATGGCAATTGCACAGAATAGCTTCTATATTTTTAAAAAATCTGGACAACCATTTTTTAACGTTGATTTGCCAGTGCAACGTGGTGCAGTTTTTAGAAAATCCGATACGTTAACCTTACGTAAACTTGATACCGTTTTCTTGATAAATCGATTAGGAGAATTGTTCGAATTAAAAGAACCACGTGGATATAGCTATAATTCTCTTCAGAATTTTAGAAAAAAATCCGAGAACGAATCATTTACTTCAAAGTACTTTTCTTACGTATGGAGGCAATTCACCAATAAGCAAGAATCAAGACAACAACCCGGTGTTGTGTATAGAGAAGATAGAAATATTAAACTTACAGAACCCATGGATAGCATCAAATGGTACGTTCCTGAAATAAATTTCTCTTGGGAAAATAGAACAGATTCATTAACTACATATTTTCATTTACAAGATTTGGACACTAATCACATTACTAAATTAGGTACGACATCAAATTCATTGATATTATATAAGGATAATTTAATATTAAAGCCTGGTAAGTCCTATAGATGGGCGGTGACCACTTCACCTTTTCCAGATTTTAATGAGATTAAATTCAACAATTTTGAACTTTTAACCAAAGAATCTCATTCAGAGCTAAAAAAGGAAATGGAAGCACTAATCTTAGCATTGAAAATTTTAGGCTTTTCTGAAGATGACATAAAGAAAGCAATCTGTTTAGATTATAAGTTCTGTGAGTAATACTATAATTAAGGTCAATGGCTAAAAAGAAAAAAAAGAAGTTAAGTAAATGGGTGTTGGTACGTGACGGGTTGTTCAGTACGCTATTATCCTTGCTGGTTTGTTATTTCTTGTCACTTCTTTTTTTCAACACCTCTTTTTTTAATCCATTATCGAAAGCTGTAAAAGATTTCAGTTTTTTAGATGTCTATTACTCCGAACGTTTAAATAAGAATGAAAATATCAATCCTAATATAATACTTATCAATGTTGAGCATAAGAGTAGATATGAGATTGCGCAGGTGATGGAGCAGGTTTTGGATGCAAAACCAAAAGTCATAGGGTTCGATGTAATTTTAAAAGAATTTCAAAAAAGCAAGGAAGATACTTTGTTGGCTATTTATCTTAGAAAAGAACGAGTTGTTACTTCATTAGTACTTTCAAACGATGAAATTATATCTAATCATCCCTTTTTTAGGTTTCATAAAGAACCCGGTTTCGTAAATTTTACGTTTGATAGTGAAAATACTGTAGTACGCGAATTTGAAAGTGAAAGGCAACAATTTAATACTACATATGAATCTTTTTCTAAAGTAATTGCACAAGAATATTTATCTCATAAAAAATGGGAATCTAATAAATTAGACGAGAAGTTAAAAGAAGCTCGAGTTATTAATTATCAAGGAGATCTAGACCACTTTCTTTACTTTACTATTGATGATTTTATGGGGTTGGATGATAAGAGTATCATACATGATAAAATTGTATTATTAGGTTATTTAGGAAGCCCTACCGGTAATGTTTTTGATGTGGAGGATAAGCATTTTACACCCTTAAATCATATTACCTCGGGTAAAAGCATTCCAGATATGAACGGCCTTGTTATTCACGCCAACATTATTGCTATGCTTATTACAGATAAGTTTATGTATAAGGTATCAACATTTTGGATTGTTGTACTTACTTTTCTCTGTAGTTTTTTGGCAAGTATTTATTTTATCTGGCTTACTAAGCGTTTAAAAATCAGTTATCGAACCGTAAGAAAGACTATTTTGTTTCTTTTTGCTGTTCTTTTGGTGTGGGTTACCTTACTGTTATTTAAAAATGGGGTGGTTTTAAAATCAACTCCGATTATAGCAGTTACTTTTTTCAGTGCTGGCTTCATCAAGTTTTATAAACACCTTGTAAGGTGGGTGAACACAAAGATGAAATTTAAATCTTATTTGAAGTAGTTCGTCTTATTTTAATCTAGCGGCATTTACAATTTGAGACCTAAATTTAGAATCATTTTTTAAAATGGCATAAAAGCTTTTGATGTAATCTTCAGCTTTCGCGTGACTTCTTTTGTCTTCAAAATATATTTCAAGGCTTTCAATGAGGTCATATATTTCTGGGCGTTTATCTAGAAATAATTGACGTACTTCTTGAAATAATTTTTCATCTCTTTTAAAGCCTCTGTAAGTACGTTGTTTTACATCTGTAATGTCAAGTTCAGTATTTTGAATATTAGAAACTACAGCATAGCTGGCGTCTACTAAGCCCGACATGTCAAAATCATAAGGTACAGGTATTGTTTCGCCTTCTTTGAACAGTAATTTTTGGTTATGCTGATAGGCAGTTGAAAAATCTGTATTCCCGATCATAAACTGAAAAAAGGCATTAGTAACAGATGGTATTTCGGCTTGGTTTAATGGGTGTACAAATCTATCTAATACTTTTGCTTCACTCCTTTTTGCAACTACTTTATCGTCTTCTATTACAATTGCTTTAAGTATATGTGTCTTTGGTTTTTTAGAGGCAAATGCTTCTTCCTCTTCATAAATGGTTGATTTGCGTAAATTTTCTGGAATAAATACGGCCAGTGGGTGAATTTCAGATTTTACACCTCGGGTATCTTTATATTCTATTGATGCTAAGCGTGTTTTAAAATGTTCAGTTGAAACTATTTCGTAAATTTTATAGGCTAAGTACTCTTTTAGTACATCATCATTACCTCTAGATTGCAGTAAACATGGCAAAACAAGTTTTAATTTTTTATGCTCTTCAAATACTGTATTCTTTGAAAATGATTTTTTAATATTCATTTTCAAAGGAGGAAAATAGCAATTTGCTTTCCTAAAATTTCCACGGGCATTTAGGTAAACAGGAATGGTGTCCCAGCCAGTTGCGGTTTTATAGATTAAGTCTGTATAAACAGCATTATGTTTATCTGTTTCCTTTTTTATTTGTTTGTTGGTGTATTGGAGTTTTAGACTTAATAAATTTTTGTCTTTGAATAAGTCTTGATTTTTGGATTGGCAATAGGACTTTTCAAATATTCCAATGAACATAAAGAGTACTAATTTAACTACTACTATGTTGTTCAAAACCTTCATTTCTTAAGGGTTAGATGATACAGTAAATTTCCAATACGATGTTGATTTTAGTTCAGTGTTATTTTGATTAGTTAATATACTTTCCACTTTTAAATAGTTTATTCCTGCCTCTAATAAACTGGTAGAAATTGTCACCCTTTTTGGATACGTACTCGACGTAACATCTACTTCACGTTCCACAAAAGTTAAAGATGATATGGGAGTATCTTCACTAACAGCTTTGTCCGTGTAATATGTTTTATACCGTAAATTATCTCGTGATGGATCTTCTTGTGGACTTTCCCATTCAAATATTACTTGTTCGGTATTATTTTGTATAGGTTTTATTAATACGGGATATGGGGCATTTTCAACTAAGATCAATTCACTGTAAAACATTTTTTCATCACTTAAAACTGGTTTGCTTGCACCTTGTTCTGTTGCGCTTATTTGCCATGAATACCACTTGTTTCGGTCTAAAGTAATCTCTGTGAACAAATCATTCACATTAATTGGTAGTGTTTCAACCGTTTCTTTAGTTTGATTATCTTTTATAATTAGTTCTCCATTTTCAAAAGTACTTTCACTTGGATCCCAACTAAAAACTATTTTCAATTTATTTTCATTGGTTGGGTCATTACTGCCTTCTTCGCATTTACCATCTGGTGCACTTAGGTTAATAAAGCCACTTTTTGATGCAATAAACTCTCCAGAACAAGAAAAAATGGCTGAGAGGCAAATTAATAGTAGAATTAGTTTACTTTTCATTTTTTTACGATTTTTAAATCAAGACTAGGTCCGGTCTGCATTTTAATATGTAGAATATAAACTCCATTCGATAGTTCACTTAGGTCAATTTCTAATACACCATTCTTAATATCTTTATTTTCTTCATGAACAACCAATTTACCTGTTAAATCAGAAATGGAAATATTAGTAGAGTTTATATCTTGAAAACCGCCCAGATATATCATATGGTCTGTAGGGTTTGGATATGGACTTAACGCATCTAAAAATAGATTTGTTTTGATAGTTTTTTGACAGTCGGACTCACCTTTTATTTCAAATGAATTCAAACCATTTGTCATAGGAATTTCTAATATGGTCTTATTAGTTGAACCTAAGTTAAATTTAAAAACCTCGTTATTTCTAACTACCTCATAAGAACTGCTGCCTTCTATTTGTAGTTTCGCTATTCTAAATCCTTCATCTATGGTAGCCCCAATTAAAATAGGATCTGACGGATTTCTAATCGTTAGTTCAAAAGAAGGCGGTATATAGTTTACGGGTAAAGGAAGATTACCGTTGTATTCTAAAAATATACTATAAGTGCCTGGAGCGAGATTACTAAATGTTGAACTTACTTCTTGGGACTCGTTAGTTGGTGGAAGTTCCGTCGTTTTATCTGAAAGTATGCCGTTTTCATTAGAAATAATGGCATTAAACGTATAATTGGAGCGATTAGTTAAACCAATACGCCCATTATTTTCACCTTCACAAGATGAGCTTATGACCTCTGCAAAAATTGAAATGGTTGAGGTGCCATCTTCCCCTTCATTTTTAATAACTATACTATTAGTACTAGGGTCCTGTGTTTCATAAAATTCACTATCATCAATAGTTATCGATATAAGTTCATCTATTTCATCATACAAAGTATCTTCTAAAATTTCTATAATTAATCTACCTTCTTGTTCTCCAATGGGTATAGTAATATACAGATTTTCCAAAACAGTAATTTCTGTACGCTCATTTAAAGTATTTATATAATAAAGTTTATAATCTTCATTAAAGGTTGCTGAGCCTTCTTCTTGGCCAATACTAAAATCTATTCTTATTTCTGTATCTGTTGAGTTGGGGTAATCTAGGGTGAAAATAAGTTCACCTTCATTTGTACTTTCATTATTTTCAAAAAGGGTAGTTATTTCATTTTTAAAATAGGCTACGTAATCGGCTTCGTCATCATCAGTAATGGTAAGGCTAGAGGCTTCATTTACATTTAAAAAATACCCGAACGCATCTATTAATTTAAGCGTAATAGTTTCATCTCCCTCAGCTAAAGGATCATTAATAGGTGTAACCTTTAGTTTTATTTCTGTATCATTTTTATCTACATACAAAATACCTTTGTTGCCTTGTAACATTGTAAATTTGTTTTCAGATTCTAAGACATAATCAGAATTTTGCCCTCCATATGTGGCATCGCCACTTATTTCAAATTCAATTTCTAAATAGTTACGCTCTTTTTCTTTTGATCTATCAATACTTATAATGAATTCGCCATTACTTTCTATTGGAAATTCTTCATTAATAGGGGAGGTATTATTTGACTCTATTTTTACTGGAAGGGCATCAAGAATTGTAAACGTATAACTTTGGTCATATGACCTTGAATCTTTCTTGGAAAAGCGGTAAAGTTTCTCGTATTTTGGTTCTTGAAAAGTAACGGTGAATGTTTCACCAGAATCGTCTTCTAAATCGGCTTCTATTAAAAAGCCTGCCTCATAATCTATTTCATCTTTTAAAACTACTACAGGTAAATTTGTAGTTTTATCGCCATTATTATACGTATAATCTGTTTGAAATTTTGCTGAACGAGAATCAGGGAATAGTATATTAAGCAGGTAACCTTTACCCTCAGTTACTGGTTTTGCAGCATCTATTGAAAAATTTAAAGGCGTATTCTCTTCAACTTCATACCTGTCTATAGATTGGCGTATGCCTCCGAAATCTAATTCATAATCGTCATTTGGATGTCTGTTTCTATATATTGGGCGTATTCTTTTGGTATTGGAAATGTCTAAGTCTACAAAAATTAGAAATTCTGATTGATCCGCAACTTTCACCAAATAATCTACTTTACTAAATATTATATTATTACTAAGACTAGTAGGAGATTCTTTTAAACTAATATAGTAGTAGTCACAATCAATATCATTTACATCCAATTCATTATCGTAGATAACGTTTATTGAGGCTTCATTTTCACCAGGCGGAAAAGTAAAGCTTAATTTGTCTGGGTTAAATTCATCCTCTAATAGTTTTAATGCTTCAGCACCGTCATATTCAACAAATTCATGAGGGATATCAATAGTGCTTGTGTGTGAAATGAATGGGGTATTGTCTGAATTATATAATGTGCACGTAATAACATCGGGTTCGTTAGTGCCTTCTGTAGAGCCCGTATTACTCAAAACAGCATAGACAGCCAATGGGGATCCAGGTTCCGATACTTGAATACGATATTGTTTTTGGTCTGGTCCTTGGGCATTTGCCAGTTTGGTTCTAAAATTTGTTATAGATCCAAAATTACCGAAGGTGACATCTGGCACCAATGAAAAGTTAAGTACTTCTGTAACTTCTGCTTGTGAATCTTCAAGTAGTATTAGGGTTATTTTGGCATCATAAGAGGCATTGTTGTTTACTGTGTAGTTGTTTAAATTACTACCCATATCATTTCCTTCAGAATCTTGTATGGTTAAGGTGTAATCATCTGGAGTTAAGGTTGAGGTTTGGCTATCTATTAAAAAGCCCATATTATATACAGCACCATTATTCTGATTTGGTTTTCTGGAACTTAAAAGAATAGTAATTGTGTCATTTTCTTGTACTAAATATTCAGAAACAATAGCGTCTTGATCATATAAGTTTTCCTCACTGCCAATAATCTCTGTTATTATTTCTTGAGTAACTCTTTTATCGGTGCTTTCAATTTCAAAATTTAAAGTTACAGTTTCGGGATAGTTTATGGGTGTGCCGTTGGGTGCATTTAGGACGTAATTGTTGGTTGTTGACAATATATCTAAAGCAAAAGTCTTATTAGGGTTATTTGTTCCTATAGAAGTGAAATTTATACTTCTGTAATAGGACGTAGTAAAGAAATCATTCTTGTTTAGTTCATAGGAAAAGAAATCTAAATCGTGAATAGCACTTCCATTTTGTGTATTAATTCTTAACCCTTTTGAATTGTTATTAGTTGTTGAGGCTATCTGAATTAGTAATCTTTCATTATCTTTTATTTTGTAAACTCCATTTTCTATTTCTAAAATAGTTTCTAAGTATTCTTCATCACCAAACTCATTAATTGTAACCGATTCTGCTAGCAGTTGTAAGTTGTAGTTTTCGGTGGCTCCCTCTAGGTCTTTATCTATAATTCTAACTAAAAAAGATATGCTACCATCTGTATTTGCGTTTTCCCATTCATAGTTTGCAAGTGGTTTTGGTAGTCGTATTTCTAATGTTTCTGCTTGTTCTTGAATTCCGTCGATAATTGTTTTTAATAGTATTTCTTGATTAAATTGATTTAATGATTCTGAGGAAATTAACTCAAAATCTATGCCTTCTTCTGCCGTGCTATTTATGATATTAATTTGTAATGGGATATTTTTAAAACTGACGTCGGAGCTTAAATTAATTGGGTTTAGGTTTATGCTAATCTCTGCACCTTCCTCTACTTCGTAAAAACCATCTTGTCCAATGGTAGTATCGGAGATTTGTGGACTTACGATGAAGTTTTTATCTTGAATGTCTATATCGAATTGTAATTCACCATTTTGATCTGCATCTTTCCATATATAATTTCCGTTAGGTTCGGGTAATTTTAGAATTATTTTCTCTGTATTTTCTGTTACACTATCTAAATAAACAGTGAACGGAATTGTATTGTCGGGAACACCACCAAAATCAGATATTTTTTGACTAGCATTAAAATAATAGTCCTCGTCTGTAGTTGCAGTAGATAAATTATCTGATATTAAAAAATCAAATGATTCTTCGGTTTCACCTAAAATAGTAGCTATTAATTCAAATTCAGATCCTTCTTCAATAAGATAATTACCAGCGACTCCGGCATTTGTTAAATTAACTTCTATTTCTACTGGATCGCTAGCTTTTATTTTTAGTAAAAATGTATTTATCGATACAGTTTGATTTGCTTGAGTAGTTTTTACCGTAATCACGACTTCTTCTACATTTTCGTTTATAGTATCATCTAGAACCGTAAACTGTAATGTACCATCTAATTGGTTTTGAGCTATTATAAAGTCATAGATGTTATCGTTTTCTTCATTCGAAAGAATTAAATCACCTGCTGGGACCAATTCTCTAAAATTTGGAGTTTCTACATCGTCTGATGGTCCAATTCTATAGGTTGAAAATTCTATTTCCAATTGATAAGAATCACCAAAATTTGTAGCATTTTCGGTATCAATATTTAAATCAAAGGTAGACCCTTCCTCAACTTCGAAATAAGGTTGAACACCGGCATTTGACACAGAAGTAGTAATTGAGAGCGGACCATTATAAATAGATCCTTTGTCTTTTACAGTAACCGTAAAAGTTTGCGAATCAACTATTGTAAATGAATTTGTATCAGGGGAAGTTATGGTGATTGTATAAACTTCATCTCCTTCAATAACGCCATCATCAAACGCTGAAATTGAAACACTTCCATCAGGATTTACAGCGCTAACTGTAATAGGGTTATTAGGAATAGATGTTTCATTTCCATTAAATCTGAAATCGGTGACATTAGAGCTACCATTTAAGGTGAATTCAATATTCGGTGTAAATTGAGTGCCGTTAGTTGCAGTGTTATCGGCTTCAAAATTAAGCGTAAATGTGCTTCCTTCTATTATTTCATAATTAGGGGAATTCCCTGCACCAACCAAGTTTACAGAGACACCAAATGCATTGGTAGCTGAACAATCTAAACTATAATTTGTAGCAGCATCTTTAATCCAATTACCTTGAGCCTCGGCATTGGCAACATTACTTACTTGAATACAGGATAATGAAGAATTATCTGTGGTGTTTAATGTTGTTAAATTGGCAGCTGCATTTGAAATGTCTAAAGAAGATAGATTATTAGTGTATACCGTTAGCTCTTGTAAAGTCGTGGTCTGGGGTAGGGTTATCGTGCTTAAATTATTATCAGACAAATCTAAAATGGTCAATAGTTGATTGTTCGTTATAGAAACGGATGTAATATTGTTGCCCCCGGCTAGTAATTGTGTTAAAGAGTTATTACTATTTGTAGAAAGGTTGGTTAAGTTGTTACCAAAAATATATAAGGAGGATAATAAACCATTTCCACTTGTATCAATACTATTAAGGTTGCAAAAGGCAACATTTAAATTTGAGAGCTGACTTAAAGTGGCAAGACTGGTTATGCTTGTAAAATTATTGTAACGAACATCTAAATAGGTGGCATTTGGCACTCCTGTAAAACTTATTGCAGCACCATTGCCAATATTGTTATTTTGAAGTTCTAGAGTAGTCACGTTTGTAAGCACTGTACCGTTATCAATAAAGGAAATTTGCTTACCTCCTAAATTACATTCGTTTGCCCTAATTATTTGCAGGGTGTTATTTTGAAGCGGTAGACTATTTAAATTATTGAAACTTACATTTAAATTTTGGAGAGAGGTAAAATCTTCAATTCCTGTTAAATCGTTTATTCCTTCATTAGATATATCTAAAATGGTAATAGGGGTTATATCGGAAGTTAATACTCTGCCGTTCGGCAGCCCACCTTCACTGTCAATGCCTTGATCTAGTAAGCTTTGCTCAAAATTCACATCGGGTATTAAGGTGTAAATACTTGGGCAGTTTGCATCAAAAATTGTTGTTCCGTTTTTTCTAAAATCACTGTTATTATTTAAGCTAGTAGCCCTAGCAGCACTTTCGACATTTATACAAGATAACTGAGGATTGTCTTGCACATTCATGTTGGTGAGTGCACTAAGCCCCGAAATATCTAAACCAACTAAGGCGTTATTGGCTATGTCAAAAATTCTTAAACTAGTATTGGTTGAGACATCTACCGTAGATATATTATTAAAATCAATGCCTATAATATCTAAATTTATAAGACCGGTAATATTTAAGCTTTCTATGTCATTATAAAAGGCTCTAATGTCAAGAATAGCACTAAGGCCCTCTAAATCTAATTCAACTAAATTGTTGCCTTGTACCCATAATATTTCTAAACTAATAAAATCTTTAATGCCTGTTAGGTCTGTAATGCCAAGACCTATTTCATTTTGATTAACATTGAAGTTATTGTCACCTGTTAAATTCAGAAAAGTAATATTTTCGATTGCTGAAGTTAGTATTTGACCATCTCGGGTAGTGTTAACATCAATTCCTTGATCTATTAAAGCTTGCTCAAAATTGGCGTCTGGTATAGAAGTTAGTTGTGCAACTCCTACATTGACAACTAAAAAATATAATAAGAACAGTAATTTTATTTTCATTTTTTTATAGTTTAACAGCTATTTTTATCTAAATACTTCTTGAAACAAGGGCAGGTTAAGCCCAAAATAAAGATGTTTCATATCACCATCCATTATTAAATTGCTCAGTGCTGCAGATCCTATGGTTATTGGTCCGAAACGAACTCCAATACCAGCAGATACATCACTTGAATTTTGTTCATAGGTAATAGGTAAATACACGCTAAATTTTTGTGTCTCGTATCTTGGGGTAAGTGTAATTAGGTCTAATCTACTATTGGTAAATAAGTCTTCTTGTTTGGTTAAGGATTTTATATAATTTAAATTTATATAGTAGTTCTTGTCGTTAAAAAGTATATAATCTACACCTATATTTAAAGCACGTGGCAATGCAAAAGTGACTTCACCTTGTTGCAAATCTGGAGTGAT
The DNA here is from genome assembly GCF_045063795.1 of Maribacter sp. Asnod2-G09. Classification (NCBI taxonomy): domain Bacteria; kingdom Pseudomonadati; phylum Bacteroidota; class Flavobacteriia; order Flavobacteriales; family Flavobacteriaceae; genus Maribacter; species Maribacter sp. Asnod2-G09. The sequence continues at coordinate 801,937 of NZ_JBEFOA010000005.1, read as the reverse complement.
TCCGGAACCTTCTTTTAAGGCTTCTACTAAACCATTATCAATAATCTCATTTTTTTCAATGGAAGTTGGGGTATTAGTAAATAAACTATCTTTTTCTATACTTGATTTATATTTAATACTCCCTATATCGAGTATGGAGGCACTAATTTTAAGTTTATAGGTATTTACAGCTCCTGCATTATTTCGTACACTAACGCGATTTGTTTCTCTAGGGCGCCATTCGTATACAAGACCTAAATCACCTCCAAATCCACAACCATTATTTTCAAAATTTCCGAATGCATTTGTGTAGAATTTTTGTGGATCGGTCTGTAAATTATTCTCTCCTGTTGTATTTAAATATGTAAGGTCTACCGAAGTAAAATTTACTTCTCCAGAAGTACCTTGGGTATAATTACCAGCTAAAGTACCCCTTGCTTCAACTGCTTTATTTCCCATTAAATATTTTGCAGTACCCCCAATTTTAATAAAATGATAATTAGAGTTTAGTAAAACAAGTGCATAGTTTAATCCAATTTCTTTCCATTGCTGCGTAGTGTTATTAAAAGTAGAATTGAATTCACCATCTTCTGTATTTTCAAAATCATTGTTTAGATTGGCTAAGAATTGACCGTTGTAATTAGAATAATCAGAAAAACTTCTTGAGCGGAGTATTAAACCTACTGCATGGTTTTCGTTAATATTAAATAGAACAGAAGGGAGCATTACATCAGAATCTGAAACCATAAAATTGGAGTTCGATGAATTGTCATTATGCTCTTCAAAATTTAATCTATTAAATCCAGTTGGGTTACCTTCAATATTGAAATAATCAATAGTTCCAAAATCTGATATTCCTAGTTGATTGTATGAGATTGCATTGATGTGCCACCTGTATTTTGATTGTGCAGTATTTGCAGGGTTGGTAACTGATCCATAAATCCCGTTATAATTGTCAAAACTAAAGCCATGTCCATTCTGTGAAAATAGATATAGCGGTAGCCCAAATACAAGAAATGTAATCAGTAGCTGATTAATTTTCATACTAATATGATTGGTTTGGTGGTTATTTTAACTAATGGGGGAGACTTAAAAATATAAAAAAAATTAAAGATTAAACTAGGTATTTTGTCGATTATACCGAATAAATAGTGGTTTTAACGAATAAATCAAATATAGAAAGGCTGTAAACTAAAAAAAATACCCTGTAGTGGGTATTTTAATCGTGACGTGTTTAAAATCAGATTCTTACATATTAACTTTATTGCGCCAAACTAAGTAGGAATTTACTTGTTGGTTGATTCTGAATTTGAAGTTTTTATAAGTTCAATATCTGAAAGGGTACGTTCTTGATAAATAGTTTCGTCATCTTTGGGAATATCATTTTCAAGAAGGGTAATTTTTTTATTGATTATAGAAGGAATAATAATGTCCTCAATTTCTTGATAGGTAGAAATGACAATATTCGTTTTTCTGGTTTCCGAGTCCTTAATTTGTGCTCTTCTGAAAAATGAAATTTTTTCTATTTCTTCAATGGCATGCAGTAGCCCTGTGTAAGTGCTGTAATAGTATCGTTTAGTCAGTACAATACGTTTTCCTTTTTTAAGTAAATCTCCAATTTCTTGTGTTTCTTGAGGTAATTCTATAATAAAACACTCCTCATCTTCTATGGTCTTTCTTCTTCTGTAATCTGCAATTTCAGGATTGGAGATAAGTGAAAAATCATCGAAATAATAATAAATACTTGGTCTAATAGACCTTTTAAAATCATAGGGATCATTATCTAGACTGGTTCCAATACGTGGGGCTCCTGTGCTCCATTTCTCTTCATCTAAAAACTTATGGGATAAGGAATCATTGTTTATGATCAAATATTCTTCATTTTGATCTTGATAAACAATTCTAGTTCTATTAGAACTCAACTCATAGGAATAATTGTAGTCTAAAGGTTTTTGACCTTTTCTATCACCGATTTTTTCAGAAATATTCTCTTTGAAATTAATCTGTTTTACTTGTCCCATATTCTTTAATCCGCCCATTTCTTTAAAATAACGGTTAAAGATCAGTTCAGGATTAACATCTCTTTCTGGGGTATTTTCATTTAATATTATATTTTTGGTAGGGTTGTTAACATTCATCCACCCAGTTTTAACCGCTTCTAATCGCTTATTTCTAGCAGGGTGCGTTCTGCTGTCTTCTTTTAAGGTGTAGTTGGCGAACATACTTTGGGCTTCTTCTAAAGTACTGCCCATCATAGCCATAGTTTTACCTGCAAAACGGTCTGCATCTATTTCCCACCTAGGATTACTTCCTTTTTTATTGAGTGTATGAAATAATAAAAAGTGGCCAACTTCATGTGCCAAAACTCCAATAGATGCCCAGTCAGTATCAGAATTATCTGCCATACTTTTTAGCCAAGTAGGGTCATAAAGAATATAAGGTGCTAAATTCTCATTTTCATCTTTTTGCATGGTTGCGAACGCATTTTGTATTTTAGAACATTTTCTAATTTTAAAAATACGTTTTAATTGCATTTGAGCCATCATTTGGTCAACTACCATTTCTGCTTCAAGGTCAGCAGCTTGACTTTGATGACCGTTACATAAGTCATCAATGTCTTCGGTTACTATTTCTTGAAAACCTTGTGAGTAGCAAATATTTAACGTCAAAAACGCAATAAAAATAAATTTAAATGTGAAAAGAGGTTTCATCTATAACATAATTAGCACTTTAGCAAATTACTAAAAATTGTCTAAACACTTAATTTCTAGAATAATATTCTATATAGCTTTCTTCAATATTTCCATCACCATCATTATCTTCTTCATCAAAAACTATTATTAGTTCTGTATTGGTAACAGTGAAGCGTTCAGTATTTATTATTTCTCCGTTTGGGTATGTGTCTTGTTCTACAACAGCCCCGTTTTCTAAATACTCATAAGACCGTGCTACAAAAACAAGTTCATTGGTTTGTGCATCATAACTCCAATCACCTTTTTCTATTTCTACAATGGTATCTGCTGGTCCGTTTGGTCCTTGTTGTTTATCTAACTCGGTTACTGAGCCAAGAAAAGTACCGTCTAACTTAAACTCCACACTCCATTCTGTGATAGTGTAACAAGAGTTTTCATTTGGTGCATCATCACAATACTCCACATCAATTTCTACCACTTCCAGATTATCTACAGACAGTTCTTCGTACTTAACAAAATTCCAAATACCTATAAGTTCATCGTTTCCTCCAAGATTATCATCTATAATATCCAAAAGTAGTTGCTCTGCTTCTGCTATAACATCTTCGCCGATTTGCAATTTTAAAGATTCTGCCTCGCTTATTAAATTTTGAATATCCATAATGCCAGAGTTAATACAATCGCTAACATCACCATCTGCTGCACAAGATACTAGCTCTGCAATTTCTGAAAGAATAAGTGCTTGATTTGGTAGTTGGTCACAATATGCATTTTCAAAAGCAGAAATACTGCAACATGGGAACATATCTCTATATATATCATTACATTCTTTAGCGGTTAAATTTAAAGCCTGAAACTTAATATTATTGTCCTCCTTTATTTTACACCAGCCATCTAAAGCCCAGCTTTTTCCGTTTGCCATTGAAAGTAACGGTGCTTGTAATGATTCGCACTCCATACTTTTATTTTTAATGATCATTTTGTTCGTAAATGAAGTATCAGAAACGTCGATATTTTCAATATAAACTGTTTCATTACCTTGTTGAATAACTGCGATATCTAGAGTAGTGTTATCCTCTTTAAAATTGTAAATCACCACTACATTTTCAGAAGTATACATTTTGGTTGGTAGCCCTGTTGTAATATCCAGGTCAATAACAGTTTTCGCATCACCATCAGTTAAGATTACTTGTTCAAATGCACCATCTAAGTTTTGGTCTATTGCTGTTGATATAGCACCATTTTGATTATATAAGATAAAAGGAATTTTTGGATCTTTAGTCTCCATAATAGCTGTGCCATTATATAAAAGTTCTGCTCCACTTGGTATTTCTGGAGTAGAAGATTCCGTTGGCGTTTCAACCGGCTCCTCGGAGTCTTCTTTTGTCGAAGGTTCAAGGACATTACCATCATCTAATGAAGAGCAACCTAGGGCAATACTTAGTAGAAAGACGTAAAGAATTAATTTATTCATAATTGAGAGTTTTTAATTTTTCTTTTGTGATATATTGGTATTTTAAAACCTGCATAAATGTTGGCAACATTAGATTTTTTTGAAAGGTTTGAAAACAAGGTGCCAGAACCTAAAACTAATGGTCCTAAACGTATACCTGCACCAATTGCGGTTTTTCCTAAGCTACTTGATGATATAGGTAAATAGGCAGCAAATATTCTAGATTCATATCTCGGTGTCAAGGTTATCAGGTTTAATCTATTATTATTAAAAAAAGAATCTTTTGATACCAAAGATTGGTTTACATCAAGATTTAAGTAAAACTTTTTGTGAAGATTATAGTCAATATTTAACTGCAATGAGGTTGGTAATGAAATTTTTACACTTTCGTTTCTGGTAGTTTGAGTTCCATTATTTTCTAGTGTTTCAATAAAATCATCTTCAAGATCTTGTGCGTTTACATCTGCATTAACAGTATAGTCAGTTATTTCAGCATCTTTATAATTAATACTACCTAAATCTAGAATAGAAAGCCCAATTTTTAATTTATACTGGTTAAATGCTCTAGGGTTATTATTGTTTGATGCAGCTAAGGAATTATCTGTCCTATATTCATAAACAAAACCTATATCCGTTCCAAATCCAGGAGATAATTCACTAAAATAATCTTCAGAGTCTTGATCATCACTAAAGCTTATTGCCTGTGAAAAATCTCCGGAAAGTGTCACTTGGTTTGTGTTTAAATCATAATTACCATTTAAAGAATTTGAGCTTCCTTGAACGGCACCACCACCAATTAAATATTTAAGTGCTACCCCTGCCTTTAATAGGTTATTTGAATTTTTTAAAAGCACACGACCATAGGTAACACCTATTTCTCCCCAAGCATGGGTGGTGTAATCAAGATTTTCTTGCTGAAAATTAAAATTGTCTTCTGGAAAACCATCGTAAATTCCCTCAAATAGTTCTCCGTTTACATCATTGAAATTACTGGCAATGCGTACTCTGGTAATAAGCCCTATACTGCTCTGTTCATTTAGGGAAAACATAAATGAAGGTCCTAAAAGGTCTATATTCATTAAGATTTCATTGTTATTCGAAGGAAAACGCTCAATTTCATCCAATCCATTATCTCCTAAAATATTTGTAAGGTTATTTAAGGTTAGATGTGTATAATCTGTTGCTATTAGAGTACTAGATGAGAATATATTGATATCAATTTTAGTTCTTGAATCTGAAATTGCGCCAGGGTTATGAAGTACGCCATGTAGTCCGTTGTAATTATCAGTACTATAGCCTATGTAAGATTGAGAATAGGATAAGTTTGCTAAGAATATTAGTACGATTAGAACAGAATTTTTCATGATTAATTCAATTTTAAATTGGTTATAAAATGCAAGAAATCAAATCTATTGGTTAATCCTAAAGTAGAGAATACCCTTTGGAGGGTATATTTAATCATAGCATAAGCCCATGAATCATAAATTTATGTTTCATGGGCTTATGCAAAAAAGTAAACTGCTTAGTCGTTCTTTAAACTTATTCTAAGGCGCGAATAAATATTCTAGTGAATAATAAAAGTCTAAGATAGAAAATAAGAGCTTTATTGCGTAATGGGTTTGGTTGAACCCGATAGCTCTTTGTTTTAAAAGTCGTACTTCTTCTCCAGGGCATAGCGCAACAATTCCCCTTTGCCCTTAACACCTAAAATGCGAATCATATTTTTGCGATGTGTGTCAACCGTATGAATACCGATGAATAACTCTTCACCAATTTCACGCGAAGTTTTGCCTTGACCGATTAGTGCCAGAATTTCTTTTTGGCGTTTGGTTAACACTCCTTTTTTAGATTTTTTACTTTCTTTACCCAAGCGGCTTGCATTAATATTACTATCAAAATAAGTTTTTCCTTCGGCAACAGTCAAAATTGCTTTTAAAACCTCATTAAGTGATGTATTTTTTAAAATATAACCAGAAGCACCCGCATCTAACATTTGCATTACGGCTTCATCTTGGTCAAACATGCTAAAAGCTAATACGTTAATATGCGGATACTCCTTCTTTATAAGTCTAGTCGCTTGAATACCATCCATTTTTGGCATGCGTATATCAGTTACAATAACGTTTGGTTCTTTTTTTTGTACAATTTTTAATAGTTCCTCACCATCATTTGCTGTACCAACAATTTCTATTTCCTCTTCATATTTTAAAAGGAGTTCCAGCCCATCTATTAAGGACTGATGATCTTCTGCTATGGCTAATCGTATCATATGGGTATGTCTATAATGATTGTAGAACCCTTACCTGGTTCAGATTCTATATGTAAAGTACCGTCTAAATGGGTTATTCTTTTATCAATGCTTTTAAGCCCCATGCCGTTTGATGCGGCTATTACTATATTAGATTCAAAACCAATACCATTATCTTCAATTAATATGTTTAGTGAGTCACCATGATTGGTTAAATGGATGTTTACTTTTGTTGCTTTAGCATGTTTAATAGTATTCGTGATGAGTTCTTGTATAATTCTAAAAAGGGTCAATTCTAAACTATTCTCTAATCGGTTATCAAGACCAAAATCTTTAACTTGTATTGAAATAGTATTCGCGGCAGATACTTTTGCAGCCATTTGTTTTACCGCCTTTAAAAGGCCTTGTTTAGCAATAACTCCTGAGTTTTTAGCATGTGCAATCGTTCTTATTTTATGGTAGGCCTCATCAATTAGATTATTGGTCTTTTCATACATGTCATCTTTGTCATCTTTTACCTTAGAATGTAATGAGTTAAAATGTAATTTAACAGTTGCCATCAGCCCACCCAAATCATCATGTAAATCATTGGCGATACGTTGCCGTTCTTTTTCTTGGCCTTCGATCATGGCGTCGATAGTAGTAAGTTCTTGTTCTTTTAATAATGTTGAAACTTTTTGCTCTTGTAGCGTTTTTTGCTGTTCTGCTAACAACTGCTTGCGCTTTGTATTGCTATATACTAAAAAGGCGATAGCCGACCCCAAAATTAATAGTACCGCTAGAGAAGTTGCCCAATTACGATTTTTTCGACTTTGGGTATCAAGTTCTAGTTTGTCTAGTTTTAGTTTATCGGTTTGGTTTTGAACGGTTAATATGGAAGACTCTAGGGTATTGTTTTTATAGCCTAATTGGTATTCTATATCTATAGATTTTCTTAAATAATGATAGGCAGAGTCATTGACACCTTCTTTTTTGAAAATTAAAGAATTTAAACGACTGATATAAAACGAATCTCTTAGCTTTCTAGCAAGTTTTTGCGAGACTTTTAAATATCTTTTGGCTTTTTCCAAGTCGTTCTTCTGATAATTAATGGCCGCTAACTGCCAAGCATTTACAACCCTCAAATATTGTAGGTCAGAATTCTGAGCAGCTAAACTGTCTGCCTTTAAGAAAAAATCTTCTGCTTTCTCGTTATCTTCCTCAATCTTATAATACATTCCTTTTTCATAATAATATCTAGAAAATAAATTATGAGATTTAGGAAATTTCGTAAATATTGAATCTAGTTTTTCTATGTAGTTATAGTACTGGGCATCTATATCATTTATGTCGTCATCTGCTTTTGTGAAAAATACCAGATTGTACAATATTATTAGGGCTTCATCAGTCTTATCAGATTTTAGTTCTATAAATCGTTCTAAGTAGGATTCATATTGTTTGCTTCCGATAAAAATTTCAGAACCAAATAAATCTAATAAAGCAATTAAGGATGCTTTTATTAAATTGGCATTGCCAATAGTTTCACTCAATTTAAGGGCATCAGAAAAATTGTTATATGCCTTTAAACTATTTCGTTTGGATGCATATGCGTTTTGATACCCTAGAATCAATAGTTTTACAAATCGAAGCTCATTGGCATCATTGGCATCAAGTGAAACAAAAGTTGTACTTGTTCTATCAGATAAAACATCGGCCAAGTTTATGAGGCCGATTTTTAATTCTTCATCCTCAAATTTAGAAGCTACTTTCTTTGCTTCTTCAAAATCTTGATATTTTGTTAAGTAAAAGAACGTTTCTAATTCTATGGTGTTTGACCAAACATTAAAAACAACAAAAAAAAGAAAGAGGCTAATTACTTTACTCATTTATTAGAACATGACTTTATTAAAACTATGAAAGCATCTTTTTCCTGGTAATGTAGAAGCGATTTCATTCATATATGTTTGTGGGTTTTCTTTTTCTTGATCATAATCTTCTTTTCGTACTACATGTCGCCCATCCTTATAGAAAAATTCAAAATCAAAAGCCTTCCTATTATCAGGTTCACAACTTACACGACCGTCTGAATCAAAAATCACATTACCTGCATTGTCTTTTTTAGGAAACATAGGGTTTAGGTATCTTTCTGAATGTAAATAACTGCCATTTTCAAAATGAATGTTTTTCAAAGTGGTTTCATTTAATGTATATGTATTGGTATCACTTAGGGCACGTGTATATATTTTAAAAGTAAGTCCGTTTTTCGTTCTACTTTCAGCTACAACAATTGAATCAATGCCAATGAAATAGGTGGGTTTATAATTGACAATTTCAAATTCTACATTTTTAAGGGTTTTGTAATTTGATCCCAAAGAGGACGCTCCTATTTTAATAGAAGCATAGATGCCGTAATTTGTTTGATAGTTTTGACCTGCCATTAATAATTGCTTGCGATTGTCATTTAAATCTATTGTGGAGCTATATTCTTCTAATCCGTCTACTCTTTTTACAATCATTTTGACGTCATCATCTACAACGCCCATTTTTCTGTCTTGAGCATTTATGAAGAGTGTTGAAAATGAAAGGCAAAGGGCAATAACAGTAGGGGTAATGTTTTTTAAAATATTCATTATTTTGTGTGTTTTGGTCCTAATCTCAAATTTCGCGTAAATTATTGCATTAAAAAATACCCTTTAACGGGTAATCTAAAAGTAGGGATAATTAAGGAAAAACTTTAAAAGTCAAAATTTTACTCAATAGAAGGTCTTACAATTTTCATGTTCTTAAGCCCCAAATATTTTAGAAGTTCTTGCTATTTTAGAAAATAGACGAGTGATGTATTCTACATTAAACCAACATTAAAAACCCCAATCTTAAGCCAAAACTGATAGCGGTTTTGCCAAGCTAATTATACGAAATTGGTCAATATTCACCATGGGCTCTGCTTTTAATTCATGAGGTATCTGTAATAAGATTGAGATTCTTATTAATATAAATCGATTCTCTTTTATCAATTTATAATTCAAATCACAATTTGTTTAATAATGTTCTAGATTTTGGAATGGCAGGTGCTGCCTGGGCAACTACAATCAGTTATTTTCTTTGTTTTAGCTATATCTTATATTTTTTTCTGTCTAAAAATTCCGAATTAAAACTGAATGCCCAGTATTTCAGTATCGACTTTTCGATTATAAAAGAAATTAGCTCGCTAGGGGTAGTGACACTATCTCGTCAGGCGGTAGTAAGTATCATTTATCTGTTGATGAACAATATTCTTTTTGATTTAGGAGGTGAGGCAATGGTAGCTGTTTACGCTATAATAGGTAGAATGTTGATGTTCGCTCTTTTTCCTGTATTCGGAGTCACACAAGGCTTTTTGCCTATAGCAGGTTTTAATTACGGTGCCCAAAAATATGATAGGGTAAAAGAGTCTATATATACCGCAATAAAATATGCCGCAATTTTGGCGACGATCGTTTTCGCGGGACTCATGATTTTTCCTGCAGAAATAGCGGGACTCTTTTTAAGTAACAAACCAGATATGACTGCGCTAGAGCTTGCTACGAATGCCTTTGTTATGGAAAACACTCCGTCAGCCATGCGCTGGGTATTTGCTGCTACACCGATTATTGCACTTCAGCTTATTGGTGCTGCTTACTTTCAGGCAATAGGTAAGGCTGTACCAGCTTTGCTATTAACATTATGTCGACAAGGCTTTTTCTTTATTCCTTTAATTTTAATACTTCCAAACTTTCTAGGTGAACTTGGCGTGTGGATTTCCTTCCCCATTGCAGATGTACTTGCGACCATTGTTACTGGGTATTACTTGAGAAAAGAGATCAATAAAAATTTGGTTTAATCTTTCTAAAAAAACCAAACCTCAAAAAACATTTTCCGTAAGTAGCTTTAGAAACACTAAAGAATACTGTTATGAATTTTATCTTATCACAATTAATTGCCGTTGCCATATTTCTATTAGCATGGAAACTTAAAGAATTGATAAACAATCAAAATACCTATGTAAGGCTACTTAAGGAAAATGCTGTTAAAGTATCTAAGGTTAAATATTAGTTGGCTGGTTGTGCATGTAACAATTCCATTCCGGTAGATGACCTTGGTTTAAAACCTGTCCAGTCTTTTTCATTTGAATTTTCTTGTACATCTAAAAATTGAGCGTTGTCTTGGTTTTTAAGATGTTTGCCTATAAATGCAGTTACAAAGTGCTGATTTATGTTGTTTATTTTACGTTGATCCCATGATGGCTCTGCATATCTATAGTATTCATCTATATGTAAACCTGGTGCCAATGCTTCTGCAGGTGGTGGGTTAGGGGCTACATTATGTCTTGCGTTTTGGTAAGTCAGTATATATCTATCTGCATTTACTGCACCGTCGTAAATTGCTTTAATACCTTTTTCATATCCTGAAATATCATCTTGGCTTCCGGCGATAAAGAAAGTGGGAGTTTTTAATCCTTTTAATCCTTCAGTATCCCAAACACCACGTTCCATTCCCCATGGGGCAAAAGCTACGATGGCCTTAATTCTAGCATCAGCCATTTTTTCGTATGCTGCGTTACCTGCTGTGTTTACTGAGATTGCAGTGCTACCACCTGTCATTCCTGTAAAGAACTGCCCTAAGCCTGCGCTATATCCGGCTCCGCCAACATTTAATACTCCGTAGCCTCCCATAGAATATCCTATAATAGCGGTATTGTTAGCATCTACTAATCCTTCGATTTTATTCTTAGAACCTTTGGTACCTAATTTTTCCATTTCATTGATAACAAAACGAATATCTTTTGGTCTGTTCAAAAGTGTGCTTTGAAACGCGTTGGCATCTTTAAAAGTAGAATCTGTATGGTCGATTGCCGCGACGATGTATCCCTTAGAGGCTAAATTTTCTGTTAAGTAGGTCATTAAATATCTAGAACCTACATAACCGTGAGACACAACTACTAAAGGAAATTTCTTGCCTTTCAATGCTTCTGCATCTCTATAAGCTCTTCCTTTAAAAGTAAAAGGTGTTAATGGCCTAAGTGAATCTCCTCTGGTGCCCATTACTTCGTCATAAACTACCGTTTTTGCATCAGCACTTACACTTGCAGGATACCAAACCTCAATAGTAATTGGTCTGTCGTAGGTTGGGTCTTTGCCTTCTTTTGAGTTTAAAATATCAACTTGATTTGGGTTCACTAAGTTTACGGTTTGTACGCCGACTTTATATTCGCCTCTAGCACTTAATTTAGGTGCATCGGGCATTTGGTCTCCGTATAAAAAATCTTGGGTTTGGGCATTTACAGTATTAATTGTCAATCCGTTAAAAAGAAAGGCTATTAACGATGCCGAAAATAAAAGCGTTCTAAATTTCATAATTGTTAGTTTGTTGGCTTAAATATATGAATACTTTAAATAATTAGCACTTTCTGTTTAATATGTTGAATAAGTATTTTCTCTTAGGATACTGCTCTTGCTTGTTCTTTAATGCATAGAATTATAGACCACTACTGAGAATTAAATATTGAAATGTATAACTGATTCTCAATTTGATAATTATGCTTGTTTAGAAATGCTAATAAAATCTTAAAATCAACATTTACACAACAAAATGTTTAATTTTAGTGAAGACTAACATCAAACTATCAAAATGAAAAAGCACCTTACCAATGCTGGCATACTCTTGCTAGCATGTTTGCTATTGCCGTTATCGGCACTATCTCAAAGAAGAAACAAATCTCAAAGTACAACACCTACTTACCCAGAAGAATTATATTCTAGTTTAGAGTATCGGTCTATAGGTCCATATCGTGGTGGGCGTTCTGCTGCAGTAACAGGTGTACCCGGCGAGCCAAATTTATTTTACTTCGGCGCAGCTGGTGGCGGAGTATGGAAAACCTTAGATGGCGGACGCACTTGGGATAATATATCTGATGGATATTTCGGAGGAAGTATTGGTGCCGTTGAGGTAGCGAAAAGCGATCCAAATGTAATATACGTTGGTGGTGGTGAAAAGACTTTAAGAGGTAACGTGTCTTCTGGTTACGGAGTTTGGAAAACCGAAGATGGTGGTAAAACATGGATTTCTGCTGGATTAAAGAACAGTAGGCATGTACCACGACTTCGCGTACACCCTACAGATTATAATACGGTTTACGCTGCCGTACTTGGTGATATTTATAAGCCTACTAAAGACCGTGGTATTTATAAAAGTACAGACGGTGGTAAGAATTGGAAGCAGGTTTTGTTTGTAAATGAACAAGCAGGTGCGGTAGATTTAACTTTTGACCCTAACAATCCAAGAATTTTATATGCTTCTACATGGCATGCACAACGTACGCCTTACAGCTTAATTAGTGGTGGCGACGGTTCTGCACTTTGGAAGAGTATGGACAGCGGTGAAACTTGGACAGAGATTTCGAAAAACGAGGGATTCCCTAAAGATACTTTAGGTATTATCGGTGTTGCCGTTTCGCCTAAAAACTCTGAAAAGGTTTGGGCAATAGTAGAGAATAAAGAAAAAGGTGGTTTATATCGATCTGAAGATGGTGGTAAAACTTGGTCAATTGTAAATAGCGAACGTAAAATTCGTCAACGTGCTTGGTATTACACTAGAGTATATGCCGATACACAAGATGAAGATATAGTTTATGTGCTGAATGTAAACTACCATAAGTCTACAGATGGTGGTAAGTCATTCAATACCTTCAACGCGCCACATGGTGATCATCACGATTTATGGATTTCTCCAGAAGATTCGCAACGTATGATTATTGGCGATGATGGTGGTGCACAAATTTCTTATGATGGTGGCGAAACTTGGAGCACCTACTACAATCAACCTACGGCTCAATTTTATAGAGTAACTACAGATAACTCTTTCCCGTACAGAATTTACGTGGCACAGCAAGATAATTCTACGTTACGTATTGATCACAGAAGTGATGAAAATAGTATTGGTGATGGTAATTGGGAAGAAACTGCCGGTGGTGAATCTGCTTGGATAGCTGTTGACCCTAAAGACAACGATATTGTTTATGGTGGTAGTTATGACGGATTTTTAACTCGTGTTAATCATAAAAAGAAAACAGTAAGAGGTATAAACGTTTGGCCAGACAACCCAATGGGTGCTGGTGCAGAAGCAATGAAATATCGTTTTCAATGGAATTTCCCTATTCTGTTCAGTAGACATAATCCGAAGAAATTATATACTTTTTCTAACTACGTGCATGTTACCGAAAATGAAGGACAAAGCTGGAAAGTGTTAAGCGGAGATTTAACTAGAAACGATCCAACAAAATTAGGTTCTAGTGGCGGACCAATAACGCAAGATAATACGAGTGTTGAATACTACTGTACCATTTTTACGGCAAATGAGAGTCCGTTGAAAGAAGGAATTCTTTGGGTAGGTAGTGATGACGGATTAATTCATGTTTCTAAAGATTCTGGTGCTACTTGGGATAATGTTACACCTTCGAATATGCCAGAATGGAATATGATAAACAGCATTGAACCATCTAATTTTGATGAGGGTACATGCTATGTAGCCGCTACTAGATATAAGTTAGGTGATTTTCAACCATACTTATATAAAACCACTGATTACGGTAAAACGTGGACAAAAATAACGAACGGTATTCCTGCTGAACATTTTACAAGGGTAGTTCGTGAAGATCCTAAAAAGAAAGGTTTATTATACGCAGGTACAGAAACAGGCATGTATGTTTCTTTTAATGATGGTGCGAGTTGGTCTCCTTTTCAAATGAATTTACCAATTGTACCTATTACCGATTTAACGATAAAAGATGATAATTTAATAGTAGCTACACAAGGCCGTAGTCTGTGGATTATTGATGACTTAACAGTACTTCATCAATTAGATGACAGTAAAAAGAACGCTAATACTGTTTTGTTCAAACCAAAAGATTCTTACCGTACAAAAGGTAGGGCTTCTAAAAAACCTTCTAAAACTGCAGGACAGAATTTAGAAAATGGTGTAATTACTCATTTTCTAATGAAAAACTATTCTGAGAAAGACACTGTTCAGTTGACCTATACGAGTATGGCTGGTGATACATTGGCGAATTATAGTACTGCTGCGAAGAAAAAAGACAAAAAACTAGAGGTAAAGAAAGGTGGTAACACTTTTGTTTGGGATACTCGTGGTAAAGGAGCTGAAAAACTAGAAGGAATGATTTTCTGGTGGGCTAGTTTTGACGGTGCTAAAGCGGTACCTGGTGATTATAAAGTCCATTTGAATGTAAATGGTACTAATAGCAGCGAAACGTTTACCATTTTGCCAGACCCAAGAGCAGAAAGTTCGGTGGCTGAAATGAAAGAGCAGTTTGATTTTATTACTGATATCAATACAACCATTGAAAATGCGCATCAATCTATTAAGAAGATTAGAAATGTTACGAAGCAACTGAATTCGTTTACTGAGCAGTATAAAGATGATTACAGAACTAAAGATTTGGTAGAAAAGGCAAAAGCCATGAAAGACAAACTTGGCGAAGTAGAAAAAGCATTGTACCAAACTCAGAACAGAAGTGGTCAAGATCCTCTGAACTTCCCTATTAAATTGACGAATAAATTGGGTCATTTAAATAGTTTGGTTTCTATTGGTGATTTCCCGCCTACGGAGCAAGATATTGCCGTGAAGAACGAATTGACGGTTAAAATTAATAAAGAACTTGAAATTTTTAATAACGTAATATCATCAGAGCTTCAAGAGTTTAATAAAGGTTTTAACGAGCTTAAATTGAATTACTTGTTCATTGATGAAAGTAAGTAGCGTACGAAATTGTCATTTCGAGTGAATTTTTGAAGTATGAAAAGATTAGTATCGAGAAACTTTTTGTATTCCAAATAGTTCTCGATACAATTTTTCTTTACGTTTTACTCCAAGAAAAACCACTCGAACTGACATTATAAAGACCAAAACAACATCCAAACAAACTATAATGAAAAAACAACTACTCTTTTTTATGGCGGTACTTGCAACCACCATAACATTTGCCCAAAAGGCCAACGATTATTTTAAACCTTTAAAATTTAGAAATATTGGTCCGTTTAGAGGTGGGCGTTCGGTAACTGCTACGGGAGTTATTGGTGATCCCATGACCTATTATATGGGCACAACTGGTGGCGGAGTGTGGAAAACAGAATCTGCAGGGCAACGTTGGGAGAATATTTCTGATGGCTTTTTTGAATTAGGATCGGTAGGTGCAGTTTCTGTGTCGGCATCCAATCCGAATATTGTATATGTGGGTATGGGAGAACATGCGCCACGTGGTGTAATGACATCTTACGGAGACGGAGTATATAAATCTACAGATGCTGGCAAGACATGGAAGAAAATGGGACTTGAAAAGACCCAACATATTTCTCGTATTATCATCCATCCTACAAATCCTGATATTGTTTATGTTGCGGCGCAAGGAGCTCTTTTTGAAGGGAATGCTGAACGTGGAATCTATAAAACCGTAGATGGTGGTAAGACTTGGAAAAATACTTTGTTTGTAAATAATTTAACGGGTGCTTCTGAACTTTCTATGGATGCTAGCTATCCAGAAATTATGTATGCTGCCATGTGGGAACACCAACGTAAACCGAATATGGTAGTTAGTGGTGGTGTCGGTAGCGGATTATATAAATCTACAGATGCAGGTGAGACTTGGCAGAAAATACACAAAGGTCTACCAGAAGAAAAAGGAAAAATGGCGATAGCTGTGAGTCCGTCAAATTCCAACAAAGTCTATGCTTTGATAGAAAGTGATTCCGATGCCGATAAAGGTGGCTTATTCGTTTCTAACGATGCAGGCGGATCTTGGACAATGGTTAGTGGTGATAACCGATTAGTGCAACGTGCTTGGTATTATATTGAGGTTTTTGTAGATCCTAATGATGAAGATACTGTTTATGTTTTAAGTGCACCAGCACTACGTTCTGAAGATGGTGGAAAAACATGGGAGACTGTTGAGGTTGCCCATGGCGATACACACGATTTATGGATCAACCCTAACAATTCTAAAAATATGGTTTTAGCAGACGATGGTGGTGCATCTGTATCTTTTGATTATGCTAAAACATGGTCTACACAAAGTAATATGCCCACTGCACAGTTTTATAGAATTAGTGTAGATAACTTATTTCCATATAATATTTATGGTGGTCAGCAAGATAATAGGTCTGTTAAAATCGCTAGCCTATCTGCAGGCAGTCGAAGCATTGCTACCAGAGATTGGACCGATTCTGCAGGTGGTGAAAGTGCTTTTTTAGCCTTTGATCCCGATAACCCTAGATATGTAATGGGTGGTCAATATTTGGGTACGGTTGAGGTAATGGATATGGAGTCGAAAGCAGCAACGCAGATTATGCAGGCGCCAATTCAATATTTAGGTCGCGAGGCTAGAGATATGAAGTATTTGTTTAATTGGAACGCTCCAATAATTGCTTCTACACATGAGTTGGGTACCTTTTATCACGGAGCACAATATGTATTTAGAACACGAGATATGGGTCTTACTTGGGATAAAATATCTGATGATCTTACCCGAGATATCGATGCAAAACAAGGCAATGGAGGCGGACCATATACTAACGAAGCAGTAGGTGCTGAAAACTACGGTACACTGGCTTATATTTTAGAATCTCCACATGAAAAAGGATATATCTGGACAGGTAGTGATGACGGATTAGTACACTTGACCAAAAACGGAGGAGAAACTTGGGAAAATGTAACGCCTAAAGGATTAAAAGAATGTTTGATCAATGCCATAGAGGTTTCTCCGCATGACCCTGCAACCGCATATATAGCTACAACACGATATAAATTCAATGATTATACGCCTGGCTTCTACAAAACAACCGATTATGGAAAAACGTGGACAGCAATCAACTCTGGAATTCCTTATGGTGCTTTTACTCGTGTAGTGCGTGAAGACGAGTTTAAGAAAGACTTATTATATGCAGGAACGGAGAAAGGAATTTACGCTTCTTGGAACGGCGGTAAATCTTGGGAGCCTTTTCAATTGAATTTACCTAAAACTCCTATTACAGATTTAAAAATGCATAAAGGCGATATGGTAGTAGCTACTTCTGGTCGTTCTTTCTGGATTCTTGATGATGTGGTTGCTCTTGGGCAGTATCAACCTTCTAAAACGGGACTCCAAGTTCTAAAGCCAAAAGATGCTTATAATGGTTCGTGGGGGAGTCCATTGAGTGGTAATTCTGATAAATTTACGGGTAGCGATACTTTTGAAGGGATAAACCCTGCTAACGGAGTGGTGTTATATTATGAGCTTCCTAAATTAAAAGATAGCACTGCTATTACTTTAGAGATTTCAGATGCTAAGGGGAAGGTGATCAGAACAATTAGTTCAGAAAAGGATCCAACCTACAAGCCACATAATGGTGGTGGTGCACCACCAGCACCAGTGTTGAGTAAGAAGACAGGATTGAACCGCTTTGTATGGGATATGAAAAACGCCATAATGCCAGGTATACCAGGTGTGTATATTGAAGCAGGTTTCAGCGGACATAAAGTTTCCCCTGGTACATATACTTTTAAATTAAAGGTTGATGGGCAAACAGTTTCTACTACAGGTACAATTAATGAAGTGCCTACCTATGAAACAAAACCTGGTCAGTACGAAGAATATGATGCTTTTATGACGACTGCAGAAGCAGAGTTGACTGAAATGCACAATATGATCAATCAATTATATGCCGCTCAAAACGATTTAACCGAGGTCTTAAAAAAGGTAACAGATCCTACCGCGAAAGCTGCTGGTGAAAAACTATTGGCAGATATGAAAGCATGGGATGGTGATATGGTACAGCGTAAATCGCAAGCATATGATGATGTAGAGAATTTTCCTAACAAGTTTTCTGCCGAGTACATATTTATGATTAATCAGACGAATAGTGGTATTCCAAGATTGAATAAGGCGAGTAAAGATCGTAAGGCTGAATTAGACGCGCAATGGACCGGTTTAAAAGCCAAAGGAAAGCAATTTATCAACACTGCTATACCTGCTTATAATAAAACGTTATGGGATGCTGGAGTTGGTGCGATAAGATTATAAGATAAGTTCTATCCGCTTTTGCTAACTTTGGGCTTAGTTTAAGATTGGAATTTAGAAAAGAGAGTTGAGAAAAGAAAACTGAGAGATTAGTTTTGAGCTTGAACTTGAGTTTGTTTTTATAAGCCTATGACAGAATATTACAACTATATAAAATCCCTGCATCTCATCTTCGTAATAACGTGGTTTGCAGGGCTTTTTTATATTCCGAGATTGTTCATTTATCATATAGAAGCCAACTTAAAACCATCACCTGAAAAAGAAATTCTTTCTAAGCAATTGAAGTTGATGACCAAAAGGCTGTGGTATATTATCACTTGGCCATCGGCTGTATTGGCAGTATTTTTTGCTATTTGGTTGCTTGTTATTTACCCTGGTTGGCTTACCCAACCGTGGATGCACATAAAACTAGGTTTCGTATTGTTGCTGATTTTGTATCACCTTAAAAATCATCAAATATTCAAGAAGTTTCAAAAAGATGATATTCAATACACTTCTAAATTCATGCGTATATGGAATGAAGGTGCTACGCTGATTCTATTCGCTATTGTGTTTTTAGTGATTTTGAAAGGCTCCTTTAATTGGATTTTTGGAGTGGTAGGTATTATAGTTTTAGGTATACTTTTAATGCTGGGTATAAAGCTATACAAGAGAATTCGAAATAAAAATCCGGAAGCATAACTACTTAAAAATTAAAGTATGATTCTAATTTTTTAGAATTTACGAGATAAGTGATTTTCTAGCATTTTGTGCTGCAATTTTAGCCTTTGGAAGAATTAGTTTAAAAGTAGCTCCTTTGCCTTCTCCTTCTGATTCTGCGATAATGGTACCGCCATGTGAAATCGCTATTTGTTTTACCATATAGAGCCCCAAACCTGTACCTTTTACATTATCATGAAAACGTTCGAAAGGTGTAAATAGCTTTTTAAGTGCTCCCTCATGCATACCTGACCCATTATCAATAACCATAAAGCTGTTGGTGTCACCATTATCTTCGTATGTAACTATTATTTTAGGATTTTTTTGGTCGCCCATATACTTAATCGCATTATCTAAGAAATTACCAAAAACTTGAATTATTCTATTGCGGTCGCCAAAAATATCGGGCATATTTTCAGTAATTGTAAGCTCTATATTTAGCTGTTTCAATTTGCCCTTAATTAAATTTCTTGATAAATTTAATAGTTCGTTGGTTTTTAGTAACTCATTTTTGTTGTCGATTTTACCTAGTCTGGCAATTTCTGTAATATCAGAAATTAATTCGTTCATATTGTTGCAAGAAACATCGATAAGACTCAAGTATTCGGCTAGACCTGGGTGATCTTCTAAAGACACTTCTAAAGGGATCAGACTTGCGAGACCTTTGATATTTCCTAACGGACTTTTTAAATCGTGAGAAACGGCATACGTAAATCGTTGAATTTCCTCGTTTTTAGATGCTAAGTTGTCTGCTGCTTCTACTAGTTTGTTTTTTTGAAATTGTAATTCTTTGGTACGTTCATCAACCTTTAACTCTAATCTTCGTTGATTTTTTCGAATATTTAGTAGTTTAACGTGTTGGGCGATATAAAATAACAATAAAACAAGCGCAATCATTAATGCTTTAAACCACCAAGTTTGCCAATAGGGCGGTGTCACGGTAATATAAAGGTCTATTTCGTTATCGACCCATACACCATCAGAATTTGTAGATTTTATCCTTAATTTATATTCTCCAGGATTTAAGTTTGTGTATGTTGCTGTAGGATTATTACCGACATAATTCCAATCTTTTTCAAACCCTTCAAGATAAAAAGCATAATTCACGCTTTCTGGATGTCTAAAAGTCAGGGCTTTAAAGTCTATATTAATTACAGATTGGTCATAGTTAAAGGTTAGGGAGTCTACTTGACTAATATCTTTTTCTAATATACCAAAATCATCATTCGGTAAAACAGGTTGATTGAACAGTTTCAATCCGGATACAAATAGGGTAAGCGTGTCTTTTCGCTTTTCAACATCACTTGCAGTGAAAACATTAAAGCCGTTAATGCCACCAAATATATATTCGCCTTTTTTAGTAGTTATAGATGAACTTGCAATAAATTCTTTTGACTGAAGACCATCGCCTACATCATAGTTAATTGTTTCTCCGGTATTGGTGTCATATCTAATAATACCTTCTTCGGTGCTCAACCATAAATGGCTGTTTTGATCATCTATAATACCTTTAATGGCGTCATTTTTTAAACCATCACTCTTAGCGATTACTGAAAATGAATCGGTAGCTGGGTTATATTTGTTAAGTCCGCCTTGGGTACCGACCCAAATGTTATCTTCATTATCTTGAATGATCACATTGATGAAATTATTACTTAAAGAATTTTTGGTATGATAATGAACAGATGACCATTCACCATTCTTTTCTGTCAATTTAAATAAACCAGTGTTCAATGTTCCTACCCATATATTGCCCTGGTTATCTTCAAAAATTTGGTATATGGAGTTTATTGTACTACCATCAACTTCTGAATTGAGTATTATATTTTGATGTTTTTTTGTTTTGGGGTCATACACTTGAACTCCTGAAAAGTAGTTTACTATCCAAATTCTTTCTTTTTTATCCTTTAAAAGGTCAATTATAATATTTGATTTTAAAAATGAATTCTCAGAAGTTAGTACACTGGTTTTTTTAGTTTTTGTATTGATAACGGCTATACCATTTGTCCATGTGCCTGCCCATAATTCGTCATCTTTGACCTGTAATAAGGAAAGAACTACATTACTGGCAAATGTTTTGTTACTTAATGAATAGTTTTCAAATGTGTCTGAAGAACGGTCCCAGTAATCAATTCCTCCGCCATCTGTGCCAATCCAAAGGTTGCCTTTGTCGTCTTCGCTAAAGCAATTCACTAATTTGTTGCTCAACGATGTAGAGTTGAATGGGTCAGAATTAATATGTTTAAATTTATAATATTCTTTATCATAAATATTTAGCCCACTTTTGTAAGGGGCTATCCACATGGTACCATCTCGTGTACATAGTAATGCCCATATAGAATTACCAGAAATGGAATTAGGTCTTGTAACACTGTACTCAATATGTCTTATAAAATCTAGATTTTCATTATAAATATGTAAACCGTTATTTTCGGTGCCTATCCACAATTCATTATCTAGGGTTTTTTCTAAAGAGCGTATACCAAAATAAGGGCTAACATCTTTTTCTTTGGTGATAATAATTGAATTTTCTTCTATGACTAAACTAAATAGCGATCCCCTGCCTGATCCTATTAAAAAAGAATTATCTGATGAATTTATACCGGTAACCATCTCTTCTGTTTGTAATACTTCACTAATAATCTCCATTTCAGAATTTAGTATTAGGGTATTATATGTGAATACCACTAGAATGCGATTAGCATCTAGAACATCAATTTTAACAACTTTATTAAGTCGAGGGTTGTCAACTTTAATATGTTCATTAGGTGGAGAAAAATGTTTTACTTTTCCGGTTTCTATCTCGTAACTATAAAGACCACTAGACTCTGATCCTAACCAGAGTATGCCGTCTTTCTTAGCTATAGTCTCAAATACTTCATTTTTGATAGCTTGACCTTCATTGATTAAAGGGTAAGGTGTTATAATATTTAAACTACGATGATAAAGACTTATTCCTTCATTTGTACCGATGATAATATTTTGACCATCTTCATATAAAGCCACAATATATTCATGGTTGAGTCCTGTTTTACCATCTAGACTTTTAGTGTAGATTTCAAAATCTTTTCCATCATATCTGTTGAGCCCATTTCTGGTGCCAATCCAAATAAAACCAAAACTATCTTCTAAAAGTACGGTTGCACTACTTTGAGACATACCGTCTTGAATATGCTGAAAAGTAAGCGATTCAGCGTATTGAGAATGTAATGTTATGGGGGTGCAAAGGGCAATGAATATGGTGAATAAAGTTAATAGTGACTTATATAGCATGCCTGAATTTTATAAAAAAGATAAATTACAACATAGTATTAACGCAAAAATAAGTAAGAAATTACTTTCATTTTTAACTTGTTTTAAATTTCGCCTTTATATATCAAAATGATTGCACTTGAAAATGAATTTTTTACTTTAAATAATTTGAGATTTAATTAACCCAGCTCAAACAAAATCAATCTATGATTCAAATACGATTAGGTGTCTGATAAAATCTGTTCAACTTTTACAAGTTGTTCTGTGGGGTGTACAAGCGGACCAAATTGATTGAAAATAGCAACATCTGCAGCGTCACGACCGAAACCGAGAATAACATACCCGCCAGGCGAATTTATTTGTGTTGCATCAAATGTATACCATCGATCTCCAACATAAGCTTCAAACCAAGCATGCATGTCCATAGGCTCTAAGCCATAAAGATAACCAACAACAATACGAGCAGGAATGCTTAAGCTGCGACACAGGGCAATACCCAAGTGAGCAAAATCTCGACAAACACCAAACCTTCAAATATTAACTTGACTTGCAGATAATGGCTGATTATTGCTTCCTGGTAAATAGCTAATATTGTCACGTAACCAATTGGTAATTGCAGAAACTTGATTATAACCGTATAAATGACCATTAGTTATACTTGAACTCATTTCATAAAAGCAATCAGATTCGCAGTATCTGCTTGGTAATAGGTAACTAAGAACAGAGTCTGGTAAATTTTGTATATCTACAAATGATGCGCCAAAACCTTGATCTATAAAATTTGAGGTTACAATTTCTGAAGAAGTAGAAATTAAGAACTGCCCTGGTTGAGCGATTAATCGTTGACATAGATTACCGTAGTTGTCGGTAAACTCAATAACTGGAATACTCGGGGTGATTTTATATTCCTCTCTTTCTACCCATTGTTGGCTGCCACTGCGTGGTCTTAACATAAGAATGAATGGAGTTGGTTCAGAAATCTCGAACTTTAAATTGCAACTGGTACGTAAACGCATATATCTGAATTTTTAAATACTTTAATTATGGCGCAATGACGAACCTAGTATTGAAGATAGCATTTAAAGTAACACTTTATACTTCTTGCCTTTAAACCTTAAAAGCTTATTTGATATTTTTGGTGCGATATTTGCTAACTTTGAACGAAACGTATCACTTTTGTTAAAACAGTTTTCTCTTAGGACGCGCATATTTGTATCAATGATTTTATTGGTATTAATAGCATCTGTTTTAATATTTGGCATAACCGTATATCAGTTTAAGGAAATCAATATAGATTACCATGAAAACAGAATGGAGCGAAAAGAAGAGCAAATTCGCCAAAGTATAGATCTTGCCATTCAGAAAACCACTTATCCTGTCACCACAGAAAACCTTGATCTTATTTTTAAAAATGAAATTTATGAGATAGCCGTTGTGCAGAACATGAATTTCAATATTTACAGTTTAGATGGTGAACTTATTAAAAGCTCTCGACCAAAATTTGCAAATGATTCTATATCCATGTGTATAGATGCTGAGATATTGAATGAATTAGCGGTAAGTCCTAATAAACGTTACGTTAGGGAAAATGCTTTGGCAGGAGATAATTATCAGGCTTCATTTACTTATATAGCGGATCAAAAATTTAAACCAATTGGTATTTTAAACTTGCCTTATTTTGAAGACAATTCGTTCAACGACCATGAATTGAGGGAGTTTTTATGGCGCTTATTAGGTGTTTACCTGCTCATGCTTTTAATGGCAATATCATTTGCGTTTTTTATTTCAAAATATATCACCCGATCATTGGAGACCATTTCAACCATGATGGGAAAAACTGAATTGAGTAAGCAGAACAAAAAAATATATCTAGATAACCCCGGTGAAGAAATAGAGAAATTGATTGCGGCTTACAATGGTATGATTGACGAATTAGGTCAAAGTGCTGCAAAACTGGCGCGTAGTGAACGTGAGCAAGCGTGGCGCGAAATGGCAAAACAGGTGGCGCATGAAATCAAAAACCCGCTAACACCTATGCGATTAACCGTGCAGAGTTTCGAGCGCAAATTTGACCCTAGCGATCCGCAGATTCATGAAAAATTAAAGGAGTATTCAAATACCTTAATTCAGCAAATAGATACCATGAGTAGTATAGCTTCTGCTTTCTCAAATTTTGCTGAAATGCCGGCGCAACAGAACGAAACTTTAAATGTGGTCAAAATTGTAAAACTGGCGATAGATATTTTCAATGAAGATTATATACATTTTATAGCCGATGAAGAGGAAATAATTGCGAAATTAGACCGTACACAGTTAATACGTGTTGTAACCAATTTGGTTAAAAATGCCATACAAGCTGTGCCAGATGTTGAATCGCCTAGAGTTTTGGTCAGTGTAGCATCTGAAGGGGATATGGTTAAAATATCAGTGGCAGATAATGGTTATGGCATTGAAAAGGATAATGAAGAAAAAATATTTGAACCGAAATTTACTACCAAAACGAGTGGTATGGGGTTAGGTTTAGGAATGGTAAAAAACATTGTGGAAACTTATAAGGGGTCTATCAATTTCACTTCTCATTTAGGTAAGGGTACGGTATTCTGTGTAAAGTTTCCGAAAGAGAATACATAAATCAACAAATCAACAACTATGTCATACAATACAATTCTTATAGATAGAGAAGATACAACGGCAATCGTGACGATTAATCGTCCGAATAAATTAAATGCTTTAAATAAAGAAACCATTGGTGAATTACATGAGGCTTTTAAAGATTTACAAAAAGATAAAAGCGTTAAAGCTATCATTTTAACCGGTAGTGGGGAAAAGGCATTTGTAGCTGGTGCAGATATTTCAGAGTTTTCTGATTTCAGTGAAAAAGAAGGAAAGAAATTAGCCGCGAAAGGTCAAAAACAATTATTCGATTTTGTAGAGAAATTAGATACTCCCGTTATTGCTGCAGTAAATGGTTTTGCTCTTGGTGGCGGATTAGAATTGGCAATGGCATGTCATTTTAGAGTAGCAAGTGATAATGCGAAAATGGGACTGCCAGAAGTTTCTTTAGGTGTTATACCTGGTTATGGTGGTACACAACGTTTACCGCAGTTGGTTGGTAAAGGTAGAGCTATGGAAATGATTATGACTGCAGGTATGATAACCGCAGAACAAGCACATGCTTACGGTTTGGTAAACCATGTAACTACCCAAGAAGAATTATTGCCTTTATGCCATAAAATTATATCTAGAATAACCAATAACTCATCTGTAGCTATTGCTCATGCAATAAAAGCAGTAAATGCTGGTTTTAAGAATACTGTAAATGGTTATGAGCAGGAAATTGAAGCCTTTGGTGCTTGCTTCGGTACAGATGATTTTGCCGAAGGTACTACTGCATTTTTAGAAAAAAGAAAGGCAAATTTTCCGGGTTCATGACATAAACCAAATTGGTTATGTTTAAACGTAGCGCATTCTTATTCTTGTTCCTTATTAATGTAGTTTGTTCTTTTGCACAAGAAGAACTTGTATCATATACTATTGGCGAAAAATTTCACGATAAATATAGATACTCTAATATGCTTGCTATCGCAGATGATGGTAGCGAGGGTACTGTTGTGGTACGTGCCTATTACACAGGTATTATACTAAGGCCAAAAGGGTATTTTATTGAACATTATAATAAAGATTTAGAACTCGTATCTGAATATAATTATAAGTTGAAAGATGCCAACTTTATAGATGCTTACGTGCGTAACGGTCAAGTATATTTGTTGTTTTTAGAGTATAGTTATAGAAACAAGAGTTACCAGTATGAGGTGCATAGAAGTCCGTTTTCACAATTTCAATTTACTAAAGAAACTATTTTGGCAATTGAGTCTGACCCTGTTGAGCAGCCTTTAGATCGAAATTTTTATAACCGAAACTTTTCATCTGGCTTTACAACTTCTATTTTATTCAATGATGATAAATCGGCTTTTGCCATAACTACGCATTACAAGAAAAGAAAGGTTGATCAGCATAAAATTCATGTATTCAATGCCAACTTAAATAAGTTAATGGAACATGATTTTTCTGATGAGGTAGAAGAAAAGAATTATGCTTTTGAAAATATCGCCTTCTCGAAAGATTTGCAGAATGTGTATTTGGTAGGTAAGGCATACTTTAAAAAGAAACGTTTTAATGCTACTGAGCGTAAGTTTCAATATGAAATGGTTCGAATTTCTAATAGCAGTAGAAGTATACAGTCTTTTTATACTCCGGGTAAATTTCCTGAATCTTTAAAACCTATTTTTAGAGGTGATGAATTGCTTTGTATCGGTTTTTATGCGGATAGAAAAGATAATCGTTATAACGGAATTTCTTATTTCAACTTAGACCCGAAAACTTTAGAGATGAAGACTGAAAAATTCAATCCGTTTTCAGAACAGTTTATGATGGATAAGTTTGGGCGTGAAGATGATAAAGCGATAAAAGATTTAGTGTTCAAAGGTATGGATATCACCAAAGAAGGGAACATTCTATTTAATGCTGAAGAGTACTTTACAAGTAAAAGTGTACAATCTAACTCTAGTGGTGGGCGTGTTGCGGTAACTAGATACCATCATAATGATATTATCAGTGCAAAATTAAGCGCAACCGGAGATGTTGTTTGGGCTAGAAATATAAATAAAACAGAGGTTACACAGGGCGATGGTGCTTATGCATCTTATAGCTCATATACCAAAAACAATACAACATACTTTTTCATAAGTACATCTTCAGAAAACCCGCAACAACTGAGCGATGATCGTATTATGTTCAAACAAGGTTTAAGTAGAAACAGAAATGTATTCTTAATCCGTTTAGATGAAAACGGACATATGAAATACAGTAAGGTTATTGATGATACCGAAGCTCGTTTACCGTTAATGGTATCTGTACCATACATTGATCACCAGAACGATGAATTAAGATTCTACGCTAAAAGAGGTACAAAAAAGCAATTGGTTCAAGTGGGTGTTAAATAATCTGATCCCGTGTTTTAAAATTATAAGAGATTCTAATGCCAAGACCTATGGTTCTTGTATTGTAATTGTCTTTTATGAATGATTGTGCATCAAAGTCTAATTCATTCAATGTTTTGCCTGCATTCAAGCCATTATATATTAAGTAAAACCCGTAAGTAGCATTGTTGGACCACTTAGATTCTTCAATGCCTAAAGCAAAAGACCAATAGTACATTTTCGATTTAATCTTTTTTTCTAGCCTAAGATTATCTGAATCTAAAAAATTACCTGTCGCGTGTATTTTTCCGAAATGATATTTTGGGATAAAAACCACGCGAGTACCTTCTTCTTGGTAAAAGAGTTTTGGTGAAAACCCCCATACGAACCCTTCAAAGTGTTCACTTAAATAGGCGGTATATGTTGGTGGTCCTGTTTGTTCGGCATAAAGTATTTCTTGTGAGTTTAAGCCATAATAATATGAAACATCAAACTCAGGAGCAATAAATTTGAATGATGTCAACTCAGAGCCGAAAGTTATTTTATGAAAAATATTGTCATTAAATTCTTCATCAATAAATACATCATATTCACCATAAAGACTTGGTGAAGCTAATTGGCTAAAACAATAACAGCTAAGAAAAAGAAGTGCTATAACAGGTATACTTTTCATTTAGCCAATTTAGATATTAATAGCATTAGAAATTTAAAATTTATTTATTAGGATAATTTCCATAATTTTGGATTAAATCCTATTTAATGAATTCTAATTCTTCGGTGAAAGGAAGAGGTGCCCAAAAAAATACCAGCAATAAATTTTCTGTATATAGTTACGAAACAAGAGACGATTTTCTTGAATTCTGCCGTGTAGAAGGCGAAGTTGCCGATAGAAATAAGACCCAATACCTTCCTATTTTTCCCAAAACGATAGTCAATAAAGTTACTAGTCCCGATGTAGGTATGAGTTATTCTATGAATATGTACCAAGGTTGTGAGCATGGTTGTATTTACTGCTATGCCAGAAATGCACATGAGTTTTGGGGCTATAGTGCCGGATTGGATTTTGAAAGAAAGATTTTGATAAAACACGATGCTCCTAAACTTTTAGAAGCTAAATTAAGAAGTAAAAGCTGGAAGCCAAGTACTATAGTCATGTCGGGCAACACAGATTGTTATCAACCTGCAGAGCAAGAATTTCGGTTAACTCGTAAATGTTTAGAGATTTTTTTGAAATATAGGCATCCGG
Source organism: Maribacter sp. Asnod2-G09 (assembly GCF_045063795.1). Classification (NCBI taxonomy): domain Bacteria; kingdom Pseudomonadati; phylum Bacteroidota; class Flavobacteriia; order Flavobacteriales; family Flavobacteriaceae; genus Maribacter; species Maribacter sp. Asnod2-G09. The sequence continues at coordinate 773,327 of NZ_JBEFOA010000005.1, read as the reverse complement.
TTGGTATTATAACCAAAAACGCTTTGGTTTTGCGTGATTTAGATATTCTAAAAGAATTGAATGAATACGGCTTAATCGGTGTCAACATTTCTGTCACTTCTTTATCCGAAGAAACAAGAAGAATATTAGAGCCTAGAACTACGACCATTAAAAAACGACTAGAAGCTATAAGGGTATTATCTGAAAATGAAATCCCTGTAAATGCAATGCTGGCGCCAATTATACCAGGTATTAATAGTCACGAGATTTTGAATTTGGCAAAAGCGGTGTCAGAGCATGGTGCTTTATCTATGGCATTTACCGTAGTTCGATTAAATGGGGCAATTGGTGAAATATTTACAGATTGGATTCGTAAAACATTGCCCGACAAAGCAGAGAAGGTATTACATCAAATTCAAGAATGCCATGGTGGTAGATTAAACGATAGTAGGTTCGGTTTAAGAAGTAGAGGTGATGGTATTATAGCTACCCAAATTCATGATATGGTACGTTTGGCAAAGGGTAAATATTTTGAAGGCAAAACATTCCCAAAACTCAATACTACGCTGCATGAATCTTATAAAGATGGGCAGTTGAAATTATTCTAAGCTTAATCCATATTACGAGAGTGTATCGATTGCCCTACGAGTTTCCAGCTGCCATCAATTTTTTCTAGAATGCGCATTTCGTAAGTATAATTGGTAACTCCGTCAGTATTGGTAGATTCCTCATCATGAGTAACCCAAGCGTGGTTGTCACTTATATTCATGTTATAATTCGAATTTTTAGATGTTCCGCCTTTACCAACCATATCTTCTGGCGGATTGATCATCATTGTCGGTGGTACATCAATACTATTTCCATCTGTCATAGAAACAAAAATTCTGCTATAGGGTTGAATTGACCAGCAAGAAGCATGTGCTTCTACATCGCCTGAACGCCATGTGGAAGATTCTTTTTCTAAAAGTGAAATAATAGCCTCTTCATCGGTTTGTGCGTAGCTATAAGTTATTGAGAAAAGTAGGAGTAGAAAAACGTATTTCATGAGAAATTAATTTATGTTATTTAAATATAGGTTAAATATGGCTATTTCTTAATTGATTGATCTAACTGTATGAAAACGAGATAAATATTGTAAATAAGTCAAAAATTTAAGGTTTTAAGCTAGCAGATGATTTTTAAAAATCGTGGAATAGTTACAGGTAAAAATTTTCTTTAAAAAGTTTTGTTAAAATAAAATCCAAAAGATACTTCTAAGCGTAGATAGGGAGAAGAAATAAATAAGAACATTATTTCTGAAAACCAAGAATACTACCAAAAACGAAATGAAAACATTAAAAAACAATACCGAAAAAACTGAAAAGAAGCCTTTCTTTTCAAGAATTAAACATCTAATTGAAAATGCCAATGCATGGGGTATTTTTGTAATGGGTAGCACATTTGTGCTAATGTTTGGTTCAGCTTATTTAGCGTACATTTTACAAAACGACTTTACGCAACTACACTTAGAGCGAAGAAGCACCATGATCGGATTCATTTTCATGATTGTAGCCGCTGCTTTTTTTGTGTTTAAATTGAGTTTCTTTATTTACACCTTCATCAGATTTTTAAAATATAAGGCAATACCATCGGTTTCTGACAAAGAGTTACCAACTGTTACGGTTATTGTACCTGCATATAATGAAGGTAAGCAAGTTTGGGCTACGTTAAAGAGTTTAGCTGAAAGCGATTATCCAGAAGAAAAAATTCAATTATTGGCTATCGATGATGGTAGTAAAGATGATACTTGGACTTGGATGCAAGAAGCTAAAAAGGAATTGGGAGATAGAGTTTCTATTTGCCAGCAACCTAAGAACATGGGTAAACGTCACGCATTGTACAGAGGTTTTAATGAAGGTACAGGTGAGATATTCGTAACCGTTGATAGTGATTCTATCGTAGATAAAGACACATTAAGAAATTTAGTTAGCCCTTTCATCGTTGATGAAAACTGTGGCGCTGTTGCAGGTAATATTCGTGTATTGAATAATGATAAGATTTTACCTAAAATGCTAGACGTAAGTTTCGCATTAAGTTTTGAGTTCGTTCGTTCTTCTGAAAGTACGCTAAATTCAGTTTTATGTACTCCTGGTGCTTTAGCAGCCTACAGAGCTACTGCAGTATTCGGTTGTTTAGATCAGTGGATCAATCAAACTTTTATGGGTCAAGCTTCAGATATAGGTGAAGATAGAGCTATGACGAACATGATCTTAAAGCAAGGTTTCCACGTATTGTTTCAAAGAAATGCATTTGCTTATACTAACGTACCTGAAAAGTATAAAGGACTTTACAAAATGTTCATTAGATGGGGTAGAAGTAATGTACGTGAGAATATTCAAATGTCTAAATACGTATTTACCAACTTTAGAAAAGGTCCAAAAACGGGTACAAGATTATTATTCTTTAGCCAATTCTCAAGAATCGTATTATGCTACCCATTTGTACTGTTCATGTTGGTATTTGTAGTAACGCACCCATTATTATTCTTAAGTTCTACTTTTGTAAGTATATTGGTTTTATCAACTTTTCCAGTATTGTTCTATGCTAAAAGATACTCGATATCTGAGTCTGTTTGGGCATATGCATACAGCGTGCTTTTTACGTTCGGTCTTTTCTGGATTACGCCATATGCAATTGTAACGGCAAGTAGAAGCGGTTGGTTAACAAGAGAGTTGCCACAGAAATAGTAGAATACCATATAAAATGCAAAAAGGGTCTCAATTTAAATTGAGACCCTTTTTTAATGGTTTGATGTTGTTGAATTGTTCTGTAAACTTAACTTAAATTTTTTAAAGGATTCCACTCTTGATAAAATTGTTCTAGAAAATCAATCATATATTGGTGTCTTTCTTCTGCCAATCGCTTGCCTGGTTCTGTGTTCATTTTATCTTTAAGCAATAAGAGTTTTTCATAGAAATGATTTAAAGTAGGTGCTTCAGATTTTTTGTATTCCTCTTTACTCATTTCTAAATTTGGAGGTATACTTGGGTCATATAGCGCACGATTTTTGAATCCGCCGTAATTGAAGGCACGGGCAATACCAATGGCGCCTATGGCATCTAAACGGTCGGCATCTTGAACCACTTTCAGCTCTTTTGAAGTAAAGAGTTTCTTCTTCATCTTACCATCGGTTAAACTGGCTTTAAACGAACTGTATTTGATGATATTAGTGACATGGTTGATGGTTCTTTTCGGCACACCAAGACTTAACAAAAAATCTTCTGCCATTTTTGGGCCCATGGCTTCATCACCATTATTAAATTTAGCATCTGCAATATCATGAAGTAGTGCACCAAGACTAACGACTAGCAAGTTTACATCATCTTCGTCTTTTGCAATTAACATGCTATTATTAAATACACGTTGAATATGAAACCAATCGTGCCCACCTTCGGCATTTTTTAAAGTTTCTTTGACAAAGGTGATGGTTTCTTCTACAATTTCTGAATTGGTCATTTAAAGGAATTTATCCCGCTAACTACGGATGCTTCTATTTGTTGGATCAGTTCATCTAAGTTGCCTTCGTTCTCTAAAGGTTGTTGAACCTCTAATCGAACCTTGGCACCTAATCCCATCGGGAATTGTCCGAAGCGAACCAATTTCCATGAATTATTGATGCTAATAGGAACAATCAATGCAGACGGAGCCTTTTTAAGTAGCATCTTAAGTCCCATCGGTTTAAATGGCTTTGGGTGTCCATCTCTACTTCTGGTACCTTCCGGAAAAATTACGGCACTTCTTTTATGTTCTTCAATATAAGTACCCAGTTTTCCTATTTCCATTATTGCCGATTTACCATCGTTTCTGTCAATTAAAACAGAGCCACCATGAACGAGGTTAAATGATACACTAGGTATGCCTTTTCCTAATTCTTTCTTGCTAACAAATTTTGGGTGGTATTTACGCATATACCAAATAAGTGGTGGTATATCGTACATACTTTGATGATTGGTAACAATGATCAAAGGTCTGTCTGTTGGTAAGTCAAAGTTATTTGTAAAGCGATAAGTTGTACCTAAAATATTGGTGCTACGCATTAAGCAAAAGTTCAATTTGCTGACAGACGGTTTTAATCCGCTGTAGCCAAATATCTTAAATCCGATCCATTGAATGGGATGAAAAATAAGGAGGCATAGCCCAAATGCGACGAAAAAAAAGGGGGTTATAATGTAAGAAAGCAACTTCTGCATAGTACAAAAATAAAAAACCGCTCAATTAGAGCGGTTTTTTAATCCTATTATTTTGTAAGAAAATAGCTTAAGCTATAAAATCTAGCAAAACTCGTCGTAAGCCTGTGCTAAATTCTGAGCAATCATTTCAGCTGGTCTACCTTCAATATGGTGACGTTCGATCATATGAACTAACTCGCCATTTTTGAATAAAGCCATAGAAGGAGAAGAAGGAGGGAAAGGAACCATAAGGTTTCTTGCCGCATCAACAGCTTCTTTATCTACACCAGCAAATACAGTTACTGCAAAGTCAGGTTTTTTATCGTTCTGCAAACTCATTTTAGCCGCAGGTCTTGCATTTGCCGCTGCACAACCACAAACAGAATTTACAACTACTAAAGTTGTTCCTTCTTTATTGATGGCAGTTGCTACTGCATCTGCTGTATATAATTCTTCAAATCCGGCAGAAGCCAGATCATCTCTCATTGGTTTTACTAATTCCGCAGGGTACATATTCTTATTATTTTAATTAAACTATTACAAAGATAATCAATTAGTCGCAGCAGTGCTTCAGACCTTAACTTTTCATTGGCCTAACTTTCTGATGGTAATATTTTATCTTTGGCAAAATTGAGAATACGAAATGATTAAATGGTTAGGGGCTGTAGTCGGCTTTTTTTTAAGAGGTTTATCTGGAGCAGTTTTAGGCTTCTTTGCCGGTAGTGTTATAGACAGCTTTTTTGGATCTAGTAAAGGTAGCGCTCGTAGTGTGTTCGAAGATTATACACGACCTAATGTAACTGCGGCAGATTTTGAGCTGAACTTACTATCGTTATGTTCACTTGTTATTAAGGCAGACGGGCAAGTGAGTCAGTCAGAAATGGATTATGTACGCCAGTATTTTGTTAGCACCTATGGCAAAGACAAGGCGAATGCTATTTTTAGAAGTTTCAATGAAATAAATAAGAAAGGACAAATATCTGCACAAAACGTTTGTACGTTTTTGGCACAACGCACCCGTTATGAAGTCCGTCTGCAGTTATTACACTTTTTATTCGGTATTGCTCAGGCAGATGGTAGTATCAGTAACCCCGAAATTCAAAAAATTCGTGAAATTGCTGGTTACCTTAGAGTTTCGCTTAATGAATTTGAAAGTATAAAAGCCATGTTCGTGAAATCGGCGAACAATTCTTATAAAATTTTAGATATTGAGAAGTCGGCAACCGATGCTGAGGTAAAGAAAGCGTATAGAGAAATGGCTAAAAAGTATCATCCAGACAGGGTGAATACCAAAGATGAAGCTATTAAAAAAGGTGCTGAAGAGAAGTTTAAGCAGGTGCAAGCCGCTTATGAGACGATACAGAAAGAGCGCGGGTTAAATTAGAAGAGAATTTTTTAAAATAGTAGCATGCAAGAGTTTTGGTTTTATATAGAATTAGGTCTGCATCATGTTTTAGACATAAATGCATATGATCACATACTTTTTCTAACTGCACTGGCGCTTCCTTTTACATTTAAAAGTTGGAAGAATGTGTTGCTTTTAGCAACCGTCTTTACCTTTACGCATTGCTTGGCATTAGTATTTTCGGTTTACGAGATTTTAGTGATAGAAGCCAGCTGGATAGAGTTTTTGATACCTGTAACAATTCTTGCAACCGCTATTTTTAATTTGGTAGATTATAAGAATCAAAATGAAAATAGAACTATTTGGTTTCATGTTTTAGCTACCGGTTTTTTCGGACTAATTCACGGATTCGGATTCTCCAATTATTTTAAAATGATGATTATGGGAGAGGAAGATAAATTAGCCCCTTTATTAGGTTTTGCCGGAGGTATCGAATTATCTCAGGTAGTTATTGTTTTATTAGTGTTGATTTTGGCTTATGTAGTTCAAAGCATCTTAAAAGTCAAGCAAAGCTTATTTATTACGGTCGGTAGCATTATCATAATACTGGTTACGCTACCGTTGTTATATGAAACATTTCCTTTTTAGATTGTTAAAGTTTACCCTAAGATATTGTCGGTACTAATCAAAGCAGGTACCTTAGGGTTAAGTGCTTATATAAAGCGTACTGTAAATGAAGAAAGAAAAACAATTAAAGTATGATAGGGCCTATTTAAGAATGGCCAAAGAATGGGGTATGCTTTCTTCATGTAAGCGTAAGCAAGTAGGTGCGATCATCGTAAAAGATAGAATGATTATTTCTGACGGATACAATGGTACACCAACAGGATTCGAAAATTATTGCGAAGATGAAGAAGGGTACACGAAATGGTATGTTTTACATGCAGAGGCCAATGCTATTTTAAAAGTAGCAGGTTCTACCCAATCTTGTCAAGGTGCTACTTTGTACATTACATTATCGCCTTGTAGAGAATGTAGTAAGTTAATTCATCAGTCTGGCATTAAACGTGTAGTGTACCAAGTAGGATACAAAGATGATTCGGGATTACAATTTTTAGCAAAAGCAGGGGTTGAATTACAACATATGCCAGAAATAAATGTTACTATCTAACGTTTACACTAATGATGAATAAAAAATACAGTGCTCTATTTCCTTTAATTATCGCTATTGCGCTTGCATTAGGGTTTTTTATAGGCGGAAAACTGAATTTTAATGACTCTCCAGAACGTCTTTTTTCTACAAATTCTAAGAAAGACAAACTCAACAGACTTATAGATTACATCGACTACGAATATGTAGATGATGTAAATACAGATAGTATTGTTGATATTACTGTCAACAGTATTCTTGAAAAACTGGATCCGCATTCTGTATACATTTCTGAAAAAGAAATGTCTGGTGTGACCGAGAATATGAAGGGCGATTTTGTGGGTATCGGTATTAACTTTTACTCTTATAACGATACTATTGCAGTTATAAAAACCGTCAAAGACGGACCAAGTTTCGTAAAAGGAATTTTGCCAGGTGATCGTATTCTAATGGCAGATAACGATACGCTGTATGGTAAAGACTTCCCTAGTGAAATTATAGTAGAAAAGTTAAAAGGTCAAGAAGGTACTTCTATTGATCTTACCGTATTTAGAAAAACAGAAAACAGAACTTTTAATGTAAAGGTGAAGCGTGGTATTGTACCCTTAAAAAGTGTCGATGCCTTTTATATGCTTAATAGAGATATCGGCTATATAAAAGTAAATCGCTTTGCTGAGTCTACTTATAAAGAGTTTAAAGATGCTTTGGTGCGCTTACAAAAGCGAGGTGCTAAAAAATTAGTGCTCGACCTGCGAGATAACCCTGGCGGCTATTTAGGCATGGCAGAAGAAATGGCAGATGAGTTTCTAGAAGATGGTAAACTCATTTTGTTCACTAAAAATAAAAAAGGCAAGATCAATAAGAGTTTTGCTACAGATGAAGGTAGTTTTGAAGATAAACCTATTTATGTTTTAATAAATGAAAGATCTGCCTCGGCTAGTGAAATTGTAGCGGGTGCATTACAAGACAATGATATTGGTACTATTGTAGGTCGTAGATCTTTCGGCAAAGGTTTGGTTCAGCGAGAAATGGCGCTAGGTGATGGCTCGGCAGTTAGACTTACAGTTTCTAGATATTACACCCCAACAGGTAGAAGTATTCAAAAAACATATGCTAACGGTACTAAAGATTACTATCAACGTTTTACAGATAGATTCCATAGTGGAGAAATGATTTCTGTAGATAGCATTAAAGTAGCAGATTCATTGAAGTTTACTACTCCGAAAGGAAAAGTGGTTTATGGCGGTGGCGGTATTATACCAGATGTATTTGTGCCAATCGGAAGCAATGAAGAAGAAGCTGTTGAGAGTATGGATAATTTAGGCTTCTTGTCCTTTTTTGTATTCGAACATTTAGACGAGGATCGAGAAAGATATGCTCAATACACACAAGAAGAATTTGTAAACGATTTTAAAGTTGACGATATTCTCTTTGAAAGATTTGTACAATATTCCGTAGATAGAAATCTAAGAATGAATTTCTATGATTATGAGCAGAGTATCAAACGATTTTTGAAAGCTAATATCGCAGAGCAACTATTCAACACGAATATACACGCCAAAATTAAAGCAGATGAAGATCTAATGCTTCAGAAGGTGCTAGAATTAGATGGCGGCGGAATTCAGCAACAAGAATCTGGCGAGATTAAAGCCAATAATTAATCCTTATTTATTTTATCTTGAATCTTTCTGCTGGTAACGAATACTAGAAGAAGTACAATGGCGCATAACGACGCCATAATTCCGATTAATGCTATCGTACTATTTTTCTCAAAAGGGTCTGCAAAATTCACTAAAGTTACATTGTAGGCTATAAGGGCTACAGCGATTACTATGAAAATTATGGATAACGTCTTGCTCATAAACTTGTTTTTATAAAAATACAACCTTCTTACGGTCTAGAAAAGCTCATTAATATTAGCGGCGAATAATTTAACAGCAATTGCCATAAGAATAACTCCGAATACCTTTCTAATTACATTTACTCCGTTTTTACCGAGCATTTTCTCGATTTTCACAGATGATTTAAGTACAATGAAAACGAAGACAATGTTGACAACAATAGCTATAATAATATTTTCAACATAATACTCTGCTCGTAATGAAAGCAAAGAGGTAAGTGTACCTGCGCCAGCAATTAATGGGAAGGCAATAGGTACAATAGATGCACTTTCAGGTTCGTCATCTTTGTATAATTGAATACCTAAAATCATTTCAATAGCTAAAAAGAATATGATGAATGCACCGGCAACGGCAAATGAATTTACATCAATACCAATAAGATTTAAAATTTCTTCCCCAAGAAATAGAAAGGCAACCATTATTACAGCAGCAACAACAGATGCTTTTTCAGACTGAATGTGTCCTACTTTTTTTCTAAGTCCAATAATAATAGGAATACTACCTAAGATATCAATAACTGCAAATAGTACCATACTTGCGGTTGCAATCTCTCTTAAATCAAAATGAAACTCCATTCTTCAAATTTTTTGCAAATTTACGTTTATAAATATGCACTTAGATGTTTATTCTTAAAATTTTCTAAGACCATTACTTTTTAAAAAATGTATCTTGCGCCCTTTAAATTAGGTCATGTTTCAATTAGGGAAAACCATAGTATCTGAAGAGATTATAGAAAACGATTTTGTTTGCAACCTTAGCGCGTGTAAAGGTGGTTGCTGTGTCGATGGCGAAGCTGGTGCGCCAGTTGAAGATTCAGAAACTGAAATTATGGTCGATATCTATGCTAAGGTTAAACCATTTTTAAGACCTGAGGGTGTTGCTGTTATTGAAGAGCAAGGTGCTTTTGTTAAGGGTGAAGATGGTGAGTGGGAAACCCCATTGGTAAATGGAAGTGAATGTGCCTACGTTATTTTCGATGATAAGAAAATAGCTAAATGTGGTATAGAAGAAGCTTATAACCAAGGGGAAATAAAGTGGAAGAAACCTGTGTCTTGCCACTTGTACCCAATTAGAGTGCGTGAATATACCGAGCTAACTGCTGTTAACTATCATAAATGGCAAATTTGTGACCCAGCGTGTGCTTTGGGTGACGAACTAAAAGTGCCTGTTTATAAATTCGTTAAAGAAGCATTAATTAGAAAATTCGGTGCGCCTTGGTATAATGAATTAGAGGAGGTTGCTAAAGACCACCTTAAATAATAGGTATATAGATTACTATCTGTGTGCCCAATGGGTTAGTATCATCATCAAACTTATCAATGATATCTACATGAAAAAAGTTTTCATAGTCACGAGAAAAGTTTGCTAGTCGTTCTTTGGTAATATCAATACCTACCGACTTTCTCTTGAGAACCTTACTGTCCTTTATTTTTTCTGCAGCATCTCTACCCACACCGTTGTCGGTAATAATTATTTCAATAAAGCCACTTTTACCTTTTTTTACTTCTAAATCTATATTCTTTGCTCCATCTTTAGATGAGAGGCCATGCCATAATGCGTTTTCTAAAAAAGGCTGTAGTATAAGCGAAGGTATTTTTATGTTATGAGTATTTATGTCGTCTTTAATATGAATGTTAAAGTTGATTTCATTAGAAAACCTTATGTTTTCAATATTCATATACAGCGCTACCGTTTCTAGCTCATCTGCCAAAGAGATTTCTCGTTGAGACGATGCCTCAAGTATTTTTCGTACCAGTTTCGAAAATTTGTTTAAATAATGAACAGCATTCTTTTTCTCATTATTAATGATATATAGCTTAATCGAGTTTAGAGAATTGAATAAAAAATGCGGATTCATTTGACTACGTAACATACTTTGCTCTAATGTCAGTAGTTTTTTCTCTGCGTTTAATTGGCTCTGCCTATATAGAATATATAAAATGCCTACAAGTAGAATTAAGAAGATACCAATGATAATTAGCATGGTTCTGTTTTTCTTTAACTTTAAGCGTACCGTTTCATTTTCTTTGGCTAGACGGTCTAACTGGTTGGCTCTTTTTTGAGATTCGTATCGTAAAATCATGTCATTTACGTACCGTAGATTAAGAGAGTTGGTAATGCGCTCTTCGTATTTTCTAGATTCTTTAAAATAGCGCATACCTTTCTGGTAATCATCTCGCTTGATCCATAGCTCAGATAAGAATTTATTCGCTTCGGCTATTTCTGCATTGAAATCGTTAGATGTTGCTAAGCTTAAACCAGACTCTAAATTAGTTTCTGCAGCGTCATAATCGCCAAAACGTATCAACGACCATCCTAAGTTTATATAAATAGTCGTTATGATTTTTTGGTCACCAATAGAAATGGCTTTTAATAAATTATTTTCTAAAATTGAAATCGCTTCTTTGATTTTACCCATGTGTACATACACGTGTGCTATACTATAATTGCAGATTATTTTGCCGCGATTAGAATCAATTATCTCATTGTAAACAAGTGCTTTTCTAAAGTTTTTTAAAGCAGGCTCAAGCGCTCCTTGATATTCATAACACTCACCTAAATTTTGATGGCTAATGGCAAGTCCTTGTTTGTCGTCCAATTCTTTTTGAAGAATCATGGATCTTTCATATTTCTCAATAGCCAGATCATACTGTTCTAGCATTTGATATATTCCACCAATACTGTTTAGAGATACGGTGATGCTCCTTTTTAGGTCATTATTGGGTTCGGTAACATTTTCAGCCAACTCTAAAGCCTCTTGACTTTTGTCTAAAGCAGATTTTATAGCATCTGTGCGCCTGTAAACCGTACTGAGCATATTTAAACTATATACTCTAAACTCAATGTTATTAGCGTTAATAGATACATCTAAAGCCTTTTGATAAAGTTCTAGTGCTTTAGGGTACATTGATAAGTCTCGATAGAGATTTCCCAGTTGGTTTAAAGCGTATGCTTCACCCAAAAGATACTTGTTAGTTGTAGCTTTGTTTTCTATGTAGCGTAACGAAGTACTGTCATTGCTATAGTTTGCTAAGGCAGAATGTATTTGTTGAAATTCTTTCGGAGTTTTAGAGAATAGACTATCTACTGTTTCTTTTAAATTTCTGGTTACATCTTGCGAATAACTAAGTTGCTGCGATACTATAGTGTACAGAAGGAGAAATAGAAATTTAAACTTGATTTTATGCACTATAATATTTAAATGTGAGCTTAAGATTAATACGTGAATAGCTTTTTATAATGCTATAACATATCTAAAAAATCTGATTTTTTTTGTCTTGATACGGGTATTTTATGATTTGACTTTAAAACCACGTAACCATCAGTTTTTAAAAATTCCTTTATTTTATTTAGGTTGATGATGTACGAATTGTGAATTCTAAAAAAAGAATCTGCCGGAAGCAACTCGTTGACTTCTTTTAATTTTTTGGTAAGTACTATTTTTTGACCGTCGGTTAAAAATATGGTACTGTAATTACCATCAGATTCCGCATAAAGAATCTCATCACTCTCCAAAAATAACAATTTACCATCGGTGTTTAATGTAATGCGTTTATGTACGGACCTTGAGTTATAATTTAAGAGTGCCATTTCTAATTTCTCAACAGAAAAATTCTTGCTATTAAATTTTTTGATCTTAACAATGGTTTCTTCTAAATCATCGGTATCTATCGGCTTTAATAGATAGTCTAAAGCCTGACTTTTAATAGCTTTTAAGGCATATTGATTATAAGCGGTGGTGATTACTACAGGGAAATTCTTGTTGGTGAGTTTTTTAATAAACTGAAAACCATCCATAGTGGGCATTTCGATGTCTAAGAAAAGACAATCTGGAGTGTTATTTTCTAAATATGAAAGTGCTTCATTTGGATTGGTAAATGATGCAATAACATTGATTTCATCACTGAAGTTGGTAAGCTCCCATGTTAGGCTCTGCAGAGCTTTAATTTCATCATCAACTATTACAGCTTGTAACATAAAAGATCGGGTATCAAGTTAGAAAGTTATGAAAAATTACGGGTTTGTAGAGCTTTCATAGGCGAATTTGTATCAATGGAAGATATTTTAGTGTAATCGGTATATTAATGTGGTAAAGGGGTGAAAACTTTTAAATCCTTTACATTTAGAAAGAAAAAGACTACAAATACTCTTTTTTATTAATTGCGCTAGAATTTAGGTTTCCGATTATACATAAAATAAGACAGGTTATACATTAAAGACCCTCCCTTTTTTAGCTTAAAATTATCTTTAGCAAAGAACTTCAGTGTGTTATAAATGAAATTGACATGAAAAAGTGCGGTGTAATGTTGGCATTATTTATTGTTGCTTTATTGGTTGCTTCGCAATTTATGCAAGATGAAGATGGGGTAAATGAAAATATGGCAGTGGTAATGGAGGTTCAAAAACGAAATATTAACAAGCCATGACTATAACAATTTCTTACAATCATGTTTAAGATAATTCAGTTTATAGCTAAGTTTTTAAAAATATTTTTTTTCGGAATAATGCCTTTTATTTTGCTTTCAGGCGGATCAAAAGGTGATTTGGAAAGTATTAGAGTTGATAAAGGCACATGTAGTTTTAAGGTTGATGGAGAAAGAAGTTTTCATTTAGATGGCAAAGCAACCTTTACCAAGAAAATTGAACAAGATAAATTTGGTAATACAATAGACAATTTGTTGTTGAGTTTTACTTCAGTTGATGGTGGTGAGAAACAAACTTTAGAGTTTATAATTGCTTCCACTGAAAAAATGAATAATGGTATACCTGTGGGTGTTCATAAAATAAAGAATTTAGATCGTTTACTTAATAAGTTTAACGGTGTTTACGGTTTTGCAGATTTGGGTGGTATTAGTGAACTACCTTTTTTTATTAAATCGGGTGATGTTATAATCACTGAAAGTTTTTCTAACAATGTAGATGGCAAGTTAGAAGTACAATTAGAAAATGCTAATGGAGAATCTTTGAATATACAAGGTTCTTTTAAGGCAGATATAAAAGTTTAAAATTTAGTACGGTTCTTTATAAGGTAGTGTATGTTATCTTATATCTAATGTTTGAGCGCCAAAATAAGTATAACTACGATTCGTCGTATGATTACGTTCTAAGAAAAGGTTTCGGGGGAACTACCTTTATTAGGCTTGGTGGGCATTTTTCATAATAGAAGCATTAGTGGGGCCGTACATTTTTTATAGTACCAATCAAACCACCTGGCTTTTTATATTCTTCAGTATTCACTAGTAGTCGTTATTTATATTACTAGGTTTTTTAAATTTCAGTATAAAATTTATACTTTTTCTATTTGTTGTATAGAAAGTGAGGTTATTTTATCCTTAGTGTTTTTATATAGCGAGATCTTATTAATCGTAATTTAATATAGAGGTTTTATCACCAAAGGAAATAGTGAAAGATCTTTAAGTGTTGTAATGGCAACCAGATGATGATTAACTAATATTCTGGTCTTACTATAATTTTAAAAAAGAGAATAAAAAAGACCTCGTTGATGAGGTCTTTTTTATATACGGCTAAGCCGAGGTTAAGTAAGGGGAATTTTATTTATCGTTTTTGATATACGGCTTTAATACAGTCGAAAATAATAGCGCTGCCGCGTATATCATCAATATTGTGATGTAGTTTTCCATAGCTTAAGTATTAGAGTATAAATTATATACGCATGAAAATCCATTTTGGATTATGGAAAATGAATAGTATCATTAAAAAAACTATGATAGGTTAATTTTATGACACTTTTAAAATTGAACCACTTGTATCGTAGTCTCATTTGAAATAATTCAAATGAATTTAACTTCACCTTTTTATAGATATAAAAAGATATTTTTGATGCCAAAAGCAAACCGGCATAGACGAGTAATGTTTGTAGGTATTGGGACATATATAAAAGAACGAATCAGTAAGTAAATTCTTACATATTGAAAATGCATTTCATCGAAAAAGTGATAACTATTCGATGAAATGCATTTTTCGTTCTCTTATGATTGTAATAATGTAGATTTTAGGCTTAAAGAAAATCGTCTACTTTCTTATAAGCTTCTATAACGGCCAGCTCACCTTCTTTTCCGTCTCTTGAGTTTCCGTGTTCCATGCCCAATACTCCAGTAAAGCCTTGTTCGTGTATCCATTTAAACACGTTATGGTAATTGATTTCACCAGTAGTTGGTTCATTTCTACCGGGATTGTCACCTATTTGAATATAAGCGATTTCAGACCAAGAGGCTTCCATATTCGGAATTAGGTTTCCTTCTTGAATTTGTTGGTGATAGATATCAAATAAAATTTTACATGAAGGTGAATTAACCGCTCTGCAAATTTCAAAGGCTTGAGGAGAGTCTGTCAAAAATAACCCAGGGTGATTTCTGAAATTCAATGGCTCTAAAACCATGGTAATATTATGTGGTTCTAATAGGGCAGATGCTTGTCTAAGGCTTTCTATAACATTGGCAGTTTGGTAGCCCATTCGTAGTTTTAGATCTACATGGCCTGGTACTACGGTCATCCATTTTGCATTTACTCGTTTAGCTACTTCAATTGAGCTTTTTATATCATTTAAAAACTCTTCTCTTTTAGTTAAATCTCCAGATGCTAGATTCGGTGTTTTCCAATGAATTTCATGGGCTACAAAAACACCCATTTCAATACCACGCTTTTTCATGGTTGCCGCCATTTTTTCTTGTTGCTCAATGGGGCGTTTGCGCATCTCATTATCTTCAAAAGCAGTATAACCTTGATCTGCCATAAAGTTCAATTGGTCAATAGGGTCATCGCCTGCAAGATGTTTAAACATGCCTAAGTGGGGTGCATATTTTAAATTGTATTTATGCGCTGCTGTATTATGGTTTAATGTATTGGCAAATGATACGGTACTTGCTACTGAAAGTGCGCCTGTAGTTAGTGCAGATTTTTGAATGAAACTTCTTCTTTTCATGGGTAGTGTATTTAAATGAAAATAGCCAAGAGCGATAATAAATCATGCTCTTGGCTATTAAATATTAGAATGTTATTTGGTTATAAGGACCATGCCTTACCGCCAGTAAGCTCTTGTAGATCACCGCAAGGCACATATTCCCCTGGTACAGGTAAGTATGCCAAAACTTCTTCACCTACGTATTCAGAAGCTTTATAGCCCCAAATAGTCATACCTCTTAGGTTGTTGGCAAAAGCAAATCTTGAAATTTCGTCATCTAGTTCAGCAGTACCACCATCGGCAATAGCCTTTGTATAACTGTTTATGGTTTTGAACATTTGTTCTTGTTCATCTTTGTTGTATTTCAAAGAACTTGCTAAAACTGGTTCTAAATCTTCAGCAGTTAAATCTTCGGCTTTTTCTTTACCAGAATCAGCCAAGGCTTTATTGATAAATTTGTTCATAGACATTTTAAAGAAATCTTGTTGTTCCTTTTCCATTACGTCTTTGGCAAACCTGTCTATAAAAATATCAACTTGTACTTCTGTAGCAGAAGGTGTATCTGTTTTTGGTAAAATAAGATTCACCAATTTTGAAAGCACAGAACCTTCATTTTGATCTAAAAATTCAGGTGTCCAAGTAAGGGCTGGCTCACTTTTACAACTTTGAACAATTGATAATAAAGTTGGGGTGGCCACCATATATCCAAGTGACATACCCATATTTTTTAATACGCGTCTTCTATCCATTATATGTTTCCTTTTTTAAGTTCTTTAACTGCATGGTCTGCAGCTCTAGCCGTAAAGGCCATGTAAGTTAATGATGGGTTTACACAACTAGCAGAAGTCATAAATGACCCGTCAGTTACATATACATTAGATACATCATGTAATTGGTTGTTTCCGTTTAGAACAGATGTTTTTCTGTCTCTTCCCATACGGGCTGTACCCATTTCATGTATACCTAAACCTAATGCACTTTCTTCATCATAACCCTTTACATCTCTAAGTCCGGCTTTTTCTAACATATCAACAGCCGACTCTAAAATGTCTTTACGCATTTTAAGTTCGTTTTCTTGAAGCTCAGCATCAAAAGTAACCGTTGGTAGACCCCAATCATCTAACTTATCGTAGTCTAATGTAAATCTGTTGTTTTCGTATGGTAGCACTTCTCCAAAGCCCATCATACCAAATGTCCATCCACCTGGTTTTAAAACAGCATCTTTTAATTCTTTACCGTGAGATAGTTCGGCAATAGATTCTTGCCAATTACCTCTAGAGGCACCACCTTGATAACCGAATCCTCTTATGTAATCTTTTCTATCAGAATCACCACCTAAGTTTCTAAATCTTGGAATATAGATTCCACTAGGCTTTCTTCCTTTATAGTATTTATCTTCAAATCCGTCAAATTTACCAGAAGCTCCTACTTTTAGTTGGTGGTCCATTATGTTACGACCTAATTGGTCAGATTCATTACCCATACCATTAGGGAAGGTTTCAGATTTAGATTGCATTAATATAGAAGTAGATGCAATTGCTGATGCACATAAGAAAATAACTTTCGCCTTAAATTCAAAAGTTTCTTTCGTATTTGCGTCAATTACTTTTACACCGGTAGCTTTCTTTGTCTTTGGGTCATAAATTACTTCATGTACAATAGAATCTGGTCTAAGTGTCATATTACCTGTAGCTTCTGCTGCTGGTAATGTAGAAGACAAACTACTAAAGTAAGCTCCAAAAGGACACCCTCTTATACATCTGTTTCTAAATTGACATTTACTTCTTCCATCAAATTGTTTGGTTCCTGTAATATGTGCTGTTCTACCGGCAGTTACTACACGACCATCAAAATTCTCTGCTACTTTTTCTCTGAATTCTTGCTCTACACAGTTCAGGTCCATCATTGGTAAAAATTGACCGTCAGGTAATTGCTCTAGCCCTAAATTTTCACCACTTACACCAATAAATGTCTCTACCTTATCATACCAAGGTGCAATATCTTTATAACGTACAGGCCAATCAACAGCAATACCTTCTTTTTTATTTGCTCCAAAGTCAATATCACTTAAACGATAACTTTGACGACCCCACTGTAGTGAACGACCACCTAGGTGATACCCTCTCATCCAATCAAATCTCTTTGTTTCGTTGTATGGGTGCTTTAAGTCATTTACAAACCACATATTACTTGCTTGGTTTGTAGTGTAACCTGTTCTATGTTGCTTTGGTTGTTGCGCTATAATTTCTTTTGTCGGTTCACCCGCATTCGGGAAATCCCATGGGTCTTTATTAGCAGTCTCATAGTCATCAATGTGTTTGACCATTCTACCACGTTCTAAAACTAGGGTTTTAAGGCCTGCCTCGCATAGTTCTTTTGCGGCCCAACCACCACTTATTCCAGTACCTACGACAATTGCGTCGTAGGACTCTTGTTCTTCGTTATAATAAAATTTGCTCATAAAAGTTGTTTAATCTCTAAATTTATTAAATATAAAATTAATTCTATACATTTAAAGTCCATTATTCTTGCGAAATTCGCTATTGCTAACGTTATGCTAGAATAATGTATCAATTCATAATTTTAACGTCAACAGTTAGGGTTATATTTCAAACAACAACAAACTACCAAAAATGAAAAGAAAAAGTTTTATTCGAATTGCCTCTATTGTAGGTATTGGAATCTCGTTATTAGGAACTTACGCGTGTAAGGAAACCAAAAAAGAAAAAGTGGAAAATTCTGAAGTCGTAGCAAAAGACAGTAATGTTGCCCCATTTTTTAAATTATCTCTAGCACAATGGTCAATGCATAAAATGATTAGAGAAGATGGCGTTGATCCATATTCTTTTGCTGAAAAAGCTAAAGATTGGGGATTTACAGGATTAGAATATGTAAGTCAGCTGTATAATCCTGAATTAGAAGAAGCAGGTTATTCTGAAGAGGCTATGGCAAATTTCGTTGCAAAATCTAATGCAGAGGCTGAAAAATACGGAATGAAGAATGTTTTGATCATGATCGATGGTCAAGGAAATTTAGCGGTTAATGATGAAACCGAAAGAAACGAAACTGTAGAGAAGCATAAAAAATGGGTAGATGCCGCTGCAGCTATGGGCTGCCATGCCATTAGAGTGAACCTTAACGGTAGTAACGTACCTGAAGAATGGATCAAGAATTCTGTAGACGGACTTACCAAATTAGCGACTTACGCAAAAACTAAGAATATTAATATTTTAGTTGAAAATCATGGCGGATTATCCTCTAATGGAGAGTTACACGCTCAGGTGATGAAAACCGTAAATATGGATAACTGTGGAAGCTTACCTGATTTTGGAAATTTCTGCATTGAACGTAAGCCTGAGAGTTGGGATTGTTTAAAGGAGTATGATAAATACAAGGGTGTTAAAGAATTAATGCCATATGCTAAGGCAGTAAGTGCAAAATCTAACAATTTTGATGCTGACGGATATGATACTGGTATTGATTACGTTCAAATGCTGAAAATTGTGAAAGATGCTGGATATACCGGATTTATCGGTGTGGAATATGAAGGCTCTGAAATAAGTGAAGAGGCAGGTATAATTGCTACTAGAGATCTTTTGTTGAAAGCGGCAAAAGAAATAGAATAATCAAGAGTATGATTTATGGAGACTTTTTTTAATGAAATATTCGATTATAATTTTCACTGCAACAAGAAACTTATAGAACAGTGTTTGGCGCTAGATGCAGTGCCGCCAGAAACCATGCGTTTATTTAGTCATATATTAAATGCGCATCATCTTTGGAACGCTAGAATTTTAAATAAACCTAGTGATTACGAGGTTTGGCAAGAACATGATGTCAAAAACTGGGCAGATATTCATTATGAAAATCAACGTAGTTCGTTCGAGATAGTCACTAATGCAGATAATTTTGATAAGCGTATAGATTATGAGAATTCCGAAGGGCGATTGTTTACCAATACCTTGCAAGATATTCTGTTTCATATCATCAATCATTCTACAAGTCATAGAGGGCAAATTGCTGTAGATTTTAGAAATAATGATGAAACACCTATAAGCTCAGATTATGTTTATTACAAAAGATAGATGAAAAATAAAGTCAGAGCCCAGCTTTGCTTTATGATGTTTTTAGAGTTTTTTATTTGGGGTGCATGGTTCGTGACTCTAGGTACATTTTTAGGAAACAATTTAAAAGCAACAGACGGTGAAATAGCCTTGGCATTTTCAACACAATCATGGGGAGCTATTATTGCTCCCTTTGTTATCGGTATAATAGCGGACAGATACTTTAATGCAGAAAGAATTTTAGGGGTTTTGCATCTTTTTGGTGCTGTTCTCATGTATTTCATGTACCAAAGTGCTGCTTTCGATAATTTTTATATGTTGGTTTTGGTATATATGATTTTATATATGCCCACTTTGGCTTTGGTAAATTCGATTTCCTTTAATCAAATGAAGAACCCAGCGAAAGAGTTTTCAATGGTTAGAGTATTCGGAACTGCAGGATGGATTATTGCCGGACTCTCAATTAGCTATGTTTTTAGCTGGGACCAAGGTGACAATATAGGGCAGGGTTTATTAAAAAACACTTTTTTGATGACTGCCATAGCTTCTTTAATATTAGGATTTTTCAGTTTTACATTACCTAAAACACCGCCAAAAGCAGCTAGTTCAGAAAAACTAGGATTAAAAGAAATTTTAGGGTTAGATTCTTTGAGTTTATTCAAGGATAAGAATTTTTTAATCTTCTTTATCTCTTCAGTTTTAATATGTATTCCGCTGGCATTTTACTATCAGAATGCAAATCCGTTTCTTGTTGAAATCGGCATGGATAACCCTACAGGGAAAATGACATTAGGTCAAATTTCTGAGAGTGCCTTTATGTTATTACTTCCTTATTTCTTTACCAAATTCGGATTTAAAAAGACTATTCTGGTGGCTATGGCTGCTTGGGTGGTACGTTACTTATTATTTGCATTTGGTGATGTTAACGAACTTGGGTTTATGCTCATCATCGGTATAGCACTGCATGGTATATGTTATGATTTTTTCTTTGTCTCAGGGCAAATATATACCGATAGTAAAGCGGGTGAAAAGTTTAAAAGCTCGGCACAAGGTCTTATAACTTTAGCGACTTATGGTGTGGGTATGTTAATAGGGTTTTGGGTTGCAGGAAAGATTTCAACGGCTTACCTTTTAGATGACGGTAAACATGTTTGGGAAACTATTTGGATGTATCCGGCTGGTTTTGCGTTGGCTGTATTTATATTGTTCGCCATTTTCTTTAAAACAGAGAAAATAGAATATCAGTCTTAGATAAATTCTTTAATTTAAACGCCTGAAAATTGTGACTCGTTAAATATTATAGCTATTCTTTAGTAGATAAATGGGGTGAATTTTTTCAAGAATTAGAACAAATATAAATCCGAAGGGATTTTAAACAATACTATTTTCAATAACAAACAACAAAAACAACAACAAAATGCCAAAGAAAATACGATTAGGAATATTAGGTGGAGGAGGAGATTCTTTAATAGGAGTGTTGCACAGAGTAGCATCGTTTATTAATGATAATTATGAAATAACAGGTGCTGTTTTTAATCCTGATTATGATGCCAGCATAGCTTTCGCCAAAGAAATAGATGTGCCGTTAAATAGAATATATAAAGATTTTGATACCTTAATTGAAGAGGAGTTAAAACTACCAGAAGATGAACGTATTCAAGTTTGTTCTATTCTTACGCCTAACTTCTTGCATTACCCAATGGCAAAGAAGTTGTTAGAAAATGGTTTTAACGTTATCTGTGAAAAGCCGATGACCACTACTTTAGAAGAGGCTAAAGATTTACAGAAATCTCATGAGAAAGCAGGTACTGTTTTCGCTTTAACCCACACATATACAGGTTATCCAATGGTACGCCAAATGCGTGAAATGATCAAAGCTGGTGCCTTAGGTAAAATACATAAAGTAGATGCAGTCTATTACCAAGGGTGGATCAATACGATTATTCATGACAAGGAAAAGAGATCTTCTGTTTGGAGATTAGATCCTAAAAAAGCTGGTATTAGTTCTTGTATGGGCGATATCGGTGTTCATGCCTTTAATATGGTTGAATATACTACGGGACTTAAAGTGAACGAACTACTTTGCGACTTCAACTACCTTTATGAAGATAACCAGATGGATGTTGATGGTACCGTGCTAATTCGTATGGGTGACCATGTAAAAGGTGTTATTAGAGGTAGTCAAGTAGCTACGGGTGAAGAAAACGGACTGGCAATTTCAATTTATGGTGAAAAGGGTGCTTTTAGATGGGAACAGGAAAAGCCTAATTTCTTATATAAATTAAGTGATACGGAGCCTACACAAATCTACAAGCCTGGTCATGCATATAATTCTGAATTGTCTTTAGATGGTACAAAACTACCAGCTGGTCATCCAGAAGGTATTTTTGATTCTATGGCCAACATTTATAAAGGTGTTGCAAGAGCAATTAGAGGTGAAAAATACAATGACGGCGAATTCCCAACTATGACAGACGGTGTTCGTGGTATGAACTTTATTGAAGCAACCGTAGATTCGCATAAAAGCGGAAATACTTGGGTAGCTTTAGAGAACTAAAAAGTAATTATTGAGTATAAAAAAGAGCCGCAATTTGCGGCTCTTTTTGTTTTATAAACTTTAAGTGATAATTAAGAATTTACCACTTTAAAATGTTGGCATACAACAATCATACTTTCTCTTGGTTCTCTTTTGAATTCTTGTAATTCTCTGGTAAAAAAGTCCCAATGATACTTTTTCCAGCTATCTAATGATTTGTCTCCATTTGCTTCTAATTGAGCATAAGTAGCATCAATACTGAAATACGGTTTAAGAGAAACGGCGGTGGTAGCAACGATACATTGTGCTTCACCACTCCAATTTGTGACTACTATATAATCTCCTATTTTTGGTAAAGATTCATTACGGTTTTGTAAACCTAGTAAAGAATGTGAAATTGCCTTTCTAGCTCCGCTCTGTATTAATCTAGCGTTTTCGTTGGCATCTTGTTCATTGTCGCCAAAATATATCGTTTTCGGTGTCTCGTGAAAGACATCTTCGAGGTGGTTTTTTAAATAGTCACCCCACATATTTCTGGCTGAAGCATTTTCCATAAGTTGTTATTTTCTTTAAGCTATAGGATTTAATAAACGTTATAATCGCTAATTAATTTTAGCGCTATGCGAATTTTCCTGCTTTTAATTGTTCAGCTGCATGGTTTGCTGCTCTAGCCGTAAAAGCCATATATGTTAATGACGGATTTACACAGCTAGATGATGACATAAAAGCACCATCGGTCACGTACACATTTGGTACCAAATGTACTTGATTATTTTTATTTATAATCGAAGTCTTTGCACTGTGTCCCATTCTTGCGCCACCCATTTCATGAATGCCTAAGCCAGGTCCGCTAGGTTCATCATAAGAAGAAACATCTTTAAAACCAGCTTCTTCGAACATGGTTACAATTTCTTTTTTAATGTCTTCGCGCATTTTATACTCGTTCTCTTTAAACTCAACGTCAAAAGCCAATTGTGGTAATCCCCATTTGTCTTTCTCAGTAGGGCTTAGGGTAACTCGGTTATCGTCATATGGTAAGAATTCACCAAATCCTGTTACTCCAATGGTCCAACTTCCTGGTTTTAGTACAGATTCTTTTAGTTCTTTTCCGTACCCTAACTCACCAATTTCTTTAGACCAATCTCCTCTACTTGCAGTACCTTGGTAACCGAAACCACGTAAATAACCTTCGCGCTTTGTTTTCTCGGTCAGGTTTACAAAGCGAGGTATGTAGAATCCGTTGGCGCGTCTGCCTTTATAATACTTATCTAAGTAACCATCAACTTTAGCAGTTGCTCCAAGTTTGTAATGGTGGTCCATTATACCTCTTCCTAAAGCATCAGAATCATTTCCTAATCCGTTAGGAAAACGCTCAGATTTAGATTGTAGCAAGATACCAACTGATGCCATTGCCGATGCACATAGAAAAATCACCTTTGCCTTAAATTCTATTTTCTCATTGGTTTCAGCATCAATAATTCGTACGCCTGTTGCTTTTTTTGTTGTATCATCATAGATGATTTCATGCACTATAGAGTTTGGTCTCAAAGTCATGTTGCCAGTACGTTCTGCAGCTGGTAATGTAGATGAGTTACTACTAAAATAACCACCAAACGGGCATCCGCGCCAGCAGCGGTCTCTATTTTGGCATGTACCACGACCTTCAAAAGTTGCATTGGGGTCTGTAATATGAGCGGTTCTACCAATGGTTATCAATCTTCCATCGTCAAACTTATCGGCAGTGGTTTTCTTAAAATCTTCTTCAACACAATTCAATTTCATGGCTGGTTGAAATATGCCATCGGGCAATACATCTAAGCCTAATGCCTCGCCACTTACCCCTATATATTCCTCAACTTTATCGTACCAAGGCGAAATATCTTTATATCGAACAGGCCAGTCTACACCAACACCTTCTTTTTTATTTGCTTCAAAATCAATATCGCTCCATCGGTAACTTTGTCGCCCCCAAGTAAGTGATCTGCCCCCAACTTGATAGCCGCGAATCCAGTCAAAACGTTTTGTTTCTACATATGGGTGTTCAAGATCATTCACAAAAAAGTGCTTTGAATCTTCTGTCGGAGCCCAATTTACCCGTTTTTGTACATGATATTTTTTCTCATCTTCCTTTGATAATTTCCCTTTCAGAGGATAATCCCATGGGTCATCGTTCATAGTAGGGTAATCTACGACATGCTTTACCATTGGGCCACGTTCCAAAACAAGCGTTTTTAAGCCGTTCTCTGTTAATTCCTTAGCTGCCCAGCCGCCACTTATTCCTGTTCCGACAACAATTGCGTCGAATATTTCATCTTGATTCATGCTTGAAATTTTATCTTTTTCTGATGGTAATCCCTATATTTATAGCAAATCTCCAAAGTATTGAGAAGAACCTGATACAATTCTTAAATATAAGATTTTTTGAGAGATGTGACATCTCAAATTCAACAACAAATTCAAACAACAACAGATAGTATATTTTTATGAAAACAATCAAAGGACCAGCCGTATTTTTGGCACAGTTTGTAGACAGCAAAGCTCCATTTAATTCCTTGGACGGAATGTGTAAATGGGCAGCTGATTTAGGATATAAAGGAATTCAAATTCCGACGTGGGAAACTTTTTTAATCGATTTAGACAAAGCAGCAGAAAGTCAAACCTACTGCGATGAGCTGAAAGCCAAAGTAAACTCTTACGGTTTAGAAAT
Source organism: Maribacter sp. Asnod2-G09 (assembly GCF_045063795.1). Classification (NCBI taxonomy): domain Bacteria; kingdom Pseudomonadati; phylum Bacteroidota; class Flavobacteriia; order Flavobacteriales; family Flavobacteriaceae; genus Maribacter; species Maribacter sp. Asnod2-G09. Next base: position 748,515 of record NZ_JBEFOA010000005.1, on the reverse strand, counting down.
AACAGAACTTTCAACGCACTTACAAGGGCAATTAGTTGCTGTAAACCCAGCATATGACTTAATGTTCGATTCTTTTGCTCCTAAGAATGTTCATGGCAATCCAAAAGCTAGGACAGAATGGGCAATAGAAACCGTAAAAAAAGCAGCAACTGCAAGTAGAAGGCTAGGGTTAAAAGCTCATGCTACTTTTTCTGGATCATTATTATGGCATACCATGCACCCTTGGCCACAAAGACCAGCTGGTTTAGTGGAAATGGGTTTTGAAGAACTGGCAAAAAGATGGACTCCGATTTTAAATCATTTTGATAAAGAAGGTGTTGATGTCTGTTATGAGATTCACCCTGGTGAAGATTTACATGATGGCGATACTTTTGAACGTTTTCTAGAAGCTACGGGCAATCATAAAAGAGTAAATATACTTTATGATCCAAGTCACTTTGTGTTACAGCAATTAGACTATATCACATACATCGATCATTATCATGAGTTTATAAAATCTTTTCACGTGAAAGATTCTGAATTTAACCCAACAGGTAAAAAAGGTGCTTTTGGTGGTTATAACGATTGGGGCGATAGAGCTGGTAGATACCGCTCATTGGGCGACGGACAAATAGATTTCAAAACCATATTTTCTAAATTAACACAATACGGTTGTGATGTTTGGGCGGTTATGGAATGGGAATGTTGTATTAAAAGCCCAGAGCAGGGTGCGCGTGAAGGAGCCAAATTTATTTCTGATCATATTATCGAAGCTACAGAGAAAACCTTCGATGATTTTGCAGGTGCGGAGATAGATAAAGAAATGTTGAAGAAAATGTTGGGACTTTAAAAGTAGATGATGAAGAAATATATAGTAAGTGCAGCATGTGTATTAGCATTCGTTGCATGTAAGCAAGAGAAAAAAGAAACCACCGAAACAGCCGTTGTCGAAGAAGTTGCTGTAGTAGAAAATGATTGGGAAGTATTGTTTGACGGTACTTCATTAGATCAATGGAAAGAATTCAAAACCGACGGAGTAAGTGATGCCTGGAAAATAGAGGGGGATGCATTGGTATACACACCACCTGCTGAAGGTGAAGAGAATCAAAACCATGACCTTGTAACAAGACAGGAGTATACCAATTTTGTGTTAAGCTTAGATTGGAAAATATCTGAAGCTGGCAATAGTGGTGTCTTTTGGGGTGTAAGTGAAGATGAGAAATTTGGAACAGGCTATCAAACTGGTCCAGAGATTCAAATTTTAGATAATGATAAACACCCAGATGCAAAGGCAGGTACAACGCATCAAGCTGGTGCTTTGTATGATATGGTTTCACCGGCTAAAGATGTTACCAACCCAATTGGGGAGTGGAACACTATGGTGATTACGGTAGATCACAATGCGCATGTAGGTAGTGTTACCTTAAATGGCACTGTAATGGTAACTTTCCCAGTAGCTAATGAAGAATGGGATGCTATGGTGGCAAAATCTAAATTTGCAGGTTGGGACGGATTCGGAAAATATACAACCGGAAAAATCGGATTGCAAGATCACCATAATGTAGTAGCATTTAGAAACATAAAAATCAAACAACTTTAATAGCATTTACGTATGAAAAATAGATATTCATTACTATTGTTAGTTGCTTCTTTAGGAGTAATTTCTTGTCAAGAAAAAGTAACGGTAGCTACTGATGGAGGGTTAGAAGCTGTTAAGGATAGTGTAATCGTTTATGAGGAATACATGGGCGAAGAACCCACTACACCTGAAGAAACTGAGTTTTATGAGCCTAAAGTTGCCGTTGTTAAATCAGCTACCGCTAGTAATGCACCAAGTGATGCTGTGGTACTTTTTAATGGTACTAGCTTAAATAATTGGATCAGTACAAATGATAGTACTGCCGCCAAATGGCATTTGAATAAAGATGGTAGTATGACGGTAAATGACAAAACGGGTAATATACAAACCAAGCAAAATTTTGGAGACGTACAGTTGCATATAGAATGGAAATCTCCTTTGCCAGTGCAGAGAGATAATCAGAATAGAGCAAATAGCGGTGTTTTTCTAAACGGCATATATGAAGTACAAATTCTAGATCAAAATGATAATCCAACGTATGTAAATGGGCAAGTTGGTTCTATTTATAAGCAACATGTACCATTAGCAATGGCTTCTGTGCCAACAGGCGAGTGGAATACGTATGATATTATTTATCATGCCCCAGAATTTAATGTTGATGGCGGCAAAATAAAATCAGGCGATATTACCGTAATTCATAACGGAATTTTGGTTCAAGATCATGTAGAGTTAAAAGGTACGACCCCTTATGTTGGTTGGCCTAAAAACCCGGCTCATGGTAAAGGACCTTTAATGTTACAAGATCACGGCGACGATAGTCGTGTAAGTTTTAGAAATATTTGGGTTAGAGAACTTTAATATTTTATCAGTTAGAATTTAAGGAGTAAACAAGATATTTTTTTTGTTTGCTCCTTTATTAATTACGTAAGGTGAGATGATTAACGTTGAAATTTTCATTTACCTTACCTTTGTCTTAATCTAAAATGTATTTATGATTCAATCAATGACCGGCTTTGGAAAGCATGTAGTTCAATTACCTAATAAAAAAATTACGGTAGAAATAAAATCGCTTAATAGTAAGAGCATTGATTTAAATGCACGTATGCCTTCAAGTTATCGCGAAAAAGAATTAGAACTAAGAAAATTGGTCGCTAATTCATTGTTGAGAGGTAAGGTAGATTTTAACCTATACGTTGAGCTTACAGGCGATACAACTTCAACCCAGGTAAACGAAGTTGCAGTAAAACAATACATGAACCAATTAAAGAGCATTGCCGATGGCGATGATTTAAGATTGTTAGAAATGGCATTGCGTTTTCCTGATGCGATGAAGACCGATAAGGAAGATATAGATGAATCTGAATATGAGGCTATCAAAGAAGCATTGCAAGGTGCTTTGGTAGAAATTAATGAGTTTAGATCAGAAGAGGGTAGTGTATTAGAAAAAGATTTTCTTGACAGAATATCTTCTTTGAAAAAATTATTAGAAGAGGTTATAAGCATTGATCCCGATAGGCAAGCTACCATTCGCGAGCGCCTAGAAAAAGCAGTACAAGATTTAAAGGCAGATGTTGACGCTAACAGATTTGAGCAAGAGCTTATTTACTATTTAGAGAAGTATGATATTACTGAAGAAAAGGTTCGCTTAGCGAATCATTTAGATTACTTCAGTAAAACATTACAGTCAGACGATAGTAATGGTAAAAAATTAGGCTTTATTTCTCAAGAAATTGGTCGTGAAATTAATACGATCGGTTCTAAGGCGAACTTTGCCCCAATGCAACAAATTGTGGTGCAAATGAAAGATGAGTTAGAGAAGATTAAAGAACAAATGTTAAACGTATTATAGATGAAAGGTGGTAAACTAATCATTTTTTCTGCACCTTCAGGAAGTGGAAAAACAACCATTGTACGCCATCTATTGGCACAACCAGAATTAAATTTGGCTTTTTCTGTTTCTGCAACTTCACGACCAAGAAGAGGTAAAGAGAAGAATAAAGAGCATTATTACTTCATGTCGGTTTCTGAGTTCAAAAATCATATCAAGAATGATGATTTTTTGGAGTGGGAAGAGGTTTATAGAGATAACTTTTACGGGACTTTAAAAAGTGAAGTAGAACGACTTTGGGCTGAAGGTAAGAACGTTATTTTTGACATTGATGTAGTTGGCGGTTTAAGAATTAAAAAGAAGTTTCCTGATCAGACATTGGCTGTTTTTGTAAAGCCACCTAGTGTTGATGAACTTAAGATTAGACTTAAAAAGCGAAGTACCGAAAGCGAAGACAAAATAAACATGCGTATTGCCAAAGCTTCGGTAGAATTGGCAACTGCACCACAGTTCGATAAGATCATAAAGAATTATGATCTTGATGTTGCTTTACAAGAAGCTATAGATTTGGTAGCCGATTTCGTTTCAGACGATAAAGAATAAGTGCACATGAAAAAGGTAGGATTATACTTTGGTACCTTCAACCCTATTCATATTGGTCATTTGGTTATAGCGAACCATATGGTAGAGTTTTCAGACTTAGATGAGGTTTGGTTTGTAGTAACGCCTCAAAGTCCATTTAAGACCAAGAAAACGCTTCTAGATAATCATCAAAGATTTGAAATGGTCTATGAGGCTACAAAGGATTATGATAAGCTAAAACCTAGTAATATCGAATTCAATTTACCACAACCGAATTATACCATAAATACGCTTGTTCATTTAGGAGAAAAATATCCTGACGGATATGATTTTTCATTGATAATGGGCGAGGATAATTTGAAAGGGCTTCATAAGTGGAAGAATTATGAAGCTATTTTAGATCTTCATCATCTATATGTTTATCCAAGAATATCTGAAGGTGTTATTGAGCACCAATTTAAGGAGCATGACAAGATACATCATGTAAATGCACCCATTATGGAAATCTCTTCTACTTTTATTAGAAGAGAGCATAAAAATGGTAAAAACATTAAACCTTTATTGCCACCAGAAGTTTGGAAGTATATGGATGAAATGAATTTTTATCGCTAATCTATAATATTCGCTTTACGAAGATTATCAGTAGCTAAAAATACATCGCCTTTGTTGTAATACCACTTACGTACTTTAGGTATCTTAATTCCATTTACAGTTATCATCTCAGAAAGTAGAATGTATTCTCCGTCGTTTTTGCTTTCATCATGAAAGAATTGATACACTTCCATAGCGTAGGTCTTTGGATCAAAATAGAAATACCAAGTATCGTTACCTACTTCTTGTTCATAGGTAGCTTTCAATACTAAATACGTTTTTCCTTTAAAAGTTTTCTTAACCACTTTGCTATCTATAATGGTGCCAGGGTCCTTTAATTTCATAGGCAACCCATATAAGTATGTGTAGTAGTTCTTCATCATTTTAGCGCGATCACAGCTAATGTTCATGCTATCTTTTATCTTAGGGAAAATAGAAGTGCTTCCATTTAATTTTAAAGTACAATCGTTGTTATCTAATTCAGATTCAATAACGTAATTGTCTTTGGTAACGGTAGTTTTAAAATAATTCTCAGGTAATTTCATTTCTACTACTGTACTACGAGGACTTCCTTTCGGATTTTCCATCTCAATCAGCATTTTACCTTTAAATGTAGGCCAATTGTCTTCTGGGTCATGAAATGCTATTGCTCGTTCTAATAATTCGTTGCCGGATATTTCTTGGGCATGATTATAAATACCTGTAAGCAGTACCGTGAACAAGATGATATATTTCATAAATATGGTTTTTATTAAAATAGGAATATGACTTAATCTAAGGTTGCAGGGGCAACGTCGGCATCATGTTCTTTGTAATACAATTCTAAAAGATCCATGGTTGCTGTCATTAAATCTTTTGTTTCAAGCAAGATGGTGAAATACAAGGTCGTGTTTTTAGGACTTGATTCCTCAGATCTTGTACGTTCTACTTGTGCACTTATTTTTTGAGAAACCAAATCATATAGCTCTTGCTTGTTATTAAGAATAGTACCGATTTTTTCAAACGATCTTTCTTCAAAAGCATGGTAAGTATTATCTAATATCTCTGCTAATTTTATATCTATCTGCTTAAGCTCTTTTATTTGATTGTACTTTAACTTCTTATGATTATTGTTAACGTGCTTATGGCTTACTTTGCCAATATACTCCAATGATTGTGAAATATCGGTCAAATGCCCCATGGCATTAATGTAGAAATTACTGGCACCTATATGAGCTTCTTCTAGATTCTTAATAAAATAGAAAGTGTGATTTCTTAAGTCTTCTATTTCGTTGGCCAATTTAGCTCCTTGCTTCTTATTTTTATGAAGCGAGTTGAGATCTTGTTTTGCTAATCCGTTAATAGAATTAGAGTAAATCTTATTCGCTCTTTTTACAACGTTGGCAATGTTTTTTGCACTTTCTTCAATTACACCTTGTATAGAGCTACTTTCTGCACGCTCTAAAATCTCTTCTTCTTTGGTCTCTTTTAATTTTTTAGTGTGAGACAAGTAGTTTTTACCAATTAAAACAAAGGCGAAAACCAATAATGCACTGATGGCATAAATACCACCTAAGTGAATAATATAAGCGATTATAGCTGCAGCTACGAAAGCTACGATTGCAGTAAAGAACCATCCGCCAATGACATTAAGTACACCGGCAACTCTATATACTGCACTTTCAGAACCCCAAGCTCTATCAGCTAAAGATGTACCCATTGCCACCATAAAGGTTACGTAGGTAGTAGATAAAGGTAATTTTAAAGAGGTTGCAAGAGATATTAGTACACTTGCCACCATTAAGTTTACAGAAGCTCTAATAAGGTCAAATGCAGGTTGGTCTTTTGCCTTCGCCTTTTGCGCGTATGAAGTTGGTTTTACGAACTGAGTGTTAATTCTGTTTTGTAATGAAACAGGAATTAAGTTATTCAGATTTTCTGATGCTTTTATAGAAAACTTTACAATTTGTCTTGATAGATAATTTGGTTCAAAGCGTTCGTCGCCTTCATCTTGTCTAGAAAGGTCAACACTTGTTTTTACTACATTTTTAGCTTTTGATGAAAACCATAATGTAACGACCATAATAACACCTGAAGCTAACAATAAGTATGTTGGTGTTTGAACCGCAACTGCCAAACCTTTCATGTTGTATTCAGAAGCCAATTGACCAGAATTTGCCCAGCTTAAATATGATTCGTAAGCTGCTAATGGAACGCCAATAAAGTTTACTAAATCATTACCTGCAAATGCCATTGCCAAAGCGAACGTACCTAGAATAATAATGATGGTGTAAATATTCCATTTCATGAATGTAGTTGCAAGCCATGATAGTGCAAACCATACCATGAAGTTCCCCAATAAGAATAATTCAGGATTTTCACCAATGAACATAGATGCTTCCGGACTCAATATTGAGGTTCCTTTAAGGCCTTTTATAAGTATGAAGTATATGATCGCCGTAATCGCCATGCCACCAAAAATGGCACCTACCCATTTCGGTTTATCGTTGAATTTGAAGGATAGTAATATCCTAGTAAAAAATTGCACAATAGCGCCTATAGTAAAGGCAATGACGACAGATAATAGTATGCCGATAATAATTTCAGTTGCCTTGTCGGTATTTATATAGTTCGAAAGGTGTGTAAAGTTACCATCTCCTGAATATATTTTAACCAATGATATAGCTACGGCAGCACCTAATAACTCAAAAACGATTGATACCGTTGTTGAAGTTGGCATACCCAATGTGTTGAAAAAATCTAGTAAGAGAATATCGGTGATCATAACGGCCATAAAGACAATCATGATTTCTGCAAAGACAAACTCAGACGGATTAAAGATTCCCTTTCTTGCTACCTCCATCATTCCGCTTGAAGAAACAGCTCCGAAGGCTATACCTACACTGGCAACAAGCATTATAGTTTTAAAGGAAATTGCTTTTGAGCCTATTGCTGAATTTAAAAAATTGACAGCATCGTTACTAACACCAACAATTAAATCTGTTATGGCTAAAACCGCCAATGCAATAATCATGAATAAATATATGTTCTCGCCCATCAAAAATTTAAATAAGGAACAAAAATGATATTATAAATTATCATTAAGGTTAAAATAAGGTTATGAAGTTAATATCGTATACTTTGCAATGATGCTTAATAGTTGCAAAGAAACTAAGTTTAGTTGATGAAAATACTACTTTCTTTTTGAAAAAGAATTTTTGTTTTGATATCGAAATCACTTTTCTAAACAAAAGAGTTAGAAATGTTAAGAAAAAAACGTTGAGAGATTACCTTGTTTTGTTCACCGCTAGTTCTAAAGTACTTAAAGCGTCTTCTGAAGTTGCACTAACTTTAGCGGTAGAAGGCAATGACAATTGCTTAGCATATAGCGTTTCTAAAATTTGAGTTTGCTCCCCTTCTATAACGGCAATTTCTAAGCGTATTGGCTCGTACCCTGCAAATTGAACTAACACATTATGCGTGCCTGCCGCTATGTCGTTAAATTCAAAATTTCCTCTAAAATTTGTTTGTGTAGAATGAGCAGCGTTATCTATTGTTACCGAAGCCATGAGCATTGGTTCATTGAAAAATTCGCCGTCTAAAATTTTACCTTTAATAGAACTGGTCTCTTGTGCAAAAGACAAAGAACAAATCATTAAAGCAAATAGAATGTATAATTTTTTCATGTGTAAAATAACTGGTACAAAGAAAACAACCCAAGGTTAAGATAAGGTTACCTAAGGTTTAATATTATATGTTTTAAAGGTTAAGGTTCTGGTGCATAATATTTTACTCTAATTGACACTTTCTGTATCAAAATGGGCAAATGCCGTATCTTGCAGACTTTAAAATAACGAACATGAATTGGGAGCAATTACTTTCTTTACGAAGACAAGGCGATAAAAATAAGAGGTTAAGAAATGAACAAGATGAAACCCGTTTGGGCTTCGATGTTGATTATGACCGTATTATATTTTCATCTGCTTTTAGAAGTCTTCAAGATAAGACCCAAGTAATACCGCTTTCAAAAACCGATTTTGTGCACACGAGATTAACCCATAGTCTTGAGGTTTCTGTTGTCGGTAGAAGTTTAGGTCGATTGGCAGGAAAAAAGATTATTGAAAAACATCCATATCTAAAAGAAGTTCATGACTATCAATTCAATGATTTTGGTGGTATTGTAGCCGCTGCGGCTTTAGCTCATGACATTGGTAATCCTCCTTTTGGTCATAGTGGTGAAAAAGCAATCGGGGAATATTTTAAAACCGGAAACGGATTAATGTTCAAAGAACTACTTTCTGAGGTAGAGTATCAAGATATTATTGATTTTGAAGGTAACGCTAACGGATTTCGATTAATGACACAAGATAGGGCAGGGGTTTCTGGCGGACTCCGTCTTAGCTATGCTACTTTAGGTGCTTTCATGAAATACCCCAAAGAGTCTTTACCTAAAAAACCTAGTAACCATATCTGTGATAAGAAATTCGGATTTTTTCAGAGTGAAAAGCACATTTTTGACGAAGTAGCCCAAGATTTAGGATTACCCACTAGAAGTAATAACGGTACTATTTCTTATGGAAGACATCCGTTGACATTTTTGGTAGAAGCTGCAGATGATATTTGCTATACCATTATTGACTTTGAAGATGGTATTAATTTAGGACTCATTTCTGAAGATTACGCCTTAGAATACCTAATAAAATTGGTTAAAGACACCATAAATACCAAAAAGTATAATTCTTTGGAGTATATGGAAGATAGGCTTAGCTACTTACGAGCTTTAGCCATTAATACGCTAATACAAGATGCAGTTTCGATCTTCATTGAGAATGAAGAAAGCATCTTAAATGGCACTTTTGAAGTCTCTTTGTTAGATAAAAGCGGATTTAAAGCCCAAATCGAAGATATCATTAGCCTAAGTGTTCAGAAAATCTATCAATCTCAAGAAGTGGTTGAAAAAGAGATAGCGGGTTATACTATTATTTCTGATATTTTAGATGTTTACATTGATGCTTTGATCGGTAAGAAGAACAACAAAGCTTCTAATTACCACAAACTTATTTTAAGAACGCTACCTGGGTTTTATCAAGAAACAAATGCATCGCTTTATCAAATTGTATTGAATACATGTTGCTACGTTGCAAGCCTATCTGATAGTGCTGCAGTGCATATTCACAATAAGATAAAAGGAAAAACGCTTTAGAAACCGTATAGAATACCTACGCCTAGTACTTGCTTGAACTGTATTTTTGGTACACCAGGGTTTACAATGGTGCCGTTATCATTTTTGACGATATCAAAAAGAATATCGTCATCATAAATCATTTGTGTACCTAAGCTTGTACTTATAAATTTATTGACCTTCATGTTAATGGTAAGTTCCCAATCAACATCGATATTACCAAAGCTTTTTATATAATCAGAATAAAGATTAAGTCTACTTTTTAATTCAATATTATCTGCAACGGTATAATTGAAATTGTTTGTAATAAGGATACCAATTTCTAATAAATGATTTTCGCCGGGAGTAATTACGTTGCCTTCTGCATCTAAAATGGCTTCTTGAACACCAAAAGAGCCATTATCAGCTAAATCTTGATCTAGTACGAAAGTTGATTTTTGGGTCAAGGGAGATAGGTAAAGATTAAATTTTTCATCTTTACTGATATACGATGTACCCGCACCAAATAGTAAATAACCAGGTGCCATAAATCTTGAAATCGGTGTATCTCTATCTGGGTATTTGTAACCGTTAGAGAATTGGGTATTAAAATTTAACTGTACAGAATAAAACCATCTACTATCATTTTCTTTCTTAAAACCTAAGTTAGAACTCAAACGAATTACATCTTCCGTTTTTCTAAGTTTTTGACCTTCTTGTGCATTTAATCCGTAACGTAATTCTAGATTATTATCCCATTGAAAATTGCTGAATTTATATTTTCTCGCAAATTTTAAAAAGCCTAATCCGCTAATAGCATTATCACCACCAGCATTCCAGTTTACAAAGGCAACTTCGCTAATATTTATACCAAAGCTATTTTCTGTTTCCCAAAACGATGGTACTCTAAAACGTTGAAAACCTTTTTGTAAAGTTTTTGTTTTTTTGAAGTCAATTTTTGGTATTTGTAGATTTACGTCTTTTCTAGGAGAATAAATTTTATCGACCGTTCTACGAATTACAATAGTATCTACTGCGATACTGTCTACAGTAACGCTATCTACGATAATTGGTGCCGGTATGGTATCTTGACCGAACGAAAATGAAGTTACCAAAAGAGGTAACGGAAGTAAGAATTTAAGCGATTTTGAAGCCATTATTTTCATAGAAATTGTTGTACATATTGTTTTACGGACATCTTATCTATCCCTGCTTTTATATACAGTTTTTCGGTAGCACCGTGTGTAATAAAGGCATCAGGAATGCCAAATATCTTAATTATTTTATGGATTCCAACATTATTTGCAAATTCTAACACAGCACTACCAAATCCGCCAATAGCTGAGCCATCTTCAAGTGTAATAATATACTCGTATTTCTGTAAGATTTCTTTTAACAAAATGGTATCCAGTGGTTTAATGAATGGAAAATTATAATGTGCAATTGCTGTATGTTGGTCTAATTCTGACATCAAATTTGATGCCATATTTCCGATAGGTCCTGTGCTCAAAATGGCAATTTTGCTTCCTTCTTTTAAAAGTTGAGCTTCTCCGATATTGAGTTTTTTCATCGGTACTTGCCAGTTCACTTCATTTCCTCGTCCACGCGGATATCTTATAGCAATAGGATGTTCTAAACCTAATTGTGCCGTGTACATGATGTTTCTTAACTCTATTTCATTCATTGGAGAAAAAATAATTAAGTTAGGTATGCATCTTAAGTATGAAATATCAAATACACCATGATGTGTTGGTCCATCTTCACCTACCAAACCAGCACGGTCTAAACAGAAAATTACGGGTAGATTTTGTATGGCTACATCGTGTATGACTTGATCGTATGCCCGCTGTAAAAAAGTGGAGTAAATATTACAGAATACAACTAAACCGTCGGTTGCCATGCCTGCGGCCATGGTAACTGCATGTTGTTCGGCAATACCAACATCGTAAGCGCGATCTGGTATGGCTTCCATCATAAATTTTAAGGAACTACCTGTTGGCATAGCGGGTGTAATTCCTACTATTTTTTCATTTTTTAGCGCAAGTTCTACTAAAGTCTTTCCGAATACATCTTGAAATTTAGGTGGTTCAATGGTGTTGGTTTTCTTTTGTAGTTCACCAGTTTGTTTATCAAACTTACCAGGTGCATGGTAAGTAACCTGGTTTTCTTCTGCCTTTTGTAAGCCTTTACCTTTCGTGGTGATTACATGTAACAATTTAGGACCCTCAATATGCTTTAAACGTTCTAATTCTTTTACTAATGCTGGCAAGTCATGACCGTTAATTGGTCCAGTGTAATTGAAATTTAGGCACTCGAAAATATTTTCTTCTTTTGCGGTACCTGTTTTAACATTGGTCAAGTATTTTTTTAATGCACCTACACTTGGGTCTATGCCCATAGCATTGTCATTAAGCACGACAAGAATATTGGCATTAGTAACGCCGGCATGGTTCAAACCTTCAAATGCCATACCGCTGGCTATAGATGCATCGCCTATTACGGCAATATGTTGTCTTTGTAGTTTTCCTTGTAATTGGGCAGCTAAAGCCATGCCCAATAGCGCAGAAATAGAAGTGGAGCTATGCCCTGTACCAAAATCGTCATATTTGCTTTCTTGCATTTTAGGAAAGCCGCTTATACCACCTAATTGTCTGTTGGTATCAAAAACCTCTTTTCTACCAGTCAGTATTTTATGTCCGTATGCTTGGTGCCCTACGTCCCAAATAAGTTTGTCTACAGGGGTATTGAAAACATAATGTAAGGCAATGGTTAGTTCTACAACACCCAAGCTAGCACCTAAATGCCCTTCTTTGACCGAAACAATATCAATTATAAACTCACGTAACTCAATAGCCAGTTGCTCTAAATCTTTTTCTTTTAAAGATTTAAGGTCGTTGGGTGAATTGATATGTTCTAGTATCGATTTCAAGCTGTGGGTATAATGGAGACAAAAATACTTTTTTAAAAATGAAACTATCGTATTTTTGAACCTATGGTTTTACCTTACGATGATACTTATTTTATGAAAAAGGCGCTACAAGAAGCAGAATATGCACTTGAAGCTGGTGAAGTGCCCGTTGGTGCAGTTATTGTAGTGCAAGATAGAATCATTGCCAGAGCACATAATCTCACTGAAAAATTAAATGATGTTACCGCACATGCAGAAATGCAAGCGATTACTTCGGCTGCTAATTTTTTAGGCGGAAAGTATTTAAAAGATTGTACGCTTTATGTAACATTAGAACCTTGCCAAATGTGTGCTGGCGCGTTGTATTGGAGCCAGATTGGTAAAATCGTTTATGGGGCTACAGATGAACAGCGTGGTTGCGGAGTTATGGGAACTACACTACACCCTAAAACTAAAATATCTGGTGGTATTCTTGCACATGAAGCTTCTAGTTTATTGCTTCAGTTTTTTGCGAAGAAAAGAAAATAGGGTTTTGAGCATAAATGAAAAACCACGCAAGAGCGTGGTTATCTAAATTTTTTAGAAAAAAAGATACTTGTTAAAGCACCTGCACTTGTCCGGCAACAGTACCTTTTCTTCCTTCTTCCTCCTCATAACTCACTTTATCACCTTCTCTAAGTTCAGTGCCGTGTAAAGAGGTGGCGTGAACAAAAATATCTTTTCCAGTTTCTTCATTGGTTATAAATCCATAACCTTTAGATTCATTGTAAAATTTGACGGTACCAATCATTGTATTGAAATTTTAATGTTAACATTCTAATTTACAATATTTTAAGATTCATTGGTAGCGAATCGCACTATTAATTTTTCGGAGTGTCTTGATTATCAGTCTTTCTAGGCTCTTTTCCTTGCATTTTCCGTACATTTTCATCGGTAAGCATGTAATCATTGAATTTTTTACCCTTGCTCTCTCTTATTAGAAAAAGTGGCATGGCTATTAAAAATAGCAATAAGGTGCCTGAGCCTATATATCGATGTGAAAGTGCTTCTTCACCGGTATCTAAATTGAATCCGTAAATGATTAATCCGATTGAGACTAATACTATAGCGATGATTATATATTTCATGAGTTATTTTACTTAGTGAATTTTATAAGTTCTCTTCTGTAAGCGGTCAATAGTTTTGATTTTGAAACAAAGCCCATATATTTTCCGTTTTTGACTACTGGTAAATTCCACGCGCCACTATCTTGAAATTTTTGCATTACAATTTGCATACTGTCCAGCCCATAATATATGTGATCGGGGGCTTTATGGGTAAATGTTTCCACCTTTGTAGTGTTGTACAATTTGGTGTCGAACATAAACTCCCTAATATCATCTAATAAAATAATACCCAAAAACATATGATTTACATCTACCACGGGAAAAATATTTCGTGTTGATTTGGCAACGGAGTCGTGTAGCATTTCACCCAAGGTCATATCTGGGTGTACGATTTTGAAGTTGGTTTCTATTACCATATCAAGATCCATAAGGGTTAGCACTGCTTGATCTTTATTGTGTGTCAGTAAATCGCCACTTTCTGCTAATTCTCTTGTGTAAATCGTATAATCTACGGTGTTTTTGGTGATAATGTACGATATTGATGCGGTAATCATTAAAGGCACAAATAGGGCATAACCACCTGTTATTTCAGCAATAAGGAAAATTGCGGTTAACGGTGCATGTTGTACACCGGCAATAAGACCCGCCATGCCTATAAGGGTGAAGTTACTTTCGGAAACTGAAAATCCTAATCCTGAATTGTTGATCAATTTAGCTACAACATTCCCTAATGCGCTCCCCATAACCATGGTGGGAATGAAAATACCACCTGCGCCACCGGCAGCTAAAGTAGTCGTCATCGCAACTGCTTTAAAAATAGTAATACCGACCAATAGTGCAATTACTACCCAAATATTACCGATGTAGGCATCAAATGGTGTTTTGCCTAAAGCTTTAATATGATCACCAATTAAAAGGTCGTTGATAAAGGAAAAACCTTCACCATACAGTGGAGGAATCATATATAGCATAATACCTATAGCTAGACCACCAACGAGCAATCGGTATTTTGGACTCTTTAAAGGCTTAAAAAGATTAATAATACCAAAGTACATTTTTGTAAAGTAAATAGAGGCTACTGCGGTACCAACACCTAATAGAATGTAAAACAAAGTGTCTTTGACCTCAAATGGTTCTGTAATCGAGAAATTGAAAAGATTCTCGTTTCCCATAAAAAAGTAGGAGGTAAGCACACCGCTTATCGAAGCCAGTAATAAGGGTAACATCGATATCATGGTCAGATCTAAACTAAATACTTCTACCGCAAAAATGATAGCGGCAATCGGCGATTGAAATATAGATGATATGGCACCTGCCGATGCACAGGCAATTAATAAAGAGCGTGTTTTAGAATTTATGTGAAAGAGCTTACCTAAATTAGAGCTTATAGCTGCCCCCGTTGCCACTGCCGGACCCAATAACCCTACAGACCCACCAAAACCAACAGTTAGCGGAGCAATAATAAGTTGGGTGTAAACTTGTTTTACAGCTATACGCCCTTTGTTTTTAGATAATGAGAATAGAATTGAAGAAACAGCATGGTTAAGCTTTTCTTTATGAATATACTTTACATATAAATAAACAAGCGTTAAGCCAATTATTGGTAGGATGAAGTACAGTTGATTACTAGAAAAAATAATTCCTTTTTCAAGGGATGCCTCAATAAAATAAGTGATGTTTTTTAGGGTGACAGATGCCAAACCAGCTAAAAGCCCCACAACCACACTTAAAATATATATAAAGGTCTTTTGAGAGATATGTTTATATCTCCATTTGTAAATACTTTTTAAAATGTTATTCCTTTGGATGGGCATGGTTGAGCCATATCAGTGATAGGGGTCAAAGGTATTTAATTACTTGCTATGATTTTGGATTTAAGTTCTTCTAAATCTTCAAGATAAATTTGGCGTAGCGTTTCAACATATGCTCTATTGTTATAATACCCATTATTGAAATCAATTATGGCATCGTTAATCATGTTTAAAGCCGCTTTATTATTTCCTTCACTTAATAATATCTGTGCTGTGTAATATTTGGCATCTGCAGAGTTGGTGAAGTATTGAATGACTTTTTCAAAGTTTTCATTTGATTTTTCAATGTTACCAGCTTCATAATACGCAATACCTCTATATAGAAATGCTTCAAGTTCTACCCAATCTTCACCAGAGTCCTCTGTTTCTTTAGTAATATGTTTGTCCCAAAAAGCAATGGAGTTGTCATAGTCTTTTGCGCCTAAATAAGCAATGCCACGCCAAAAATCTACACTATGCCCTTGTGGATAATCTAAATACGGAGTTAACGAATCTGATGCGTTAAAATCTGCAATGGCTTTTTCATAATCTCTGTAGAAATTAAGATATAGGTAGCCTCTCATTGGCTGCCAATTTTTTGGATCTATTTCGACAGATTTGTCAATGAGTGGTTTCCATTCTAAAGGCATTCCTCTCTTTAAATATGGTATTGAAATTTCGCGCCAAGCTGCGGCATGTGTTGGGTCCAATTTTAAAATAGAGTCCAACATGGTCATTGATTTAGGTGTACCTTGAATAGGCTTCAGGTGGTCATGTGTACCGAATTCTTGTTCAAAAAGAATTGTAGCAAGTTCTTTATCTTTTTGAGTATTATTTTTTGAAGCTTTATTGCAAGAAACCAACAAAAATAAACCCAGTATTGTGCTAAGGTAGTATTTCTGAAATTTCACCATTTTCAATTTTGTAAATTAAGTACATATAGCTGTCTAACTGTTCACCTTTAATGTTTGATATATTCCAATTTTCTTTTCTAGAACTTAGTTCTACAATTTGTTTGACAAGGTTTGGCGAGAATTTAGATGGCTTATAATCAATATCTAATTCATTGATTTCGATTCTTCCAACTTCTCCTTTACAATTGATTATAAATCTTAAGTTTAAAAAACCATTATCACTATTATCTGTAGTATTAAAGTTTTCTAAAATATATTTTTTAAAGGTGGATTTGCTCCCTCTGAATATGGGGACAGACATAGCAGCACTAGCAAACCAGCCAACTATACGTTCTTTATTACAAAGATTAAAATTTGATTCTGTATTATTCTGCGGTAGATGTCCAATATTATGAGGGTATTTTTTTTCATTCACTTCATATTTCCAATCATATTGATAATAAAGATACCCAACTAACGCACAAAATATTAGCACTATGCCCAATAAACTATACAATACTATTTTAACCCATTTTTTCACAAAGTGAATTTAACAAAAAATACCTTACATGGTTAGACTCTTTGTTGATGTTCATTTATCAATTGGTAGAAAACAAAAAATCCTGCGCAGTGGCAGGATTTTAAATTATAATACTATTAAGTTAGGCTATTCTTGAATATCTAACTTCAAACTCAGTTCTTTCAACTGTGCATTATCAATCGGTGCAGGTGCATCGATCATTACATCTCTACCACTATTATTTTTAGGGAAAGCAATGAAATCTCTGATAGTTTCTTGTCCGCCTAAAATAGATACAAGTCTATCTAAACCAAATGCTAGTCCGCCATGTGGTGGTGCACCGTATTGGAAGGCATCCATTAGAAAGCCGAATTGTGCTTTTGCTTCTTCAGGTGTAAAGCCTAAATGCTTGAACATGGTTGCTTGCATATCTTTATCGTGAATACGAATAGAACCACCGCCTATTTCGTTTCCGTTCAATACAAGATCATAAGCGTTTGCACGTACTGCACCTGGATCAGTATCTAGTAATTCTAACTGACCTGGTTTTGGAGAAGTAAATGGGTGGTGCATAGCATGATAATGCCCGGTTTCTTCATCAAGCTCCAATAATGGGAAATCAACTACCCATAATGGTGCAAATTCATTTGGTTTTCTAAGTCCAAGTCTGGTTGCCATTTCCATTCTCAAGGTACTTAATTGTGTTCTTGTTTTATTGGCATCACCAGAAAGTACGCAGATAAGATCACCTGGTTTAGCACCAGTTGCTGCTGCCCATTTAGCTAAATCGTCTTGGTCGTAAAATTTATCTACGGTAGATTTAAAGCTTCCGTCTTCATTACATTTTACGTAAACCATTCCGTTAGCTCCAATTTGCGGTCGCTTAACCCAGTTTACTAAAGCATCTAATTCTTTTCTAGTATATGAGGCAGCATCTGGTACGGCAATACCTACTACTAACTCTGCAGAATTAAAAACTCCGAATTCTTTATGCTGGGCAACGCTATTTAATTCAGCGAATTCCATTCCAAAACGAATATCTGGCTTATCGTTACCATATTTAGCCATGGCATCGTCATAAGTCATTCTTGGGAACGAATCGATCTCAACACCGTTCACTTCTTTTAAAAGGTACTTGGTTAAGTTTTCGAAAACGTTAAGTATATCTTCTTGCTCAACAAAAGCCATTTCACAATCTATCTGTGTAAACTCTGGCTGTCTGTCAGCACGTAAATCTTCATCTCTAAAACACTTTACAATCTGAAAGTATTTATCCATACCACCAACCATAAGCAACTGCTTAAAGGTTTGTGGCGATTGTGGTAAGGCATAAAACTGCCCTTCGTTCATACGACTTGGTACCACGAAATCGCGAGCACCTTCTGGTGTAGATTTTATTAAATACGGAGTCTCCACTTCTATAAAGCCTTCACCGGATAAAAACTTACGAACTTCCATAGTTACCTTACTTCTAAAAATAAGATTGTTTTTTACAGGATTTCTACGGATGTCTAAATACCTATATTTCATACGTAGGTCTTCACCACCATCGGTTTCGTTCTCGATAGTGAATGGCGGAGTTTTAGATTCGTTCAGAATGGTAAGCTCAGAAACTAAAACCTCAATATTACCTGTTGGGATGTTGGTGTTTTTTGAAGCTCTTTCAATAACCTCACCCTTTATTTGAATAACAAACTCTCTACCTAAATTTCTTGCCTGCTCTAAAAGTTCAGCACTGGTGCGGTCTTCATCAAGAACGAGTTGTGTAATACCATAGCGATCTCTTAAATCTACCCAAACAACGAAACCTTTGTCTCTAGTTTTGGCTACCCAACCAGATAGTGTAACCGTTTGGCCAATATGTGATTCTCTTAATTCCCCGCAGGAATGGCTTCTATACATAACATGTGCTTTAATGAAAGGGCAAATTTAAGAAGTCTATTTCATTATAGGTCTATATTAAAGACACGTTTTATAGGATGACCGGTTTGGTTGATATGAAGTTGAATTTTACTTAACTATCTTAAAAACAGTTAAATATGGCTTCAATGTAAATTTAATGTTATGTAAAAGTTACCTAAACATTGATTAATTGCAAAATAATTGTATCTTTATCTCGTTAGAGTACTGTAAAATAATAATCCCAAAAAAAATATATCATGAAAAAATTCTTAATTATAGCTGTAATGGCATTGTCGTTCGGAGCTTACGCTCAAGTTGATCCTACTTTTGAAAAAGAAGGAGATAAGGTAAAAGCAACGTACTTTCACGCAAATGGTGAAAAGTCTCAAGAAGGGTACTTTTTAAATGAGAAGTTAGAAGGTGAATGGAAAATGTTTAATGAAAAAGGAGACAAAATTGCCATGGGTAGTTATGATAATGGTGTAAGAACTGGTACGTGGTTATTCTGGGAAGGCGATGTAAAAAGCGAAGTAAGCTTTGATAATAACAGAATTGCTAGTGTAAATAAAGCTAGTAAAAAAGATCCTGTTGTAACGAATAAATAATCTCAATCAAATACAACAACAATAAGAAAAGCCCCGTATCATTTGATACGGGGCTTTTTTATTTCAGCTTTTTGTAGCTTAAGCTACGTGCTCTAATTGTTCATTTTCTTCATTACTATTTCCACCGAAACTACTGAACTTTATTTTTATACGGTATACTATATTAAATAATACCGGTACAATGATTAAGGTTAAGAAGGTCGCAACGATTAAGCCGAAGATAACCGTCCAAGCCAATGGTCCCCAGAAAATTACGTTGTCACCACCAATGTATATATGCGGATTAAACTCTGAGAATAGCGCAAAGAAATCAATGTTTAAACCAATAGCTAGCGGAATCAATCCTAATACGGTTGTAATGGCAGTTAATATTACCGGTCGTAATCTTGCCTTACCGCCAACGATCATAGAATCTGTCGCATCTTTAATGGTCAATAGATCGCTATCTTCCATACCAAGTCTTATCTTTTTACGGTCGACCAGAATTTGGGTGTAATCGAGGAGTACCACTCCGTTATTCACCACAATACCGGCTAATGAGATAATACCCATCATGGTCATCATAATTACAAAAGACCATCCGGTGATCATCAATCCTCCAAATACGCCGATAAAGCTTAGGAAAATTGCGATCATAATAATTAATGGTTTCGAAATACCACCAAATTGGAAGATTAGGATAAGCATAATCAATCCTAATCCTGAGAAAAAGGCACCTACTAAGAAAGCTTGTTGCTTTGCTTGCTCTTCTAATTGACCTGTGTAATCGATTTTCACTGTATTAGGAGTCCCGTCAAAACTTCCCATTTCATTCTGAATTTCGGCAACAATTGCACCGGCATCTGTAAAGCCAGGTTTTAATCCCGAATAAATAGTAACTACACGTTTACCATCGCGGTGTTTAATAGCACTAAAGCCCGATGTGTTTTTTTCGGTTGCTACGGCAGAAATCGGAATTTCCTTAATTTGTCCGTTAGAAGGATCTCTAAAAATGATATTCTGATTGAATAAGGCACTTTTATTATATCTCAAATCTTTATTGAATCTGATGTTGATATCATAATCTTCACCATCTTCTTTATAAACACCAGCTTTTTCGCCAAAAATAGAACGTCTTAACTGATTACCAACTTGCCCAACGGCAACACCTAATTCACCTGCTTTTTCGCGATCCACAATTACTTGCATGGCTGGTTTACCTTTATTTACATCAATTTTCAATTCTTCAATACCTGCAATGTTTTTAGTATTGATGAAGTTTTTAATGTCTTCGGCAGTATTGATCAGTTCGTCATAATCGTTACCTTCAAGCTCAATGTTAATAGGAAAACCTGCTGGCGGACCATTGGCATCTTTCTCTACCGATATGGCAACACCAGGATAAATACCCTGTAATGCGGCTTGTACACGACCACGAATATCTTCGGTATTTAAACCATTACGAAATTTATACTCGCTAAAGTTTACGGTTACCTTACCCTTATGAGGCATTTCGGCAGATGAACCACCATCGGTAAGCGGGTTACCGGCACCTTCACCTACTACAGATACAGCAGATGCCATCATAAAGTTTTCACCCTTTTCATTCTTGTACATATCATCATTCATGATAGCGTACACCTGGTTTTCTACCTCTTTGGTAATCTCATTAGTCTTTTCAATAGAAGTACCTTCAGGGTATTCTACATACACATAGATTTCATTTGGTTTGTTATCAGGGAAAAATTCAATTTTTGTTCGACCGCTCATTACAGACATAGCAAATAACATGAATACACCAATCAACATTAAAAATGTAATACCAAAATACCAGTATACATTGCCACCCTTTAAAGCATGTTTTAAACGACGCTCATACCAATTTTCAAAGCGCGCCATGGTTCTCTTTTGAAATCTAATAGCTGAACCTTTAATAATGTATTTATAAGCCCAAAACATGATTCCGGTTAATATTAATACTGAACCTAAACCACGCATAGCGCCACCAAAAATTAGTATTAATGCTCCTAGACCACCTAGAATAACACTCATTCTAATTAATTGCTTTAGGGTCAATTCTTTTTCATCGGTGCTCATGAATTTAGAAACCAACATCGAGTTCATGAAAATTGCCACGAATAATGAAGAGCCCAATACTACAGAAAGTGTAATAGGGAAGTAGATCATAAACTGCCCAAAAATACCAGGCCAAAGTCCTAATGGAACGAATGCCGCTACCGTTGTAGCTGTCGAAATAATAATAGGGTAGGCTATTTCACCGATACCTTTTTTAGCAGCTTCGGTTCTTGACAAACCTTCATCCATTAATCGGTACACGTTCTCTACAACTACAATACCGTTATCTACTAACATACCAAGCCCCATGATCATTCCGAAAAGGATCATCGTGTTTAGGGTATAACCTAGCCATGATAATATGACGAAAGACATGAACATTGACATTGGAATCGCGAAACCAACGAATAACGCATTTCTAAAGCCTAAGAAGAACATTAAAACAGTTACTACGAGTATAATACCGAAGATGATGTTGTTTACTAAGTCATCAACCTGGTTCAGTGTACGAGTAGAAGAGTCATTGGCTATAGATATATTTAAATCTGGCGGAAAGTAATCTGCTTTCTCTTTTTTTACCAGTTCCTTTATTTTATCTGCTGCAGAAATAGAATTTCTACCAGCTCGCTTTTTTACATCTAGCATTACTACGTTATTCCCGAATTCTCGAGCATAGGTAGTTTTGTCTTTTGCTTGAAAGTTAATGGTCGCAATATCTTTTAGGTAAACAGCCCCATTTTCAGATTTTACCACGAAGTTGTTCAATTCTTTAGGGTCTTCAACTTCGCCTAGAATACGAATGGTACGTCTTTGTCCCACAGTTTTTAAGTTACCTGCAGACATGGTCATATTACCATTGCTAATAGCACTGATTACATCTTGAAAGCTGATTTTAGCAGCCATCATTTTGTAAATGTCGACACCGACTTCCACTTCTAAATCTTGTGCACCACGTATATCTGCTTGCTTAATTTCTGGTAAGTCTTCTACTTCATCTTGTAAATATTCAGCAAACTCTTTCAACTTTTCTACAGGGTAATCTCCTGTGAAATTGATGTTCATAATAGGTACTTCTTCAGAGAAATTGAGGTCGAACACATTTGGTTCTACCTTAGCACCATTGAAAGTAGGCCAGTCTTCACTCGCTTTTTCACTATCTACTTCATCTTTTACCTTTTGCTTAGCCTGTTCAACAGTAATCTCTTCATCGAACTCTATGGTTAAAATGGCGTAATCTTCTTGAGAAGTTGAGGTAACTTCTACTACGTTACTAATATTCTTTAACCGATCCTCTAAAGGGTCTGTAATCAGTTTTTCAATATCTTCGGCAGTGTTACCTGGGTAAGGTGTACTAATGTAGATTTTGGTCTCTATAATTTCAGGAAAATCTTCTCTGGGCATCGCCATATAGGCGCTAAATCCCAACCAAAGAAAAATGGCAATCATCACATAAATAACCGAGGGGTTATCAATGGCCCAAGACGATAAACCGAATTCCTTATCGGCGTTCTTTTGTACTTTGCTCATCGATATTTATTTTTTTATTTTTACTTTTTGACCATCTTTTACACTTCTAGCACCTTCTTTAATAATTTGGTTGCCATCTGCTAAACCAGATAATACTTCAATATTCGCACCTTGTGTTTTACCAGTAATTATTACACTCCTTTTTACCAATGCCTCACCATCTGCATTCGGCTCTTCTGCAACGAAAACATATTGCTCACCATCTGCATTTTCTGAAATTATACTAGTTGGTATTAATATAGCGTCTTCACTTGTGTAGTCGTTAATAGCGACTTTAGCAGAAAGATTCGGTTTAATTTTACCTTCTTTATTCGGTACAGGTATTTCAACTTCGAAAGATCTATTCGAAGGATTGATAAAATTGCCTGTTTCTCTAATTTTTGTAACAATACTATCACCTAAAACAGGAAAGTATACCAAAGCTTCTTTTCCTTTAGAAACGCTACCTAAATACGTTTCTGGTACTTCTACCTCAATATACATATCAGATAAATTTACAATGCGAAATACCTCTGAACCTTGCCCAGGCGCAACTACAGTACCTTGGTCTTTTATTACATTGTCAATAATACCAGAGAAAGGTGCTCTTATAGTAGATTTCCCTAATTGGCTCTGCGTTTGAGAAACCATATTCTCTGCAGCTTCATAATTGGTTTTAGCTTGTAAATATTGAATTTCTGAACCTATATTCTGGTTCCATAAACGCTCTTGACGCTCAAAAGTCGTTTTTGCTAAAGCAGCTTGCGATTTCAATTGACTTACTTGGCTAGACATACCGCCATCATCAATAGTGGCTAATACTTGCCCTCTAGAAACTCTATCACCTTCTTTAACATATACTCTTTGAAGTGTACCTGCCATTTCTGGGTAGATCAATACATTTTGCTTAGTAGACACATCACCCTGTAATTCTAAATAGTGATTAAACAGCTCTTTTTTTGCTGTCAATGTATTTACCAATGGTAATTTCTCTTCATTACCTAAAACGGCTATTGCAGAATCTAAAGATTTTAATTGTGCATCAATCAGTTTTTGTTGTGAGGTAATATCATTTTTCTTAGCTCTTATTGCCTCTAAGTCTTGCTGTGCTATTATATCGGCTACCGATTGCTCACCGCTACCACATGAGTATATGCCAACGGTTGCAATTAATAAAATTAGTATTTTCTTCATGATTGTATTTTTATTGATTGATTATTTAGTCTTTTGTATTTAAAATGGTTTCTAGTTCGGTCTTGTTATTAATTACCTCTACCATTGATTGTAAGTATTCTTGTTGGGTAGTATACAATTGTGTTTGTGCCTGTCTCAATTCAAAACTGGTTGCAAGACCTTCTTTGTATTTGATTTGGTTTTTGTTTTCAATACGTTCAGATAATGTTAGGTTCTGCTTCGCAGTTTCGTAATTATCGATTGCCAGGGTATAATTGTTTTTAGCGTTCTCTAACTGTAATCTAATTTGTTGTTCAGCTTCGGTTAATTGCGTTTTTGCTTTTTCTAAAGCAATTTTAGCGCGTTGGGTGCTGGCACTTCTTTTAAATGAACTGAAAATGGGAATATTTAGGTCAAAACCTAAAATAGAAGAATCGAACCACTGTTGGTCTCCGCTGAAAAAATCGAAGCTTTCTGAGTAAGCTGAACTGCCATAATTTACATAAGCATTCAAAGTAGGTAGCGCACGACTTCTTGCTAGTTTCCATTCAAAATAACGTTGTTCGTTCAAATTCTCAGCAAGTTTGTAATCTACATTATCATTAATATTGAAGTCGAAACCAAGAATACCTAAATCCATTTTTGACATGGTAAGATCTTCTAGGTTTTCTTGTAATTGTGTTGGCGCATTTAGGTCAAGCCCCATACTTACATTCAACATTTGTAACGTAATATCCTTTAGTCTAAGAGCACTTTGTAATTGATTTTCTACAGATGATAGGGTAATTTGAAGTTGATCAACACTTTCTTCTTCTCCAAGTCCGTTTTCAAATAACTTTGAAGTCTCGAAGAGATTTTTTTCGAGCGTGCTTTTATTCTTTTCTAATATTTCGATGCTTTCTTCTGCTAAAAGCACGTTGCCGTAAGCTTCAACAACTTGTTTTCTAACATCTAAATCTGTTTTCTCTTTGTTGTTTGCGCTATAGCTTAAAAATGTTTTTGTTGCCTGTACACCAACAATGTATGAACCATCAAATATTTGTTGGGTCAATGTTGCAGTTGCCGTTGCTGATTGTGGTTGAGAGAAAACTACAGGTATAAATTCACCTGCTGCACCACCTACTAATTCTGCAGGTAATAATGTTACAGGTTGTTTTAATTGATTTGAGTACCCAACAGATCCATTAATTTGTGGAAGTCCGCCTGCTATAGTTTCCCATTTTTGCTTTTGGGCATCTATGATATCTCTATTCGCATTAATCGCCGAATAGTTGTTTTCTAATGCAAATTGAATCGCTTCTTCTAACGTAAACGAATAGGTTTGCTCTTGTGAATATCCTAAGCTAATACTTAGAATAGTGATTAAGATTACTAATTGATTTCGCATTTATTCTTGATTTGAATTGATGATATTATTTAATATGGTTTTTCCTTTTGGTGTTACAATACCTCTAATATGGTATTCTAAAAATGAGTCCATAAGTTTGCCTATCGGAAATTGTTCTAACGGAAACATGTTTTGGTCTTTTATACTATTTAGACCGGTAAAATATATTCGAGCAACAAACTCCGGATTTATATTATCTCTAAACAAGCCTTGTTTTAAACCGCCTTCAACATTCAATAAAATGCACTTATGCATTTTATCGAATTGCATAAGCTTCAGGTTTTTATGAATTTTCGGATAGTATTTCATTAATTGATACTGAGGAGAGCTTTTTTCATCATTTAAATGAGACATTACATATTTTTTAATCTCATACAATTCTTCAATAGCGTTTTTCTCCATCGCTATAATCAGGTCAATACCATCACTTAAATCGCAGAATTTATGCATGACGCAATCTTCTACTAACGAAGTCTTATTACTGTATTCGCTGTAAATAGTTTTTTTAGACATGCCGATTTCATTGGCAATATCGTCCATGGTAATACTCTTAAAACCACGCTCTAAGAAAAGCTGCGAAGCTGTATCCCTAATTTTTTCTTTCATAACGGCTGCAAATATACATCAGGAAACTTTAGAAACTAAAAAAGTTTCCAAAGTTTTACAATTTTTTAATGTTCGGTGGTTGTTTAATGAATTTTTGAGAGATTCGTAACTAGCTATATAGCTTTAGTGAATTGTAGCTAGAACTATGGCTTTTTGAAAAAACCAAGTTTCGCTATTATGCATAGAAGGTATAAAAGCGTTTTAAAATGTATGAATTAGAAAAGATGAGGTATTGAATACTGATGTATTTTGAAGTAGGTATTCTAAAAATAAATAGATTATAATGGTCTTTAGTAGAGTAAAATAAGCTTATTGCCTTTTCCTTTTTGCTACAAAATAGAGAACAACAAGTGATAATAAAGCGCCAATTAAGTACCATATATTAGAAGTTTCCTTTTGCGGTTGATTGATTTCTACAATTTCTAATTGTTGGTTAGCTTTTATGTTGGTTAGAATTTGAGTATTGCCGCCTGTCCAGTTAACAATTACAGAATCAATAGCAATGTTATCTCCCAATCCGAAGTGTGCTATCACCGAGTTTTGTGATAAATGGCTCGATCCACCACCATCAATTTCTCTTATAATTCTTTTTCCATTAGCAATTACAGTTACGCGAGAGCCAATGCCATTTGCTTCAGAATCCAAACCTTTAAGTGCAACTTTTAGCCAATTACCTTTTTCTAGGTCATTTCTGAAAAGTCGTGTGGTAGATGCTATGGGGTAATTTAGAATCGGTTGTTGATTTACAACTAGTAAATCCATATCACCATCATTATCCATATCAAAAATGACCGAACCTCTACCAATTCCGTAATCGTTAATAGCTAGTTCTCTGCCTTTTTCTGTATACGTATTATCATTGTTCTCAAAATAGAAATTACCCATAGGCGTGCAATTGGGGTTAAGATCTCCGTTAGAAACAAATAGGTCTAAATCTTCATCATGATCAAAATCTGCAAAATTTGCGCCCCAACTAATGGCTAAATTGTAAGTACCTAATTCTTTTGCTTTGTCAACAAATGGTTTGCCAATACCTTGGTTCTCCATTAGCATATTGAACTTGATGTTGGTAATATAATAATCCATCCACCCATCACCGTTATAATCGCCAACAGCTGCACCCATGGCGTTTATTTTCAAATCCATTTCGGTTTCCTTGCTGGCATCATCAAAATGGTCATCAGGATACTCATTTCGGTATAGAAAATTAGGCACGGCCTTATAACCAAAATCTTGATTTACCAATAAGTCTTGATCTTGGTCATTGTCATAATCGGTGAAAACTCCACCAAAACCAAAACCTTTATGCCCTAAACCATATGCATCATACACGTTTTGGAAACTTTTACCTTCTTTATTTTCTAGTAAATAACTTCTAGCGGTTTGGTTCGCACTAACTATGGTGGCATCTTTTATAATACCAAGTTTGCCGGTAAATTCTTGAAAATAATTACCCACAAATAAATCAGGATATCCATCTGCATTAAAATCACCAAAACTTGGTCCTGTACTGAAGGAGTTTAAGTCCTCTAATCCGTATTCATTCGTAACATCTTTAAAGGTGATATCTCCATTATTTAAGAAGAGTAAGTTTTTTGCCCTTGGTATAACGCTTTTGCCATCGGTAGTAGTAATGGTGGTAATGAATAAATCTCTAAATCCATCTTTATTAATATCGGCACTTACGACACCTTGGGTAACATAGTCATTAGTAATTTGTAAACCAGAACTATCAAAAATATCTTTGAAAGTACCGTCACCATTGTTAAGGTATAATCGGTCAGATTTTATGCCGCTCGTTATATATAAATCTTCGTAGCCGTCATTATTGACATCGAATACGGTAACACCACCGCCAAAAGTACCTTCGTAGACTTCATATTGGTGGTCAATACCGGCAGCTTCTGAGACATCAGTAAAAGTTTGTTGCGCATAGCTCATCAATCCGAATAATAGAAAGAATATGCTGCTGCTTATTTTAATAAGGGCTGAATTATTTTTTGTCATTGTTCTTCCATTCTAGGGCATAAACATTTTTAGCGATTTCAACCCCTTTTTCTAAACCTACTTCGTTGTCTAATTGTGTGTGTATGCCACCATAAAATCTAGAATCTGCAGTTTCTAATGCGGCATCCCAAAAGGTATCGAATGACCGAATTACAAAATCGGTTTCTTTAAGTTCGTCGCGTTCTCTGCCTTCGTGAGCTTTATCTGTAAATGTAAATTCTTTTCCGAAGTTGTGCTCTAAAACTGTTGCCGCTGCAGCTGCTTGAATCGCATGCCCAGAAGGGAAAGAAGGAAAAGGTGGATCGGGCCAAAAAGACTCCCATTCTTCATCAATATATTTTGGTACAAATGTGTTTGGTCGTTCTGTAAAAAACTGATATTTCCATTTCCAGCAATTCACGAAAGCATCTGATACTGCCATCCCTACTTGAGCATAGATTTTGGCACTTTCGATAAGTGAAGTATCATGCCCATCTATAGCCAAGGTGGCAAAATAATAAGAATGCCCTGGTGGCGTAAAACTAACATCTGGATCATCGCCCCACCAAATAGCAGCTTCTTTTTCTAGCTGTGTCAATTCTAAATCTTTTAGATATACATTTTCAAACTGCTTGTAATACGGTGAACCAACAGTTGTGTCATACGGAATCATCTTTGGGTCTTTTAGTTCTTTATTTGTGGATGCAAAGGTTCTATTTTCTCCCCAATGTGGGTGTAATGGGTGGTGGCTGAACGATTGTGCGAATAATGGAGGTTTCCAAGCACCTGGTCGATCTGGGTGCACCATTGTTTTGTCGAAATTATTGAGATACCCTCTGTGTCCGCCATCTGTTTTTGACCATTCGAAAATAGTTTGTGCGACAGATTTACCAAAAGCCACAGAACGGGAAACGGTTTCTTCATCTAAACCATTTTGAAATTGAGTAAATATCACTTGTTCTAGAGAGTCAATTTTTTGAATATTTTCTTCGGATGTTTGAACGTAGATATTCTTTAGAATTTCAGATTGCCCAGCATTTAATGCCAATACCCAACTATATTCTTTTGAATCATCTGCCATAGGAAGCATTTCTAACCCTTTCAATTGACCATTCATTGATTTATATTCAGTGAAACCCGGTACAATTGCCTCATACATGGTTAGCCCAGTATAGCCAAATGCCCTAGATGCAAAAGTGGGGGAGTTCGAGGGCGTATATCTGGTAATGAACAAGGTCATATTTGCCCATTCTAAAGCAACTTCTTTATTACTCATTTTTGGCTGCTCGTTTGTAGAGCATGCCATTATAAGTAAGAGCAGTAGTACTGTAGAAATTCTTGTAAGTGTTTTATTTATGGTACTAGTCATCGTTATTTAAAGAGCTATTTTAAAAGTTTATAGGTTTCAGTTGCTGCGCCGTAACTGGTTAATATAAGTTCATTATTTATCAATACTGCATGGGTATTGCTTCCTTTTATTGATAGTCCAGATTTTGGTTGCGATACATATTTAAAAGTACCGTTGCCAACACCTAAAAGTACTGTGCCGTAGTTGGCATCAAACTTCCCTATTCTAAGTTTATAAAAATCATTGTTGCCTAAAAGTAGCAAATCTATATTACCGTCATTGTTGAAATCTGAACTTATAATTTCTGAAATAGGGGCGTATTGCGCTTGAACAGGTAATGGTATGTTTTGGTATTTGCCATTTGAGTTGCTCATTAAAACGGTAGTTTCTTGATGGGTTATGGTTAGTTTATTAGCCTTCTGCATTTCGGTTTCAGCGAAAATATCTGACAATGTTGCATCGGCGTATTTTTCATAACTATTAAACTGTTGTCGTTTACCTGAAAGTTGACCTAGCAACTCATCTCTTGTGATATAGGGGTAGCTAGTACCATCCATATAAAAATTCAAAATAGGATCTACGGAACCGTTGTTGTCAAAATCTGAATAATACAATTCAGCGGGAGTATCGTTGCTCAGTTTAAATTGAGTATTGCTACCAATGTTACCAGCAATTATATCTGGTTTGCCATCTTTATTAAGGTCAGTTACCTGTAGGCTTGTCCATAATCCAGATAAAGGCTCTTCAAAAAACTGATTAGTTTCATTAATTAATTTACCATTTTTATTGAGGTAAATAGAAATAGGCATCCATTCACCTACAACTATTAAATCATCGATTTGGTCACCGTCCATGTCTGCCCATACAGCATCAGTGGTCATCCCTAAATTTTTCAATTCTGGCTGAATAGCATCGGTCTGGTCCGTGAAATTGCCTTTGCCATCATTTATTAGAATATAGCTGCTAGATGATTCAGGAAAACGACCGGGAGTAATAGATCCACCAACGAAAATATCTAAAAAGGTATCGTCGTTCACATCTGAAAAAGCAACTGAACTTGTGTTGTTTTGCATATTAGGTAGGGCAGATTCAGATTTTATAAAATTTCCTTTCCCATCACCTAAATACAATCGGTCTTGTAATAATGGATCATTTTGGGCAAAGTTATGGTAGCCACCACTAGCAACGTACATGTCTAAGTTACCATCATTATTTACATCAAAAAGTGCGATGTCTGAATCGAAACTTTCTTTGTCTACATCAAAACTAGCATTGACTTTTTGAGTAAATTTCTTATTGTTGTTCTGTATAAATATGGATGTTGCTTGCCCAATACCACCACCAATGATAATATCTTCTAATCCGTCATTATTAATATCTCCCTTTGCCATTGGCGGACCATCATGAGAAACTTGTTTTAATAAAAGTGATTGCCTTTTAAAGTCATTTACTGATGATGATCGGTGCTGGTAATTAATAGCACTTGCGATCTTTGAAAATAAGACCTCTGATTCATCTTTTACTAAAACTGATTTTTTTGCATTACTTTCTTCAAGTACCAATAATTGATTTGTGGAAATTTGTGTGAGGATTTCTTTTTTACCCGAATTCCAATTGATTACTAGGGAATCTATGGTAGTGTTATCAGCCAATCCAAAATGTAAAATGGGCGAAACAGTTGATAGATAACCTTGAGTGGGCATTTGTTCAATTACTTGAGTTTTTCCATTACTGAAAATACTTACTTTAGAACCAATACCATTTGTATTTTTATCGCTGCCTTTAAGTTCTACATTCAAATAGTTATTGGTTTCATTTGGCGAATCGTTTCTGTAAATAAAGGCGGGTTTGTTAATGTTATTTACCACTAAATCCAAATCTCCATCATTATCTAAATCGGTATATATAGCGCCGTTACTATTCGCAGGTTGATCCATACCGGCACCTTTAGTATTGTCTGTAAAATTTACGCCGTCTTTATTGCTGTAAAAGAAATTGGTTAGGTTAGAGGCTGGCATTTCTTTTATGAGTTCAAGAACATCTTGTCGTTGTAACCTGCCTTTAGATTGCACGTAACTATCCATGTAGTTGATGAAATCTAAATTGGTGTAGTCTCTAAAATATCCGTTAGAAATAAATAGATCTTTAAATCCGTCATTATCGAAATCTGCAAATAGTGGAGCCCAGCTCCAGTCTGTATTTGAGATGCCTGATAATTGCCCAATTTCACTAAAGGTGTCATCACCATTGTTCAATTGTAGCATGTTACGCATGTATTGATGGTGAAATCCGCTTCTGATATTTAAATCGAACTTTTCATAATTATCGGGAGATAAAAGTAGCTTTTGGCGTTTGTTATCTTTTGGTAACATGTCTAATGTGAAAATATCTTGTAGTCCGTCATTATTAATATCCGCGACATTATTCCCCATTGAGAAATGACTCGTGTGCCCCATTTGTGAGCCTAATTGGTCTGTGAATGTTCCGTTTTGATTGTTAATGTACAAGTAATCTGGCACTGTGTAATCATTAGAAATGTAGAAATCTTGCCATCCGTCGTTATTGATGTCACTTATGGCAATACCTAATCCGTAGGTTAGGGCAGAACCACTTATACCTGCTTTTTCGGTGATGTCGTAAAATTTATTATCTCTTTGTTCAAATAGACGAGTACCTTGAAACGGGTCGTCTTTTTTTAAAAATTCTTTTGTGCTTACTTCATTTAATACTGGCAGTGATTTCGGATTATGATTTAATAACAGCATGTCTAAATCGCCATCTTTATCATAATCAAAAAAATAGCCTTGGTTACTGAATGCGGCACTTGCCAATCCATATGTTTCAGCTTGTTCTTTAAAAATGGGAATGTTGTTAGCGTCGTTACCTTGATTGATAAAAAGTTGATTTTTACGCTTAGCATCTGGTAATGCTCCTGAATAACATAGGTATAGGTCTAATTTACCGTCGCCGTTTACGTCTGCAGACGTAATACCCGTTTTCCAAGGTCCTGGTCTGCCGGTGATTTTTGAAATTGCGGTTACATCTTTAAAAGTAAAACCGCCTTCATTTAGATAGAACTTATTTTCACCCATATTAGAAGTGAAATATAAATCTTGTAATCCGTCATTATTAAAGTCTCCCGTAGCTACGCCACCACCATTATATAAGTATTCATATACCAATACATTAGCATTTAGCCCTTCTTTTAAAGTGTTCTGAAAAGTAACCTTAGTTTCATTTTTAGATAAAAGAGTAAAAAGAGATGGTTTTTCTGGCTTATTGATAGTAGCCGTTGCTTCATCTTTTTTAGGCTTTTCTGTACAGCTTTGAAGGAGTGTACATATAATAAGAAAATAGAGAGTTAGATTTTTTGTCATTTGCTTAAAAGTAAAAGATCTATCCCAAAAAGGGATAGATCTTTAATTTAACTCAATTTAAACTAAACTAATAACCCGGATTCTGAATCAATAGGTTATTTCTGTTGATTTCATCTCTACTAATAGGCATGAAATACATTTTGTCATCCCAAGTTCTGGTTTCATTATCATTATTATCAACAACGGTATACGTGTAATCATATACTGTTGTGTCATATTGATAAGGAGATCTTGGTGTAGCACCTGCTTTTAGTGCCGCAGTTACTTTCATTACTTTAATACCTCTACCCAATGTTTGGTCAGCGATCATCCATCTTCTAGCATCATGGTATCTATGCTCTTCATAAGCTAGTTCAACCCTTCTTTCGTTGATGTAGTCTTCTAAAAGCTCAGTACCTGATGATTCAATTGCTGGCATACCTGCTCTATAACGAATCTTGTTCAGCCAATTTCTAGCTTCCCCTTCATCGCCAAGTGCAATAGATGCTTCTACATAATTCAATATTACTTCAGTATAACGAATAAACGGCCATGGCACTACCTGTGCACTTGATTGATTGTCTACTAATGATGGATCTGAATCGATAAACTTACGAACGTAATATCCTGTTCTACTACCGTTCCAGTTCTCGATAGGTGAATCACGCATGTCTACACCTGCAATGATTCCGCCACTACCATCTGCATAGGTACCTGTTTGAATCTCATCAAATGGATCTATTCCAGCAACGTCATCTGGTCTTGGTTTCCAAGCAGCTCCGTCGTAAAGAACAGTTGCGGTCAATCTTGGGTCTCTGTTTTCATAAGGTGCAGCAGCATGCTCAGGATTGCTCCAATCGAAATCAGAACCATCCATCATTTGGTAATCATCTACCAGTTGTTGAATAGGCGTATTACCAGCCCAGTTATGGTAACCGTTCGGACCATTGTTGATCCCTTGGTGAATACCACCTAAAGGCCAGTTACTCTCAGCTGTAAATAAAGGTGAATGCGTTCTTTCAAATAACAGTTCTGATCTTGCAGCAGCATCACCAACAGCACTTCCGCCTCCCATAGCAATGGAGATATAAGTCTGTTCAGCTTCTTCTGCAGATGCAGGCGCTGTTAAATCTAATTTATAACCAGTTGTTGCATCTAATACTGCCTTGGCTGCAGTTTTAGCGGCTGTCCATCTTGCATCTCTATCGCCAGAGGTGTAAGCAACTAATTCTAGATTTGAATATCCACCTAGTACTGATGATTTTGCACTTGCCGTTGGACCATCTCTTAAATCACTAGCGGCATAAGTTAGTATTCTAGATTTTAAACCCATAGCACTTAACATTGATGCTCTACCGGGTGTAACGTCTTTACCGTCTAACAATGAAATTGCTTTGTCTAAATCATCAGTTACGAAAGTTACATTCTCAGCGTAAGTGCCTCTCGCTATGGTATAGTCGTCATCTAAACCATAAGGCGCATCTATTAATGGTGCACCACCATAAAAACGCATTAGTTGATGGTAATAATAAGCTCTTAAAAAATGAGACTCACCTAGTAATCTATCTTTTAGTGCTTGGTCATCAAACCCTGCGTTTGGTAATTCTTGTATTGCAATATTCGCTTTACGAATAGCTAAATACAACTCGTTCCATTGTGGAATGATATTTACGTTCCCCGTGCCTGACGGTGAAAGTGAACCTTCGGTAATTACATTTACCCCTCTACCAGAGTGGGTAAACATTGCTTCGTCTGTTAATGAAGATAAACCCTCTTCCTCAAATCCTCCATAGCCTAGAGATGAGTACACATTAAATACAAAAGCTTCTGATAAAGCCCCATCTGCCCATGTGGCATCTGCTGAAATGGCATCTAATGGTGAAGTTTCTAAAAAATCTTCATTACACGAAATAGGTACTAACGCTAGCGTTAGTAGACCTAAGAGTACTAATTTTCTTTTTTTCATGATTTTTTTTTAAAATGTTAAACTAAAACCTGTGTTAATAATTGACTGTTGTGGGTAGAACTGACCACTATTACTAGTCGATTCAGGGTCATAGATATCTTGAGCTGCCCATGTAGCCAAGTTAAGGCCACTCATGTATACCTTGAATTTAGAAAGTCCGAACTGACTAATCATTTCTGACGGGAAATTATAGGCTAGTTGAACGTTCTTAAGTCTTAAATAATCTTTACTGAAAAGGTTGTAGGTGTTATTACCATAATCACCACCTGTATAATATGTATCTCCACGACTTGCTAGTCTTGGGTGTACACTACTTGGGTTATCTGGACTCCATCTGTTATCGTAGCTATACTTTAAGAAGTTACCGATATCTCCAGATTCTGTTTGAATGAATAATTTAGCACCTGTTGCACCTTGTAATAATACAGAAAGATCAAAATTCTTATAAGAAGCATTAAAGGTAACACCAAAGTTGAAATTAGGGTTAATGCTGTTTTTTAATCTTACTTGATCTAAATCATTAATTGCGCCATCACCATTAACATCTTTAAACTTCATGTCGCCAGGTTCTAAGGTTGGCTTAACTGCGCTATAATCTAATGGATCAGCGTCTATGGCAGCTTGGTCAATAAAAACCCCGTCAGATTCATATACTAAATATGACCCAATTGGCTTTCCTTCTTGTAATTGGTAATCTGGAGCCCCAGGAATTTCATCTAAAAACTCTACACTGTTTTGCGCATAACCACCATTAACACCAACATCCCACTTAAAGCCATCAACACTACCGCCGAAATAGTTTAAAGCAAATTCAAAACCTTCATTATTTACCTTACCAGCATTAACTGGAGGTAATAAATCTGAAATACCAGAAGAACCTGGTGTAGAACCTGTCTTTTGAATAAGAATTTGATCACGTTTGTTTAAAAAGTATTCTAATGTAAAACTCAATTTGCCATCAAGCACTATACCATCTAAACCAATGTTATAGTTTTTAGCACGCTCCCAAGTAAAGCTTGGGTTAGCCAATAAGTTTTCGAATAATGTAGTTTGTACTTGACCATTTACAGGGTACTGTCCGAACTCATAAATAGACTGATATGCATATTCCTGTAATTCGTCATCTGTAATCTCGCCATCACCATTCGTGTCAAAAGAAACTTGGTCATTACCCATTTCACCATAAGAACCTCTAAGTTTTAAGTAACTGATTGAATCTACATTGAACCAATCTTCGTTATTAATGTTCCAACCAAGTAATAAACCTGGGAAGAATCCGAAACGATCATCACCTGGGAAGATGTAAGAACCATCAACTCTCCAAATAAATTCAGCCAAATATTTTTCTTTGTAGTTGTACTGAGCACGACCATAGTAACCTAAACGAGTTCGGTTATATCCATATCCATCTGTTTCTTGTGCAATTTCCCCACCTACACCAAGTTGATCAACTGCCGTAGAAAGATAATTTCTTCTAAATGCTGAGAAAAACTCGCCTTGAAAATTTTCACGTGTAATACCTGCTAAAAGACCAATGTTATGATCTTCACCAATGGTTCTATCATAAGTTAATATACCCGTAAGGTTAGTGTTTAGTACATTATTAGATGATTGTAATAATCTTGCATCTGTAAAATTTGAACGAATAGATCCGCTTAGTTCAGGAGTGCCTGTTGCAATATAATTCGCACGATCTAATGAATAGAGCGTCCATGGTGTTTGCCATAATTTTCTACGTAACTGACTTTGATCTACACCTGCCGTTAAATTTAATTTAAGACCTTCAACCCATGGGTTCGAAATATCAACAGAACCAGTAAATTGTAAGAAGTCTGTTGGTTGTTTATCATAACCGGTAGCATTGGTAGTAACAACAACTGGTTGTTGTCCATTTTCGATATCTGGACCTGGCAAGCCGTTTGGCCATATTGCAGGTTCGTTTGGTCTACCTCTCATTAACATTCTAAAAATAGCACCTGCACCTTCAGTAGGGAAAGTTCTATCTTCCTTTCTGTATGCCATGCTCAACTTTGTAGAAATGTAGTCGTTAATTCTAGCATCGGTATTTAATCTAAAATTATATTGCTGATACCTGTTCGCAGAATTCTTATAAATAGCACCCTGGTCAGAATAACCTAAAGAAGCATAATATTTTAAATCTTCATTACCACCACTAATAGATAGATTGTGTCTTTGTTGTTCTGCCCAATCTTTAAAAGTTGCACCGAACCAATCTGTGTCTGGGTATAACCATGGATCTGCACTAGTTCTATAGTTGTTAATTGTCTCTGGACTAAAAGCAGCATTCACAGTTTCTGCAGGACTGCTGCCAGGTATGGTATAACTACCAGAGTTTTGAAAAGCGGTATTTGCAGTACCCCATTGCGATGCTGGTATATTACTATTGTAGATCGCCAGTTCGTTCATTATGGTTTGGTACTCTACAGCACTAGCCATTTCAGGAGTTCGTGTTGGTCTTGTAAGTCCGAAATCGGCTTTATAGTTTATTTGCATTTTGCCAACTTTACCAGATTTAGTGGTAACGATAATTGCACCGTTTGCAGCTCTTGCTCCATAAATTGCTGCAGAAGCATCTTTAAGTACAGAAATATTAGCAATATCATCTGCATTAATACGACCTATACCACCATCTCTATCTGGTATACCATCGATTACGATTAATGGTTGGTTGTTACCCAAGGTGTTTGTACCACGAATACTAATAGTAGATTCGTCATTACCAGGCTCCCCACTGGTTTGTACGATTACTACCCCTGGTAGTCTACCTGCAAGTGAGTTAGATACACTAATAGCGGGTGAACTTTCAAGAACAGGACCTTGTACTGCAGTTACCGCACCGGTTACGGTTGCTTTTTTCTGAGTACCATAACCAACGACAACTACTTCGTCTAGGTTGGCAACGTCTTCTTCTAAAGAAACATTAACGGTACTTTGATTGTTTACGGGTACTACTACTGCTTTAAAACCAATATAGCTAAATCGTAAACTGGTACTGCCATCATTTACGGTAATTGTAAAGTTACCGTCAAAATCTGCTTGTACTCCCGTTGTTGGGTTATTGGCATCAATGACTGATACACCCGGTAACGGCATGTTATCTGAAGCTGATGTAACAGTTCCAGAAACGGTTGTTTGTGCGTGGAGACTGGTGAAGAGAAATCCACTAAAAAATAAAATCATCGTTAAGCCTACATGATTTCGAATCATGGAAAACTTAGGAAAGTTTTTTTGATAATTCATAAAGTTAGTTGTTACAGTTGTTAGTTATTCTTGTTGACATTGGCATCATAATCTCATGGAAGCATTTTGAGAGAAAAAGACTATGATACACTATGCTACCATAAACAAATATATAAATTAATGTTAATTTAATAAATTTTGCTAGGATATTTTTTGAATATGATATTTGAAACACAAATAATTGAGGATCTGTCAGTGTTAACATTTCATTAGGACTCCCTGTTTATAGGGGTTTTTCTTCGGAGATTGGTTTTTTTAATCAAAAAATTAATTTTTAAAAAAAATTTCACGTGAACGTTTTACTTCAATTTTTAATTATGATTTTTCTATTAAAACTTCACTGCTGAACTACGGTTTAAGAGTGAACTAAAAATGGAAGAACTTTGATATATTTTATTAAATTGTATATTGACGGCTCTTAATTTGATTATAATTTATGCCGGTTATTAGTAAAATTTTAAACCTAACCCACAATAATAACCTTACAAAACACGAACAATTAGTTCAAGGAGTTATTGAATCAATTGAAGGAGGAGAATTGACCGTTGGTGACCGCTTACCCTCTATAAATATTATGGTTGAGGAAATTGGTTATGCTCGAAAAACTATTTTTAAAGCATACGAAGAACTTAAAAATAGAGGCTTAATTGAGTCTAGGCAATTAAAAGGGTATTTTGTAATTAGCCAAGCAACAAACATTACTAAAAGAATGGCGTTGTTGTTATTTGCTTTTCAGAGTTATCAAGAAGAATTTTACAAAACCTTTCGAAAAGAGATGGGTAAGCGATTTCAAATCGATGTTTTTTTTCACCATAATAATCCTACTGTTTTTGAAACCATTATGACCAATATTAATGGTAAATATGGAATGTATGTCGTTGCACCTATTCAAAATCAAAAGGCAGCTCAATTATTGCAGAATATTGAGCCTAAAAAATTACTGCTAGTGGATCGTTATTTGAATTTAGGAAAGTCTTTTTCTTACATTTCTCAAGAATTCGAAGATGTTATTTATACTTCTTTAGTACAATTGCTTCCTGAAATCAAAAAATATAATAAGATTATCCTTTATTTCAATGAAGAGAGCGATTATTCACCGCTAACCATTAAAAAGGCTTTTGAAAAATTTTTAAAGGAGTTTTCAATTGATGGTGTAGTTAAAGAAAACTATACTATTGGTTCTGCAACTAAGGGTAACCTTTATTTTGCATTAGGCGATACTATTCTATGGCATATTTTACGTGATTCTGTACGTAAAAAGTTAGTGATCGGTGAAGATATCGGTATACTTTCACAGAACGATAATGTTTCGAAAGAGATTGTTTTTGGTGGTATTACCACCATTTCTACAGATTTTAATGAAATGGCTAAGGCCGCAGCTAGGCATTTAAAAAATGAAAGTGTTACTCAGGTAATTATGCCGTCGAGGTTAATTAAACGCGCTTCTTTATAACACTCTTTTGATTGAATTCAATGTTGATGTTTAAATCTTAGTTTTCTTGGGTATTATAGGGTTTAGAGATTTGTTCCTTAGAGTGTAAAAAGGGGGTATTTCAATCTTATTTGTTCTATTTTTGAAAAAAATTGCGAGGAATGCATACTATTAATGAATACCGAGAAGAGTTTATTGCGTATTTGGACTCAAAGAAAATTACAAAGGAACCTAGAAACCTTTATGAGCCCATTACCTATATTCTTGGTTTAGGTGGAAAGCGCTTAAGACCAGTTTTGGTATTAATGACCGCTGAGATTTTTAAAG
Source organism: Maribacter sp. Asnod2-G09 (assembly GCF_045063795.1). Classification (NCBI taxonomy): domain Bacteria; kingdom Pseudomonadati; phylum Bacteroidota; class Flavobacteriia; order Flavobacteriales; family Flavobacteriaceae; genus Maribacter; species Maribacter sp. Asnod2-G09. Next base: position 708,689 of record NZ_JBEFOA010000005.1, on the reverse strand, counting down.
GCGATTTTAAAAATGCTTTAGATGCGGCGGTAGCTATTGAGGTTTTTCATAATTTTTCTTTAGTACATGATGATATTATGGATGATGCCCCTGTTCGTAGAGGGCAAACTACCGTTCATGAAAAATGGGATATAAATACTGGTATTCTATCTGGTGATGCAATGCTAATTATGGCGTATCAGCTTTTTGAAAACTATGAGCCTAATGTATTTAGAGATCTTGCCAAATTGTTCAGTAAAACAGCATTAGAAGTTTGCGAGGGTCAACAATACGATGTCGATTTTGAAACAAGAGACGATGTAATGTTGCCTGAATATTTAAAAATGATCGAGTACAAAACAGCTGTTCTCGTTGCTGCTGCGCTTAAAATGGGAGCTATTGTTGCCGGTGCTTCAGATACTGCGCAAGAACAAATGTATAATTTCGGATTAAATCTTGGTATTGCCTTCCAATTGCAAGATGATTATTTAGATGTATTCGGGGATCCAGAAACGTTCGGTAAACAAGTAGGTGGCGATATTATTGAGAATAAGAAAACGTATTTATATTTAAAAGCATTGAATTCTGGTTCTGAAATAATGAAGCAAGAATTAGAGCATTTATACTCTATTCAGCCAAAAGAATCAGAATCTAAGGTTAAGGCCGTACGCTCAATTTTTGAGAAAACAGAAGCAGATAAAGCGACTAAAGTGGCTATTTCAGACTATACTGCCAAAGCATTTGAAGTATTGGATGAAATGGATGTTGAAGAAGCAAATAAAACCCTGCTTAGAGAATTTGGTGAAAACCTTATGAATAGAACCGTTTAAAATAACCTTCTAAATAAGGCTTTTATAAATGGAGTTTTCGGACAAGAATTTATGTAAACGATATCTTCTTTTAAACTTGTTTTTTCATCAAGAAACTTAAATACCATTTGTGGTTTTAAAGATTTAAAAATAGATTCGAAAATGGCATGTCCGTTACCATTATTGTGGTGTAATACATCTAAAAAGAGCATATCATAAAACCAGAACTTATTTTTTAATTTCAGTTTTTGAAGCGGCTTATCTTGTTTTATAAGTTCAATTAATTTCGGAATCTTATTTGCAGTACTCATTAAAGTATATCCAGTGCTTGGTTTTGCCCATCCGCCTGCAGTACCTATATATCTAATTCTATTGGTGTGGTGTTCTCGAAAGTCATATGCTGTCATGGGTATACTACCCGCTTCTTTTTCAATAATCTCATAAGTTTCGCATTGAAAACGATCTTTTATATATTCTTTTATAGCAGCTTCATATTCGGCTTTAGGTAATAATTGTTCTGAGAACAATGTGTATTCAATTAACGCGGTGTCATTTGAATAGGGTAGTACATACATAAAACGGGTATTTCCTTTTTGAGGGATAGAAAAATCCATGTAAGTAACTTCATTGGCATTGAAAATAGGCTTTTCAGTTTTAATCACCCATCCCAAAAAATGCTGCTGCAATACCGGATATTTTTTTTGTTCAGTTGCCATTTTGTAGTCAAAAAGACTATTGAATATATACTTGCCAGAATACGTGTTGTTGGTAGTTTTTACAGTAACCTCGGTTGCGGACTCCTTTAAGGCTACCATACCTTCTTGAACAAATGTGATATTGACTGATTCTTTGATTCGACCTAAGTAATGATCGTAGAAATCAATACTCCTGATCATTTTATAGGAATACGGATTGATATCTGTTCTTTTAAGAACGTCTTCTCCTTGAAAGTGAATAGAATGCCATCTTTTATGAACGATAGTTTCAAACTGACCATCGCCTTCTTCCCAAAAACACCATGTTCTATCATTGCTGTTTTTGGGGTCTTTGTCAAGAAGTAATACCCTCTTATCATTAAAAAACGAATCATTAAGCATGGCATCAGCTAGTAATAGACCAGATGCCCCTGCGCCAATAATGATATAATCGTATTCGGTCATGTATTTTAAAACTTTGCTCAGGTATTAAATACTGAGAATCTCAAAAATACGAAATAGCAGTTGGCTTTTATGCTTAATTCAATGTGTAACGTACTCCAAAAAATGATCTTATACCTTGGTTAGGTCCATAAACGTAAGAAGGGTCAAAAGTCAACCCATTTGGGTTGTTTGGTGTCGCAACTGCATTACCATTGGTGTCAAAAGTAACTTCTTTGTCAAATGGGTCGTTTGCACGTGCTATTATAAACGGATTTCCTCTGTTTGGTGTCCAATCTAATAAGTTTTTGACTCCGCCATAGAACTCGAAATTCTTTAATCCATCATAGGTAAATTGAATGTTTTGAATACTCCACGCTGGTGAAAAATCGCTTCTAGGGTCGCTTTCTCCTAAAGTTGGTAAACGCATTGGTCCGTATAAATTTCCTGTGTAATCAACAGACAAATTCCAAGTACGAATATCATAGCTAACACTCCAGTTTGCAGAATAACTTTCAGTAAGTATTTGTCTTTCTTTTACTCCGTCTTCAGTATTGCTCACATTCTGTAAAGTACCACCTACCATGAATTTTAATCCGTTGTAGAAAGCCACGTCTAGATTGGCACTTATTCCTTTTGAAATTGAAGTTCCGTTTAAATTATCATATATGATCTGATTAGGATTGGTCTCATAATCAGGGATAATCACATTCTGAAAATTCGTATAGAATACAGAGGCATCTAGACTAACAAAAGTGCCGTCATCACCATAAATTTTCTTTAAGTAATTTAGATTGACATTAAACGAACGCTCTGGTTTCAATTCTTCTGCGATAATAACATCTCGCGATCCCGTTAATGCAGCGTGATCTTCGGTAAATAGATTAACCACTCTAAAACCTGTACCAGCGTTTAATCGAATTATATCATTGTCAGTGAATTTAAAACGATATGCACCTCGCGGAGTAAAAATATTACCGTGGCGATCATCATAATCGTAACGACCACCTAAAAGTAAAGAGTGTTTTTTATTAAATGCTATTTCATCTTGTACAAATAAACTCGGTATTATAACTTCGTCTGGCTGGTTACCATTACCATCGACATTTGAGGTAGCCGGTGTATTGTCATCATAATAATTATAACGCAATGCAGTACCTGCTAAAAGGCTATGTTTGCCTACAGTTTTGTCCCAAGTCAATTGTGTAAAACCTATACGTTGATCTGCTAGGTAGGGCACATCTCCATAAACAGAATTTTGTTTGTGGTCATTGTATGAAAAAGAAAGCATCATTTTCTCTTCGGTAGGTAATTGATATTTACCTAAAACTTCCCATCTACGGGTGTAAATACTTTCTCCGTAAATTTCATCTCCTCCTCTAAAATCTGGAGTCCATTGCATTTCGCCACCCCATCTATCTTCGTAAAAAAAGCGTCCGGCTAACGAAAGAATTCGAGAATTTTTTCTAGTAAAATTCCACTTTTGAAAAACTGAAATTCGGTCTTGTAAGGTTAGGTCTGTAAAATTATCTCCGTTATTATCAATAGGGTTGTCATACTTGAAATAGTTCGCTCCTAAGAGCACATTTACTTTTTTACCTACATTGAATTTTGTGCCGACATCTAAATTAAATTCTCCCCATGAGGTAACAAAACTATCCGCGAAAAAATCGGGTGCAGACAGGTTGTTTTTTGTAATGATATTTATGAGTCCGCCAACGGCTTCACTACCATATAATGTAGAAGCAGGACCTTTTACCACTTCAATCTGTTCAATAAGCGAATTTGGTATACCAGATAATCCATATACAGTTCCCAAACCACTTACAATCGGCATACCGTCAATAAGCACTAAGGTGTACGGACCTTCTAAACCATTAATATGAATATCACCGGTATTACAAACATTGCAGTTTATTTGTGGGCGAACACCATTTACATTTTGCAAAGCTTCAAAAATACTAGCCGTTGGGTTTTTCTTGAAGAAAGTGGGTTTGTATACTTCTACAGGAACCGGACTCTCTAATCTACTTACAGGTTTTAATGTGCCGGTAACGACCATTTCATCTAAAGATTCGGTAGAAGGTGATAAGGTGATATTAACGATTTGGTCTTCGCCTTCGGCAATTGTAATTGTTTTGTAATATTTCTCAAAGCCAATGGTAGAAGCTATTAGTGTGTATTTTCCTGATGGAATATTTTTTAAAGTGTACTGTCCATTTTCATCTGAAGCAGTGCCAATTTCGGTTCCCTTCAAGTAAATATTTACATACGCTACTGTACCGTCATTTGATGAAACAGTGCCAGATATCGCAGAATTTTGCGCACTCACGATACCGAAAGATAAAATAGAGCAAACAAAAAATATTATTTTAATCATCTAAATTTAATTTTAGACAAATCTAAAAAATTGTTTTTACGTATAAAAATGTATTTTTGTGTTTATATTGTTTTAACATGACATTATCTGAAGAAGATTACATAAAAGCCATTTATCATTTAAGCGAGTTCAATAGTAAGTCTGTTGCTACCAATGCAATAGCCGAGCAGATGAAAACGAAGCCGTCGTCGGTTACCGACATGATTAAAAAGTTAGCAGAAAAGTCTTTGGTGAACTATAAAAAGTACCAAGGTGTGTCACTTTCAGAGAAAGGAAGGTTAGTAGCACTCTCTATCATTAGAAAGCATCGTTTATGGGAAGTGTTTTTGGTTGATAAATTAAATTTTTCTTGGGATGAGGTACACGTAGTGGCCGAACAATTAGAACATATAAAGAGTGATGCCTTAATAGATAAATTAGACGCCCATTTAGGATTTCCAAAAGTGGATCCGCACGGAGACCCAATACCTAATAAAGACGGCGTATTTACTAAATCTGTCAAGAAATTAATTAGTGAGTTACCTGTTGGGAGTCAAGGGGTCTGTGTTGGGGTCAATGATTCTTCGGCAGCTTTTTTGAAGTTTTTAGATAAGAATAAGATTGCCCTGGGCGATACTTTTAAAATATTGGAAATTGAAGAGTTTGATGGTTCGGTAACTATTTCTACACGGTCAGGGTCTATCAGAATATCCAAACAAATTGCAACGAATTTATTTTTAGAGATAGTTGATGAAGAGTAGTTTTTAACTGAATAATTTTTAAAATTATGGATGAAATTATAGCGTATTTTGAATCGATAGACCCAGTGTTGGCTGCGTTTTATGCGACATTATTTACTTGGGGACTAACTGCAGCCGGTGCTGCTTTGGTTTTTCTCTTTAAAACAATGAACCGTGCCGTTTTAGATGGTATGTTAGGTTTTACTGGTGGAGTAATGGTTGCGGCTAGTTTTTGGAGCTTGCTGGCACCTGGTATAGAAATGAGTCCTGGTGAAGGATTTGTAAAAGTGATACCTGCAGCGATTGGTTTCTTTCTAGGAGCCATGTTTATTTTCGGATTGGATAAAATTTTACCGCATTTACATATCAATTTTAAAGAAAGTGAAGCAGAAGGGGTAAAGACTCCTTGGCACAGAACCACTTTGCTAACCTTGGCAATTACCCTGCACAACATACCAGAAGGTTTAGCTGTTGGAGTTCTTTTTGGCGGAGTAGCTGCTGGTTTTGACGGAGCTTCTATTGGTGGTGCCGTTGCATTGGCATTAGGTATTGGTTTGCAGAATTTTCCAGAAGGTTTTGCCGTTGCCATGCCATTAAGAAGACATGGTTTAAGCAGAACTAAGAGTTTTATGTTTGGTCAGGCATCTGCACTTGTAGAACCTGTTGCTGCTGTTTTAGGTGCATGGGCAGTCATGACTTTTCAACCTATTTTACCTTATGCGCTTTCATTTGCTGCTGGTGCGATGATTTTTGTTGTGGTTGAGGAAGTAATACCAGAAACACAGCAAGATAAATACACCGATATAGCCACTATGGGCTTCATTGGCGGCTTCATAATCATGATGACCTTAGACGTTGGTCTAGGTTAGGATCAAAGTGTTTTTGCGATGTAATAATTTAATATCAATTTTAGCGTTTAAGGCAATAGTATTGTTAACTTGATACTTTAAATTTTTATGCATTCTTCTAAGAAAAATTGGATCTGGACAATAACGTTAATAATAACGGTTGTTTGTTGTGCAGTCGTTTTAATACTTCATGTAAAGAACTGGGTAACTAATGATGAAATAAGTCTTGGTCTACGCTCGGGTTTTTATAATATTGAAATTCCCCTAAATGAATTGGATAGTGTGGTATTTGTAGAAAGAATTCCGCCAATGCAACGCTTACATGGTTTCTCTGCCTTAGAAAAAGAGAAAGGTGTCTTTAGAGAATTTAAAGATTCTTTGACCGATAAGAAGGTACATGTGTTTGTCGATAATATCAATCAGAGTAAAGTAAAGTTGGTTTATAAAGATTCGAGCTATGTATACTTTAACCTAAAAGATTCCGTTGAAACTGTTCAATTGTTTCAGAAGCTTAGTACTAATACCAGTGATTTAAGTGAACCTAATTAGGTGAGAATAAACTAAAATTTAAAACAACCTTAAAGTATTCAATCCTTTTGGCATAACTATTGAAACTATTTTTGTCTTTAAATAGCACCCATGATTAAAAAGAATCTATTTGTATTATTTGTCATATCGTTAATGTCTACCGGAGTTTTTGCACAGCATAATGTTAGTTTAAATATTGACGGAGTTGCTTCTGAGCAAGGGAATATCTGTTTTGCGGTATATAATGATGAAGGTTCTTTTTTGAAGTTCGATAAAGTCTACAAATCTGGTTCAGAGAAAGCACTTAAAGGGAAAACATCTTTTGATATTACAGATTTACCCGAAGGTGATTATGCTATTGCTATTTTTCATGATGCCAATGGAAATAAAAACTTAGACACTAATATGCTAGGTATTCCAAAAGAGCAAATTGCTTTTTCAAAAGGGAAAATGAAAATGTTCGGTCCGCCAAAATATAAAGAGTGCGTGTTTACCGTAAATTCTAATATGGAGATGAATATTAGTTTAAATTAATCACAATTAATAACTCGTTATCTTAATTACCCCATTAGAACCTTGGGTTCCGTAACCTGCAGCATCTGCGCCAGATAGCATAACTCTTTCTTCACATTATAACTGTCTATCAGTTCGTTTACAGAATGAAACGAATTTCCGATTATTTGATTATTTAAAACGTATAATGGTTCTTGATTTCCGCTAGAATCGAATGAGTTTGTTGTTTTATTCAAAATGGGAACATTATTCTGTAACACCACTCCTGGCTTTTGCCTTATGCGTTGCAATAGCGAAACATTAGCTCTATTCTTTTCTCTTAATTCAGTATCTAAAGATGATTTGTCTTTGGTAGTACTTTTCGTAGAACCACAACTACACAATAGAATTATTCCTATTAAGTGAAGAGATAGATACGTTTTCATTTTTATTCAATAATGGTTTCTGTAATTTATGAATTAAAAGGAGATGACAGTATCTTTGAAATAAAAAGTTATGGTTTTAGTGGCACAATTGGTAGGGGCTTTGTTGGGTTTGTTAGCTGTGGTATTTGGTGCTTTTGGTGCACATTTACTTAAGAAAACCTTTACCGCAGATCAATTGAATAGTTTTGAAACGGGAGTGAAATATCAAATGTATCACGCGCTATTAATATTAGTGCTGAGCTTTAATCTTAATCTAGAAACTGGTTTAGAGAAAGCTATTATCTATTGTCTTATTATCGGAACCATCCTATTTTCTTTCAGTATCTACGGATTATGCATTTCTGCATCCAAAGGAAATAAATTAAAAATATTGGGTCCTATAACCCCTCTTGGCGGACTCTTTTTAGTAGTAGGCTGGGGGTTATTATTCTATAGTTTTATTAAGAACTTGATTTAATTTATTCGGAAGAAGTAGCGGTAAATTCTTTAATTGCTGTATTCGGTTCCATAATGGCATAACCTTCCCAGAAAGTTGGGTCGTATTTAGGCATATAAGTAGGCGATATGGTGTTGTTTTCTTTAAAACCATCAAAGGTAGTCTGATTAATATTTTCGGACTCAAATACAATCATTTCGTTCTTTTCTGTACTGATAATAACAAAATCCATATCTCCAGCTAATTCGTTTTGCTTATTTCTACCTTTTACTATTTTATTTTTTTCAATAATTTTTAGAGGTCTTCTAACACCAACCCGCATACCATTTTCAGATTCATAATAACGTACACCATAAAAGCCATCTTTACCCTTGTTGTAAATTATTTTCCCCTTGGATAGGTAGTTGTTAGTTGAAATACCCAATAGACTAAATTTACTAGTAGGTTTAACATTAGAATAGTCCACTTGTATTACTGCAAAATCATCTGCATTTACATATAAAGTCCCTTCGTAATCTGCTGATCCATCTGGTTTAAAAGAAATTACATAGACAGGATTATCGCCTAAAAAGGTAAACTCTTGAAGTGTATAATCGTATTTTCTTTGCTTCTCAATAAAATTTAGTTTTGTACCTTCTTGTGTTGGCAAACCACTAAATATTTTAGCTAATTGACCTCTTTTCCAATTACCATAATTTTTTTGCTGCTCTTCTTTACTTTTCTTTTTCTCTTCAAGCTCTTTGTTGACAGCTGCTACATCGGTAGAATCAACATCTTCTTCAAAAAGTGTGCTTACTTCATCAGAATCTATTTTGAAAGATAATAAGCCAGATTTAATTTTAAAATAAGAGCCAGGTTTTACGTTTTCTATTAAAATGTCGTTTAACCTTTCTTCGATTTTTTCATAATCAAATTCTGTGCTTTCGTCATATAATTTAGAGGCTTTCAGTAAATTAAATTTTTGTAGTTCTTCGTTATGATTGCCATATAAGTCTCCTACGATTTCAGAATAATAACTATCATTTTTTGGAACCGTAGTAATGATACTATCTATAAACTGTTGATTCAATACATCTATAGAAGATTTTTTGACCTTAAAATCACTTTTCGTCCAACGGTCAAAATTTGATGTTCGGTGGAAAAGTCTTTTTTTCGAGAGATCATTAGAATAATTCTTTTCTAGATTATCCTCAACGAAATCCATAATCTCATCTGCAGTATAATTCTTGTTAGAGACAATAACTTCTCTTAACTCTATAGCTTTAGGTACAAGTGCTATTTTGGTTGTAGTGAATTCAGAAATGGGTTTAGATAAGGTCTCGTAACCCATTATAGATATAATAAGAGAGTCAGATTCTTTTATGACATCGCCGAATACCAAATTAAAGCTACCTTCTTCATTCGAAATAGCCCACTTATCTTTTAATTGCACTGAGGCAAAAGGTATAGGTTGTTGGCTAACACTATCAATAACAGTTGCACTTAAGCTCTGTGCATTGGCGTTAAAAAGGTTAAAAATTAGAAATGTAAAAAAAGCTAGAAAAGGTAATTTAGTGTTCATAGGTTCGATTATTCTTACGCAATCTAGACGAACCAATGTAAGTAACGTTACAATTTTAGAAACTGTTGTGAACGTTTTAAATAAATTTTAACAAAAAGCTAAAGCCTAATGACAGCCGCAACCATCTTGACCGCAAGCCTTTGAACTTTCTTTTTTGCTAGACCAAATAGATTTTGGAATAAAAAATTTAGTAACTATATAACCAACAGAAATAGCTAAAGTGATGTAAACTAAGATGTGTTGTATCATGTGTTTTTTATTTTAATAATTGATAAGCTATTAAAGCTACAATATAAGCAAATAGGCTCATAAATACTAGCTGACCAGCTGGCCATTTCCAAGAATTCGTTTCTCTTTTTACTACAGCAAGTGTACTCATACATTGCATTGCAAATGCATAAAATAGAAGTAGCGAAACACCAGAAGCCAAATTAAATAGTGGTTTTTGAGTTCTAGGGTTTACTTCTGCAGCCATTCTGTTTTTTATGGTTTCTTCTTCATCATTACCTACGCTGTAAATAGTTGCCAATGTGCCAACAAAAACTTCTCTAGCTGCAAAGGAGGTGATGACGGCAATACCAATTTTCCAGTCATAACCTAAAGGTCTTACAATAGGTTCTATTGCTTTACCCATATGACCCATATAAGAATGCTCTAATTTATACCCTGCTATTTCTTGTGCTAAAGCACGTTCTTCAAGTTCTTTTTGTTGGTCTGAAGCGTTAGGGGCATTTATATCAAAACCATCTTGATGGGTTTCAAAATATATTTCACTATTAGTACTGAAACCTTCTTGTTCTACGCGGTTGGTTACAATGGTCTCTGCGTTTTTAAATTCGTCAGAAGATCCGTTAGAACCTAAAAACCAAAGTATAATTGAAATTGCCAAGATTATTTTACCTGCTCCGAAAACAAAACTTTTAGTCTTTTCAAGAACGGTATAGCCAACATTTTTAAGTAATGGTAATTTGTAATTCGGCATTTCAACAACGAAGAAAGATTTGCTCTTAATCTTAAGAATTTTGTTTAAGATTACTGCCGATAAAATAGCTGCCCCAAAGCCCATTAAGTACAATGACATTAATGTAAGGGCTTTATAACTCAAACCTAGAAAGCTACCTTCGGGTATAACCAATGCGATGATAATTAGGTATACCGGCAATCGTGCAGAACAGGTGGTAAACGGAGTTACCAATATGGTAATTAATCTTTCCTTCCAGTTTTCAATGGTTCTAGTGGCCATTACTGCAGGTATGGCGCAAGCGGTACCCGATATTAACGGAACAACACTTTTACCGCTTAAACCAAATGGACGCATTATCCTATCCATCAAAAACACAACTCTACTCATGTAGCCTGTTTCTTCTAACAAGGCTATAAATAGGAACAAGAATGCAATTTGCGGAATGAAAATAACAATACCACCAATACCAGCTAAAATACCTTCAGCAATTAGATTAGTAAAAACCCCTGGTGGTAAGGTGTCTTTTACCCATTCTGTAGCTGATGCAAAGAATCCGTCAATTAAATCCATTGGGTATTCACTCCACCCATAAATCGCTTGAAATATGGTCAACAGTATTAGAAAGAATATAAGGTAGCCAAATACTTTATGCGTTAAAACCTTGTCTAAGGTCGCTCTAAAACCTTTGGCAGCATTAACGTCGACTTTATATGTCTCTTTTAAAATACCATTAATAAACTGGTATCTTAAAATCGTTTCTTTTTGTTGAAGACGTTTTAATTCAGATTTAGATTTAGTGGCAAACGAAGAGGCGTCTTTAAATAACGTCTTTTCAAGAGGCATGAAATTGACATCTTGTGTTATTACCAGCCACAATTTGTACACGTCTTCTTTTGGGAATGCGGTAGCAAGTTTTTCGAAATACTCTGGTGCAATTACAGAAATATCTACATTTTGCGTTTTTGGTAAATTCTTGTGATCAGCAATTAACTCTCTAAGTTTGTCGATACCTGTTTCTTTACGGGTACTAACTAATGCAATTTTCGAGTTTAATTTCTTTTCTAATAATTCTATATCAATAGTAATACCCTTGCGCGACATACGGTCTGCCATGTTAATGACTAGTATGGTGGGTATTTTTAAATCTTTTATTTGCGTAAAAAGTAGTAGGTTTCTTTTTAGGTTCTCTACATCAGAAACTACAATAGCGACATCTGGGTGATCTTTGTCATTTTTGTTAAGAAGCAATTCGACGGCAACACTTTCATCTAACGAAGTCGTGTTTAAACTATAGGTTCCTGGTAAATCTAAAATATGGGCTTTTACACCTCTGGGCAGTTTACAGATTCCTTCTTTTTTCTCAACCGTAATACCTGGGTAGTTACCTACTTTCTGGTTTAACCCGGTAAGTTGATTAAAAACCGAAGTTTTACCGGTGTTTGGGTTCCCGATAAGGGCTACATTAATTTGTTTGCTCATATAACCGTATTATCTTCAATAATATCAAGTGCTATATGCAAAGCCATTTCTCTTCTAATGGCAATATGTGATCCGTTAACATTGATATAGATAGGGTCGTTTAATGGAGCTACTTGCACCAATTCTACAACGTTGCCAGGTAAACAGCCTAGTTCTAACAGTTTTATAGGTAGTAGGTTTTCAGTGAATTCTTTTATAATTCCCTTTTGTCCTCTTTTTAAATGTGCGACTGTAGTTTCCAATCTTTATTTAGATTCATTATAAGTAAGGCAAAAGTAATGGAAATAATATTATTCCCTATACTTTTTAGCATAATTAAATAGGGGTTTTTAATATGAACAGCAGTTATAGTAGTCGTTATTTTAACAGTTGGGAATTTGTGAATTATTATCTTAAAATAACCGTTGAATAAGTGTTTTACTTTTTATGCGATTCTTGAAGTACTTTAATATCGTTCAATAGTTTCTCAATATCCTCTTTTTTGGTACCATCGTAAAAACCACGAATTCTCTTTTTCTCATCTACTAGAATAAAGTTTTCGGTATGGATCATATCAAATGGTCCGCCATCACCATCGGTCTTTACGGCTAAATACGATTTACGGGCAAGGTCATAGATTTGTTTCTTATCACCCGTAACTAAATTCCAGTTGCTATCGTCAACCCCTTTCTCAAGGGCATATTTTTTTAATTGAGCAACCGAGTCAATTTCTGGTGTTACCGAATGCGATAAAAGCATCACTTCAGAATCTTTACCAAGCGATTTTTGTAGGTCTACCATATTTTTGGTCATTATAGGGCAAATAGTAGGGCAAGTGGTAAAGAAGAAATCGGCAACGTAAATTTTACCTTTGTAATTGTCTTGGGTAATAGTTTCGCCATTTTGGTTCGTTAAAGAGAAATCTGCGATAGTATGGTATTTTCTAACGTGCTGTATTTCTTCAGAAACCAATTCTGCATTTACCATTGCAGGCGAATATACCGGTAATAGCTTTACAGGTTGCAGGGCGTTGTAAAAAAGATACATGATAACTGCAGATATAGGCAGCAGTACCAGACCGAATAATTTGAATTTAGCGAAAAAAGACCGCATAAGAATTTTTTACAAAGGTACGCTAGGGCTATTTATTTTTCAAGTGAATTCGCCCTGTCAGCTGGTAAATTATTCATAAAATACCACTCCCTCAGAGTGTTTCTTTTTTTTAGCGGTTGTAAAAATGTACTTTTGTGCGATTTTAATTTTCAGGAAAAAAGAATGAGCCCTATTATAATAAAGACAATACAATTTTTTTTAAGCCTTTCTATACTTATAGTACTACACGAGTTAGGGCATTTTATACCAGCAAAATATTTTAAAACAAGAGTAGAGAAATTCTACTTGTTCTTTGATGTAAAGTTTTCGCTTTTCAAAAAGAAAATAGGGGAAACTGAATACGGTATTGGCTGGTTGCCTTTAGGCGGATATGTAAAAATATCAGGAATGATAGATGAGAGCATGGACAAAGAAGCCATGGCAGAAGAGCCTAAGGAGTGGGAGTTTAGAAGCAAGCCAGCTTGGCAACGTTTAATTATAATGTTAGGTGGTGTTACAGTGAATTTCATTTTAGCAGTAATTATTTTTATTGGCTTGGCCTATGCTTATGGTGAAAAGTACATTGCAAATGATAGTTTAAAAGACGGAGTCTGGATTACCGATACCGTTTTGGGTGATGCTCTTGGTATAGAAACGGGTGATAAGGTTCTTGCGGTAGATGGAAAAAGAATAGAATCTTTAAATAGTATTTTGCCAGAAGTAGTTTATGGTGAGAATATTACTATTGAACGTGATGGTAATACAATAGAAAAGGAAATTCCAGTAGATTTTATTGAAACCATTTCTAATAATAAAGAGAATGCAAGATTTATTAATTATAGAATACCATTTGTAATAAGAGAAATTCCTGAAGATTCTCAAAATAAGGATAGTGGATTTAAAGCAGGTGATGCAGTTGTTGATATTGCAGGGAATGCCGTTGAATTTCAAGATCAAGTTATTCCTGTGCTTGCTGCCAATAAAGGAAAAAGTGTTCCTGTTGTAGTAATTCGTGATGGGAATAAAATCACTTTGAATGCAAAAGTTTCGGATGAAGGTAAATTTGGGGTTTATGCCGGATTAAATTCTATGGAGGAATATCAAGAGAAAGGTTATTTCAAAGTGGAGACTTTAAAATACACTTTCATAGAATCTATCCCAGCTGGATGGAACAAAGGTGTTAAGACCCTTACAGATTACATTAAGGGGATGAAGAAGATCTTCAACCCTGATACAGGTGCTTATAAAGAGGTTGGTGGTTTTGCTGCTATTGGTGGTATGTTTCCAGATACTTGGAACTGGCCAGCATTTTGGGCAACAACTGCTTTTATATCGATTATTCTAGCATTTATGAATATTCTGCCAATACCAGCTTTAGATGGCGGACACGTAATGTTTTTGCTTTACGAAATGATTACCGGTAGAAAGCCGAGCGATAAATTTTTAGAGTACGCACAAGTAACAGGTTTCTTTATTTTAATAGCACTTTTACTGTTCGCGAACGGTAATGATATCTATAAATTGATATTTAAATAAAAAAACTTAATTCTTTGTTTGGCGAGTTTCAAAAAACTACTATATTTGCACCCGCTTTAGGAAACTAAAACGGGTTATTTTCCTCCTTAGCTCAGTTGGTTAGAGCATCTGACTGTTAATCAGAGGGTCCTTGGTTCGAGCCCAAGAGGGGGAGCAAAAAGCGAAATCCAATCTATTTATTTAGGTTGGATTTTTTGTTTTTAGTCAATACTGGTGCGGCTTCGCGTTGTTTAGGCAGAAATACTACTTTTCAATACAAGGATCTCTTTCAAAGTAATTATAAGAAATTCGGCGTACTATTCGGTATACCACTAAAACTTGCGGGTAACCTATTGTTAAATCAGAATTTAAAACAATTGTTTTTCTTGATTATTAAAGAAAGGTAATTATCTACTTTAAGAAATTTTCAAATAGAAGAAATAGCATAAAATAAAGAAGGCTGCCTAATTATAAGTAGCCTTCTTTATTATTTTATAAATAGTGTTTTGATGTGAACTACATAGCAAACCAATCTGTTACTTCTTCAATAATCTTCTGGTCGCCACTATTTTTAAAATCAAATTCGTTGCTTTTTGGGTTGTAGACGTAATCTTCGCCCCATTCTTTAAAGTTTTGCGCAACTTGATTTACGGCGTCACAGATATATACTAATTCTTTATTCGAAGTAATTGGGTGCAGCGATAAGCGAACCCAACCTGGTTTGTCTGTTAAATTACTATTCTCAATATCTTTGGTCATAGTAATAGACGAGTCGGTATCCATGCCAAATAAATAATGGCAATAGGTACTTGCACATGACCAGCCTCCTCTAACTTGAACTCCGAATCTGTCATTTAGTAAACGAACTACTAAATTGTAATGTGCTCCTTTTATTCCGAAAGAAATAACCCCTATACGTTTTGCTTCATTTTCTCCTAAGACAAACAATCCATCAATTTGCTTAAAAGCGGTAAAACATTGCGCTAATAATTCTTCTTCGCGTTTTTCAATGTTTGTAGTTCCCATTTTTTCTTTAAGACGTATAACAAGCGCTGTACGCATTACTTGAAGAAAACCTGGAGTCCCGCCATCTTCCTTTGTTTCTATGTCAGTATGGTAGCTGTATGCGCCCCATGGGTTGGTCCATTTTACATTTCCGCCACCGGGTACATCAGGGCAATCGGTATTATAAAGATTTTTATTAAAAACCAGTACCCCACAAGTACCAGGGCCTCCTAAAAATTTATGAGGTGAAAATAAAACGGCATCTAAATACGCCTCTGGATCTTTAGGGTGCATATCTATTTCTACATATGGCGCAGAAGCAGCAAAGTCCATGATACAAATTCCTTTATTTTGGTGCATTACTTTTGCTAGTTCGTAGTATCTAGAAATTATTCCCGTAACATTAGAACAGGCTGTAAAAGCTCCTATTTTTTGAGGTCTATCTGCGTATTTTTCAACCTCAGTTCTTAATTTTTCAGGACAAATAAGATTATTTTCATCCGAAGGTACAATAACTACATCTGCAATGGTTTCCATCCAAGGGACTTGGTTAGAATGGTGTTCCATATGAGAAATAAAAACAACAGGGCGTTCGTTCTCTGGTAACTTTATGTTGTTTTTGATAGCGTCTGGCCACCTGAGTCCCATAATACGCTGTAGTCTAGAAAGTACTCCTGTCATACCTGTACCAGCCGTTACTAATACATCGTTTTCATTTGCATTTACATGCCTTTTAATTATTTCTCTGGCATGTCTGTAAGCATAGGTAGAGGCTTTTCCGGTTTCGCTTGAAAATGAATGCGTATTGGCAATCATCGGACCTATTTTGTTTCTCATCGTATCTTCAATGGGGCCATATAATCTACCACTAGCGATCCAGTCTGCATAAAGCAGGTTTTGAGTACCATAAACCGTCTTAAATACCGCATTTTCACCCACTACGTGAGATTTGAATTTAGCGAAATGATGTTCAAGAGAAGATTGCTTTGCACCTTTTACAGAGTTGGCTGAAGTCATAATAAAAGTATTTAAATGAAAACTGAGGCGAAAGATACTAAGGGTAGTACAATTACATTAGTTAAGTCGGCATTTTTTTGACTTTATTAATAGTATAAACATGCTAGTATAGAACTTGATACTATTATAATTCATAAAATAGATGGTCATTTTTATAAGGCGAAAATCAGCGCCAAACTTTTTCAATATCTTTGGTACACACTATAAGTTGTTTTATAATATAAAATATGCCAAACTATTTAATTACCGTAAACGAAGAAGAGCTACACTGCAATAGTAGCGATGTCGATTCTTTAGATAGCATTAAAGTGAATGCAAAAAATCTTCATGTTTTAGATAATAATACTGCTTTTGAGGTGGAGATAGTGCATTCCGATTTTATGAACAAGACGATGTCATTGTCTATCAACGGAAATATTTACGAAGTTAAACTTGAAGACGAGTACGATCAGCAGGTCAAAAAAATGGGATTGCTAGCAGTAACGACTCAAAAATTGAATGAGGTAAAAGCACCAATGCCCGGGTTAATTGTTGATATAATGGTTAAGGTAGGTCAAGAGATTGTAGAGGGTACTCCCTTATTAGTATTGTCGGCAATGAAAATGGAAAATATTATTCTTGCGCAAGGTGAAGGAATTATTAAATCTATTGAGATTAAGAAAGACGACGCTGTAGAAAAAGGACAGGTGATCATTGAAATGGAATAGAAAATATATTAAGGCATCCTTATGGGATTTTAGAATATGAAGATTTTAATTATTCGAGAAAAGTTCCCATTAGTTAAATCTCGATTATCGAGTAAATTAAGTTTTAAATGAAAAAAATACTAATAGCCAATAGAGGTGAAATTGCTTTACGAATAATGAAGACTGCCCAGAAAATGGGAATAAAAACAGTTGCCGTTTATTCAGAAGTGGACCGCCATTCGCCTCACGTAAAATTTGCCGATGAAGCAGTATTGTTAGGTCCTGCGCCATCATCAGAATCTTATCTGGTAATGGAGAAGGTTATAGATGCGGCAAAGGTGACGGGAGCAGAAGGTATTCACCCGGGTTACGGATTTTTAAGTGAAAATGCTGTTTTTGCACAAATGGTTGAGGATAATGGCATTACTTTTATTGGTCCTAAGCCTCATGCTATTAAGGTTATGGGGAATAAACTAGCCGCGAAAGAAGCGGTTCGTGATTATGATATACCTATGGTGCCAGGTATTGAAGAGGCAATAACCGACGTTGCTTTGGCTGAAAAGGTAGCTAAGCAAATAGGTTTCCCTATTTTAATAAAAGCCTCTGCAGGTGGTGGCGGTAAGGGAATGCGTGTTGTTGAAAACTTGAAAGATTTGCCAGAACAAATGGATAGAGCTATCAGTGAAGCACTAGCTGCATTTGGTGATGGTTCTGTTTTTATAGAAAAGTACGTAGGCTCTCCTAGACATATAGAAATTCAAGTACTTGCCGATACGCATGGCAATACGGTTCATTTATTTGAGCGGGAATGTAGTGTGCAAAGAAGGCATCAAAAAGTAGTGGAAGAAGCTCCGTCAGCAGTTTTGACTCCTGAAATTAGAAAAGCGATGGGCGAAGCTGCTATTAAAGTGGCGAAAGCGTGTGATTATGTAGGTGCTGGTACGGTGGAATTTTTACTTGATGAAAAGAAGAATTTCTACTTCTTAGAAATGAACACAAGGTTGCAAGTTGAGCACCCAGTTTCTGAGTTAATATCTGGTATTGATTTGGTAGAGCAACAAATAAAAGTAGCTCGTGGCGAAAAGTTGGCTTTTACCCAAGAGGATTTGAAAATAACAGGTCATGCGCTTGAAGTTCGTGTGTATGCCGAAGATCCGTTAGCTAATTTTATGCCGAGTATCGGTACATTATCTACTTATAAAACTCCTGTTGGGGAAGGTATTCGTGTTGATGATGGCTTTGAAGAAGGTATGGAGGTTCCCATTTATTATGACCCCATGATTTCTAAGTTGATTACCTATGGAAAGAATAGGGAAGAGGCTATTCAGTTAATGATAAAAGCTATTGATAATTATAAAGTAGAAGGTGTTGCAACAACTTTGTCTTTTGGCAAATTTGTATGTGAGCATGAGGCTTTTACATCAGGGAATTTCGATACACATTTTGTCAAAAACTACTATTCTCCAGAGCATTTAGAAAAGCAGTATGCTGAAGAAAGAAGAATAGCGGCATTAGTTGCCTTGAAGCTGTATTTAGAAAATGATAAAATAGTAAAAATTCCGACTAAGGTTTCTTCAAATTGGAAGAAGAGTAGGGTGTAGAATTACAAAAAGGATTTGAACGACTAGAATGAAAGATAATAAAGAGATATTAGCAGAAAAACTGGCATTGGCTAGATTAGGTGGTGGTCAAGTACGTATTGATAAACAGCACGCCAAAGGAAAGTTAACTGCTCGCGAACGTGTCCATTTTTTGTTAGATGAGGGCTCATTTGAAGAAATGGGAGCTTTAGTAACTCATCGTACCAAAGATTTTGGCATGGAAAAACAAGTTTTCTATGGTGACGGAGTGGTAACAGGTTACGGAACTATTAACGGAAGGCAAGTTTGCGTTTTCGCACAAGATTTTACAGTTTTTGGTGGTGCGCTATCTGAAACCCATGCCGAAAAAATTTGTAAAATTATGGATATGGCTATGAAAATAGGCGTGCCTATGATTGGTCTGAATGATAGTGGAGGAGCCAGAATTCAAGAAGGGGTTCGTTCATTAGGTGGCTATGCCGATATTTTTCATAAGAACGTAATGGCATCGGGAGTAATTCCTCAAATTTCTGCCATAATGGGTCCTTGTGCCGGTGGTGCAGTTTACTCGCCTGCAATGACCGATTTTACTTTAATGGTAGAGAACTCTAGTTATATGTTTGTTACAGGGCCAAATGTGGTAAAAACGGTAACAAACGAAGAGGTAACTTCAGAAGAATTGGGTGGTGCTTTAACACATGCGACCAAATCTGGAGTAACACATTTAACGGCTGCGAATGATATTCAATGTATCAATCAGATTAAGCAGATGATTAGCTATATGCCTCAAAACTGCGAAGATAAACCAGCAGATTTGCCATTTGAGTTAGGTAATGAGGTTCGCGATGTATTAGAAGATATTGTTCCTGAGAATGCAAATCAACCTTACGATATGCGTAATGTTATTAACGGAATTATCGATGAAGATACCTTCTTTGAAATTCATGAAGCATATGCCGACAACATCGTTGTAGGTTTTGCAAGACTTGGAGGTAAAAGTATTGGTATTGTTGCCAATCAGCCTATTAGTTTAGCTGGTGTTTTAGATGTTGATAGTTCAAAAAAGGCAGCACGTTTTACTCGTTTTTGTGATTGTTTCAATATTCCCCTTTTAGTATTGGTAGATGTACCAGGATTTTTACCGGGTACAGATCAAGAATGGAACGGGATTATAACCAACGGTGCAAAGTTATTATATGCTTTAAGTGAAGCAACTGTACCTAAAGTAACGGTTATTACGCGAAAAGCGTACGGTGGTGCATATGATGTAATGAACTCTAAACATATCGGAGCCGATTTAAATTATGCTTGGCCAGGTGCAGAAATTGCAGTAATGGGAGCAAAGGGCGCAAGTGAAATTATTTTTAAGAAAGAAATAAGTGCTTCTGATGATCCTGTTGCGAAATTGGCAGAAAAAGAAGCAGAATATGCAGAATTATTTGCTAACCCATATAGCGCAGCACAAAGAGGGTTTATAGATGAGGTAATTCTACCAAAAGATACCAGAAGAAAATTAATAAAAGCGTACACTATGCTAGAGAATAAAGTAGCTACTTTACCCAAGAAGAAGCATGGTAATATTCCGTTGTAATATTCGGCTTTGAAAAGCGTATATCTAATTATTTTAAGAGGTCCTGTAACGTTACACCATAAAAGAAGAATCCCTAACGATAAGGCTAGTTTTGATTTCAACAGTTTTTGTCATTACATCATTGGTCGGGTTTTCAAGCTCTTGAATTAAAAATCGGACTGCGGTACGTCCTATTTTATCACCTGGTTGATCTACTGTGGTTAATGCGGGACTCACGATGGTGGAGTTAATGGAGTTACTAAAACCTACTACAGCTATTTCCTCAGGTATTTTTACTTTGAATTTATGTAGTGCCTTTATTGCGCCGATGGCAGCATTATCTGTTATGGCGAAAATAGCATCAGGGCGTTTCTTCATGCTTAATAGAATGTTGGTCAATCGTCTTCCGTTACCTAAAGAAATATCTTCGGTACTTAAAATAAGCTTATTGCGTACAGGAATGCGGTATTGATTTAAGGCTCTTAAATAACCGGCATACCTTTTTTCAGAATTATAAGAATTCTCCGTTTCCTTAATAATGGCAATACGCTGTTTGCCCAGTTCAATTAAATGCTCAACGGCATTAAATGCAGCTTCCTCTTCATTGATTACAACTTGTGTACAGGGTATTTTACTTGATACTTTATCGAATAACACGATTGGTATGCGATTTAGTATTTTTAATATTTCTTCAACGTTGGTTGTCTTTCTAGATAAAGACATTAGCACACCATCTACCCCAAATTGGGTCATGGTATTCAGCATCTCCACCTGTTTTGCTTCATTATTGTTCGATTCTGAAATAATAACACGATATCCGCGTAGTTCGGCTTCCTCCAAAATTCCCTTTAAAATAGTTGAGGTAAACAAATGAGATATGTTGGGAACAATTACACCAAGTATATGTGTTTCACGAGATCTAAAGCCTCTCGCAAATAAATTGGGTACATAATTCATTTGCTTTGCCAGCTTTCTAACCCGCTCTTTAGTGCCCTGGCTAATATCGGGGTGATCATTAAGAGCCCTAGAAACTGTGGAAATCGACAGACTCAATTCTTTAGATAACTCTTTTAATGTGGTATTTCTCTTTTTACTCATAATTGAAAATCAGTGAATTATGATGATTTTATCAGAAATACAATACTACAAAATAAATTGCAAACGTTTGTGCAAACGTTTGCATAGAAATTTCGTTAATTTTTGGTTAACAGAATGCGGTATTCATATAATTTGGTCTCATAATCAACGATTTGATAATTTGAATCGACTCAACTTAAAAAAAACTCAAACATTATGAAGAAAATTATTTTTGCGGTAATCGGACTTCTATTCAGTGCAAGCTCCTTTGCACAGACCGATATTTCAGGAACCGTAACAGACAGTTCAGGAGAGCCAATTCCCGGTGCTAACATTTTAATTACAGGTAGTACATCGGGTACAACATCAGATTTTGATGGTAATTTTACTTTTTCAACAGACCTTACCGGTGCTCAGATTTTACGTGTATCATATATAGGGTTTACATCAGTTGACAAATCATTGGACTTAAACGGTACGGCACAAATTGTCAATGTAGTGCTGCAAGAAGGTGGTCAGCAACTTGATGAAGTTGTACTAACGGCTTCAAGTACATTTCGTTCTCAAAAGCAGGCTCCTTTATCTATTAGCTCTGTAAAGATGAAAGAAATAACTAAGCTATCCGCTAACAGTCAGGCAGATATTCTTAGAAGTGTACCAGGTATTACCGCTGAAGGTGGTGGTGGTGAAACGGCTAGTAACATATTCGTTAGAGGTTTGCCTTCTGGTGGTCAGTATGTTTTTAATCCTTTACAGTATGACGGTATGCCTTTGATTAGTTCTTTCGGACTAAACTCTTCTGCGCATGATGTCTATGCAAGGCCAGATATAGGTTTTAAAGGTGTTGAATTTGTTCGTGGTGGTGCAGCCGTATTATACGGTGCAGGTTCTGTTGCCGGTATTATCAACTACACAAGTAAAACAGGTGATACAAACCCTGGTAACATTATTAATATTGAAGTTGCCAACCAAGGTAGAATTAAAACAGATTTTTATTCTGGTGGTCAATTAGGTGGTGAAGATTCTAATACCTATTATGCCTTTACAGGTTTTGTACGTCATGATAGAGGTCCTATTGATGTAGGTTTACCAACAAAAGGTGTTCAATTTAGAGGTAACATCAAAAAGAAATTCGATAACGGTTCTTTTACTTTAAGCGGACAGTTTATTGACGATAAGGCACAATTTTACCTTCCTATTCCATTAAGTGGTGGTAGTAGAGAGCGTATAAACGGTAATGATGGTAACCCAGTTGAACAGTTATTATCTGGTGACTTAGCTAATACCTCATTTAACACTCCTGGTGGAACATATAATAGTCCGATTGCAGATGGTGTTGCAACTACAGGTGGTTACATTATGGGAGATTTCAATTACAGATTTGAAGATGATCTTAAATTGACTTCTAAGATTAAATATGCCAACTACAAACACAATTTCGCACTTTATGTTGGTGGTAACGGTACTAACGGAAATCCTATCACTTTAGATAATTATGTAGAAAGTATTGCTCCTGGTAACTTAGGGTATACTGCTGCTTACCAAAGTGGGTCAGGTTCTCAAATTAATGGTAATGATTTAGTAATCGACAATTTACATGTAGATCGTTTACGCCCAATGACAGATTACTCTGGCGAAATTAATTTGACAAAATCTATTGAAACAGCAAATGGTGGTAACCATAACATTACTGTTGGTTCTTATATAGCTCGTACAGAGGCTGAAGACGTTAACTATCAATATAGAGTATTGACAGAATTCAACAATAACCCTCAATTGGTAAACTTAAATTATACCGATGCTGGTGGCGATAATGTAGTGTATTCGCAAGGCGGACTTTATAACCGTATTGGTCAGACAGCTAATAACTTTCTTTCTCAAAATAGAGTGGCATTATATGTTACAGATGAGATGATTTTAGACAGATGGCGCTTTGATGTTGGTTTCAGATGGGAACATACAGATGCAATCAACAGTCGTGGTGGCATTATGAGCGAAACCGTTTATTCTACTCCAGATATTACTACAGAACTTAGCGATGTACAAACTGCAGATGGTTCTTTCTTAAGAACAGAAGTAAATGCAAGTGCTTGGGCATTGTCTTTAGCTGGTTTGTATGAGTTAACTGAAACAACCAACCTATATGCTAACTTCTCTAAAGGATATTTCTTTCCGCAATTAAGAGGTTTTGCTCCGGTACCTGGTATTTCTGAAAGTCCTTATGATGCTGAAAATATTATTCAATTTGAAGCTGGTGCCAAATTCGGAAACGAGAAATTCTCAGGATCTGTTGCAGGGTACTATGTAGGTCTTAAAGATCGTGTATCTATTCGCCAAGCAATTGTAGGTGGTCAATTAATAGATGAAACAAGAGCAGAACAAAATACAAGAACAATAGGTATTGAAGCTACTGGAGATTATTCTATTGCACAATACTTAAATCTTCGTGGTAATGTAACATATCAAGACCATGAGATTACAAAGAATACCGATTTCGATTTAGTAAATGGTACTTCTACAGAAGCTAATGTAGGTAACGAATTGGCAAGACAGCCAAACTTATTGGGTGGATTAGGATTGTATTATGACAATGCTGCCTTCGATGCAAATTTTGGATTCAACTATACTGGTGCAAAATTTACAGATGACACCAATAATATAGAATTAGATGCCATAACAATAGGTAGACTAGGTGCAGGTTATACATTTTCAAAAGAAGATAACAACCAGTCGGTTCGTTTAGGGGTGTCAGTTTTTAACCTATTCGATAGTGATGGTATTACAGAAGGTAATCCTAGAGCAGGTTCAGCTGGTCAAACAGAGTCTCAGTTTTTTGTTGGTAGACCAATTTTACCTAGAAGATTGTTCGTTACGGCGACCTTTAATTTCTAAAAAGTATTTGTTGTTAGTTTAAGTTTATTTGATAAGCACATTGGTGGTTGGAGAATTGCCAATGTGTTTTTTTACTCGATAATCGAGATTTAAATGTTCAGACGCTTGCGTCGAAATATTAATTATGTTTTCAATTCAATGCCTTGCGGGCTTGTCCCAAGGTTATTTACTAGATAATATGAAGGAAGAATTATATAAAAAAGCAATTGCAGTATTAGATGCAAATTTTCAAGAAGGTGGTTTTACTATACCTAGTGCAGGTTTATATCCTTTTCAATGGAAGTGGGATTCTGGATTTATTGCCATAGGTTTTGCTCATTACGATGTAGAAAAGGCAAAAACCGAAATGAGAACCTTACTTGATGCACAATGGGGTAATGGTTTTATACCACATATCGTTTTTCATACAGAGAACGATTCTTATTTTCCTGGGGCAGATTTTCATCAATCTGAATTACACCCATTATCTTCAAAAAAGTATAGATCTACGGGCATGACGCAGCCACCGGTAACGGGTTTTGTACTGCAAGAAATGTATCGTATTGCAGAAGATAAAGAAGATATGCTAAATTTTATCAAAGAAGAAATTGATAAGGTATATGAAAATCACGCTTACTTCTATTCAAATAGAGATCCTCAAGATGAAGGTTTGGTGTACATCTATCACAACTGGGAATCTGGTACAGATAATTCTCCTGTTTGGGATGATATCTGGAAAACGATGAATCCGCCAGAATATACTTTTGTTAGAAAAGATACTACACATGTAGATGCATCTCAGCGCCCGACTAAAAGAGAATATGATCACTATTTACATATCATAGATATTGCCAAGGAAAACAATTATGATGATGCTAAAATAGCGGAGCTTTCACCCTTTTTGGTTCAAGATCCTTTGTTCAATGCCATGTTGATTAAATCTAATCAGGCATTAGTCGATATGTACATTATGATTGGTGGAAATGAAGATAAAATTAAGACCATTTTAAAATGGCAATCGAAAAGCATTGAAAGCTTTAATAATAAATTATTTGATGCTGAATTAGGTGCTTATGTGCATTACGATTTAAGAAATGAAAAACCTATTAGGCATATAACATCTTCATCTTTTTCTCCATTGTTTGCAAACATCCCTTCTCCAGAAAGAGCGAAGGTTTTAGTAAAAACTATGATGGATAAGTTTGGAGGAGACGACAAATACCTTTGTGCTTCTTTTGATCCTACAAATGATCGATTTAATCCTAAAAAATACTGGAGAGGACCTGTTTGGATCAATATGAACTGGATGCTTTTTCTAGGACTTAAAAATTATGGATTTGCAGATGTTGCAGCACGCATGAAGCACGATAGTATTGAGCTTATAGAGAAATATGGCTTCTACGAATATTTTGATTGTAGAAAAGATACTGGTGAAGAAAACACGCCTGGTTATGGCGGCAACAATTTTTCATGGAGTGCAGCTTTGTTTATTGATATGGTGAATACACCATAGTGATTTTTATAAAAAATTTAAAGGTTTAAAAATGAATTACATTGACTATTTTTTAATCGGATTTTATATAATGGGTATTTTAGGAGTAGGGCTTTTGATTAAAAAAAATAAAAACTAGGATATGAATTATGTAGATTACATTATTATTGTCGTTTACCTAGTGGGTTTTTTAGGATTGGGCTTTATGTTCAAGGATAATAACACGGGTGGTGATTACTTTTTAGGTGGTCGTAAAACATCATGGTTGCCTTTAAGTTTATCAGCAATGGCAACACAATTATCTGCTATAAGCTTTATTTCCGCACCTGCATTTGTAGGTCTAAAAGAAGGTGGTGGTATGCAATGGCTTACCTATGAGTTAGGTGTGCCCTTGGCTATGGCATTTTTATTAATTGCAGTATTGCCAACGTTATATAAATCAGGTATAGTTAGTGTTTATGAATATTTAGAAACACGATTCGACGCTTCTTCTCGATTATTGATAAGCTTTGTTTTTCAAATTAGTAGATCGGTAGCTACAGGTGTTATGGTGTATACCATGGCGTTAATTTTACAAGCTACTATCGGATTAGAGTTTTGGATTTCTATTTTAATTATTGGTCTCATAACCATGGTTTATTCTTTTCAAGGCGGAATGAAAGCGGTGATTTGGGGAGATGTTATTCAAATGAGTATCCTGTTTATAGGTATTATCATTTGTCTTTATTTCGGATTTAGTGAGCTTGGCGGAGTAGATAATTTTCTTACCCATGTGGATACCGATAGAATTACTGCTGTAGATTTTAGTAAATGGGGTTTCAACAATGCTGATGGAAATGATGAATTCGGTTTTTGGCCCATGGTAATCGGCGGATTTTTTCTTTATGCCTCTTATTACGGTACAGATCAGACTCAGTCGCAGCGATTGTTATCATCTAGTAGCATGTCTAACCTGAAAAAATTGATGATGGCAAACGGACTCCTTCGTTTTCCCTTTACATTGACCTATTGTATTATGGGGCTTGTACTGGGTACATTATTAATGCAAGATGTAACTTTTCAAGAACAGATGGAAACTGTGTATCAAGCCAATATTGGCTCTCTAGCCGGTAAAAAGGCAGATTTAATGGTGCCGGTTTTTATCATAAAATACCTTCCTAATGGAGTGATAGGTATTTTGATTGTGGCCATTATGTCTGCAGCTATGTCTACGTTGAGTTCTACAGTGAATTCTTTATCTGCGGTAACTATGGAAGATTTTGTGAAAAGATTCAATCCAAACATGCCTGATAAAAAGTACATGACCTACTCAAAATTACTATCTATTTTTTGGGGTCTGGTATGTCTGTTCTTTGCATTTTTTGCAGGTAATATTGAAGGTACTGTTATAGAAGTTATTAATAAAATTAGTTCTGTCTTTTACGGTCCTATTTTAGCAGCTTTTATTTTGGCAATTCTTACTAAAAGAACACATGCACTTGGTGCCAATATCGGTATCGTAGTAGGGGTGTTGTTCAATATTTACTTATGGCTATACGTACCACAAATATTTTGGTTCTGGTGGAATGCTTTAGGTTGTTTGGTAACAATTTTAGTTGCTCTTGCTGTGAGTTATACCGTAAAAAGAAAAGTGAACGAAGGTCTAGAGGTTACCTACTACTCAGGTAAAAAAGAGGTGGCAATATTATTGGGCTATTTTGTGATTATTGTATTGTTCAGTATTTCATTACCTAATATTCTGAATTAAAAATATGCCGATGAAATTCGTAATAGCTCCCGACAAGTTTAAAGGCTCCTTAACCGGATTCGAATTTTGCGATGCCGTAGAAGAGGGTATAAAGATGGTTTTTAAAGATGCCGAAATTATAAAAAGACCTTTGGCAGATGGTGGCGATGGTACCATGGAAGTTGCTAAGCATTATATAAAAGGAGAAACGGTTACCATAACCGTAAACGACCCCCTTTTTAGACCTATTAATGCTTCTTATTTATATTCTGATGAAACCAAAATAGCCTATATAGAAATGGCTGAGGCATCAGGATTAAAACTGCTGAATGTTGATGAATTCAATTGTATGGAAACCACAACATCTGGTACTGGTGAATTAATTTATGATGCACTTGAAAAAGGAGCTACAGAAATAATTTTGGGTATCGGTGGTAGTGCCACAAATGATGGTGGTATGGGTATGGTAAATGCATTGGGGTATCGTTTTTTAGATGATAAGGGACAAGAACTATCTCCTATTGGTAAGAACCTTTCTAAGGTGAAAACAATCGACGATTCCAATAAGCATAATCGCCTTGATAATATAACTGTTAAGGTTGCCTGCGATGTTACCAATCCGTTTTATGGTTTACAAGGTGCCGCCTATATTTATGGGGCACAGAAAGGTGCCTCTGAAAATGAGATAATCTATCTGAATCAAGGTTTATGCAATTTTGCAGAAATTATAAAAAATCGTTATAAAATCGATTTACAGAAAGTTAGTGGCGCTGGTGCAGCTGGCGGTGTTGGTGGTGGAGCCCTTGTTTTTCTGAACGGCGAATTAATTTCAGGTAATAATTTAATAAAAGAACTAGCAGATTTTGATAACGCTATCAAAGGGGCAGATTGGATTATAACCGGCGAAGGTCAGCTAGATGAACAAACCCTTTCTGGTAAAACTATTGACGGTGTTGTTACTTCGGCATCCTCTAAAAATATACCTGTTGCAGCCTTGTGTGGGTCGGTAAGTATAAGCGTAGCACAGCAAAAGAAATTCGGACTAGCCTATGTTTCTTCCATTGTAAGAGGCATTTCTACTTTAAAAGAAGCTACGGAAAATAGCAGCGAAAATCTTGTAAATGCATCGTACAATTTTGCTAGTTTGTTGAAGTGAAGATAATTATAGAACGTAAATTTACCTTATTAATTTAGGTCAACGCTACTCACATTAATTTCCTTAATAACATGTATAGGTTTTCCGTAGGTGGTAAATCCGTTTAAAATAATCTCATAAGTTCCTTCTAAGTCTGAAGTAAAAAATTCAAAATTATAAGAGCTGTCTTGTATATTTAAATTTGGATTCCAATATAGCATTCTTCTGTAGTCTGGGATTCTGTTAAACGAAGTATCCCCAGTTTTATAGGTTTGTACAAAATAGTTCTTTTTGGCTACGGGTTGAGTAAACGGAACTATTAGGCTATTATCTGCAGTATAGGTGTCAAGAAAATCTGCATCGAAAGTTTCTATAGAAATGATGCCTTGATATTCTTTTTGACCTAAACGAAATTGGTCTCTGGTTAAACTTATTTTTTCAATTCTACGGGCATCAAATGTTCTTATTTGTTCATGATGAGGTATGAATACACCGTCTATTAAAACAATGGCTGGGAAGTCGTTATATTCTTCATCATAAGATTTAAAATCCTGTCCAATTCTAATATACGTATCACTAGTATTCGCTTTTCTAAATCCAGCGAATTGTACCACTTCAACCAAAGTTTCTTCAAGGGTTGGAAAACGTGTGTATTCATCAAGAGCGATAACTTCTGGTATACCACCATTAAATATATCAATAGGGTTACTTTGTAAAATAGAATCTGGCTTGGCGCTATAGAACTGATTTTCTATTTGGTTTAATACGCTTCTGTTTTTTATATATTCTGCCTGCTCTTTTGATAAAATGAAATTTGCAAATGATAGGTCGGTTAAATCAATATGGCTCGGTGTTCCTAATTCAACAGTATATGTTTCGCTTTGGTCTTCAACCTGTATTACCGCCATTGGATTTTTACGGTCTTTGCGTATGTAAGAATAGAAATTTCCATTTTGGTCGGTTTTAGAAAACTTCAATAATGATTCTTTTCCAGGAATAGAAATAACTACGGGAAGGTTCTCAGCGGGTAACCCTGTCTCACTATTTTTTATGGTTCCGTAAACAAGTTCTCCACGCTGTTCTGGTAAAAATATGCTATCGCCAATGGTCTGTTTAATTTCTTTATCGGTATTGAAATATGTATTACCATAGGTAACGGAATTAAGGGAAGGTGGAATAGCGATCTCTTCCTTTCTTTTCACTTTAATACTATAGAAACCATGTCCTAAAGCTCCTTTATAATTTTTGATGTTCAGGTCTACTTTCTCTCGAGGTTGGTATGTAGATTTGTTAGTTCTGATTGTAATTGCTGATGAGTCTGAAACCGAAATAGCATCAGTTGAAATTGACGTTAGCGCATCGGTTTTATTCTCTAGAAGGGTAGATTGGTCTACCAAATACGGGTTAATGATAACAATATCATCTTTAAAAATTTGAGATAAACCTGAGTTTTTCATCCATTGGGTATAACCTAAAAGTTTGTACCTACCAGATGGTATCTCTGTAGATACAAAGAAATCACCATAGCCATGCCCTTTGCTCAACTTCACTTTATGTTCAAAAATAAAGTCCCTTGCTTCGTTAACGAGAGCTACATACGCAATTTTACTAATGTTAGTAGGGTTATTGGTTTGTGCATTAAAGCAGTGAATTGAATAATAAAGATATTCGCCAGAAAGTACTAATGGTCCGTTATGATCCACATATGCCTTTTCTTGGGGCACTTTTTTTAGGTTTAATAGGTCGCTACCATCTTTGATTACATATTGGGCATGACAAAGATTAGCTATTAAAATGATTATTGCGGTAAGTATTTGTGTTGTCTTCATAAGTGCTATTTAATCTACCCAAAAATCTGGTTTAATATTACTACCTAAAACTGTACAGTCTCCACAAATTGTAGGCACAAAAATAAATGGACCCACGCAAATAGGGTTTGCATTGGGTACCAGGTTTTCTATATAATCGGAATAGTAAGTTACCGTTCCTATATCAATTCTTTCTAGTAATCCTTGGGGACAGGGGTCAAAGGGACTATTAAACAATTTAGCAGTCTCAAATCCGCAATTAAAGGCGTATGGTGGAGTTTCTTCAGGAAAGAAATCTTCGTAATTTAAAAAGATACGCTGTTCTGTAACCCCAACAGCTTCTACATAACCATACACATTTTCAAAACTGCCATCTTTACGATGTACGTTTGCGTAAATGGCTCCTGGCTGTACTTGAGAAAACACATTGTCCGATTGAGAAAATGCTTGTAGGGTTTCAAAAAAAGAATGTGCATTTGCAGATTGTACTTGCTGCTGTACTAAAATGCTATATCGTTGTGCGATTATGAAATTATCTTTCGTGATAAACCGTACACTATGTTTAGAAACATTGTCTTGGGTAATGCCTGCCGTACTGAGTAAATCTATAGTGTTGGATGAAACGGTATTGTAGCAGATGCGGTCTTCAACTGTTTTTTCTACCACTTCTAAGCTATAATCTGCGGTATCATCAATACCATCGTAATCTGTTAGTTCAAACTCGAAATTTTGCCAATAGGGAGCAACAATTTTATAGGTTTCATCATAGGTATATTTAAAATACTCTGCATTACCCGATATAGGTTCACTGTCTGCATATATGGCTATACCTTCCTCTCCATTATCATTTTCAGCTTTTTCGGCATATAAATTAGTTATCGCAGAAGTACCTAATACGGTTATGGGGTCAGATATATACCCTGTGCCATTATTTGTATTGATCTCTAAAGTATAGTTGGTACCCATTTCTAATGCGAATGGAGTATTAGATAGATAAATACCATCTTCATCTTCAGTGAATGAATATACTTCCCCATTTTCGTTTAGTAAGGAAACCGTAGCGCCAACTTCCATTTCAATACTGTCTAAAGGTCTACTACCTAAAGGTATATACGGACTGTAAACTGTATCTGTTTCTAAATCTAATCGTATCGAACTTCTGCTTAAATAGACTTTTTGGGTAATAGCCTCATTGGTAAAAACTGCTTCGACTACTAACGCTGCCTGAGTTTCATTTTCATTTAGTGTCTCAATTTCAATTTCTTCCACACAGGCGCCAAAAGTTAGAACAACTAATAAAACCAATTTGCGACAATGAAATAGACTTTTTTTATACATATTATAATTATTCAGTCCAAAATTTAGGTTCTAGATTACTACCTAAAACAGTGCAATCTCCACAAACTTTTGGTACAAATATGTGTGGTCCGCCACAGTCTACATCATTAACATTAGGCTTCACATAACTTATTAAATCAAGATCTATTTGCTGTATAACCGATTGCGGACAAGGATTAGGTCCTCTTGGACCACTAAAACAAAAAGAAACATGAGATTCTGGTGCGGTCAATTCTCTACAATTAAAAGGGTATGGTGGTAATTCTTCGTTCGGATAAAAATCGGTATAATTGAAAAAGAGCCTTTCTTTAGAAACGGATACCACATCAAAAAAACCGATTACGGTACCTTGAGAACCATTGTCTGAAGACAAGTTGCCTTCTAAAAAACCAGGTTGTATTTGAGAAAAGATATTACCGGTTTGACTGAAGTTATTAAGTTGGTCATAAAAACTAAATGATGCCGCGTTAGAAACCAATTGTGCAACTTCAATACTATATCTGTGGCTAATGATAAAGTTTTCTTGGTCAATAAAGCGTACCATAAACTTTGTAATATTGTTACCTAAGTTACCCTGTTGAGCTTGTATGATTGTATTAGAAAGGTTATTTCCATAGCATACTTGTTGCTCTTCTTCTCGTTCTATAATTTCTAGATCATAAGTGACCAACGGTAGCGCACATGGTTCGTAGTTCGTGAGTTTAAAAGCTTCTGGAGACCAATTCGGAGCTATAATTTTATAGGTTTCATCATAAGTGTATCTTAAGTTTTGAACGGTACCTGATTCTACAGTATTATCTACGAATATGCCAATACCTTGTGCTCCAGATTCACTTGTTGTTTTTTCCGCATAAAGATTAGAGATAGCTGCTAAACCTTCAATTCGCATGTTGGTCGAGGAGTACCTTTTTCCATCTGATGTGAGAATATTCAATTGATATGCATTACCCATTTCTGCAGCAAATTCAATATTCGATTCATAAACACCCGGGCTTGCTTCATTGAAAGAATAGGTGGTACCATTGTCATTTTCTATAGATACGGTTGCATTAGCTTCGTAACGAACTAAATCTCTGTTTATATCACGAATAGGTGTGTACGGGTTGTAGATGGAATCAATACCGAGGTCAACTAAGGTATCCATTCTACTTAAGGTGACCGTATGATGTTTTACCTCGTTGGTTAATGTGGCTTCTACAATTAAAATAGCCAATACATCTTCATTACCATCTATACCTAAATCAACCTCATCTATGCAAGAAGCTAGAAGGGTAATGGAGATAAGTAAAAGAAATAAATTTTTCATGTGAATTGAGTTCGGGTACAATGCTAGAATTTAAAATTATAGGTGATTGACGGAATAGGAATGGAGAAAATGGAACTTTGCAATGCCTTAACTTCACCGTCATCAGTAACAAAAAACACTGAATACGGATTGTTTCTACCCAATACATTGTAAACCGATATGGTAACAAAACTATGTGCCAGTTTGTTCTTCTTGTGGTTTCCTTCAATATTAAGACCTAAATCTAAACGGTAGAAATCTGGTATTCTAAATTCGTTTCGATCACTAAAAGCAACAAAATCTGCATTATTGAACCTAAATGTACCCACAGGGTAGGTAATAGGTCTACCAGTTTGGTACACAAAGTTTGCAGAAATACTATATCGTTTTGTAAAACGATAGTTGGTAATAACACTTACATCATGGGGCTTGTCAAAATTGGAAGGAAAGAATTCTCCGTTATTGATTCGTTCTTCGCTAAATTCACTGTCAAAACGGTATAAAGATCTAGAGTAGGTGTAGCTCAGCCATCCGTTTAGATCACCACTTTTCTTTTTCAATAGAAATTCTACACCGTATGCCTTTCCATCTCCCTGTAATATCTGTGTTTCTACATTTTCATTTAAGAAGAGATTGGCGCCGGTTTTAAAATCTAGCACATTTTCCATTTTCTTGTAATACCCTTCAATACTTAATTCGTACTCGTTTTCCTTAAAATTTTTATAGAAGCCTAAAGAAGCTTGGTATCCTTTTTGAGCGTCAATATTTAAATCAGAAAGTTTCCAAGTATCAATGGGTGAAACCGTAGTATTGTTAGAAAGGGTATGTAAAAATTGATACGAATTATTAAGACTTGCCTTCACCGAAAAATCAGGCGTGAATAAATATCTAGCGGAAACCCTGGCTTCTGGTCCACCGTAGGTTTTTATATTTTCATTGCTAGAATAGGCTAATGTATCTTGAACGGTAGACTCGTTCTTTGGCATGCCATCTTCATAGGTTCTTTGGGTAGCTTCACCCAATGCTGCAAAAAACGCATATCTTACTCCTAAATTGACAGAAAGTTTATCACTAACGGTTATTTCATCTCCAATAAAAAGAGCAGCCTCAAGGGCTTGTTCGTTATCAATAGAAATTTCATTGACGTCAGATTCACTTCCGTCTGGTTCAATACTCCCCGGATTAACAGAATAGTACTTGGCAGAACCACCGTAGTCTAAAGTGTGTTTATCGTTTAACGAAGTACGAAGCTTATATTTTAATTCGGTTTCGTTAATGCTGTAATCTAAATTGAAATCTGTATTTGTTTCTCCGTCAAAATCAATTCCGAATCCGTAATTACTATTGTCGACAATTAACGCACTATTTGTTTTGTCACCTATTCTATGATCCCAGCGAACAGAAAAAAGACGATTATCATAATTATATAATGAATCTGAGGTAATGCTAAAAGCATCTCTACTGTAATAAGCAGTAGCTTTTACCTCATTTTTCTCATTTATTTTATTGTGATACTTTAGAATACCGTCAAAAAAAGAGGCATTACTATTACTTAAAGCTTCGTCATCTAAGGATCTTAAAATCCAATCTGCATAAGCACCTCTACCACCAACTACAAGTGAAGATTTTTCTTTTTCTAGCGGAATTTCTAATGCTAAGTTTGCTGTAACAGGTCCAATTGACCCTTCGCCTGAAAATTTTTCAACATTTCCATTTTTGGTTCTTATATCAAAAACCGAGGATATTCTTCCACCAAACTCAACGGGTATAGCTCCTTTATAAATGTCTACACCTTTTGTTGTAAACGGATTCAGCGCTTGAAAGATTCCGAAAAAGTGCTGTGGATTGTAAATAACAGCATCGTCTAACAAAACTAAATTTTGGTCTGTTTTACCACCACGAACATTTAAGCCCATTGCACCTTCACCAGCAGATGAAATACCTGGTAATGCCTTGGCAACAGATAAAATATCGCGTTCTCCTAATACTAACGGAATGTTTTTAGATTCCTCAGAATCTATTTGTTCACTTCCTGTAATAGATTCTTCAACATTTTTAAATGCATCTGCTTCTACAACAACTTCGTCTAATTGTTGTAGGCCCTCCTCCATCAATAAATCTAAACTACCATTATTGAACATGATTACTTTGCGGACTGTAGCTGCAATACCCATGGCACGTAAACTTAGCTCATTATATCCTGCAGGTAATTCTAGTTTATAGTTCCCAGTGACATCGGTTACGGTAATTTGGTTGGTTCCTTTTACACGTATTGCCAAATCCTGAATTGGATCTCCAGTTTTAGAATTTATAGCCTTGCCGCTAAGAAGGTATGTTTCTTGTAGATTATTAGGATCACTTTTGCCTACTTTGGCAATATTATATTCTTGTTTATTTTGGTTTGTGGTGTTGTAAAAAGTGGGTGGTGGAATATTTGTTTTTTGTTTAATAACGACATTTTCTTGCTCTGTTTCTTCTAGTCCAAAGAAGCTATTTGGTAATTCATCATAAACAATGGTATTTTCTAATAGAACTATTCGATTAGAAGTTTTTTCGATATAAAAATTTAATGAAGTGTTTTCGAAAATTGATTGTAAAGCACTATTGATATTTTCATTGTCAAAGGTTTTAGTAATAATAACTCCGCTAATCCATGATTCAATGAAAAAGAACTCAAAATCTGTTTGTTTTTCAATATCAATAAGTACCTCTTGTAATGGTATTGCAGCATATTGACCATTAATTGTTGGCAATTCTTGAGAATAGGTATTTGAAATTCCAATGATAAACAAAAGGAATAATAAAAGATTATTATGAAGTTTAATTGTATTTGAGAACGAAATATTTGCAATAATTGATAGCAATAGACAATTATCTTTTTGTTGTGAGGTCATGGTGGTTGGTTGGATTCCTACAAGGTATGAAAAAGAATAATATCACAAAATGTGATTTTTAGAATAATTACACCGATTATTTAAATAATTAAAAATAAGAAGTTGATTTTTTACGAATATGATGACCTATGTCTAAGTCATTTGTTAAAAGCATTTTATAATTTAAACATCGGTAATAATTATTTAACTAATTCTCATGGCGTAGACTTTCAAAATTAGTAATGGCAGCAATATTTTTATAGATTACTTTTTTACTCGTCATACTCTCATTTCATTATATATCAGTATTTTATTACTATTTTTAACTTAATTACTTGTTAAAATTTAAAAATTGAGTCAATACCTTAATAATACCGAGCTTTTGGAAAAGCACCACCAAATATTTATTGAACAAACGCCAACAGCAATAGCTATGTTAGATACTAACATGGTGTATTTGGCAGCGTCCAAGCAATGGGTTCAAGATTTTAAACTAGAAAAAGAAACTATAATTGGAAGGTCTCATTATGATATTTTCCCAGAAATAGGTGATGATTGGAAAGCTAAGCATCAACAATGTTTACAAGGTGCAATAGATATATGTGATGAAGCACCTTTTTATCGTAAAGATGGGTCCATTCAATGGATTTATTGGGATGTAAGACCATGGTATAATACTGAAGGAGAAATTGGCGGACTCTTAATGCATACTGGCGATATTACAGAACAGAAAGAGAAAGAGTTAAAGGAAAAAAAATTCAATACCATATTAAGCGATACCAGCGAAATTGCACGAATAGGTACGTGGGAAATCGATCTTATACAAGAAAAAGTAACCTGGAGTAGTATGGTGTATGAAATTCATGAGGTTCCTCTGGATTACGAGCCGACAATCGCTTCTGGATTGGATTTCTTTGAAGATGAAGAAAGTCGTAATCGTGTTTTAGAGTCACTAAAAGAAGCTCAAGAAATAGGTACTCCCGTTAATTTAAATCTAAATCTAAAGACAGCTAAAGGTAACAATAGATGGGTAAAAGTTATAGGGAAGGTAGAGCTTACCAATGATATTCCCGTAAAAATTCTTGGAATAACCCAAGATATAACTTCATCGATGATTTCAGAGCAGAAATTAACTATTGCTCATGCAGAATTAGAAGCTATTTTCAACTCAGATGCTATAGCAGTAATTACAACTAATGCAGACGGTGTAATTAATCGCTTTAATAGTGGTGCCGAAAAATTGTTAGGGTACACTGCCAATGAAATGATAGGTTTGAATAAACCTGAAATTTATCTTGTAAAAGAGGAATTAGAGGAATTTAAAAGAGATATTATCCTCTTGTTTAGAGGTGATTCTTTTGTCGCAGATACTCAGTATAATTATCGAAATGAAAATATCAACGACACACGGCAATGGACGTTTCGTCGAAAGGATGGTTCTACGTTTTCGACCTTGACTTCAATTACGGCGATTAATAGTTGTGAGGGTAAAAACGACGGATTTATCTCAGTAGTAACTGATATCTCAAAAATAAAAGATGTCAAAAATGAATTGAAAAAGAAGAATGACCTACTGAATTTTGCTGAAAGACTTAGCTTAATTGGTCACTGGCAATGGAATACTGTTTTAGATAGAGTACAGTGGTCAGAGAATCTATATACGATTTTTGAGCTTGAAGAGAGCGTGACTGAATTAAAGTTTGACACCTATTATAGTTTTGTACATCCTGAGGATAAGGACTTAGTTGCAGAATATTTTAAAAAGTCTGCTAATGATAGGACATTTTACAATTTTACACATAAAATTATTACGGGCAACGGCGTTGTAAAAACAATACATTTGGTTGGTAAGGTTATAGCGAACGAACAAGGTGAAATGATCGAAATGTTTGGTACCTGCCAAGATGTTACCGAATCTAAAGAAGAGGAATTAAAGCTTATAAGGGCTAAAGAAGAATTAGAAATTGTTGCGCAAAAGCTTTCGTATCAAAACAAGCAACTCGCAGATTTTACGCATATTACTTCACATAATTTGAGAGCTCCCGTTGCTAATTTAAACTCGTTAATGGAAATTTATAAGCTTTCAGATGATGATGAAGAACGTCTAGATATATTCAGTAAATTCGATACCGTAATTGATCGCCTTACACTAACATTGAATACATTAATAGAGGCATTAAAAACCAAAATCAGTGATGCTAAAGAAGAATTGGAAAGTGTAGATTTAAATGATATTTTTGAAGATACGACGCAAATATTAGGTGGTTCAATTCTAACTTCAGGTGCTGTTATAAAAGGAGATTTTACAGAACTGTCAACTATTACCTATAATAGAATATATATGGATAGCATTTTCCTGAATTTAATTGGGAATGCCATAAAATATAGGGCAAAAAATAGAAAGCCAGAAATAATAGTAAAATCTAAGATTAAGAATGGTAGAAATATCATTACATTTAAAGATAACGGCTTGGGTATTGATCTTGAAAGACACGGTCATAAATTATTTGGACTTAATAAGGTTTTTCACAGACATCCAGATGCAAAAGGTGTTGGTTTATTTTTAACAAAAACTCAAGTTGAAGCTATGGGTGGTACTATTACCGCCACAAGTGAAGTCAATATTGGCACAACTTTTACAATAATATTTTAATTAAGATTACTATGAATAATGTTTTAAAAACATGTATTGTTGATGATGATTCAATTTACCGTTTTACAATGGTAAAAACACTAGAATCAACGAAACTGCCTATGGAAATTATGGCATTTTCAGATGGTGAAGAGGCAATAGATTTTATGCTTGATAATCTTGATCAAGATTCTGTTTTTCCTGATGTTATTTTCTTAGATATTGATATGCCGGTTATGGACGGATTTCAGTTCATGGAAGAGTACATAAAAATTAAACCTAGAGTAGGTAAAAAGATTACTATTTATATGGTATCCTCTTCATTGGATCCTGTAGATATAGAAAGGGCAAAGAAAATAAGTGCAATTTCTGATTACATTGTTAAACCAATTGGTTTAAATAGATTAAAAGCCATTATTGAAGACTTATTAGAAGATCGAAAAGATTAAATCATAAAGAGGTGAGTTATTGTTTTTAGGCTATTATACTATTGAATCGAGTTAAGCTAAACAGTTTAACCCTAGCATTTTTGACTAAACCTAAAAATTTAAAAAATGTCTTTACTCACAATAATTCTAAATATTTTATTACCACCATTAGCTGTTTTTCTTAAACATGGTATTGGTACAACATTGTTAGTTAGTATACTATTGACTATGTTGGCTTGGTTGCCAGGGGTAATTCATGCTTTTGTTGTAAATCAAGAATAACAATTATTTCATTTAGTCTTGATCATTATTATATGGGCAAAGACAAGTAAACCGCACTAATCATCAACATGTATTGATAGTTAGTGCGGTTTCTTTTTAAAAATAGTCTTCTTCTATGTTTGAAAATCAGCTTCTTATTAACATTAATTATGATAATCTACCTACTTGGCCATTCTTTTATATAATAACTTTGGCGCGTTAGGTATAACTATCTCATTCGACTATTATTTATTAAAAATCAATAAGTGTTTTATAGATATTTATCATCCATTTTTAATTTTATCATTTATAATATGAATAAGTTTTTAAGTATTGTTTTCGGAGTTGTTTTTTTATCGCTTGTTAGTTGTAAAGATGTTGATAAACGTGGCAGTAGCGAAGGGCAAAGTGAACAATCTACCCAAGAATTAGATAAGGAAAGTGCAGTGTCAATAGTTAAAAATGCGATTAAAGCACATGGTGGTAGTCGCTATGATAGTGCTAATTATGAATTTGTGTTTAGAGATAAATTATACATGTTTAATAATGCTGACGGATCTGCTTATCGTGTTAATTTTAAAGATAGTCTAGGCAATAGAATTGAAGATAATTTTAAAAATGGTTCATTTATTAGAACTATTAATGACAAAACAGTCGACCTCTCTGAAAAGGATATTTCAATACATAGTAATGCCTTAAATTCAGTTATTTATTTTGCCACGTTGCCACATAAACTAAACGATAAGGCAGTACATAAAGAAAATGTTGGTGAAACTGTTATTAAGGGTGAAGATTATGATGTTATAAGGGTCACTTTCGGTAAAGAGGGTGGTGGTAAAGACCACGACGATATTTTTATGTATTGGGTAAATAAAAAATCGAACTACATAAATTATCTAGCATACAGCTATAGCACAAATGACGGTGGTGTACGTTTTAGAAGTGCTTATAACCCGAGGACTATTGATGGTATTCGTTTTCAAGATTACATAAATTGGGAAGCACCTATTGGTACTCCGTTAAAAGAACTTCCAGCCCTTTTCGAAAAAGATGAGTTAAAAGAGTTATCTAGAATAGAAACAGAAGATGTTCGTAACTTAAATGCAGAACATATAGAATAGGGTCATTCAGGAACACAATTTACTTATCGTATCTTTGAAAGACTGTGTTTGATTCTTTTTCAACGCACATTGAACAAACTTGTTTTTTAATTAAACTCCGTCTTGTATGAAGGGTAAGACCTTATTTGACAATTTCAATCCCGTTTCTGAAAAAGAATGGAAACAGAAAATTCAATATGATTTAAAGGGGAAAGATTATAACGAAGAAGTGGTATGGAATTCTCCAGAAGGTATTAAAGTAAAGCCTTTTTACCATGCTGAAGATTTAGAGCACATAACAGTTACCTCTTCTCATATTACTTCTTGGAATATTGGTCAGGCAATTTACTCAGGTAATGCCATAATGGCTAATGAAAAGGCACTGAAATATATAGCAAAAGGAGCTGAAGCTATTCGGTTTGTTATTCCTACTGATGTAGTAGATGGCGCTACTCTTTTGAACAATATTGACTTAAATGCTGTCAATGTCTATTTTGATATGCAATTTTTGTCTAAAGATTACATTACTAAAACGCTAGATAAGGTTACTGATTCCAAAAAAATTCATTTTCAAATTGATCCTATTGGTCATTTGGCAAAATTAGGGAACTGGTATGAATCTATGCCTTCAGATATTAATCTAGTTAATGATCTGGCAGCACTTAATATTGACAACTTATTGAGTGTAGATGTATCTCTTTACCAAAATGCTGGTGCAGATATGGTGCAACAATTGGCAGATGCCTTATCTCATGCCAATGAATATTTAAATATTTTACAGGAGCGCGGAAATCTCGCTAAACTTAAGAGCATAGATTTTAAGGTAGCTGTAGGTGGTAATTATTTCTTTGAAATTGCGAAGATAAAAGCGTTGCGTAATCTTTGGAACGTTCTTGCCCAAGCATATGATATTGCTATTCCATGTCACATTACTACACAACCTTCTAGACGAAATAAAACCATTTATGATTATAATGTAAACTTGCTTAGAACTACTACAGAATGCATGTCTGCGGTACTAGGCGGGTCTGATGCTGTATTTAATTTAAATTATAATTCAGAATATAAAAAAGATAATGACTTTGCAGAACGTATAGCTTTTAATCAGCTTATTTTATTGAAAGAAGAAAGCTATTTTGATAAAGTGGAAAATCCGGCAGAAGGCAGTTATTATATTGAAACCATAAGCGCGCAATTAGCTGAGAAAGCATTGATTTTGTTTAAGGCAATTGAAAAGGATGGCGGATTTTTAAAGCAGCTAAAAAATCATACAATTCAGAATAGAATTGCTGATAGTGCTCAAAAGCAACAAGAGAAATTCAATACTAAGAAAACAGTTTTGGTAGGTTCTAATGCGTATCAAAATGAGAATGATAAAATGGCGCAGGAAATAGAATTGTATCCGTTCGTAAAAAAGAATCCTCGAAAAACATTGATTACTCCGATTATCGAAAAACGATTGGCAGAAGAACTAGAGCAAAACCGTTTATCACATGAGTAGAAAAGACTTACAACATATTCAATTGAATGATTCTCGAGTTCAAGGTAATAATCAGGAGAGTAGTGCCTTAGAAACCGAAGAATCAACATTTACTACGGCAGAAACAATTTCATTAAAAAAGAAATATGCTAAAGAAGATATAGCCGATATCAAGCATTTAAATTTTGCTGCGGGTATACCGCCGTTTTTACGCGGACCTTATTCGACCATGTATGTTTTACGCCCATGGACGATTAGGCAATATGCCGGATTTTCAACTGCTAAGGAAAGTAATGAATTTTATAGAAAGAATTTAAAAGCAGGTCAGAAGGGATTATCGGTCGCCTTTGATTTACCTACCCACAGAGGTTATGATAGTGATCATGAAAGAGTAGTAGGCGATGTTGGTAAAGCAGGTGTTGCCATAGATAGTGTTGAAGATATGAAAGTACTCTTTGATGGTATTCCCCTAAACGAAATGTCTGTTTCTATGACCATGAACGGTGCGGTATTGCCAATAATGGCATTTTATATCGTAGCTGCTGAAGAACAAGGTGTTTCGTTAGATAAGCTAGCGGGTACTATACAGAATGACATTCTTAAGGAATTTATGGTGCGGAACACCTATATCTACCCGCCGAAACCATCTATGCAATTAGTTGCAGATATATTTGAGTACACCAGTAAATACATGCCTAAATTTAATAGTATTAGTATTTCGGGGTATCATATGCACGAAGCTGGAGCTCCGGCACATTTAGAGTTGGCGTATACACTTTCTGACGGATTAGAATATATTAGAACAGGAATAAAAGCTGGATTACAGATTGATGATTTTGCACCGCGACTTTCCTTTTTCTGGGGAATAGGCATGAATCACTTTATGGAGATTGCTAAAATGCGGGCAGCAAGAATGCTTTGGGCAAAAGTGGTGAAAGAATTTAATCCGAAGAACGAAAAATCGTTGATGCTAAGAACGCATTGCCAAACTAGTGGTTGGAGCCTTACGGAGCAAGATCCATTTAACAATGTAGCAAGAACGACTATAGAAGCCTCTGCAGCCGTTTTTGGCGGTACGCAAAGCCTACATACAAATGCTTTAGATGAGGCAATAGCGTTGCCTACAGATTTCTCTGCGCGTATTGCTAGGGAAACTCAGATATATCTTCAACAAGAAACGAATATAACCAAGACCGTAGACCCATGGGCAGGTAGTTATTATGTAGAGAAACTTACGCATGAGTTGGTGCATAAGGCTTGGGAGCTAATGGAAGAGGTTGAGAGTC
Organism: Maribacter sp. Asnod2-G09; assembly: GCF_045063795.1. Taxonomy (NCBI): domain Bacteria; kingdom Pseudomonadati; phylum Bacteroidota; class Flavobacteriia; order Flavobacteriales; family Flavobacteriaceae; genus Maribacter; species Maribacter sp. Asnod2-G09. The sequence continues at coordinate 665,676 of NZ_JBEFOA010000005.1, read as the reverse complement.
TTGGTGGTATGACCAAGGCAATTGAAACAGGTATTCCTAAAACTAGAATTGAAGAAGCTGCCGCTAGAAAACAGGCACGAATAGATAGTCAGCAAGATGTAATTGTGGGCGTCAATAAATATCAATTGACCGAAGAAGATGAACTTCAAATTTTAGAAGTTGATAATAAAGAAGTTCGCAGACAGCAATTGCAGCGATTAGATGAAATAAAGAAAAGTAGAAATACAGATGTAGTAAACGAAAAGCTGAAGGCATTGACCAAGGCGGCTAAAAGTAAGCTAGAGGATGGTGAGTCGCAAGAAAATTTATTAGCTTTAGCAGTAGATGCCGCAAGAGAAAGAGCCACTTTAGGCGAAATAAGTAGTGCTCTTGAAGAGGCATTTGGCAGACATAAGGCAATTATAAATTCATTTACAGGCGTGTATTCAAGAGAAATAAAAGATGATTCAAGTTTTAGAAAGGCTCAAGAGCTAGCAGATCAATTTGCAGAAAAAGATGGTCGTAGACCACGTATTATGGTTGCCAAAATGGGACAAGATGGTCATGATCGTGGAGCAAAAGTGGTGGCTACAGGGTATGCCGATCTAGGATTTGATGTAGATATAGGTCCGCTTTTTCAAACTCCGAAAGAAACGGCTAAGCAGGCGGTAGAAAATGATGTGCACATATTAGGAATTTCATCGCTCGCTGGCGGACATAAAACTTTAGTGCCAGAGGTGGTAAAGGAGCTTAAAAGCTATGGTCGCGAAGATATTATGGTTATTGTTGGCGGTGTAATACCTAAACAAGATTATGATTTTCTAAAAGAAGCTGGTGCTACTGCCGTATTTGGACCAGGTACCAAAATTAGTGATGCAGCGATACAATTGTTAGAATTGCTTCTAGAGTAAACACTGACATTAAATCAAATAAAAAATGCCGAGCAATTGAATTGCTCGGCATTTTTTTATATTAATTGTGGTGGTTACGCAGCGGCAACCTCTACGTTACTTTCTTTATTCTTTAGCCAGAAGTATAGAATGGTAAATAGAACTATTAAAATAGCAGGAAATAGAACCATAGTACCTAAAGTTTCTTGACCTGAAATCAACTCTAATTCATCACCAGTAAAACCTTGTGCTTCTGCAGCAGCTCTGTCAGCATCAATCCAACCACCAATGATCGGTTGAAAGATAGAAGAAGAGAACATACCTATTGCTCCAATGATAGACATACCTAACGCACCCGTTTTTGGTGTTTTTGTTGCAGCTAGACCAATCATGTTTGGCCAGAAGTAAGCAACACCAAGTGCAAATATTACAGCAGCAACATAAGCCATAGCTCCTGTTTGTGTGCTAAATAAATAGATGCCTAAAGTCGCTAGAACTGCAGATCCTAATAGAACTCCCGTTTGGTTAAATTTGGCTACCATGCTTCCTCCAAAGAAACGTGCTACAGCCATTAACCCAGCGGTCAATGCTAAAATTAATGTTGGTTCAGCACCACTTTTAGATAGAATAAGACCTACCCATTGGTTTGGTCCGAATTCAGAAATTGCGGTCAGTGCCATACATATTCCTATAAATAAGAAAAGGGGAGTGAACATACCTTTTAAGTTTCCGCTAATGGTAGCAGCTTCTTCCACTTTTGCTTTAGGCCAAGTTTGGCCATAAAATAAAAATGCATAAATAACAGCCGGTATTAATAATAACCATACTTGGTTTTGACCTATGATACCGAAATCTGTCATGAAACCAGATAACAAGCTACCTACAGCGATACCACCAGGAAACCACATGTGAAACCTATTTAGCATCGTACTCATTCTATTGCCTTTATAAGCATCTGCAATCATAGGGTTACAAGCAGCTTCGGTACATCCGTTACCAAGACCTATTAATAGGTTAGCTACTAGAAGTCCAATATAACTTCCAGAAAAGATTAATAGTAAAATACCAATGGCATGTGCAAAAAATGCAAACTGCATAATTACTTTGCCACCTACTTTATGATAAATTAAGCCACCGATTACCATTGCAATTGGGAAACCTAAAAACCACATAGAGGTTATTAATCCCGCTTGACTAGCGCTTAATTCTAATTCAGTTTTTAATTGATCCAATATACCTGCCGCAATGGCAAAAGAGAATGCCGTGGTAATTAATGCGAAACAGCTGGCATAAAAGAGCCTATTTGCATTTACTTTAGAAGTTGAGTTAGAACTGTCCATATTTAAATTGATTTAGTTGTTGTTTTGCATAATTTGCTAAACTAATAAAAATGAAATAATAACAGTGCTTTTTTAGTAAAATGATACCTTAAGTGCGACAGAAAGCACAAAAAATAGTGTTTATACAATTTTTAATGTTTTTTATGCAATGCAATATATTTCGATTTTAAAGGTATTGTGTTGATAATGAAGTATTAGGTACCTTGTAGTCTTAAATAACCACCTTTAATTTAAAAACTATGAAATACTGTGTTTTAATTCTTCTAGCCACTTTTGTTCTGAGTTGTGGCGATGTAAACAAGCCAACTATGGTAGAAAATGGAACTACAAGTGCTAAAGCAGACACTAATTATAACCCAGAAGCTGTTTTAGATAGTTTAGGCATTGTATTACGTAATCAAGGTACACCAGTTGCAAATTATGTTCATGCGGTACGAACAGGTAATCTTATGTTTTTAGCAGGTAAAGGTCCAAAACAGGCTAGTGGTGAAAATATTATTGGTAAACTAGGCGATAGTTTAACTATTGAGCAAGGTTATCAAGCTGCTCGTGAGGTCGGTATCAATCAATTATCAGTTTTAAAAGCTGAACTTGGTGATCTAAATAAAGTGAAGAGAATTGTTAGTGTACATGGTATGGTAAATGCCTCGCCAGATTTTATGGACCACTCGAAAGTAATTAATGGCTATTCTGATTTAATGGTTGCCGTTTTTGGAGATAAAGGAAAACATGCACGAGCCGCAGTTGGTATGGGGTCTCTACCTGGTAATATGGCTGTAGAGGTTGAAATGGTCGTTGAGGTTTATGAGTAGACTAGACAGCCTATACTTTTTATATTGCTAATAAAGTTTAATATAGAATAGGTTAAGAGAGACATTTATAACGTTACATCATTTTCATAAGAAGAAATCGATAAGCTATTTACAACCTTGTTACTTTGAGATTTATTTTCTTTTAATTCATGATTTCTTTTTTAGCTTATTAAATATTTATTCGAACCAAATTTTGGTTATCGCCATGTTACAGCCAGTTTTACTTCTAGAGTCAAGTTGTAGTCTTATAAAATCGATATCGGAAAATGTAAAATCATCGCCAGTTGGCTTTATTTCTGAAAACGGAATGGTAAAGACGAACTTACCTTCACGAGCCGGTACATGTTTGCCGTATGCAGCATAAGTGGTGTTTGTATAAAGATTCAAGTTGATGCCGTTTACCGTACTTTTAGCCTCAAATTCTACTTTTAAAGACTTGTATTTACTGGCATCTATATTTAGTGGAGCATTTCCATTTTTATTGACGCCATAGTTTATATAAGTAGTGCCCCGAGTGTCATAACCGTAGCTCATGACAAGGATTCCTTTTTTTATACTTAACTGCATATTATGCTCGAAAGGATTTTGATTGAGTTTTGCAAATATCTGTCGATTTTGACCAATAATATGATTACCTGTTTGCAGTTTTCTATTTTCATTCATATCGGTAAAAGTCAAATTGGTTATTTGACCAGTGGTAAAATCATCAATTATAAGTTGAGCGTTCATGGTTATAGATGCTGTACAAATAAATAGGAGGATTGCTATTTTCATTTTTATATAGTTTTTGGTTGCATATATTCATGCTAATTAGAAGAAAAGGTTAACATTCACTTTAATTTTTTACTTTTAAGTGTTAACTATTTATCCGTAAATGCATTAAATGGAAAATCATTCAGATGAAACTTTATTTCAAGCACTTAAAGAAGGTTCTGAATCTGCTTTTAAAAAGGTATATGAAGAGAATCGTGAGCTATTCATAAATTTTGCCAAAAGATATTCTTTGGCAGATGAAGAGGTGTTAGATGCTTATCAAGATGCTTATGTGGCACTGTATGAGAATATCCAAAATGGAAAATTAACAACTTTGAAAAGCTCTTTAAGTACTTATTTAATAAGTATTGGTAAGTATAAGATTATGGAGCGATTACGAAAAAGAAATAAGCATACAAATAATGAATTATTATTGAATAGAGTAGAAGAAATAGATAACGAAATCGAAGCATTTGATATTGACAATGATGCTTTGTCGCCAGAACAAAAATTATTAAAGAAGTACTTTGATGCATTAGGAGAAAAATGTCAAAAAATATTAAAGCTTTTCTACTACCAACAGTATAACATTAAAGAGATTATGGCAGAAGGAAATTATAACAGTGAAAATGTGGTAAAAAGTCAGAAATCTAGATGTTTAAAAACATTAAAAGAAGCCATTAAAAATGCCCCCAAATTATGATGGATAAAGAACAATTATTATTGAGATATTTTGACGGTTCATTAACCGAAACTGAGAAGATTACATTTGATCAGCTGGTGGAAAGTGATATCGAATTTAAAACGCGGTTTGAATTTGAGAAGAATTTAAAATCTGTTGTACGCAAAACTGAAAATGACAGTCTTAAGAAAAAGTTACAAGGTTTTGAATCTGAATTAAGTGGTGCACCTAGTCAGAAGAAACAAAATTTCTGGAAACCATTAAGTATTGCTGCTAGTATTGCTTTGTTGGTAGGTTTGAGTTGGTTTGTATTTAATTCTGATGTGTTTAATGGAACAGAAGAATTGTATGCTTCCAATTATGAGAAATATCCTAATACGTTTTATACGATAACTCGTGGCGATGTTTCTGACGAGTCATTAGAACGGTTAGCTTTTGAAGCTTATGAAACCAATGATTATGATATTGCCATTACATATTTTATTGAATTAAAAGAAAAGACCGGGTTAGATTATGTAGATTTTTACCTAGGTCAAGCTTACCTTGCCAATGGAGATTATCTAAAGGCGACAGATAAATTCCAAGAAATTATTTCAATAAATAGTGAGTTTAAAGATGAGGGATATTGGTATGCAGCGCTTGCAAACCTTAAATTAGAACAGAAAGAAGAAGCTGAAAATTTATTGGAACAACTTATAGATATGGGAACATATAAGAAAGAAGAAGCAACGAAGTTACTTAAAGAGTTGAATTAATTTCTTTCTTCCCAGAAAAATAAAAAAGACAAAAATAATACCTCCATACAAATACCATTGCCATTTAGTTGAGGTAACTAAAGGTTGGGTGTTTCCTTGAATAATGTAACCAGACCAATAGTAGGGGTGTGCCAGTCCATTCTCTTTGTTCTTTTTTAAAAAGGAGAGTTTGGCTTCTCTTAAAGATGCATCTTTCGGTTTGCCATCCGCTAAATTTTCATAGAACTCGCCCATGAGTTTAGATGATGAATTGTCGTTCACTTTCCATAACGTACTTGATATACTTGCGGCACCACTGTAGAAAAAACCTCTGGCAAGGCTTAAAAAACCTTCTCCGCGTTTAAGTTCGCCAATACCACTTTCGCAGCCACTTAAAGTTACGAGACTGGCATTTAAGGTTAAGTTATATAAGTCTTTTACAAAAAGTAAATCATCAGATTCTGATTTTGGAGTAAAAGCTAAATAGGAATATTCGGGATTTTTATCATTAAATACGGCATGTGTTGCCAAATGTAAAACCGAGTAATCTGATAACGTAGCAGTGAAATTTTGAAGCGTAGCTTGGTCATTTATAAAAGATTTGCCGGTAAAAGATGTCAATATCTGCTGAACTTCATTTCTGTTGTGTGGCAAATTGCCTAACACTTGAGAACGGGTTCCGTCTGAAGGTATATTAGCATTAAAACTAGGTGCAAATGCTAGTAGGTTAGCACTGTTTTGTTCTTTGCTATTTAATTGAGACCACAAAGTAGCTGAGTTAACATAACTAATGGTTCTATCTTCTATCAAGTAGCGACGCTCTCTCTCATTGGTAACCAGACTGCCAAAAGGTATATAGTTCAACAACCCATCTGGGGCAAGTATAATTCTTTCTTGTGGATGCGACTCTAATATTGGACCTAGTAGTTTTTGATACAATTTATGACTCAACTTAGAAAGTGAATCAGGTTTCGATATTGGATTAGAAAGCATAGCATGTAAGTCGCTTATATTTTCTTCAAGTTCATCGGTAATCTCAATAGTATAAAAAGATTTTTCATTCTTTGAAATAGCAATACTGTAAATATTTTGGTTACCGTAGAAGTAGGAAATAAAGAGTTCGTTTTTCGAAAGATTATCCTGTACTTCAGGCAGTGTTTTTATTTTATTATTATACTTTAAGTCATAGTACGCTGGGTATTTGGTTTCAATATCGACTACCATATTACGAAGTTCTTGTCTGAGGTTAAATAGTTGGTCTTCTATACCTTCTTCTAAATTTTCTGAAACGGCGATTTGTTTTTCAATATGTGTAATCTCTGCTTTTAATTGAGTTTCTCGTGATAATATTTTTTTTGGAATTTTAGCAAATTCTGTGGCTTTAGAAGATAATAGAGCTTCTAGCAATAAGACGGATTTACTGTTTTCAGAGAATTGAAAAGCTTCATCTATATAGATACCATTGTTAGATGATTTATATAAGTTTTGAGATGCTGCTATACCAGATTCAAAAATTGGATAAGCATTTTCTATTAAAAACAATTTATCGGTAGAATTTTTAAAACTTGGTTTTATATGATTAAGAAAAGTTGTGGCCTGGTTTGCCACCGCAGTTGCCTTTAAGTAAGATTCATTATCTCTGTTTAAATTTAAAGTCGTAGCCTTATTTTTAAATAGTTTTAGGGCGTTAGGATCCTTGTCCATTTTGTCTAAGGATGTTTTAAGTGCCAAATCGAAATTTACTAATGCCTTTTCATGAAAACCCAAAAGGTTTAGAAGTAACCCTTTTTCATTGTAAGCAATTTCTAAATCAGAGTTTTTTTGTTTTTCAAAATTATATTTGATACTATTTATAGCCGAATCTATTTCAATTATAGCAATTTCATATTCCCAATTATTTTTATGGATAATCGCTTTCTTTAAATGGTATTTTACTTGAAATATAGGTTTGTTTTGAAATAATTTTTTAGAGTCATTTAGAAATAAAAGGGCACTATCTTTTTGTAATTGATAACCATAGTTTTCAGCAATATGGAATGCATTGGAAATTGCAGAATTGGTATTTTTTTCTTTTTTATTATAAGCATATGCCTTAAGCAAATAGGTGTTCGCTTCTTTATATTGTTTTTCCTTTATTAATACTTCGGCAAGCAAATTATAATTGCCGGTTAACGCTTCTAAATCAACATTTTCTGATTTTTGAATATCTCTTATGTTTTTTCTGTATAACGACTTGGCATCGTCATACTTACCTTCTATCATATAAAGTTTACCGAGGAAACTATAAGCCGCAGAGGCTAAACTTGTTACCGTTTCACTTTTTGTAGTTAATGAATTATTGTTCTTTATAATCTTCTCAAAAGCTTCTCGAGATTTGGAGTATTCTAATAATTTTAGGTAATAGTCACCTTGGTAATACAGTAGAATATTTGAGTTATCTGTGTTTAAAATGGTAGTACCGGAAATTAAAGAATCTAGTTGGCTAAGATTGGCGCTCATTCTACTTAAATCGTAATGATAGCTAGAAACTCCTGTAGAATTAAATAGCGACTCTATAAGTATAGAATCGCTATTAATTGTTTTTGCAATTTCTTTGACCTGGTCAAAATAGAAGTAGGCAGAATCTTTTTCGTAATAATAGAACTGTTCTGCTTTTTCATTTAACGAATCTATTTTTGAAAGCGTTAATTGTTGTGACCACAAACAAATGGGACAAAAGCAAATTAGGTAAATTATTTTCTTAAACACAGGCATAGGGCTTCTTGAATTTTAGAGCCATTACACTAAAATACTAAACCTGTTATAAACCTAAGCTTTGATTGTAGATTAAAGTATTTCCTAATTCATCAGTTTTTTCGATTTTAATGATTATTTGATCACCAAAACCCTTAGCATTGATTTCTAAATATTGTAAATGTGCTTCCCCTGGTAATGGACTCAATTTGTCTTTAGTCGTTAATACCTCTCCAGTAATGGTACTTATGGTACATTTTATTTGAGAAAATTTACTGTTGAATACAAAGTACTCAAACCTTACTGGAACACATTTGCCATTAGGCATATCACAAGGTACTGGCCACCTTTTCGTTACTTCGTCAAAACTCAAGATTTGGGCATAACGTTGCTTTAACTCATCTTTTACAATTAGCAATTCTTTAGCTTCATCTGCTGTTGCATTCTTTAACTTAATGTCTATAAGTTGAATTTCATTATTTATATAATATTTTTCTAGGTCACCTTCATAAATAAAATTTTCGCTGGTTAGTTCTATTTTCTCTTTGTTTGTAATGGTTCCGGTAAAATCTTTATCGCAGGCGCATAAAACCACACTGCACATTACAATTAATAATAGTTTAGATTTCATGATGTAGTAATTTTAAATTTTAATAAATTGATTTAGTTATAGTTTAAAAATCAGTTGGTTACACTTAAAAATATGTGATTTAATAGTTAAAACCTATAAAACATGTAACAAGTGCCGTTTGGAATGTAACACTGGTATGTTTTACGGTATGATTGATATTATTTAAGTTTTTTCAGCATTAAGAAAAAGTACTGTTAGACTTTTTTGATTTAGCTGTAACTGAAATATCATTATGGTAACCTGAATTGTGCGTAAAATTGTTTTCATCTTTCGTGTTTTAATTGTTATTTACAATTAATGCAGATAGGTGAGAAAGGTTAACAATGTTTAGAAAAATAGTTCAGGAGTCTGTAGATCCTACATCGTTTTTTCAATGATAAGACTATTGTTGTCGTTTAGTTTGAATGCAGCTTGATTAAAAAATGTTTCAAATGCCTGTCTTAGATCTTTCCTAAAATATTTGGAGTACTCTTTATGGATTGGTTTTTGGTCTTTTCTTGCAAATTTTCCACTTATGGTTATACCCTGTACCTTAAATTGAATGGTATCGTCAGTTTTTATTGGGTTTAGTAAGAAACTGATATAGGTGTCCCCAGACCATTGAACTATATGTGGTGACGAATCTGAAGTTCTGTGAACACATGAGAAATCATTTAGTTGACTTCTAATGTTTATAGTGTCTTGAGGATTAAATTTTAAAGTCAAAAAAACATTACCGTATTTATTAGCTCTAAAATTGACTTCAACACTTGTGGCAGGCTCAAAATTGTATTTGAAGTATATTGGACCGGTTTGTCTATTTTTCGTTTGTTGTATTGTTTTTTTTATTGTAGTAGAGTCATTTTTTGGTGAAAAATCTAGTTTATTTTTTATATGAAGGGTAGTTATGGAATTATACCAATTTAATTCAGCTTTGTTTTGTGTTAAAGTTAGTTGAATGTTGTTTGCTGTTTTGTTATTTAAAATTTCTACAAGACTAGTAACTTCGTTTTGTGTCATTGTTTGACAGTAGCAACTAGTAGTTAGCAATATTAGAAGTATATGGTATATTAAATGTTTCATGAGTTAATAACTTTCTTTTTTTAGTAATTGGTCAATTTTCTCTCTAGTATATATCCTTTGGTATACATGGGTAAATCCATCATGTATTTCATCACGTACATATAATTTTTTGTTGTTAACGGTAAATGAGCCCCAGAAAGGGAATTTATCTTCTATTTCAATATGGTATATACTATCTGTACTGCTATATATTGATTTGGATTTTATTAAATAAAAATTTGCTGAAGATTTTAATGAACCTTTTAAATAAGCCCTGAATTTACAATCAGATGAAAATATAATAGCATTGTGATTAGGATTTGAATGACCATAACCTCCTAGCCCACCACTTATTTGTATAAGTTTCCAGCCTCCAAATAAACTATCTGGTGAAGATTGTGAGTATACAGATTTAATACATATGAGGCTTATTATTAAGCTTATATAAAAAAATGGTTTTGACATTTTATACTATTTAGATATTAATTGGGTAGTATAAGAACATCAACTCTTCTGTTCTTGGCTCTGTTTTCTTCGGTGTCATTTTCAACTAAAGGTTGCGACTCTCCAAAGCCTTTTTCTTTCCAACGAAAACTACTACTTTGAATTAGTTTTTTTAATTCGGCGGAGACGCTTTTGGCTCTAGCTAATGATAGTTTTTGGTTGGTTTCTGCGCTTCCTACATCATCTGTATGACCCTCTACAATTACATTACCTTTTTTAAGTACGGCTATATTTTCTGCAAGCTCTTTTAAAGCAATAAGACCTTCTGGTTTTAAATTAGATTTACCCGTTTCAAATAGAACTTTGCTATCAAGATTTAATCGCATAGCTGCGCCAATTGCAGCTATAGCATCTACATCTGCACCTGGTAACCCACTTTCCATTTTTAAATCTGTAAGGTGTACATAGTAAAATAGTTCGCCCTTTTCTACAAAGGGTGAAATATCTACTTCAGCAACACCTCCATCAATTTTACCAACATGAATCCATTCTTTACCGTCCTTGGAAATTTCTAAATTAGTCGGCTCAATTTGCCCTATTTCAAAAATGTACAGATCAGGACCATTTACATCGGTTAATGCGTTGTCAGTAAATCGTATGGTTATACTACCGCCTAAACCCAGACTATGAATTCCGATGATGTCTTCTATATCGAAACCTTGTAGTACATCTGGTTCGCCTATAACATTATTTACTTCTTGCGTTTTTAACAATGGATGATTGGCTTTTACGACTTGATCGGCAAACGACAGTTGCCCTAGGGGGAGGTATACTGCCTTTTTCATATGCCCAACATATGTTTCACCGGCTTCATCACCAAAATAGAGATCAGGGTTTAATTTTTGAAATTTATCTTTCGCTGCTTTAGCCTTTCTCTCGAAATCTTTTTGGAATACTTTGACAATTTTTTTACGATATTTTATAGTTTCTTGATATCTAGGGCTCGCTTTTAACGCACCAGAGTTGATGTGGTTTTCAGTTTTTTCAAGATCAGCCAAAACTTTATCGGCTTCTTTGACGCTATGTAATTGTCCAGTTACTTTTTTCAGCACTTCTATTTTCTTGGTTTCTTCGACAGTAGGTGGTTCTTCATTTTTGCGTTCAATATCGCGCATAACATATCCTGCTTCGGTCAAGTCCAATTTTTCCATGACATTGGTGCCCGCTAAAGAATCTATAGTTTTAAGTTTTGCCATAGTAGCTTCAGGTCCAGATTCTGCTTGAACTATTAAAATAGCCTCTTCAAGTGAAACTCCCGTTGGTGTATTTTTTGAAGTCAACTGTTCTTTAGATAGTTTACCTTTTAATTCTGGTTCATTATAAAGTTCAAGCTTTCTACTCTCAATTGCTGCTTGAGCTAAAATTTTTAGGCTGTCTGGGTTGTTTATAAGTTTTTGCATTTCTTCTCTAGACACTCCGCTTGCTTCTAACAAATCAAGTATGGCATCAGTCTTTAATAAATCATCAAAAGAACCTAAATCTTCTGAGCCTTGGCTATCAGCCCCGCTCATTTCTAATAGCATCTTTAAAGCATTAGCTTCTGGGGAGTCATTATCAGAGTTCTCATCACTATTGCCTATATCAAACAGGTCGCCTAATTGCTCCATAGATTTTTCTAGGTCATCAGATGAAATATTGGTTTCATCATCGCGACCAGTTTGTAGTTCTAACTGTTCTTCAGAAATTTCTTCATTTTTTTTGGTCTCACCGCATGATAGAAAGAGCAAGAGCGATATCAGATATATTATATAATTTCTCATGATTATTGTCTTTTATATTTATCTGCCATAAATTGAAAGTAAATGAAGCCTGCATGGTTGTACCAATTGTCATAACCTAGCATGGATTCGCAATTTTCTATTGCCCTTAAATTTTCTTCAAGTGCGTGTATCATTTCAGAATATTTGTCATCATATGCTTTGTTTAAGGTGGGAATAGATTTTGTTAGAATGATCATTTTTTGACTTTGCCATGCTAAACCAGATACGCCATGAACCCCAGATACGTTATCGCCAAATGCTATACCCGCATTTATTTTTTTCATCGAATGTGCATAGATGACCCGAAGTCGTTCTAAATTTAAACGCCTGTTATTAAGATTGTCGTACTCTTTTTCTAAACATGCACAGCCTGCTTCATTGTCATTTTTATTTGGAATGAAGGTTGAAAATGAACCTAAAATACTGGCTTCTGCATACATAAATTCGTAGTCGGCATTCTTTAATTTTAAAGAATTAAGGTTGCCATCAATTGCGTCAATGAGTTTTACACTTTTTGACAAAACGAAAGGGATATCATTAGACTTATTGGTTTTAATTTTTTCTGTATTATCATTCTCATCAACAGGGAAATCATTATCCTTATTTTGTTTTTGAGGATTTTCGACATCATCTTGATGATAGTTTATAGGATTTCCTTTGTTGTCATATTTAGGACGGTCATAATTATCATATTCAATAGGTTTCTTATTGGCATCTAATGCTGGTCTAGACTCTGTTTCACCTTCTGCATATTGTATAGGATTGCCGTTAATATCATATTTAGGGCGCTTATCGTCGCCAAAAACAGGGTACTCTATAGGTTTGTTGTTTCTGTCATATACTGGTCTTCCATAAGGGCCAACTTCATCATTATGAACTGGTTCACGATACTGAATAGGATTGCCGTTAATATCATATTTCGGACGACCAGCATCGGTGGTTATAGGGTAATTGATACGTTCGTTGTTGCTATCATATACCGGAAGTCCTGAAGAGTTATATTCATCATAATTAATATTATCACTACCATCAGAATTAGAATTTGATGATGTAGTAAGAGGTTCATAAGATGAATCTGAGCTTGATGAATTACTAGAGCCTTGCATGCTTGGACCATTAGTGTTGTTGTCACCATTTCTGTTAGTCCCAAATTGCGGTGGTATACATGAAGAGGGTAGCCTTGGACCTCCTCTAGGATCTGCGTTTGCTTGAGCATCGTCGTCGTCGGCACTTAACCGTCTCATGATTTCGTTCGCAACATTATTTGCCCCCTCAAAAAAATCTTGAATTCCGTCATGATTTTCATGAACAAATTTCAATGCTCCAGTAAATACTTCAGAAAGGGATGGTCTAGCACCAGCAGAACTAATTTGTTGACCTAGAACAAAGCAAATTAAAATGAGAAGCGTTTTTGCAGATTTCTTCTTAACCAATAGTAATACTAATAAAATAGTGATAATGCTGAAAAACCCTATTACAACGTAAAGTATTGTGTTCGTGCTATTTGGTACAATACTATTTTGTGCTTGAGAATTAGAGTTTGAGGTATTAAGTACTTGACCACTTCTCTCAGCAGCTGCTTCATTGACAGGATAATACAAATTACCCATGAAAGGTATCTTTTCTCCTGTAGTCCAAACGGCAAGTTGAAACGTGATATTTGGTATTGAACTAGTTACTACAATTCCAAATTTTCCAGCGGTTTCAAAAGATTCTTGGAATAAGCCATTTTTGGTTCGACCGTTAATTTTACTATCTGTCCAATTATCTTTAACAATATCTACTTTAATATCAGAATCTTCATCAGAAATAACGGTAACCATTATTTTCTGAAGTAATGTAGTGCCTTCTGCCCAAAAACGTAGTGAATCTTTTTCAGTTTCACCTTGCATGTAAGCTGAAATCACTTCTTTATTCTGTGAATCTGGACTAAATTCTAAAGTATAGACTTGATTACCCGTATCCAGTTCGGGCATTTTTATTTCATCTTGTGCGAATGCAACAAAACTGAATAATAGAATAATATGGAGTAGTAGTTTTTTCATGACATTGCTATTTTCTGTGTTTTTGTAATAAATAGTTCGCCAAATCTGTCATTTTAAGGCGTAACTCTTCATGTTGCTCTTTGGTACGATTTGTATTTGCACTTTTAATTCCGTAGTGTATTAAAAATGCTTCGTCATAATTTTCATTGTAAATTATGATTCTACCATGAGCAGGTTGTTGGGCTATGTAACAATCGCCGGTTTCTGCTAATTCTATGTCCATCCCCATTATTTTTAGCCCAGCTTCTTTTCTCTCTAGGTAACTTGCTATTTCTTTCTTGTTCTGTTTTTTTGAACTAGGGGTAGACCTCCATGAAATTCTTGAGTCACCATCTAAAGTATTTGTGCCAAATCCTTTCAAATCAAAAGAACATTTGTTTCCTCCAATTTTATCCAACTTATTTAGGTTAGATTCTGGTACTTTGAGCACTTCTGCCAATTCGGCAATGCTCATATCACAATCGTTATTATTAAACAGAGAATTATAATCGCCTGAGGTATTTGAACTATTTTCTTCTTGTTTTGACGAAGCCGATACACTATCTGGTTCGCTGGTATTCTGTTTTTTAGGGGTTTCGGTACATGCTATAAAAAGAAAGATGAACAAGAGTGCTATTGTGTGTTTCATGCTAAGTGTTTTAAAATGATTTTTCATAATCTAAGGTGTTAATGCTAAAGTCTTTTTCTATAAGTTCGGTACATATCATATGTACGGGTTTCGCTTTTTTTTGTGAATAATCGATCATATCCATTTCAAGTACCAATCCGTCGATAATGCTTAACCACGATGGGTCGATTCCCTTTTTTATATTTTTAAATTTCTTTGTTCGTAAACTTGAATATGCGGTATGGAACGATATATCAGCATCTTCGGTTATCCATACAGAACCTGATAATTGCGGCCCGGTTACTTGGTACTCTTCACATTCGTATCCTAAAATATCTTTTGTTTGACCTGTTTGTGAAATTTTATAGTCATCATTGTTCATGGCTAGTTCAGGCGCATCTTCTAAATCTAATTGCACCGAATTTGTTGTTCGCTGTCCGCCCATGTTCATAAAGGTGTGTATAGCCTCATTGGGTAGATCCATTACGGTTACGAATTCAGAAGCATCTTTCATATTAAAAGAGCTGCCTATATATTCATGATCATTTGTTAAATAGTAGGTAATGTCGGTCGTGCTTCCATCACTTTTAATTTCCATGACGTATTCATGACTAAAAGAGTATAGTTCTAGTTTTTTCGTTTTTTTATTTTTGAACATTCTGCCTTTATTATTAAATACAGTGTCGAAAGATTTTTCGGTTTCTCGCTCTGTTTTTTCAGCAACTTTTCTTTCTACAGTTTGTGCTGCTGCTTCTTGTGCACGTTCTGTTAGTTTCTTGAAAAATTGCGCATTTGCATTAGTGGTGCCAATGAATACAAATAAGACTGCTATTAGTTTAATGGTTTTCATAATGTTCCTTTTTAATCGTTTGCCTTTTAATGACGCGATTTAAAAAAGGTTAACATCAATCTTTTTCTGAACAATATTTTTTAATGTTTTTCCTTGAAACCTTCAATTGAGCCTTTGTGACTTTTGTAGTTTTTCATTAAAGTCAGTTCGACTTTAGAAATACAGGAGATTGATTAACTACGAAATGTAGACACGTGCAAGTAGTGAATAGTTAGTTATGTAATTGTTTGTTTATGAGTGGTTTGCTGTAGTGTGGAATTGTATGAAGAGATGTGTTCTGAAGGTGTTCAATGACAAACTTCTTTATAACACTATATTAAGAGTGTAAATTAAAATTTTACTAATGTATACGGTAATATCAATATAATAACAGATGGTTGATGTTTACATCACTTTTCAGTAGGCATAGAACTATACTTTTGCGATGCCTTTTAGTAGGATACGTTCATAATTTGAGTTAGTTCTATAAAGCCGATTTATTTAATCGGCTTTTCTTTTGCCATATAGTAATGACTAATGTATTTAAATAGAATAGATCTAGCTGAACTAATTCTTGTTCTCGCTAAAAATAAATACTAGCAAAAAGGCAACAATTAGACAAATCGCGAAAAATCCGAAAAGATTAATGTAGTTAGACATAAGTAGGAATTTTCAGCTAAACTATAAAAAGTATAATAGGGTAGCAGTCTCCTTTTGGAATTTTCGATGAATGGTAGCGTTTTTGTATTTCGATACTGATTACCTAGTAATACATATCTGAATTAGAAGGTGTTCAGACTAATAATCAGTGTTTCAATTATAATCCCATGATTATTCTTTTGCTCCAAATCTCATACATTGGTTCGCCTTTGCTGTTTTTTCCTGTGTGGTGCCAATCATCTCCTTCAAGTTTATAACTGAATTCTAGTTGGGCGCCAACTCTAGAATTATCTTTAGAAAAGAACTCTATTTCTTCTTTATAGATTCCGTTTTCAGCAGTGTAAGTTCCGCCGCCAGTTCCCGAAAATTTATAGGATTCTGTGTCGTAAGCTATCCACTGAAAGGTATTGTCCATTAAAAGTTTTAAGGTTTTTCTTGTGCTTTCTTCCCCTCTTCTTTCTTGCCCGGTATCTGGTCCTCTGGTTGCAAAAAGCCAAGCACCATCCAAATCTTGAGTTGAAGGAAAGATAGGTGCTAAAGTTAGCTGTTGAAACCAGTTCATTTTAAGCTTCTCCCCATCCATCTCAATGGGAATAGAAAGTTGCCTTACGGCATCATTTTCGTATTCAGAATTAAATTCTAAAAGAACCACTAAAAGGGTATTTGATGCCGTGTTTTCAATTTGAATAAATCCGCCGACAGATTTTATAAATCTTGCGGGTTCAATTTCATATTCATTATAAATAAAATAGTCATCATTTACCTTTACCTGATGCACTGTTTTTGAACCATTATTTTGAATGGTATCTGCATAAATTCCGGGCGGAATTTGACCGTATGAAACCAAACTTATGGTGAAAAATAAAAATAGAAACGGGTATAGAGGTTTTATATAAGATTTTTTCATTTTTATGAATTTCGTTTTAGTTTTGTAATCTACTAAAAATAAGATAGTTATATTCTATTTTGAAATATTTTTTAATTGATTTTTCTAAAAAATGTTAATTGTTGTAAAAAAAATAAAAACCCTTGTTTTTTCATTTTTTTTGATTTCATTTGTCCTGTCCTAGTATACAACTTTGTATGTTGGGTATTTCAAGCTTTTAGCTGAACATTATGTACCATTATTCTATGTTCGGGTTTGAGGGAAATTGGAAGTGTTTCTCACAAATGGCTTATAAGATAGGTTGCCGATTAGTAAAGCAAACTTCCAACTCATTTTCTACTATCATGCAAAGTCAGCATGATTACTTTTTTATTCCTACTACTCAGAAGCAAATTCTGGTGTGATTTCCTGCCTATTAAAGTTACGTTTTCTTAACTTTAAGTCTTTAGGTTAGTTACTATATTTATCATAATCATATTTTCATCATTATATAATATTCAATTTCATGAATACCAAATACATTGATCTTATTGATCAAACTTATTATTTTCCACAAGAAGAATTTAATTTAAATGGCGAGCACTTACAGTTTCACGGCATACCTTTAAACGAGGTGGTCGAAAAATACGGTAGCCCCTTAAAGTTTACATACCTGCCAAAAATATCTGAGAATATTCTTAGAGCTAAAAACTGGTTTGCAAACGCTATTGAAAAGAATAACTATAAAGGTAAGTACCATTATTGCTATTGTACTAAAAGTTCGCATTTTCAACATGTAATGCATGAAGCGCTTAAGAACGAGATCCATATGGAAACCTCTTCTGCTTTTGATATCAATATTATTGAAAAGCTTAAGAAAGACGGAAAACTAACCGATCAAACGTATGTAATCTGTAACGGATTTAAACGTGAAAAATACATTGACAATATTGCTCGTTTAATCAATAACGGACACCAGAACTGTGTACCAATTATTGATAATTACGAAGAAATAGATTTATTGTCAGATGCTATTAACGATACTTTTAAAGTAGGTATTCGTATAGCATCAGAAGAAGAGCCAAAATTCGAGTTCTATACTTCTCGTTTAGGTATTGGGTACAAAAACATTGTTCCGTTTTACGAAAACCAAATAAAAGATAATGATAAGGTAGAGCTAAAAATGCTTCACTTTTTTATCAATACTGGTATTCGTGATAATGCGTATTACTGGAACGAGCTTGTAAAATGTTTAAAAGTATATGTTCGCTTAAAGAAGATATGCCCTTCATTAGATAGCTTGAATATTGGTGGCGGTTTCCCGATTAAAAACTCATTGGCTTTCGAGTATGATTACCAATATATGATCAACGAAATTTTAAATCAGATCAATATTACGTGTTCAGAGGCAGATGTTCCTGTTCCTCATATTTTTACTGAATTTGGCAGCTTTACGGTAGGTGAAAGCGGTGGTGCTATTTATGAGATCTTATACCAGAAGCAACAAAATGATCGTGAAAAATGGAATATGATCGATTCATCTTTCATAACAACATTACCAGATACTTGGGCAATCAACAAAAGATTTATCATGCTCCCAATTAACCGTTGGAACGATGAGTATGAGCGTGTATTGTTAGGCGGATTGACTTGTGATAGTGATGATTACTATAATAGCGAGCAAAACACGAATGCTATCTATTTACCAAAATATAAGAGAGAGAAACCATTATATATCGGCTTTTTCAATACAGGTGCATATCAAGAATCTATTGGTGGGTATGGCGGTTTACAACACTGCTTAATTCCGCAACCAAAGCATATATTAATTGATAAAGATGAAAATGGCAACTTCACTTACAAACAATTTAGAGCTCAGCAAAAGGCAGAAGACTTACTAGACATTTTAGGGTATGATGTTACCGCTGAAGATGAATAAAAATAGTTTGGTTATAACGACCGACAGTTATAGAAATACGTATATAGAATTGAAAATAGTACTAAAAAACCACTTAATAATAGCTAAAATATCATGAGTACATCTAAGAATTATGCCGGAATTTCCGATGAATTCGCACAACTTGAAAAATCAAAAATTATCTTGATACCTGTTCCTTATGACGGAACCAGTACTTGGGGTAAAGGAGCGGACAAAGGTCCGGAAGCTTTTTTAGAAGCTTCTGAAAACATGGAATTGTATGACATTGAAACCGATTCTGAGGTTTATAAACAAGGTATTCACTTAACCGAGCCTATAACTGAGAACAGTTCGGCAGAGGCTGTGGTTAATGAAGTTCATGCTGTTACTAAAGACTTTATTAAACGTAATAAGTTTGTGACCCTTTTTGGAGGTGAGCATTCTATTTCAATTGGCTCTATACGTGCCTTTAATGAATGTTTCGATAACTTAACAGTGTTGCAAATAGATGCGCATGCCGACTTAAGAGAGTCGTATGAAGGTACCAAGTATAATCATGCTTGTGCGGTATATGAGGCAAGCCAGACTACCAATTTAGTTCAGGTAGGTATTCGTTCTATGGATATTATTGAAAAGACGGTTATGGACGAAGAGAAAACTTTCTTCGCACATGATATGGTCAATGATGAATATTGGACAGATAAAGTGGTTGAAGCTATGACAGAGAACGTATTTATAACGTTTGATCTAGATGCTTTTGACCCTTCTATTATGCCATCTACAGGAACTCCAGAACCAGGCGGATTGCTTTGGTACGAAACAATGGAATTCTTAAAGCAGGTTTTTGAAGAAAAGAATGTGGTAGGTTTTGATATTGTAGAACTGTGCCCTAATAAAAACGATAAATCGTCAGATTTCTTGGCGGCGAAATTATATTATAAAATGCTCAGCTATAAATTTGCAGGGCAAGATTTCGATCAAGAGTATGACAATACTTTTGACATAGATTATAAAGCTAACACAAATTCAAAATTTGAAGATGACGAAGACTAAAGGTGCTATCACCAATTTTATAGAAAAATACTATTTGCATTTTAATGCCGCTGCATTAGTTGATGCTGCAAAAGGTTATGAAGAGCAGTTAGAAAATGGTGCCAAAATGTTGGTTTCATTAGCTGGTGCTATGTCTACTGCAGAATTAGGTAAAATATTTGCAGAGGTAATCCGTCAAGATAAGGTGCAAATCATTTCTTGTACAGGCGCAAACCTAGAAGAAGATATCATGAACTTGGTAGCGCATTCTCATTACAAACGTGTGCCTAACTATAGAGATTTGACGCCGCAAGACGAGTGGGATCTGTTAGAGAAAGGTTTAAACAGGGTAACAGATACTTGTATACCAGAAGAGGAAGCTTTTAGAAGATTACAAGAGCATATTTTCAAAATTTGGAAAGATGCCGATGATAAAGGAGAGCGTTTTCTACCACATGAGTTCATGTACAAAATGTTACTTTCTGGAGTACTTGAAGAGTATTACGAAATTGACCTTAAAGATTCGTGGATGTATGCTGCTGCAGAAAAGAACCTACCTATCATTTGCCCAGGTTGGGAAGATAGTACTATGGGAAACATTTTTGCTTCATATGTAATGAAGGGCGAGTTGAAAGCTAGTACTATGAAATCTGGTATCGAGTACATGACCTTCTTGGCAGATTGGTATACTGAAAATTCGCAAAAAGGAATCGGATTCTTCCAAATTGGTGGTGGTATCGCTGGTGATTTTCCTATTTGTGTAGTACCGATGTTATATCAAGATATGGAACGTACAGATACACCGTTCTGGAGCTATTTCTGTCAAATTAGTGACAGTACCACCAGTTATGGTTCTTACTCAGGTGCAGTGCCTAACGAGAAGATAACATGGGGTAAATTAGATATTAATACACCCAAATATATAATTGAGAGTGATGCGACAATTGTTGCACCGTTAATTTTTGCTTACCTATTAGATATGTAATTATGGACAAGAACGCACATTTAAACAGAGTCATTGTGGATTTTAAAAAATTGACGCCAGAGGTTCTTAAGCTTTTGGTAGACAGATACCCAGATGGGTACGATGATCGTAATATCATCTCTTTCAGAAACGGACAAGGCGAACGTATCGAAGCAGTTGAGGTTTTAACTGAAGACACCAAATATTTGGTAAAAATCAGTGCCAAGCTTGAGTATACAATGGAAAATTATGATGTGGATGATTATGAAGATTTCGATGATGATGATCCAACAGCAGTAGTTGAGCCAGATCCTGAAGATATGGTCGATGGTGCAGACGAAGATTAATTCTTCTAATACACTACTAAGATTACATACTTAAATTCCGGTTTGCTTTAAGTAAGCCGGAAAAATTAATTACACATAAAAATTAAACTAAATATCGTTGTGCTTACAACAGATAAATGAAAATTGACGAAATTGAAAATATTGAATTAAAGTTTTTGGATCTTGATGATTATCAAGAATTGAAAACAGCTATGATTTCTGCTTATGCCAACATGCCTGGGTCATATTGGAAAGAGGAACATATAAAATCTTTAATCGATAAATTTCCAGAAGGGCAGGTTGTTATCAAAATTAACGGTCAATTGGCAGGTGTAGCTTTGTCTATAGTTGTTGATTATGATTCTTTTGATGACACCCATACCTACGAACAAATTACGGGTAAGTATAGTTTCGATACGCATAATGATGAAGGTGATGTGCTTTACGGTATCGAAGTATTCATAAAACCTAGTTTTAGAGGTCTTCGTTTGGGGCGTCGTTTGTATGACTACAGAAAAGAACTATGTGAAAAGTTAAATCTAAAAAGTATTGTATTTGGTGGTCGTATGCCTAACTATCATTCACATGCTGCAGAACTTTCGCCAAAAGAATATATTGCTAAGGTTCGTCGTAAAGAAATTCATGATCCGGTACTGAGTTTTCAAATAAGTAACGACTTTCATCCTGCTAAAGTAATGAAAGGGTATTTAGATGGTGATAAGGCATCGCAAGACTTTGCTATTTTGATGGAATGGGATAATATCTATTATCAAAAGCCTAATAAAAAGGCGGCTACCAAAAAATCAATTGTTCGTTTAGGATTGATTCAATGGCAAATGCGCCCTTATAAAGACTTAGAGGAACTTTTACAACAAGCCGAATTTTTTATAGATTCTGTTTCTGGTTATAGATCTGATTTTGCGTTATTTCCAGAATTTTTTAATGCACCCTTGATGGCGGGAAATAATCATATGTCTACAGCCGATGCTATTAGAGAGCTGGCAAAACATACTCAAGCCATAGTTCAGAAATTTTCTGAATTTTCGATTTCTTATAACATCAACATTATTTCTGGTAGTATGCCTGAAATGATAGATGGTCGTTTGTATAATGTTGGTTATTTATGTAGAAGAGATGGTAGTATGGAACGCTATGAAAAATTGCATGTTACTCCAGATGAAGCAAAAGTTTGGGGAATGCAAGGTGGTACGCAGCTAAAGACTTTTGATACGGATTGTGGTAAAATAGGAGTTTTGATTTGTTATGATTCTGAATTTCCTGAATTAAGTAGAATACTAGCAGATGATGGTATGGATATTTTGTTCGTACCTTTCTTGACCGATACACAAAACGGATATTCTAGAGTACGTCATTGCGCTCAGGCTCGTGCAATAGAAAATGAATGTTATGTGGCTATTGCCGGTAGTGTAGGTAACTTGCCAAATGTTGAGAATATGGATATTCAATTTGCACAATCTATGGTATTTACACCATGCGATTTCTCTTTTCCAACCAATGGTATAAAGGCAGAAGCTACCCCGAATACAGAAATGATTTTAATCGCAGATGTAGATATTGACCTATTGCGAGAACTTAATCAATTTGGTGCGGTACGCAATTTAAAAGATAGAAGAACAGATTTGTTTGAGTTAAAAAAGAAATAATAAAACTCCGTTATTATAACAGGAGGTAAAAAACAATAATATTGGATAATTTACAGATTATAGGTAGTGAAGAGTGGTGTGTGTTTAATGATTTGGGTATACCTGCTATTAAAGCAAGGGTAGATTCAGGAGCGAAAACATCTTCCATACAAGCTACCAACATTAAAATAATTACAAAAAGTGGTCAAGAATGGGTAAAGTTTGAGGTGAGCCCTTTGCAAGAAAATCGCAGTATTGCCATTGAATGCCAGGCAAGATTGGTTGCTCGCCGAATGGTAAAAAGTTCATCGGGTATATCTGAAGAACGTTTGGTCATCAAAACTCCGGTTACTATTGGTGAAGATACTTTTGAAATTGAACTGACGCTTGCAAATAGAGATACGATGGAGTTTCGAATGCTATTGGGTAGAGAAGCATTGAATGAGCGATTTATCGTAAACCCTGCTTTAAATTATCAGTTACAAGATTTTGATGATAGTGATGTAAATAAGTTATATGCTCCTTACTACAAAGAGAAAACAGGATTGAAAATTGCACTTCTTGCAAGTAATCCTAATTTGTATAGTAATAAAAGAATCATGGAAGCCGCTGAGGCTAGAGGGCATGAAATACATTTCTTGAATGTAGAGCAAGCCTATATGAAGCTCGATGCACATTCGCCTGAAATTAGATATCGTGGTGGTATTATTTTAAAGGATTATGATGCAGTTATTCCGCGTATTAAACCTTCAGTTACTTTTTACGGTTGTGCATTGATCCGTCAATTTAATAACTTGGGAGTGTATTGTCAAAACTCTGCCGAAGCAATTACGCAGTCTAGAGATAAGTTGTTCGCTTCTCAGTTGTTTTCTAATCATGATATTCATATTCCTATTACAGGGTTTGCAAAATCACCGATGGATACCAAAGATTTAATCAAAATGGTTAATGGTGCTCCGTTAATTATTAAGCTTCTTGAAAGTACACAAGGTAAAGGTGTTGTTCTGGCAGAAACCAATAAGGCTGCAGAAAGTGTTATTAACGCTTTTAAGAGTGTTAATACCAACATATTGGTGCAAGAGTTTATTAAAGAAGCAAACGGGCAAGATATTCGTTGCTTCGTGGTAAATGGTAGAGTAGTGGCAAGTATGCAACGCCAAGCGCAAAAAGGAGAATTTAGAGCTAATATTCACCAAGGTGGTGTAGCTTCTATCATCAAGATTACTGCTGACGAGAAGAAACTGGCGTTAAAAGCAGCAAAGGTGTTGAACCTTGCAGTGGCAGGTGTAGATATTATTCGTTCTAATAAAGGACCATTATTGTTAGAGGTAAACTCTTCGCCAGGTTTAGAAGGTATAGAAAATGCGACAGGCAAAGACATCGCCAATGCCATGATTATGGCAATTGAAAAGCGATTGAAGTTTATCAACTAAGTTCTAATTTTAAGTAGTGTAAAAACAAAAAAAGAGGTTACCTGAAAAGGTAACCTCTTTTTATATTATAAGTTGAACCTTGATAGTGGTTCGGGCATAATTTATAGGATTATCCCATAAACATTAAACTCGATATAATAGCCCAAACACCAAGACCAATAGCTGCTAAACCAAATTTGCCCTGTAATGGTGCAAGTTTAGCTCTTAACTCTTCTCCTTTTTTCATCGCTTCTGCATTTTTAGATAAAAGCATTTCTTGAATCATGCCATAACCTAATAAGAAGCCTAATACTGCAGTAACAATACTAACAGCTATCCAGGTAATCCACCAAATCGGAAAACTACCAAGCATACCAAGGTTTAATACTGCGCTAATGATACCCCAGATACCCCAGATACAGAAAATTAGTCCGATCCAACCTTGATAAGGTGTGATTTTGTCTAATAGCTCTTTTGCATTTGGTTTTTTTGATAAAAGCAATGAAGGCACTGCTAATATTCCAAGAATAATTAATGTAAGTCCGTAAATCATAATTTTGAATTTTAGGTTGGTTTCCTGTGAATAACGGATTAATATACTATAAAGTATAAAATCGAAATGGGGTAACCAGCGATTGATTTAAACTAATATGACTAAATGCACTTGTTCACTAGTTATTCCTTCAAATTTTCTAACATGACTTGTGTCGTTTTTTGAAGGTCGAATTCAGCCTTCCAACCCCAATCGTTTTGTGCATTGGTATCATCAATGCTACTTGGCCATGAGTTGGCAATCTCTTGTCTAAAATCGGGTTCGTAGGCTATTTTGAATTTTGGTAGCACAGCCTTTATGTTTTCTGCCATTTCTTTGGGCGTAAAACTCATTGCCGCCAAATTATAGGCAGAACGTTCTTTAATGTTCTCTTCTGGTGCTTCCATTATCTGTAAAGTGGCACGTATGGCATCGTCCATGAACATCATAGGTAATTTAGTATTCTCTTCTAGAAAACAAGTATATGAGCCTTCCGTAAGGGCTTTATGGTAAATTTCTACGGCATAATCTGTTGTTCCGCCACCTGGCATGGTCTTCCAACTAATAAGCCCCGGGTAACGAATGCTTCTTACATCCACATTAAACTTATTAAAATAATACTCGCACCAACGTTCTCCGCTTTGCTTGCTTATTCCGTACACGGTACTTGGCTCCATTATGGTGTTTTGCGGAGTATCTTCTTTGGGAGTATTCGGACCAAAAACGGCAATACTTGACGGCCAGAAAATCTTTTCTATTTTTTTATCCTTTGCTAAATTCAATACATTGAAAAGCGTATTCATATTCAAGTTCCACGCACGCATGGGGAATTTTTCTGCTGTAGCACTCAACATCGCAGCCATTAGGTAGACTTCAGAGATATCGTAATAGGCGATTACTTCTTCTAAGGCATCGTAATTGGTGGCATCTAAAATTTCAAAAGGTCCAGATTGCATTAATTCATCGTTACCTTCTCTAATATCACTAGCAATAATGTTTTCACCACCGTGTTTTTCTCTTAGCGTTAAGGTTAATTCTGTTCCTATTTGACCACAGGCCCCAATAATCAATATGTATTTTGACATTAAAATTTGCGTTAAATGAATTTGAGATAAAGATACCTTTTCTTAAAATTTGTACATTCGCTTATGTCCAAAATTATCTTTTTTTTATTAATCGTTACACTAGCTGCTTCTTGTAAAGATGCTGCACAAGAGAATACTACTATTCGAGAATCTCGTTGGGAAGAAACAACAGATAGCCTACCTACTAAAATTCGAGTCGATGCTAAAGCACAGAAAATATTAAAAGACTGGCTAGAGTATAATACCTTAGAGAAGAGTTTTGATAAAATTTATACTTCTGAAAATATTGAAGATTTTCAGTTTGTGATAGATGAGTTAGTAGAGAATCAAAAGTTAATGGAAGATGGCGAGTATCCAGAGAAATTCAATATTCCGCAGATAAAAGGCAGACAGAAATTATTTAAAACCTATGTCTTAAAAACGAAGGGTGATTTGGAGTATATACAAAATCCGAAGGAATCTATGAAACAAATGATCACTGCTTATAATGATTTAAGAAACCAGTTTAATGTAGTAGTCAATAATACCTTGCCAGATGAATTACTTAAAAATGAAGACAATTAATCTAGTTCGATGAGTTGCTTAATGCACAAATGAAGGTTTCTGGGTTTCAGGAATATTGAAGGGCTTTAGAAAGCGGTATACTGTTTCTTATTAATAACCGTACCAACCGATTTGCTCTTAAAAGTGCTTAAAAATAAATTAACAAAAAAGGCGAATCTGTAAGATTCGCCTTTTTTATTTCAATAATAATACACTATTATTTTTTCTCTTCAGGAGCTTCTTTTCTAGAAGTCAGAGCTTGCTTGCTTAAACTTGCCAAGTTGAAATTTGGGTCGATAGCCAATGCCTCGTCTAAAGTAGCGATTGCTTGATCAATATTATTCTTGTCCATACCATATTGAATAAGTGCTTTTACATGAATAAATGCAGCTTTTAAAGGAACTTCGTATGGTTGTTGGCGCTCATAGAATGCGTATGTCATGTCATCTGTAGCATTGGTAATACCATATTCAACATGCTTCATTGCACCAACGTTATCGCCAGTTTGTACTTTTAAATCAGCCAATTCATAGGCAAGGTATGCATTTGGCTCTCTTGCGTTTAATGCTTCAAACTGCTCTAAGGCTCTTTTTGGCTGATTCAATGCTTTTAATGAAACTGCTTTTACTTGAATAGCTAAATTAGAATCAGAATCTACTTTCTCGATTCCGATAATGTTTAGTGCTTGTAAATGTTGATTGTCATTTGCATAAATATAGGCAAGGGTGTCATTTCGTTGTTGAGATGGAGATAAAATATTTAAGTGTGTCAATGCATTGATTACACCATCAACATCGCCCTGTAAACGCATTTGATCATAAAATGCTTCGTAATGCTTTAGTAATTCTGATTTGGTTTGTGAATATCCATAACTACCTGATAATAATACGGCAGCTACAACTATTAAAACTGATTTTTTCATCTTTCTTGTTCTTTTTAAAGTGCGCTAAACTATTAAAATAATCTGTATGATCCTGTTAAGGAAAGGTTTAAATGTTAGAAATGAAAAAGGCGCCCTACAAGGCGCCTTTTTAAAACTTCAATAGTTTTTAAATTCTTAAGCTATTTCTAACCTGTTATTAGATTTTCTAAAAGAATTTAAAAGCTGTGTATAAAAGCCAATACTCTTATTGTCTTTTTCAACACATGAAATTAGAAACTTACACAAGTTATTAAATAATAAGTTTGTGTAAAATGTTGGTAAATAAGTATTTACCGTTTTAGGGTCATACAGGCTATCGTCTTCTATAACCTCCATTTTAATTCTATGGCGATGATAGTCTATTGTTACATTTGTTGCATTATAGTATTTTTTCAATAATGCAATATGTAGTTCTTCGTACTTTTTAGAACCGTTTGGGTTCTTGCAACTTAGGGAGATGAGCTTCTCTAATTCAACTAAAACCCTCTCCCGTAATTTATCTTTCTTCATAATAATATGGCTTTATATTGTTAAACAAAGGTATGTCATACGTCGATAAGTAGTTGAAAACCAACAATATATTAACGCTGTTTTCAGGTATTTGTTGTGAAAGGGAAGCTAAGTGTTGTGAAGGGTTAGTTTATGGATGTAAGAAAGTTATAGTTGTTAATAAGAAAAATACTACAAATTGAGATTAATTTTTGATTTTGCCCTGTTGCAGTGTATTGTGGAGCTGGTATTCCTCTTTTAGCCGCTTGTAACGTATAATATTCTTTTTTCGTCGGATGCTCAGGGTATACTGCATTCAATATATTATTATAATGGTTACATTCTATGACCTTTTTTATAATACCAATACAATCATCTAAATGAATTAAGTTAACTGGTGCGTCGCCATTACTAAGGTTTTCTCTACCCGATAACATCGTTACTGGGTGTCTGTTGGGTCCAATTAATCCGCCAAATCGAATGATCGTTGTATTTAACTCTTTGTCGTTTTTCAAAAGGTCTTCGCATTGTACTAATTGTATGCCAGATTCAGTGGTGGGTTGAGGTGCCGTTTTTTCGGTTACAGTACCTTCTGTATTACCATAAACTGCCGTGCTACTTGCAAATATGATATTTTTTACTGTCGATTTTTTAATAGCTTGGTGAAGTAATGTAATCTTTGCGATGTAACTTTCTTTAGGGCCTTTTCCTCTTAATTTGGGAGGAATGTTTATAACAAGAACTGAAACCGAATCAAGAAATGCATCGATATCACCATTAATTTCATTCTCGGATAAAGCTATTTTAAACGGTGTGATGCCTCTTTCTTTTAATACCGATATTTTCTCATTAGATGTGGAAGTTCCATTAACTGTATAACCGCTAGCTATTAAACTTTCAGCTAATGGTAAACCCATCCATCCACAACCAATTACGCCTATTTTCTTATTCAAATTTCACTTTTTGTATGGTTAATATGGCGTCGTTCAATACAAATGGCATTGGTATTTGATTTTCTTTTCGCTTTGGTATCGTGAACAATCCATTTGTAAGTAAATCATTAGAAGCTTCATATATGGTAAGTTCCAATTCTTGTTCCACAGGTACTTCTAGCATAATGTCCGTGTAATTTTTATCACTGATATAATGTGTAATCAGTCTACCTCCATATCTATTTTTAAGAAAATACTCAGACAGTTCTATTCCGTTTACATCTGCCTTTAAAATATCAACATCATTGGTGAAAACTTCCAACCGGTTTATAGGTCTATTTGGAGTAATACATAAATGAACTGCACGAATATTATTTACTATAGTATCTAGTTGCACCTCAATAGTTGGTTTTGGTACATTCTTTAATGGAGCTTCATTTGTAAACGTAAAATTAGAGCCGTATTTGCTGCTTATTGTCTTTTTTGAAAGAAGAGTATCTGCAGCTTTTTTGGTGATGTATTGCGAAGTCCAGTCAGAAGGTCGATGCTCATAAGTTGCCCACTTCGCTTTATTTTCATCGATATCTAAAACATATAGTAAGCTAGTTGGTTTCGGTCTATCGTTAGTAAAGCCAGAGTTCATATGCGCAGATGCCATAAAGCCTGCAAACAACAAGAAACTTAAAAATGCCAAGGCACCTTTTTTTCTGTATTTGGTAACCAAGGGAAGTAATAAAAAGAAGATTAATGTCGTCAATAGAGTAGTAGCCACTAACATTTTGAGACCTAAGCCAACCGGAAACATTTTCACGAAGGGTGCGAATATGAATAAGGCAGGAATACCAAGAAATACTAGTAAAAATGCATTTGGATTCTTTTGATTGATATGCACGTAAAAGGCAACCAAAAAGCTGTATACTGGTATAATAAAAAATGCAGCACCTTGTAAATACACCGCTACTAGTCCGCAAATGATAATCCAAATTACAAAAGGAGCGACCAATAAATTCGCTGTTTTAATCACTTTAAATTTATAGTAGGCATAAAAACAAGTACCTAATGAAAATAGGGTGAAAGCAAATATATAGGCGTGACCATTATAGGTGAAACCGTGTAGTATATCACTATAACCTGGGTAAAGCCATTTCAAAAATTGCCAACTGAAGAACCCTACTACTCCGTTAACAACCAAGGTGAAGAGTACGGGAATAAATCCTTTTAAAATATCTTTTCCATTCAACACTTTTTTTCTGAATCCAGAGATTAATAGGATGATGAAAAAGAGAATAGCGATACCAAGCATGGGCATAATCCAAGAAAACGGATAAGAAACCATTTTAAAGAAGGGTACGTTAAAATATACGTTGTCGTCAAGGCTTTTTAAGTTGGTGATATCAGCATTGCTGAAATAGCTTAATAATGGCATTAGATAGCTGCCTTGGTGAGCCAGCGTGTTTCTATCTAATCTTTCATAATTGTCTATTTGGGTATGGTAATCGAAGTGATCATCAATAAACGCAAAGTTGAACCCCTCTACATCGCCATCTTCTCTAAATACGGTTAGATCCGTATCATTGGGTAACATCTTATAAATACTATAGGCAAGTGAATTTGCTACTGGAAACTCAGGATTTGCAGCTATAAATTCAGTAATTAATTTACTATTACCTCTATTGGTCTCCATTAACATATAACTTGGTCCACCACTACCACGAGCTTCAAAATTTAAAACCAAGCCAACATCTTTCAGCCATTCATGTTTATCTACAAATAGATCGGCACCGTTAAGACCTAATTCTTCAGCATCGGATATGAGAATGATGATATCGTTTTTAGGTGTGGTATTAGTCCTTAAAAAAGCCCTTACGCCCTCTAGAATTGTAGCAACACCACTACCGGCATCACTAGCACCTAATGAAGAATGCGGATTACTATCATAATGACTTAGCAGTAATAAGGCCTTAACAGATTCACTTCCCTTAATTCTCGCCAATACATTTTCTGCTTTGCTCAAATTACCCCAATCACCAGCGGTATACCCTTCTTGTAAAGAAGTTTCCAAACCTAACTTTTGGAGTTCTGCAGTAATATAATTACGGACAGTCCTATGTGCAGGAAACCCGACACCATGTGGTTCTTTTGATATTTCTTTTACATGTTGCAAGGCTCTATCGGTAGAAAACTCAGTTTCTGCGACCGTTTCGCCCTCACTATATTGTGGTAGTAACACTCTAAAACTCCAATATGTGGCAAGAATAATAAGAAGTAAAGTTAATACGGTTGGTGTTTTTCTCATGATTATGATATTCTTTTAAAAAGTCCTAAAATACTGAGTATAAATAGGTATACATCGAAAAATATTAGTAAAATTCGTTTTATTTGTTATCTTTAGTAATCAACCTCTAAATAAACTATCATGGGAATCAAAAGCTTTCAAGGTGTTCGAAAAGTATTTAAAAAGGAATTTGAAGCCCCAATACTGGTCGCTGATTATATGACCACTAAGTTAATCACTTTTTCGCCAGATGATTCAATTTTAGCCGTAATGGAGAAATTTGCCAAACATCATATATCTGGTGGACCGGTTTTAGATAATAACGGATTTCTGGTCGGTATCATTTCTGAAGCCGATTGTATGAAGCAAATTTCTGAAAGTCGTTACTTCAATCAGCCTATTTTAGATAAGAGTGTAGAGAATTTCATGACAAAGTCAGTAGAAACGATTCCTCATGATATTTCAATTTTTGATGCAGCAGGTATTTTTGCACAACATAATAGAAGAAGACTGCCAGTAATGAAAAACGGAATATTGGTAGGGCAAATAAGTAGAAAAGATATCGTTGTGGCCGCACTTAAATTAAGTGGTCATAATTGGAAATAGATTTTTATTAAGTAAGAAGTACAAAGTAAGAAGTTAACTTATAAAAAAAGTCTCCTAAAAGGAGACTTTTTTTTTATATAATGTTTACAGCTAACAGCCAACAGCCAACAGCCAGCTACTCTCTTTTTACAATCATATAGAAATCATTGTCTAATGGTAGGTACCCTAAATCATATAGAAAGTAATAGGTAGTCCCTTTTTTTGTGGTGTATAGATTGGTGATAAAGTCGAAGTCAAAACCTTTATCTATTAGCCGCATTCGGGTGGTTTTCGTTTTGCCGTCTTTTAATTTGTAGCTATCAAGAATACGGTGGTTTTTGCGAAGCTTATTATTGATATTTCTAATAAGGTTTTTGCTGTCTGGGTTTACTTTATTGTTAAAGGTATTGCGACAGTAATCATTGCAGAACTTTTTGTCGACTCTGCCCATAACTTCTTTTCCGCATTCTAAACATTCCTTTTTCATCTATTGCCTGTGGTAATTAAAGGTGACTTCGTTCGATGTTCCGTCTTCTTCACCAACCTCAACATACATGTTTATTTCTTTATCAGAGATACGCTCGATAGTTAAGTCATCAAAGTAAAATTTGTTCTCTTCTATTTTAACTAATCTAAATTCTATATTTTCATCTCGTTCTTCCCAACCACTTAAATTAGCATCGAAATGTTTGAGTTGTAGCATTAGCGTGCCATCGATTTCTATAAGATGTCCGAATTCATAAAAACTTACTTCACCTTTATCGAGTAATCGAAAAGAGAACATCATGGAACCATCTGCAGGCGGACTCCATATTTCCTCCGCAATTCCGCCAAATGCTTCTCCTTTCCAATGTCCTGCAAGCCATTCTATATTGTTTAATGTTGCGGCGGGACTCATCATTCCTTCTTCAAAAGAAACCGTATTTTGTGCCTGTAGTAAACACGTTGAGGAAAGTAAAAAAAGCAGTAAAAATTTCATGTTCTAGTATTTGCAACAAGATACAAATTAAACGTTTACAAACGACTTCGCTTATTTTTCATAAAACTCTATAGGCAAGTCATCTGGGTCAGCAATGAAGGTGAATCGCTTGTTGGTAAACTCATCTATACGAATAGGTTCTGCTAATACATCGTGTTTTTTACAATGTGCAATAATCTTTTCTAAATTGTCTACTTCAAATGCAATATGTCGCAATCCGCAAGACTCTGGTCTTGACGGTCTTTTAGGCGGATTAGGGAAAGAGAACAATTCAATTATATAGTCACCTTTCAATGCCAAATCTAATTTGTAAGATTGTCGCTCTTCTCGATATACCTCTCGAATAATTTCTAAGTTTAAAACCTCAGTATAAAATTGTTTAGAAACCTCGTAATTTGAGCAGATGATTGCGGTGTGGTGTACTTTGTTCATGAAGTGTTAATTTTATTTTTTTCAAATAGCCTTGTTGTTTACCTTCTATCGAAAATTATAATTCATTAACGATATAATTATTTAAGAATTGCGGCAAAACTACTTCCTCAATTTTAGCAATAGCCTCACTAACCGGAGTTTCAGATTTTCTAAGGTTTATTGCCATATGATTGACACCAACGTTTTCATAGGACTTTAAATATTCGGTAAGATGGTTGATACCTACTGTACCACCGAAACGCTGTGGTTTAAAAGTAGCATTATCATTTGGATCTAAGTTTAAATGTATGGCCGAAATATAAGGTTTGGCCGCTTGGTCTTCATCATACAAGGCGTTACACCAGTATTTTCTGTTTTCTAAAGTTACTGCTAAGGGTCGTGGGTAATTAAACCAAGCTTGCGCGTTTTTTGCAATCCAATTAATACTTTGTCCTGAATGACCAGCTACTACAAGTGGAATGTCTTTTTTCGGTTTAGGATAGACTTCAATACCGCTATTTAAAAAATCATATTTAGATTTTAAATCGCTATTCGTTTTCCAAGCTTCTTTAATGATATCAAGATTGT
Source organism: Maribacter sp. Asnod2-G09 (assembly GCF_045063795.1). Classification (NCBI taxonomy): domain Bacteria; kingdom Pseudomonadati; phylum Bacteroidota; class Flavobacteriia; order Flavobacteriales; family Flavobacteriaceae; genus Maribacter; species Maribacter sp. Asnod2-G09. The sequence goes on along the minus strand of NZ_JBEFOA010000005.1, from coordinate 632,175 downwards.
TTCTAAAGATTTCTGGTCTTTTATTATAATCGATATTGTACATTGGGAACTCCACAGGTCTGTCGCCCAACCCCAAACCTAACAAAAGTCTTCCGTCACTTAAATTTTCTATGGTAGCAGCAGCTTTTGCCAATTTTATAGGCTGTTGTAGAGGCAATACTATGGCAGCTGTACCCAACAAAATGTTTTTGGTAGCAGCAGATAAATATCCCAAGTACGGTAAGGTGTCAAACAATTGAGCACCATCACCAAAATTAGGGTCATATACAGGAACATCTCGCATCCATAAAGCAGCGAACCCTGCTTCATCAATTTGTTTTGCTAATGCCAAATGGTTAGAAATATCGGGCACGCCAAAAGGTCTGTTATCTTCCAAACGTTTGCGATTTCCTTCTGATGACCAATCATTATCTAAAGGAAACTCTATACCAAGTGTCATTTTGCCTGGTCTATATAGTTTATCAAATTGATTCATAGTGTGTTTTTATTAAATTCATCAGGCATCCGTTAAGACTCCTGATGAATTATGGGATTAAGCATTCCAGATACTATCTGCAGTGTATGGTCCATTTTCAACTTCCCAAAATTTGCCATCAATAAAACGGTGTCCTTTATCTAAATCCTTCAACAACGCCATATCTTCTTCAGTAAGTGTATGGTTTATCGTTTCTAAATTTTGAAGTAATCGTGCTTCATTAATCGATTTAGGAATGACCGCAATACCTCGTTGCATCGTAAATGCCAATGCTACTTGTGCAGGCGACATTTTTCTTGAGTCGGCTATGTTTTTTATCGTATCATTTTCCAACAAACGTAGCGTGGTGTTTTTATCTACAAGCGAACCTAAAGGTGCGTAAGCGGTTAGCAGAATATCGTGTTGTAAGCAGAATGTTTTTAATTCTTCTTGCTGTAAAAACGGATGCATTTCCACTTGATTCATCTCTGGTTGATGCACTGCACTCTCCATTATTTCCTTAAGCTGATTTTCATTGAAATTACTCACGCCAATATGCTTTGCAAGACCTTGCTCTAAAGCAGCTTCCATACCTTTCCAAGTATTGGTTAATGGCACCTCTGAAAGCGGAATAAAATCGGATGCTTTTTCTGGCATTTCTGTTCCTTTTTTTAAAGCTACTGGCCAGTGGATAAGATACAGGTCTAGATAATCTAGTTGTAAATCTTCTAAAGTTTGATTCAACGCAGGAATTACATTCTCTTCACCGTGAGAAGCATTCCATAATTTTGAAGTCACCCATAAATCTTCTCGCCTAACCAAACCTTTTTTAATTGCTTCAGCAATGGCGTTACCTACTTCTTTCTCGTTTCCGTAAGCCGCAGCACAATCTATATGTCTATATCCAATTTTAATAGCGGAAAGTACTGCATTGTACACTTCATTAGGTTCAGATCTAAAAGTTCCTAAGCCTAAAATTGGCATTTCGTCGTTATTTCTAAATTTTAATGCAGTCATTATTTATATTTTTTCTTTTTTGAATAAAACTAGGGTCAACAAGAATCCTACAATCACTAGAATACCACCTACCCAAGGTGTTGCTTCAATACCTAAGCTCGATTCTACAACCATTCCGCCTACGTAAGCACCAATAGCAATACCTACGTTAAAAGCTGCGATGTTTAATGCAGATGCTACGTCTTCTGTTCCTGGTAAGTACTTTTCAGCCATTTTCACAACGTATAATTGCAATGCTGGCACGTTCGAAAAGGCAAGTATTCCCATAAAAAATAAGGTTATTATTGCAAAAATCTGACTAGAAGCCGTAAAGTATAAAACAAACAACACAATGGCTTGTAACGCAAACATTACCAATAATGCTTTTCCGGGTTTGTTGTTAGATACTTTACCACCAATAATATTTCCTATGGCAATAGCGATACCATAAATTAAAAGGAATACACTGGTCATATTTGAAGAGAAACCGGTTACTTCTTCCAATAATGGCGTCAAATATGTGAAGGTGACAAATGTACCACCATAACCAAATGCGGTAATGGCTAACACCAATAAAATAGACGGATTTTTAATCACTTTTAATTGGTCAATAAATCGTAATGGTGCAGATTGTTTTATGTTTTTAGGCACCAAAGCTAAACTAGCTATTGCACCTACTAATCCTAAAAGGGCAACACCAATAAAGGTTGCTCTCCACCCAAAATTCTGACCAATGTATGTTCCTAAAGGCACACCAGTTACAATAGCCACAGTAAGACCTGCAAACATTATAGAGATAGCGGTTGCTCGCTTATCTTTTGGAACTAAACTAGCTGCAATGGTAGACCCAATAGAAAAGAATACACCGTGAGCAAAACCTGTTACGACTCTTGATAATAACAATAACTCAAAACTTGGAGATATAGCTGCTAATCCGTTACCAATTATAAATAGTAACATGATACCCATTAGTAATTGTTTTCTAGGAATTTTACCCGTTAATGCAGTTAAAATAGGTGCACCAATGGCAACACCAATGGCGTACAGACTTACTAATAATCCTGCTGATGTTAATGATGTGCCTAGGTCGTTTGCAACGGTAGATAATAAACCTACAATTACAAATTCCGTTGTTCCTATGGCAAATGCACTTATGGTTAATGCCCATAATGCTGCTGGTAGGCTCTTCTTTTTGGCTACCGTAGTATCTCTATGTATTGTTGATGTTTCCATAATTTCTAATTGTTTTTTGTTATTGTTATTTAATGGCAACAGGGTTTATTTGTACTTGCGTAGAGCCTTCATATAAAGGGTGACCTAATACAAAAAGGAATTCCCAAGCTTTATCCTCAACCAACTCATCTACAAGAATATTTTCCAAAACTTGTACACCGTATTCGGTTGCCATCATTTGATTTACAGGGAAAGAAAGTTCGCTGTTTTCGTGTGGTACAGCCTCAAAAGACCAGTTGTCTGCACCGGCTGCTACAATTCCTTTTTTACCTAAATAATGCGCAGCTTCTGTACCAATTCCAGGTCCGCCAGCTAAATAGCGTTTGTCATCTTTACCCATTAATTTGGTCCATCCTGTATAAAACAGAACCACATCTCCTTTACGGATTTCAATGCCTTGTTTTTTGGCTACTTTTTTAATGTCTTCAACTGTAAAAACAGTACCTTCTTTTACAATATCTTGATTATAATAGGAGCGCATATCCAAAACAATACCTCTAGTTACAATTGGAGGTAATTTTTCTAGCCCTAATTTTTTAACACCAGAAACGGTTAAAAAATCTTCTACTTTATGTCCGTTATAATGCACATTGTCTCTACCATAATGTGCCAATCCGTTAATTTGAGACCCAACACCTGTCCAACCAATTAATTGGTCATCTACATAAGTGAATTTGTTAGAACCTGCAGCAGCAGTTTCTGGCTGTAAAGTTTCAATATGAAAGTATCTGTGACGGAAAGCTGCGGTTTCTGCATTCACCACCATTCCTAGGCGGTATACTTTTCCTTTTTTAACCAATTTTACCGCATCCAAAACTGTTTCTTCATTCAAAAGGTTTAGTGCGCCAATTTCATCGTCAGCACCATAAGGTGACGTTGGTACTTGTTGTGCGTTTGTAGTTAAAGTAGTGAAAAGTGTAGCTGCTAAGGCAATTGTTTTTAATGTATTTACTATTGTTTTCATTTTAATATGTTTTTAAATTTCTGATACAAATTTCCGATTAAAGCAAGAGGTGTGCGAGGATGTACATCACCATTTTAAAGTGATGTATGTCACAGTTAACACTGCTCATACATCACCTTATTTTTAATTTTATTTAATCTTGAAGCTTCATTTTTAATACCAAATAAGGCGGTTTACTAGCATCTTTTCCTTTATTTAACAAAGGCAGATTATGTAGCTGATTGGCTACGATGTACAAGTAGTTTTCGTGTATGGCAACACCATCGGGCCAAGACAGGTCTTTTTTAGATTGCGCAATGGTTTTCATTCCAGCAGGCGTACTTTCTACAATAGCTGAATTTTCAACATCGGTGACATATACTTTACCGTTTGCACCCACTTTAAATCCGTCAGATTTTGGTTTGTTGGCATAAAACGCGATGTACTTATTAAGGTCGCTATCTTGCTTGCTTTCATCTGCTAATACGGCAGACGGAATGCGGTAAATTTTAGTGTTTCCCATTGCACCATAGTAGATATACTTGTTTTCATCATCTATAGAAATTGGGTTTAAAGGATATCTTGGCTGAATAGTTGTACCATCTTTTCTTTTGTGAGAGACTAATCTACCGTGAATTTTCACTGGCTCATCAGCAGACAAAAATGATGCATTCCCTTCCAGAACTCGTCTTATATAACCTGTTTCTAAGTTTATCACTACAAAAGCAGGTGCAATAGGCGGATTTAAAGCATCGGTCATATCTGCAATTACAGCAGTGTTATTTTTTACATCAATCACAAAATCCTGTAAAAAAGGTTTTGATGACAATACCGTATTCGGAATAGGAAAAACCTTTGTGACATTACCGGTAACCAAATCAAATCCAACCAATTTTGGTGCCTGGTTTTGCTTTACGTTACCCATATCCAACACCCAAAGAATTCCATTAGCATCGGCTTGAATTCCGATGGTTGAATTGATACCTTTTATACTTCCGTTTTCTGGTTTTACAATCCATTCTTTATCACCAAACGGAATGGCTTCTCCATTAGGCAAAATTTCTTTCACCATATATTTTGAAGCGCTTAAGGCACTCATTGTTACAAATATTCTTCCGTCGTTAGACACTGTTATATTCCCTGGTCTAGATTCTGGAAATGTTGCTATAGTTTCTAATTGTGCTTGTGCTAGTAGTGTAAAGTTCATTACAAATGCGAACAAGACTGTCTTTATAATTGTTATTGTTTTCATCGTTATTGTTTTTTAAAATTGAATGTGATTTGATTAGTTGCCTAAAAATTTCTTTTGGGTTGATGGGTCTACCCAGATAACATCGCTTGGGTCTCTGGCAATGGCATCAAAAACGAGTACGTCTAACGGACCTTCTAAAATTTTTCCGTTACCGTGTGCTGTACCTTTGCCCCAAAACAATAAGTCTCCTTTTCCAGCAACAACAGGACCTTTATCGGCAACATAAAATTCTGCTTTGCCATTTAAAATGTAGAGGTAGGCATCCGATTTTGCATGGTAGTGCATAGGCACTTCGTCATACAACCTAAAGATTCTAACACCTGCGTGTTCGCGGTCTATTAATCTGATGTCTTTGATGATGCCGTTATGACTTTTAGGAAGTAGTGTTACGTATTCATCAATATTGATAATACCGTAGGAGTTACCCATTAACGGTCTTTTGTCTTCTTGCGCATAGGCGTTAAAACCTATGGCAATTACTGTAAATAATAGAAAAAGTGTTCTTGTAGTTTTCATAGTACATTGTATTTAATTGTTCGATACAAAATTCTATGAAAACCAAGGGGTGTGCGAGGACATACATCACGGATTTTTTGTGATGTATATCAATCTTGAAAAGTGATTTAGGTCACTTTTAGCTGTTAAAACGACTTAAAGTCTCTCTGGATACGCCTAAATAGGAAGCGATTAATTTTTTAGGAACGCGTTGTATTAATGTTGGGAGTTTATTTAATAGATACTCATACCTACTTTCTGCGGTCATAGTAAGTAAAGATAAGATTCTTTGTTGCAGATTGATGTAACCGTGATTCGATTTAATTCTGAAAAAATTGGCAACGGCAGGGACTTCAAAACAAATCTTTTCCCTGTTCTCTAAAGACAAACAGAAAAACTCAGAATCTTCAAGACAATCTACAAAAATAGTCCCTGGTTCTTGATGTTGAAAAGCACAATGGTCGCTCACCCAATAGTTTTCCATAGCAAATTGAAGAATATGTTCTTTGCCTTTTTCGTCTATGGAATACGCTTTTACCAAGCCTTTGATAATCCAATATTCAAAGTCTACAGGTTGTCCAACTTGTATTAAAAATTGGTGTTTTTTAAGACTTTTAAATTCGAAGTGCGATTTAACAAAATTCCACTCCTCATCAGTTAAAGAAACGATTTCTTCAAAATGTTGTTTTAGTAACTGTAACTTGTCTTCCATATGGTAAAAATAAGCTCCTAAGCTATAAAAGGGATAGTAAATTTATAAAGTGTTCTTATATAGTAAATTAAGAAAAATGCTGGAAGATATTGTTAATGATTTTATATTGTTTAATTGAATACAAAAAAGGACATCAATTGTATTTAAATAAAACAAGGGATAATTTACAAACTAATAAATCATCCCTTGTTGATATAATAATTATTCTTACAATTTATAAGTGATTCCGATTCTTCCACCACTTACAACGTTTCCGCCACCTACTTGAAGGTTTATTGCAAAGTTATCATCGAAGAAATAGCGACCACCTATTTGTAAACCAATACCAAAATTATCAACGTCCACATCATCAACAGTGCTTCCGTTGATTTTAGTTGACCAGCTGTAGTAAGTTAAATTAGCTCCTGCATATAAATCCCACTGACTTGGAATTTCAAATACCTCATTAAAGTGGTAATTACCATTTCCAGTAACACCGAATATAGTGCTCTTGTAGTCTCCACCAAATCCGCTACCGTATTTATAGGTTTGATAAGATAATTCTCCACCAACAGAGATATTTGGTGCTACGCCATATTCTAATCCTGCGTAAATAGGAGTTCCCCAGCCTGAAAAGCCAAATCCTGCATTTGCTTGCAATGCTCCTTCTTCTAATGGTGATTGTGCGTACGTAAAGCCGATAGTAAATATGGCTAGTAATAAAGTGATTTTTTTCATGGTTAATGTTTTGACTAATAATTAGTTAATAATTGTTGTTATGATATTTCAAATGTAAATATGTGCGAAAGATAATTAAATATAATAAGTGTTAATATTTATTAATTATCTTATTAGATGAGATGAAACGATTTTTTGTTAACATGTCTAATCTCTATTATCATACAACTCCATCGCTTGTAAATAATTAACAGCTCCTTTCATAGTCATGTCATTCACAAAACCATCTAATTCTGGGTGGTTTATTTTTACCATACTAACTAAGGAATCTTTGCGTTGCGACCATGTATCCCAATTGACATCTATATAATCTAATTCTTCAATTTTTGTGATTTTACCTGATACAAACGATATTTTGACATTCAACTTTAGCGGATTGTTCTTTAAAAAGGCATTACGTATATTCTTTTGAGAGATAGTTGCAATGACATCATCGTTATCTTCAATCAATTCAATTACTTCATATGATGGTTCAAATATGGAATCCCATGTATAGAATTCATAGAATGTATTCTTGTCAAATGGCATAATGAAATCACCGGAAATTAAAGTGACACTATCATGAATCACTTCTTTGATTTTGTTGAATTCGCCAGAATCAAAAGCCTTGTAATATGTAGTAACAGCCTCGTTGTGATTTATTTTTTGATTGTTACAGCTATTGAATACGCCAATTAGAAATAGAATTAAAATGGTGTTTTTCATTTTCGAAATATTAATTCATAAGAAGTGGTAAAGCTCCCGTTAAGATTATGATTGCCAGATTTAAAATTGTAAAAGGTTTATATAAATCTTTGTTTAAAATAGCGATGAATATCGATATGATGAAAAGAATCCCAGTGATTATTATCGTACCGTAAAATCTAAGTATTGAAACCATTGCATGTCCCAGACCTGAATTAGAAGAATAATTAGAATTAACCTTTATAAGATTACTTGTATCCAAATCAATCGATAGATTTAAACATATTATAATCAAGCAGATAATTATGCTGAACTTATTGTATGTTTTCATGAAAGTACCATCTCTTTAATCTTCACCGCTTTTTCAAAATGGTCTAGCTTATGTTCTAAAATCCACCAATGAGCCACTTCCATTAAAAGCTCAGGATTGTCATTTTTGTTCTTGAAGAATGCATAGAAAGATAATCCTACATTTTCTCCCTTTGCGGCTATCTTAGTATCGCAAACTTGTATAATTTTTGCTTTTATTTCTTTGTTCATTTTTATTCTACTTTCTTTTCAAAAATCAATTCAAAATAAGATGCTGAGCCATAAGTGGATGTGCCAGGTGCGAAAATTTGAACAAATCGTCATCCTTCTTTGGCTTTAGCTGCTATAATTTCTTTATAGTTTGATTTTGGTTTAGAGTTAAATATTCCACCTATTGATATTTTTACATATTGATATTCGTACATAGTTTTTTATTTTATTTTAAAATCTTAAGCTTATGTTTCTGCAATAATCCCTCAAGATTATCTTTTGAGAATATAGCGCCTGTCATCGTATTATTGTCCGGGTCTATACTAAAGTTTATTGCTGTGCTGAAATCAGCTTTTTGAAGGTTGGTTCTTTCAAATACAGCTCTTTCTAGATGGCACTCATCAAATTTCGATTTGCTTAAATCGCAATCTCCGAAATCTACTTCTTCCATATTGCAAGACACAAAAACTTGACCTACTAACTTTAATTCTGTAAAAATTGCAAAACTCATGTTACAATCAAAAAAAGAAAAATCCATCAAAAAAGCATTGCAGGTTTGGAAGGCCAAACCCATGAGTTTGCAATGCGAAAATTTTACTTCTTGAAAAGTCGTATTGACAATATTCGCATTGCTCAAATTACAATCTATAAACTCGCATTCTAAAAAGGTTTGGTTATCTACATATCCCTTAGAAAAATCGCAGCCTTCAAAAATGCAATTTTCATACTCCGCTCTTGGTAATCGAGTGGCTGTATAATTTTGTCCCTTAAAAGTTTGATCTAGTATTAATTTCTCCAATTCCGTTTACTTTTGTGCTTCCGGCATTATGATTGCAGGAATTTCTAGACTTTGAAACAAGCTGTTATAAGCTTTCATTTCAGTATTGATTATGGCATTATGCTCTGTTTTAAAAGTGTTCCATGTTGCCAATAAATCTCGTAATCTTTCTTTAGCTCCTGAAGTAACTTTTGGTTCTGTAGCATCAATATAACCTCTTAAATTCAATAATTGTGAATTCAGTTTATTTTCAAAATTAATCACATCTTGAAAAGTTTTTTGGTTAGGCTGAATCAAGTTTTCTTCCCAAGTGGTAATTCGTTTAGTCAGTGAATCGCCCTGAGTTAATAGTGCTTCTGCTTTTTCATTATCTGCAAGTAATTTACCATACTGTTTTAATTGCGATTTTGCCGATTGCATATCGTTTACCGCATTGTGAATTTCTTCAACAGTAGCTTCTATGGTTGTCATCATGGTTTGCTGCTCGGCATAATCTGCCATGCTGGCTTTCAATTTTGGGTGTGGTAATATAGTTGCCGTGGTTTCTGCAATTTGGTCGCCTAAAGTCAGTCTTAATACATAGTCTCCAGGACCAACAGTAGAACCATTTAATCCGCCAAGAACAAAGACTTTGTCTACTGCCGGTAATGGGTCTCTTTTAAAATCCCATGTAAAACGGTTGTATCCTTTTTTGGAAGCTAAAAGTGCTGGTTTTGATGGTCCGCCTGGCCATGATTTAAACTTCTTATCTTTTTGATTGGTAACAGTTCTAATTACCGCTCCATCCTTTAAAACTTCTAATTTCAGCTCGGTACTGTCTTGAGCTTCGCTTAGATAGTAATCGAAAGTAATACCGCTTTTAGGGTTGCTTCCTAATCCAGAAACTGGTTTTTCGTTGTATCCACCAATAAACAAATAGGTGTCTTTTGGTTTAAAAATATTTAATGCTTGTTTTGGAGTGGTTGCATTTTGCAATGCCGCCAAATCATCTAAAATCCAGAAGGCACGACCGGCAGTTGCCGCTACCAAATCATTGTCTTGAATAACAAGGTCATTAATCGGTGTTAAGGGCAAGTTCAATTGTAATGCTTGCCAATGTAAACCATCATCTAAAGAAATGTATAAGCCTGTTTCTGTACCTGCGTAAAGAAGCCCTTTTACCTTTTTATCTGCGCGGACTACTCTCGTAAATGTATTGTCGCCTGTGATGCCATTAGTAATTTTTGTCCATGTAGTACCGTAGTCTGTGGTTTTGTAGATGTAGTTGGCAAAATCCATCGACTTGTATCGCATCAAAACAATGTAAGCTGTTGCGGGATCATGAGGAGACACTTCAATACTGTTTATGATACCTTCCTTTGCACCTGCGGGAGTAACATTTGCCCAATTGGCACCACCGTCTTTGGTTACATGTACCAAACCATCATCACTACCAGACCAAATTACACCTTCTTCATGCGGAGATTCAGTTAAATAAGTTAGTGTATTGTATATCTCACCGCCAGCAGCTTCATTGGTAAACGGACCGCCGCCAAGACCGTGTTTGTCTTTTTCGTCTCTCGTTAGATCGTGACTTATAACCGACCAACTTTGACCTTCATCCGTAGATTTGAAAACAACGTTACCACCATGGTAAATGGTTTTTCTATCATGGGGCGAGGTGATAATTGGGGCATTCCAATTGTAACGGTACTTTGCATTTTCTGGTGATATACTTAAGCCTAATTCAGGGTATTCTTTAATTGGTTTAGATTCTTTGGTATTTACATCCCACTTATCAATATTACCTTGGTACGTTCCACCATATATCAATTCAGGATTATCTGGGTCAAAGGCTAAAAATGCGCTTTCGCCACCAGCAACGGCATACCAATCTTTCCAGTCGATACCACCATCATTTGTTCTAGAGGCAATCGCTACGGTAGAATTATCTTGTTGCCCGCCATAAACGTTATAAGGCACTAAATTATCTGTAATTACCCTGTAGAATTGTGCAGTATTTTGATTCTCTTGTGTGCTCCAACTTTTACCACCGTTATTAGAAACATTTGATCCTCCATCATTAGAGTTGATCATACGTTGATTGTTCAAAGGGTCTATCCATAAATCGTGATTATCACCGTGTGGCGTAGGTAATGGCGTAAAAGATTTTCCACCATCAATAGATTTTGTTACAGGTGCATTTAATACGTAAACGATATTTTCATTTTGGGTGTCGGCAAAAATCTCCATGTAATACCAAGAGCGTGTAATATTGATACGGTCTTTGTTTATTAGAGTCCATTTTTTACCGGCATTATCAGAGCGGTATACGCCACCTTTTTCTCCCTCCGCTTCTATTACAGCAAATACACGCTCTGGGTTAGCTCTAGAAACTGAAATACCCGCTTTACCCATTTCTTTAGGTAAACCTTCTTTTAATTGCTCCCATGTTTCTCCGCTATCGGTAGATTTGTAAATGCCTGAGTTCTTACCGCCAGATTCCATCGTCCAAGGAAAACGTCTGTGTTGCCACATAGCTGCATATAAAATGGTAGGGTTGTTCATATCCATAGATAAAGCAGATGCCCCGGTAATGTTATCTATAAAAAGTACATTTTTCCAAGTATCACCGCCATCTGTAGACTTATAGATTCCTCGTTGAGAAGAAGGTCCGTATTGGGCACCTTGTGCGGATACAAAAATGATATCGGGGTTGGTAGGGTCTATAATAATATCAGATATATGTCTAGTTTTATCAAGTCCCATATGTTTCCAGGTTTTACCTGCATCGGTAGATTTGTATACGCCGTCGCCCATTGAGGTCATTACACCACGGGCTGCATGTTCGCCCATACCTGCTATTACAATGTTAGGGTTGCTTTCAGATACGGAAATGGCACCTACAGTAGCGGTTTTTAAGAATCCGTCAGAAATATTCTTCCATGTAATTCCGTCATCCGTAGTTTTCCATATTCCGCCACCAACAGTTCCCATGTAATAAATCATGGGCTGACCTATAACACCGGTTGAAGCTACACTTCTACCACCTCTAAACGGACCAATATTTCGCCATTTTAATCCTGTAAATAGAGAGTCTTCTAGTTTAACGGTTGGTTGGGTGATTTTACTTTTTCTTCGTTGAGATTGTAATGCTAACGGTGCCATAATGACAAGCACGAGCAAAAGTCTGATGATTTTCATGGTGTGGTCTGTATTAGTTGTTGAATAGGGAAGATAATAAAAGGCTGTGTAAAATGATAGTCTATAAATTGAATTTGGTTATTCTGAGTTTAAGGGGGTGAATTTTATGGTTTTAACCAATATCAAATTGCTAAAATGACAAATTGGTTTTAATGTTGGCAGTCCTTTTTTTTTCGCTTTTATCTGGTTAAGTTAGGAGGAGTATGATACACCAAAATAGAGTTTTAAAGCAAGAAATAACTACTGAAAAATTAAAAGAATATTTCCCGAACGGAGCGTTAAAAACATACGCCAAAGGATATGCCATCAGTTATATTCATAAAAAAGTAAGAACGTTTAGATGGCTTATAGAAGGTAGTGTCAACTATTACATTTCACTTGATAATCCTGAAAGTGATATTCTCGTTTGTCAAAACTCAGAACCTTTTTCTACTATTGGTTTAAACGGATTCAATACGCCCAAAAGATTTACATATAAAGCTACGGTTGCATCACCAAAAGCATCTTTTTTTGAAATTCCATTTCACGAGCTAGACACGTATTTAAAAAAAGGACATCAGAATATTTTATTGAAAAATATTGGTTCAAAATTGTACCGTGTATTGCATACTGCCTTAACGAAGCAAACCGAATTATTGAGTCCCGTAAGGTTTCAGCCTTTTGTTGAAGACCGACAGTTTTTTATCTCTCCCGTTTCTGAACAAGAAGAGATTGTTTCTTTAATGCGACGCTCTCCATTCCTGGATTATTTTGAAGAAAAAAATTTAATGGCTTTAGCTGCGTTGGCAGAACGTAGGGAATATGAACCCGATGAGGTTTTATATGTACAAGACGGTTCTAGTAATGGGTTGTTTATTCTCATTCACGGAGAAGTTACCATTAAGCGAATAGAGAATACAATTGAAATTAAACAACGATCTATTAAGAACTCGGGGTTTGTATTTGGGTGGTCATGCCTATTGAAGGAGAAAGATATTTGCTCTGCTATTACGAACACAAAGACTTCTGCTTATTTTATTCCTGAAGGCGATTTAATGAAATTGTTTCAAATTGATGATGCTTTTGAAGGTCAATTTTATCAGCGATTATTGTGGCTTATGGGCAATCAGCTAAATGCTGCTTTTGTACGTTACGTTGGCTTGTTGGGCAAGCACAATCTGCAGGCCGTTTATCAATTGATAAAGAATAATAAATCTCGCCTATTATTATCATCGCCTTTACACCAAGTGCCACATCTATTAAAAAGTAATACCACCAAGCAGTTTGCTTATGATGCCTTAACAGGATTGGTTAAAAATGGTACTGCTCTAGAACGCCATATAGCCTCATTAAGTTTAGAACTGCTGGGCGAAGATCAAAAAGAGCATGAGTTTATAAGCGGTTTACAGCAGATTTATGAGAATGTAGCAGAAAAGAACAGTAAAGATGCTGAACAAAATAGAAAGGTTTGTGCCGAGTTGACCATGAAGGTGTTTAAAAACGTACCCTATATTATTGAAGGATGGGATAATTTGCCTAATGATACCGGTAACATTTTTATTTATAATCACTTGATCAATGACCCACATTATACACTAAATAATAATTTTCAGATTACCCTGGATTCTCATTTTCTAAGTGCCATGGTTTTATATAAAAAATACGAGGAACCTGGTATTAGAACAGTTAGAATAGGGCAGGGACAAGAATACGGTCATCAGAATTACTACGACAACCTTGGCTATATAAATGTATATACCAAAGAATCTGATGAAACTTCTAGTAATAGAAAAGAAGAGGCAAGAAGTATTTTTTACAGTGAAGCATCTAAACATTTAAAACAGAAATACAACTTAATTATAAGCCCTGAAGGCACCTCTTACAGAACAGATGAATCTCCCGGTCCTTTTAAAATGGGCGCTTTTAAATTGGCATTGCATACGGATCCAGAGCCGTATATAATACCTGTAGTCATGGTAAATTTTGATCATAGAATTGGTAAATCTTTATACTACTGTGCCATTAAAGAACCTTTTTTGCTCAGTGAAAAAGTACCTTCTAAAAACAATAAAGATTTATATGCTTTTATGGAGCAATATCAAGTAGAATACCAAGGCTATGTCAAAAAAGCTATTGAAAGAGCTGAACAGTTAAATGTATCTAGTTCGGGTGCTGATAATTTAGAAGAGCCACCTGCTATTTGGTGCAATGAAATAAAACGACTTAAAAGACGCGTAGCTAAATTACCTACCCAAGAAAACTTGATAGCTTTTTACGGAAGTTCATCGGTGCGTTTATGGGTAAACATGAAGCGTGATCTTAGTCCATTCAATGTGGTGAACCTTGGTTTTGGAGGATCTACATTTGCATGGTGTATTCATTATTTTGATGAGATTTTTACAGAAGCTAATCCGTCTAAAATAGTACTATATGCGGGAGAGAACGATTTGAATAGTGGTAAAACTCCGCAAGAGGTACTTTCTGGTTGTGTGGAATTAGTAGGATTGATTCAAGATAAATATCCTGATGCAGAATTGGCATTGATTAGTCTTAAACCTAGTGTAGAGCGAGAAGCTTTAATTCCGTTAATTATGGAAACTAATTTAATGCTGTCCAAGTATTTTATTACCGAATTAAATGCACAATACATCAATGTATTTGCACAAATGATTACTACCGATAATAGACCGATACCGGAATTATACCTTTCTGACGGATTGCATTTAAACAAACAAGGCTATGCACTGTGGAGTACTGCAATTAAGAAAGCACTACAAGCAGCGGATAGCCTTGAACTTGAAAATCAATTATAATTAGTTATTCGTCTTGCCCACCTTTACGTTGTGGTGTTCTTGGTGCTGGCCATTCTCCTTTTTCACCAGATCTTGGGTTAATACCTAACACGGCTTTTTCGCGCGATGTTTTCTCTGGATCTTCACAAGCCATATACGTAAGAATAGCCGTTAGAATAGCATTGTTACGTACGTCGTCGAATACTATCTTGTCATACGTATCTAGATTGGTGTGCCATGTGTAATTCCAATAATCCCAACTAAGAGAGCTTAAAGAAAAAGCAGGTGCACCAGCAGCAACAAAAGAAGCGTAGTCAGAACCACCACGCCCAGGTGACCCTGGGAAGGTAGTTTCTATTTCATTTTTATACGTTTCTGGTACGGCTTCTAACCAACGCCCTAAATAATCATAGGCATGTAGAAAACCTTGTCCCGATAAGCGAACAACACGACCGGTACCATTATCTTGATTGAAAACAGCTTGTACGCCAGCTACAATTTCTGGGTGGTCTTCAACAAATGAACGAGAACCGTTTAAACCTTGTTCTTCACTTCCCCAATGTCCAATTAATATCGTTCTTTTCGGATTCGGATATACTTTTTTAAGAATTCGAGCAGCCTCTAACATGGTAATTGTGCCAGTACCGTTATCAGTTGCTCCCGTTCCACCATCCCAAGAATCGAAATGGGCAGAAAGAATTACATATTCCTCTGGAAATTCAGTGCCAGGTATGGTTGCGATGGTATTGAATGTTGGTACCACGCCTAGGTCTTTAGATTCGGCTACTATTTTAATTTTAGTGTCTGCACCATGTTCAACCATTCTGTACAGCATTCCATAATCCTCTAAAGAAATATCCACTGCAGGAATTTTATCAGTACCTGCACTAAATATTTTGTTAGCGCCAAAACCTTCAGACCATCTGGATTGTGCAATACCAACAGCACCTGCTTTTTCAAATGCAGCATTGATATTTCTACTCGTGTAGCCTGTATTGTTAATATTCTGTCTCCATATTTTTTCGATAGAATCGCGCTCCGTTTTCATTTTCTCGAAGGATGATTTTGTTGCGTATTCTTCCCAGTTTTCATCTGGTCTACCTGTAGGTTGCAGCATGCTCACCATAACTATTTTTCCTTTCACATTAGGAAGCCATTTTACAAAAGATAAGGAGTCTTTGAAACTAGGCAATGTAATTAAAGATGCGGTAACACCTTTAGAACTTGTACCTGGGTTCCATGCCAATTGTGTGGCGTGAAGCGAAGCTACACGTGGCGATACCATATCTACGTGAGTGATGCCTCTCTGCCAACCTTTCCAAGTTCCCCATTGTTGGTTTTCGGCAGCAATACCCCATTTTTTATAGGTATTTATTGCCCAGTCATGTGCGGTTTTCATTTCTGGTGTTCCAACCAAACGTGGTCCGTTGAGGTCCATTAATTCGTAAGCTAATTGCTCTAATTGCGAGTTTTCAACGCCTTCTTTTTCAATGGCATTGACAATGTCTTCTGTAGTTTGCGAAATTGCGATGGTAGTGCATAGAAAGTATGCACAAATGAGTAGTCCTTTTTTCATGTTCAAGATAGTTTGTTAGTTGAACTAAGGTACTAATTTAAGGGTAGAAGATTGCTGTTAAAATTTGTCTGATTTTTGAAGGAAGAGAGGTAAGCTTTCCTTAATTAAATACGACCATCCTGCCTCTCCGCTTTCTCTTTTAAATTCTGGAATATGTGTTGGAAAATCTTTTGTGATTTCGCTTGTGACCGTAAGTAGTGTTTGATGCTCCTTCTCATATAGCTCAAATGTAGAGATGCTTTCTCCTGGGTATTCATCGAAGGTCCAAGTGTAACTAATTCTAGATTTTGGAATAGCGGTCGTTACAATCCAATTATGAGTGAAGTTTCGACCACCATTCGTAATTAAAAAGCTAGTTTTAAAAGACACCTCTGGCTTAAAATCAGGAATAACATCAAAATACCATTGTCGCATATCATCCACATTGGTCAATGCTTTCCATACCTGCTCAATTGATGCATTTAGAAGTTGTTCTATATGTATGGATTGATTGTCTCTCATAAAATGTTATTTAAGCTTATCGTCCAAAGCCAAAATAGTTTGTAATAATACATTAGCACCATTTGCCATGTCAACCGCAGAAGTAAATTCTTTAGGAGAATGACTAATTCCGTTTTTACTTGGTACGAATATCATTCCGGTGGGTGCAATAAGTGCCATATCTTGGGCATCATGACCCGCGCCACTTGGCATTGATTTGTAACTCAATTCAAGAGATTGAACACTTTTTTCAATTTCAGATTGTATGGTTGAATCCATGATGGCTGGGTCTGCTGTGGTATCTAATTTTTTAAAGGAAATTTCAACTCCCGATTCAGTACTAATTTCTTCTGCTCTTTTTTCGATAGCAATATATACCTTCTCAATAACCTCAGAAGATAAATCTCTAATTTCAAGACTCGTAACTACATGACCTGGAATTACATTAGGTGCTCCTGGTTCTGACTTTATTCTACCAACAGTTGCAACTTGTGAACCATCAAAACTTGTGGCAACCTCATTGACTGCGATGATGAATTTTGAGGCTGCTAATAATGCATCTTTTCTGGCATTCATTGGTGTTGTACCTGCATGGTTGGCAAAACCGTTGAATTCAACATTCCACCATTTAAGTCCCACAATTCCTTTGACAATACCAATCTCTAAATTTTCTTTTTCAAGAGTGCCTCCTTGTTCAATATGTAGTTCTATAAAGGCAGCAACGTCTCCTTTTTTACGAGCCACTTCTGCTAGTCTGGTGGTATCTCCACCTAATCTCATCATACCTTCGCCAATGGTGTACCCTGTTGAATTTTTAACGCCAAAAGCACTTTTATTCAAATGACCGGCGATTGCTCTACTACCTACAACACCACCTTCTTCATTAGAAAATATGATAATTTCTAAAGGATGTTTGGTTTTGACTTTATTTTCATCAAGCACTTTAAGAACTTCTAAAGAAGCCATACTACCAACACAGCCATCATAATTGCCACCATGCGGAACGCGGTCTATATGTGAGCCAAATGAGATAGGTTTCATATTTGGTTTTGTCCCTTTTCGTATTCCAATTACGTTGCCAGCATAATCGATATGGGTTTGAATGCCCATAGCTTTTAATTGCTCAATAACCCATTGCTGGGCAGCAACATCGGCATCACTAAAAGCAACACGTTCGGTTTCACCATTTTCTTGAATGTTAAACTGGGCAAGATCTAGAATACGCTTTTCTAATCGGTCTTGATTCACCGAGATTTGAGCAATACCTAATAAAGGACTAATAATTAAAAGTAAAGTAATTATATTCTTATATTTTTTCATGATCCTATATGGTAAAGCGTTTTTATCTCTCTATGAATATTTCAAAAATGGTGTATACTATTGAGATGTAGTATACACCTAATAATTTATGTATTAGAATTTTGATTAGTTATCCTATCCATTCTATTTTTCTGTGCGATCCATCGCAAAATGGTTTGTTTTCTGAAACTCCGCAACGACAAAAACCTGTAGTTCCTTCTTTTGTAACAATTTCACCCGATGCTAATTGAATTGTAATTTCCCTTTAATTTTTAACGGTCTGTTATTAGTTACAATAATATCTGTAGTGCATTGGTCTTTGTTTTCTTACTTAGTTTTTTAATGTATTATAATAATTTATAAAAAGTGAAATAACATCCTTTATTTGAAAAGTACAAGTTATCACAATTTTAAATTGAAATTTGAGGTTGTATATTTATTGCTGAATAAAACTGTGTAAAACCTAAAATCAAGGTCAACAAATAGATGAAAAAAGAATTAAATATAGCGGATTGGAATAGGGCAGGTCATTTCAAATTTTTTTCACAGTTCAGTGAGCCTTTTCATGGGGTAACCGTAAAGGTAAATTGTTCTAAAGCTTATGATTATGCGAAACAATCTGGCAACTCATTTTTCTTGGTTTATTTACATAGAACATTAAAGGCGGCTAATGCCATAACTCCGTTTAAATACCGAATTGAAGATGGTAAGGTGTTCGAGTATGATCATGTTCATGCATCGCCAACCATTGGTAGGGATAACGGAACATTCGGTTTTTCTTATATTGAATATAAGGAGTCATTTAATGAATTTAGAGATGCTGCCAATAAGGTAATAGAAGAGGTGAAAAAATCAACGGGATTGGATTTGCCAGAATGCGGTGTCAATGTATTACATTGTTCTAGCATGCCGTGGCTCGATTTTACTTCCGTTTCCCATGCGCGACATTTTGAATTTGCAGATAGCTGCCCCAAGATTTCATTTGGTAAAATGACGGGGGATGGTGAGCATAGGTTTATGCCTGTATCAATACATGTACATCATGCTTTAATGGATGGCTATGAAGTAGGTTTGTTCGTTGCCGAATTTCAACGTTTAATGTCTTTAAATGGTGAGGTTTAAATTTTAATAAGGTGTCAGTAAATTAGATTTGAGGTATTGCTTGTTCATTTGTTAAGTTTTTAAAGTTTAAAATAAACTCGGTACCCTTATTTATTTCACTCTTACAAATTATTTCTCCACCGTTCATTTCTACAAAATCTTTTGTTATCATTAACCCGAATCCGGTTCCTTTTTCACCAATTGTTCCTTTTCTAATGGTAGGACCACTATTATTGTCCGTACTGTTTTGCCAGTCGGTATTCATACCTAATCCAAAATCTTTTACCCCTATAGTAACTATATCAGATGTACAGTTGGAGGACAATATTATTTTTTGACCTTCCTTGCTAAATTTTATAGCGTTAGAGGTCAGGTTACGTAGAATGACTTTTAACATATTTTCGTCAATGTAGAGTTCTTGACAAGAAATTGCCAGTTCTAAGTCTATATCCTTATCAATTGCTATTCTTTTAAATTCGTTTTTTATGGAATTAAATATGGAATCTAAATTGCATAATTTTTTATCCAAAGTGACACCTTCTAGTTGATTATAAGACCAATCAAGCAGAACGTTAACCATAGAAATTCTATCGGTTACTTCATTTTTTAATTTTTTTGTAATCTCCTTTAGTTCACTTTCCTCTAACTGACTTTCAATCATTTCTACGATTGTACCAACATTATTAAGAGGTCCTCTTACATCATGGGTTAGTAGTGAGAATAATTTGTTTTTCAGCTTATTTACTTTTTCAAGTTCCCCGTTTTGGTATTCTAAATCTTGCTTTGCTATTTGTAAATGTTTTGTTTGTTTTTCAACCTCTGTAGTTAGTTTACTATTGGCTTCAATCTGAATTTTTATAGTATTGTCTTCAATTGATTTGTATTTGTAGCTAATTAATAGAGAGAAAAGAAATAATTGAAAAGTCACAAGAATTGAGGTTAGTAGTATTACAAGGTCGGTATCTATATTAAAATACTTTTGTGAAAACCATGCTCCTATATAAAGAAATGAACCGAGCAGGTAAGGAGTGTAAGAATATAAATAATATTTATTAAATTTTTCAGCTTTGTACAAACGTATTCCTGAAAATAAGCTGAGAAGTGCAGTTGATAAAGCTATGATGGCAGCTAGCATGACTAGAGAACTGTTTAACCAATCAATTTTAGTTATTATGTTATTTAGAATGTGCAAACCAGGTAAACAAATCATGATTATTGCAAATACTTTATAAATTGTAGCTAATGTTGGGTGGTTGTTTTGAGAAATGTTCAGGTAGCTTTTGGTAAACATTAATAGCCCAAAAGTGGATATCATTGCTGTGGTAAGTGAGGTTTTACTGGCGATTAATGTAACCTGTTCGCTAAAAGTACCATGAATGATGAGAGATAAACTCCAATGTAAAGTCAATCCGAAGATTAGAATAAAATAGTACAGTAGAATTTTATGCCTTAAAACAAGAAATGATAATAGGTGGTATATGCCAAAAACACCAAAAATGGACGTAAAGACAATATTTGTTATATACCTAAGATCAGTGATTTCCATATATAAACTATAAATTTATTAAGTGGGGAGATATGAATCTGAAATGCCCTTTATCATCTCTGCTCTTTGAATTTATAATTTTTTATTGAGAATGAGCCAATATTAGGTAGGCTTCTTTTTATACAAGTATTAAATTCAATTTTATGTTTAGTAAGATGTGATATTGTTTTAAGATTGAATAATTTGCACAAGATTTGATTCACAATAGAATGGTAAAGTTAGAAGAGCAGCTTAAAAATCCGGTTTGGCATTCCTTAAATGAAACACATAAAAAGTTTGTTGTTGTATATGACGGCGTTCAGTTTTATGATCAAGAGGTGTGCACTTTTGGGTCTTTTTTCGATGAATCAAAGACAGAAAAAGCTTCCAAGCAATATATAAATACGACAGATAGTTTTTTCTTCGTTTCAGAGAATCAGACTCCGTTTATTGATGAAGCTAAAATTGCTCTAGAGAAGAAAATTGATGGTTGCCAAATGGTATTAAATCAACTACCAGAAGTTTCAATAACAGAAGATATTGTCTTACTGACCGATGAATATATTGATGAAGTGTATGACTTAATTTGGTTGGTAATGCCCGGTTATTATCGTAGAAGAACCTTTGAAATGGGTAATTATTACGGAATTTTTAAAGACGGGAAATTGGTTTCGATAACTGGTCAACGAATGCAAACCAATCTTTTTATAGAAGTAAGTGCGGTGGTAACTCACCCAGATTATACCAGAAAAGGATTGGCAAAACAACTTATCGCGCATACTACAAAAGAGATTTTGAAAGTAAATAAAACACCTATTCTGCATACCAATAAAGGAAATTTGGCTATACCACTATATCAGAAATTAGGATACGAATTAACCAGAGATATGAACTGGTGGTTGTATCGTAAAATTTGATTAATCTCATTTTCTAAGGTTAACATCTCGGATTTTTTTTTGCATTTTTCAACTATTTAATAGATTATTCTATTTTTTATTTCATTTTGATATATTTTTAAATAACTGTATAACAGTATTATAAAAGTTTATAAACGACTGTAAACGATAACAAACGAAAGTAAGTGTTTGCAAACCGATTAATCTTTCAATGCTGTTCTAGGTTTGCAGTGTCGAGTCACAATGGCTAGATAGTATGAACTGTTAAACCATAAAATTTAGAGAGATGAACGCATTAAAAAACAAAGTACAGTTGATTGGTAATTTAGGGCAAGACCCAGAAATCGTAAACTTAGAAGGTGGTACCAAATTGGCTAAATTTTCTATCGCTACTACAGATAGTTATAAAAACGCGAAAGGTGAAAAAGTTGATGATACCCAATGGCATAATATAGTTGCCTGGGGAAAAACAGCTGAGATTGTAGAAAACTATTTAGCCAAAGGAAAACAAGTTGCTATAGAAGGTAAACTTACTCACCGTTCGTATGAAACTAAGGAAGGTGAAAAAAGATACATTACAGAAGTAAGGTGTAATGAGTTGTTGATGTTGGGGAAGTAGGTTAATACGTCTTCACGAGGAGGCGCGACGAAGTGATCTGTTGGTTTGGAACACGAAATTGACAGATTGCTTCGTGCATCGTAAAGATCTAATCCTGTGAAAACATCTGCTAAAGACATTTTCAAACACTATTTTTGCAAAACATGATTACAACAGAAAAAGACTTAATACCATTATTAAAAAAGCACTTTGGATACGATTCGTTTAAACCGAATCAATTATCCATTATTGAAGATGCACTTAGTAAAAAAGATGTGTTGGCGATTATGCCTACTGGTGGTGGTAAGTCCCTTTGTTATCAGCTTACGGCATTGGCTTTAGAAGGTACTGCAATTGTAATTTCTCCGCTGATTGCCTTAATGAAGGATCAAGTAGATGTCTTAAAAGCTAACGGAATTGCAGCTGAATATTATAACAGTTCTCAGACTCAAGAAACACAGCAAGAGATTCTTGGTAAATTAGAGCGAGGGGAGTTGAAACTCTTCTATGTTGCTCCAGAGAGTTTAGGCTTTTTTAATAACATACTTGGTAACTTAAAAATTAGTCTTTTTGCAGTAGATGAGGCGCATTGTATTTCATCGTGGGGACATGATTTTAGACCTGCATATACTCAACTTGGCGGATTAAAAAGAAGATTCCCGAATATTCCGGTGATGGCACTTACGGCAACTGCCGATAAAACTACGCAAGACGATATTGCAGATCAATTACAAATAACGAATGCTGAGCGTCATTTAGCATCTTTCAATAGACCTAATTTGTATTTGGATGTAAAACCTGCTCAAGATCGAATAAAACATATTCTCGATTTTTTGGATGATAGACCGAACGAAAGCGGAATTATTTACTGCCTTAGTCGAAAAAGTACGGAGTCTATTGCCGAGAAATTACGTAATGCCGGTTTTAAAGCCAAAGCCTATCATGCAGGTATGTCCTCTGATGAACGTTCTACTGTTCAAGAAGAATTTATTACGGATAAGGTGCCCATTATTGCAGCAACCATTGCTTTTGGTATGGGTATAGATAAGAGTAATGTGCGTTGGGTTATTCACTATAACCTTCCAAAGAATATAGAAGGGTACTACCAAGAAATTGGTCGTGGCGGTCGTGACGGACTCCCAGCTCACGCCTTACTATTTTACAGTTTTGCCGATGTGGCTCAGTTGCGTAGGTTTATAACACAAAGTGAAAATGCCGATGTTGAATATGCAAAATTGGAGCGTATGCAGCAATTTGCAGAGGCACTAAGCTGCCGTAGAATTGCACTATTAAATTACTTTGGTGAGCAAGTTAGCGAAGGTTGTGGAAACTGTGATATCTGTAATTCACCACCTGCTTATTTTGACGCTACATTATTGGCGCAAAAAGTTTGCTCAGGTGTTGCTCGTTTAAAAGAGCGAGAACCTATGGGTATGGTGATCGATGTTTTAAGAGGTGCGCAGAATGCGCACGTTTTAGAAAAAGGCTATCAGAACATAAAAACCTATGGCGCTATAAAAGATGTCTCTTGGTTAGACCTGCAGCAATATGTTATTCAGCTATTGAATCAGGGTGTATTGGATATAAACTTCAGGGAAGGTGCAAGACTCGGATTAACTGAACAGGCAAAGGAAGTTTTATTTTCAGGAAAAAAAGTGCAGTTAGCAGTGTTGCAAAAGGAAGCGGAAAAGAAAAAGGCTGCGGCAAAATCACGAACTACGAAAACAAATTTATTCGAAAAGCTTCGTTTACTTAGACAACAAATTGCAACGGAACAGAATGTACCTGCTTATGTTGTTTTTGGTGACGCGAGTTTAAAAGATATGGAGGCTAAACTCCCTAAAAATAGAGAGGAGTTTATGCAAGTCTCTGGAGTAGGACAGGCGAAGTTAGAAAAGTACGCAGATGTGTTTATTGCTGAAATAACTAAAAATGCTCCTGCTAAGAAATCAAAAAAAGCAACACACGACCAAACTTTTGAATTATTCAGAAAAGGTTCTACAGTTTCTGAAATTGCTACGTCAAGAAATTTGTCTGAGAATACGATATACGGACATCTAATGAAAAAGCATGCCGAGGGTGAAGATCTTGATTTAAATCAGTTTGTTGATTCAAAAGAGATAGCTGAGATAGAAAAAGCAAAATCTGAACTTACAGAAGCCACAGGTCTAAAAGACTATTTTGAATTCTTCGAAGAGAAAATGCCGTATTGGAAAATTAAGTTTGCGCTGTATATGTTAGATTCTTAAAAATGGATATTTGTCCGATTTAAAAATTAACCGTTACGCCCAATTGACCAGGACCAAAATTAAGATTCCAACTTACCATTTTTTTATGGTTGTTGTATTTCTCATCATATCTTCTGTCTAGATATTTATCTATAGATTCAACGGTTGCTATACTTATTGCAAAAGCGAATACCATATCGCTTAAATAATGCTGGCCATCCCAAACACGAGAAATACCCGGTATAGCGCCTAATGTGTAAATACCTGCTTTTACCCACGGATTTTTAAATTGTTTTCCAATTGCATATGCATTGGTAAAGGCAAGCAAAGCATGCCCAGACGGGAACGAATGAAAGTTTCTACTTGAATTGAAAGGATCAAAGGTGTCTTTGCCTAAATCTGCCAAAGGTCTTGCTCTACCTACTACAGATTTTAATACTTGTTGAAGAAGTCCAGCAGAAGTGGCTGATGATATCAATAATACTCCCGTTCTTCGTAATTTTTCGTTTTTGGTAATTAACCCTACGGCGTATACACCTGATGTTGCTAAATAATTATTTGAAGGACTACCGTAGAATTCACCATAATCACGAACAACTCTTGGTATGCCTTCTCTGTTGTTTCTTATAAACCTTGATGTTTCATCATCTACTAAATAAACTAACCCGGTACCAGCTACAACAGCGCCAAATTGAGCCCATTGATTACCTTTCCAATGAAATGGACGCGCATACGAATACCCAACTCCTGTAAACATACTGCCCACATCGTACTTAAACATATCCCACCGTGTTTCTGTAGAATCTTTAACGGAGTCTTGTGCGTTTAATGAAATACAAAAGGTTATGCCTAAGAGGATTATTAGATTTTTCATATTGCAAATTTAAAGTTATACTAGTTTAAAATAGAATCAAATAGGTATTTTGTTTTGCTCAAAAAGTCTGAAATAGTCCTAAAAATAAAGTTTCTGTGCCAATCGAAATGTATTGGCGTGTGCTTCAACAATGATTTTAATGTCTGGCGAATACCCACCACCCATACTGCATTGTACTGGTATATTTAAGTTGTGACAAGTAGTTAAAACAAACTCATCTCGTTTTTTACACCCTTCCAATGTCATACTAAGTGTGCCCAATTTGTCACTTTCTAGAATGTCAACACCACAGAGGTAAAAGATAAAATCTGGCTTAACTTTAACTATTAATTTGGGTAAATTATCCTTTAGTATAGAAAGATATGTTTCATCATCGGTTCCTTTTAGTAAGGGAATATCTAAGTCTGACTGTTCTTTTTTAAACGGATAATTACTTTCTCCATGCATAGAGAATGTAAAAACTGCATCGTCATTCTGAAATATTTCTGCTGTTCCGTTTCCTTGATGCACATCTAGATCTACAATGAGAATTTTCTTTGCAAGACCTTTATTCAATATGTACCTAGCGCCAATTGCTTGGTCGTTTAACATGCAAAATGCTTCGCCGTGGTCGCTATAGGCATGATGTGTTCCGCCGGCAATATTCATGGCAATTCCGAATTCTAAAGCAAAATCGCATCCTTTTATGGTTCCGTCGGCAATTATACGTTCGCGCTCTACTAAATCTTCCGAAAGGGGAAAACCTATTTTACGTGCCATTTTAGGAGAAATCATCATATTCAACAGATCGTAGAAATACTCAGGATCGTGAACTGCTACAATATGTTTATCATTTGGTATTTCTGGTTCAAAGAAGTTTTCTTCGGTGCATGTACCTTCATAAATTAATTGCTGCGGTAATAACTCATATTTTTCCATAGGAAAACGATGCCCCTCTGGTAACGGATGTTTATATATTGGGTGATTCGCTATTTTTAGCATCGGTTCAATTATTTATGCAGCTTCAATTGAATACGTTTTCTTTGAACATCGACGTCTAAAACTTTTACAATAATCTGCTGATGTAAGTGTACATGTTCGTTTACATCTTTTACGAATGAATCAGATAGGTTAGAAACATGAATTAGTCCGCTTTCTTTAATGCCGACATCTACAAAACAACCGAAGTTGGTGATGTTATTTACAATGCCAGGTAACAACTGCCCGCTATGTAAATCTGTAATCGATTTAATGGTTTGGTCAAAGGTAAATACTTTGGCTTTTTCTCGACGATCAAGACCTGGTTTTTCAAGCTCTGAGCGAATATCTTCTAAGGTAGGTAGCCCAACTTCATTGGTACAATACTTTTGTAGGTCAATTTCTTTAAGTACTGTTTTGTTCCCGATCAGCGATAAAATTTCTGTCCCTTTATCTTTCGCCATCTGCTTGACTATACCATAACTTTCTGGGTGTACGGCAGAATCGTCAAGAGGGTTTTTAGCATCTTTAATACGTAAGAAAGCTGCACCTTGCTCAAAGGCTTTTCCGCCTAAACGCGGCACATCCATAATATCTTTTCGGCTTTTAAAAGCACCTTTCTCTTTTCTCTGAGCAACGATATTTTCTGCCAATTTAGGACCAATGCCAGAAACATAACTTAGCAATGGTACACTAGCAGTATTGATGTTCACGCCTACAGAGTTAACACAACTTTCAACAACCGTATCAAGAGAGTTTTTTAACTTGCTCTGATCAACATCATGTTGGTATTGTCCAACACCAATAGACTTTGGATCAATTTTTACCAGTTCGGCAAGTGGATCAGCCAAACGTCTGCCGATAGAAACGGCACCACGTACGGTAACATCGTAATTTGGGAATTCATCTCGCGCAATTTTAGAGGCGGAGTAAATAGATGCTCCGGCCTCACTGACTACAAACACTTCTACCGGGTCATTAAAAATCACCTTCTTTACAACCTGCTCTGTTTCTCTAGATGCCGTACCATTACCAATGGCAATAGCTTCTATTTTATAGGCATTTGCCAACGAACTTAATTTCTTTATGGCGCCACCAATATCGTTTTGTGGCGCATGCGGATAAATAGTTTCGTTATGTACCAAGTTACCTTGAGCATCTAAACAAACCACCTTGCAACCCGTTCTAAAACCAGGGTCTATGGCAAGAATACGTTTTTCGCCTAAGGGAGCTCCCAATAATAATTGTCTAAGATTATTAGAAAACACACCAATGGCATCATCATCTGCTTTCTCTTTTGCTGCTTTTAATAGTTCGTTGGATAAGGATGGAAACAATAATCTTTTGTATGCATCTGCAATGGCAAGCTCAATTTGTTTACCGCAGGCATTATTTGTTTTTATAATTCTATTTTCGATTCTATCGAGTAACCGTTCGTCATCCAACTCAATTTTCACCCGGATGAATTTTTCTGATTCGGCACGTAAAATAGCAAGTAATCGGTGCGACGGACATTTATTCAACGGTTCGCTCCACTCAAAATAATCTCGGAATTTCTGAGCCTTTTCATCATCTTTTTTAGTGCCAATTACTTTGGTGCTAATAATGGCAAATCGTGCTAATTGAGATCTTATGGAACTTCTTATATCTGTACGTTCATTGATCCACTCAGAAATAATGTGGCGCGCTCCTTCTAAAGCGTCATCTTCATTTTCTACTTCTTTGCTAAGGTATTTAGAGGCTGTAAACTCGATATCATCATTACGTTGCGCCATAATGATTTTTGCTAAAGGCTCCAATCCGTTTTTACGGGCTACTTCAGCTTTTGTTTTTTTACTTTTTTTGAAAGGGAGGTATAAATCTTCTAACTGAGTAAGGTCTTCAGAATTCTCAAACTTTTGTTTTAGCTCAGCCGTTAATACGCCTTGTTCATCAACAGCTTTTATAATGGCTTTTTTACGCTTTTCTAATGTTTCAAATTGTTCTTTAAACTGAACGATTGCACCAACTTGTACTTCATCTAAATTACCAGTTCTTTCTTTACGATATCTTGATATAAAAGGTATGGTGCAATCAGCATTTAAAAGCTCAATAGTATTTTGAATTCCCTTCTCAGGTAGCTGGGTATATTTAAGTATGTACGGCAGTAATTGCATGTAAAATCGTTTAGAACTTTTAAAAATACCCATTATTAGGTATTGAAATCAAGCAGTAGAAGGTATTTATTTGTCAATAGTATTCTCCCCCTAATAATTCTCCCCCGGTTCGCATTAAAATATCACGGTCATGGAGACATAGCTGATTCTATATATTATTAATTATTAACCAAAACTAAACCATTATGAAAGTAAAAGTATTTACAATTTTTTGTGCATTATTGTTGACCATGGGTTGCAGTAAAAATGATGACACAGTAGAAGAAACACAAGTAGTAAAACCAGAAGAACAAGAGCTGCCCAATGAACCCACTTCTGTAACCGTACTTACCGGAAAGTTTATTGATGCCGCAGTGCAAGGACTAACTTTTGAAACTGCAACCCAAGATGGACTTACCAATGAGAATGGAGAATTTCAGTACGTAGAAGGGGAAGAAATCACCTTTAAAGTAGGTGAGGTAACAATTGGTTCCATTATAGCAAAAGAAGAAATTACACCAATAGATATTGCTCAAGTGGCAGATGCTAGTGCGAGTATTGAAAGTCCAATTTCTAAAAATATAGCGGCTTTTTTACAAACTTTGGATGAAGATCAAGATCATAGCAATGGTATTAACTTAACTGCAGATATTACCGCTGCACTGGGCGTACAAAATGTAGATTTTTCTAGTAGCGTTTCATCTACTCTTGCAGATATAGTAATCAATGTATCTAAACAAACAGGAGCTTATTTAAACATTGTGTATCCTGAAACAGCTGCAGCGAATATGGCAACTGCTTTGGGCTTAGAATATACTCCGCAAGACAATTTGGCATTAACACATTTGCTTCCGTTACTGGAGTCTTTATACGCCGCCGATATACCAAAATCTGCGGTTTATAAAAATTCTTTTAATGCAGATGGAACATTATTTTCTACAAATATTGTTTTAAGATATTCGGGTAGGGTTTTGCATGAGCTTACTTTTACAAACTACAATGATTTAGGTTTACCCTCAACATTAGTTAAATTAGATGTGAGTCCGAGATTGTTAGGGGGTACATATGGATACCCAATTAGTTCGTATTCTAATTCTTTTGATTTAATATATAACTCAACTAATCGAATAGAGCAACTTGTTTATGATAGTGGTGCGTCAAACACCCAACGTTTTATTAAAATTTCTGAATGGAATGAAGAAAACAAAGCTTTGTCTTATGTTGAAAATATTACTCAAGAAACAAATGTTTATAGTCGAGAGAAAACTAATATAAACACCTATGAAGATGGAAAACTTATATCTCAATCGATAAATGATATTTCTCAGACCAATGATATAGAAGGACAGTATTTTTCTAATAGTAATTATACGTCAACTACTAATTTTCAATATAACGAGAAACAAAATTTTTCGGAAATCAGTAATACTTCTAGTAACGAGTATTCATCACAATATCAAGATGATTTGCCATATGAGAATGTGTCTAGTTCTACTCAAGTTTGGTCATTAAATTATAATGAAGCCAATACCCTTACCGAATTGAATATTGACGGTAATACGGTAGGTCAAGATTATACTTCCTCATTCGAAAACATATTTATGTTCGATGAAAATGAGTTGGTAGTTGCCAATACTTTTACAACTGGTGATGGTTTTCAGCAGGTTCGAACCTTACAAGGAGGATATTTACTTTCTTCTGAAAGTTTTAATAATGGATTATTAACTTATAGTACCACATATGAGTCTGATGGTTCCTATGTTGAAATGATAAATCAGTATAATGATAATTCGGAAATTACTTTTTCATATGCCAATAACTGGGTAATACTTTCTACGGGATATTATGCAATTCAAAAAACTGAATATTTTGACGAAGAGGGGGTTTTAACTGACTATTATAATTATGAATTCTATGATAATGGAATTGTTAAAGAAACTCGTTCGTACGATGCCTTTAACGAACTCAATTGGGTCGATTATTATGACGAAAATGGCTATTGGATTAAAACTGAATATTTTGAATTAGGTGTGGTTGACTATACGTATCTCTATGAAAATGATGAAAACGGTAATAGAATAAGTTCAGAAGGTTATGATGCGAATGGAATTTTGTCTGTAGCATATTACTATAATGATTTAGGTTATGTTTCATATGAAGAGTATTATGTTCAAGGAGTTCTTGAGGAGTATTATAATTATAACTACGAGAACAATATTCTAATAACCGTTGATGGCTATTTAGCAAATGGGCAACTATATTTAATTGAGTTTTATGAAGATGGTATTTATGTACGATCTGAGTTTTATGATGCAGACGGTAATCTTACAGACACCTCTACTGGGAAGTCATTTAGCGTTCAAGCAAATAGACGTTCAGCATCTTTAAAATTAGACGCTGCTAAAAGATTACATGATGTTTACGAATCTAAATCGGTAAAGCGTATCATTAAATCTAAATATGCACTTAAAGATAAACTAATGCTAGAAAGACGTTAATTTATCTTCTCAACTATAAAGTAAGAAGCCTTAGTGAATATTCACTAAGGCTTCTTTAATTAATTGAAATTGTTCTCTAGTTGATTCCTTCACCATTACCAACACTATCCTCATCTGGATTAACGAATACCAATTTACCATCGGCATTTTCAGTCATCAAAATCATGCCTTCACTATCAACACCACGTAATGCTCTTGGCGCTAAGTTGACCAGTACAGTTACTTTTTTACCTACAATATCTTCTGGTTTAAAGCTTTCTGCAATACCAGAAACAATAGTTCTAACGTCTAAACCTGTATCTACTTTTAAAACTAAAAGCTTTTTGGCTTTTGCCATTTTTTCAGCTTCGATAATAGTACCTACACGCATATCTAGTTTTGAAAAATCATCAAATGTAATAGTATCTTTTTGTGGCATTACTTTCTTGTTTTCGTATTCGTTCGCTTTTTTGGTCGCCTCTAATTTGTCTAGTTGCGCTTGAATTTCACTATCCTCTATCTTTCTAAATAGTAATTCTCCTTGATTTATTTGATGTTCAGGTTGTAGTAATGCTTCTTTTGTTGAAACATCATCCCATTTTAGACTTTCGCTACGCTCCGTCTCCGAATTTGAAGATAGATTTAAAATGTTCTTAAGCTTGTTAGATGTAAACGGTAAAAATGGTTCACTTAGAACAGCTAAGCCAGCTGCTATTTGTAAAGCGATATTCATAATCGTTTTTACACGTTCTTCATCAACCTTAATCACTTTCCATGGTTCTGCATCGGCTAAGTATTTATTACCTAAACGGGCAAGATTCATTAATTCTTGACCTGCTTCTCTAAAACGGTAGCGCTCAATAGAACTTGAAATGATTTCTGGATATTTTGATAATTGCTCAAGTGTCTCAGTATCCACATCAGTTAAGTTTCCTGCAGCAGGTACCTTGCCATCGTAATACTTGTTGGTCAATACCACGACTCTGTTAATGAAATTACCTAAAATGGCTACTAGTTCATTATTATTTCGTGCTTGAAAATCTTTCCAAGTGAAATCGTTATCCTTAGTTTCTGGTGCGTTTGCTGTTAAAGTATAACGAAGCGAATCTTGCATTTCTGGAAAATCGACCAAATATTCATGCAACCAAACTGCCCAGTTTTTAGAAGTAGATAGTTTGTTTCCTTCTAAATTCAAGAATTCATTTGCCGGTACATTTTCCGGTAGTATATAACTGCCTTCTGCTTTCAGCATAGAAGGGAAAATAATACAGTGAAAAACGATATTATCCTTCCCGATGAAGTGAACTAATTTTGTGTTTTCGTCTTTCCAATACGGTTCCCAATCTTTTCCTTCACGGGCAGCCCATTCTTTGGTAGATGAAATATATCCGATAGGTGCATCAAACCAAACATATAATACTTTGCCTTTACCACCTGGTACAGGTACGGGTATTCCCCAATCTAAATCTCTGGTTACGGCTCTTGGCTCTAGTCCGCCATCGATCCATGATTTACATTGTCCGTATACATTTGGCTTCCAATCATCTTTATGACCTTTTAAAATCCACTCTCTTAAAAAGTCCTCGTATTTATCTAAAGGTAAAAACCAGTGTTTTGTTTCTTTAGTTGTAGGTACTGTTCCAGTTATAGTTGATTTCGGATTTATTAAATCGGTAGCATTTAAACTAGACCCACAATTTTCACACTGATCTCCGTACGCCTCTTCATTACCACATTTTGGGCAGGTACCAATTACAAAACGGTCTGCCAAAAATTGCTGTGCTTCTTCATCATATAATTGTGCCGTAGTTTCCTCAATAAAATCTCCTTTATCATAAAGATTTATAAAGAATTCTGAAGCCGTATCATGATGAACCTGTGCAGAGGTTCTCGAATAATTGTCGAAGGTTATACCGAAATCGACAAAAGACTGCTTAATTATTGCATGGTACTTATCAATAATATCTTTTGGGGTAACGCCCTCTTTTTTTGCTTTCATTGAAATGGCTACACCATGTTCATCGCTACCACAAACAAAGGCAACGTCCTTACCTGTTAATCTCAGGTAACGAGCATAAATATCTGCTGGTACGTAAACGCCTGCTAAATGACCAATATGTATTGGACCATTTGTGTATGGTAAAGCAGCAGTAATCGTATATCTAGAGGGTGTTTTAATATCGGACATCAAAATAAATTAAGCTACAAAAATACTGAATTTGAAGGGAGAATAACTAATTACTTCGCAATTGTAACTTGTTCTAAAATGTAATTTGGGTCAATATTTTAATGAAGTTCAATGTAAAACCGATTTACGCGAGTGAAAAATATACTAAAACGGTTTAAAATCTGTTCTATTGTAAGAAAAAACCTATTTATTAACTAAATCATATAAAGATATGGGTGTTGGTAATTCAAAAAAGCTAAAGCTTGATAATAGTTTAGAGAAGCTTACTACAGAAACTAAAGACATAGAAAGTACTAAAGAAGATGTTGTTCGGCTGTATAAGGATAAGAATCAGCGAGTTATAAAAGAACTTAGATTTGAGTCTAAAATGAACAATACTAAACTAGCATAATTAAAAAGCCCTATTCAATTTACTTGAATAGGGCTTTTTACATAGTGGGAAACAGATTAAGCTACCATCACTGATTTACTCATTTTTTGGTTTTGTACATTAATACGATAAATGTATTTACCTGTTGATAGCTGTTCGGGCATGCGCTCTCGTATATTTATTTCGGTAGAACCTTCAAACATCATTTCGTTAAAAACTGTGCCGACTTTCTGACCAAGAATATTAAAAAGTTCAATATCTACATGTGCCGAAAATGGCATTTCTAAATAGATATGTGGTGTACTATCCGTAGGATAAAAAGGTTTGTGCACTACGGCATTTATTAAGTCTGGGTTAAAAGGAGTTTCCGCTTGTTCATCTGGATATACAGGAGGAGTAACTTCACCATCGCTATATACAATGTCAGGGAAAGCTTCTCCACTACAACTAAAGCCTAAGTCTACCGGTACATACGGTTTGTAATTCAATAAATGCGCTTCAACCAATGGTATGTCTACACATAGCCATTCTGCTAGAACGGTAGCGTAGAGATCTCTAAAATCCATCGTGTATTCTAAGTTTCCTCGTCCATCTGGGTCGTCTAATGTTGGGTGATCGCCAACAAATGCACTACCATTTAAACCTGATCCAAAAAATAAGGTCGGTGTGGCTTTACCATGATCGGTACCATTAGATCCATTTTCAAAAATTCGTCGTCCGAATTCAGAAAAGGTCATACTCAATACTTTATCATCTTGTTGGGTAAAGGCAATATCTTCATAGAAATTGTTTACCGCTACAGATAGATTTGTCATTAATTTGGCATGTGCCTGTGGTTGATTACCATGAGTGTCAAAACCACCCATTGAAATCATAAATACTTTAGTGCCTAAGTTTCCTTTTATCAACCTTGCAATAAGTGCCAATTGGCGGGCAAAGCTATTGTCTTGATATTCTACTTGGTTTTGCCCACGTGTGTAAGCATCGTGAATAATACCAGAATATTCATAGGTTGTATTTGCTACTCCTCGTAAAAATTTCAACTGGTCACCGTACATACAGTCGTTGAACAAGGTGTCATCTAAACCATATACAACGCCCGATTCTGCAATTTCTTCTAGTTGATCAACATTAGATGTTACGAAAGCGTAGTTAGTTTCGTCACCTTGAAAAACCAAACTACCAAATTGACCTATTTGAATAGCGGCCGGTGCAGCTGGCGGATTAACTAAATAATCAGGGTACATGTTTTCAAAATGTCTACCCATCCATCCGGTGTTTAAACCGCTGAATCCGGTTGTCTCTATATCTGTATTCGCAAAAATATCTGATCCTGTAAAGTGCGATAAACTTTGACCTTCGTAACCTACACCGTGTACGGCCTTAAACTGGCCTTCTTCCCACATTGGTGCCAAAGAACTCATGTACGATGGTACACCAAATTCATCAGTCAATTTTAAAACCTTACTTTCTGGTACATATATATTGGGTCTCGCATTAGCATAACTATCATATTGTTCAATAGGTATAACCGTACTTAAACCATCATTACCACCAGATAGGCGAATTAAGATTAATATATTATCTGTTTCGGCAGCTGATATGCCCGCCGATAATGGCGATGGGGCAGATGCCGATAACATATTTGCGCCTAGCATCATAGAGCCCGAGCCCGCAATGCCCATTGCTTGTAAAAAAGAGCGTCTGCTCCATGTTTTATGTTCTTCATCATGACCTTCATGTTGTAGGCCTTTGAATGGGGAGTGGTGTGTATTGCACATAAGAGTAGGTGTTATTTTAATTGAAACTCAGGTTGTCTAGCTAAATACTGAAAAAGGAGGTATACTTGAAACGGACCTTGTTGCCAAGTAGCCAACGTCCAAGATTCTTGATTACCACCTTCGTAGTAAACATCTTCTACATCACTTCTGAATATGGCAAATGCTTTGGCATATTCTTCTTCATTTAGAAGTCCCTTGGTTAAAACGAAATCGATTATAAGTCTAGCAACCTCGTCGGGGTTGGAGCTTGTTAAACCTGCATTTCCTGAAATTTCGAGTCCGAATGTTCTAAACTGCTCATTGTCGGCCATATAGAATTCTTCTAATATGCTTTCAATGGTAAGCCAACGCCCAATCATAAAATTGGTGTTGATCCAAGACCTGTCTCTTTGCCAACCGGCAACATCAAAAGGTTCAAATATTTCTTGACTTAATAATGCACTGTAATTAACCATTTCAGCAACATTAGTATCGGTATAGCTAAAGCCTGATTCATTTAGTGTGTTGAAATAGAAATCTACCGGACTCTTTATAATTACTCCAATAGCTTCATCGTCGAAAAAGTGCTGACTCTTAAATAGTAACCTTAACACTGGTGCCAATTCAAAGTCACT
Organism: Maribacter sp. Asnod2-G09; assembly: GCF_045063795.1. NCBI lineage: Bacteria > Pseudomonadati > Bacteroidota > Flavobacteriia > Flavobacteriales > Flavobacteriaceae > Maribacter > Maribacter sp. Asnod2-G09. The sequence continues at coordinate 596,339 of NZ_JBEFOA010000005.1, read as the reverse complement.
GGTTACAAATGTCGCAGCCATGCCGTCAATAATCATTTGAGCATTATTCGCATCATCTCTAGAATCTGGGTGCACAAAAAATTCGTATAGCTTACGGCAGATGAATTCTGCTATTTCAGGAGCTCTTTGTTCGAAGAGTATGTTTATAACATCATCATATCCCCAATTACCAGTTTGGCCTAATATGGTTTTAGAACCTTCATCATGCTTGGTAGCATCAAAGGCTACAGCTGAACAACCAACTTCGCCACGTTCTACATAACCACTTAAGGCTTTTGCTGTTTCAATGATATCTTCTTCAGTATACCCGTTACCTTCACCTAAAGTAAATAGCTCATATAATTCACGAGCATAATTTTCATTAGGATTGTTACCATTATTGTACACACCATCTAAATAGTATAACATGGCATTGGTTAAACCAATTTCACTAGTAAAGGTTTTGAAATTACCTAAAGAGTTGCGTTGAAGGCAGTCTATATATTGGTATAAAAAAGAATTACAATTATATACCTCTAATTCAGTAACAAAATGATTGCTCCAGAAAAAGCTCAAACGATCTCTTAAATTGTTATTCAAAAGACCATTGGCATAAGCCAATTGAAATTCAGATTTTTGCTCTCTCTTTAGTTGATTGCTTGCGTCGCTATCTGCAGGGTAATTGTCATTGTTCCAATTTGCCCATGCAGGTGTAGCTATTTCGGGCATATTCAAAGCTTCATTTACCAAACTATCTACCAATGCACCGGCAGATTGACCGGTTGCTTGATTAATAGTGGCCACTGAGGCACTAAAACCTAATCGGCGGTATAAATGAGCTGCTCTCAGCTGATCTAAATTAGCTGTGTACGGAGCAAGAGTAGAAGTATTACAATTAATGAAATATTCCATATTCTTAAATAGGCATTTGTATTACGTTCGTAGAGTTGGGGCTTCTATGCTAAACGTTTCGAAATTTGGTATAGTATTTAAAACTATCTATTTTCGATAATCAGATTTCAAATAACGAGATTTATTGATAAAAAGACGGTGAAATTCCTGTTTTTTCGATGAATTACACAATCTGCGAACTACATCATGGGAAAACACAATGAATTTGGTAAAGAAGGGGAACAGATAGCGGTAGATTATCTTAAAAAGAACGGGTATGCCATCATATATAAAAATTACAGATATCTAAAAGCCGAGATTGATATTATAGCTAAAAAAGGAGACGTACTGGCAATTGTTGAAGTGCGTTCAAGAAGTTCAGATTTTATTCAAAATATTGCAGAGACGGTTACACCTAAAAAAATTAAGCTATTGGTTATGGCGGCCGACCACTATGTTACCGATAATAATTTAGATGTTGAGGTACGTTTTGATATCATTACCATACTGAAAAATAAGAGCCAATTTGAGTTAGAACATTTAGAATCTGCCTTTTACCATTTCTGAGTAATCTACTAAAAGAGTAGATTTATTAAAAAACATTTTGTTTTATTTATAACAAGTTGTTATATTTGCACAACAACCATACAGTAAAATGAAAACAATATCATCAGTCGTTGAAGAGTACATTAAGAAAAAGCCATTTTTACAAAGTGCTCTAGCACAGGGCATCATCAATCTTACATCGTTATCCAGAATAGTGAAACCAGAGATTGAGCATGAATTAGGTAAAGACATTCGCAATGGCGCAATTGTAATGGCATTAAAACGCCTGTCTGATGATTTGGAATTTAGGGCTACCCATAAAATTCTAAAAGTGTTGAAAAATATTGGTGAGATCACCGTAAGATCTTCACTTACCGATTACACTTTTTTAGCTTCAGATAAAATATTGGTGCACCAAGCTAAGTTGCTTGAAGAGATCAACAATAATCAAGACGTTTTCTATACCTCTAGCCGTGGTGTAAACGAAATCAACATAGTAATTAGTAATGTGATGGATAAAACAGTTGAAAGACTGTTTAAAGACGAAAAGTGTACTCAAAAAGCCGAAGAGCTTTCATCGATTACTGTAAAACTACCTGCAGAAAACGTTTCAGTACCTGGTATTTATTACTTTATTTTTCAAAGGTTAGCATGGGAAGGAATTGTTCTTTATGAAGTAATTTCAACCACAAATGAGTTTACCATTTTAGTAAATGATGCTCAAGTAGATATGGCTTTTAAAACAATAAAGGATTTAAAGGCACTTTAGTTTTCTAAAAACTCTACAACTTCTTTATCAGATGTTGGTTTTGCCAAAAAACGTTTTTCACTATCCAATATAAAATAGGTAGGTGTGCTTTGTATGCCAAAAGTATCTGCATACTCACTTTCCCATCTACCTAATGCTATAGCGTGATTAAAACCTGGTAATGTTGCCGAAACTTCTTTCCAGTTTACATCATCATCTTCTAGCCCTACAGCGATTATTTTTAGATTGTCGTACTCTTTGACTTCTTCATGTAATGCAGGAAGCTCTTTTAAGCAGTGCGAACAGGTGCTGCTCCAGAAAACTAGCAAATAGTTCTCGGCTTCTTCCATTGCTAAAAGCGATTGTTTTTTACCATTTGCCTGCCAAGTAATATCTGGCGATACTGCTCCAATTCTTAATCGAGATGCCAGTTCTAGCTCATCGACCAATTTTTGATTATTGTTAGTTACTGCCAATTTCTTCAAATGGTTCTTGAAAATATAATCTTGCACAGCTGGCATATCATTTACATCGGCTATTTTCCATAATTGATGCATAGCCCTTTCTTGAAAACCGATCGGGGTAGTTTTTATAAACTCAGCTGTGGTTTTTACGTTTTTGTTGACCTCAATCGCTAATTGCTCTTTTGTAGTAATATCTGTAGGCAGTGCTGAAAAAGCATAACTAGCGAATTTATCGGTTAAGAAATTAGAACCCTGTAGTACTGGGTCACTAATTGCTAAATGGTCAAAATGATGTTGTTTTTTATTTTTAAGAAATGTTTCTAAATCTTCAAATTCTGACGGAATGTAACTTCTGTTTGCCTTAATGAATTTATGGGCAATAGTTGTAGCATGCTTTTCTTCAAAAGAGGTCTGTATCGCATTTAATTCTTTTATAATGCTTGTATACTCTTTATTCGATTCGTTATTGGTTTCATAAAACTCTATAAGTTTATCTTGTGCAGCAGTTATCTTAGAAAAGTATTCTCGGTACCACTTATTTTCTTCAGAATTGGTAATGGTCAAGCCATCTTTAAGATTGAAATTGAATTTTACATCTTCTTTCTTATTGTAAATGACATCGATATAAAACTCATCTTGTGGCACGGCATATACCAATCTGTACATACCAGCTTGAGCGGTTAAGGGCATTTCTAGCTCAAATGAACCATCTCTTACGGCACCGTCAACGCTATAGCGTTCACCATTCGGGGTCAGCTCATAGGCAATCAACCATTTAAAATCTTTAGGAGGGGAAAAGTTTCCGGCAATGGAACCTTGGGCTTGAATACTTAATGAAATAAATAGGAGGCAAATACTAATAAGAACTTTCATACTTTTTTTAAAACAATTATCGGACCAATATTTATTGAGCTTCTAACAAAGTGTGGTGTGATTTTTTATAAATCTTTATAGTCCACTGATGTAATGAAGCGTACGGTAAAGTCAATAAAAGTAATATTCAGAAAGCAATTGTGGGCTTTAATTTTGAAAAGCTTATGAAAATTCTTTTTCAATATTCATATGACCTAGCGCTTCAGTTATTTTTATCAGCTCTTTATCATGAACAAATCCATCAGAAATAGCCACTTCATCTAAAAGTTTAGCCACTTCTTTCTTTTTAGGTAAAGACATTTGATTAAGAATTTTAAAAGCTTTGTCTTTATTTAAATTTCTAGCTTGACCTACAAAGAAACTGTCAAAAGTAAAGCGGTCCATTAGTTGCGTAAGATATCGCATTTCTGCAGGGTCTACTTTGCTATCTGCTAGAATAACATAGTCTACCATCTTTACTAGAGCTAATTTCTCTTCTTTTGTAAAATCTATCATACTTTTAATTACTCTGTTTCTTCTCCAAGTCCAATATTAATGAATGTATCGATGATTAAGTCCATTTCTTTTTTATGGATATCACCATCAGATATAGCAACTTCATCAAGGACCTCTACTAAGGCTTTCTTTTGTTCGTGTGGTAAATTGTAGAGTGTTACTAAAGCATTATCGTACTCTAATAACTTTGCGCGTTCTAAAAATGCATCGTCAAAACCGATTTTGTCTTTAAGTTTATTTAAAGTTTCTAGCTCGCCAGGGTGAATTTTACCGTCAGCCGCTATAACTTCATAAATCATCTTTACAAAGGCTGCTTTTACAAATTCTTCAAACTCCATTCTATTTATTTTGGAGTTGAAAGATAAGGAAAACGATGAGACTTTTTAATATGGTTGTGGAAGGAGTTTTACAACATTATTAAAAGTTATGAGTAGTACTTGTTAAAATACTTGAGCACAAGATATTAAGCCTTGTCCATTTAAAATTTATTATGCTTTTTTAGAGAGCCCTATTTCAGAGAAGACATGTCGTATAACATCACTTTCTTTCTCATGAATATAGCCGTCAGATATGGCTACGTCTTTTAATATTTGGGCTAGTTTACTTTTTTTATCCTCAGGCATATCTTTTAAGATGTTTACACTTTGCTCTAAATCGATACTTCTGGCCTGAATCAAGAAATTACTATCAAAGTCAATGATGGTCATCAATTTTGTTAGGGCATTAATTTCGCCGTTATGCACTTCGCCATCGGCTACAATAACCGAATCGATTAAATGAACCATCGCCAATTTTTCTGGTATTTCAAATTCCATTATGCAATTGTTTTTTCTTTTATTTCTAAAGGCTTTAATGCCAAATATGCTCTATCAGTAGATCTTATATTTTCAAAAACTAATAACAAGCGTAATCCGTTTCGGGTCTTTTTTTCTTTGATTTTACATTGCTGTGCATGCGATTGTACATATTGTAAAACCCTAGTAAATGTTGAAGTCTGATAAAATTCTGATTGTTGGTCGCTTAAAAAGTATCCAATCATTTTACCTTGTTTCATCACTATTTTCTCTAGACCAATGCTGTTTGCTATCCATTTTATTCGAACAGAATTTAATAGATCTTGAGCTTCTTCTGGTAATTCGCCAAAGCGATCCACTAATTGTGCCTCAAATTTTTGAAGGGCTGCTTCGTCTTTTACCTGGTTCAGCTCTGTATATAACGTTAGTCTTTCAGTTATATTATTAATATAATCGTCTGGAAAGAGCAATTCGAAGTCAGAATCTATCTGAGTTTCTTTAACAAAAATCTTCTCATGCTTACCTTCGACCTCTTCGTAAAGGTCTTTAAACTCATTTTCTTTTAATTCGTCGATGGCTTCAGCTAATATTTTCTGATAGGTTTCAAAACCTATTTCATTGATGAATCCGCTTTGTTCGCCACCTAACAAATCTCCTGCACCACGAATTTCTAAATCTTTCATGGCGATATTAAAGCCGCTACCTAATTCGGTAAACTGTTCTAATGCTTCAATACGTTTACGGGCATCATTGGTCATTACTTCGTACGGTGGAGTAATAAAGTAACAAAATGCCTTCTTATTTCCACGACCGACACGACCACGCATTTGGTGCAAATCGCTTAATCCGAAATTATTGGCGTTGTTTATGAAAATGGTATTGGCATTTGTAACATCCAGCCCACTTTCAACAATAGTTGTCGATACCAAAACATCGAACTCACTATTCATGAAGCCAAGCATTAAGGCTTCTAATTTCTTTCCATCCATTTGACCGTGACCAACTGCTACTTTTGCATCGGGCACCAACCTTTGAATCATACCGGCTACTTCTTTTATATTTTCTATTCTATTATGAATAAAGAATACCTGACCGCCACGTTCGATTTCATAACTAACGGCATCTCTTATAATCTCCTCGTTAAAACGTACAACCTGACTTTCAATAGGGTACCTGTTTGGCGGTGCCGTTGTAATCGTAGAAAGATCACGAGCAGCCATCAAACTAAACTGAAGTGTTCTAGGTATTGGCGTTGCTGTTAACGTGAGTACGTCCACATTTTCTTTAATAGACTTTAATTTGTCTTTTACGGCAACTCCAAATTTCTGCTCTTCATCAACAATTAATAACCCGAGATCTTTAAATTGAACGTTTTTGTTCACTAATTGGTGGGTGCCAATAATGATATCGACCTTGCCTTCGCCTAGTCGTTGAATGGTTTCTTTTTTCTCTTTTGCTGTTCTAAATCTGTTCAGATAATCTACCGTTACCGGCATATCTTTTAATCGTTCTGCAAAAGTACGATGGTGTTGAAAGGCTAATATAGTAGTAGGTACTAAAACTGCTACTTGTTTGCCATTATCAACGGCTTTGAATGCTGCCCGAATAGCGATTTCCGTTTTTCCGAATCCTACATCACCACAAATTAAACGATCCATAGGTCGCTCACTTTCCATGTCTCTTTTTACATCTTCGGTAGCGGTACTTTGATCGGGAGTGTCTTCGTAAATAAACGAAGCCTCAAGTTCATTCTGCAAATAACTATCTGGGTTATATTGAAATCCCTTTTCTAGCCTTCTTTTTGCATAAATTTTGATAAGGTTAAACGCTATTTTCTTAACCCTCGATTTGGTCTTATCCTTAATTTTTTTCCAAGCTCCAGAACCAAGTTTATAAATTTTTGGCGGTGCACCATCTTTACCGTTGAACTTTGAAATTTTGTGTAACGAATGTATGCTTACGTATAAAATATCACGCTCACCATACATCAATTTTATAGCTTCTTGCTTTTTGCCTTCAACATCTATTTTCTGTAATCCGCCGAACTTACCAATACCGTGATCAATATGGGTTACATAGTCACCAATCTCTAGTTTGTTAATTTCCTTCAGTGTAATGGCTTGCTTTTTGGCATAACCATTCTTTAAATGAAATTTGTGGTAACGTTCAAAAATTTGATGATCGGTATAGCAAACCAGTTTTTGGTCATCGTCTATAAAGCCTTGAAATAGCGGAGAAACAATAATTTGATAATGTACATGTTCGTTAACCTCTTCGAAAATATCATGAAAACGCTTTGCTTGCTGCTCACTGGCACAAAAGATGTAATTGGTGTAGCCTTTGTCTTTATAACTATTTAAATTCTCAATTAATAAATCGAACTTCTTATTAAAAGAAGGTTGTGGTTTAGAGTGGAATTCGACAAAGTCGATAGCATCTCTTTTTGCATCTTGGGTTAAAAGAGTAAAGCTAGATAGTTGTTGTCTAAATTCTTCGCCGCCCATAAATAACTCTTCGGGTTCGGCATGCTTAATGTCTTTTGATAATTTTGTAAAAGCTTCTTTTGCCTTTTCAAAGAAATCATTTAATCTATCATATAAATAGTCGGTATTTTTAGCAAAAACTAGTGTATTTGATGCCACGTAGGTTAAAAAGCTCTGCCTTTTATCAATCAAAAACTTATCGGCCATATTCGGCACAATGGTAATTGATTTTACCTTTTCTTTAGAAAGTTGTGTTTCTACATCAAAGGTTCTAATGCTGTCTATTTCATCGCCAAAAAACTCTATTCTATAAGGCTCATCGTGCGAGAAAGAATATACATCTACAATACCACCACGAACCGAAAACTCGCCTGGTTCGGTAATGAAATCTACTCGTTTGAATTTGTATTCGAATAAAATTTCATTTAAAAAATCTAAAGAAAGTGTGTCCCCTAATTTCATTTTCAGGGTGTTCTTGTCTAATTCTTTTCTGGTGACTACTTTTTCGAAAAGTGCGTCGGGGTAAGTGACTATTACTGCTGGTTTTTTTCTAGAGTTGATTCTGTTTAAAACCTCGGCACGTAAAAGTACATTGGCATTATCTGTTTCTTCTATTTGATAAGGTCTTCTGTAGCTACCTGGGTAAAAAAGTACCTTGTCTTCGCCAATAAGGCGTTCTAGGTCATTTAAATAATAGGCAGCTTCTTCTTTGTCATTAAAAACCGCCAAGAATGGTCGGTCTTCTGCATTGAATATACTGGTAAGCACAAATGAAAGTGATGACCCTACTAGACCTTTTAATTGAATGTTTTTGGATTCTGATTTTTCAGAATCGGCAATAGTATTTTGCAGTTTCCCTATCTGGGGAGACTGATTATACCGTTGTTGGATAGAAGAATGACTCAACAGTTTAAAATTTTTACAAATATACGCATACCTAAGAAATGGATAAGACTCATTATTATCGAATATGGGTTACAGATTGCCTCTAAAAAGTTGCACCTTGGTGTGTAGCAGAAAAAGAAAAGTGATATGGAAGATAATGAGTTTGATGTTTTTGTAATAGGAAGTGGTGTTGCGGGGCAAACAGTTGCTAAAGCCTGTGTGGCTAAAGATTTAAAAGTTGCCATTACCGATAATCGTGAATTTGGTGGCACTTGTGCAAATAGAGGTTGTGATCCTAAGAAAATATTACTTGGTGCAATAGAAGCCTACGAGTTCAGTGAAAATTTAAAGGGAAAAGGCATAAGTAGGACTGCGAAAATTGATTGGAAGCAATTGCAAAAGTTCAAACGAAATTTCACTTCTAATATACCTGCTTCTACAGAGCATAATTTGATAGAATTAGGAATTACGTTGTTTCATCAATCTCCTACTTTTTTAGATAAGAATACTTTATTGGTAGAAGGTAAAAAAATCATCGCTAAGAAAATTGTCATTGCTACGGGCTTGGTGCCAAGAACATTGACTTTACCTGGAGCGAAACATTTTAAAGAGAGTGATGATTTTTTAAACCTAAAAAAGCTACCGAAGAAAATTGTTTTTGTTGGCGGAGGTTATATTGGGATGGAGTTTGCTCATATGGCGGCAAGAGCTGGAGCTATGGTTACGGTAATAGATACCGGTAAAAGACCTCTGCATGCTTTTGACGAAGATTTGGTTATTGAGCTTAGGAAATATTCTGAAACACTTGGGATTAATTTCATTTTTGAGGCTACAACTAAGGCATTGAAAAAGAAACGTAAACAACTGACACTAACCTATGAGTCAAAAGGGAAGGAGAAGACTATTGAAGGCGAAGCATTTTTTAATACCGCTGGTCGTGTACCCGCATTGGCTAGTTTAGATTTAGAAAAAGGCAATGTTGATTTTAGCGATAAAGGTGTAGAAACAAATGCGTACTTACAAAGTACTAGTAACGCAAATGTTTATGCTTGTGGAGATGTATCTGATAAGAACTTACCGTTGACTCCGCTTTCTGGTAGACAAGGTTATGTGGTTGCAGAGAACATTATAAATGGAAATGATAAAGTGTTAGAGGTTCCTGTAATTCCATCTGTTGTATTTACTTCTCCAAATTTGGCTACTGTTGGGTATTCTGAAGAAGAAGCACGTAGCCGTTATAAAAACATAAGAGTAAATTTTGAGGTTGCAACCGATTGGTTTAATGCCAAGCGAATAAATGCACCTTTATATGCTTTCAAAATCATCATGAATGATAGAACAGGCGAAATTGTTGGTGCACATCTATTAGGTCCTGATGCTGGTGAGACCATCAATATATTTACTTTAGCTATCGCTAATAAAATGACAGATAAGGATATTAAATCTACTATATTCTCTTATCCGTCTTGGGGTAATGATATAAAAAGTATGGTTTAAGATTTTTCTTGTAATCGTTCTTGTAGCTTTTTAAACGGACTAGTTTCTCGATTTTTGAAGGCATGAAAAGCAATGGCAATAAATAGGATTACCGTACCCGTCATTGCTGCGTATGCAATGTAGATATTTGATTCGTTATGTCTTACATAAATGGCGAATAATGCCCAAATGCCTACAAGGGCGAATTCTCGCATATTTCTTTTCCAAATCATTAGTAAATTAATGATGACAGCTGCTACAATCATATTTATCGTCCAGGCTTGTTCTGATAATACTCCCCCGTTCCAATCTAGTTTACTTAAAAAAGCTGATATGTTTGCAATGGTGGCTACAGTAATCCATCCGCTGTAAAAACAAATAGGCCACCAAACAAATGCAATGACCGAAATAGTGGCATCCCAACGTTCCATATTGGTGTTTAGAATAATCTTAATTAATGAAAGCAGTATTCCGAACATAATAACCACTGAAAGTCCGGTGTAATTGTACATGAATGCAATTACCCAGCAGCAGTTTAAAATATTCGCCAAGAAAAACCAGTAGCCAGTTTGTTCAATAAAATCATTAGGTTTATCACTGAAAAAAGCTCTTTTTACTTGAAAAATACCATAAGCAAGTAATCCTAAAAAGATTGGACCCCAAATAGCAAAAGCATATGGTGCGGGAGTAAACAAGTTTGCATATTGAGCACTCATTTCACCAATGGTAGTATCATTAAGAGAAAATGCTTGTGAAATGTAATTAACTACAATTACTAGAATAACAGATGCCAAATTAAGAACGGATAATTTCTTTTTCATAACTGTAAAGCTATTGTGGTTATCTTATAAAGTTATGCTCTTTAGCGTATTAAACGAACTATTTTCGGTAATTACCCTTCTTTTTCACCTCTTTTATAGGAACAGGTAATACTGCATCGCCTAAAAGTGCGTAAATCTCACAACCATCACAAGGTTCTAAGGTAAATGTTCCTGTAAATTCACCAAATGCCGGTACTATCATTTGATGTTCGGTTTTGTAAAAACAAGGCAACCGAACTGATTGTCTTCCTAATCCGCTAAGTTTAATTGCAGGATGTATATGTCCAGAAAAGTTGAATAAACTATCTCGTTCTTCTGGGTGATGGGTTAGTAGAAAAGAATCTATAATCATTTCGGGAATCACTTTAATAAGTAATTCTTCATATTTCAGCGGAGAAATAATATCGTGATTACCGCTTACTAAAATTATTTCTTGTGGAGTAGCCTGTACCCATTGTTCAAAAAGAAGCCATTCTGTGTTTAATGCAGAGTGAAATAAATCACCTAAAAAAACTATCGATTCTGGTTTAAAATGATTCACTACCGAGGTTAGTGTATCAAAATTTTGCTGTACAGCTTGTTGTGGTACAGCGGCACCGTATTTTCTAAAATGTGATACTTTGCCTAAATGAACATCACTGATCATTAACATTGATTTCTCTACCCAAAAAAGAGCGCCAGAGAAGTGCATTTCAAAAGTTTGATTATGAAGGATAATGGAATGGGTCATCGATGCAAAATTACCTATTTCTTCATCAATAGTGCAGCCATTTTTTTAATTCGGTCAGCCAATTTTTCACTTGATAATTTTTCGCGCCCCACACGCTCGGTAATTAAAGGGAAAGAGAATGGTGTGGGTTGCTCACACGCCTTCCAAACGATTTCTTGTGTTGCAATACGTTCTAAAGAAAGTCTTAAACGTCCTTCTTCTAATTGGTGTTCAAAGGTCTCGGTAAATGCTTGTTGAAACAGTAAATTGTCGGGCTCGTAATCTCTAAAAACATCAAATAATAATTGCGAACTGCTTTGTAAGTGTTTCATTTTAATACCTTTTTTGGGGTATCCGGTAAAGACCATACCGCTAATAATGGCGACATCTCTAAAACGACGACGCGCCATTTCGGTGGCATTCAAACTTTTCTGTAAATCGTCGAGCATAAAATCTGTGGTGAACAAATCATTATCTAACACTTGTTGAATGTCTATAGGTTGATCTGATAGTAGCTCAAAACCGTAATCATTAAACGCCAATGAAAAAGTAATAGGTGATAACAAGCTAATGCGATACCCTAGTAAGCTGCCCATTGCCTCATGTACAAAACGACCTTCAAAAGGATAGAAGAGATGATGGTACCCATCGCGAGTTTTAAAGGTTTCAATTAGAAATTCTGATGGTTTGGGTACAATGCTATCTCTTCGTTGTCGGTCAAAAAGAGGTTTTAAAGCTCGTATTTCTGCAGATTGATTTTTAATAGGCTCGCTAGAACTGTATAATTCATTTCTAAGTAACTCTGACATTTGAGCAGATAAGGTAAGTCTACTACCCATCCAACTCGAAATTTTATTGGTTTTCTTATTCGAGTTTTTTACCTGAACGGTCATTTCTTTTATCCGAATGAATTCTAAATTTCTACCAGCAAATGTGAATACATCACCTCTGTTTAATTTTGAAATAAAGAACTCTTCAATAGAACCAATGTAGCCACTTTTTTGGTATTTGACGGATAAATTAACATCACCGACAATAGTCCCGATTTGAAAACGGTGTCGCATCGCCACACCTCTGTTATTCACCTTAAATTTACCGTCTTCTTCAATTTCTACTTTTTTGTATTCGTCATAGCTCTGTAAACTTTGACTGCCCATTACCAAGAAGTTCAATAACCACTGCCATTTTTCTTCGGTAAGGGCTTGGTAGCAGAACGTCTGTTTTATTTCTTGATAGATTTCTTTAGGATAGAATCCGTCAGAAATCGCCAAAGTGGTTAAATACTGTAATAAGACATCATAGCTGTTGAGGTATGGCATGCGATCTTCAACCGTATTCTGCTTTACTGCTTTTTGTAATGCCGAAGCCTCTATAAGTTCAATGGCATGCGTGGGTAGAAAATAGATTACACTTTCCTTACCTGGACGGTGACCGCTACGCCCTGCGCGTTGTAAAAACCGGGCAACACCTTTTGGTCCTCCAATTTGAATAACGGTTTCCACTGGGGCAAAATCAACCCCCAAATCTAAACTTGAGGTACAAACAACTGCTTTTAGCTGTTCATTGCGAATGGCATTTTCTACCCAAACTCGTGTTTCTTTATTTATACTACCATGGTGCATTGCCATTTCACCGGCATACTCAGGGTGTTTTTCAAGAATTTTCTGAAACCAAATTTCGCATTGACTACGGGTATTGGTGAACAGTAATGTGGTTTTACTGTTGTTGATAATAGGTACAACTTCTTCTAACAAATGAAGCCCTAGATGACCACGCCAGGGAAAGGTTTCCATCTTTTTTGGAATGATACTTTTTACCGTTATTTTCTTATTGATGTTAGCTTTAATGAGGACGGAATTCTCAAGTGCTTTTGATTCTATGCCTAATAATACATCTCTAGCCTGTTCTAAATTACCTATGGTGGCCGAGATTCCCCAAATTCTTAATTGCGGCGATACATTTTTTAAGCGAGATAATGCAAGTTCCATTTGTACACCTCTTTTGGTACCCAAAATTTCATGCCATTCATCTACCACAATAGCAGTGCAATCTTTAAATATTTTCTCGTAGCCTTTTGTAGCTAGTAATAGTTGTAAGCTTTCCGGTGTTGTAATCAACAAATCGGGCATTTGCTTTTTTTGTTGCGCGCGCTCTTTGGTAGTCGTGTCTCCAGAGCGAATACCAACGGTCATTTGTGTGCCTAGATCTAAGGTAATGCGTTCTGCAGATTGCTTTATTTCTTGGGATAAAGCGCGAAGTGGGGTAATCCAAATAGCCTTTAATCCCTTTTTATGCTTTGTCTTATAATCAGGATTGTTTTTTATGTAATTCAACACAATAGGAAACCATAATGCATAGGTTTTTCCACTGCCTGTAGGAGCATTTAGTAGCCCGTTTTTACCCTGTAGAAATGCCTTCCAAGTATCTTTTTGGAATTTAAATGGTTTCCAATCTTGTTCTTGAAACCAATTTTCGGCGATATCGTAAAGTTCTTGTCTTTTTACCATTGCGAGCAAAGCGAAGCAATCTGTTTATTTAAGTTGGTTTTAGTATTATTTAATTGGGTATTAATCCCTTCAAATCCTCAAGCGTATTTGCTTCATGAATATTCTTGTCTTTTCGCCATCGTAACATTCTTGGAAAACGAGTGGCGATTCCGCTTTTATGACGCTTTGATAATGCTATACCTTCAAAAGCAATTTCGAATACATGATGCGGAGTAACACTTCGTACGGGTCCGAACCTCTCCAAGGTATTTTTCTTTATCCATGCATCAAGCTTTCTGAATTCTGCATCTGTTAATCCGGAATAAGCTTTAGCGAACGTAACCAGTTCTTTTTCTCCTTCTTCATTATCTTTCCAAAGGGCAAAGGTATAATCTGTAAAAAGATTACTTCGTCTTCCATGTCCGCGCATGGCATAAGTAAGTACGGCATCAATAGTTAATGGATCTACTTTCCATTTCCACCAGTCACCTTTTTTTCGACCTACTAAATAAGGAGAATCTTTTCTCTTAAGCATGAGTCCTTCACTATGCATTTCACGTGATCGGTCTCTTTCTCGTGTTAATTCATCCCAAGAATTAAAATGCATTGTTTCAGAAAGGTAAAGAGGGATATCACTTCGGCTCCGCTCAGCGACCTCACTTTGGCTATCTTCTTTATTTGAATTAGGTTTATTTAGCGGAGCAGAAAACACACTCGTAAACATGTTTTCCAAAATGCGTCTGCGTTCTATAAAAGGTGTTTGGCGAATGTCTTTTCCTTCCCACTCTAAAATATCATAAGCTTTTAAAATAACCGGAACTTTTTTTAATAATGCTGCGGATATATTTTTACGACCAATTCTAGTCTGTAGGTCATTAAACGTTCCGATAGTTCCATTGGGATAAGGAAGAATTTCACCATCAATGACAGTTCCATTAGGAATAACACCTACGAATTTTTTAAATTCCGGATACTTATCGGTCACTAATTCTTCACCACGGCTCCACACAAATATTTCATCGTTTCTAAGAATTACTTGCGAACGAATACCATCCCATTTATGTTCTGCAGACCATTCTTGAATATCGCCTAAGCCTGAAGCTTCGCCTTCAATAGCATAAGCCAAATAGAACGGATATGGTTTTGACAGGTAATCGCTCTCATTTTCTTCAAGCACCAATTGTTGAAAAGAAATAGCGTTAGGGTCCCAATTACCCATTAGTTTATAGGCTAAAATATCCTCATCTATCTCGGTTGCTTTGGCTAATGCTCTGGTCATCAGTTTTTGGCTAACTCCAATTCTGAATCCTCCAGTAATGAGTTTTGTAAACACAAAACGCTCGTAATAGTTAAGTACTTTCCAGTTTTCGTATAAATATGCTTTTTTGTCTTCGTCGGTTTTCTTTTTTAAGGCAATCATTTCCTCTAAAAATACGGTCAGACTTTTATCTGATGACTGATTTGCTGCGGGTATCACCAACGCAATGGTCTCTGCTAAATCACCTACTATATGGTAGCTCTCTTCAAATAGCCATAATGGAATATTCGCCAATTCTGACGCCCAAGTTCTTAGAAGGGTAGTGTTCACTGGTCGTGGCGGTCTTCTATGAGATAATATCGCTATTGTCCATACTTTATCGGCATCGTTAGCCTTTAAAAAGTAGTTGGTCAGTGCCTGTACCTTAACCGTAGTTTTATTGGTACTGTCTAATGTTTTTATGAGTAGGGCAAAATTTTTCATAAGCCCCCTTTCCCCCAAAGGGGGTATTTAATTGGATTATAAATTAAATTTATTTTCAACATAAATATTCTTAAGTTTCTATTAGTACTTTTTCTTCTTCAGATGTTGAAGAACTATCTTCTTCGCCATATTGTGTAGCTTCAGTTCTTGCATCGTACCCTTGCTCGCGTAGGTATTTTGAGAATATATCGGTGTATCCGTGTGTGCAAATGATTTTTTCTGCGCCTGTAGCTTCAATACTTTCAAGTAACCCCGTCCAATCGCAATGGTCACTTAATACAAAGCCTTTGTCAATTGCTCTTCGTCTTCGGGCACCTCTAAAGGTCATCCATCCGCTTGCGGAAGCAGTTACATAAGGCACCATTTTTCTTATCCATGTACTGCCATGTGCACTTGGTGGTGCTAAAACGATATTGCCAAGTAGTTGTCCTTTCTTTGTTTCTCTCGTAATCAATGTAGTTTTTGGAAAATCTACTAATGGTCGCAATACCTCGGTCATATTCTCAATAGCGCCGTGGGTGTATATTTCGCCAATATCAGTATTCAAGTATTTTAATAGACGCTGAGCTTTACCTAAGCTATACCCAAAAAGAATAGATGTTTTGCCTTCAGCTTTATTTTCTGCCCACCAATTATTAATATTCTCTAGAACCTCAGCTTGTGGCGTCCATTTAAAAGCTGGTAGCCCAAAAGTACATTCGGTAATAAAGGTGTTGCATTTTATAGGTTCGTACGGAGTAGAGATGCCGTCATTTTCAGTTTTATAATCCCCCGTAAATACCCAAACCTCGCCTTTATGTTCAACACGTATTTGCGATGAGCCAATTATATGACCTGCTGGGTGAAGACTAAATTTTACGTTATTTATTATAAAAGTTTCGCCCCACTCTTTTCCTTCAACATTAATCTCACCTAATCGATGTAGAATAATTGGAACATTTCTATGATGGGTAATATACTTTTTATGACCGTATCTACTATGGTCGGCATGCCCATGCGAAATAATGGCATGGTCTACTGGTTTCCACGGGTCAAGATAGACCTTGGCTTTTTCGCAATAAATGCCATTAGCAGTAAATTGTAATAGAGGAGTTTTCATAGCGACAACAAGTTACAAATTTCGCATGCAAACAAAGTTGATGACAAACTAAACTATGACCTCTAAAAAAATTATATTTGCTCAATAATTAAAAAATAAGATATGTCTTTTGCAGATTTATATAGTAGCGGTGAGCACAGAAGAAACTTAGCTCATTTCGCAGCTTTGGCAACTTTAGCGTCTATTGACGGTGAAATTAGTACTGAAGAAAAAAAATTATTAGATCGTTTCGCTACTAAATTAGATATCACTGAGTCTGAGTATTTAGAGGTTTTTAAGAAAGAGAATAAATACCCGATTGATTCTACTCCAGATTCTGAAAAAAGATTAGAGCGTTTATATGATTTATTCAGAATTGTATATTCTGATCATGAAATTGACGATGAAGAAAGACTGTTAATAAAGAAATATGCTATTGGTCTTGGCTTTACAGGTGAAAAAGCTGATGCTATTATCGAACGTTCTATAGCTATTTTTGGTGGTAGAATAGATTTTGATGACTATTTATACTTAGTAAAACATTAAGCTTTGAATAAAGTAAAAATAAAAAAGGGGAGCAATTTGCTCCCCTTTTTTTATTAATGATATTTATTTAAAAATTCTTGTAGTTTTTCGACCATGTTTTTGCTTCCACAAAAGAACGGAACACGTTGATGGAGTTCTGTTGGTTGAATATCCATAATGCGATTTTTACCACCTATTGCTATTCCGTTTGCTTGCTCGGCTAAGAAAGCCATAGGGTTACATTCGTATAACAATCTTAGTTTACCACTTTCACTTACGCTACTTTTTGGGTACATGTATATACCACCTTTAATCATGTTTCTATGAAAGTCAGAAACTAAAGATCCTATGTACCTAGAGGTATAGGGTCTATCATCTTCTTCCATTTGGCAATACTTAATGTAATCTTTTACCCCTTGGTGAAAATGCACATAGTTTCCTTCGTTTACAGAGTAAATTCTGCCATTTTCAGGAAACTTCATATTTGGGTGAGATAGGTAAAAAGTACCTAAAGCTGGGTTTAACGTAAAGCCGTTTACACCATCACCAGTTGTATATACTAACATAGTAGACGTACCGTATACTACATAACCTGCAGCAACTTGCTGATTACCTGGTTGTAAAAAATCTTCCATAGTTACGGGTGTACCTACGGGAGTTATACGTCTGTAAATAGAGAAAATAGTACCTACCGAAACATTGACATCAATGTTAGAAGATCCGTCTAATGGATCTATCAGCACTACATATTTATTTTGATGATTGTCGTCATTACTATTTATACTAATGAAACTATCTTCTTCTTCAGATGCGATACCGCATACAATTTCTCTGTTTTTTAAAGTCTGAATAAATTTGTCATTGGCAAACAGGTCAAGTTTTTGTTGATCTTCACCTTGAATGTTGGTTTCGCCAACTCCGCCTAAAATATCGATTAAGCCTGCTTTGCTCACCTCGTGGTTAACAACTTTAGCAGCTAATCTAATGGCATTGATAAGCTTTGATAATTCACCTGAGGAATATTGAAATGAATCTTGATTTTCAATAATAAATTCCCCTAGGGTCTGATTTCTTTTTGGAGACATCTTTTAGTTTATGGTTTATACAAATATCGTGTATTTTGTTAAACGTTCAATTTTCGTTTTAATTACATTTTTTAAATTTATAACTTTGTGTTTTATTTGTAACAATTATGGATTATACAATTAGGGTTGCCCAAAGAGAAGATATGAAGCAAGTGCTTCACTTAATTCAAGAACTCGCCTCTTTTGAAAAGGAAGATGATGCCGTAGAAGTGAGTGTTCAGAATTTAGAGGAAGATGGATTTGGTAAGCAGAAATTGTTTCACTGTTTTGTTGCAGAAAAGAATGATAAAATTGTGGGTATGGCTTTGGTGTACCCTCGGTATTCTACTTGGAAAGGACCCGTTATTCATTTAGAAGATTTAATTGTTACAGAAGAAATGCGTGGTAGCGGTTTAGGTACCGCACTTTTAAATGAAGTCGTTAAATATGGCGATGCATTAGGTGTAAAAAGAATAAGTTGGGAAGTAATCGATTGGAACGAGCCCGCAATTGGTTTTTACGAAAGTAAAGGAGCCAATGTAATGCGTGATTGGGATGTTGTTCAGTTAGATGAAACTGGCATGAAAGAATATTTAAGCGCATTAGCTTAATTAAGAAGAACTATAAAATTTAGAGAGCAATAGCATATGAGAGTTTTTAAATTTGGAGGAGCATCGGTTAAAGATGCAAATGCGGTTAAAAATGTAGTTAAGGTTTTGAAAGAAGTAGGGTATGAAAATACGCTATTGGTAGTATCGGCAATGGGTAAGACCACCAATGCTATGGAAGATATTATAAATGCTTATTTCAATGATAAAAAAGATATACCATCTAAGGTAGCCGAAATGGTTGATTATCATTTAGATATTGTATCTGAACTATTCCCTAATGCACAACATGCTATTTATAAGGAAATAAAGGTGCTTGTCGATGAAATTAACGGCTTCTTAGTATGGAATAAATCGCCTAATTATAACTTCGTTTACGATCAAATTGTTGGTTACGGAGAATTGATTTCTACTACCATTATCAGTGCTTATTTTAAAGAAATAGGTATCGCTAATAATTGGTTAGACGTTAGAAATTTTATTAAAACAGATAGTAATTATAGAGATACTACGGTAGATTGGGAGCGTACTCAAAAGAACGTTACTACGATAGATCAAAAAGTATTGAATATTACACAAGGATTTTTGGGTAGCGATGATAATAATTTTTCTACCACATTGGGTCGTGAAGGTTCAGATTATTCTGCTGCAATTTTAGCCTATTGTTTAAATGCAGATTCTGTTACGATTTGGAAAGATGTACCGGGCGTTTTAAATGCCGATCCTAGATATTTTAAAGAAACGCAATTGCTTAATAATATATCTTATCGAGAAGCTATTGAGTTAGCATTTTATGGGGCATCTGTAATTCACCCAAAAACATTACAACCTTTACAGCGAAAAGAGATTCCGCTTCATGTAAAATCATTTGTTGATCCTACAGGTAAAGGAACTACGGTTGGCAAAGGTGTTGGTATTGAACCAAAAGTGCCTTGTTTTATAGTGAAGAAAAATCAGGTTTTAATGAAGTTGTCTTCTCTAGATTTCTCTTTTATTGTTGAAGATAGTATTAGTGAGCTATTTAAATTATTTCATCAGCATAAAATAAAGGTTGATCTCATTCAAAATTCTGCCATTAGTTTTTCTGTTTGTATCGATAATAAATTTGGAGGCTTAGATGCACTTTTACAGCAACTGAAAAGCAAGTTTAAAGTGGCGCATCATGAGAATGTTTCGCTATACACTATCAGACATTTTAATACTAAAGCGCTAGAATCGTTGCAGAACGGTCATGAGTTATTATTAGAACAACGTGGTACAGAAACGGTGCAGTTGGTTGTGAAGTAATTTTAAGGTCATTTCAATAATTTTTAATAGGTAGCTACAAAGGCTATTTTCCTATATTTACAGTCTAATCGATGATGATTTATGGGTTTAGTTACCGCGAAGGAAATTGCCAATGCTCTCAAGCTCTCCAAATATGGAGTGTTTGGTACTTTTATTGGTTGGGTGCTGTTGAAGGTAACTAGATTATCTGGCATTAATCGTTATTATGATACTATTGCTCACTTAGAGGGTGAAGATTACGCAAATGCAATTCTAGAGCATTTTGAAATTGACTATGAAATTCCAGAGGAAGATTTTAGACGTTTGCCAAAAGATGGTCCGTATGTGACTATTAGCAATCACCCGTTGGGTGCTATTGATGGTATTTTGTTGTTCAAATTAATGGTGAAGCAACGACCAGATTATAAGATAATGGCTAATTTCTTATTGCAAAGAATGGTGCCGCTAGAGCCTTTTGTTTTACCTGTAAATCCGTTTAGCGAACATAAAGATGCCAGAAGTAATTTAGCCGGATTCAAGAAAACTTTAGAGCATTTAAAAAATGGTCACGTATTAGGGGTTTTTCCTGCTGGTGAAGTTTCAACCCATAAAGATGGTAAGCTCATTGTAGATAAACCTTGGGAAGAAGCTGCCATAAAATTGATTAGAAAGGCAAATGTACCTGTTGTTCCTATTTATTTTCACGCCAAAAATAGTTCGTTGTTTTACCGAATTTCTAAGTTGGGAGATTCGCTACGAACAGCAATGATTCCTTCTCAGGTGTTTTCTCAAAGAAATAGACCTATTAAGGTGAGAATTGGGCAGCCGATTTCTGTCGCTACCCAAAAAGAACAGACAAGTTTAGAAGAATACACAGATTTGTTACGCCGCAAAACCTATATGTTGTCTAACGCATATGAGAAAGAGCGTTTAATAGATCAAATACCTACTTCCCTTAAAATACCCAAGCAACCTAAGAAAATTGCTGATGCGGTTCGTAAAGAGGTTATGGAAGGTGAAATTGAGAAACTTAGGGAGAAAGATTGTCGTTTGCTTCAAAGTAAGAATTATGAAGTCTTTCTAGCTACGGAAAAGGATATGCCTTTTATTTTGAAGGAAATTGGAAGACAGCGCGAAGTAACCTTTAGAGCCATTGGTGAGGGAACGAATAAAGCTATTGATCTCGATAGTTTTGATAGCTATTATCATCATCTTTTTTTATGGGATTCTGAGGCTAAATGTATTGTAGGTGCCTATAGAATGGGCATGGGTTCTGAAATTTTCCCTAAACATGGTATTGATGGTTTTTATCTTCAAGATCTTTTTAGAGTAGAACCAGAATTATATGATATGATGGAGCACTCTATTGAAATGGGTCGTGCCTATATCACTAAAGAATACCAGCAAAAACCAATGCCCCTGTTTCTACTTTGGAAGGGGATTGTGCATACGACTTTAAGATTTCCAGAACATAAGTATTTAATAGGTGGGGTAAGTATCAGTAATCAGTTTTCGAACTTCTCTAAATCGTTGATGATCGAGTTTATGAAGTCTAATTATTGGGATCCTTATGTAGCGCAATACATAAGACCTAAAAAGGAATTCAAGGTGAAATTGAAGGATGCTGATAAGGAGTTCGTTTTTGATGAAACCCAAGCCGATTTAAATAAATTCGATCGTTTAATAGATGAGGTAGAACCTGGTAGTTTACGTTTGCCGGTATTAATTAAAAAGTACATCAAACAAAATGCAAAAGTAGTTGCGTTTAATGTGGATCCATTATTCAATAACTCGGTAGACGGATTAATGTATATTAAAATTGCCGATTTACCTGAGAGTACCGTAAAACCAGTTATGGAGGAATTTCAAGCAGAATTGGAACGAAAGTTATTGGAGTCTCAAAATCCTGAAGCAGAAGCGTAATTTAGTCTATACCAACAACGCTGCTACGTCTTTCAAAAAGTACATTATCTACCCATTTGCCGTGTAATTTACCAACACGCTCGCGTTTACCGATCATTCTAAAGCCTGTAGCTTCATGAATTTTAATGCTACCATAGTTTGTTGGGAAGATACCAGATTGTAACGTCCAGAAGCCTTCTTGTTCGCTTGCCGATATAACATGCTCTAACAATAACTTGCCTAAACCTTTGCCACGGCTATTTTTAGAAATATAGACACTTATTTCTGCGACACCACCATATACACATCTGTTAGAAACAGGGGAGAGGGCAACCCAGCCCATAATTTCAGTATTGCTTTCGGCAACAAAACGGCAGGTGCTCATGTGTGCTTTATTCCAAACTTCAAATGTGGGTACGTTGGTTTCGAATGTTGCTATGCCAGTATCAATGCCTTCTTTGTAAATATTGGCAACGAATTCCCAATCTATCCGCAACATGGTTCTTATTGTTATAGCATTCATATCGAATTTTTTTAGCAACAATTGCTTTTAGTGGTGTCGAAGAAAGAATTCAATACCGTTTGTATTTCGGTCCATTTCGGAAGATTTATGCAATAGCATACTTTTTTACCTTCAATTTCACCTCTAATTAAATCTATACTCTTGAGCTCTTTTAAATGCTGCGAGATAGTTGGCTGAGCTAAACCAATTTCATCAACAATGTCATTACAAATACACGCATCTTGCTGACTTATATATTGTAAAATGGCAATGCGTGCAGGGTTGGATAGTACCTTAAATATAATCGCCAACTGATTCTGTTCTACATTAAATATTTGTGTTTTAGTTATTCCCATTTCATATTTATATATTGCTATATTACGATGATATTAAATATAAAAAAAGCCAGATGAAATCTCAACTGGCTTAGGTTATTTAGAACCAAGGTTTTCTGCCTACTTGGTAGGTGTTGTAAAACTCTTCGTCTGATTTTGTTAGATAGATGATACCTTCAATTAAACCTATTACCGCGGTAGCGGTTAGTATAAAACCTCCAATTACAAAACAAACAGTTATGTAACCAATTACACTCGCACCTAATAAGATGAAACCTTCCTTCTGATATCCTAATATGAACTTATGAACACCTAAAGAACCAAGTACAATAGCTAAAATACCAACTAAAACCTTTTTGTTTTCTGTTCCGCCTCCACTGAAAGCTTCTTTTGCTCCTGCAGTAAATTCATTGGCCGTCTTTTTAGCTCCTTCGCTAAATTCCTTAGCAGATTCTTCTGCCTTATCTCCAAAATCTTTATTCTCGTCTGACATTTTTTTGTTGTTTGGTGGTTATTATAAGCGATAAATGTAGCGATTATTTTAACATCATAGAAATGCTTTATCAATTGGTTCCCAAAGTTCTAGCTTATTTCCGTCGGGGTCTAAAATCCATCCGAATTTTCCATATTCGAATTCTTGCATCTCACCGACCACCGTAACTCCTTCTTCATTGAGTACTTCTAATAGTTCTACAAGATTTTCTACCCTAAAATTCATCATAAAACTTGATTGACTAGGTTCAAAATAGTTGGTGTCGTCTTTCATGGGACTCCATTGTGTTGAGCAATCGTTGCCTTCTTTGTCTTTCCACCAAAATGTACAACCGTATTGATCTGTATTAAGCCCTAAATGCTTGTTGTACCAATTTTTAGAATGGTCAGGATCTTTCGTTTTGAAAAAGAATCCGCCTAAACCTGTTACTCTTTTTTTCATATCGATTTATTTTTTGATATTCTTCACGTATAAACTAATCCATTCTGTCGCGGTCATTTTAGTGCATAGTTCTGCAATCAATTCGTAAGGAATATCACCCATACTTTTAAACCGAACACAACTTTTGCCCATGTCTAGTTTGCGTTTGCAATGAATTGGGTATTCGTTCTTGAACCAGTTCATTAGAGATGGGTCTGCATAAATGCCGGAGTGGTAAAGTGCTATAAAATTTTTCTGAGAAGCTAAATTAATAAAAGGTAAAGGTAGTTCTGGTTTTACATGGTACCCTGGTTCGTATAAAGAATGTGGAACTACGTAGCCCAACATGCCATAACTTAATTGCTCTTCAAAACCATCGGGTAAATTCTTTGAAATAATACCTCTTAGCTTTTCAATTACCACTTTGCGTTCTTGTGGTAGTTGAGCAATATATTCGTCTGGTGAGTTGGCTTCGTATTTCATGTTACTCCAAAAATTTAGCTTTTATCTTGTCTACTACAGTCTGTGCTAATTTAATTTTGCTTTCAACCGTCCACCCTGCTACATGGGGTGATAGTATTACCTGATCAGATTTAATTAGGTATTGAAATGCTTCAGGTAAATTATCATCTGTGAACATATTTTCGAAAGATGCTTTTTCATATTCTAACACATCTAAACCTGCCCCTAGAACTTGGCCAGATTTTAAGGCATCTACCAAAGCTGTAGTTATAATGCATTTACCTCTGGCGGTATTAATAATCCAAATCGGATTTTTAAATTTCTCAAGAAACTCTGAATCGACCATACCTATAGTTAATTCTGTCTGTGGTACGTGTAAGCTAATGACATCGACTCTATTTTGAAATTCTATAATACCTACTTGACGTGCATTTTCATCTTCTATACCACCTTGAATGTCGTAACAAATAACTTCTTCTACATCAAAACCTTTTAGCTTTTTAGCAAATGCTTTACCCATATTACCGTAGCCTATAATACCAACAACCTTACCTTCTAGCTCAATGCCACGGTTGCCCTCGCGATCCCATTTGCCACTTCTTACTTCTTTGTCTGCCGTGTTCAGCTTATTAAAAAGGGATAAAAGCATACCTAAAGCATGTTCACCTACAGCATTACGATTGCCCTCGGGTGCGGCAGCAAGAAATATACCGAGCGACTTAGCATGTTGTGTATCTATATTTTCTAAACCGGCGCCTAATCTTCCTATAAATTTTAAGTTTTTTGCTTTGTCTAAAAAGGCAGCATCTATCGAGAATCTACTTCGAATTATGAGTCCGTCATACTCTTCGATCTTGGCTTCTATTTCTTCTTTTGTAGAGCTATAATCTTCATCGTTTTGAAAACCTAATTCAGAAAATTGCTCAATTATTAGTGGGTGATTTATATCTACGTGTAATACTTTCATTTATGTTTAATTATATTTTGGGGTAATCTGTTTGTGTTTTTTCGTCTTTAACGTTACCGGTATGTGCGGTGCTTAATTTTTCAAATAACATGAGTTGTACCACTTCATCGTTTTTGGTCATGGGGCAGTGCTCAACACCTTTGGGTACTATAATAATTTCACCTTGTTGAACAACTTCTGTTCGATCTCGAAATTGCATATAAAGCGTGCCTTTTACAACTTGAAAAAGTTCGTCTTCATTTTCATGCGCATGCCATACAAACTCACCTTTGATCTTTGCCAATAGCACTTGCATATTGTCAACAATACCTATTTGGTGCGGATGCCAAAAATCATTTACATGATCATACTTTTCTTTTAGGTTAATACTTTTCATGTGTATTAGTTTTATCCTGCTTTAGAATAAAAGGGTCGTTTATTTTCTGTGAATGAAAAATTTGATATAGTAAGATACGCAAAGCGCAACTATTCTAAAAAGAAGATGCGGGGTTTATTAAATGCCAAGAATTACTTTGGCAATAGAGAAGTAGATTAAAATACCGAAAATATCATTTCCTGTTGTAATAAACGGACCGGTAGCCACTGCGGGATCCACGCCTCTTTTATCTAAAAATACAGGTATGAAGGTGCCAATTAGGGCGGCAATTATTATTACGGAGATTAATGCAACACAAAGCGTAATTGAAATTAAGTAACTAGTGTGAAAGAAGAAATGACTTATAACCAATACTATGGCGGCTATGGCTACACCATTAATTAAGCCCAAGGTAAATTCTTTTAATAATCTGTTTAATATTTCTCCTTTAACTGTATTGTTAGCAAGACCTTGCACCATTATAGCCGATGATTGTACGCCGACATTACCTGCAGTAGCCTGTATTAATGGAACAAAAATCAGCAAGATTGGAAAAGTACTCATTACTTCTTGAAAACTACTAATAATACTTGCAGCGCCAATACCACCGAACATACCAATAATTAACCATGGTAGTCTTGCTTTGGTAAGTTCCCAAATACTATCATCTGCCTCTACGCCTCTAGATATACCTGCTGCCATTTGGTAATCGCGCTCAGCTTCTTCTTTTATGACATCTACAATATCATCAATCGTAATACGGCCAACCAATCTACCTATTTCGTCAACTACAGGAATAGCTTCAAGGTCATATTTAGTCATGATTCTTGCCACTTCTTCGGGATCTTCGTTGACGTTAACAGAATCTACGTTTTTTATAAAGACGTCTTTAATGTGAGTTTTTGTCGAAGTGGTTAATAAATCTTTTAACGATAATCTTCCTTTTAGTTTGTCTTCATCATCTACTACATAAATAGAATGCACTCTAGTTACATTCTCCGCTTGTGCCCGCATTTCTTTTACACAGGTGAGCACATTCCAGTTTTCATTGACTTTTACAAGCTCTTTTGCCATAAGTCCGCCAGCAGAATCGTCAGCATATCTTAATAGGTCAACGATATCTTTTGCGTGATCTCTATCTTCAATTTTAGAGATAACGTCTTGTATCTGGTCTTTAGGTAATTCACCAATAATATCTGCAGCATCATCAGTATCTAGCTCTTCTAATTCGCTAGCAATTTCTTGAGATGAAAGATTGCCTAAAATGGCCTCACGAACGTCTTCATCTAGCTCGGTAAGTACATCAGAGGTTTTATCACTTTCAAGCAGTTTAATAAGATAAGTAGCCTTGTCTTCATCTAACTCATTAATGATTTCGGCGACATCGGCATAATGCACAGCACCTAGCATAGAATTAAGTTCAGTATCATTGTTCTGTTCAATGAGCTGTTCTATTTCTACTACAAATTCTTCGGTCAGCTTAAAGGGTGTCATCTGCTATTTTGTTCGTCAATGCTATAAAATCGTCGACCGCCAATTGTTCTGGTCGAAGGTCAAATATAGTATCTTCTCTTAAATTATCTGATAATGTAAATGTTTTTAAACTGTTACGTAATGTCTTTCTGCGTTGATTAAATGCAGTTTTTACCACACGATACAAAAGTTGCTCATCGCAAGAAAGTTCAAAATTCGCTTTGCGGGTTAATCGTAAAACGCCCGACTGTACTTTTGGCGGAGGATCAAAAACATCTGGTTCAACGGTAAAAAGATATTCTGCCTCATAGAAAGCTTGTACCAAAACCGAAAGAATACCGTATGCCTTACTACCTTCTGGTGAGCAAATACGTTGCGCGACTTCTTTTTGAAACATCCCCGAAAATTCAGGAATTTGATTTCGAAGCTCCAACATTTTAAAAACTATCTGAGTAGAGATATTATATGGAAAGTTACCGGTGATACCGAATTGCTCATCGCCGAAAAGGGTTGAAGTATCATAATTTAAAAAATCGGCTTCAATGACTTTAAAAGTACCATCGCCTTCAAATGCTTTAGGGTGTTCTAACGGAAAGTTCTCGTTGAGGTAGGTGATAGACTCTGTATCTAAATCCATAGCCACTAAATTGCTATCTCTTAAAAGAAGGTATTTAGTAAGTACCCCAGTACCCGGACCAATTTCTATTACATTCTTATAATCTTGTTGTAATAGTGTTTCGGCTATTTGTCGGGCTATGTCCTCATCTTTTAAGAAGTGTTGGCCTAGGTATTTCTTTGCTTTTACAGGACCTTTTTCGTATTGCTTTTTATGAGCATATTTATCACCTTTATTCTTCTTTCTTTTCGTTCCCATAGCTCTAATTTAACGGTGCCTTATTTTGCAATATATGCCCAAGCATTTTTTCCTGAAGCTAATTGAATTTCAATTCTCTCGTAAGCTTCACCTTCGTACCTATCTGCTTTTTGTAGCTCTTGATGAGATAGGGTATAAACTTGCCCTTTTATGGCATCTTCCTTAACGCCTGTATGCTGCAAAGTAGGGTAGAGGTCAGCCACTTTTATGTCAGATAATGTATATAAAGGTAATTCGTCTTCGAATCCGTTTAAAGGTCTTGCGAAAACTCCCAATTGTACTTCTAGTTCTTGTAAAGTTCCGTACGTAAATAGATAGTGTGTGGCAGTTGCTCTTTGAACAAAGAATTCATCTACCACTTCTAATTCGGTTTTAAAAGAAACCAACTGACCAGCAAATTTCTTCTGAATACTTTCTATAAGCGCAGGTGCATCTTCTTCATAGTATCTTTCTAATGTAGCTTTGTCTTTTACGGTATATTGTACCGAATAAGTGAAGCCGCCCATATCTTCTTCAACTAGTACTTTTGAGAATTTTGCGCTTAAGAATTTACCAGTTGATAGCACTTGTGGAATATGAGTTTCTTTCATCCATTGCAACCAGGTTTCATGTGCAGTTTCTTCTATATTCGTGGTAACGTTATATATATACATGGGTTATATCAAGTTCTAATTGAAATGCAAAGTTAGTTTAACTAGGGCTTAAAACGAATTAGATAATACCTGATTTTAATTTATGGCGTCTCCCCTTAAAATTCTAAAGTTCTTTCTGGCTTCAGGAAAGTAGTAACTGTCCTGATAATTGTAGATAATCTTCTCGTACTGCTCTTTTGCTTTTTGAGGGTCGTTCAATACTTTTCTATACAATTCACCCAAAGCATAATAGGCATCATCAGCTAGAATTCCATTACCGTAAAATGTGATGATTTTCTGATAGTTTAGTTGTGCCTCTTCGTATTTTTTTTGCTTCTCAAATAATTGAGCTTGTTTTAAAAGCGCCTCGTCTTCAATTTTTTCGCCCTTATGATTTTCTAAAATATCGCCCAATGCGGTTATTGCTTCATAGGTTTTATTCTGGTAGGCTAAAAAGTCGGCTCTTGCATATTTTTTTAAAGCAGTTTGCGTAGAGTCTTCAAGTGAATTGTCTGAAATTAGTAAGCTCAACTGCATAGCATCGTTGGCAATTAGTTGCGAGGTAGAACTTCTAAGCACCTTTAATTGGGTTAAAGCCCAATCGAAATCACCTTTGTAAAAACTAGTTTGTGCTACTTTATAGCGGGCATCTTGACCAAGTACATCGTTCTTTAATTTTTGCTGAATCTGAGAGAAGTAGATGAGTGCTTCGTTAAACTTTTTGTCATAGACCAAAATATCGCCTAATGCTAATTTTAAATATGCGGTACCTCGGTCACTTAATGGCAACTCTAAACTATTTTTCAGTAATTTTTCTGCAGGCGCTGGATTGTTCTTTGTAAAAGTTAGAAAATTAGCATAGGCCACCTGAAGTTGTAACGATTGCGTTTTGTAACCATATTCATCTACTAAGGCATCGTATTTTTTTTGAATAGCATCTAATTGATTGCCAGAAGCATTTAATAGTTCAATATCAATGAGGTTCAATTCGGCATCTAACTGTGTTATTTTATTGCTGGTATTTTCAATAATGTAACTGTAAATATCTTTGGCAACTTCAGGTTCTTCATTGTCAAGGGCATCATTGCCTAAGTTTTCTAAGCGAGTGGTAGAGCTACCGTTCATGCGTTTGGAAATGGCTTTCTCTTGCCTAAACGCACTGCCGTATTGCTTTTGCTGAACAAATAACCAGCTTAAAAGTTCGTTCCAAAGAATATCAGGATTCTTTTGTGCACGCTCTAACAATACTTTTTTTAATAGGATGTTGTTTTTGTTTTCAGCATCTTCAGATATAAAATCATCAATACTTCTTAGAATGTTCGATTTAGATGTTTTACCATCAATAACAAGATTTAGATATGAATTATACATCGCTTCTACATTGCCTTGTTCCCCATAAATTCTGGCAAGCTGAAAGTTGAAGTTTAATGCCGGATTTAACTTCATTGATGTTTGAAAGGCTTTTATAGCCATGTCTAAAAGACTGTATTTTTGAAATTGTAGACCTATGGCGTATCCATAATTAGGATTTTTAGAGATGATGTCCAACGCTTTATCATAATAGGTTTGTGCCATTTCTTCTTTTTCTTGAAGGGCATAATTATAACCTAGGTCTATTAATAATGTTGGGTAGGGGTTGCGGTCTTTTAGGCGCTGATTTAAAAAATCTTCAGCTTCTTGGTAGCGTTCTAACTGCTGATAGCAAGCAACCAAATCTTGAACGTATTCCGTTCTTCTAGGGTTTTTCTCTACGAGCTTTTCATAAAAAACAACAGCTCTTTCAAAATCACCGTCGGCAAAATATTGCTTTGCCAAGAAATCATCTTGAGCAAAGGCGAATGTTGATAGTGCTAAATATGTTATTACGAAAAAGATAAAGCGCATAATCAAATATACATAGAATGCAGTAAGTTGTTGTTAAGTAGATGCTAACAAGCACTTGATTTTATGCGATAACAGGTTTAATTTTTAGTGAGCGAATCTTGTAATGGCTATCTCATTAATGAGATACTACTTTAAGGCCTATGATAGAACCTATTAATGTGGTAATAAAAAGTATACGTAAAAAAGTAGCTGGTTCTTTGAATACGAATATACCGACTAACACTGTGCCAACGGCACCAATACCTGTCCATACGGCATATGCAGTACCGATTGGTAATGTTTGTGTCGCTTTCACTAATAGTATCATGCTTATACCAAGTGCGACTAAAAAACCAACATACCACAAGTACATTTCGTTGCCACTAGTTTCTTTGGCTTTGCCTAAACAAAAAGCGAAGGCTACCTCGAAAAGACCGGCGATTATTAGTAGTGCCCAATTCATAATTGTACAGATTTAGTAAAAGTAAAGGTCGATAATCTCTTTTACCTATTCATTGTAATGAAGGTACTTTTTTGTTGTGGTGTCTTCACAGATAAATGAAAGATCTTCGTTGTAAATCGCTTGGTAATCTTTGTATACTTGGTCGCAGTTGCTTTCGTTATAATGAATTATAATAACGAGTTTTTCATCATCCAAGAAACTCTGGGCACCAGAAGTATCCCACCAATTTTTATCATCGTTATAAGATTCATAAGTAACGCCGTCAAAATCTTCGGCATTCTCAACGAAGTTTTTAGCCATGCACTTCATTCCTTTTTCATGTACATAATTGCAAAGTTCTTGATAGTAGGTAATTGCTTCTTCTTTCGAAACTTCTATACTATATGTTTCTCGTGTTTCATCATACAATGCCCAATCCATATTATCAAACTCTACCCAATCAAAACCCAAATCTGCAATTTTATCTATTCGAGCTTTCATCACGTCGATTATTCCGGTTGTCGTAGTGTTTACGAAATATTCACCTGACCACTCTGCCCATTGTTCGGTAGTTAAAAAAGGTTGAAGTTCATTAAAATCATCTCTCCAGTCTTCACCTGTACCAATACTGATATAGGCTGCTAATTGATTTTCGTTGGCTTTAATTTCAGCGATTGATTCTGCAACGTCATCTTCGAATGGGTCAACTAATACATATGCATTTGTAGCATTTAAAGCAATGTACGCCAATTGGTCTACTTCAAAATTTTCAATATAGGCGTGGTTGAAAACTGGTATGGCGTTAAAATTTTCATTTTCTTCCGATAAATCCTCAGTTACATCTTCTGTAATAATACTGTCATCTTGATTGTTACAGGCTATAAAATTTAAAAGTATAATTAGTAGGATACTGTTTTTCATAAGAGTTATTTAAGGCAAGGTAATCACAGATTTTATTTCTGTTTGTTTATATACGCCTTAGATTAACAAATAGTCTATATTTTTCTAATTTCTCTTTTGTCAATTATTTCAATACTGGCCGTTTTCTGTGTTTAGTGCCCTGCTCATAAGAATACGAAAGTCCTATTAAAATAGGCTCATCATACATTCTGCCTAAAAACTGGAGTCCCGCTGGTAAGTTTCCACTTGTAAAACCCATAGGAACGGTAAATGCCGGTTGACCGGTATGCGGACTAATTATCTGACTATTATCTCCTTTATATTCTTTTTGAAATTGGTCAATTGGGGCTGGTGGGTTGTTCCATGATGGGTATACAATGGCATCTAACTTTAAAGAATCCATCACGTTTTCAATAGCTTCTCTAAAAGCAACCCTACGTATATCTGTGTAGGCATCTAAACATGGTATGTCCGAATCTTCCCATCTGCCCGAGTGTGCGGCATTTCTAACTAACCTTTCTCTAGCAAAATCGGATGTACTTCCAGCAGCAATAATATCTTCAATGGTTTTTAAGGAATCATTTTTAACGTAGTCTTCTAAAAAAGTTTCTACATCTGTTCTGAATGTTGCACACCATTGGTTCTGTCTTAAATTTTGAAAATCAGGTACGATAACCGAATCAATTACCGAAGCTCCTAGAGAGTCTAATTGGTGAAGTGCATTATTAAATAATTGAGTTATTTCAGGATGCGGATTATCATCACTTAATGTTCTCAGAACACCTATTCTAGAACCTTTTAGTGCATCTTTCTTAAGAAATTGCGTATAACCTTCGGGTGTTTTTCCTTCTGAATATTTTGTAAGTGGGTCTTTAGTATCTATGCCTGCAATAACTTCTAAAACTTTAGTTGCATCTTCAACAGTACGACACATTGGTCCTACTACATCATTTCTCAAATAAAGAGGAACAATTGCGCTTCTACTAACTAAGCCTAGAGTGGTTCTAAAGCCTACCAAAGCATTATGTGATGATGGTCCTCTAATTGAATTTCCGGTATCTGTACCTAGCCCAATTGTTCCGAAATTAGAAGCGATCGAAGCGCCAGTACCACCACTGGATCCTGCTGGTACGTAATCTGTGTTATAAGGATTTCTAGTAGTACCGGCTGTGGAACTTTCGCTATGCATTGGGCTAAATGCCCATTCTGCCATGTTAGATTTTGCTATGATTATAGCACCTGCTTCTATTAATTTTTCTATAATAAACGCATCTTCTTCGGGTATATAGTTTTGCAGTGCTAGTGAGCCCGCAGTAGTAGGCAAGCCTTCTGTATTAATATTGTCTTTTACAATTATGGGAATACCATGTAATGGACGTAAAATATCTGTTTTTTGATATTCTTCATCAAGAGATTTAGCAATGTCAAGAGCATTTTCATTTATTGTGGTTAGTGCATTTGTTAAAGTGTCATATTTTTCAATTCTATATAAATATGCTTGTACTAATTGTTGGCTATTAAAGGTTTTAGCTTCGTATGCTTTATGAATGTCAGAAATGGTCAGTTCTTCAATATCAAATTCTATATTTTCCGTGATTTTTTCATCAGAGCAACTGAATAATATCAAACTGATAATCAATAAATAGTAATTGAATTTGAAGTTCATAATGTAGAAGATTTTAAGATTTTGTCAACCCATGTTACTAATGAAAATTGAACGTTTTACTAAAATAATGAATATTGATGGGGTTGGGTGTAAAAATTCATTCATTAGAAGTACTTTCATGAATACTTCATTTTGGCTAATATATTTTAAGAAAATGTTACATTAATAGCCTTTGAATTATTAAGATTTTTAATTTGACAAGGAGGTGTTGTATTATATTTTAAGTGAAAAATGTCCAGTAACAATTGTATTACCTTCTTCTTCAACAAACCTATACCAATAATCTGTTGCAGTAAGTCTTCTGCCATTAAAAGTTCCGTTCCAGCTTCCGTTTTCGGCATTGAACTGATAAAGAAATTTTCCGTATCGGTCATAAATGGTAACTGTACCCTTTAGGGTGAAAAAATCTTGGTCAACCTCCCATACATCATTAGTGCCATCTTCATTAGGAGTAAAGAAATTGGGAAACTTCAATTTTATCGCTTCATCAGAATTTTCGCAAGCAATAAAATCTATGGTTACTTGAAAACTAGATTCGGCAAAACAAGTATCATTCTCTTCATAAATATAAATAGTCTGGGTTTGTGTTATTACCTCGCCGCTATTCATTAAAGTGCCTGTTCCACCACTTTGAGTGTAGTAACTACCGTTGTTTAATTGTGGTAAGGTAAATACGCCACATTCTGTTACATCATTTAATTCTTCTACTGTTACTAGAGGTATAATGGTGACCGTAAAGTTAGTTTGGTCAGCACAATCGCCTATACCTGCATAAATATAAATGGTCTGTGTTGCGGTGATATTTTCTCCAGCCTGTAACTTAGAGCCTTGGGCATTAGGTTGTGTGTAGTAATTATTGCCTAAATCTAATTCTGGCAACGTAAAACTGCCGCATGCTGTTGTGTCGTCAAATTGTTCGGCTGTGACAGGTGTTGTGGTAGTTAAGTTAAACGAAGTCTCATCTTCGCAACCGCTTGAATTGGTAACACGAACGGTTACAGTTTGTGTGTTAGGTATGGTGTTGGTAAAGTCGTCGGTTAGAATTAGAAGATTACCTGTAGCATCAAAATAGGAAACTGTCAATCCTGTTTGATTTCCTATTGTTTGAGATTCTAGGTCTGTAATGTTAATTGTAAACATTGCAAATCCGTCACCATCTAAATCACAAACAGTAATATCAGTAATTTCATTGGCGGTAGGAGCGTTATCGTTCACTGTAACAGTGATCGGGTTTCGCTCTAGGGTCAGGTCTGTTACTATGGTGCTTGTAATTTCACAAGTATATACTCCCGCATCGGTTACGCTTAAAGGATCAAGAATTAGATCAGCGTCGTTTGCTCCTAATATGGGAGAGCCGTCTTTGAACCATTGGTAAACATTGGCCGTACCACTGACTATCGTAGATAACGTTATGCCAGAACCTACGCAATTATCAAAAGTTTCAATATCATTTACGTTGGCTTGGTCTGCATCGGAAAACCCAAGAATATTTTGGTCGTAATGGTCGAATTCATTTTCAAAATCGCCAAATTGAAATCTGTTATCATTTATTTGTAAAACATCGGTCGTAGAAAGTACTCCAGTAAAGTTAGGTAAATCGCCATCAAAAAAATTCTCTCCAAAAGCGAGATAGGTTGCGCTTAGCCAATTGCTGAATGATGGAGGTAATTCGCCTCCAAATTGATTATTTGAAATTACTAATGATTCTAGAGTTACCCAAGCAGAGTAAGTATCTGGAATTTCTCCGCTGAAATTATTATTGTTTAAATAAATAGATGTGATACTTGACCATTGAGAGAATAACGGAGATAATTCTCCAGAAAAGAGATTGTCGCTTAAAGTCAATCTTTCTAAATTAGAAAAAGAGGCATAACTATCTGGAATGTTACCTGAAAATTGATTTTGCCCCAAGCTTAAGTCTATGATTTCGTTCCAAGATGAAAAAGAGGGTGAAAGAGTACCGCTAAGTTCATTGCCCCCCAAATCAAGGTATTGTAAATTAGTAAGTTTATTAAAGCTTTCTGGAATTTGACCTGTTAGTTGATTACCTGCCATGACAAGATTTATCATGCTAACCCATTCTCCATATTCCGTAGGTATGATCCCTGTTAAATTATTATTTGAAAAATTTATATATTCAGCATTTATTAAGGTTCTTAATTCAATAGGTAATTCACCTGTTAGTTCATTGGTCGATAAAATTAAAATTCTCAATTCAACTAAAGATTGAAGTTCAATAGGTATCACACCAGTAAGTTGATTGTTTCCTAGACCTAGTTCTGTAAGGTTGCTAAGATTGCCGTATTCGGGATATACATAACCGGTAAATTGATTTACGCCTAAACGTAGAATTCTTAAGCTAATCATGTCGGTAATTTCAATTGGTATTTCTCCAGTTAATAGATTACCTCTAAGTCTTAATGTTTGAAGGTTTGTGAGTTGAGCAATTGTTACCGGTATTTCACCATTAAATTCGTTGTTTTCGAAATCTAAAAAAACGAGTTCTGTAAGATTGTCAATAGTATCTGGAATAGGACCGGTAAACTGGTTTGCTTTTAATCGTAGATATCTTAGTTCAGTTAACTCGGTTAATCTATCGGGTATTTGCCCGCTTAGATTTTGTATGCCTACATCAAGAACTTGTAAGTAAGCCAAGTCTCCTATTTCGTAGGGAAGCTCTCCTGTAAGATTATTTGAGCTTATATTAGTATTTGTAGGGTTCATGTCAATGCCAACAACATTGCCGCCAACTACAGTTAAACCATACCAATCGTCAGTTACTGGTCCTATAAAATTCCAATCATTAGTAAGGTCTGCATCATTTTCGCTAATCCAATTTGGACCATCAGTTGCATTGTAAAAGGCTAATAATGCCGCTCTTTCTGCCGGAGTAACCTGGGCTTGTGATAAATGCACAAATGTTATGGCAAAGAATAATAAGCAAAATCTCATGCAATTATGGTTGAATTTGTTGTAAGTAAACAACGTGAGTCAGCACAAGTTACAATTTTCAATTGCTAATCTTTGTAGGGATTATCTTAATTTATTTGAGAGCGTAAAAAATTCGATGAACTGTTCACATCTTTAGTTCCGTCTGTTTAAAAAGAAACTAAAATCAACATATAATATCATTAATCTTCGTCCAAATTGTAAACACAATCAGACCGCTCAAAATATATTTTAAGCCATAAAGTAATGTAAAAAGAACTGGTATTAGTTAATCATATCAAAACCACAATAAGGTACTAACACCTCAGGAATTTTAATTCCGTCTGCAGTTTGGTAATTTTCTAGAATTCCGGCTAATACACGCGGTAATGCCAAAGAGCTTCCGTTTAAGGTATGTGCTAGTTGATTTTTACCGTTTTCGTCTTTAAAGCGAAGTTTTAATCTATTAGCTTGGTATGTTTCAAAGTTTGAGACAGAGCTAATTTCTAACCATCTGTCTTGTGCAGTTGAAAACACTTCAAAGTCAAACGTAAGTGCAGCTGTAAAACCTAAATCACCACCACAAAGTCTTAGAATACGGTACGGTAGTTTCAGCTCTCGTAGAATGTTCTTTACATGTTCAACCATTCCATCTAAAGCATCGTATGATTTAGTAGGGTGTTCTACGCGTACAATTTCAACTTTATCGAATTGGTGTAAGCGGTTTAAGCCACGTACATGTGCACCATAACTACCCGCTTCTCTTCTAAAGCACGGAGTATAGCCCGTATATGTAATTGGAAAATCACTTTCATTTACGATAACATCTCTAAAAATGTTGGTTACAGGAACCTCTGCAGTCGGTATTAAATAAAGGTCATCTGCCGTTACATGGTACATTTGACCTTCTTTATCTGGTAATTGACCTGTTCCATAACCTGAAAGTTCGTTTACCAAGTGCGGCACCTGAATTTCAGTATAACCTGCTTCAGTGTTTTTATCCAAGAAATAGGCAATTAAGGCACGTTGCAAACGAGCTCCTTTTCCTTTATATACAGGGAAACCTGCACCTGCTATTTTAACACCTAATTCAAAATCTATAATATCATATTTCTTTGCCAACTCCCAATGCGGTAAGGCGCCTTCTACTAACTTAGGTATTTCACCTTCATTGAATATCTCTTCATTATCCTCTTCTGTAGAACCTTTCTTTACAGAAGTATGTGGAGCATTCGGTAATTGATAAAGCAGTGTTTGTAACTCTTCTTCCGCTAAGTTTAAGTCATCACCTAATTGTTTGGACTCTTCCTTCAGCTTTACCGTTTTTTCTTTTAGAGAATTAGCTTCTTGAGCTTTTCCTGTTTTGTACAATACACCAATTTCTTTGGAAATTTTATTCGATTCTGCCAAAATGTTGTCCAAACTTGTTTGGGCAGCACGTCTTTTTTCATCTAATTGAAGCACTTTTTCAATTAAGGGTTGGGCATCAATATTTCTTTTTCCAAGGGCAAGGATAATATCTTCTTGATTATCTCTAATGGTCTGTATTTGTAACATTATGGATGTATTGTATTTAAAAACAAATTTACATTAAACTAAAATTTCTAAAGCTTACTTTTCGAGACTAAACAACGATTAATATGGTTTTTAGTCAAATTGTTCTGAATCTATTAAGTTTTCTTAGATATAAGAACTTATTTTTTATAGATATATTATTTTTCAGGGCTTCCGAAGTTGGCAGGTAGAATCCAGTCGTGATGTTTTGTTTGATACCAAGTCTCTGCTGCTAGATCAGTTTTAGAATCTATAAAGGGTACAAAAGGTTTGCGGTTGATGCTGATCTTAGAGTTTTCTAGGTATACTGAAACATCTCTATCATTTTGCTCAAACTCTTTCTTTAAATATTGGGCAAACTGCCATGCAAAATCTGGGTAGGCAAATATTTTACGTTCTTGACCGCGAGAAACATAATCTTTCGGTTTAATGATAAACGTTTCTTTAGTGTCTTTATCTACCACTTTAAACGTGCCTTTTCCTTGTCTGCTGCGTAACATCATTCTCCAACTCATTCGGTGTCCTTCTTCTGTCCAAAGCACATCACCATCAATAGCATGATGTCGAATGGGCAGTAGTAATTGAATCATAAAGTATACAGCAAAGCCTAATAGAAGCGCGTTTTTATGTGTTGGAACAATTTGTTCTGACGAAGTATACGGTCTCTTAGATTTGAAAAATATCTTGCGAATAGTTTCTGGCTCAAAAAAGAAGACGCTAAAAGCAATCGATAAGTAAGGGAAAATACCAATTTGAAAAATGACGGAATTGAATAGGTGAAAGAATAATGAAATAAAGAAAGCCGCTTTTCTTGTTGGTTTCCAAAGTAAAGCTGGTACAATGAGTAAATCAAACAAAATACCAACTGATCCAATTATACTATGTATCCACGGTTCTTGTAAAATATCGCCAACTAGCCAGTAGTTCTTTTTTGAATTCATTAATACGGCTATCGTGCTAAAATCAAGCCAATCGCCATACATTTTGGCAATTGATGCGTACACGTAAACAATAAATAATTGTAACACTACCGCCCATTTTACATAAGCATACATAGAGTTGCTTTCTAGTTCAGGTTTCATTTTAACATCATACGATCGACTTCTTTCCGCAGGAAAAAAGCACATGATTAATGTTATTAATATGAGTAAGTAGTAATGATTGTTATAAGCTGTTTTTTGCATCAAATACGTTGCAGTCCATAGCACTGTAAATGAAATTATACTAGCCCTGTATTTGAAGCCTACGGCAATACATAACCCAAGTATACCCATTAGGCAGTAGTAAAAATACATGCCATAACCAGGTAATGGTTGTAGAAATTCAAAATCAATGAAAGGGAAAGTGTATTCTGGTGTAATTAGATTCCGCTTTACCCAGCCTGTGGCAATAGCGCCAAAACATTCTAAGGAGACGAGTATGCCGAAAAATATACGAAAGATGATTAACGGGCTATTATCTATGCGTTGAAATAATAACCTGTTGAGCATAATTACCTTTTAATATAGTGTAGCGATTTTTCTTTGTCTTTGGCCAATTGAGCTTTTAGAGCATCAATAGATTCAAATTTATGCTCATCTCTTAAGCGAACCAAAATATTAATCTGAATTTTTTGGTCATACAAATCTTCATCAAAATCGAAAAAATTGATTTCTATCGATTTCTCTGTGCCATTTACGGTTGGGTTATAGCCAATATTCATCATACCGTAAACAACGACACCATTTAAAATGCTATTTACAACGTAAGCACCATTTTTAGGTATTAGCTTGTAATCTTCAGCTATAGCAAGGTTTGCTGTTGGGTAGCCCAATTGTTTGCCAATGCCCTTACCTTTTATAATGGTACCGGTAAGCATATATTCATAGCCTAAATAGCTATTAGCGGTTTCAATATCGCCATCTTCTAATGCTTTTCTGATCTTGGTAGAACTAACCGATACGTCATCAATTTCTTGAGCAGGAATTTCTTCTACCGTAAAATCATACGTGTTGCCAAAAGTGATTAAATCTGAGATATTGGCATTTCTATTTCGTCCAAATCTGTGGTCATACCCAATAATCACTTTTTTTATATGTAAGGTATTTACAAGTATATCACGTACGAACTCAATAGCCGTAAGTCTAGAAAAATCTTTGGTGAAAGGGTGAATTATAAGTACGTCTAGACCAAGTTTATCTAAAATATGAATCTTTTCGTCTATGGTATTTAGTAGTTTAATATTCGCATCTTTTTGTAAGACCATTCTCGGATGCGGAAAAAACGTAAGAACCGAAGATTTTAATTCGGTACTTTTGGCATGATTTATGATTTTACTAAGTATTTTAAGGTGACCTATATGTACACCATCAAAGGTGCCTATGGTAATGACCGTAGGATGTTCTTCTTTGTATTTAGAAATGTTGCGGACTGTAATCACCTATGATAGAAAATAAAAAGACTTATATTTGATTTTGAGTTAAAAGCCTCTTAATGATTGCAAAATTACGCCTAGTTTTTACAATTACCATAGTATTTCTTTCCTTTTCCGGTATGGCACAGACTGCCTATTGGAAAAATACGGAATTGAATAATAAGGCTAAGCAATTCACTAAGCAACAGTTAAGAGTAAATAAAGGAACGGCTTTTACCCTTAATCAGCAACAATTTTTACAAGCACTTTCAGCGCATAAAACTTCCAATATCATTTATTTTCCAGATGAAACGGGCAAGCTAGTCCCCTTTTTAGTGGAAGATTCCCATCTTTTTTCTGAAGAATTAGCACTCAAATATCCATCTATAAAATCATATAAGGGTATCGCCCTACATGATGCTACTAAGCAAATTAGGTTTAGTGTTTCTCCTAAAGGTATTCAAAGTACGATGAGCACTTCTGGTGAAAACGGAGCGTTATTTATGCAGAAATCTGCTGACGACACCTATGTAGTATATAGAAGAACAGAGCAAGACGAGCGTGATATTGATTTTGTGTGTAAAACGATGCCAGAGGTTAAAGAATATTCGCAAAACCTTACGGCTAAATTGGTAGATGATCAAACACTAAGAAAATTTAGAGTTGCTATTTCAGCTTCAGGTGAATACACTGCATTTCATGGAGGAACAAAGGCTGATGCACTTGCTGCCATTAATGCAACATTAACTAGAATTAATGCCGTATTTGAACGCGATTTAGCCATAACCTTAGAATTGATTGCAAATACAGACCTTGTAATTTATACAGATCCAGAAACTGATCCTTATACGGGTAGTTTAAGCTCTCAAGTTCAAAATACATTAACATCTGTTATTGGTGAGGCTAATTATGATATTGGGCACCTTTTTAATCAACAGGATAATACCTTAGACGGTAACTCTGGTTTTATTGGCGCTGTATGTACAGATAGTAGAAAGGGTAGTGGTTATACAACATTGTCTTCACCGGTTGGTGATGCTTTTGATATTGATTTAGTTGCTCATGAAATGGGGCATCAGTTTGGGGCAAATCATTCTTTTTCACATATTTCAGAAGGTACAACGGTACAGGTCGAGCCAGCTAGTGGTACAACAATCATGGGGTATGCGGGCATAACAGGGGTAAATAATGTAGCCTCTAATAGTGATGATTACTTTCATTATGTAAGCATAGTTCAAATACGAGATTATTTAGAAACTGTTTCATGCGGAGTAACTGAGGCACTTGTAAATAATCCGCCTACTATTGTTCCATTAACAGATTACGTGATACCTAAAGGAACTCCTTTTGTGCTTTCGGGCGAGGCGACTGATGTTGATGTGGCAAATGTGCTTAGTTATACTTGGGAACAGATTGATAACGGAATAGTAACGCAGGCAACATTCGGACCTGATAACCCGGCTGGGGCAAATTTTAGATCCTTATCACCTAAACTTACTTCAGAACGGTATTTTCCTAGTTTGAATAGAATCTTAAGCGGAGAACTAACCCAGACAGTGCCAACTTCTGGTTCTGCATGGGAAACGCTTTCTAATGTAGGGCGTGAATTGAATTTTTCATTGACCGTACGTGATAATGCTTTAAATGGCGGACAATCAGATTCTGATGAAATGTCAGTTTCGGTAGTCAATGAAGCCGGACCATTTTTAATAAGTTCTCAAGCTGTAGAAGAGTCTTTTGAAGCTGGATCGGTGCAGACTATTACTTGGGATGTTGCCAATACTGATATTTCACCTATAAGCGCTGAAACCGTTTCTATATTTTTATCTACGGATCGTGGTATCACCTTTCCTATTACATTGGTAGAAAATACATTGAATGATGGTAGTCAGACTATAATTGTGCCAAATATTCCGACAAGTACAGGGCGTATTATGATCAAAGCGGATGATAATATTTTCTTTGCCGTTAATGATGTAAATTTTTCTATAACTCCGTCAGAGATCGTTCTTAACTTTGAAGAGGTTGTTTTTGATATTTGTAAGCCAGATGATCTAAGTGTTGATTTTACCTATGAAACCGATTTAGGTTTTGATGAAGAAAGTACCTTTAGCGTACTTGATTTGCCAATAGGTATTACAGCAACGTTTGCACCTGCTGTCGCAGATGCAGACGACACTTTGGTTACAGTTGATTTTGAAGGAATTGATACGGTAGATCCTGGTATTTATCCTGTTCGGGTTTTAGCCACAGCAGATACGGTAACAAAAGAAATTATACTGCAGTTAAGAATTTACGATGATAATTTTGAGGAAGTAATTCTAATTTCACCTGTTGATAGTTTTGAGAACGCGTCTACCGATGTGTTGTTAGAATGGGGAACATCGGTTGGTAATACGCAGTATGATGTTGAAATTGCAGATGATGCTGCTTTTACGAATGTTATAGAATCGAGTACTGTTAATGGTAGTTCGTTCTCGCCTACGCTTTTAGATAATAATAGTACTTATTTTTGGAGGGTAAAGCCAAAGAATGATTGTGGTGAAGGTGTTTTTAGTACCCCTTTTAGCTTTTCTACGGTTCAATTTAATTGCGCTACAAAAAGTGCTACAGGTATGCCAATCGCTATATCAAGTAGCGGTACACCAGTGATTACTTCTAAAATTGTGTTTTTTGAAGATTTGCCTGTTGCAGACATCAATGTGCAACTCGATATAGAGCATACATTTTTGGCTGATTTGGTCATTAGTCTAACCTCGCCCGCAGGTACTACGGTGACATTGGTTTCTAATTCATGCGGCGATTCAAGAAATATTGACGCAACTTTTGATGATGATAGTCCGGCATTTACTTGTTCGGTTAATCCTGGTATTAGTGGTTCGGTAAAACCTTTAGGAAGTTTAAGTTCCTTTAATGGAGAATCTATATTGGGTGAATGGACTTTAGAGATTAAGGATAACGCTCCTTCAGATGGTGGTAGTTTAAAATCATTTATTCTTGAAGCTTGCGTAGAGGGAGATTTTAGACCAGATGCTGATAATGACGGAGTGTTTGATGATGGTGATGATTTATGTTTAGGTACGCCTGCCGGTCAAGAGGTAGATGCTTCTGGTTGCGCTATATATCGTTTTCCTGTTGAGAACTTTATTGTTAGCTTAGAAAGTGAAACGTGTAGAGATAATAACGATGGTTCGCTTTCTATTGTGCCAAAGTTGGCGCTAGATTACCAGGTAGTAGTTTCTGGCAATGGATTAAATCTAACACAGAATTTTTCGAATGCCTTTAATTTAGCAAATTTAGAATCTGGTACATATACTTTGTGTATGACGGGTACAGATGGCGTTATCGCGTACCAAGAGTATTGTGTTGAAGTGCAGATTACAGAACCTTCGCCACTTAATGTAACTTCTAAAATAGCCGTAGATGGTTCTCAAGTAACACTTGAAATGAACGGGGCATCATTTTATACTATAGAACTAAACGGAGTAGCGATACAAACAGAAGAATCTACAGTGGCGTTAGATTTAGATAAAGGATTGAATACTTTAAAAGTTTTTACAGATATACCATGCCAAGGTGTTTATGAAGAGCAGATAGGTTTTTATGTACAGCCGGTTGTATATCCAAATCCTGTAAAAGATATTGTTCAAGTCTATTTAGGTGCTCAGCACGAAGAAGTAACTGTAAGTATTTTTAGTGCCGACGGTAGATATATTTCTAGTAATTCTATACAGCCATTAAACGGAATCATAAGTTTAGATTTGAGTTCACTGTCTACGGGTATTTATTACTTAAAGTATGTGGGTAGAACAATAAATGGAACTTCTAAAGTAATTAAAGAATGATGCGCTTTTTAGTACTTATTACGTGTTTATTTATGGCTGTTACGAGTTGTAAAAAGAAAAGTGCTGCAAATCCACCTGAAGCAGTGCTTTTGGTATTTCCAGAAGAAAATTCTGAATGTACTACAGGTAGTAGTTTAGGAGAGGAGACGAGTAGGGTTGAGTTTCGCTGGGGATCGGCAGATAATACAGAGACCTATGAATTACGTGTTACCAATATCGCCACTGGTACAGTACAGACCATTGTTTCGGCATCGAATTCTGCTCAATTACCTTTGGCAAAAGGCGAGCAATTTTCATGGCTTGTACGCTCTAGAAATAGTGAAGTAGAGCAAACGGTATCTAGTAAAGAGTGGTATTTTTATAATTCTGGATCTAGAACCACATTTGCACCTTTTCCTGCAACTATTATAAGTCCGGCTTCTTCAGATAATGTTTTTAAAGATATTAATAATGAGGTTGAGTTAACATGGTCTGCTGCTGATTTAGATGATGATATCGCTAGTTACGAAGTGTATTTCTCTGTAGAAACACCACCAATAAATTTAATTCGAGAATTATCATCGCCAGTAACGAGTATTAAAGTATCTGTAACATCAGATACGGTGTACTACTGGAAAGTTGTCGTTATTGACGAAGAGGGTAATAGATCAGATACTGGTGTATTTACTTTTAAAGTGCTTTAAGAATTATTGAATTGATTCATAGTTCTAGCAATACCGGCTAGAGCAAACGAATTTATAATCTCGGTTGATTTCTTTAATCGTTCTGGCATTAGTGCTTTTTCTTCTTCGCTCCACTGCCCTAATACATATTCTACCTGTCTCCCTTTACCAAAATCGGCGCCAACTCCAAAACGATACCTATTGTAAAGTATGGTCTGTAGAAATAGCTCTATGTCTTTTAGTCCGTTATGACCACCGTTGCTACCTTTGGTTTTAATTCTAATAGTGCCAAACGGTAAGTTGATGTCATCTG
Source organism: Maribacter sp. Asnod2-G09 (assembly GCF_045063795.1). Classification (NCBI taxonomy): domain Bacteria; kingdom Pseudomonadati; phylum Bacteroidota; class Flavobacteriia; order Flavobacteriales; family Flavobacteriaceae; genus Maribacter; species Maribacter sp. Asnod2-G09. The sequence continues at coordinate 551,427 of NZ_JBEFOA010000005.1, read as the reverse complement.
TTATTACTAGAATGTTACTTTGAGGTATGTTTTCTTTATCCATCCAATACTTCAGAGCCTTTCCACTTCTGTTCATATATGTAGAAGGTTTAAGGCAAATAATAGTTCTTCCTTTTACCTTGTATGACCCTATATCACCAAGCTTAACAGTTTCAAAAGTAAAGTCGTTTACTTTGGCTACTTCGTCTAGTACTTTAAAGCCAATGTTATGTCTGGTTTCTGCATATTCATCACCGATATTACCTAAGCCTACGATTAAAAATTTCTTCATGGGATCTTTCTCTTCAAGTATGATGTTCTGTTTTGTAAAAAGAGCTTTAAGAAAACCGAACATTTGTATTGTGATTTAATTGATAAAAATACAAAAGCATCCTGATACAAGTACCAGGATGCTTTATTATGAATCTTAAAATTGTAAAGACTACTCTTGAGCAGCTTCTTCAGATGCACCTTCTGCACCTTCAGCTCCTTCTTCACCTTCTTCATCTTCATCCTCAACAACAGCGGTACGTGCAGTTTTAACCTGTACTACAACTTGGCTATCTGGGTGTAAAATCGTGAAATCATCATTTAATAATGATGCTACATCGATGTTCTGACCGATTTTCAACTTAGAGATATCAATGTTGAAGAAATCAGGTAATTTGCCAGGTAAAGCTTTAATAGAAAGTTTACGTTTTCTGAACAATAAACGTCCACCGTTACGTACACCTGGTGAATTTCCTTCTAATGTTACAGGAATATCCATAGTAACCATTTTATCATCGAATAATTGATAGAAATCAATATGGATGATAGCATCTGTTACAGGGTGAAACTGAATATCTTGCATGATTGCTTTTACAGAAGCTCCACCATCTAATTCAATTGCAACTGTGTGCGCATTTGCAGTGTAAACCAAATCTCTGAACGCTAGTTCATCTGCTGAAAAGTGTAATGGTTTATCCCCTCCGTATACTACGCAAGGAACCTTTCCAGCATTACGTAAGGCTTTGGTTGCTTTTTTGCCCACGCTTTCTCTTTCTGATCCTTTAATTGTAATTGACTTCATTATATGTATTAAAAATTAATATTCTTGTTTTTGCTTCTAACTTACATTAAGAACTTAGAAGAAATAGAGTTATTGTTATGAACTTTATCCATTACCTCGGCAAATAGATTAGCACAACTTAATACTCTTACTTTATCACTCTTTATTTCAATCGGAATAGAATCGGTAATGATCAATTCCGTTAATTTCGATTTTTCAATTTTTTCGTATGCATCACCTGACAATAAACCATGTGTGGTTATAGCTCTAACACTAAGAGCACCACGCTCCATCATTAAATCAGCTGCTTTGGTCAATGTACCCGCAGTATCTACCATGTCATCTACTAGTACAACATTTTTACCATTTACATCACCTATCAGCTCCATATGAGAGATGACGTTTGCTTTAGCTCTTTGTTTGTAACAAACAACAACATCGCTATCTAATGCTTTAGAATATGCGTATGCTCTTTTTGAACCACCCATATCTGGTGAAGCTATAGTAAGGTCTTTTAGACCTAAGTTTTTTAGGTATGGTAAAAATAACGTAGATGCGAAAAGATGATCAACAGGTTTTTCAAAGAACCCTTGTATCTGATCAGCATGTAGATCCATTGTAATAATTCTAGTAGCACCTGCTGTTTCCAGCATTTTAGCAACTAATTTTGCAGCAATAGGTACTCTAGGTTTGTCTTTTCTGTCTTGCCTTGCCCAACCAAAGTATGGCATAACTGCTGTAATATGGCGTGCAGATGCTCTTTTTGCAGCATCTATCATTAGCAACATTTCCATCAAGTTTTCAGGACCAGGATGTGTAGAACCTATAATAAAGATTCGCGTTCCACGAATAGATTCTTCGAAAGAAGGTTGAAACTCCCCATCACTATAACGAGAAAAAGATATTTTACCCAATTCGGTTCCATAAGCCTTAGCGATTTTCTCGCCTAAGATTTTACTTTGTGTACAAGCAAATATTTTCGGTTGTGGAACTTGGTATGGCATGTCTTTCTTATTGTTTTCCAAACAGTTGCTTCAATAATTTATTGAGGTCTTTGTTTTTAAGGAGGTGCAAATTTAAAAATTAAATTCGGTTGCTAATGCATAAATCTTGATATTTTTGGTGTTGGAAAGAAAATAATTATTTAGTTTTGCAGTCCTGTTTTACAGGATGCCGTGTCTTAATGGTAAAATATGCTCGAGTGGCGGAACTGGTAGACGCGCTGGATTCAAAATCCAGTTCTTCGGAGTGCGGGTTCGATTCCCGCCTCGAGTACTTTTGAAACCCCTAGTAATCTTATTGTTAGATTGTTAGGGGTTTTTATTTTTTAGAGATTATTATGTATAATAAAGTATAGTTAAACTACTTTAGCATAAACTATATTTATCTGAAGTTTTGTGTTTAAAATGATAAATGGGTAGTGTTGAAATATGACTAGTAATTTATTTATGGTTCCAAAAATGGTCGGTTTTCTAAAGAAGTATGAAATATGGGTGTTTTTAGCACTCGCGCCTTTACTTAATTTTGTTATTACTTACTTGAAAAGTAAGGGGGTAATTGAATTTTTCCCATATACCAACGGTCGTTTTTACGCACTAATGTTTTTATTGCTTTTTATTGTAAAAATCACAAAAGGCAATGAGGGCATAAAGAATTTGTTTAGACCTATGCTAATTTGGAAAGTGCACCCAAAATGGTATCTATTTAGTTTACTATTCGCATTTATAATAGGTTTGATGACATTGGTAATTGTAGCTTTTTACAATGGAGATATGTCCATTCTAGATTTCGAAATTTATATACCAAGCTTAAAATTCACTTTATTTCTTTTGTCTTGGGCATTTCTAGGTGAAGTGGTATGGATCGGATATGCATTTCGTGAACTTTCGAAAATTACTAAACCATTTTACGCAACTCAGGTTATCGGTTTTGTGTGGTCTTTATGGTGGTTACCTTCCGTTTTTATAAATGTCGGAGTAATAGAAGATTTACCGGTATGGCCCTTGTTTTTAAATATGATGGGAGCTGCTGGTATGTGTGCTATTGTATACTCAAAAACTAAAAGTGGAATATGTGTATTGGTAATACAATCGATGTTAAATATGTCTCTTGTTTTACTGCCGATTTCACCAGATGCGGGTGACAATACCTATACTACATTTGCGGTTCTTTATTTTCTTATCATGTTGGTTTTTATGTATTTTATGCCGCCGAAGATGAATGCGGAAACAAAAGAACTAATAGGCGAGTAATACTAATGATATAGTTTTTGACTATTCTAAAACCTTATAAGCTTTAGCTTTTTTATCTTTAGCTACTTTAGTTTCATTAGCCTTTAATTGAGCCATAATACTCTCGGCTAAAAACTTCGCTAAGTTAACGGGTACTGCGTTACCGATCATTTTATAGCCTGCTGCCACTTTTTTGTAATGAAAGGTAAAGTCATTGGGGAAAGTCTGTATTCTAGCACATTCTCGTACGCTTAACCTTCTGTATAAATCTTCTTTACCTGGTACAAATACGCGAACATCTTTCTCAATAAGTTTCATTTTTGGTGCCTGCGGATGTATAGGTGCGTGTCTGCCACCTGCTTGTATGGTAAAAGATTGTTCGTCCCAATTGCGAACACGATTTCTAGACATGTACATGGTTGAAAAACCACCGATCATATACTCGTGATTGGGAATAGTACACTTTTTGCCATTAGTGTTATTGAATTCTAGCGCAGGTATTGCCGCATCCTTTAAATCTGAAATGGCTGTTTCAAGAGTAATTTTAGGAAAGGTTTCGGTCGGAAATTCATATTTGAAATTCAAGTCTTTTCTAATGCCTATAAAGAAAACTCTTTTTCTGTCTTGGGGTACATTGTAGTCTGATGCATTTAGCATTTGAAAAGAAAGGTCATAACCTGTACCAGCATTTTTTAAAAGCTTTTTAATGCCATCTAGCGCTGTACTGTGTTTGCCAATTAGCATTCCGCTTACGTTTTCTGCTAAAAAGAATTTGGGTTGCTTGGCTTCCAGTATTCTAATAAAATCATAGAATAACTGTCCTCTTTTGTCTTGAATACCTCTTGCGGCACCAGCGGCACTCCAGCTTTGACATGGCGGTCCACCAATGATTCCGTCACAATCGGGTACATCATCCGCAGGTATATCAACAATACTTCTTTTGTCGAATGTAGTATTGGGGTGATTCTTTTCATATGTCTCCCAAATATCTTTATCATATTCGTTTGCCCATATCACATTAAAACCAGCTTGTTCAAAACCAAGATCTAGTCCGCCTGCTCCAGCAAAAAAGGATACTATATTCATTTTCTTACGCTATTCTATATTTCTTAGATTCTCTAAAAGGGTTTTTAGAAACTCATCACATGAAGGCAAAAATACATTTTAGAATTTCAAATTGCTTTTAAATCAATCATCTATTTTACTCGGTAATTGAGATTTGAATGTTCTATGCTTGCGTCTAAATATTAATTATGTTTTCAATTTAATGCCTCGTGGGCTTGCACCCAAAGTTAGTTACTTGTATGGTTTCCTTCTTACGTTTAATACTTGTAACATTATTTTCAAAAGCCTTTATGGTATTTTGGTCTTTAATAACAAGATGCATACCTACTTCGCAATGTATTCCGCTATAGTTTAATTCTGGCATGTTGGTGAATTGAGTGATATTCACGTTGTCTAGATAGATAAATTGGGTGGGAGTGAAATTATAAGAACAGTAAATTAGCATATTATCAATGAGAATAAATTTCGAGTGTATGTGCTCATTTACAAAGTATTCAATATTCTCAGAGCTCTTGATCTTACTGTAGAATTGCTGAAAACTATTTGCGTTCGCAGGTCTTCTAAATTTCATCTCTTTAAATTTCTCTGCATCTTCGGTTAAAGGTGCAAAAGTCTGTGATAAAAAAGTTACTTCTATCCCTTTGTTCGTCATGGCAATTACATTACCTAATATACCTTTACGAATTTCACTTTTATTGATAGTAGCATGATGCTTAGCATTGAATTTGTAATTAAACGCTGCCAAATGCTGAGCGCAAACTATAATTCTTTCTTTTGCTGCTAATATATGTTCTGATAATGTTTTTTCTAGAATATTCGCTGAATTGTCATAAAATGGTGCAGTAATAAATGCCGAATTTGAAAATTTATATTCAAGTTTATCATACGTATTGCATGTAGTGTTTAAAGACGTTTTGTAATCTTTAATAGCAATTGAATTACGGATCAGATTCTTGTAAAATGCTTTTATGTTCTCCTCATAGTTTGGTTCGTCTTCTATGCAAATCATAGATTCGTTTTTCACCAAATCTCGTACTGCTAAATTGGATGAACTCAATAGTATTAGATATCCGTTTTTCTTTTTAATGTAAGCCGATTTAATATGTAATGAATAGGGTAGAGAGCCTCTTGAGAATTTTTTTACGCGGGCACTGCGTACATATAAATGAGGGAACACATATAAATTAAAATGCTCGTGCAATGTTGATCTGTACATTTCCCCATAAATTTTTCTTGCTAAATTATATTTGGTCGCACTTTTGTCTGACTTTTCTCCCGTTATAAGATTTTCTAGAAATTTAGGTTTGTTATTGTCATAGCCTTCTAATGGTATCGTAATGACATTCACGATAATGCCATCTGCTGCTACTTCTTTTAGATAGTCATGCAAATGTTGGTTGTTGTACAAATACCAAGAAATGTTGATTTCTTCAATATCACCTCTTTGCTGCTCAATAGTTTCAATAAACTTTTCAAGCAATAAAGGTGAGCCGCCTTGTTCATAAAAATCAAATCGATTTTTATAGTTATCGGGTTCATCAAGGAAAGTTTTAAATGGCATTTATAGTAATAATAGTTATGCTACCTAATTAGATTTTTGCGTTAGGCTGTGCTTTAAAGATAGGCATCTGTTTCTTTTAATGCTTATGTCTTGAACAATTGTGGTGGGTGTAAGAAGGTGGTGAAATGATTTTTTGTAGTAGAAAAAAGGACTGATAAATAGTTCATAAAATAAAATCGGCGTATCAATTTTAGTACTACTTTCGACCTTTATTTTTTAAAGGGTAATGCATTGATTGTTAGTGGTAAAAAAGGCTATATGTCAAAATTATAAATGGAACAATACATTTTTTATTTAGGTTTTATTGTAGCTGCTTACGCGGTAATTGCCAATGATGTTATACAGACCTTAGGTACGTTTATGACATCTAACGCAAATGTGAAATGGTGGCTTTTATGGGGCTTTGCAGGCTCTATTTTAACGGCAACTTTAGTTTATGGCTGGTATATGAACGGTGGTGATGTTTCTTATGGTAGGTTGTCGAATATTCCGCTACCTGATCCAATGCCCTGGTGGTATTTATTGGCTCCGATTTCTTTAATGGTAATTACTCGTTTTGGTATACCTGCAAGTACTACGTTTATGATTTTAAGTGTTTTTTCATCGAGTCAATTGATAGAAAAAATGATTCTTAAGTCGGTATTCGGATATTCACTGGCTTTCGTTGCCGCATTTGTGTTGTATCTGTTTTTGACGAAAAAATTTGAATCTCCGGCATCTATTCGATTAATGGATAAGAAAAAGCAGCGACCTTATTGGATCGTTGCGCAATGGTTTTCAACAGGCTTTCTTTGGTCGCAGTGGTTAATACAAGATTTTGCCAATATTTTTGTATTTCTGCCAAGGCAATTATCACTTTACGAATTAGTATTTTCCTTAGCGCTCATTTTGCTTATTATGGCCTATATATTTAATTCGAAAGGAGGCAAGATTCAAGGTATAGTGAATCAAAAATCAAATACACAACATATTCGTTCGGCAACTATAATAGATGCTTGTTATGCGTTGTTATTGTTCTTTTTTACATCAGTAAACACCATACCAATGAGTACCACTTGGGCGTTTATAGGGATTTTGGCGGGTAGAGAAATTGCTATAAGCTACCGTTTAAAAAAAGGAGAATTGAAGAAAACCTATAAAATGTTAGTCAATGATTTTGCTAAAGTAAACATGGGTCTTTTCGTGAGTATTCTAATTGCTTATCTAATTCAGTTTATGAAAGGATAACTTATTTTACACTGATCAATACCGCCTCGCAACTTTTTAGGTCGGAGTTCAAAACGATGTTTTCAGATTTTTCACCATCAGATATTTCTACCGAAACCGTATTTGGTGGCGAATCGCCTAAATTATGGGCGTAAAGAAATAAATCGTTAGATTTTGTTGGGTCAAGTTTAATTTTGAATTCCTTTTTCCAATAGGTTAAATAGTACTTTTTAATTACTTGAACGCCGTTCAGATAGATAGATACAATATCGCCATCTTGCCTGCCGTGATCCCATATTTTTATAACAATATCTTCAGAGTTGAATTCGAATTCTTTGGTATATGAAATTTTTCTACCATCGAAGCTATCTCTAACTTCAGGTTTGCTTTCGGTTGTAGGTTCAGGCTTTTTTTCTGCCTTGGCAACTGCAGTTCGCTTAGGTGCTATTTTCTCTTTTGCTTTTTTCTTTGCTTTCGATCTAGACTTCTTATTTTTCGGTGCTACTGTATTGGCATTTGCCAATTGCTGCTTTTTCTTTCTTTCGTCAGATGCTGCGTTTGTAATCGAAAAGAACGGAGTAGCCTTTTTAGCAATATTGAATTTGTCATCGGGGAATAATTCTATGGCAACCACTTGATATCTATTGCCGGATCCAATATTTTTCGCCAATTCTATTCCGTCTTCAAAACCATCATTCTTAAAAGAACCCAGTTCTTGTACGACCATTTCATTACGTACTAGAAAAAAACGAATGGACTTGCTAGTATCTATTTTTACGGTATTCCATTGTAAAGCAATTTTATCGGGAATATTCCAGACAGTGCTTTCATTTGGGGAAACGATATTTATGGTAGCTATATCTTGCGCAAAACTAATAGTAGATACTAATAGTAAGGCAGATAAAAATATAAAATAAATTTGGCGCATGTGTACTGTATTATCTTAAAGATGGTATTAAACGATTCTTGTTTAAGACTTCTATAATCTACAAGATATATGACACTAAACGAAAATTTATGCCATTTTAATATAATAGCAAGAGCCTTTTAATTCATTTAGGTCATATTAATTTTTTTTCAACAGCTGTTTTACTAATTATATAATACTTATAGCTATTATTTTTTAATGTTAAAAAATGGAAATAATCCTAATAAATGGAAATAATCCATAATTTAGCTATCCCGATTTTTTAGAGGGATAGTTATGAGCAAGACAATACTTCATATAGATTTAGATACTTTTTATGTATCTGTAGAGCGACTCAATAATCGTGAGTTGCAGAACAAACCTTTATTAGTAGGCGGTACGGGAGACCGTGGCGTGGTAGCGGCATGCAGTTATGAAACCCGCGGATTCGGAGTGCATTCTGGTATGCCTATGAAAATGGCACGCGAACTGTGTCCTGATGCTGTTGTAATTCGAGGTAATGCAGGTGACTACAGTAAACACTCGGATGTAGTGACGGAAATTATTAAGGAGTACGTACCGGTATTCGAAAAATCGAGTATCGATGAGTTTTATGCAGACCTTACCGGTATGGATCGCTTTTTTGGTTGCTACCAGTATGCTTCTCAAATGCGAAAGAGGATTATTCGTGAAACGGGACTCCCCATTTCCTTCGGGTTATCAGCGAATAAAGTGGTTTCTAAAGTAGCGACTAATGAGGCGAAACCAAACAATCAGTTAAAGATAGATGAGGGGTTGGAGAAGCCTTTTCTTGCTCCGTTATCCATAAAAAAAATACCAATGGTAGGCGATAAAACCTATCAGACCTTACGGAATCTTGGTTTGCGACAAGTACGAACTGTGCAAGAGATGCCGATGGAAGTAATGCAGCGGGTTTTAGGTGCTAATGGCGGAGTAATATGGAATCGTGCCAATGGGATAGATAATACACCTGTGATTCCGTTTTGTGAGCGAAAATCGATTTCTACTGAACGCACTTTTAATAAAGATACGATTGATGTAAACAGATTACGTGGTATTCTCATCGCCATGACCGAAAACCTGGCATATCAATTACGACGTGGAGATAAGTTATCCGCTTGTATTTCAGTAAAGATTCGATATTCAGATTTTAATACCTATTCAAAGCAAATGCGTATTCCATATACCAGCGGAGACCATATTCTAATACCTAAAATTCTAGACCTGTTCAAAAACTTATATAACCGTAGGTTATTAGTACGGTTGATTGGTATACGTTTCAGTCATTTGGTATCTGGTAATTATCAAATCAACCTTTTTGATGATACCGAAGAAATACTAAGCCTCTATAATGCAATGGATAATATTCGAAAACGATACGGAGACAAAAGTGTACTGCGAGCATCGGGCATGGGGGCAAAAACAATAGGAAGAATGCATAACCCTTTCAACGGATTGCCACCTGTTGTGTTGGCGCATAGGAAAATTTAGTTGTTGGTTGTTGGTTGTTCGTTGTTGGTTGTTGAAAAGAGAAAAGAAGTTAGAATATAGAGAAGAGAGAAAGCGTAATGTGCATTGCGCTACACGCTAAGCGCAAAATACCTCGCAAAGACGAAACCCGTTCACTGAGCGTAGCCGAAGTGAAGTGCTGAGTTAGAAAAAAGAATATAGAATATAGAGAAGAGAGAAAACGCACTGCGCAACACGCGAAGCGCAAAAAATGAACAATAAAAAGCGCACTACGCATAGCGAAGCAAAAAAACCATCAACCAAAAGCACAGCGTATAGCGCGTAGCGTCAAGCGTTCAGCGCAAAAAACCATCAACCAAAAAGCGAAGCGCAAAACACGAACAACCAACAACGAACAACCAACAACGAAAAAAGTGTACCTAAACAACCACACATACTACAGCCTTCGCTACGGGACTTTCTCCGAGATTGAGCTTTTGCAATTAGCGAAGGCGCATGGGGTAACGCAATTGGTGTTGACGGACATTAATAATACATCGGCTTGTTTAAACTTTGTTCGTAAAGCACCCGAATTTGATGTGCGACCTATTTTGGGTATTGATTTCAGAAACGGAGTAGAACCTTGCTTTGTAGGTGTAGCAAAGAATAATGAGGGATTTCTAGAACTCAATAATTTTCTGTCGCATCACATACATCAAAACAAGAAAATACCCGATATCGCTCCGCAGTTTAAAGAGGTGTTTGTTATTTATCCCTTTGAGAAAGTTCTAGAGAGTGAAAAGAAAGTCTTTGCTGCGCATGAGTTTATTGGGGTTTCTGTAAATGAGCTAAAACGACTCCGGTTTTCAAAGTTATTAGAGCAGCGCGATAAAATTGTATTGCTGCAGCCAGTCACGTTCAGAAACAAGCGCGATTTTAATGCACACCGTTTGTTACGCGCTATAGACAACAACACCTTATTGAGCATGTTATCGGTTACCGAACAGGCGCGTGATGATGAACATATGTATGCGATACCAAACTTGGCGGCGCACTTTTCTGAACATAGTTTTATTCTTGAGAACACCCAGCAGTTGATGGATGTCTGTTCCATTCATTTCGATTTTACTACAGGGCGAAAACCTCAGAATTTAAGTAAGTATTTAAGCAGTACCGAAGAAGATGAGGTGTTTTTAGAGCAGTTATGTCACGAGGGATTGCCCAAGCGTTACCCAGAAATTGACCAGGCTGTGTTGGATCGCTTAGCGAAAGAGCTGTACCTCATTAAAGAGATGAATTTTGTCTCTTATTTTCTTATCAATTGGGATATTGTCACCTATGCCCGAAAACAGAATTTCTTTTATGTAGGTCGGGGTAGTGGTGCCAATAGTATTGTGGCATACCTGCTTTTTATTACCGATGTAGATCCTATGGAGCTCGATTTGTATTTTGAGCGATTTATAAATCTGTATCGTGTGAATCCGCCCGATTTTGATATTGATTTTTCGCATCGAGACAGACCGGTTATGACGGAGTATATTTTTAATCGTTTTGAAAATGTCGCATTGTTGGGTACCTACGTTACTTTCCAATCTCGGGGAGTTATTCGTGAGCTTGGTAAAGTTTTCGGTCTGCCAAAAGATGAAATAGATTTACTGTGCGATGGTAATATTCAGGCAAGCAGGTTAGATACTATATCAACTTTAGTATTGAAGTACACACAGCTACTTCACGGTATGCCTAATTACCTGAGTATACATGCAGGCGGAATCTTAATTACCGAAAAACCTATTCACTGGTTTTCGGCGACCAATATGCCGCCAAAGGGATTCCCAACCACACAGTTCGATATGATTATCGCTGAAGATGTCGGTATTTTTAAGTTCGATATTCTAGCTCAACGCGGACTCTCCAAAATAAAGGAGACGCTTGATATTTTAGAACGTGACCGACCCGAGGAATTTGCCAAGTTTGATATTCATGATATCAAGGCGTTTAAGAGAGACCCTAAAATCAATAATTTAGTAAAAACAGCACAGTGCATGGGTTGTTTTTATGTGGAATCTCCCGCCATGCGGATGTTATTAAAAAAGCTAGAAGTTGATACCTATCTGGGTTTGGTAGCGGCAAGTTCTATTATTCGCCCGGGAGTATCTAAAAGCGGAATGATGCGCGAGTATATTCTTCGCCATCGTAACAAGGGCAGGGCAGAGGAGCTGGCGCATCCGGTGATGTTAGAAATTATGCCAGAGACATACGGAGTAATGGTCTACCAAGAAGATGTGATAAAAGTTGCCCACCATTTTGCAGATCTAGATCTAGGCGAAGCTGATGTATTACGACGCGGTATGAGTGGTAAGTTCCGTTCTCGAGAGGAGTTTCAAAAAGTGCAAGACAAGTTTATGGACAACTGTCGTAAAAAAGGATATGCCGAGAAACTCATTCAAGAAATTTGGGACCAAGTAGCAAGTTTTGCAGGCTATGCTTTTGCTAAAGGGCATTCGGCATCGTATGCCGTAGAGAGTTACCAGAGTTTGTTTTTACGTGCCTACTATCCGTTAGAATACATGGTGGCAGTTCTTAATAATGGTGGCGGGTTTTATAAGCCTGAGTTCTACGTGCATGAAGCTCGTATGTTGGGCGCAACGATACATTCGCCTTGCGTTAATAAAAGTAATGCAGGTAATCGTATTTATGGTAAGGATTTGTATTTAGGATTAGGCTATTTGCGGGAATTGGAACAACGGGTAATGGAGCGTATTTTAAAAGAACGCTTTGTAAAAGGTGATTTTATATCGTTGGAAGATTTCTTGGATAGGTTGATCATCTCCATAGAACAAGTCAGTATTTTAATACGTATTGATGCCTTCCGGTTTACGGATACCAATAAACACGAACTCCTTTGGAAAGCACACTTGTTTTTGAACAAAACCAAGAAAATAGACCACCCAAAACTGTTCGCGCCAAAACAGCAACATTTTGAAATTCCGTCATTGTACAGTACCAATTTAGAAGTTGCCTTTACGCAATTAGAGTTGTTAGGGTTTAGTTTATGTAGTCCGTTTGAACTATTGGAGGTGATACCGTTGAATAGTTCTGGTAGTAAAGATTTTGAAAAGTATTTAAATAGAAATATCGATATCTACGGATATCTGATTACTATCAAGCGAGCAAAAACCCACACCGGTAAAGCAATGTACTTTGCAACACTATTAGACCAACAAGGGCAAGTTTTTGATGCCGTGTTATTTCCACCAGTAGCGGCAAAATATATGTTTAGAGGAAGAGGAATTTATAGGTTCTATGGAAAAGTAGTCAGTGAATTCGGTTTTTTGAGTATAGAAGTCATTAAACTAATAAAACAAGACTTCATTCAAGATCCAAGGTATGCCGATATGAAAACTAGTGCAAAGGTTTTTGATAAAAAGATAACTGGCGAAGAGAAAATAGAAGTTAGAGAATAGATTAAAGGAACAACAGAAAATAGAGTATAGAAAATAGAGAAGAGAGAAACCGCTATTCGTAATGCGCAACGCGCTTAGCGCAAATTACGCGTACAGCGTATAGCGCAAAAACCATCAACCGACAACCAACAACTAACAACCATCCTTAAAAAGCATCAAGCACATAACCTAATATCCAGAAAAGTATAAGGAACACAAAAAAGGTTCCTATACAACCACATTTACCTCCGCCTATTTTTTTAGCACCGTATCAGGCACCTAAGAATTGTATTAGTTTTTTCATGAAGGCAATTTACGGGTTTGTTTGGTTGTTATTGGGGTGAAAATTAGCTTGAAAAGAGGTATTGGTGTTTAACTGGTAGAATATGCGATTAACTAATAAGTTTTTTTACTTATAATACTACCAGAAATAATATTTAAACACATTTTTATTAAAAAAGCAGAAAATTATAAGGGTAAATCAGTATCATCTCTAAATGCTAGAGCTATTGAAGTTATATTTTATTTTGGTCGATTTATAGATGATAAACCTTCTCAAATGCCCTATATAGCTATAAAAGTCTCAGTAAGTGGATAATTTAATTGTAAGTGTAATCTTGTTAAAAAAATATATTAATGCAGTATTTCGAATTAATCATGCAGTTCGTCGAATACAAACAATAAAGATGGTTAATACGTTAAGAAAAAGAAAAAATAAAGAATACTTTTGTGTTAGAACACTAACAAAACCATTAAGTAATAACCCTCTTTTTTTAAGATGGTTATAGTATTTCGTATTCAATATCTAAATGCACTTGTGTTTTTGGTCTAGTTGTTCATGCCCTTCCCTCGGGGGGATGATAATAGACAAATAACGATTATGATTTACGATTTATTTAGCAACATTTACTTTTTAGCATTCTTTTCAATTGTTTTCTCACTTTTAGTGTCAATGCGAATATATCCGGTAATTATATATTTGGCACATAAAAAGAAATTGATGGACGATCCTATTGAACGAAGTGGTCATGTTAATAAAACAGCAACACTTGGCGGTATAGGTATGTTTATAACCTTTTCATTAGCTATTATTTTACTTGGTATTCTTACCAAGCTTAATCAAGAAGATTTAATAAAGTTATTATCGATATTAGGTGGTATAATTATACTTTTATTTCTTGGTATAAAAGATGATTTATTAGATCTCTCCCCTAAAAAGAAATTTGTTGGACAAATATTTTCTGCTGCGCTAGTTGTTTTATGTACAGATGTTCGAATAGAGAGTTTTTATGGAATGTTTGGTGTGGGTGATTTGCACTATGTGTTTTCGGTAGTTTTCTCCATATTTATATTTGTGTTTATAATTAACGCGTTTAATTTGATAGACGGCATAGATGGTTTGGCATCTTCTGTAGCTATTATTGTGAATACCTCCTTTGGTGTTTATTTTGCAATGAACAAAGAATACTTATTTGTATTGGTCAGTTTTAGTTTAATTGGTGTATTACTGGGTTTTTTACGATATAATTTGTCTCGTTCACGTAAATTATTCATGGGAGATTCTGGGTCTTTGTTTCTTGGTTTTTTGTTAGCTTATCAAGCTATATCATTCTTAAGTGTTAATGAAATGGAACAAACAGCATATACTGTTTCTAATGCTCCTATTATGGTGTTAGCAATATTGGCATATCCAATTTTAGATACGGTTAGGGTATTTATTATACGAATAAATAATGGTAAAAGTCCATTTTCGGCAGACCGTAACCATATACATCACCGTCTTTTAGATAATGGTTTTTCACATATTAAATCGACTTTAATAGTAGCTATTTGTAATATTTTTGTAATTCAAATAGCATTTGTTTTAAGCGATTTGTATTTAACCGTACAACTATATATAATTAGTGTAGTATTGCCACTTATTTGTTTATTTCCATTCTTACTGGTACAACGCAACGGTAAAATTAAAATAGAGATTCCTAAATTGTAAAATTCATTTATGTGATTAGTTAATTTTAACTAGTTGAACATGCTTAGTGTAAATTACGCAAGAGTTATAAAAACATAATTTATAATGAAACATTACAATAGACATTCTTTTAATTGTGTATAAAGTGATCAAGTTGAAAAACATTTTTACAAAAACGAATGCTGAAATACCAAGGCTAATTAGCGTTGTACTTGATCAGGGGCTAATGAGTATTATTACCTTGTTGACTACAATAGTACTGGTAAGAACTTACGATAAAATAGATTATGCTGATCTTGTTCTGCTTTTTTCTATAGCCTTATTTGTATTAGGTTTTCAAAGTTCTATCATCTCTAAACCTTATGCCATTAGTCTTAATGACTTTAATATGGATTCTGATAAGGGATATTTTCAATTTAACTTGAATCTTAAATTGCTTTTTACAATTTTATTATGCCTCTTTTTTCCTTTATTTTATTTTTTGTCTTTTGAAATATGGAATGGCAAACGATTTCTTTTTTTCTTACTATATTTAGTTTCTCACTCATCGTATTTTTTTGTACGAGAAACGCTACTTAGTGAACGTAAGACTAAACAAAATTTAATTTATGGATTAGTTTGCTCGATAGCCTTAGGTACGTTGTTGTTTTTTATCTTTTTTTTAAAAATCCAAAGGATAGAGATTTTTTTAGGAATAGCTTCAGTAATATACTTGTCTACCACTATAATTTATTTAATCAATAATAGTAAAAGGCGAAAAATTATATGGAAACAATATTTAAGCTATTGGAAAGTAAATTGGAAAGTAGGTAAATGGTTATTAGGAGCGAACTTTTTATTTCATATTAGTTCTAATATTTATCCATGGTTTTTATTATACCTTTCTAGTAAAGATAATATTGCAATTTTTGCAGTTCTAATGAGTGTTGCTGGATTAATAAGCCCAGTTTTAACCGCTTTGTCTTCTTACTTATTACCTATTTTCGTCAAAAAGAATAACAATTATGATGATGTAAGGTCTTTAACTACAAAATGGCAAATTGTTTTTGGTTCAATGGCTTTTCTCTTGATTATTATAGGATATGTTTTAGGTCAAAATATTGTGTCATTATTATTTGGGGTACAATACAATGACTTAGGGTTGTTGATTGTGTACCCATTTATTTACCAAGCTATAAATATTTTCTTTCAACCTAATAAAATAGCTTTAAATGCTATCAAAAGAACAGATGTTGGTTTCTATATTCTGATTCCAAGAAGTATTATTGCAGTGGTTCTAGGGTATTTTTTAATATCGAACTACGGGCTGTATGGCGTATTTTATACCATGCTTATCGAAAATCTTTTTTATCAGCTTATCTATTATTTTATTTATCGTCGAATATTCGCTCAATAATTTTGAACAGCAAGAATGATTAATTTTTTTACTTATCAAAATTTAGTTAAAACATTTATATTTTGTTTTATTACTCTTATAGTAATGAATTCGATAAAGTCTTTTCAGATTGTAGAATTTATAGGTATGTATGGTAAATTGGCTATTATTTTAATTTCCATTTTAGTTTTTACTCCATTTTTGAACCGAACAGGGTACAGTGTCAAATTAAAGAATAATTGGGCTTATTTGCTCATTTATATTTTATTGGTATTTTTTTCTATAATTAATGTATTTCATGAAAATAAAATTGGAAACCTTATTTATAATTTAACACTTTTCTTTTATGTGTTTTATTATTTTTTTATGACGAAGATATTGTGGGGAGTATATTTTAAAGAAAAAAAGAGTAAATCATATCAACATACAAAGATTGAAATTTTTAAAGTTTTTCGTATTGCTTTATTTTGGAATCTAATTTTTTGGTTCTTCTTGTCATTTATCGCCAATGTTGACTTTAGCGATGATTTAGGAGAATTTGGTGGATTCTTTCAAGATAAAATTCATTTTGGGTTGTATGCAACAACAGGTTTTTTAGTTTGTTTTTATATGCGTTTTAATGACATTGAAAAGGATAACTCTAAATTAAATTTATTACAGATAATATTGTATGCCTTTTTTGCATTTATTTCTTCTCGAAATGCGCTTTTAATTGTTGTAGTTGCACCGCTATATTATTTTGTGGTATACAATGTTAAAAATTATTTATATGCTTTGCTCTTAATAATTTCACCACTTTTCATCTTTTATTTTGATGAAATAGTATACGGAGTATCTGTAGATCGTTTAAATAGTTTGTCTTCTGGTAGATTAGAAATTTGGCGAATTGCATTAGTTGAAGTATTTCAAAAAGGAATTTTTAATGGGAGTGGCTTATTTAATTTAAACGATATTGTATTGAAAAATAATATAGGTACAGGATTTCATTATTTAGACACTCTTGAGTTTTTATATTTTCATTCATCTATTGTTGAATTACTAGCCGGTGGAGGGGTGTTGGTATTACTATTATTTTTTTGGATTCTATTTAAATCCTGGAATTCATTAACCAGAATAGAAAAAGCAATAATGTCTGCTATTCTGATTGGAGGTACGGTTGAAAGTTATTTGACACAACCTTTCATGTTAATTTCAGTTCTATTCTATTTTATTTTAATGATGAATAACTCTCAAATGAGGGTTGCAAAGCTAACAATAAAGGCATAATGCAAACTATGGAGAATTCTAAAAATCAAAATGCTGCAATATGCTTATTTACGTTTAATCGTCTTGAGGAAACTGTAAAAACAGTAGAGGCTTTAAAGTATAATTTTTTAGCTAAAAATTATCATTTAAATGTCTTTTCAGATGGACCGCGTTCAGAGCAAGAAAAATTAAAAGTTAACAAGGTAAGAGAATATCTTCATTCAATTGATGGTTTTAAATCGGTTAGCATTAATGAAGCTAAACAAAATAAAGGATTAGCAAAATCTATTATCGATGGAGTAAGTCGAATATTGGAATTTAATGATAGTGTAATCGTTTTGGAAGATGATTTGATTACTTCACCTAATTTTTTAGATTTTATGGAGCAAAGTTTAGACTTTTATAGAAATGATGAAAATATTATTTCTATTTCTGGGTTTACACTGAACATGCCAAGTTTGCCAGTAAATAAAGATTATTACTTCGGTTATCGTGCTTCATCATGGGGATGGGGGACATGGAAAGACCGTTGGAATTCTGTTGACTGGGAGATTTCTGATTATGAAGCGTTCAAAGTAAATAGAGAAGAAAAGAAAAGATTTAAAAAAGGTGGTTCAGACCTAGTGCGTATGTTAAATAATCAAATGAATGGTAAAATAGATTCATGGGCTATACGGTTTTGTTATAATCAATTTAAGAAAAATCAAAAAACGGTATTTCCAACTATTTCAAAATTATCAAATATTGGCTTTGGTGATGATGCTACACATACAGCAGGTGCAACTCGCTTTAAGTCGAGGTTAGATTACGAAAATAAAAGAGACTTTAAATTTGAAAAATATTCTAAAATGGACCAAACATTGGTTAAGGAATTTGCATATTTTTTTTCTACAAGTACAATACTATTAGAGAAAATAAAAGGATTAATTAAAATATGAAAAAAGTACTATTCATATTGCATATTCCTCCGCCTGTTCACGGTTCTTCTGTTGTAGGTAAGTTTATAATGGATAATATCAGAATTAAATCTGAATTTAAGACATCTTATATAAATTTAATGACTTCTAAAAGTCTTGATGACAATGGCAGAAAAGGACTTAGAAAAATTTTACTTTACATAAAGATTCTGATTTCTATTTTAAAACAACTTCTTTTTAATAGACCAGATTTGGTTTATTTGGCCATTACCGCAAAAGGTATTGCGTTTTACAAAGATTTTGTTGTGGTTTTGTTTGCAAAAATCTTTAGAGTGAAACTGGTATTACATTTTCATAATAAGGGAGTTTCATTATATCAGCATAGATTTTTAGATAATTTATTGTATAAATTAACTTTTAATAATACTAAAGTAATTTTGCTTTCAAAATACTTATTATTTGATATAGAAAAGTACGTGGAATCTCGAAATATCTTTTATTGTCCTAATGGTATTGTCGATACAAATGTTCATGAACTTGTAATAGAAAACAAAGGTGGTGAAGACCGAGTTCACCTTTTGTTTTTATCCAATTTAATAGAGTCTAAAGGAGTATTTGTACTTCTCGAAGCATGTTTATTGCTGAAAAGGAGAGGGTTGAATTTTGACTGTACTTTTATAGGAGGAGAGGGCGATATTGACCGAGAAATGTTTCAAGAAAAACTTAATAGTTTAGGTGTAGAGGATGTCGTTACATATGAAGGAAAACAATTTGGTAGAGAAAAAGAATTAGCTTTTTCTAAAGCTGATATTTTTGTTTTTCCTACCTATTACCACAATGAATGTTTTCCTTTAGTTTTACTTGAGGCTATGCAATATTCATTGCCAATAGTGTCGTCTTTTGAGGGGGGTATTCCTGATATAGTTATTAATAATGAAAACGGTTATTTAATTGAAAAAAATAACATTAAAGATTTGGCAGTTAAATTAGAAGATTTAATAATAAATCCGGAAATGAGGAAAATAATGGGTGATAAAGGGCGTAAATTTTATGAAGAAAAATTCACCAACAAAGTATTTGAAGATAATTTTATAAACATTCTTCATAAAATAAATAATTAAAGTTGATGAAGCATTTAGAAGAAGAATTTAAACCGATTTTGGTTAGTGGTATACCCGTGCACTCTTACCCTAAAGAGGTGTTCTTAGATTATTTGAAAAATTCTATAGAGGGTGATAGAAAGAAGAGGCATATAGGTATTACTAACACAGAGGCTATGTACTATGCTAAGAGATTACCCGAATTTAATGAGTATGTGACATCAGCTACATTTTCGTTATGTGATGGAATTGGCTCTGTTATCGCAGGAAAGTTTCAAGGTCAAAGCATAAAGAGATTTAATGGTCCAGATTTTATGCTTTCGTGCTGTGAATATGGACAAGAGTACGGGTGGCGTCATTTTTTTTATGGAGGTAAAGAAGGGGTAGCAGATTTATTGGTAGAGAACTTAAAGTTGAAATTTCCGAAATTAGAGGTTGCAGGCACTTTTTGTCCTCCATTTAGAACGATGAATGAGGAAGAGAAAAGTAGCATGCTGAAAGAAGTAAGCAATTCAAATGCTGACATAATTTGGGTAGGTTTAGGTTTATTAAAACAAGAAAATTGGATTGCAGAAAATAAAGAATTATTAAACATACCATGGTCAGTTGGTGTAGGGGCTGCATTCGACTTTTATGCCGGAACAGCGAAAAGGGCACCACTTCCATTTAGAAAATTAGGGTTTGAATGGTTGTATCGACTTATTCTAGAACCAAGAATGTTCAAAAGAAATTTAAATAGTTATCAATTCATGTTCAGTGCAATTGGAGATGGAATTAAAAAAATAGGAAAAATAAAATGAAGAAAATTGCTTTAATAGGTATAGGTAAAATGGGGCTAAGCCATTTGGCTATAGCCAATCAAACAGCTAATATAAAAGTAGAAGCTATATGTGATACTTCTAAACCTCTGTTAAGAGTTATAGAAAAGAACACAGATTTTAAGTGTTATAGCGACTATAAAAAGATGATATCTGAACTAGAATTAGATGCAGTTATGATATTGGTGCCTAATAGTTATCATTTTGAGATAGCTAAAGAATGTATTGAAAAAGGGTTGCATATTTTTATTGAGAAACCTTTGACATTAAGTTATTCTGAAAGTGTACAATTAATTGATTTAGCTGCTAAACATAATGTTAAGGGGCAAGTTGGGTATGTCAATAGGTTTAACCCTATTTTTCAGAAAGTAAAAAAATTATTAGATGCAGGTGTAATTGGAAATGTTACTAGTTATGTAAACAAAATGACTGGTGGTGTTATTCTTAAAGAAAATACCAAAGGTTGGCGAAATGATTATTCAAAGGGTGGTGGTTGCCTTTTTGACTATGGACCTCACTGCTTAGATCTGTCTAATTATTTTTTTGGTACTGATGTTACAGTTTCTTCTGCTGTTTTGAAGAAGGTATTCTCTACTAACGTTGACGATCTGGTTTATTCAACGTTAATTCATAATAATTCTATAGTTGGTTTCAATTATATTAATTGGTCTGACAGTTCGGTAAGAAAGGCTACCAATTCAATAGAAATTATGGGCACAAAAGGTAAGTTAAATGCTGGCAAACAGGAGTTAAGTATTTATCTAAACGAGGAAAATAAGGAATTGTCTTTGGTTAAAGGTTGGAATCAACTTTTTGTTACTGATGAAAACATGGACGTACCTTATTACCTACGTGGAGAAGATTTTACTAGACAATTAATAAATTTCTCGGATTTAGTTAATGGGAAAATTGAAAAGTCTGAGTCATCTTTATATGATGCTAGTATTGCTGACAGGTTAATGGAAGATATAATGAATTTGAATAGTAAATTAAGATGATGGATAAAGTTATTTTTGGTGATAATCAGTTTTTTGGCGTAAACCATATGTCAGAGCAAACGTCTATAAAACAGGCACAAAGATTCAGAACTTCTGATGATATTTATAAAACTTTGGAATATGTAAATGATATTGGTATTAAGAGCTTTATGTTTACTACTCACGACCAATTGGAACCGGTCTTTGAAAAAATGAAAAAGAATCCAAAGTTTGACGATTTTAAACTCTACCCAAGTATGCCCTATGCTCATAAATACGCAGCTGCTTTGGTTGATTTAGGTCCATTTGAGATGATAAGTAAGTTTACCCCTGGTAATAAAATTTTGTCTGGACTCAAGGGAGTTGGCTCGCTTGTTACAGCTAATCCTATTCCTATTATGCAGTTACTTGTTGATTCTGAAATGAAGCTGCTTAAAGGTATGAACGTTCAAGGAATTTTCTTGCTAAATATAGTAACAGATTTACTTTTAGGTCTCGGTATGCATAATATACTTAATGAATTTGTTAAATACGCTAAGGAAAAATATAATGTAAAAGCTGGTTTTTTTACAATGAACCATGTAAAACTGCATGATGTTTTGGTAAATGAGTTAAAAATGGATAATCCAATTATTGTAAGTAATATAAATAAAATTGGATTCCGAATGAACCCATCAAAACAGGAAGTTGAAAATACACTGGCAAAAGAGGATAGTTATAATATAGCAATGTCCTTTTTGGCTTCTGGTGCTATCAGACCTGATTCGGCAAGTGATTATATTAATTCTATTAAAGGTGTTGATTCTGTATTATTTGGGGCATCTACCCCAAATCATATACTAGAGACTAAAAAGTTATTAGACTTAGCACTGTAGCTTAATTTTTATAATAAGTAATTAGCAATCAAACGATTTAATAATCTTTGAATTATAATTTAGACAATAATTATTTTAAAATGAAAGAATCGCATTATATTTTGGACAATGAAGTGGAGTCTTTTAAGATAAAAGAAAATCTTCTAAATTACCTTCAATATTGGAGATGGTTTTTGGTTGCTGCTTTTGCTTTTTTATTATTAGGCTATCTCTATGTAAGATATGCTCCTGTAATTTATAAGACAACAGCAAAAATCCAATTAATAGACGATAGTAAGGAATTAGATATAGCAGCAAACCCTTTAGCTGCTCTAACAGGTAATTCTAGTGTAAATGTTGATAATGAAATAGAAGTAATTAAATCTTTTCGGCTATTGGAACAAGTTGTTAAGATGTTAAATCTAGACATATCCTATTATGAAGTAGGTAATGTTAAAAGTAGTAGAATTTATGAAGCTCCTTTTGAAATAAAAAAACTTTTCTCTAGTGATAAAATAAAAAAGAGTATAACTTTTAAATTGTCTTTTGAGACTTCGCCCCCCACTATAACCGATTCTCAGGGTAATACACAATCCCTTGACTCAGTTGTAAATTTATTTAATAAATCAAATTATCCAATTGAGGTAACCTTAAATGATCCTGAAATACTCTCGAATTCTAAAAGCAAGATTTTTGAAGTTCGAATTAATGATATGAAAGAATCAGTACTAGCACTATCAAAACGGTTAGTTGTAGATATTTCTAAGAATAAGAGTGAAACATTGTATTTGTCTTATAATAGTGAAAGTCCAGAACTTTCTGAAACAATATTGAACGGTATAATTTCAAAGTTCAATCAAGATGGTATTTTAGACAGACAACAGGTTTCCAAAAGGACGTTGGAATTTATAGATGAACGTTTTTTATATTTAACAACAGAATTAGATTCTATTGAAGGTGGTAAAGAAGATTTTAAAAGAAAAAATAACCTTTCCTATATTCAATCTGATACTGAAGTTTCAATAGAGAGAAAAGCTGAAACTGAAGATGAAGTTGCTAAACTACAAACGCAAATTTCCTTAGCCTCTGATTTAAAAAAGACAGTAATAAGCCAATCTCAATACGCTTTATTACCTGTAAATATAGGTTTGGATAATGCGGGTTTAAATTCTTCAGTGAACGCTTATAATCAAATGGCATTGGAGCGTGAACGCCTAAGTTTAACTGTAGGGGAGAGTCACCCTACATTAGTTACAATATCTTCTCAGTTAGATCAAGCCAAATCGAACATTATTAAAACTATAAATGTTTATCAAGGACAACTTAGAACATCTTTAGGTCGCTTAAATCTTGAGAGAAATAACGCAAGTTCAATTTTCTCTAGCCTACCAGAAAAAGAAAAACTACTACGTTCTATAGAACGTCAACAAAGTATTAAAGAAAATTTATTTTTACTGCTATTACAAAAAAGGGAGGAAGCTGCAATTAATTTTGCTGTTACAGCACCATCAATAAAGATTGTAGATTTTGCTTTAACTGAAACAGCACCTATTTCTCCAAATAAGAGTATTATATTACCTGCATTCATATTAATGGGTTTATTATTACCCTTTGGTTTTCTTTTTATAAAATTTGCCTTAGATAATACTATTAAGATTAAAGATGACATAACAAGATTAGTTAAACGTGTACCTGTAGTTGCAGAAATTCCACATTTAGATAATGTAGCTGTTCTTTCAGATTTTGATGATCGTTCATTAGGAGCAGAATCTTTTAGAATTTTAAAAACTAATTTAGACTATTTGTTACCTAATAAAGAGAAAAATACAGGTCAAGTAATATTTGTTACCTCTGCGGTAGAGGGAGAAGGTAAGACTCAAATTGCCTTAAACTTATCTTTGTCATACTCAAGTTTTAAAAAGAAGGTATTATTGGTTGGTGCAGATTTAAGAAATCCGCAATTACATAATCAATTTAATGTAGAAAGGAATATTCTTGGACTTTCAGATTACTTAAGTGATGAATACGTAGATTTAAATGATTGTATAGAAAACGGTATTGGTGCTAATTCATTTCATAAGGTTTGCTTTAGCGGTGGAGTACCGCCAAATGCTGCTCAACTTTTGTCAGACGAACGTTTTATAAATTTTATTTCTAAGGTGAAATTAAAATTTGATTATATAATTGTGGATACAGCACCCACCATGTTAGTAGCAGATACTTTGGTCATTTCTGAATTGGCTGATGTTACATTATTTGTTGCACGCGCTGATTTCACGGACAAACGCTTATTACAATATTCAGAAGAACTCTTCGTAAATCAAAAGCTTCGTAATATGGCTTATGTTCTAAATGATGTTAAGTTAAATAAAAGTAAAGCGTATAATTACGGATATAAATACGGTTATGGTGTTTAAAATTTTATTGCTGATATGATAAAGTGCTCATACAGAATAGTTTAATTAATAATTTTTAAATAAGTATTAGAATTAACCTTTTACAGACAGACTTTATTCCTAAAAAATTATCAGATGTATTTACAAAGTAAATTTGGTGTTATTACCTATATTTTAATAGCTGTTCTAAGTGTAAATATTACTTACAGCCAAATTAAAATTGGTGACAATCCACAAAATTTGAATCCAAATTCTCTTTTAGAACTTGATAGTTCTACAAAAGTTTTTGTAGTTAATAGAATGAATAACATTCAAATGAGTCTGTTGACTCCTCTTGAGGGGGCAGTTGTATATAATACTGACGAAAAATGTTTGCATTATTTCAACGGTAACAATTGGATTAACATGTGTTCAAATACAAATCTCAATGATGTTTCAATTATAGAAAACGGTGATGGTACTTTTAACGTTTTTAATGGAAATGATTTTTCTTTTAGTTTTAACGGTGCTAACGAATCAACAACAACACTGACTTCTAATGGCGATAATACTTTTACATATACAAATGAGCTTGGGGTTGAAACAATTATAGATTTAAACGTTTCTCAGACACCTTTAATTTCTACTTTAGAAGATAATGGTGATGGCACCTTTACTTATACCGACGAAGCATCTAATCAAACAACTTTCGACTTAAACAATTCGCAATCTTCTTTAATTTCAACTTTAGTAAATAATGGTGATGGGACATATACCTATACTGATGAACAAGATATTGAAACCACTTTTGACTTAAACAATACTCAATCTGCTGTGGTTTCAACTTTAGTAAATAATGGCGATGGGACTTATACTTATACAGATGAAGAAGATGTTGAAACTACTTTTGACTTAAACAATACTCAATCTGCTGTGGTTTCAACTTTAGTAAATAATGGTGATGGAACTTATACTTATACGGATGAACAAGATATTGAAACTACTTTTTTTATAGGTAATGTTGATGGTAGACATTTTGGTGATTCAGGTTCTGTTTTTTTTGCAAATAATACAACAGGTGATCCAACTCAAGATAATGATAATTTATTTTGGGATAACGTTAATAAAAGACTTGGTGTAGGTATTTCTACACCCTTAAATAGTTTGCATGTGAATGGTATTATGCGGACAAACAGAATTAGTAATGCTGCAGGTACAATTGCTTTTCCAGGGTATCATTTTTCACTAGCTTTTAATTCGGGTATGTTTTGGCTTCCAACTGGGGATATTGGTTTTTCAGTAGCTGGAAGTGAAGTATTTAGGGCTACCCCTAATCTAAGAGTCGGTATTAAAGTGCAGGTACCTCAAGCAACACTTCACGTTGGAGGCGATTTAATAGTTGATGGTAGTATAACAACCTCCACCGGCACATATAAGAATAATGCAGAATCAACTTTAAATGCTATTAGAAAATTGACTAAGAAGAAGGAGGCGATTTCTATAAATGATAAAACCTTATTAATAACATCTACTGTTATACAAATTTCAATGCCTAGTGCGTTAAATTCAAACCTAGGTCACATTTTTATACTTAAAAACTTGAATAGTATTCCTGTGCAAATTAATCTAAAGTATGTCGATATGAAAGGTGATAGAATAAGCTTTTTGCCAAGTAATAATGTTATTTGGTTGCAAAGTGATGGAAGTGAATGGCAGCAAATTAACTAAGTTTGATTAAATTTCTAATTTATATACTTCTTGTTTTTTTATATTTAATTCTACCATTTCACTAAATTTATTGCGTTTTTTAATCTTTAAGCTTTATTGCTCGTACAGTCGGTATACTAAATCTCTAAATCTCTAAATTTCAAAAGTGTGCTAAGCCAGTAAAAATGTACCTTAAGTCAACATTAACTTGTATAGAATTCTGAATTATGTTTTGTTTGAATTATTTTTAACAAAAATTAGAAATACATGGCTTCAGGTTTTTTTGCAATTTTAGATGATGTAGCAGCACTTTTAGATGATGTTGCTGCTATGAGTAAAATAGCCACTAAGAAGACGGCTGGTATTTTAGGTGACGATTTAGCCGTAAATGCAGAAAAAGCTTCAGGCTTTGTCTCTCAGCGTGAATTACCGGTATTATGGGCGATAACGAAAGGGTCGTTGTTGAATAAAATTATCATTCTACCTATTGCCTTCTTACTAAGTGCCTTTTTGCCTTGGGCAGTTACGGTAGTTTTAGTGCTTGGTGGAATTTATCTTGCTTTTGAAGGTGCCGAAAAAATTCACGAATTTTTTGTACCTCACGAGCATGAGCATATTACTGCAGAATCTAAGATAATGACCAAAGAAGAGATTCTAGAATTAGAGAAAACCAAAGTAAAATCTGCGATAGTAACAGATTTTATATTATCCATAGAAATAGTTATCATTGCTTTAGGTGCGGTTATAAAGGAGCCTTTAGTAACCCAGATTGCTGTAGTATCTGTTGTGGCTTTATTAGCTACCGTTGGTGTTTATGGTATTGTAGCTCTAATTGTACGTATGGATGAGTTTGGTACACGATTAATCAACTTAAACGAACAAGAGAATAGTATCTCCGATAAAATAGGTAGGTTTTTTGTTAATGCATTACCTAAAGTAATTAAGGCTTTATCGGTTATAGGAACTATAGCTTTACTATTAGTTTCAGGCGGAATATTTGTCCATAATATTGATTTTCTACATCACCTGCTTCCTAATGTACCGAGTATTATAGTAGAGTTTCTTGTAGGACTTATCATTGGGTTTGCGGCGCTGTTACTATTCAACGGCGTTAAAAGCATATTCAAAAAGAAGTAATTAATAGGCTCTAGCTTCGCCTTTAATAGCATTGTAAACCGTTAAGAAAACAATTTTAGCATCTAAAGCAAGCGACCATTTTTCCATATAAAAAATATCGTATCGAACTCTGTTTACAATATCTGATCGATTTATAATTTCACCTCTACAACCTTGTATTTGGGCTAAGCCTGTGATGCCTGGTTTTAGAAAATGGCGCACTAAATATTTATCTACCGATCCTTCATATTCTTGTGTATGCACCACCATGTGTGGTCTTGGACCAACGACACTCATATCTCCCATTAAAACATTGAAAAATTGGGGTAGCTCATCTATACTGGTTTTTCTTAGAATTTTGCCCAATTTCGTAATTCTGACATCATTTTTGGTGGCCATTTGAGTATCGCTCGTAGTACTTTTGGTCATTGATCTAAATTTATAGCACCAAAAGACCTCTCTATTGACGCCGTGTCGTTGTTGTTTAAAAAACAAAGGTCCTTTAGATTCAATTTTCATTAATATATAGACAATGGGTGTTAACCACGACAGTACAAACAATATGGCAAAGCTCGAAACCAGAATATCGAAAGTTCGTTTTATTAAATTTGAATAGTCTAAATCTAAAGGTGAAGCTCTTAAGTTTAAGATAGGGACACCTCCATATAATTCTAAGGACATTGCTTTAGAAAAAAGCTCTTTATTGTCGGGGATGATTTTTATTCTTTTAAGACTATTATCGGCTATTTTCATGACATACTGTATTTCAGCCTTAGATAATTTTGAAGCCATGCAATACACTTCTTCAACATTATTTTCAAAAATATAATTAAAAGAACTTTCAATATCGCCCAGACAGGTTGGGTGATCTGATTTTACATTATCAAAATAGCCCATATACCGATACCCATATTCTGGATTATCGAAAATGCGTTTTAACTTTTGTAGGTTTTTGTCTTTACCAATCACAACGACTCTAGTACTATTGAATCCTTTGGCTCGATATAATTTTTTAGACCAATAGAATAGTACTCTAAACAAAGTCAGTAGAAAACAAATTTGCACATATACCAATGATAGGTATAAAGGTGTATGCGAGGGCATGCCTAAGAATACAAATGATGTGAAATAGACCAAGCCATAAATAACAAATAGTACAACAAACGTTTTAAGATTGGTCATAAAACCATCTCTTCTAGCTGTAGGGTAGAAGTTTAAGCTATACGTGGTTATAAGCCATGTAAGATTATAATAAAGTATGCTATAACCATTAAAATAGGTATCGGGTATGTATGCATATAGTGTTAGGTTAATTAACAGTATATGCACCACAAATGATAATGGTATTATGAAATTCGATCTCTTCATTTAAGCTTTTAGTAATGGTTGGTCAAAGAGCTAATGATAGGTTATTAAGGTTGATCTTCAGCTGTAAAGCTGAAGGTCAACGCTAAATTAAGTTTGATAGAAATCTGTAGGTAAATAATTAATTCTTAGTGGTATACCAAGAATATACTTGTTCAACTCCTTGTGATAAAGAAACCGTATGCTTCCATCCTAGGTCATGTAATTTTGAGGGATCTGTTAGTTTCTTTAATGTTCCATCTGGTTTGTCGGTATTAAAGTATAATTCACCTTTAAAATTGATTGTTTGCTGTATAAGTTCAGCTAAATCTTTAATGGTGATATCTACACCAGTACCAATGTTGATGTGCGTATTGCGCACTTCTTTGGTGTCATGTGAATAACAATCTTTAAAATCTCGCTGCTCCATCAAGAAGACACAGGCATCTGCCATATCTTCGCTCCATAAAAACTCTCGCATCGGTTTACCTGAACCCCATATTTCTAGGTAAATGGTGTCATCTTTTCTTTTAATGCCATACTTGTCTAATACGGCAAGTATTTCTTTTTCAGATGATTTTCCATTTACTCCTTCAATAGGTAGCGCATTTAAATCTTCTGCGATTGTATTCCAATCATTATTTTCCAAAGCCTTACCTAAATGCATCTTTCTAATTAATGCAGGTAATACATGCGACTTTTCTAAATCGAAATTATCATTTGGACCATACAAATTGGTAGGCATCACAGAAATAAAGTTTGTGCCGTACTGTAAATTGTAACTCTCACACATTTTTATACCTGCTATTTTAGCAATGGCATAAGGTTCATTCGTATACTCCAATACGTCGGTCAACAAATAATCTTCTTTCATCGGTTGCGGACAATTTTTAGGATAAATACAGGTACTACCTAAAAAGAGTAATTTTTGCACCCCATGAACATAGCTTTGATGAATAACATTATTTTGAATCATTAGATTCTCATAAATGAAATCTGCCCTATAGGTGTTATTCGCAACGATACCACCAACTTTGGCAGCAGCAAGAATAACATAAGATGGTTTTTCAACCTCAAAAAAGGTCGCAACGTCTATGGCATTAGTTAAATCTAATTCTTTATGTGTTCGGTAAACTAAATTTGAATACCCTCTACTTTCAAGATTCTTAACTATTGCACTACCCACAAGACCACGGTGACCCGCGATATATATTTTAGCTTCTTTATTTAACATTTGGTATTATTTACCTATGATTATAAGAATTGATATTGATAATTATTTATTCAAAATAATTATAGGTTACATAACCACCTTTTTTCAAATATTGATCCTTTTGCATCAATTTTAAATCATTTGTCATCATGTCTTTTACCAAACCTTGTAAGTCATATTCAGGGATCCAGCCTAATTTAGTATTTGCTTTTGTTGCATCACCAATTAATAATTCTACCTCTGTAGGTCTAAAATATTTAGGGTCAACCGCAAGAACTTCTTTACCGATTTCTACTTGTATATCTGGGTTAGAACATGATTTAATATAACCTTTCTCTTCAACACCTTCACCCTTAAATTCTAGTTCAATACCCATTTCTGCAAACGCCATTCTTACGAATTCACGAACAGGAGTAGTTTTACCCGTAGCAATTACCCAATCTTCTGCCTCTTCAGCTTGAAGAATCATCCACATCATGCGAACATAATCTTTAGCATGACCCCAATCTCTTTGTGCATCTAAATTACCTAGGTATACTTTATCTTGTAAGCCTAGACCAATTCTTGCTGCTGCTCTTGTTATTTTTCTAGTAACAAAAGTTTCTCCTCTAATCGGCGATTCATGGTTAAAAAGAATACCATTACATGCGAACATGTCGTAAGCCTCTCTATAGTTTACTGTAATCCAAAATGCATACATTTTTGCAACTGCATAAGGGCTACGTGGGTAAAAAGGAGTAGTCTCTGATTGAGGTACTTCTTGTACTTTACCATATAATTCTGAAGTGGATGCTTGATAAATACGTGTCTTTTTCTCTAAACCTAATAAACGAACGGCATCTAAAATTCTAAGTGTACCTAAACCATCTGCATTACCGGTATATTCTGGAACTTCGAATGAAACTTGAACGTGGCTCATTGCCGCTAAGTTGTAAATCTCATCTGGCTGAATTTCTTGTATTAATCTAATAAGATTAGTACTGTCAGTCATATCACCATAATGAAGTACAAAATTTCTGTTTTCAATATGTGGATCTTGATAAAGATGATCAATTCTATCAGTATTGAACATAGACGCTCTTCTTTTAAGACCGTGTACTTGATAACCTTTCTTTAATAAAAATTCACTCAAATAGGCGCCGTCTTGACCTGTGACTCCGGTAATTAATGCTACTTTCATACTCTTGTAAAATGGATTTATAAATGTTTTTTTTTTCAATTTCAATTTCAATTTTAACTATTACCAAGTATCATAGTATTCTACAATACACTGAATAATAGCGTAATAGTTTACAGAAATTAAACGATTGTTTCTTAATTAGTATAACTAGATTATTGAAGGCAAAAGCTCAATTTTACCATTAACGAGATAACAATAATTAAAGTATCAGAAGTTATTAAGATTAAATGTAAATATTCTTAATCTTGTAACTATGGTTAATGGTTGTGCAGCAAATTTAGGATATTATTTGTGTATTACAGATCAATGCAAACAAACCTTAGACCAATTAATCATATAATCGTTAAACTGTGTTTTTGTGCTATTTTTATGATTATAAAGTGCTGTAATGGTAATGAATTATGAATAAATACAGAATTTCTTTGTTGATGATTCATTATGTTGAAGGTTATCATTAGTATATTGATTCTTAAAATCATAATATATCAGTTTACAATTAATCTTATTGAAGCTTTTATACTATTCTGACTTCATAATTATTAATCTTTTTATTGTGACTAAGTCAATGATATAATTACGCTTTAAATCATTGAAGTTTTACATTTATATATGCAGAGGCAGATTTCTTAATAAAGTACTTGAATAATTAGGTTTAGGGATACCCAAATAATTTTTGTATTGTTATCAATATGCATTGAAAATTGTTAAAATTTGGTAATATTCGTATAAAATTGGTGTGGTTATCAATATTTAGCTTAAGTTTATTTTATCAAAGTTCAATTTTTATCTCTATTGTTTTAGAAATCAGATTTTTACTTAGATATATAATTTTTACTGTTTTTCCCCGTTATTTTATCAACTTAAACCACCATACGATGATATCTAACATTTTAAACGGGAAGCTAACATTTCCTTATCAGAAGAAAAAGTTAGTTTCTCTTGAAGATTGCTACATGCACCTTAAGCCTTATTTTAGCTTAAAGAAAAGTGCGAAGAGTAACGAAACCGATAACGTATTGGCTCGTGAAAAATCTAAGAGTGCACAAGTTAAAAATGCATTCAACTCCATTGAGCAAAATCAAATTTTGTACGCCAAAATTATGACCGAAAGGTTATTGAAAGTTTAGGCGATTAGAAAATGAGAATGTTTTCTTTATGAAAGTGTTTTCTATTTTAAACAAGTAGTGCTCAATTGGTACTTAATATAAAGTGTAGTATTGAATTTTAAGTAATTCATTCCTACACTTTTTTTGTTTTAAAATTAAACGCAATGGCTAATAGAGTTTACCCGTTTTAGCCAATTAATAAACGTCTAAAAGTTTAAAAATCACCTATAAAATTTCGATTTTTTTGCCAATTAAAACGCACATCTAGTATTCACTACACATCAGCGAAACTAAATTTCTATTCTTTAGATTAATAATATATTTATCGCACAATGTAATAATTGTAAATTTTTAATCACAGCCATGATGATGTTCGTTTAATGAATTCGATATCTTTAATTTGTTTTTAAATAAGTAATAAATACTTGATTAAAAGGAATAAAGAAACTTTAAATTATAAGATCTTTGTGACTGTTGGTTCCCCAAAATTTTGAATTGCATAACCTATATTATTTAAGAAGCTTGGAAGTACTAACACATTTTAACCCTTTTGAAGGTCCAGAGATAAAACATATTCTGCACACTACAGATGCGCAAGAAGAAATTTGGTATTCTTGTTATTTTGGTGGTGACGATGCGAATAAGGCGTATAACCTCTCATTGACTATTGAATTTGAAGGTAATTTAGATATTACCGCCTTGCAATGGTCTGTTGACATGCTTATTAGTAGGCATGAAGCTTTACGTTCTGTATTTAGTCCCGATGGAAAATTTATCAATGTATTTGCTTCCATCATCGCAAACATAGATTTGCAAGACTACGCTGGTTTGTCTGCTAAAGAGAAGGAAGCTGCCATAAAAAACTATACAAAGAACGATACTGGTAAAGCATTTGATCTAACGAAAGAACCATTAATACGATTTGCCGTACTTAGAACTGAAGCTTATAAATTTCAGTTTATAATGACTACGCATCATATTGTATGTGATGGTTGGTCTTTAGGTATTATCATGCAAGAATTAGGAGCCTTATATTCTGCAAAGGTCAAAAATGTATCTCATAACCTTCCGGATGCTGTACCGTATACGGAATATGTGGCGCATCAAAATGAAATAAAACTAAGTCCTGAATTCAATCAAACCGAACAATATTGGTTGAAGGTTTTTCAAAACGATATACCGAAAACTAATCTTCCGACAGATTTTAAACAAATAACAAAGAGAACCTATAACGGTGCACGTATTAACCAGTTATTAGATAAAAATGTAGTAAAAGGTATTAAGCAAACCGGAATTAAAGGTAACTCTAGTTTGGTACTTACTTTAATGGCGGCTTTTGAAATTTTGCTATATAAGATTACCGAACAAGAAGGTATTGTGCTTGGGTTGCCTGTTGCGGGGCAATCATCAATGGGGGCAAAACATCTTGTTGGGCATTGTGTGAAGTTGTTACCGATGAAAAGTAATCTTGATATTGACGACAGTTTTATAGAGTATTTAAAGAAAAGAAAATCTGCCAATTTTGATGCTTTCGAAAATCAAGAATTGTCTTTTGGTAGCTTATTAAAGAAGCTTAACATTCCAAGAACTCCGGGTAGAGTGCCATTGGTACCGGTAGTTTTTAATGTTGATATGGACTTGGACGAAGGCGTTACTTTTGAGGGACTTTCGTATCAATAC
This sequence comes from Maribacter sp. Asnod2-G09, assembly GCF_045063795.1. Lineage (NCBI taxonomy): Bacteria > Pseudomonadati > Bacteroidota > Flavobacteriia > Flavobacteriales > Flavobacteriaceae > Maribacter > Maribacter sp. Asnod2-G09. Next base: position 517,538 of record NZ_JBEFOA010000005.1, on the reverse strand, counting down.
CATAGTAACGAACGAGAGTATGAGACTTTCGAATTATTCTTGAATGCAACAGGGTCGAAAGACAATATAGTGTTGGAGTGGTCTTATAATACCAACTTGTTCGAAGAAAGTACTATACAGGCTATGGGTGAAACGTTCAATGCCATTTTAAATAAATTGATTGAACAGCCTAATGCTAAATTGTCTGAAATACTAAATAGAGCTAACGAAGATAGTATTGTAACGGGAGTGTCATTAGATTATCCAAACACTACCCTTCATGAGTTATTATATAAGCAAGCTACAAGTACACCAACGGCAATTGCATTAGAGTTTAAAAATGAGAAGGTTACCTACGCAGAGTTACAGCGAAAAATTAATAGTACTGCTGTTTACCTCTGGGAAAAAGGCATAAGACCCGGAGATACAGTAGCTATTTCATTGGAAAGATCACCTGAGTTAATTGCAACTTTATTTGCAATTCTTCAGTGCGGAGCTAGATATGTGCCGATAGATACCGTCTACCCTGATAATCGTACCTTATTGATGATTTCAGATGCTAAATCAAATTTCTTTATTTGTGACAAATCAAAACAAGCACTTGAGCATGGTGCTAAAACGATTTTTATTGAAGAATTAAGAATCAAAGCAAACGAAACTAGTGAAACCATAATTGATGTAAATGTACCTTCTGATGCAGGAGCATACATTATATATACTTCTGGATCTACAGGAAAGCCAAAGGGAGTTCAGGTAACACATAATAATGTTGTTAACCTGTTGTTTTCGATGGGCAAAGAGCCAGGTATTACACAGAACGATAAAATATTTGCAACTACCACCATATCTTTTGATGCGATGGTGATGGAGATCTTCTTGCCATTGGTTCATGGTGCCAGTGTGGTATTGGTCGATGAAGAAACACGAAAAGATGGACATCTTTTATTACAAAAAGCAATAGAAGATGAAATAACCGTAATTTGGGGAACGCCAACGATATGGCAAATTTTATTGGACTCTGGTTGGAAAAAACCATTGCATATTAAAGCGCTTATTGGTGGTGAACCGGTTTCCAAAGCACTTTCATTAAAATTACTTGAAAAGGTTGATGAAGTATGGAATATTTATGGTCCGACGGAAACTACCGTATGTTGTATTCTGACAAACATATCAGATCAAGATGATCCGATTACCATAGGGAAGCCTATTGCAAATACCGATATTTATATTCTAGATACCAACGGTAAACCTGTGAGAACTGGCGAAGTTGGAGAAATAGCAATTGGTGGCGACGGAGTAACCAATGGATATTTAGGACAAGAAGAACTTACAAATGAACGTTTCGTAACCAATACTTTTAAAGCAGATGCTAATACTAAAATGTATTTGTCAGGAGATTTAGGTAAGCTTTTGCCAAACGGTCAAATTGAATGTTTAGGTCGTAAAGACGGACAAGTTAAAGTTCGCGGACATAGAATAGAACTCGGAGAAATTGAACATTCTTTAAATAAACTAAAAGGAATTCAATCAGCAGCCACCGATGTTAGAAACAATGCTTTAAAAGCATATATAGTTTATAATGGTAACGAATGGGATACTGACGTAGCACTTTGGAAGAAGCAATTAGCGGCGGAGTTACCAGTTTTTATGTTACCTCATGAATATATTAAATTAGATAAACTGCCCGTAACTATTAACGGTAAATTAGATAGAAAAAGTCTACCAGATGACACGCATATCATCACTACTAACGAAGAAAGTATTCAACCGTTTACAAAAGCCGAAAAATTGGTTTCAGAGGTTTGGAAAGAGTGTTTGTTTTTAGACAACGTTAATCTAAACGATGATTTCTTTGAATTAGGTGGGCATTCGTTAATTGCTGCAAAAGTAATGACTAGGCTAGAGGAGAAATCTGGTCAGCGATTACCTTTATCTTCATTATTTGAATATTCAACGGTTAAAAGTCTGGCGAGTTTATTAAAAATAGAAGAAAACGTAGTTACTTGGGATTCTATGGTACCTATTCAGCCTAATGGATCTAAAACACCTTTATTCATTGTTCACGGTGCAGGTTTAAATATACTTTCTTTTAAAACACTAAAAGATCATATGGATGCTGATCAGCCTATTTACGGTTTTCAGGCAAAAGGTTTAGATGGTAAAGAGTCACTATTGACCTCGGTCGAAGAAATAGCAGCGCATTATAATGAAGCGCTTTTGGCAACACAGCCAAAAGGACCCTATAAGTTGGCGGGTTATTCATCTGGTGGTATTATCGCCTATGAAATGGCAAAACAATTAATGGCAAAAGGAGAAGAGATTTCTGCTTTAGCGCTGTTAGATACCTACGCATATGCACATTATGGCAAGAGTACCAGTTTAGGCAAAAAGATGGCGTATTTTAATTATTTAGCGAATAAGACCCTACATGTTTTAAAGCAATTATCAAGTGTAGAAGGATTTAAATATAGAATCGGAGTCACTAAAGCTAACTTGAAGAAATTGTATTTAAGATTAAAGAAAGATAAAGCTACAGTAGCCAAAACGGATTATGATTGGGAGTATGAAAGTCGAATTATTGAGCATAATAAGGTTGTCGATAAATATCATTTACAACCATTAGCTATAAAGGTCGACTTATTTAGAATTGAAGAGGTAACTGATTATACACACGATAGCGTAAATCTCGGCTGGAAATCTTTTGCTGAAAAGGGTATTGAGCTACACTATGTACCAGGGGACCACCTGAGTATGTTTTATTCGCCAAATGATAAGGTTTTATCAGCATCGCTGCAAAAAGTGTTAGATACCAATAACTAAGGTTCTAATTATCTTACTAGAGATTTGGATAGAGCTGAAGATCTAGTGGCTATGTTACTGTAGTTATCTGCGGCCATATACCTTAGGTAATAATCTAAGCCCTTGTCTTTTTTGGTATTATGCCATAGGTCAAAGCCGGCGGTGTTAAATAAGGTCTCATAATTATGTGAAAACGAACGTTCATATCCGTAGGGTTGAGATGTCTTGTTGGTTTCTAAATTATGATGTACTCCGTTGGGTTCAATAGCTATAAACGTTGTTTTACCCAGAGCATTTAATTGATATAGAAATTCTTGTAGTTTAGATTCTGTAAAGTACTCTAGCACACCCCTAGAGGTAACAAATATCATGTTCTCTGTAGCGTGGGTATTTGCCCATTCAAAACCATCAGAGGCTACAAATTCAAGCTTTTCATTTCCTGAATACCCATCCTTGTTCAATGATACTTGTTGTTGACTAAGATCAATTCCAACAAATCGATCAACATTCGGAAATTTGGTACTTAAATAGTTCAATACCTTTCCATTGCCGCATCCTATTTCTACAATCGTATGAAAATTATGTTTTTCCATAGATAATTTTAACTCCAGAAGATCGAATAAAAACGTGCATTCAGGTAAGAATGAATTTTCAAAAGAATCATCAGTTGCAGAGAAATAAGTGGCACCTTGTTTTTTCCAGTAAGCTTCGTGAAATTTAGAAAGTTTTGCGTAATCCAACTCTTGCTCCGCCTTCTTCAATAGCGCTTTACGCATAAAAAGATCTATCAGGTGTATAGATTTTTTATCTGTTATCGTCATGCCATTTTCAGCAAATTCTTTTGCTTTTTTCGGCATTAATAACTGGAGAATCTTCCCAATAAGAATTACAATTTTACTTTTCATCACGGGGTGAAATAAAGAATTGATATGTAATAATAGTTCTTTTGTCGAAAACTTTTTTAAGAACTTAATATCATTGGTAAATATTTACAGTTATTTACCGACGAAATCTGCTTATAAACTATGGTTATTTGGCCTCATTTTGCAATCTCAATTCAATTTCGAAGAACGTTATTTTTTTCTCGATGAAATTTTAGGAGATAAAAAAATAATGAATGACGCAATCAGTATAATTATTCAATGTAAGTAACTGATAAACAATATTTTATTTAATTTTAATTATCAAAATACTACTTTTGCGCTACTTGTTTGAAACAAAAATGTTTATGATATTTAGTAATTTTACTGCATTGTCTATTTACATTATTTTATACAGGAACTTTAATTAAAAGTATTCGTAAAGCATTAATGAATTAAAATTTTTATATAATTATTAAGTTATTCATATAGCGTTTTAAAACGATCATGATTTTCCTTTTGAAAATAAGTAAATAACAACCCCACAAGTCTATATCTAATTATCATTTTATAATGGAAGCCAAAAAAGTGAATTTAATAACTGATTCTACAATAGCCTATTGGAAGAATGTTTTATTGGATGATGTAAAATTATTGGACCTGCCGAGTAGAAAGCTTACTGTAAAGAATAGCGTTGGTCAAGGGTCGTTGTTGCGTACCCGATTTTCTGGTGATGTTACTAGTAAAGTAAAAGTTAGTTTAGCTGGCGATATTAAGATTGAAGTATTTTTAATTACGGCATTAAGTGTTCTATTACAGCGATACACGAATCAAATTGATATTGCATTTGGTTTAACTATCGATGATAACGACAATGCTCATAATAAGCTATCACTATTTAGAAATAACATAGACCCTACTGCAGACTTTACTACTTTAAATAATCAAACAAAAGAGATACTTGCTTTACATAAAGCGAATCCATACCCGACCGATAAATTTTTAAAAGATTTTAATCTAGTTAAGGACAATGGTGAGAATGCTGTTTTAGATTTTGTACTAGCGATAAATGCTATAAAAAACTCGCCTGCTATTTCAAATGCAGGTGATGCTATCAAGTTTGTTGGCGCAGTCGATTCTATTTCAAATATTAAGGTAGTATTGGATATTGCTGATGAGCATATCAATTTCGATGTTATTTTCAATGAAAATGTTTTCGATAAAGATGTGATGGAACAGTTCATGGTGCACTTTAAGACTTTGGTGTCACGTTTAATTGAACAACCATCTGCTGCGATAGGAAGTATTGATATTCTATTAGAAAAAGAGCAATCTACCATATTGAATGATTTCAACTCACCTTATGTAGATTACCCAAGAGAAAAAACCATTGTTGATCTTTTAAATGAACAAGCTGAAAAGACACCGAATAGAATAGCGGTAGTATATGAAGATAGTAGTCTAACCTATAAGGAACTGCATAAACTTTCCAATCAATTTGCAGCCTATTTAATTAAGAAAAAAGGGGCCATTAAAGGTAACTTGGCTTGTTTGATTCTAGAAAGAAGCGAATGGCTTATTATCAGTATGGTGGGTATTATGAAGGCTGGTGCAGCATATGTGCCTGTTGATCCTAATTACCCCAATAAACGAAAAGAATATATAAAAGAAGATAGTAACTGCGACTTTACGGTAGATGCAGCTACAATAAAAGAATTTAATGCAACAATAGCTGATTATTCTACAGAAGAAATTACAGGTGTTGACTTAAAGCCTAACGATTTAATTTATATCATTTATACTTCTGGTACCACGGGGAACCCAAAAGGGGTAATGTTAGAACATACAAATATTGTTAGTTTGTTCGTACATGATAATCAGTTGTTTGATTTTAATGAAACTGACGTTTGGACCATGTTTCATTCGTATTGTTTCGATTTCTCGGTTTGGGAAATGTACGGTGCGCTGTTGTTCGGTGGAAAATTAATTATCCCGTCTAGTTCGGTAATTAAGGACCCCTATGAATTTATGTCCCTAGTTATTAGAGAGAAAGTGACCGTCTTAAGTCAAACACCATCTTCTTTCTTGAATATCATGGGTAGCTTACCCGATGGCGATGTTGATTTAAAATTAAGATATGTCATTTTTGGTGGCGAGTCTTTATTTCCTAAGTATTTAGAGAAATGGCACCAAAAATTCCCAGCTATACAATTTGTAAATGGGTATGGTATTACAGAGACTACGGTATTTGTAACTTTTAAAATGATTGATGATGAGGACATCAGAACCAATGTTTCTAATATTGGTAATTCTATACCTACATTATCTACGTTTGTTGTAAACGGTCAAGACCAATTGCAGCCTATTGGTGTTATTGGGGAGTTATGTGTTTCTGGCTATGGTCTTGCACGCGGTTATTTAAACAGACCAGAGCTTAGCGAGCAAAAGTTTGCCGCTAATCCTTTTTTACCAGGCGAGAAAATGTATCGCTCAGGCGATTTAGTACGTTTGTTGCCAGACGGTAATTTTGAATTCGTTGGTAGAATAGACCACCAAGTAAAAATTCGTGGTCACCGAGTAGAGCTCGGTGAAATTGAATCTACCTTAAATGAAATTTCAGGTGTAAAGAGAGCGGTTGTTTTAGCCAATACCAATAAAGATGGTGAAACGAGATTGGTTGCATATATGCAGGCTAACGGTGAGAAACCATCAATTAGTGATTTAAAATCGGGACTTGAAGAAAAATTGCCGGTATTTATGGTACCTGCTTTCTTTATGTGGGTAGATGAGTTTCCTACCAATGCCAACGATAAAATTGATAAAAGTAAATTGCCTGAACCGTCTTATGAAAGATCTAGTTCAGATGTAATTTTTAGAAAACCACGTACCAAAATAGAAAAGAATATTGCGGCTATTTGGGAAAAAGAATTAAGTATATCTGGTATAGGCTTAGATGATAACTTTTTTGAAATGGGTGGTACGTCACTCATGGCACAAAAGGTCGCCAATGCCATGATGAAGACAACGGGTATTCGTATACCTGTAACCAAGTTATATCAATACACGACTATAGCATCTCTTTCATTATTTCTTGATGGAAATAATAAGAATGCACCTCTGGAATTTAAGTACAAGAAGAAAGATGCCAATGCATCTAAAGATGTAGCAATTATTGCCATGTCAGGTAGATTTCCAGGAGCTAATACTATCGATGAATTTTGGGATGTTTTAAAGAATGGAAAAGAAACAATTTCATTTTTTACTCCAGAAGAATTAGACCAAAGTATACCTGAAGCTACACGTAAAGACAGTTTGTATGTTGCCGCAAGAGGTATTGTGCCGCTAGCGAAAACATTCGATGCCCGTTTTTTCGGACTGACGCCGAAATTTGCCGAGGCAATGGATCCACAGCAACGCTTGTTTTTAGAACTGGCTTGGGAAGTACTTGAGCAATCAGGTCATTTACCAGAACATTATAAAGGTAGAGTAGGGGTTTATGCCGGTACGGGTACAAATACATATTATAAAAAGAATATACTGCCTAATAGTGAAATAGTAGAAACTATTGGTCAACTGCAGTTAGACACTGCAAATGAGAAAGATTATATAGCATCGAGAACGGCATACCAGTTAGATTTAAAAGGTCCGGCGGTAAGTATACATTCAGCTTGTTCTACATCGTTATTGGCAATTGCCGAGGCAGTTGAAGCCATACGTAACGGACAATGTGAAATTGCTGTTGCAGGTGGGTCTAGTATTACTGCCCCAATGAATAGCGGTCACTTGTATCAAGAAGGGTCTATGCTGAGTACAGATGGTCATTGTAGACCCTTTGATGCTCAAGCAAGGGGTACCGTTTTTAGTGATGGTGCGGGTGCAATTATATTGAAAGATTTAGAAGAGGCTAAGAAAGATGGTGATATTATTTACGGCGTTGTAAAAGGTGTTGGTATCAATAATGACGGTGGACATAAAGGTAGCTTTACGGCACCTAGTGCAGAGGGTCAGGCGAATGCGATTGCAGCAGCTATTAATGATGCAAATGTTTCACCAGATACCATAAGTTATATTGAAACGCACGGTACGGCTACACCTTTAGGTGATCCTATAGAAGTTGACGGACTAAATCTTGCCTTTGGAGCACAAGAAAAGCGGAATTTCTGCGGATTAGGTTCTGTGAAAAGTAATATGGGACATATGACTGCAGCAGCAGGTGTTGCCGGTCTAATAAAAACAGTTTTAGCATTTAACCATAAAGTAATACCACCTTCATTAGGTTTCGATAAACCTAATCCTGAAATAGATTTTGAAAACAGTCCGTTTTATGTCAATAATAAGCTGACGGATTGGAATGTTGAAGGGGTTAGAAGAGCAGGTGTAAGTTCGTTTGGTGTAGGTGGAACCAATGTACACGTTGTAGTAGAGGAGTATGAAATGGAAGCGAAGACTTCTAAATTTCAACGTCCTTTACAATTACTACCTATTTCTGCAAAAACACAAACCAGTTTAGCAGGATTTGAAACTGAGCTAAAAAAACATATTGATACTAAACCAGAATTGAATATAGCAGATGTTGCTTATACCTTAAGTACTACTAAAGCTAGTTTCAATAATCGTAGATTTATTTTAGCCGATGATGCAATCACTGCTGCTGAGTTTTTAGTAGATAACGATATAAAGGCAGTACAGTCTTCGGTAGTAAAAACGGTGCCAAGTGAGATTGTATTCTTACTTCCAGGTCAGGGTTCCCAATATTTAAATATGGGTAAAGACCTTTATGAAGGGGAAAGCGTTTTTAGAGAAGCTGTTGATATTTGTGCCGATTTATTGTTAGATTCTATTAATGTAGATATCAGAGAAATTATTTTTCAGGATGTGAATTCTGAGGAAGCAGAAAACAAGTTAAAAGATACCCGTTATACACAACCTGCATTATTTACCATAGAATATGCGCTTTCACAATTGTGGATGAGCTGGGGAATACAGCCGACCGTATTATGTGGACATAGCCTTGGGGAATTTGTAGGTGCTCATTTAGCCGGAGTTTTCAGTTTAGAAGAAGCCTTGAAATTGGTTTCAATGAGAGGTATATTGGTAAGCGGACTTCCAAAAGGAAGTATGCTAACCGTTAGAATAGATCAAGAATCTTTAGAAAAAATTCTTCCGAAGACATTATCGATAGCAGCTGTAAATTCTGCAAAACTTTGTGTGGTTTCTGGCGAAGATGATGAGGTTACGAAATTTAGTGAACTTTTAAAAGAACAAGGTTTACCATACCGCTTAATAGCTACTAGTCATGCCTTTCATTCATCTATGATGGATCCTATTTTAGAGGAATTTGGTAATGTGGTGAAGAATATCAACTTAAATATTCCTGAACTACCAATAATATCGACCGTTACAGGTACTTGGCTTACGAATGAAGAGGCTGTAGATCCTGTATACTGGACAAACCATTTAAGAGATACCGTACGTTTTTCAGATGCTATGGATACCATAGTAAAGTTAGAAGACGTGGTATTGTTAGAAATGGGTCCGGGTAACACGCTTACCACTTTAAGTCGCCAGAACAAAGGTGCAAAAAATATAAAATCTTTGGCTTCTTTACATATCCCGAAAAAAGATGAAAATTCTTATCACGGGGTATTGAAAGCTTTAGGTAAATTATGGCTAACTGGTCTTACTGTAGATTGGAACGCCTTATACACAAATCAAGAAAGGCAAAAACTTAGATTACCAACCTATGTTTTTGACCGTAAACCATGCTGGATCGACCCGTTGGTATCTATTCCTAAAGAAAGAACCCATTTGAATGCCGATCAGCCGATAACTAGAATAATAGAAAAACCAAAAAGTGCCGCACCAATGAGAAACGTCTCTATTTTAAATAAAATTTCGGAGCTAATTTCAAATTCATACGGAATTGAGCTTGAAGTTGCCGACAAAGACAGCAGCTTTCTAGAATTAGGATTAGATTCTTTGATTCTAACACAAATGGCAATTACTTGTAAAAGAGAATTTAAGATTCCGATTACATTTAGACAGCTAAATGAAGATATCAATACGCCTGAGCTTTTAGCCAATTACCTAGATAAGAATTTACCGGCAGATGTAATGGCACCAAAACCAGTTGCAGAAGCAGCTCCTCAACCAGTTGCCACTGTTAATCACGTGCAACAAGTTGTTCCTGCTAATTATAATACTTCGGCTACCAATCAAACGGCTATTGGCTTAATAGGTGAACAGCTTAACTTATTAAGTAGGCAACTTCAGTTATTACAAGGTAATACGGTAGCTCAAGCTCCACAACCTGTTGCTGTTCAAAAGCCTGTGCCAGCAAAAGTGGTGAACGGTACAGCTAGTTTAGATGCTCGTTCAGAACAAGAAAAGCTTGAACATAAAAAACCGTTCGGTGCTTCACCAAGAATTGAGAAGAAATCAACGGGTTTAGATCAAGTACAATCAGAATATTTAAAACAACTTACTGAAAAGTACAATGCCAAAACCATTGGCAGTAAAAATTACGCTCAAGATAATAGAGCTAAAATGGCAGATCCTAGAGTAGTATCTGGTTTTAAGCCATTGACCAAAGAGTTGGTTTACCCAGTAGTAATCGGTAAATCTTCAGGTAACCGTCTATGGGATGTAGATGGTAATGAATATATAGATGCTTTAAATGGTTTTGGTTCTTGTTTCTTTGGATATCAACCAGATTTCATTAAAAAAGCGATGCATGACCAAATTGAATTGGGTTATGAAGTAGGGCCACAACACCCATTAGCGGGTGAGGTTTGTGAACTGCTATGTGAATTTACAGGTCATGATAGAGCTGCTTTATGTAACACAGGGTCAGAAGCGGTTCTTGGTGCTATGCGTATTGCACGTACAGTAACAGGGCGTTCGCTTATTGTTGCATTTACAGGTGCTTACCATGGTATTAACGATGAAGGCATTGTAAGAGGTTCTCAAAAGAAAAAAACATTCCCGGCTGCTGCGGGTATACTTCCAGAAGCAGTTCAAAATATGTTGATTCTTGATTATGGAACAGACGAAAGTTTACAGATAATTAAAGAAAGAGCACATGAAATTGCGGGAGTGCTTATAGAACCTGTTCAAAGTCGTAGACCAGAGTTTCAACCCGTAGAATTTATAAAGAATGTTAGAGAGGTAACTACTGCAGAAGAAATTCCGTTTATTTTCGATGAGGTTATTACCGGTTTCAGAATGCATCCGGGTGGTGCACAGGCATTATTTGATGTAAAGGCAGATCTAGCAACTTACGGTAAAGTTATGGGCGGAGGAGTTTCCATCGGTGCTATTGTAGGTAAAAAAGAGTATATGGATGCGCTTGATGGCGGATTTTGGCAATATGGTGATGACTCGTATCCTGAGGTAGGTGTTACTTACTTTGCAGGTACTTTTGTACGTCACCCATTAGCATTGGCTTCTTCAAAGGCAGCCTTGCTTCATATGAAAGAACAAGGTCCAAGTCTGCAGGCAAATGTGTCTGCTATGACAGAGCGTATGGTAAAAAGCTTGAATACTACTTTTGCAAAAGACGGACTCCCAATTGAAATCACTTATTTTGGTTCTTTGTGGAGATTGAAATTCAAGAAAGATATTCCGTATTCAGAATTGCTATTCGTTAGTATGCGTGAAAAAGGAATTCATATTTGGGACGGTTTCCCTTGTTTCTTAACCACAGCATATACGAGTGATGACGTTGATTTCTTAATGAAAACACTATTGTCTTCAATAGACGAATTGGTGGCTGTAGGTATACTTACTAAAGAAGGTGTAAATGGTAATCATGTGGTTAGCTCGCAATCTTCTTTTGATAAACTAAATACGCCTCCGGTACCTGGTGCACGTTTGGGTAGAGATGAAAAAGGTCAACCAGCTTGGTATGTAGCAGATGCTAGCCAAGAAAGTGGTTATATGAAAATTGAGATTTAAAATATAAAATTTTAAATCTGAGATTGCTTTTTTAAATGACACATCTATTATTTACGTATTTAACCGATGACGGCAACGATGCTTTTTTTGCAGATGCAGAGCATATGTTCTCGGAGGAGTTTGTACGTAAATATTCAAAATATAAACGTTGGCAAGATGCGAAATCGACCATATTAGGTAGGTTGCTTTTAGCATACGGATTAAAGAATTTATATCAAGTAGATATAGATAACCTCAAGATGAATTTCTCAAAGGATAAAAAGCCCTTTTTAGAAAACTCATCTATTCAATTCAACATTTCACACGCTAATGATGTAATTGTTTGTGCAATTACATCGGCGGGTGATATTGGTGTTGATGTAGAGAAAATCAATGCTATAGCTATTGAAGATTTCAAAGATCAATTCTCACCATCAGAATATGAAGCCATAGTTGGGGCACCAAAAGAATTAGAGCAATTCTATATCTATTGGACTCAAAAAGAAGCTGTGGTCAAATCTAACGGGTCTGGCTTGCATATTCCTTTACAATCCTTTGAAATCAGCAATCAATCTACAGTCATCGCTGACCAGCCCTATTTTTTAAATGAAATCAGTATAGATGTTGACTATAAGTGTCATATAGCAACTCAAAGCTTAATTCATAAAAAAAATTTAGTAGTTACAGGTCTAAAAGCCCATTTACTTACCGATTTTGGGTCGGTAAATAACTTAAAGTCTTTTCGATAACGGCGGTAAACATCGTATGTGGCCGATAAAGTGTTCTCCTCTTAATGTATTCTACATACTGATACGGTTATAATTACGTTATTTCTTTATTACGACGATTTTATAAACTAGGATATCGGAATTAAGATGAAATAGATTTTTGTTTGAAGTAATTTTGAACCTTACCATGTTTAATAACTATAAGCGTCAAATTATTTTATTTATGAAAGCTATTATTTCCCCATTTAACCTAAAAAAGACAAGAGTAAACGTACTTAAATATGCCTTGCTAGTATTAGTTGCAGTACAAATTTCATCTTGTGGTAGTGCAAAAAAGTCTTCTTACTTCAATGAAGTAGGTAACAATTCGTTTGCTACTTATTTTGAGCCATTAGAACCGATATTACAGAAGAACGATTTGTTAAGCATAAACATAACGAGTTTAAATGCAGAGGTTACAGAGATGTTCAATCTAGCCAATAACGCTGGTGGTGCACAACCTATAGGATATTTAATCGATCAAGATGGTTTCATCCGTTTCCCGGTTTTAGGTAAAATAGAAGTTTCTGGCTTGACCAAGAAAGAACTAAGAGAATATATTAGAGAAGAATTGATCTCTAAAAGATTATTAATGGAGCCGATTGTAGATATTCGATTTATGAATTTCAAGGTTTCTGTTTTAGGTGAAGTAAATCAGCCTGCAGTATTTACCATTCCGAATGAAAAGGTAACGTTACTTGAGGCTTTAGGTATGGCAGGTGATATGACCATTTACGCACAGAGAAACAACGTATTGTTGATCAGTGAAGAAGATGGAGTAAAGAGTACAAAAAGAATTGATTTAACTTCAGATGAATTGTTTACCTCTCCGAATTACTACTTGAGACCAAATGACATTGTTTATGTTCAGCCTAACGATAGAAAGGTTAGAAATACATCTAACGCTGCCCAATGGTTTTCAGTAATATTAGGTTCGTTATCATTAGCGGTAATCTCTATTTCTACTTTCAAGTAAACGCAACAATATATCCTTATAAAAAAGAGTTTACCTAAAACTTAAAGTGATATAACCAATCTATATCGGTTATACGTACTGTAGCTTAACTACCATATAAAACTGAATGTAATGACTGAAAAGGAATATTTCGATTCACAAATGTCTTCTAAAGAAAACGGAGAAAATTTTGATTTGAAAGCACTGTTGACCAAATACCTTAAATCGTGGAAATTTTTTCTAATTTCTTTGATTGTATTTTTGGCTTTAGCTGTGGCTGCCTTGCAATTTGTGCGAACATCGTATGATGTTACTAGCAAAATATTATTAAAGAACGAAACAGCTACTATTGATGCATCGGGTAATAACTTGGTGAATAATAATCCGTTTAGTAACTCTGAAAAGGTAAATAACGAAATAGAAGTACTTACTTCTGTGCATTTAATGCGATCTGTTTTAGATAGTTTGTCGTTACAAGCCAAGGTTATAGCTCCTGATGTTTTTCCTGAGATAGAATTATATGGTTCAGAACTGCCTTTTAAGATCGTTGTTGATACCTTATTTTCACTTGCTTATGAAACTACTTTAAAAATCAAAATTGAAGGTGCAGATAGCTTTAGTATTACTGAAGAGTTCGAAGATGCCTTAACAGATTCTAGTACTTCAAGTTCTTATGGCTATAACACTTATAATTATGGTTATAAAATTGAAAAACCATACGGCATTTTTCATATTGTAGAGAATGAAAAAACGACTTCGAAAGATACTGAGTTTGTTGCCGAATTTAGAGATATTGATGAATTGGCACATGACTATGTAAAAAAGGTATTAAATATTTATGTAGTCAATAAAGATGCTTCGGTTATAAATATTGAATTGAAAGAATCGAACCCAGAGAAGGGTGAAGATATTATCAATGGTCTAGTTGAAATGTACGGTTATAAAGCATTTTTAGAAAAGAATGCTGTAGCACTAGAAAATGTAAAATTTATTGATAATCGTTTAAATACTCTTTCTACAGAGCTTAGTGAAGTAGAAATGAACGTGGCACAGTTTAAAACAGATAATGAACTTGCCAATGTTGAGTTAGATGCAAATTCTTTTTCAGAACAAGAAATTGATTATGATCGCAAATTAGCTGACTCTGAAATTGAGTTAAAAGTACTGAGTTCAATTGAACGTAATTTAAAGAGGGGCGATAATGAATCGACTATAAACTCTTTAAATGTTTCAAGTTCTAATCTTACATATTTAATCGATAGTTATAACAAATTACAGATCGATAGAAAAAGTTTGCAACGAACAGTGCCAGAGAATAACCCTAGAATGGTCGATATTAGAGATCAATTATCGCAATTAAAGCGTAATATTCTGGGTAGCCTTTCTACATCAAAACAAAGCCTACGTAGTACTATTGGTAGTATTAAAAATAGGTCTGATCAATTTGCAGAAAAGAAACAGAGAATACCTGCAATGCAACAACAATTACTTGAAATAAGTAGAGAGCAAGGTATTAAAGAAAATCTGTTTTTATACCTACTTCAAAAACGAGAAGAGGCAGCATTAATGGTAGGGGCGAAGCAAGATAATTTTACCGTTATCGATAAAGCTATTACTGATTACGAATCTGGTTCGCCAAGTAAAAAACTATTTGTATTGATAGCCTTATTAATGGCTTTAGCATTACCTATAGCTATTATTCACTTGAGAGATATTTTGAATACTAAAGTGAAAGGCAAGAACGATATTGAGAAAAGAACAAGTGTACCTGTAATAGGTGAAATTGCCCATAATAAATCTGGTAAAAATTTAATAGAAAAAGGCGAAGAAGTAAGTGCCTTGGCTCAAGATTTTCGAATGATGAGAATGAATTTAGATTTTATTCTTTCTAAGAAGAAGGTACAGACTGTTTTGGTTACCTCTGCAATTAAAGGAGAAGGCAAAACATTCTTTTCTTCTAATATGGGAGTAGCCTTGGCATCATCAAACTCTAAAGTGGTCATCTTAGAATTAGATAAGCACAATCCAGAATTAATAGAAACGCTTGGTGAAACCAAAAAGGAATACGGAGTTACTAATTATCTTAATCAACCTTTTAATACGATTACGGTAAATGATCTGTTGATTCCGGTGAAAGACAATGAAAACCTATTTGCTATTGGTTTGGGTTCAGAACAGGTTGACGGACTAGAATCATTCAATTCTAAGAAAATGGAAACTTTGATGGCTCAGTTGAGGCAAGAGTTCGATTACATTCTAATCGATTCAGCACCAATTGGTAAGTTGGCAGATACCCTTGCGCTTTCAAAGTTTACAGATTGCTGTCTTTATATGGTACGTGCAAAACATTCTACTCTAGAAGATTTAAGCATTATAGAAGACGTTAGAACAAATAAAAAGTTTAAAAATCCGATGGTGGTGATGAATGATGTTTTTACTAAATAACTAGTAGCAATTAACCGCCATAAGCACACGTAAAAAACCAGAATGAATTTATACTACCTTGTAGTTTTACTTTTCCTGTTATTTTCTTCTAAAGCCAATTTTTTAGTTGAATATAATGTCGCGTGGTTTGGTTTAGAGGTATTTATGATTTTTGTTGCCTTTCATTTAAAAAGGTTCAAGAAAAAAGATGTTCAGTTTTTTCTAGTCAGTGCGGGTATCTTCTTTATTTATATTTTGGTTCGATTTAAGTTGAACAAATTACCATCTGATTATTTTACTAGTGATGTATTTTACTTTTTCAAGTTCGTATTCACTTCATATTTGTTCTGCTTAATTTTAAAAGAAAAGGCACTTTATTATTTGGTAAAAGTGATTACCCATTTAGCAATCGTATCTCTTGTTTTTTATGCGCTACAATTAGTCCAGCATGGTGCTATAGTTAAAGCAATTGGTACTGCCTTTGAAAGTATTACCGTAAATGATGGGTCCTTTAGGTATACTAATTTTATATTCTACACTTTTGATGATATTCATTATTACAGAAATTCAGGCTTCTGTTGGGAACCTGGTGCTTTCGGTTCATTTTTGACTTTAGCACTTTTATTCAATTTTTTAATAAATGACTTCAAGTTGAATAAAGAGGCGTTCATAATCACATTGGCAATTTTAACAACAGTATCTACTACGGCATATTTAGGTGTATTTCTTTTATTTTTCCTAAGATATCGAGTACTTAATAAAGGAAGTAAAATGGCTATCATCGTATTTGCAGTCGTATTTGCACTTGCTATACCTAATGTGCCTTTCTTAGGTGAAAAAATAGTTGAAATCTATGAACAAGATATTAGAGATTTAAAAGAGCTTGAGCAACTATCAACTTATTATGATAATGTAGAGAGACAAATTCCATTGAATAGATTTGCCAGTGTAATTTTTCTATACGAGCAATTCGATTGGAAATTGTTTTTAGGAGTAAGTAATCAATATGACGAGTATTATATTAATGAATATAATGTCAATATTTCTAATGGTATAATGGATTTCATAACTAAGTTTGGTGTGGTAGGTCTTTTCGTTTTGCTTTATCGATATGGCAAACTATGCAAGGTTTATTTAAGAAAAATGGAATATGTAATCTACTCCATATTGATTTTAATAATTCTAAGTTTTGGCGAGCCTATACTAATGTTACCCATTTGTGTAATATTTATTTTTATGCCAACATTTAAAAATCAAGATTTTTCAGCTTTATCCTTTAATTACCGAACAAAATATTTAGAATTGCAAAAACCTAATAATTTATAATGATCAAAAGGTTTAATTCCATAAGGGTAACTATCCAATCTTATTTCCAAGGAAATTCTAGGACTAATCTGTTGATTAAGAATGTTTTTTCCTCGTTGATATTAAGAGGTTTGGGTACGGCTATAAACTTTTTGTTTGTTCCACTGGTTATAAATTTTGTAAATGCTGAACGTTACGGTATTTGGTTGACCTTAAGTTCTGTATTAACCTGGTTTACATTGTTAGATATAGGTTTTGGTAACGGATTGCGAAATAAATTTTCTGAAGCTGTAGCCATTGATGATATTAAAGAACAAAGAAAATTAATACATACTACGGCAGCAGTATTGATATTAATTTCCACCATCATATTTATCTTAAATGTAGTATTTACGGATCAAATAAAATGGGATGAATTTCTAGGTGTAGATGCATCATACCGAACAGAACTACAGCAATTGATTTTTCTTTTAATATCCTTCTTTAGTCTACAATTTATATTTCAAATTTATAACCCTATACAATTTGCCCTTCAAAAACCGGCAATGATTGCACGAACGATCTTATTAGGTAATGTGCTTGGGTTAATAGGTATTTTGTATTTAAGAGAATTTTCTGAGCCTTCATTATTCAATTTAGGTTTTGTAGTAATGGGTAGTAATGTGCTTTCCATATTTTTATTTACTGCATATTTCTTTTTAGTTCAAAGACGCGATTTGATACAAAAAATAGAAAGACCTACTACAGATACTTTAAGTTCTATATTTTCTCTTGGTATTAAATTTTTCTTTTTGAACATTGCATATATGGTGCAGTTTCAAACGAGTAATTTTTTAATAAGTAAATATTTTTCACCAGAGAAGGTTACCGAGTTTAATATTGCTTTTAAGCTGTTTAGCGTTGCTTCTTTAGTATTTGGTATCATATTGAGTCCGGTGTGGAGTTCGGTTACCAATGCCCAAGTAAATAATGATTATACGTGGATTAAAAAATTAATAAAGAAGCTACTACTTATTTGGGTGGTTATTGCCGTAGGTTGTGTTATCGTATTATTCTTAGCACCTACTATCTATAATTTATGGATCGGTGATATTATATCAATACCATTTATAACCTCATTGGGTGTTGTCCTAATAGTACTATCAAATTGCTTTTCAGAAATATTTATCAGTGTATTGAACGGAATGGGTAAAGTAAATTTACAATTCTATATTTCCATATTTGTAATCATATTCTTTGTGCCGATAGCGTATTTCTTATCAGTAGACATGGGTTACGGTATTTTTGGAATATGTATGGCGATTGTAGTAACCAATGTCAATGGATTAATAGTAGCACCATACCAAGTGTATGTTGAAATGAGAAAAAATCGAAAGTTAACAGCTTAGTAAGTTGAAATAAAGTAGAGATGATGTCAACTAATGAAAAGAAATTAATTACTGTTTTGCTTACGTGTCACAATCGTAAGACGAAAACATATAACTGTTTGCAAGCATTGTCTAAATGTACTTTAGATGATGGTTTCGAGTTGAATATATTCTTGGTAGATGATGGTAGTACCGATGGTACAACCGAGTATTTACAGGGTAAGTTTGATAACCTTCAAATTATACAAGGATCTGGAAGTCTATTCTGGGCAGGCGGCATGCGAATGGCCTGGCAATATGCGAATGAGCATGAAAAAAATACGGATTATTATTTACTATTAAATGACGATACCATTGTTTTTGAAGATACCATTACTAGATTGTTTAGAGATTTGGAATATGTAAATGAACCTAAGAGTATAATTGTTGGTCCTACTCAAAATCCTGAAACTAAGAAGATATCTTATGGCGGACATAGAATTCTAAATTGGTTTTTATTTAGGGGTGAAATGGTTATGCCTAACAATGAGTTTCCTCAAAAATGTGAATTGGGTAATGCTAATATTATGTTAGTGCCAAAAGAAGTGTATAAAGAAATTGGCTCACTTTCAAAAAAATACACCCATGGAATTGCTGATTATGATTATACATTGAAAGCTTTGCGACATGGAATTAAAACATATGTTTCAAGCAGCTTCTGTGGATATTGTGAATATGATCATGGTGTAAATTGGTTAAAGCAGAATAGTAATTTAAAAGACCGAATAGCATTTTTGTATAGCCATAAGGGTTTGTCTTATAATGAATATTTACAATTTGTAAAAAGTCATTTACCTTATCATTTGCCAATTGCATTCTTACTGTTGTGGGGTAAAACCTTATTCCCTATTATTTGGCAATTATTTAAAAATGAAGACTATTTAAAATGAGAACGACCACACCACAAGCACCCGTACTTTTTATCATTTTTAATAGGCCTGAACAAACAAAAAAGGTTTTTGAAATGATACGAAAGGCGCAACCTAAAAAACTCTATGTTGCGGCCGATGGACCACGAAATAATGGTAAAGACAATCAACGTTGTAAAGAAACTAGAGCTATTATAGATTTAGTGGATTGGGAATGTGAGGTTAAAACACTGTTTAGAGATGAAAACATAGGTTGTGGGTTAGGACCAAAAAGAGCAATCGATTGGTTTTTTGAAAATGAAGAAGAAGGCATTATACTAGAAGATGATTGTTTGCCATCAGAAAGCTTTTTTAAATTCTGTTCAGAACTGTTAGAAAAGTATCGACATAATAGCCAGATTATGCATATTGGCGGTTCTAATTTTCAGAACGGATGGGTTTCTGATTCAGATTACTCCTATTACTTCTCTAATTTCAGTCATGAGTGGGGTTGGGCTAGCTGGAGAAGAGCTTGGAAACATTATGATTATGAGGTGTCAACGTATCCGGAGTTAAAAAAGAAAGGATATTTTGATAAGTACTTTTCTAATTTTATTGAGAAAAAATACAGACTTAGTAAGGTTGAAAAAACAATCAATGCAAAAGAAGTTACTTGGTGGGATTATCAATGGGATTATACCAAATTGATCAATTCAGGATTATCAATTATTCCGCATCAAAACATGATTCAAAATTTAGGTTTTGGGGAAGATGCCACCCATACTACAAGTGCAAATGATAAAAGGCAAGAGAATAAAGCTTCTGATATTAGTTTTCCACTAGCCCATCCTAATTTTATTATAAGAGATGGTAAAGCTGATAGAAGATATTTTAAAAAGTTTTTTATAATAACTATTCTACGTAGAAAAATATTTGCTTATCTCAGAGTACCTGGTTATACAAATTGGGGTTAATGTTTATGAAATAGATTAATTGTCAGAAGGGCAGCTGAAATTAAGTACAATAGGGTCTCTCGGTTCAAAATCGATGTCGTCCCTGTAGTCTACAACTTCAAAGCTATATTCTGGCCAAATAATATTTGTAGGGTTGCATGACTCATAAACCAGGCAGTCAATTATTTTATTGCCACCGGTAGTTTCAAAAGCTGCAAATATTAAAGAGTTAGATTCTGGTGTACCTCTTCCTTGACCTAACTCGCCACATATAATCTCTTTGGCACGTAATCTATTAAAGGTTACGTTTCCAGAACCTTCAACTGAAGATGCAACACCGTTGCCCATTTCCAAAAAGTCAACATCTTCAACAAGTCCGCCAGTGCCTCCACGTGCACCTTCGGTATTTTGATCTTCAAACATCACACCAACACCCCTAGGGCTATTGTTGCCCACTATCAAACCTTTTTTTATCTGTTGACCGGCACTTTTGTAGATACTAATATTATCTTCTGTCCATGCAATCTCTCGGTCATTGATTACAGAAAAATTCTCCAATAATCCGCCAATGCATTTATCGTATTGTACTAATTGCCCTCTAGGAAAAGGACCTCTCATATTGTGGCCTTCAATATAGGTCAATACAGATTTATCGCATTGATCTAATCGAATACCTGTAGAGCCATCTTCAACTTTTACATACGTAATCACTAAATTTTCAGAATCAAACCCTTCAATACAATTTCTAGTAGCATCCGCTAAAGGTCCACTAGAGGGAGCATCTGTATATTTTATGGAACAGTTTTCAATAGTTAGGTTATCTGCCTCAGCGAATTTAATACCCATATAAGCACCAGTGTATTCTATAATACAATTAGATATTACCACGCCGGTAAAACCATTAATTTCTATACCATGTTGATTTGATGTTTTTATATGCAGGTTTTCTATGCGCTGATTATTTTCAGTGACAACTATTGGTCCTGAATCTTGACGATTGCTCGCACACGGGGTTTCTTCAACCTCGGGTTCTACAATCTCAGTTTCAGCAATGGTTGGTACTACGGTATAGTTTTCTTCAGCCCCATTTTCAGAAGTTACAGTATAGGTAACTTCTTCACTAAAATCTTGTGGAGTATCTGTATCGGGTACGACCGTTGTAGCCGAATCAATGGTAATGTTAGGTTTTAGTTGAAGCGTAGATACGATATTGGTATCAATTTCAACATATATAAGATTTGTTTCTTCATCGATTACACCTATAATATCTGAGGTCAAACCTATATTATCAATTGATTGAATGCTAAACTCAGTAATTTGAAGAACTGGAATAAAAATAGATTCTTCTGTAGCGGCATCTTTAATAATAGATTCGCTAAGAATATCGTGATCCGACGAACAAGATCCCAGTTGCAGTAGAGGGAGTACTAATACCATTAAAAAAAGTATTGAAGTATTGAAGTACATAGGTTGAAGTCTAGTTTTAGCCATAATTCTAATTTTTTCACCAAACCATGAATACATAAATTCTAGTTTAGTTTGAATGCCTACTCCTTTTAGATAACTAGGTTTCTTATTTTATGTTGTCTTTCATATTGTAAGTTCGATTAACGGCTTATTTTTTAACTAAGTCAAATATGATATCTTCTTGTGTAGTTTGATTTAAATACAACCTTGTTTTAATTACTCTTATTCAGTAATAACATATGGTTTAATGCAATCAATGAAATAATATTGCCATATTAGTATGGCAATATAAAAAAAGAAATAATCAAAAATATTCTCTTTATTAATAATCAATATCGGCTACTGTTATTTTTAAATTTTTAATATTTCATTAGTAACTATACTTGTTAATTTATAATTCAGGAAGTATAATTAACTAAAAATTTTACATAAAAACCACAAACTATAACACATTAACGAATCTATATTTATGTTCTAGTTACTTGTAATACATTTACTCGGATTTAATGATAGATGCAAGTTATATTTGCTAAAATCATTTTTGCTTGATTAATGAGATTAAATAGTTATTTAGGCTTAAAAGTGAAATACATGCACCATGCTTCTTACAAGAGCCCTATGAGTATTAAACAAAACGAAACTGAAGTTTTATGTCTGGATTTTCCAGTATTTAACACTTCACTTGATAATTTGCCTTTAAAATCTAAGTTATTGGTAAGTACAATTAATCAATATTCGTATTGCATTTCTCAAGAAGATTCAACCTTTAAAAAGGCATTGTTAGAAAGTGATGTTATATTACCTGACGGTGTTGGTATTGTAATTGCGTCAAGATTTCTAAACGGAGTTTCGGTAAAGAAAATAGCTGGCGCAGATTTTCATGAATATCAATTGAAAAGATTGAATGAAATTCATGGATCTTGTTTCTATTTAGGAGCGTCAAACGAAACACTTTTAAAAATTGGGGAAAGATTAAAAAAAGAATACCCAAACGTTTCCTTTGCTAGCTATTCTCCACCATATAAACCAACCTTTACAGATGAAGATACAGCGGCAATGATCGAAGCTGTAAACAGTTTTAAGCCAGATGTATTGTTTGTAGGTATGACAGCACCAAAACAAGAAAAATGGAGTCATGTCAACAAAGAAAATCTAGATGCTAAAATAATATGCTCAATAGGGGCTGTATTTGATTTTTATGCAGGTACCGTTAAAAGACCTAATAAAATCTGGAGAAGTTTAGGACTAGAGTGGTTTGGACGTCTTTTAAAGGAGCCTAAACGTATGTTTAGAAGGTATGTATATTACGGTGTAATATTTGGCAAGCATTTGTTGAAAGCAAAATTTAGAAATTAATTCTATTCTACTATTAGTTTTCTGTTTAAATAACAGAAAAGAGTTTTCTTTAAAGTTGAAAATCGTCTTTTTGCGATCGCTCCATTGCTTTACTTCTTTAATCATTGGGCAATAGACATCTACCTGATAAGCCGATAACCTTTCGGCTACCTTCTTTTCATTTTTTGGTTTAACATAAAGTACATACCAATTCTTTGACATAGTGTCTAAAAGTAGATTCTGTAATAAGACAACACTCTTTTTCCTTTTCTAGTATTTACAAGTACCCTAAAATATGAATATCATAAAGGTTTACCGCGCTTTTATAGCTTAAAATGTTAAGTCCTTGTTGTTTGAATCGGAATAAAGAAATCGTCATTTAATTTTAATGTAAGAAAAAGATTACTTAATTTATACTATTATTACATTTCGGTCGTTTTATATAAAACCTCAAAATCTTATCGCCTTATGTTTTTAAACCTATTTAAGTCTAGTTCTAACGAGAAGAATACACAGTCTCTTTCTAAAAGTTCTGTTTCTAACGAATTGAATTCTTTATTGAATGATTTAACAATCGATAGTACAAATAAACATGAGAATAAGAAAGTGGTTAGTGCTGTAAAAGAAAAAGCTACAGCCGTAGTTTCTTCATTAGAAAAGCAAATTGAAGAAAATCAGATTATTTACGCTAAAATAATGCAAGAACGAATGATGAGAACGCGAAGAAAATTGGTCTAAATAAATACTTAAAACATCTTTTTTTAATGTAACTATTTATATTATAGTCAATTAATAGTTAGTAATATTTTTAATACAACTAAGGGAATATAAATTTCAAAATTTCATCGGATTTTTAAATGCGTTTTTTACAAAATACATAATTAAATGCGTCAAATAGGCAAATTTAATCGATGAAAAACCACAAAATATCGCAAATAACAACAGAATACCCCGCATCTCACAACAATTATATTGATATAAGACATTAAAAGTTAAATTTTGCTAGATAGTGATTGAACTTATTTACGAATGCTTTTTAAGTATTTAAGAATAAATGAAATCATTAGAGCAAAGTATAACTCAATGATGTCCAAACTTACTAAACTACTTTTTTCATTATTACTGTTGATGGGCTTAACCAGCTTTTCAACTGCTAATGATATATATACTAATAGCATTTTAACGCATACGGTTTTGGATGAAACCTATGATGCTGCTGTAGATGTACCTCCAACTTTTTCAAATTGCCCACCTTCAGATATATCCATAGCATATACTACTGATGAATGTAGTGCTGTTGTAACTTGGACTCCCCCAACTGCTTCTGCAGATGCGGTAAGTGTAACAAGTAATTATAGTTCTGGTGATTCTTTTCTTCCGGGTACAACCGCTGTAATTTACAGAGCAGAAGATGCAGGTGGTAATGTTACGGTCTGTACTTTTAATGTAACTGTTGAAGATAATCAAGATCCTGTTTTTGACACTTTTCCTACAGATGTAACTTTAACAGCTGATCCAGATACATGTACAGCTGCTCATACTTGGGTAGAGCCTACGGCTTCAGATAATTGTCCGGCTGGTGAAGGGGAAGCTTCCGTGCTTCAAGATTTTGAAAACGCAATTAACCAATGTTATACCTTCGTTCGTTCTTCAATTGAAGGTGGCGGAGTCATAAACGGAACAAGAAATTTAGTTTCTACAGGTATTTCTAGCGGTACTTTTTTTGCTAGTTCAATGACTACCCCTGTTTTTTACTTTAACGGATTCGGAGAAATTACTTTTTCGCACAGTATATCAAGCACTAATAATTCTCCTTCTATTCACTTAGATGTTTTAGATGAAGATGGAACTACGATAACTTCTAGCTACTTTTCGAAAATATATACCACAACGGGTGTACAACAAGAAATCATTCCTTTTAATCTGGTAGGTAATTATCAAATTAAGATTCGATATTCTTCTACTTCTTTATTTAATTCAGGAATGGAGGCTTATTTAGATGATTTGCTTATCCCTGGAACTATCGTTACCAACATTAACGATACCAGTTGTGAAATTGCGGATTATGTAATTTTTAGAACTGATGGTACGGGATTAAATAGTGGTGATCAATTCGATATTGGTACAACTACCATACGTTATACGGTGAGAGATGCTTCTGGAAACTTCGTGGAAAGATCTTTTAATATCACTGTAGAGAATGATGTTAACCCGCCTTCAGGTACAACTGAATATATGTACTGTGAGGGAGATACGCCTCCTGAAATGTCGGTATCTGTTGATGTTGCAGGTGGAGAAACGGCTAACTGGTACGATGAATATGGTACTTTGGTAGCCACGGGTGTTACCACATATACGGCACCTAATACAGGTGAGTTTTATAGAAATTATTTAGTGTATTCACAGAATGCCAATGGGTGTACAAGTGAAAACTTTTTGTCAATAGATTTATATCAAATACCTAAGCCACCGACACCGGCTGCCGATAGTCCTATAGAATATTGTGTGGGCGAAACAGCTATACCTTTATCGGGTACAGCCTTATCAAATCATACTTTACAATGGTACACGGTTGCTACTGGTGGTACTGCCGCTTCAACGGCACCTACGCCAAGTACTTCTGGTGCTGGAACGACTTCATATTATGTAAGTCAAACGGACGACTCAACAACTTGTGAAAGTGATCGTACCCAAATAGATGTAATTGTATATGCGATACCAACTGCTCCCGTAGTTGATTCTCCCGTAGATTATTGTTTAGGAGACAAGGCAGAACCATTAGATTCCCATGCAACAGGTACAAATTTAAAGTGGTATGATGCTGCAACCGGAGGAAATGAATTACCAGGAACTACCGTACCAACTACTGCTGTTTCAGGTCAACAATCATATTGGGTATCACAATCAAGTATAAATGGAAGTGCAACTTGCGAAGGTGGTAGAACCAGATTACAAGTAAATGTTTATGATGCACCGGTTTTTACAACTCAACCAACAAACGAAGCGGTTTGTGAAGGAGGTTCGGTTTCTTTTGATGCCGTAGCTACAGATTCAGGTACGATACAATGGCAACTTTTTGATGGCTCTAGTTGGGTCGATTTAACTGAAACTGCACCATATAGCGATGTAGATACAAATACACTTACTGTTTCAAATGTAACGTTGGCATTAAACGGTAATAGATATAGAGCAATAGCTACTAGTCCTGCTGCGAGTTGTTCCGATGCAATCTCAGATGAGGCGGTATTAACTGTAAATACAGCACCGGTTGTACCAACAAGCGGTGGCGATCAAACGGAATGTGAGCAAAATCCTATTCAGACATTAACGGCAACGGCTACACCGCCTTCCGGAGCGAATATTATATGGTATGATGCCCTTACAGGTGGAAATGTAGTGGCTAGTCCAATATTAAACACTGTTGGTACTATTACATATTATGCAGAAAGTAATGATACCGTAAATGGCTGCCCAAGTGTGGGAAGAACTGCGGTTACCTTAACTATACAACCTGCACCGGTAGCTCCAACTAGTGGTGGAGATATCACGGAATGTGAGCAAGACCCTATCCAAACACTAACGGCAACTGCAACGGTACCTTCTGGTGCAACTCTAGTATGGTATGATGCTGCTAGTGGTGGAAATGTAGTGGCGAATCCTGATTGGAGTACCGTAGGAACTATAACATATTATGCAGAAAGTCAAGATGATGTTACTAGTTGTCCTAGTTTTACAAGAACACCAGTAGCTCTTACTATACAACCTGCACCAAATGCTCCAACCAGTGGTGGTGATCAAACGGAATGTGAGCAGAATCCTATACAAACTTTAACTGCTACGGCAACAGTAGCTTCGGGTACTACCTTAATTTGGTACGACGCAGCAACGGGTGGCAATATTATAGCCAGTCCTGAATGGAATACAGTAGGTTCAATTACCTATTATGCGGAAAGTCAAGATGACACTACCAGTTGTATTTCCCTTTCAAGAACCCCGGTTACATTAACTATTGACGCAATACCTGATGCTCCAATTAGTGGAGGTGATCAAATAGAATGTGAAGGTAATCCAACACAAACTATGACTGCAACGGCAACTGCACCTGCAGGTTCAACTGTTGATTGGTATACGGCGGCAACTGGCGGTAGTATAGTTGGTAGCCCTACTTTAAATGCAGTGGGTACGGTAACCTATTATGCGGAAAGTAGAACTACGAGTAGTGGTTGTATAAGTGAGACAAGAACAGCAGTGGTATTAACCATGAATTCAACTCCGACGATTGCAATTACCCCAAGTTCGCAAACCTGTTCTGCAGATTTAACGACCTATTCGGTTTCTGTCGATGTCAATAGAGGTACGGTAACTTCTACTGAGGGAACAGTAACTGATAATGGAGGAAATAACTGGACAATATCGGGAGTAACTTCTGGAAATAATATTACTGTTACCGTAACCGATGCCAATACTTGCGCGGAAACTATCAGTATAAATGCACCAAATTGTGCTTGCCCAACAGTAAACGCACCAACTAGTGGTGGTGATCACGCGGAATGTGAGCAAGACCCTATACAGACCTTAACAGCTATCGCAACACCACCTGCGGGAGCAAGTGTTGTGTGGTATGATGCTGCTTCGGGTGGAAATATGGTCGCAAGTCCTACTTGGAACACCGTCGGTTCAATTACGTATTACGCAGAAAGTGTTGACGATGTAAATGCGTGTACAAGTACAACAAGAACAGCTGTTGACCTAACAATTCAAGCAGCTCCTACCGCTCCAATAAGTGGTGGTGACCAAACGGAATGTGAAGCTTCACCAACGCAAACTTTAACTGCAACAGCTACAAGTTCGGCTGGGACTTCAATTATATGGTACGATGCGGCAACTGGTGGTAATGTTGTTGCGAATCCGGAATGGAGCATTGTTGGTACTGAAATATTTTATGCCGAAAGTCAAGATGATGCTACAAGTTGTGTAAGTCATTCTCGTACGGCTGTAAGTTTAACTATTAACCCCAACCCGACTGCTCCAATTAGTGGAGGGGATATAACAGAATGTGAGCAAAATTCTATTCAAACATTAACTGCAACGGCAACTGCCCCTGCAGGTTCAACTATTGTTTGGTATGATGCTGCTACTGGCGGAAGTGTGGTTGCAAGTCCGACGTGGAATACCGTAGGTAGTGTTACTTATTATGCGGAAAGTGAAAATACGACCACTTCATGTGTAAGCGAAAATAGAACACCGGTACACTTAACGATTCAAGATACTCCTGATATTACAATAGCAACAGCAGCAACATGTGCAGCAGATCTATTGACCTATTCAGTTTCCGTAGATGTTAGCGAAGGTACAGTAACTTCAAGCGAAGGAACAGTAGTCGATAACGGAGGAAATAATTGGACAATTTCAAATATTACTTCTGGTAACGATATTACATTGACGGTTACGGCACCGAATTCATGTACACAAACTTTAGATATTACTGCTCCTGATTGTGCTTGCCCTGTAGTGGATGCCCCGATTAGTGGAGGTGATCAAACGGAATGTGAAGAGAATTCGATTCAGACATTGACAGCTACGGCGACACCACCAGCAGGTGCTACGGTAGTGTGGTACGATGCTGCTACTGGCGGAAATATTGTAGCGGACCCATCTTTAAGTACAACAGGTACAGCAACTTATTACGCAGAGAGTCGTGATAATGTTACGAATTGTGTAAGCGGAACAAGAACGGAAGTAGTATTAACTATAAATGCTACACCGACAGCTCCAATTAGTGGAGGGGATATTACGGAATGTGAAACATCACCAGTACAAACTTTGACAGCAACGGCAACAGCCCCTGTAGGTTCGAGTGTAGTTTGGTACGATGCTGCAACTGGCGGAAGCGTAGTCGCTAGTCCGATTTTAGATGCCGTAGGTTCGGTAACCTATTATGCGGAAAGTGAAGATTCTACCAGTGCTTGTCCAAGTTTTACAAGAACACCGGTAAGTTTAACGATTCAAGATACGCCAGATATTACGATTGCAACAGCTGCAACTTGTTCGGCAGATTTATTGACCTACTCGGTTTCCGTGGATGTTAGCGAAGGTACAGTAACTTCAAGCGAAGGTGCGGTTACTGATAACGGAGGACATAACTGGACGATATCAAATATTACTTCTGGTACCGATATTACATTGACGGTAACGGCACCAAATACATGTGTACAAACTTTAAATATTATTGCTCCAGATTGTGCCTGTCCTGTAGTGGATGCGCCTATAAGCGGAGGTGATCAAACGGAATGTGAAGAGAATCCTATTCAGACATTGACCGCTACGGCAACACCACCAGCGGGTGCTACGGTAGTATGGTATGATGCCGCAACTGGCGGAAATATTGTAGCTAGCCCGACACTAAATGCTATAAATACGGTTACGTATTATGCTGAAAGTCGTGATAATGTAACGAATTGTGTAAGCGGAAGTAGAACAGCAGTAATGTTGACTATAAATGCTACACCGACTGCTCCAATTAGTGGAGGGGATATTACAGAATGTGAAACATCACCAGTACAAACCTTGACAGCAACGGCAACTGCTCCAGCAGGTTCAAGTATTGTTTGGTACGATGCCGCTACTGGCGGAAGCGTAGTCGCTAGTCCGATTTTAGATACCGTAGGTTCGGTAACCTATTATGCGGAAAGTGAAGATAATACCAGTGCTTGTCCAAGTTTTACAAGAACACCAGTAAGCTTGACTATTCAAGATACTCCTGATATTACAATCGCAACGGCCGCAACTTGTGCAGCGGATCTATTGACCTATTCAGTTTCTGTAGATGTTAGCGAAGGTATGATTACATCGACAGAAGGTACGGTTACTGATAATGGTGGAAATAACTGGACGATTTCAAATATAACTTCTGGTAACGATATTACATTGACGGTTACGGCACCAAACACATGTACGCAAACTTTAGATATTACTGCTCCTGATTGTGCTTGTCCTGTTGTCGATGCTCCGGTAAGTGCTGGCAATCAAACGGAATGTGAAGAGAATCCGATTCAGACATTGACCGCTACGGCAACACCACCAGCGGGTGCTACGGTAGTATGGTATGATGCCGCTACTGGCGGAAATGTAGTAGCCGACCCTTCTTTAAATACAACAGGTACAGTAACCTATTATGCCGAAAGTCGTGATAATGTTACGAATTGTTTAAGTAGTACAAGAACGGCAGTTGTTTTAACTATTGAAGCAGCTCCGACAGCTCCAACTAGTAGCGGTGACCAAGTAGCATGTGAGCAGAATCCTATTCAGACATTAACTGCAACAGCAACTGCCCCAGCAGGTTCAAATGTAGTTTGGTACGATGCAGCTACTGGCGGGAATATTGTTGCTAGTCCTACACACAATACTGTAGGTACAACCATTTATTATGCACAAAGTGAAAATACAACTTCATCATGTACTAGTTTATCTAGAACAGTAGTATCCTTAACTATTCAGGCAGCACCAACCGCTCCAGTTAGTGGTGGAGATATTACGGAATGTGAAACATCACCTATTCAAACGTTAACGGCAACAGTATCTGCTCCTGCAGGTTCAAGCATAGTTTGGTACGATGCCGCTACGGGAGGAAATGTAGTTGCTAGTCCGATTTTAAATACTGTAGGTTCGGCAACCTATTACGCCGAAAGCGAAAATAATACGACTTCTTGTAGAAGTCTTTCAAGAACTGCTGTACAACTTATTATTCAAGATACTCCTGATATTACAATCGCTACGGCAGCAACTTGTGCCCCTGATCTATTGACATATTCAGTTTCTGTAGATGTTAGCGAAGGTATTGTAACTTCTAGCGAAGGTACTGT
Organism: Maribacter sp. Asnod2-G09; assembly: GCF_045063795.1. Taxonomy (NCBI): domain Bacteria; kingdom Pseudomonadati; phylum Bacteroidota; class Flavobacteriia; order Flavobacteriales; family Flavobacteriaceae; genus Maribacter; species Maribacter sp. Asnod2-G09. Next base: position 486,643 of record NZ_JBEFOA010000005.1, on the reverse strand, counting down.
AGTTGACAACGGCGGAAATAATTGGACGATATCAGATATTACATCAGGAAATAATTTAACATTGACCGTTACGGCACCAAATGCTTGTACGCAAACTTTGACAGTTACAGCACCTGATTGTGCTTGTCCTGTAGTCGATGCTCCAATAAGTGGTGGTAATCAAACGGAATGTGAACAGAATCCTATTCAAACATTAACCGCTACGGCAACACCTCCCGCAGATGCAACTGTAGTTTGGTATGATGCGGCAACTGGAGGAAATATAGTTGCAGATCCATCTCTGAATACGGTAGGCATGGTATCTTATTTTGCCGAAAGTGTGCAGAATGTGACCAACTGCTTAAGTAGTACAAGAACTGAAGTGGTCTTGACCATTCAAGCAACTCCGCCTGCACCAATTAGCGGAGGTGACCAAACGGAATGTGAAGAGAGTCCGATGCAAACACTTACGGCAACTGCAACTGCGCCATCTGGTTATAGTATTGTATGGTACGATGCTGCAACTGGTGGTAATATAGTCGCTAGTCCGATTTTAAATGCTGTAGGTTCAGTAACTTATTATGCTGAAAAAGTAGATGATGCTAGTTCTTGTACAAGTTTTACTAGAACTCCTGTTAGCTTAACAATAAATGCCTTGCCTAATGTAATAGCTAATGCATCCGTAACCACAATAAATGCTGGTGAACCGGTAGCCTTAACTGGTTCTGGTGCTACGTCATATGTGTGGGATAATAGTGTTTCTGATGGAGATACGGTATATCCTTTAGTAACAACAACATATACGGTGGTAGGTACAGATGGCAATACTTGCGAAAATACTGATAGTGTAACTATAACTGTGAATGCTACTTCAGATATTGAAATAGCGCATTCAGTAGATGTTGCAAATCCTAATGTTGGTGATACGGTTACGTTCACCCTAACTGCGACCAATAACGGACCTAGTGATGATACGGGCGGAACTGTAATTAACGATTTGCTTCCCGCAGGATATACTTATGTTAGCGATACAGGTAGTGCTGCTAATGGTATATATGATTCCGCAACTGGAAACTGGACTTTACCTAGTTTGGCTAACGGTGCAAGTGTATCGGTAGAAATAGCGGCTATAGTGAATGCCCCTACAGGTGCGGCGAACGAATATCTGAATATTGCACAGGTAACTTCGGCAACAAATTACGATTCTGATTCTGTACCTAATAATGATGACGGAGATCAAAGTGAAGATGATGAGGCATCTGCATTTATTGTGCCTCAGGTGGCAGATTTAGAAGTGACAAATACAATTTCACAACCAAGTGGAAATCCTGGTGATGCATTGATAATTACTGTTGATGTTCTTAATAATGGTCCTGATGACGTTACCAATGCCAGTATAGAAAATGTTGTTCCGGTAGGCTTTACGGTAACAGGAATAAATGATGGTGGTACGCAAAGCGGAAATACTATTTCTTGGTCCGGATTAACGATACCAAATGGAACAACGACTACATTGACTTTTAATGTAGATGTAAATAATCCTGTAAATGCGACAGATGAATACTTAAATACGGTACAGGTTATTGCGGTGGATCAGTTTGATAATGATTCTACTCCTAATAATGATGATGGTGATCAAAGTGAAGATGATGAGGATAATGTGGAGTTAAGATTACAATCAACAGATTTAGAAATTATAAATACCGTTGCGCCAGGTACAGGTAATCCGGGTGATGTATTAACGTTTACTGTTGAGGTAGTTAATAACGGAACCGATGATGCCACGAATGTTGAGATATCTAATATTATTCCTTCCGGATTTACAGTGGTAAATGTAAATGACGGTGGAGTGCAAACGGGTAATGAAATTCTATGGACGGTGTTGAATGTTCCTAACGGTACAACTACCACATTAACATTTGAAGCTTCTATTAATGTACCAACAAATACTGCAGATGAATATTTAAATACGGTGCAGATTGTAAATGTAGATCAGTTAGATCCAGATTCCTCTCCTAATAATGATGATGGTGATCAAAGTGAAGATGATGAAGATAACGCAGAAATCGTATTAATTCCGGCAGATTTAAGTTTGGATAAAGCATTAAGTGCGGCATCGAACCCAGCACCAAATGCAGGAGATACGGTAACCTTTGAATTGACCTTAACAAACAACGGACCTGGTATTGCTACAAATGTGAGTATTGAAGATACCTTGCCTAGTGGTTATACTTTAGGTACAGTAAACAACGGTGGTAGCGTTTCTGGAAATGTGATTACTTGGAGCTTTGCCAATGTGCCTCTAGGTACACAAGTAGTGAGCTATGAGGTGACTTTAAATGCGCCTAACAATGTTGCAGATGAGTATACCAATATCGCACAAGTAATTTCATCTGATCAATTTGATCCGAACTCAACTCCTAATAATGATGACGGAGATCAAAGTGAAGATGATGAGGTCAGTCATATGATAAATGCGCCAACGGTAGATTTAGAAATAACGAAGTCCGTAGATAAAGAGGAAACCTTCTTTGAAGATACTGTGGTATTTACAGTAACTGTTATTAATAACAGTACTTACGCCGCTACAAATATCGGAGTGGAAGATGTGCTTCCGTCAGGTTATGAGTTTGTTGCTGCGACAGCTACCGATGGAGACTATAGTGAAACAACATCAACTTGGGATATTCCAAGTATAGCAATTGGTGCAACAGCATCTTTAGAAATGACGGTTAACGTAACAGATGTTGATGATTATACCAATGTAGCGGAGTTAATTTATGTGGATCAAGTAGATCTTAATATAGATAACGATAGGGCAGAAGCTACACCAGTAGTTACTCAAGCACAATGTTTTACCGTATTCAACAAGTTTACACCGAATAACGATGGTTTTAATGATGTGTTCTTTATAGAGTGTATAGAGAATTACCCGAATAATAATGTAAAAGTATTTAATAGATGGGGTAACCAAGTATTTGAAATGGATAATTATGATAATACATGGGATGGCACCTCAATGGGAAGAGCAACGGTTAATGCATCAGAAAAACTACCTGTAGGTACATATTTCTATCTAATCGATTTCGGTGATGGTTCAGAGCCAAAAACAGGTTGGTTATACATAACAAGATAAAATTTTAAAATAGGTATGAAGCTTAGCTTATACATAACGATAATAATAGTAATTCTAATTGGTACTACAGAAGGATTCGCTCAACAGGATCCGCAGTATACCCATTATAACTATAATACAATGACCGTTAATTCGGCATACACTGGGTCTAGAGGTAATCTAGCTATAATTTCATTGTATCGAAATCAATGGGTGGGTGTAGAAGGTGCTCCAAAAACACTGACCTTCGGTATAGACTCCCCAATTGGTAAATATGATGGCGTTGGACTTTCAATCGTACAAGATGAAATCGGACCATCATCTGAAACTTACATTGATGGTAATTATGCTCATCAAATAGTTGTAAACAGAAAGGGAGATAAACTTGCATTCGGATTAAAAGCCGGTGTACGATTTTTAAGTATAGATTGGAGCAAAGGATTGTATAGAGATGAGGGTGATGTATTTTTAAACGAAAATGTAAACGGAAAGCTGTTACCGTCTATTGGTGCAGGGGCTTTTTATTATACTAAAAATGCATATATAGGATTATCTACACCGAATATTTTGACAAATACCCATTATGATGAAATACAAGAAGCAGAATCTGTAGAGCGTATTCATATATTCTTAATTGGTGGTTACGTATTTGATTTAAATCCGTTTTTGAAGTTTAAACCTTCATTTTTTGTAAAACATGTTGTAGGTGCACCACTTTCGGCAGATGTATCGGCAAACTTCTTAATGAACGAAAAATTAACCCTTGGTTTAAATTATAGATGGGATGATAGTGTAAGTGCCCTTTTCGGATTGCAAATTACACCACAGTTAAATATGGGATATGCCTATGATTTTTCTACCACCCAATTAACGGCATATAATTCTGGTACGCACGAAATCTTTTTAAGATTCATGCTGAAATCTAGTAATAGAATAATTAAGTCACCAAGATTCTTTTAAACTATAAAGTGTAAATTAAGAACGGCTCTCAAGAAATTGAGAGCTTTTTTGTTTGGATTAAACTACTAACGAAAACACATGTTCACGAAATACAAAATTGAATTACTACTTACAGAACTACTCTAAACGTATTTCAAGGCTGTATACGGATTTTTATACCACAGTTGAATATGTTGAACAGTTTGAAAGATTAAATTCCATAAGAGGCACTTTCAAGGTCAAGGACACTATGGAACGTACTTTTTTAGAAGTAAAAAGTATAGACTTGAATAGAAGAACATTACCAATTTACAAACGATTAGACGATAAAAATAAAACAGCGAAATGAGAGTTATGAAAATGAATGTAATAGAGTAAAAAGAGTTAGAGAATTATTTATTTGATTCTAATATAGAATTCGGCATTTATTTAACTTTTGATAAGAGCAAGATTGAGTCAAATGAAAAACAACTTAAAGATTATGAGCTTAAAATGGTAGAGTTTGACTATTCTGTTTACTTGATTAGGCATTGTTTAATAGATGAATTTAGAATTCTTACAATATTGGAAGATGATGAAAAAATATATTGTCAGTTTTTGATAATGTCAAAAGAAATTCTAAAATATCTTGATGTTAAAAACTTATCAAATCATGTAGATTACTCATTGGCTGAATTAATTATAGATTTTTTTGAGTAAAAAAATACTTAGGGCTTATTGAAAATAATAGGCTCTATGTATTTTCTAACTTTTAATTATATTTTATATGTCCTTTTTAAATTCATCTTCCCAAAACTCATTGTGTTTGGTGACAAATTCTTTAAGACCTATTGTCTGATAAAATGAGTAATCAAAATTGTATTGTTTTGAGGTGCCTATATTACTAAATAAATGGTGAATATATTGGTAGTGGAATTGTTTACTTTTAATTAAACCTTCTTGCTTTATTTCAGTGAATTTTTCGATGTCGTATTCTTTTAAGAAAAGAGAGTAATAATATAATGCTTCAAGATAATAATATTTTATATGGGAAAGATTATTCAATGCTTTTATGAAATATGCTGTTTTTCTTTCATCATTTTTTGAATTAAAAGCTAGCATTAAATCTTTAAGACCTTTTGTATAGGGATTTGTTACTACTAATTTAGAAATTGTTTTTTTATCCAGTTTTTCAATTTTAGATAAAGTATACGTGGATTGCATTATTTCTAAATGTTCATCCATATAAAGAGAATCAATGTAATTTTTTAATTCTTCTACATTGCAATTACTGTGCATTAAATCATACTCAAAATTATAAAATCCTGTTTTTTTTCTAGATATATTATCGGGTATTCCTAAATAGAAAAGATGTGAGTCTAAATATGAATTTATATGGTCATTTTGGATAAATGATTCAACTCTACTTAGTGTGTGTCCTTCCATGCTATGAATACCACTAATCATAGATTTAAATCTTCTTTCTATATAATCTTCTTCCTTAAAGATTCTTTTACCCATTTCCGTAGCAGAAAATAATTTTGATAATTCCTTATAGGGTGCATCAAATTCAAAGTGATAATATCTCTTATTAAGAGCTAAAACCTTAATAAGAGTATCTGCGTTTGGTAAATCGTCAAAGTATTCTTTAACTATTGTTAATTTATCAAGGAATTCATATACTTCTTTCCTGCTTATAAACTGGTCATTGACACTGTAGATGTAGTTCAGTAAGTATTTTTTTTCTGGTACAGAGCTATCTTTACTTATTTCTATATCAGGTATATATGATAAAACATTTAAAAAATTATTTTTAAATAAGCTAGATATTTTTAAAGATTCGGTCCTCGATTTTTTCCTTTCAATATGCTCAACAACTTCTAAAATAAAACAGTTGTAGCTATATGCATCTGCGCAGAATTTTTTCTTTTTTTCTTGAGGTTGTTTAGAAAATTGAAAATTTGAAAACCTTCTAATAATTGGCTGAAGCTGTAAAGTACCATTGTAGTCTTCAACTAATGATTTGTCTCTTAAGATTCTTAAGTGTTTATCGCTTATTTTAATTTTTGATGTACTTTTATTAAAGCACTTCTTAAAATCGGATAGGCTAATGCCATCAGGAAACAAGCTCAAAAGTTGAAATGCAATTTGAGAATTACTATCTAAAGTTGAGTAGGAGTAATTTATTGACTGATATATTGATCTTGTTCTTTCAATATTTAAATCAGCATTATCTTTAAATACAGTTGAAAAATCTTCGTTTGTAGATTCGAAAAAATGAGTTTTTAGTTGCTCTTTTAACTCTGAAATATGTTTGAATTTTGTTCTTGAATTTGTAACAAGCTTAATTGCAAGAGGATTGTTGTTGAGTAAATCTTCTAGGATATCATTTCTTAAAATTCTTATTTCATTTGATATCAGACCATAATATTTTTGAAAAAGAATTAAGGCATCATCTGTAATTAATGGGGTCAATGAGTATACATCTTCAAAATCTTCATTTTTATTAATCGTTTCCCTTGAAGTAATTACTATACTTGCGTAATCAGTTGCGAATCTTAATAATTCATTAACCTTATTTAATTCATCACTGTTAAGTGAGTTTTTTACTGTTTCAAAATTGTCTAGTATTACTAATAAATCTAATTTGTTTTGGCTGAAATTTTGTACTAGATATTCTTTAAACTCTGAAATATTGTAAAGATTAAACCCTTCTATTAATAGTTCTTCAAATCCTTAATAATCTTTTATGCTTTCGCAAGTTTTAAAGTTTACTCCTTCTTTGTAGTATCCCCTATTATATAGTTCATAAGCACTTTTTTTAATTAGGGTTGTTTTACCTGTACCTCCAGATGCTTTTATATTAAGAAGTTTATTGGATTTAATAATATTTATAAGTCTTGTAGTAATTATAGATTGTTCTTCAATTCGACCTACAATGTTAGTAAGTGATTTTTTACCAATATCTAAATCACGATCATTACCATAGATTGACTTAAATGTTGCAATCCCATTTTTGAAAGGTTGAAATTCCAGCTTTTTTAGATTGATTACAATTTCACTTTCTTTATATATTGTCTCTTTGTTTTTTAAGGTTTTGTAAATGAATTTTTTTATAATTGAATTTTTGAAACTTGATAAATATATAGAAGGGTTTGTAGTATTTTGAGCAATAATAGTATCTGTTATAAATACTAAAGGAATTGTATCATTAGGGATGTTTTCGCAAATCTCTTCGACGGATAATAATTTGCTTTGTAAATTGTCTTCTTCGATATATATATATATATTAGACTTGTATGCTTTGGAGATTAAAATTATTAAATCATAATCTTCAAGATTCAGTAAAGTTTTAATATTTAAACACCCTTTATAAATATAACTATCTAATGAGTTGAAATTGTTAATGACTTGAATGATTTCAGAACTATAATCTGAATTAATTGGATTAGCTGATAGAATAGCTATTTTTTGTTTATTCCTTTTTATTCCAACTTTCTTGGTTGTAATGGTACGACTATTTTTTTCTTCTTTTTTATATTTTAAACAAACTTCAACATATTTATTGATTTCATTATAATCTGTGATTTTTATTGTATCAAGGAAATTAAATTTATCAAATTTTTCGGGCTCTTTGGTTAAGATAAAATGCTTGTTATTATTTTCAAATGCTTTATCGAGATTATCAAAAATTAAGTTTATGTCAGGATCACTAAAACTAAACCCTAGAAAAAGTATGGTTTTTTCAGAAAAAATAGTTTTTAATTTTTCTATAGCGCCACTATTAGAATTGTAAAGTTTTAAGTAATCTTCTTCAAAAATTATGCAATTTGAAGGTTCGTTGTAACTCCCGTGAAGTTTAAATATATATGGATTTTCATTTTTACTAATCTCATTTATATTAAAAGCATCAGTGTAAACCGAAGGTATAATTGAATTATTTGAAGCAATTTCAAAGGTATTGTCATAATTAGTGGTAATTACTTGACCTGTTAATTCAAGTATTTTTTTATGTACATCAAAATTTAAGCTGGGAGATATATTGAAATTGCTTTTTATGTATGATTTGATTAGGCTGTGCTCTGATTTGATTTTTTGTAGAACTTCAATTGGTTGCATAAGTTCCATTTCCAGAACAGGTATAAATGTTTGGAATTCTTTCTTGCCAATTTTATTGATTACATCCTTGACTAAGTTGTTCCAATTGGGTAATTTAAAATCACTAGATAATCCTGAACCGGCAAAAATTACAAGATTATTTTGAAGTATAGCGTCTTTTATTTTTTGTTCTACAATCATTGTATTGATAGTTGATTACATTTTAAACCTAATTCTCTTATGAGAACTAAAGTAATCAATACTTGTAAGAAAAACTCTTGTGGACTTGTAGTATCTTGATTTTAAGAATAAGTATATAAAATACTATTGGAGTAGATGTTTTAAAATATCTCAAATATTTTTATTTTATTCGTCCCCTCATTCATCCCCTGAAATAAAAAAAGCCTTGTAAACTTAATGTTTACAAGGCTTAGCATAATTGCTTTGCGGTCTGGAAGGGACTCGAATCTATTTATAAAATTGTATAATTCAGATACTTAAAAATTATGCTTGTACTCATTGAGTACTGAATTTGTTGATTTCGTAATCAGTGAGTGAATTTAAAACCTGATGAGTAAATGATTTATCTGAGTTGAGTACTTAATTTCGGTTCAAATAAAATCTAAATCTTTTTCTGAGGAAATCATCACCTCATTTATACTTCAAACTTCCAAAGAGTTTGAATTAGTGTTAGATCCATTCGTGGGAAGTGGAACTACTGGAAGGGTTTGCGATAAGTTGGGGAGGAGTTTTGTAGGGTATGATTTAAAAAACTTTTTTTGAAGGGTTGAACATATAGGTTCCTGATTTTTTAAGATTGTTAACAACAACTGATCCTATTCCAACTTTGATATTGTCTTTAACATTTACACCTTGAATAGTACATGAATTAGTCCCGAAATAAACGTTTTCACCTATATTACAATTTCCACTTAATCTGACACCGGGCGCGGAGGTAAAATATTTACCCAATTTAGTTTCATGACCAATACATGTCTGATAATTCAAGTGAGAATGGGATGATATTTGAACATTTGAAGAAACAACACATTGGTGAGAAATAATTACATCCTTTCCAATCTTAGCACTTGGAGAAATATAAGAAGACGGGTGGATAAGAGTTCCATATCTTGTTTTTGAAGGAAGACTATTTACAATTTTTTCTCTTACTATAGAATTTCCTATAGCTAGGATAATTTCTGATTTCTCAAAGTTAATTTCTGATGACTTGATAATATTTAATCCTAGATGATTTTTATTAATATTTAAATCATCAATAAAAAAAACATTTTCATCAATATTGAAATTTGTATTTGAGTAAATATCTTTGATTAAATCAAAAACCTCCAAAGAAAACCCCCCTGTACCATATAAACCTATTTTTAACATTTCTTACCTCTTTTTGTCATTTCTAGTTTTTCAAAGTATAATTTAACTGGAACCTTATACTTGTCTAAATTTTTTCTACAGACTGATTTGATTTCTAATTTTAATTCTTTGGTATTCTCTAATTGGGTGAAAATTTTAGCACAAACAATGTTGCCAACTAGATTGTTTAATTCTGAAAAAACTGTAGAATCATCAACTCCATTTACTAAATTGATAACATCTTCAATTTCTTTCGGAAGAACTTTTAAACCTCCCACATTAATTACTTTATTTTTTCTTCCGATAATTTTAATGTAACCATCTTTATCTGTTTCTACGATGTCCCCTGTTGCATACCAGCCATTCTTTAAAAAACTATCATTGTTATGATTTACATATCCATTAACTTGGGTTTTTGATCTCAAATAAAGTTCATCACCTACTATTTTAATTTTTTTTTCTTCATCAATTATTTTAAAAAATAAACTATTTGATGATTTACTTTGTGTTTTGAGAATTCCTGTTTCACTTGTTCCGAAAGTTTGTAATAATTTTACTTTGGGAAGATTTAAGTTTAGTTTATTTAACATTACTTCTGACATCCGTTCAGTTCCGTATGTAATAAGTTTTAGAGATTTTAATTTAGATGAATCAAAACTCTCATCTATCATCAAAAGGTTTAAAAATGTTGGTGTTGTGGGAAGGATATTAATTTGATGTTTATTTATTAAAGAAATCACTAATGAAGGACTTCTTTCTTGCGGAATAACAAAGGGAGACCCATTGATCAGGCAATTAAACAATGTGTTTAATCCTCCTATATGATCAAACATTAATAGGATAATAAACCTTAAGGATTTTTGTCTTCGAGGTGTCTTAATCGATGAAATAATTTTGGTGAGGTTTTGGATCATTACTTTGGGTTTTCCAGTAGTACCACTCGAGAAGAGTATTATACCTGTATCTCCCTTTTTACTTACATCATTAAAGACCTCTTCTTTATTTGGTGTTAATGTAGAATTTTTAGTGATTAGTTTATTATTGTCATCAAATGAAAGAATCAAATTTGGATAAACTGATTCAACTTTTTCTTGATATTCTGCTTCCGTAGTTTTAACTAAAGGTATAATATTAATATTGAGATTAGATAATGATACCAGTAGTGATATAGAGTGAAAAGTATAATCTGAATAGATTAAAACTCGATCATGATTTCTAATCTTATTAGATAACTGATTTTTAAACTCATTTATTTGATCGACAAGTTCGGAAAAAGTATAACTACCATTGAGGTCAGTTATACATTCTCCTTCGTATTTTTTGATTAATTCAATCATTATATTCCTCCAAGATATATTTTTTGACCTGTAATAAAAGAACTCTCATTGCTGATAAAAAAATTAGTCACATTTGAAATATCTTCTAAGGATCCAAACCGTTTTATTGTTTGCATATTTATGATTTCCTCAACTTTATCCTTTGGTACAACTTTAATCAAATCAGTATATACAGGAGTTGGACCTATGGTGTTAATAGTAATGTTGTACGTTGATAATTCTTTAGACATTATTCTACTCATTTTCTCAATGGCACTCTTCGAGGACGCATAAACCATTTCCCCCTCAAGATCAAGAGGAACAGCGATTGTAGAAAAGTTGATTATTCTTCCCCATTTCTTTTTGATCATTTGTTTAGAACACTCTCTGGAAAATAAAAAACTACCTAAATAGTTAGTTTCAAAAAGATCTTTAACCGTTTCAGAGGGAGTAAGAATAGAATGGTTTAAGGAGGCTTTACCAGCATTATTTATTAATATATCAACCCCCCCTTTATGTTTTTTTATTTCTCTAACAGTTGTTTTAACTTCACTTTCTACTTTTACATCACATAAATAGTGGGTGTAATTTTTATGTGATAAATCTGAATCAGATCTAGAACACCCCACGACATTATACCCTTTTTTTAAATAGAATTCGGAAAGATACCGTCCAATTCCTTTCCTGTTTCCCGTTATTAAAATGGTTTTCTGTTTATGATTCATCTACTATGTATTCTAATAAAGTATTAATAGATATAAAAGGGCTGTTTCTTCTGGACATCGCTTTTTCTGATGTTAGTTCAATATTTATCTCAAATTCGTCATCTAATAAACTCTCAACCTCAACGATAAATTGGACAAGTTCCATAGAATCAAAAATTGAAGATGTTCCAATTAATCTTATGTTTTCATCTAGATTAATTTCTTTATTTAATTCAATTTCATTCTCATCAACAAATTGACCAAGTAATTTTACTAAACTATCTTTAATTTTTTCTTTCATGAAACAAAGTTATGTCTTTTTCTTTTATACAAAAAAATCATCTCTGATATAAAAACCACTCCGATTGTGTTTTAGGAAAAAAGTATTTCTTCAGTTACAAGAAACCAATAATTCAAATTTATTTAAAAACCAGTCCTACATGGTACCGAAAATAATACGATATAAATTTATCCACTAATTTGGGTCTAAGTGAGGATTAAATTTGTTGGAAAAATTCGATTTATGAGGATAAAACACCAATTGAAATTTATACTAAAAACAAATAAACTACATAGTTTGGTGCTCAATTTAATCCTTACCCCTAATTCTTGAGGTCTCAAATATGATTAATTATAATGTAAAGTGTTTATTTACATAGGATAAGAAACGAAAAAAGCTCTCAATTTCTTGAGAGCTTTTAGCGGTCTGGACGGGACTCGAACCCGCGACCCCCTGCGTGACAGGCAGGTATTCTAACCAACTGAACTACCAGACCGTGGCGTTTAGCGAGTGCAAATATATGTAGTTATTTGTATTGCGCAAACATTTTTTTTACTTTTTTTTCAATCTATAGAAATTTATTTCTTTCTACGAGAAAAGTATTGAGCACTGTTGAGAAATCTCGGTGTATATCGATGTCCACATATTTAATTTTATACTGTGCGCATTTCATTTTTATGTCAGATAAATAAGCGGTAATACGTTCATTATAAGCTTCTTTAATATTGTCGGCATATAAGTCTAAATGTTCGCCGGTTTCTACATCGACAAATCTCTTCGGTGTATTTTCAAAATTGAAGTATAATTCGCGATTTTTATCCATCGGGTGAAAAAGTACGACATCATGCTTATTATATTTCAAATGACGGAGGGCTTCGAACAATTCATCATCGTTTTTTTCGGTTTGAAACATGTCCGTGAATAGAAAAATGAGACTTCTACGTTTAATATTTTCTGCAATTTGATGCAAATAGGTATAAGTGTTTGTTTCTTTTGTTGGATTTTTAGCCATACCAACTGCACTTAATTGCGCTAATAACATTTGAAAATGACGCTCGCTTCCTTTTTCTGGTGCGTAATAATTATAACTATCAGAATAAATGCTTAACCCGACTGCATCACGCTGTCTTTTAAGCACGTTCATTAACGCAGCAATTGCTAAGACGCTAAATCCTATTTTGTTTAAAGAATCGACACTTAAATTATCTACCTGCGGATAATACATAGATGCAGAATTATCTAAAATCATGTGACACCTTAAATTCGTCTCCTCTTCATATCTTTTGGTGTATAGCTTATCTGTCTTTGCAAAAAGTTTCCAATCTATATGTTTGGTGCTTTCACCATTGTTATAGATTTTATGTTCGGCAAACTCCGCAGAGAACCCGTGAAACGGACTTCTGTGTATTCCGCTAATAAAACCTTCTACCACTTGGTTAGCGAGAAGCTCTAGGTTAGAGAATAAAGATGATTTATTTAATTCTGATTGTAGATTCACACTTCTAAAGATAATAAAGACATATGAACTAACTGTATTGGTCGAATTAAAATTGTGCCAAATAAAAAGAGCTGGCATATGCCAGCTCTTTTTATCTTTTATATAAGTGTGTTGTGCTTACAAAGCTGCGTCAATAGCATCTGTATAAACTTTCTTAGGTGATACACCTACTTGTCTGCTTACAATTTCACCACCTTTAAAAACTAATACGGTAGGTATATTACGTACCCCGTACTTGGCTGCGAATTCCTGATTTGCATCAACATCAACTTTTCCAACAACAGCTTTGCCGTCATATTCAGTACTAACTTCGTCGATGATAGGACCTACCATACGACAAGGACCGCACCATGCTGCCCAAAAATCTACTACTACTGGTTTATCGCTTTTTAAAACTACCTCGTCAAAAGTAGCATCTGTTATTTCTAATGCCATCTTAATATCTTTTATTGATTATGCAAATTTAGTCAATTATTCTTCTGTTTCCTTACAGGTCAACAATTCGTTTTACCTATTCAGGTATCAAGCTAATTTATCAATTTATATAGTTCATTTCTTACATTATAAAGCTAAATAAAAGTTAAGCTTAATTACCGTCTCATACGAAAATCACTTTTTTACTTACTATAAAGAATGCATACTGCTTTAATTTAGTTTAAAGTGAACGTCTTGTTTTTCTAAAAGTTGTAATAACTCGGTCGAAATATTTACTTTTTGTTTTCTGCTATTTAAAGTTACCTTAATTTTTTCTTGCATTTCATAAACGATGAAGTTGACATTGTGCTCTCCTTTATGATTGGTAAAGGTGTCTTTTAATGTGCGCACGTTCTCCTCTTTTAGATTGGCAATGTTTAGTTTTATCGTAAGCTTTCTGGCGTATGTTTCCATAACTTCTTGTAACAACATAAAGCTATTGAACTGCACTCTCGGGTCTCCTTTTTTGCCGGTATCTTTATTCATCCATCCGTCACGAACAAATAATTTAACATAAGCAAAAGAATTGATCATTAAGAAGTGTCTGAATTTTAGATACTCCTCACCGAAAATCCGGAATTCATAAGAGTCCGTGTAATCTTCCATCGTAAATGCTGCCCATCCTTTTCCGTTTTTAGAAACTCTGTGCTGTACGTCTGTAATTACGGCGGCAAAGGTAAGTTCTCTATTTACATAGGAAGGTAAATCGTGTACACAAGCTATATTGGCATTGCAAAAAGCCTTTACTTCGGTTTTAAAATCATCTAACGGGTGACCGGATATATAAATACCTACTACTTCTTTTTCTCTGCGGAGTTTTTCCATCGTACCCCATTCTTCACATGGCGGTACCACAGGTTCTGGTATCTGTACTTCACTGGCATCGCCAAATAAACTTACTTGACTAGAGTTTTCGCTTTCTTGAAACTTAGCACCATATTTAATAGTCTTCTCTAAAAAGGTGACTCCGTCTCCTTCATTATGAAAATATTGTGCTCTATGCGTATCACCGAAAGAGTCGAATCCTCCTGCAACCGCTAAACTCTCAAATGCTTTTTTATTGGCGGCACGAAGGTCTATTCGTTTTGCAAAATCGAAAACCGATTTGTATTCTCCTTCTTCTTTTCTATTTTCAACTATGGTTTCAACAGCTCCACGACCAACACCTTTTACGGCACCCATTCCGAAACGTACGGCACCGGCATCGTTCACGGCAAATTTATAATACGATTCATTTACATCTGGTCCCAATACTTCTAAGCCCATGCGCTTACATTCTTCCATGAAGAAGGTAACCTGCTTAATGTCGTTCATATTATTACTCAATACCGCAGCCATATATTCGGCAGGGTAGTGGGCTTTACAATATGCAGTTTGGTAAGCGATCCAAGCGTAGCAGGTAGAGTGAGATTTGTTAAAGGCGTAGGCTGCGAATGCTTCCCAATCTTTCCAGATTTTCTCCAATTTATCTACGGCATGTCCTTTTGCTGAAGCTTGTTCAATGAACTTAGGCTTCATTTTATCAAGTACGTGCTTTTGTTTTTTACCCATCGCTTTACGCAAGACATCGGCTTCACCTTTTGTAAAGTCTGCCAACTTTTGCGATAACAACATCACTTGCTCTTGGTATACCGTAATACCATAGGTTTCTGCTAGGTATTCTTCGTTGGCATCAAGGTCATATACAATTTCTTCGGTACCGTGTTTACGGGCAATGAAACTAGGTATGTATTCCATCGGGCCAGGACGATACAAGGCGTTCATGGCAATTAAATCTGCAAAAACGGTGGGTTTTAATGCCCTCATGTGTTTCTGCATTCCAGGAGATTCATATTGGAACACACCGACAGTTTCGCCTCTCTGGAAGAGTTCGTATGTTTTTACATCATCTAGCGGAAAATTCTCTGGGTCTAATTCAACACCGTGTTTCGCTTTCACGATTTTAACGGTATCCTTAATTAAGGTCAGCGTTTTCAATCCCAAGAAATCCATCTTCAACAATCCTGCATCTTCCACAACAGAGTTGTCGAACTGGGTACAGTACATCTCGGAATCTTTGGCAAGTGCCACAGGAACGAACTTGGTAATATCATCGGGAGTAATAATTACCCCACAGGCATGAATACCGGTGTTACGTACAGATCCTTCTAGAATATAGGCTTGGTTTAAGGTTTCTGCTTCGAGACCATCGCCTTCAGAAATTGCTAAAAGTTCATTTATTTTTTCTAAATCTTCTGATCTAAACTTTGATCGTAAGACTTTTTCATCGATCCCAATAATCTTCTTTAGCTTAGACATATCGGGTATCAACTTCGCCATGCGGTCAGAATCTTGCAAAGGCAAATCTAAAGCACGAGCCGTATCTCTAATGGCAGACTTGGCAGCCATGGTACCGTACGTGATAATCTGTGCTACTTGATTAGAGCCGTATTTGTCGATTACATAGTCCATTACACGACCACGCCCTTCATCATCAAAGTCAATATCAATATCGGGCATACTTACACGATCCGGATTTAGGAAACGCTCAAAAAGTAGGTCGTACTTAATAGGATCTAAATTCGTAATCCATAAACAGTATGCAACGGCAGATCCTGCAGCAGAACCACGACCGGGACCTACAGATACATCCATAGTTCTTGCAGCCCTAATAAAATCTTCTACAATCAAGAAGTAACCAGGGTAACCGGTTTTCTCAATTACTTTAAGCTCAAAGTCAAGTCGCTCATCAATAGCCGGTGTTATTTCACCATATCTTTTCTTGGCGCCTTCATAGGTAATATGGCGTAGAAATTTATTCTCACCACGCTTACCGCCATCTAATTTATCTTCTTCGAATTGAAATTCTTCAGGAATATCGAAAGCAGGTAACAGTACATCTCTAGCCAATGTAAAGGTGTCTACTTTGTCTATGATTTCTTGAACATTGATGATAGCTTCAGGTATATCCTTAAAAAGCTCTTTCATCTCATCAGATGACTTAAAATAGTATTCTTGGTTCGGTAGCCCATAGCGATAACCACGACCACGGCCTATTGGTGTAGCTTGCTTTTCGCCATCTTTTACACATAAAAGAATATCATGCGCATGTGCATTTTCTTTCTCTGCGTAATAAGTGTTGTTGGTAGCTACTAGCTTTACATTGTGTTTTTTAGCAAACTGAATTAGTACTTGGTTTACACGATCTTCATCTTCTTGACCGTGGCGCATGATTTCGATATAAAGGTCATCGCCAAAAGTTTCTTTCCACCAAATTAATGCTTCTTCAGCCTGGTTTTCACCTACGTTCAATACTTTACTTGGTACCTCACCATACAAGTTACCTGTGAGTACCATGACATCTTCTTTGTACTGCTCAATAACTTTTTTATCGATACGAGGTACATAGTACTTACCCGAAACGAATGCTATAGAAGACATTTTTGCAAGGTTCAAATACCCTTGTTTGGTCTTGGCAAGCATTACTATTTGGTAGCCGTTGTCTTTTTGCGATTTGTTAGTGTGGTCTTCACAGACCTGAAATTCGCAACCTATAATTGGTGTAATTTCTTGTTCTGGCTCGGGTAATTCAGTTAAAGGTTCTTGCCCTTCTTCTAAAGTCCCGTTTTGTGTGGCTTCGAATCTTTTTTGATTGGCTTCATTTCTAGATACTACACCTTTATTATGGTTCAGTACTCCGTTTACGAAATGAAAGGCCCCCATCATATTCGCATGATCCGTCATGGCAACGGCAGGCATTTTTGCTTTTGCGGCAGCTGCAACTAAAGCAGGTACGCTTATAGTCGATTGAAGAATGGAAAATTGGGTGTGATTATGTAAATGGGCAAAACTTGCATTTTCTAATGTTGCTAAGTTTTCTTCTATTTCTTCTTGAGAAACCCCGCCAGTGTCTTTTGCCCAAAGTGCATCGGCTATTTTTTTCGATGCCTTTTTTAGGTTAATGTGTTTAAGACCGATAAGTTCAATCTCTTTCGGATTCGCCTCAGAGAAATTCTTGAAATAATCTGGCTGAACATCTAATTGTTCTTTTGTATACTGTTGCTTACGAATAAGCTCTAGAAAACAGCGCGTGGTGGCTTCAACATCGGCAGTTGCATTATGCGCTTCGCCAAATGGCTCACCAAATAAATATTGATGTAGTTCTGTTAGTGTAGGTAGCTTAAATTTACCACCTCTACCACCAGGAATTTGACAAAGTTTTGCGGTGTGCTCTGTACAGGTATCTAAAATGGGTAATTCTTGTAGCGGATTTTCAACACCCAAACGGTGAAACTCGGCACCCATAATATTTAAATCGAACCCCACATTCTGCCCAACCACAAATTTTGTTTTAGACATGGCAATGTTGAATTTCTCTAATACCTCAGATAGAGAAATACCTTTTTGCTCTGCCAACTCCGTAGAGATACCGTGAATCTGCTCGGCATCATAGGGAATATTGAATCCGTCTGGGCGAACCAAATAGTCTTCGTGCTCAATGCATTTTCCCATTTCGTCATGCAACTGCCAAGCAATCTGTATACAACGTGGCCAGTTGTCAGTGTCGGTAATAGGGGCGTTCCAGTTTTTTGGAAGACCGGTGGTTTCGGTATCAAAGATGAGGTACATAGCGAATTTTCTGTGTGTTCAAAAGCGGTCAGTTACTTGACCTAAAAAGTGCATATAAAATTACAAAAAAGGAGGTGTTCGAAAAAGTAGAATTACAAAGAGTTATTAACGGATGAATTTGTGAGCATATATTTATGTATAATTCATCAAATTTTAGTTTTCGTAAAACAGGGCTGAGGGTTGTTAATTGTTAGTATTTGTTGAGGTTTTTTTATTTTTGCATCCGAATTAAAATGAAATAATTTTATGGTTATTTAAATAAATATTAATCATTGTTGCCAATTCAGCAATTTGAATTATATTTGCACCCGCTTTCAGATTAGCTTTGCTCACTGATGGCGAACGAGTTAAAAAACTAGAATTAATAATCAAGGGTCGGGCACCCTACAAATTAATGTGATATGCCAGTAAAAATTAGATTACAAAGACACGGTAAAAAAGGAAAACCATTCTATTGG
Organism: Maribacter sp. Asnod2-G09; assembly: GCF_045063795.1. NCBI lineage: Bacteria > Pseudomonadati > Bacteroidota > Flavobacteriia > Flavobacteriales > Flavobacteriaceae > Maribacter > Maribacter sp. Asnod2-G09. The sequence continues at coordinate 467,827 of NZ_JBEFOA010000005.1, read as the reverse complement.
GTAGTTGCAGCAGATGCAAGAGCTAAAAGAGATGGTAAATTCTTAGAAAAATTAGGTATCTACAATCCTAATACAAACCCTGCAACTATTGAACTTGATGTTGATAGTTCAGTAAAGTGGTTACAAAACGGTGCACAACCTACAGATACAGCTAAAGCTATTCTTTCTTATAGAGGTGTTCTTTTGAAGCATCACTTATTAGGTGGTGTTCGTAAAGGTGCATTAACTGAAGAGCAAGCTGAAGAAAAATTCAATACTTGGGTTACTGAAAAAGAACAAGCTATTGCTGATAAAGTTGGTGGTATAGATAAGGTTAAAGCTGATGCTAGAGCTGCTGCGTTAAAAGCAGAAAAAGAAGTAAACGATAAGCGTGCTGCTGATGCTGCCGCTGCTGCTTTACCAGAAGTTGCTGAAGGTGAAAACGCTGATGCTGAGGTAGAAGCTGTTGAAGCTGCTGGCGAGCCAGAGCAAGCTACTGAAGCTCCGGCTGCTGAAGAAGATAAAGCTTAAATTATAAGAAACGATGCGAAAGGAAGATTGTTTCTACCTAGGTAATATCGTTTCAAAATATAGTTTCAAAGGTGAGGTGCTAGTAAAACTAGATACCGATGATCCCGAGATATACGAAAACATGGAATCAGTATTCGTTTCTTTAGGAAACAATCTGGTTCCATTTTTTATTAAAAAATGCCGACTTCATAAATCGAACTTACTTCGTATAGATTTTGAAGAGGTGAAATCAGAATCTGATGCAGACCGCATTATGAAATCTGGACTCTATTTACCACTTACCATGTTGCCTAAACTTACGGGTAACAAGTTTTATTACCACGAAATTATCGGTTTTACCATGATAGACTCGGTTCATGGTGATATTGGTATCGTTCAAAGTGTAAACGATACTACAGCGCAAGCCTTGTTCGAAGTGGAGAAAGAAGATAAGCAACTGCTTATACCTGTTAGTGATGATATCATTACCAAAATAGACCGCGAGAACAAAAGTATTTTCGTCACTACACCCGAAGGACTTGTAGATTTATATCTTTCGTAAATTAACTACAATTTTACATTGTTATTATCTTAGGTTCGACCTTTAGATTTTATCATAATAATAAATTTTATCCTCATTTTTTAAAATTCTAGTAGTATCTAGCTTCTTTACTTCGTTATTGGTCGAATTTTAACTGTTATTATATTGTAAAGTTTGTAAGTTCAATGCAGTATTAAAAAACCTGCACCAATGTCCAAAAACTTTATGAGCAGCTCCCTCGGTTTTATTAACATGGCACTTGCTTGCTGTGTATTGTTGAGTTGTTCGTCAAAATCAGAAAAAACAATTGCGTTAAATGATAGTACTGGTCAAAACAGTATTCCTAAAAAAATTGATTTCACATTTCATGTAAAACCCATATTATCTGATCGTTGCTTTATATGTCATGGTCCTGATAAGAACGCTGTAGAAGGTGACCTTTCGCTTCATTCCGCAGAAGAGGCTTACAGAGCTTTGGGCGAGTTAAAAGATCACGCTGCCATTGTTCCTGGTGATGCTACTAAAAGTAGTTTGGTCGAGCGTATTTTTAGTGATGATTCGAATTTAATTATGCCTCCGCCAGAATCTAATTTAGTTTTAGAAGAATATGAAAAGAAGATTCTAGAAAAATGGATAGAACAAGGTGCTGAATATAAAACGCATTGGGCATTTATTCCACCAGCACAACAAGAAGTACCTGGTAATGATGAGGAATGGGGGAATAATGAAATTGATGCTTTTGTTTTAAATAAGTTGACGGAAAAAAATATGACCCCGAGTGATCGGGCAAGTAGCGAGAAATTACTACGTAGAATTACATTCGATTTAACCGGACTTCCGCCAACTTTAAATCAATTAGAAAAATTTGCGGCTGATCCTTCTAAAGAGAAGTATGAAGAAATAATAGATTCACTATTGTTATCTGTTGATTATGCAGAGAATATGGCAGCTGAATGGATGGATATTGCACGATACGCAGATACTCATGGTTATCAAGATGATTTTGAGCGCACTATGTGGCCTTGGCGAGATTGGGTTATTCATTCCTTCAAAGAGAATATGCCTTATGATCAATTTGTAACATATCAGTTGGCAGGTGATTTAATGCCAAATGCCAATCTAGAACAAATATTAGCTACCGGTTTCAACAGGAATCATAAAATTACTGCTGAAGGCGGAGTGATTCCTGAAGAATACCGGGTTGAATATGTTGAAGATAGAAATACCACGCTAGGTACTGCATTTTTAGGCTTGACCTTAGAATGTGCGCGTTGTCATGATCATAAGTACGATCCTATCAGTCAAAAAGAACATTTTCAATTCTATAGTTTTTTTAATAATATTCCTGAAAAAGGACTATTGGCTAATGCTGCAGAATTGCCAGAACCATATATAAAGGTTACTTCGAAAGAAGTAAATGACATTCTCGGATTCATTAATCTTGAAAAAAGTGAAATGAAAGAGGTGCCGGTAATGGTGATGAAAGAAATGAACCAGCCTAGGTCTACGTTTATTTTGAAAAGAGGTATTTATGATCAATATGGTGATGAGGTTTTTCCAGATACTCCTACGTCTATTCTTTCCTTCGATGATTATCCGAAGAATAGATTGGGATTGGCACAATGGCTTTTTGAAGATAAGCATCCACTTACGGCAAGGGTTGCGGTTAATAGGTTGTGGCAGCGAATGTTTGGTAGCGGAATTGTGGCGTCTTCGTTTGATTTTGGTAATCAAGGGTCGTTACCTACGCATCCGGAATTGTTAGATTTTTTGGCTATTAAATATAAAAATGAAGGTTGGAATACTAGGGAGATGCTGAAGTACATTGCTATGTCTGAAGCCTATCAACAAGACACAAAAGCTAGTCCTGAGAAATTAGAACAAGATCCAGAAAATAAATATTTAGCACGTGCATCGCGATTACGTTTATCGTCTGAAGCAATTCGTGATCAAGCGCTAGCTTTTAGCGGATTATTGAATAAAGAAGTTGGCGGACCAAGTGTAAAACCATATCAGCCTGAAGGTATTTGGGAAGAAACTACCGGTGGCGGCGGCGGAAGTACTGCATCGTATACTTTAAGTGAAGGCAAGGATGTCTATAGAAAAAGTATATATACGTTTTGGAAACGTACCGTGCCACCACCTAGTATGATGACTTTTGATAGTAGTTCTAGAGATTATTGTTCTGTAAAAAGACAAGAAACCAATACTCCATTGCAAGCTTTGGTATTACTAAATGATCCACAGATAGTGGAAGCTGCGAGAGTAGCTGCTGTGGGTGAAATGACTGCGCATCCTAATTCTGAGAATGAGCAGATAAAGACTTTGTTTTATAAAGCTACTTCTCGATTACCAAATGAAATTGAAGTACAGTCGCTGGTTGATTATTACACTGAAATGTTGGGTAAAGTAGAGAGTGGTGAAGTTTCGGTAAGCGAGTATTTAAGTATTGGTAGAAGTGAAGTGCCTACAGAACTGAATAAAGAGAAACTAGTGGCAATGACCCTAACGGCACACACGATTTTAAATTTAGACGAAACCATAAATAGAGGCTAATTATGAGCGAGAAGAAAATAGTAGAAGAGCGGTCTCTAATTTTAAATAGACGATCTTTTTTAGGAAAGGCAGCAATGGGTGTTGGTGGAATAGGATTAGCATCTTTATTAGGCACCAACTTATTTAGAAAAGGTGAAAACGGATTGTATACTGCCGATAGCGGACCAGCTGGAGTAAAAGGAGTATTAGATTCATTGCATCATCCATCGAAAATAAAAAGAGTTATTTATCTTTTTCAAAGTGGTGGACCATCACAATTAGAATTGTTCGATTATAAACCGTTATTGAATCAGCGTAGAGGTGAAGATTTACCGGAGTCTATTCGAAACGGGCAACGTTTAACGGGTATGACTTCTGGTCAAGATAAATTCCCGCTTGTAGGCTCTAATTTTGAGTTTCAAAGGCATGGTAAAAACGGAACTTATATAAGTGACTTGTTGCCTTATACGGCTAAAATGGTTGATGATATTTGTATCGTGAAGTCCATGTATACCGAGGCGATAAATCATGATCCTGCAGTTACATTCTTTCAAACAGGTTCTCAACAACCGGGCAGACCTAGTATTGGTTCGTGGTTAAGTTATGGTCTTGGTAGTGAAAATGAAAACTTACCGGCATTTACAGTGCTACTATCAAGAGGTTCGGGTAGACCAAACGGACAGCCATTATATACCAGACTTTGGGGTAACGGATTTTTACATTCTCTTCACCAAGGTGTGCAGTTTAGAGCGGCTAAAGATCCTGTTCTATATTTAAATGACCCAAAGGGAACTACAGCAGATGTCAAAAGATCTATGCTCGATAAATTGGCTGAGCTGAACGATCAGCATTATCAAGAATCTAACGACCCAGAAATACAAAGTAGAATTGCCCAATACGAAATGGCATATAGAATGCAAACTTCTGTTCCTGATGTTATGAATACTGAAGGTGAACCAGATTATATCTATAAAATGTACGGGTCAGATGCTAAGATTCCGGGTACATTCGCAGCAAACTGTTTGTTGGCAAGACGTTTGGCAGAAAAAGATGTCCGCTTTATACAATTGTACCATATGGGTTGGGATCAGCATGATAATTTGCCCGGTGCTATTCAAAAACAAGCAAAAGATGTAGATCAAGCTTCTGCAGCTTTAATTGCCGATTTAAAACAACGTGGTATGCTAGAAGATACGCTAGTTGTTTGGGGCGGAGAGTTTGGTAGAACAAACTACTCTCAAGGTCTGCTAACAGATACTACTTATGGTAGGGATCACCACCCAAGATGCTTTACCATGTGGATGGCAGGTGGCGGTATTAAACCTGGTATTGTTTACGGCGAAACTGATGAATTTGGGTATAATATTACTGAAAACCCAGTACACGTACATGATTTTCAAGCGACTATGTTGCATCAATTAGGGATTGATCACGAGAAATTCACCTATAAATATCAAGGAAGACGCTTTAGGTTAACCGATGTAGAAGGCAAAGTAATCAAAGATATTTTATCTTAATGGAGAGAAGAACTTTTATAAAAAATACTGCTGCCGCGTCAGCGGGCTTATTGACTTGTTCCACTGTGGGTGCAAATTTATTAGCGTATAAAGATGCCATTATTGGGCATGGTAGTCATCAGTATAAGATTGATTTAAATTGGGGCGCATTGAATCCGAATTATTACCCGGTGAACGATTGTCATGAAATGGTGCAAGATTCTAAAGGGCGAATTTTACTATTAACCAACCACACTAAAAACAACATCATCGTTTATGACCGTTCGGGCAAGTTATTAGAAACTTGGGGTACCGATTACCCAGGTGCTCATGGGTTGACCTTGAATGTTGAAAATGGTGAAGATTTCCTTTATATATCAGATAATACGCGTCATGAAGTTATAAAAACAACTATAGATGGTAGGGTAATACAGGTTTTTACTTATCCGAAAGAATCAGGAAAATATACTTCTAAAGACGAATATATACCTACCGAAACTACCATTGCTGAAAACGGAGACGTGTATATCGCCGATGGTTATGGTGCACAATATATTATGCGTTATAATGCTAAAGGCGAGTTGCTACAGACTTTTGGTGGTAGGGGCGATGCAGATCACCTTTTTAATAATGCCCACGGTATTTGTATTGATACTAGAGGGGGTAAAAGTCCAGAGCTATTTATTACTGCCAGACAACAGAATAAGTTGAAACGCTTTACTATGGATGGTAAATTTATAGAAAGCATAGATTTACCCGGAGCGTTTATATGTAGACCTGTAATAAAGGGTGATAACGTGTATTTGGCAACCATTTGGTCTGGAGACGGATCTGATGGCACTGGTTTTATTTCCATTTTAGATAAAGACAATAAATTGATTTCTGCTCCAGGCGGATGCACTCCTGTTTATGAAAATAATATGTTGAAGCCAATGTATCAATCTATCAAAATATTTACCCATCCGCATGATGTGTGTGTAGACGATGATGATAATTTATATGTAGCGCAGTGGAATTCAGGAAAAACATATCCTATAAAATTGAATAGAATATGATGAAGCGAATTATTTTTTCTCTTGTAGTAATGTTGTTCTGCAAAGTTGGAATATCTCAAAATGCCGCAACAGAAATGTTTCAATTAGCTTCACCGAAGATGAAGGTTTCCGCTGTTTTTTTCGATTCGTTTACAACACTTGAATTTGTAAAGGACTTACCTAATTCAATTATAAAATATTCGTTGGATGGCAGCGAAGTAAATCAAGACTCTAAAGTTTATAATGAGCCATTAAAAATTGCAGAAAGCGCCGTAATAAGAGCAATTATGTATCACTCAGATTATTTGGAAAGTGACGAGGTGCAATTAGAAGTGGTAAAAATTGTAAAAGAACATGCGATTAAATCACTTGTTTTAAATCCGCAACCTAGTGAAAAATATTCCGGATTGGGAGCATCAGGGTTAATAGATTTAAAGAAAGGTAATGCGCAATTTGGCGTAGATAAACAATGGTTGGGGTATCAAACCGATAGTGTTTTGGCAACCTTGCAATTAGAAAAGAATAGCGAGGTTTCGAAGGTGGTGCTTAGCGCATTGACCAATCAGTCTAACTGGATATTCGCTCCCGGTAAAATTGAAGTTTTTTATGATGGAGAACTAATTGGAACCGAAACATATTCTAATAGTAAAATAGAAGCTTCAAATAGTGCTGCTTTTTTAACTGTACCAGTAGTAAAAGGTGCATATAAAACTCTTGATGTGGTCATTTATTCGCTTAGCGAGATACCAGAATGGCATCAAGGTAAAGGCACGACGCCATGGTTGTTTATAGACGAAATTATAATTCAATAGCATGATTCAATTAGGAATACAAATAGGACACCTACATCCACTTTTTGTTCATTTACCCATCGGTATTATAATGATGGCGTTTTTGCTTGAAGTATATAGTCGATTTTTAGCAAAAAAATCAATCAATGAAGTCATTGAGTTTACATTGCTAATTGCTGGGGCTACCGCAATATTGTCATTAGGCACAGGTTGGCTTTTAGGTGAAGAAAGCGGGTATGATGAAGATTCTCTTTTTCTACACCGGTGGATGGCAGTATCTTTTACGGTAACTACGATGTTACTCTATTTTGTAAAGCGTAGCAAGATTACCTGGGTCAGTAAATCTTATGTTCCTCTATTTCTTATTGTTTTGGGCTTAATAAGTTTAACAGGACATTTTGGAGGTAATATGACCCATGGCGAAGACTATTTGTTCGTAGAAGAAAAAGAAGAACTAGTCATTACAAACATACAAGAGGCTCAGGTATATGCACAGGTAATTCAACCGATTTTAGATAGTAAATGTGTAAGCTGCCATAATGCAAATAAAGCCAAAGGCGGATTGCTTATGAGTACCCCTAATGAAATTCTTAAAGGTGGTGATTCGGGTAGTCTTTTAGATACTATTTCTGGTCATGAACAAACATTGTTTTTAGAGCGAGTGCATCTTCCGCTAGAAAATGATGATCATATGCCGCCAAAAGGTAAGGTTCAATTAACAGCCAATGAGAAGGTTTTATTAGAATGGTGGTTAGAAAATAAAAATTGTTTTGAATGCAAGGTGAACGACCTGCCAAGAGAAGGAAAATTAGCCGCAATACTAACTTCTCTTGAGCAAGATACTTCTGCATTGGCAGTACTAGCCAAAGAGGCTGTTGAGATACCCATAGAATGGTTGCAGAATGTTAGAGCTGCTGGTATACCTGTGCAAACCCTTTCTGGAAAAAATCACCTGTTAGCAGTGAACATGGCAAGTATGGATGCTATTACTGAAGACAAGTTAGCGGTGTTAGAAGAATATGCCCCTAATATTGTAGAGATGGATTTCGGTTTTAGCAATTTCAATGATGAGCTAATGTCGCAATTAAAACCGTTTAAGAATTTACTAAAATTAAAGCTACAACATACAGGGGTTACTGATGCTATTGCCGATGATTTGGTTGATTTTGAATTACTAGAATCACTTAATCTTTATGGCACTGCCGTAACCGATAAGTTGGTGCTTGAACTTAAAGAGAACAAAAAACTTCAGAGTATTTATTTATGGAATACAGGTGTTTCTACAGATGGTTTAGCGCAACTTCAAACAAATAACCCTGGGTTGACCATACAGCAAATTGGGGCAGATGTCTTTGAAGCAACTATTTTAGACCCACCTACGATAATAAGTGATGTTAGTTTTTTTAGTGATAACCTCACTATTTCAATTGAAAGCCTTTTTGAGGGCACCGAAATATACTATACCATTGATGGCTCTACGCCAACAGAAGCTTCTTTGAAATATGATGCTGAAATTACTTTGCAAACCACTGCTAATGTAAAAGCAATTGCCGTGAAAAAGGAGTGGAAGCCAAGTGTGATAGCCGAGCGTACGTTCATTAAGAATAACATCGCTTACAATAATGTAGATTTATTGACCGTGCCAAATGAGAAGTATGCTGGTCAAAAAGGTAAGACTTTAATGGACCAGAAACGTGGGTCTATAAATTTTGTAGACGGCAATTGGTTAGGTTTCGAAGGCAAACACTTAAATGCAATTGTTGAGTTAAAAGAACAGAATGAAATATCTAAAGTATCTATTGGTGCTCTATCTGCACCCGCAAGTTGGATATTCTATCCCAAGGCATTTGTAGTTTCGGCTTCCAAAGACGGAGTTAATTTTAAAGAAATTGGAAGAAAAGAAATGGGTGAAGAAGACCCGAATGCAGAAGTTAAACTTACTTTTTTTGATTTAGATGTTACACCGACCGAAGCTAAATATGTGAAATTGCAAATACAAAGTCCGTTGAAGAACCCTGCTTGGCATACAGATCCAGGTGGAAAAAGTTGGATATTTATTGATGAAGTAGTGCTGAATTAATCATGTTTGTAAAAATGCTTTTATTATAAATTCGGATAGCTAAAAAAACTATATGACTTCTAAATTGAATTACTTACTGTTATTGTCTTGTTTTATTGGACAACATATTACAGGTCAAATGGTGGAAGCTACTGGAGATAACCAGCCGAATATTATATTAATTTTTACAGATGACCAAGGTTATAACGATGTTGGTGTTTTTGGAGCTGCCGATATAGAAACTCCGAATTTAGACCAAATGGCTAATGATGGAGCAAAACTTACTAATTTTTATGCTGCGCAAGCGGTATGTTCAGCTTCAAGAGCTGGTATACTGACCGGAACGTACCCAAATAGAATTGGAATTCATAATGCTTTTATGCCTGACAGTAAAGTAGGGTTGAACCCTGATGAGACCACACTAGCAGAGATGTTGAAGCAAAAAGGATATTCAACCGCTATATTTGGCAAATGGCATTTAGGTGATGCAAAAGAGTTTATGCCAAACAAACAAGGATTCGATGAATACTTCGGCATTCCTTATTCTAACGATATGTGGCCACTGCATCCGCAACAAGGTCCTATTTTCGATTTTGGTCCGTTGCCTCTTTACGAAAATGAAAAGGTGTTAGATACACTTACCGATCAAACGAACTTAACCACAGAAATTACCGAACGTAGCGTAGATTTTATTAATCGGAATAAAGAGAATCCGTTCTTTTTGTATGTGCCGCATCCTCAGCCTCATGTACCATTATTTGTGTCGGATAAATTTAAAGGGAAATCAAATAGAGGACTTTATGGTGATGTTATTATGGAGCTAGATTGGTCTGTTGGTCAGATTATAAAGGCTGTTGAAAAGAATGGATTAACGGAAAATACCATTGTTATTTTTACTTCGGATAATGGACCTTGGTTGGCATACGGAAATCACTCTGGTAGTGCTTTGCCTTTTAGAGAAGGTAAGGGTACCGGATGGGAAGGTGGACAAAGGGAGCCATTCATCATTAAATATCCAAAGGAAATAAAGCCAGGAACAACAATCGAAGCACCTGTGATGGCAATAGATATTCTACCGTCTATTGCTGAAATTACCCAAGCTTCATTGCCTAAAAAAGAGATTGACGGTAAAAGTGCTTGGTCTTTATTTACTGGTAAAACTGATGAGAGTCCGCAAGAAGCTTATTTCTTTTATTACAGGGTGAATGAATTGTTCGGGGTGCGATTTGGTAAGTGGAAGTTGTATTTCCCACATCGGTATAGAACTATGAAGGGGCAAACCCTCGGTAAAGATGGTTTACCTGGTAAGTACAAAATGATTGACCTAACCGAGATAGAATTATACAATTTGGAACTTGATGAAAGTGAAACAACCGATGTAGCTTCAGCTAACCCAAATGTTGTAAAAACCATTCAAAAGTTAGCAGATAATATGCGTGCTAAATTAGGCGACTCACTTTTAGATATGGAAGGATTCGATAGTCGCTCGCCAGGTCGCATAGACTAATTAGTTTTTCTGTACTTCAAAAAACTGCAGCGCATCATCATTGTTTCCTACTAAAAAGTACTCTTTTTGACCATTGTTAACCGATACTAGCTTTTTGGCATCTTTATCAGCAAAGAATCCTATTTCCGCACCTCGCTTGACGGTAAAAGAACCTTTTCCATCTCCGAGTAAAAGAATACCTGTTCCAGCATCGTTTCTCGGCGTTTCTATCTCTGATACGTATAAATTACCAACAGCAAGAACATCAAATGCTCCATCGCCATTAAAATCCTTTACAAGCATGTCGTTTAGGTTAGATAGCTGCGCCATATTCGGCAAATCTGTCATTTTGAATTGACCGTTACCTAAATTCTCGATGTAGACCGAAGCAAAGGTGTCGGCACTATAATGCAAGGAGTTCTTTAATTTTTCTTCTCCGTATACATCTTTCAACTCCATAGACGCAAAAGCATCGTACTTGACAATTTTTTTCTTTAAGTCTGGTACTTGTTCTGAAGAACAAGAGAAACCTCGTAGTGGATAATGTTTTTCTTTATTGTAATACCCCAGAACGATATCGCTGTTACCATTGGCGTCAAAATCATTATAGTACACGTCAAAAGGTTTGTCTGTGCTCGTTTTGTATTTGTAGTTCAAACCTAAATTACCTGCGATGTAATCCATATCACCATCATTATCAAAATCGCCTTGTTCAACACTAAACCACCAGCCCTTTGATGCATTGAAATTTTCAACATCTATTATAGTAAGTTTTCCATTATTATTTTCGAAAATGGTTATTGGCATCCATTCACCAACGACCATTAAATCTAGATCTTGGTCATTATCATAATCGCTCCAAATAGCATCTGTAATCATACCAATATTCAATAATTCTGGAGATAATTGCTCAGTATTATTTGATAGTTGACCGTTATCATTTATGAGCAACATACTAGAAGCGGGATTCGGGTATTGCTGTGGTGTATGTCTACCACCAACAAAAAGATCCATATCGCCATCACCATCATAGTCGGCAGCTTTTACAACAGATCCACTAATTCTACTTGCATTAAGTATGGCTCCTTTTTTGAACGTTCCATTACCTTCGTTTAAGTAGATTCTGTCAGTATAATGAAAATTATTTTTAGGGTATTCGTTACCGCCACTTACTACATATAAATCTTTGAATCCGTCGTTATTGATGTCAACAAACAGGGCATCAACATCTTCATAGCCTGCTTCTTTTTGCCAGAATGCAGTCTGACTTTCTTTAAAGCCGTCATCTTTTTGTTGAACGAATAAGATAGGAGCTTGATCTGCCGCACCACCAATATAAAAATCATCTAGTCCATCGTTATTAATATCACCTGCAGTTAATGCGGGTCCGAATTGTGAGAGTTTGTGAGGTAGTAATACTTGCTTCTCAAAATCATCAAATTTGTTTTCTTGATGTTGAAATTGAGCAGAGAAAGTCGTTGTTCTATCTGCAAAAAGGTATTTGTTTGATTCTTCAGGTTTGTGAGAGGTAGATTCCGAATCATTAGAAAAAATTTCTAAAAACTGATTGGCTTTTATATCCCTTTTAATTGTGGTATTTCCATTAGGCCATAGAATACTAAGACTATCAACTTTAGTCAAAGAATTTAAACCAAAATGAAGTGTAGATTCACTTGTGGAATAAATGCCACGTACGTTTGTAGATTCTAAAGTTTGAATACCTTGTTTAGTGTAAATGTTTACTCTAGCGCCAAAAGTTGGTTTGTTTGCTTCATCTTTCAGGACTATTCTTAAAAAATTTTTATCTGATTGCGTTTCTGAATTGTTACGATATAAGAAAGCCTCGTTGTTAATGTTATTGGTAACTAAGTCTAAATCGCCATCATTATCAAAATCAGCATAAGCAGAACCGTTAGAAAAAGACTCATCATCTAAGCCCCATTCATTTGAACTGTTTACAAATTCTAAGTCTCCTTTATTTTTATAAGCATAATTTTTTAATGGTTGAGAAGGAACCATATTAACCGCTTTTTCGAGATCAACGATATCCCAAATACTGTTTACATTTTGAGCGTTCGGATTCTTTTGAAGCCAATTTGCCCTGGTCGTATTTATGTAGCTCGCCACATTTTTATCGGCATCGGTATTTCTAATGTCTCTTAGTAAACCGTTAGTGACATAGGTGTCTTTTAGTCCGTCGTTGTCAAAGTCCGCTATAAGGTTAGACCAGCTCCAGTCTGTAGCTGCCATACCTGTAAATTGAGCTATGTTGCTAAATGTTTCATTGCCATTGTTTAGTTGTAGTGTGTTGTACATATATTGAAAACCGCCACCATCTTCAACTACTTTCCAAAAAGAGCCGATGTTCATTCCGCTCATGTTAGATTTTAGTCTAAAGTTGTCTTCAGAAACCATATCCAATACAAATATGTCTAAGTTTTGATCATTATTTATATCGGCAACATCTACACCCATACTATAATATGAGGTTTGTTTTAAGGCGCTTTTTTCAATGCTTGAAAATGTTCCGTCTTGGTTGTTCAGAAATAGAAAATCTGGAGCATAAAAATCATTTGCAACATAAAGGTCTGTCCACCCGTCATTATTTATATCACTTGCTGAAACTGCATTCGGGAAACCGGTTTTGTTTATTCCTGCCTGTTCCGAAACATCTTGAAAAGTAGCTCTATTATTTTTGTATAATTTTAAAGAATATTCAGGTATTAGAAGATTGTTGGCATCATGATATTTAGATAAACTACCTGGGTTTGGTGGTTGTGTCAATAGGAAAAGATCAAGAAGTCCGTCTTTATCATAATCTAAGAAAGTAGCGTGTCTTGTTCTTTCGGTATTTGCTATTAAAAATTCTTCAGCCTTTTCTTTAAAAGTACCATCACCATTATTTATGTATAATAGATTTCTGCGCCATTCGGGATTTTCGTCATATAATTCTCTACTTACATAAATATCTAAGTATCCGTCATTATTGATGTCTGCAACCGTTACGCCAGTAGACCATCCATCGAAATTTTTAATACCTGCTTTTTCGGTGACATCTTCAAAAGTTAAATCGCCTTTGTTGATGTATAATTTATCAGGAACCATATTTCCTGCAAAGAAAATATCTTCTAGTCCGTCATTATTAAAATCACCAACACCAACACCTGCACCACCGTAAAAATTGGCATAGGCGAATATATTTTTGTCCTTGTCGTCTTTAATAATATTGTTGAAATCAATACCAGTTACATCTGATTTAAGTAGTGTAAATAGTGTGCTGTTATTCTCAATCTTTTTAGGCGCTTGTTCGCAACATAAAAACAGTAAGGAGCAGAGGTATAATAAATGCCTAATTTTCATAATTACAAGATACTATTTTAAACAAAAAAAAGGAGAGTTTCCTCTCCTTTTCAAACTCAATAAAAATTAACTCAACGATTATGAGAGGTTTCACTCAAAAACCAAACTTAATTACTGTTACTGCACATCCCACCAAACTCGTGTAGTAAGAACATCAGGACCTTGTATAGCGATTGCTGCCGCATAATTATCCGGATTTGTGCTTTGCTCACTTTCAGAATACGTAAGTCTTCTAGGTATAGTACCGTTGGTAACATTACCAGGGTAATTTACAGGTGTAAGAACAGGGAAACCAGTTCTTCTCCAGTTAGAGAATGTTTCATATTCATTTAAAAAAGTAGCTGCCCAATATTGGGTGTTTATTTGTTCTAAGGCGTTAGTAGAATCGTAAGGATTAGCCGTTAGGTAATCTGCGATATCAACATCAGCGATAGTGCCATCAGCACCATAAAGCGATAAATGCTTCATCGCTGCAGTAACACCATTATTATAATGTGCTTCCGCATCACCTGCAAGACCCCATCTTACATTAGCCTCTGCTAACATGAATTCTACTTCAGCATATGTTTGAAAGATCATAGGTGCAATTTCAGACGTGATCAATAATCTATTTGGTTCTGAATATGCTTGAACATCCTCTTCACCAGTTAAATCATTTAGTAAATCTGAATCCAATCCATTCGGTAGACCAACTTGATTAGCTGGGTCAAGTCTTTCTGCCGGAGTTCTTAAAATTGCATTTCCATCAGCATCTTCTAGACCTGTGTTTTCTGGTAAAGAAGCTAATACCGTAAGTCTTGGGTCATTAGCGTCTTTCATGAAATTAATGAATGTATCACTCATTCTAGGGTTACCGTCTGCAGTAAAAACTTCACCTATACCATTTTTGTTATCAGCATCATGTTGAAGATAAAAGATGTCTTCATTTGAAGTCATAACACCACCTGCGATTGCTTTTGCCGCCCAAGCTTGAGAAGCTGTAGGATCAACTTTTATCAATCTAAGACCTAAGCGTAACATTAAAGAGTTTGCTAGTTTTTTCCATTTTGCTTGGTCACCGTTATAGATGACATCAGCAGCACCAAAATCAGATGTTCCTGTGCCTAAAGCAGCAGAAGCTTCTTCTAGTTGCTTTAATAAATCTGGATAGATTTCACTTTGTAAATCATACTTAGGAAGAAAAATGCCTTCTATAACCGCTTTTCCAGCTTCGCTATAAGGAACATCACCATAAAGATCTGTAATTCTTGAATATGTAAAAACACGTAAGATTTTTACAATAGCTTTCATCTCTTCGGGCGCTTCTTCCTCTTCTAGTTGTACCGTTAAATCTTCTATGGATTTAACAGCATTACCATAATATCTATCAAGTAATGAAGAAGCGTATCCTTTGTTCCAAGTATACTTGTCTCCACTCCAATAACCTGCAGTTGTAGCAACATGTTGCATCATGGTAGATTGATAGATCATTCCTGCTCTCCAGTTATCATATCTTTCACTAGAGATAAACTTCATTACCGCAGTTAGCTTGTTGCCAGCTGCAACTTGAGTAGGCTTAGTAGGATTGACATTTAATTCTTCAAAGCCATCGTCACATGCACCAACAGAAAGTAGTGCGAACAGTAGTATGTATATTGATTTTTTCATAGTTCTCTTTTAAAACTTTACATTGATAGTTAGACCGTAACTTCTAGCAGATGGAACCCCGAAATATTCTAAACCTTGCGAGTTTCCTGCAGTGTACGCACTTTCTGGGTCAATATTATCAACACTTCTTTTGATGTAAAATAAGTTTGATGCAATTAGTGATACGTTAACATTGGTTAAGAATACATTTTCTAATGCTTTCTCTGGTAATGAGTAACCAATGCTTAATTGTCTGAATTTAATATAGTCAGAATCTTCAACGAACTCTTCTGCGATATCGTTTATTTCACCATAGTATGTAGAAAGATTTTCTGGAGCTACTGTAGTAGTAAATGGCTGACCAGTTGCTTGATCAATACCTGATACTGTTAAGCCGTTCTCTCTGCCCTCTAAAGTATTCTTGTGTAAACCTGCACCATATAGAATAGTGTTGGTGCCAGAGAAAACCTGTCCGCCAAATTTACCATCGATCAAGAAGTTCAAATTAAAGTTCTTGTATCTGAACGAGTTTGTGAAACCAATAGTTAAAGGAGGTACACCTTCACCTAATATTTTACGTTCTCCTTCAACTGCTCTAGGTACTCCGTCTCCATCTATTTCATAAACTATAGTACCGTTGTCGTCACGTTCGTAAGATACCCCAACGATAGAACCGTAAGTTTCTCCAACAATATGTGTAATTCTTACATTCTGCGTTCTAGGTTCATCTAAATTAACATCAGAATTAACATCGTCTGTTGCTTCAACTAGACCTTCGTTATAAGCACCGTTTAGTGTTACATTCCAAGAAAAATTATCTGTTCTAATTGGTGAGCCACTAACTAAAAATTCAAAACCTTTATTAGAAATCTTACCTAAATTAGCGCTTGCCCCAGAAAAACCAGAGTATGATGAAGTTGCTACATCTACAATATCATTAGTCGTTTCATTGTTATAGTAAGCAACATCAAATGATAATCTGTTGTTGAAGAATCTCATATCTAAACCTATTTCAGTTTCACTTTTACTAAAGGCAACTAAATTAGCGTTTGGTACTGTACTACCTGTAATTCTTCCTAATGGTTGACCTGCAATTGGGTTTCCGAAAATTTCATAAGTTAAAGCTAAAGAGTAAGGGTTTTGTGCACCACCAGCAACTTCAGAATAACCACCTCTAAGTTTTAAGAAACTTACAAAAGAAGGTAGGTTTAAAGCGTCAGATAAAATTAAACTACCGTTAACAGAAGGGTAGAAATCATCGTTTGGAGTTGTCTTTCCAGGGAAAGATAAGGTTGAGAACCAGTCATTTCTTCCGGTAAACGTTACATATGCCCAACGATCGTATGATAGTTCTAGTGAACCATATACTGATCCAATCTTTCTTTCAGAGTATTCTCTACTACGAGACTGACTAACTGTATTGCCTATGTCTTCTAAACCAGGAACAATAAAATCATTACCACCTAAGAATAGGTTTTCAGATTTAACGTGGTTATTGTTGGCACCAACAAGAGCAGAGATAGCAAACTTATCTGTGATGTCTTTTTCAGCAGCTAAAATTAAATCTGCATCAACTTGATTGTATCTTCTTTCTTCTTCATTAATACCACCTAAAGGTTTGTATGCAGTACCAAATGGTTCTGCTGATGTTCTTCTAATAACATCATGATCAATACCAACTCTACCAGTTAAAGAAAGCCAGTCTAAAATGTCATAACGTAAAGACGTAGAAGCGATAATTCTATTTCGTACATCTTCATTATTAAAATTGTAAGCTGCGAAATATGGGTTGGTAGAAAATGTATTGGTACTGAACCCTCTTTCTGACCCATCAGGATTTGTTGCTGGTTGCAGAGTTGTTACATCTATATTTCCGGGTAATAAAGCAACAGAGAAGTTGGCGTTACCTGGAGAATCTGAAAGTCTAGGTCTATTTTTAACCTTTTCTATAATGTACTTTGCATTTACACTACTTGTAAGCTTATCAGCTAAAATAGCACTTGAATTTATAGAGAACGATTTTCTGTTTAATCCTGCATTTGGTAAAACGTCTTCATTCGTTAAGTCTGAAGCAGACAATCTATAGGTCATGTTTTCAGAAGCACTTGTTATTGCAACTGTATTAATGAACGTAGAACCTGTTCTATAGAATTTATCTACATTGTTTCCAGTATATGAGTATGGTCTAGAAACACCATCAAATTGTACAGAGTTTGCACCGTCATAAGCTTCACCCCAAGAAGAACTACCTGCGTCTAAAGCAGCAGTTTGTGTTGCTGGTCTTTCGCCTCTAATACCTTGACCGTATTCTTGTTGAAAATCTTGTAAATCGGTATTTACTCTATCAAAAGTTACAGAACTACTGAATTCAACTCCGAAACCTTCTTGTCCCTTACCAGATTTAGTAGTAACGATAATTACACCACCTGCTGCACGAGAGCCATAAAGTGCAGAAGCTGCACCACCCTTAAGTACTGAAATAGATTCGATGTCATCTGGATTCAAACTTGAAATACCATCACCACCATCTGATCCACCCCATAAACTGGCTGAACCATTATTTCCGTTACCAATAGGAATACCGTCTACAACATAAAGAGGTTGGTTGTTTCCAGAAAGTGAACTAGCACCTCTAATTACAACTCTACTAGAACCAGAAGCACCTGTTGCATTTTGAGAAATATTTACACCGGCTATTTTACCCTGTAAAGAGTTAATAGCATTCGGAGTTTTAATGGTTGCAATTTCTTCTGCATCTACCTCTGTTAAAGAATACCCTAATGCTTTGGTTTCTTTGCGAATACCTAAAGCAGTTACAACTACTTCATCTAATTCGCTAGCATCTTCGTCAATTGAAGTGTTTATGGTGGACCTACCATTAACACCTACTTCTTTAGTTTTATATCCTAAAGATGAGAATACTAATGTTGCATTTGCATCAACACTAATTACGTAATTACCATCAAAATCGGTGGATGTACCATTCGATGTGCCTTTTTCAACTACGTTAACACCCGGCAAAGGTGATCCTGTATCGTCTGTGACAATACCAGATACGTTTTTGTCTTGACCTGTTACTCCTTGAAAAACAAGCAGTAAAGTAATGGTCAAAAAACTTAAGAATTTTTTGTTCATAAATGTTCGAGTTAAGTTAGTTGTATATAATACGGTCTTAAGGTGCGCTATAATCTACCGAATGTTAAAAAATTTCGACTAATAACGATTGTGAAAAGCTTAACAACGTGTTAACAAAAAGTAAAATCTTATGAATGAAACAATAATCAAGGTTTTTGTGAAGCCTTTATTACCTGCCATTGTTCTTCAGTAATTGCAGGTCCATCAAAGAAAGATACTCCGTTTGCACCGTTGCTTTTTGCTTGATGTATAGCTTCTTTTAACTGATTAACAGTCATTTCTGGCACATAAATGCCAGTATGTAATTCTGTGTCTCTGCCTTCTAAATCTTCTACGCCTTGTTTGGTTGCATACCCGATCCAGTCTATTTCTTCATTATAGAATTTATTGTATATCATTGGTAAAACAGCATCAACCTTCCATTTATCCCATCTTTGACGTACCATATGGTCTGCCATTTCTGGATAAGGAAATACTGCTGCAGTCAATATTTTTCCGTTTTCGTGTGTAATTTTATAGGCTTCGTCTACAATAGCCTTTACCTTATTTAATCTGAAATTTTTCCATTCCATATCAATCGCTGGGTTTGTGAAGTCATTCGGATTTTTGTGCTGTTCTTTTTCGAACTCAGCCGTACATACATCGCAATAGCAAAAGTCATATTCTGGTAATTCAGTTTCTTGCTTTAAGTCATATTTAGGTAGCAACCCAATAGGTAAAAAGATGTCTGAGTATCTTATATAATCTAAATGAAAACTAGCTACACCTTCTACTTTTGCCAAGCCTTCTATTAAGCCAAGAATATGTTCGCGAGATTCTTTTCTGGTTGGGCAAAGCCACTTGTAATAACCTACATATGGTGGTTCGTCAAAGCAAGATTTGCCATCTCTACTTACCGCATACCATTCTGGGTGTTGTTCTGCGACTTTATCACCAGGGCGATTCATGGTAAACATCCACGCATGAACTTCTAAATTGTGTTTTTTGGCTATTGGTACTAGTCTAGCTAATAGTTCTGGATCTCCGTAGGTGTTAATTAAAATTGCATCTAATCCGTTATCGCCATACTTTTTAAATTCCTCGTCAAATGAGGCATCGGTTCTGGTTTTTTCAGCTGTAATCCACGTCCAAAATTTGAAAGGCTCCTTTTCCACTTCAGTGTTTTCGCTGGTGGTTGTAGTTGCTGTTTCTTTTTTTGTTTCACATGAAATATTCAGAGTGAAGATAAATAGGGCTAGAAAAGGTAAAAATTTAGTTGGTTTTATCATGGTGGGTTTCAAATTTTCCGTCGGTATGTATGATTAATTTGTTATTTGTGAAGGGACTTTTTACCCAAAGGTCAAAGCCGAAATTATTCTTTTCCAATTGAGCGATAACCGGTTTACCTTTTATTAATTTGGGTGCTGTTTGTAGTACTTCATTTTTGGTAGTCCATGCTTTTTCGTTTCCGCTTTTAATACCTCTGTAAAGCTCATACATGTACCACTTAATATGTTCGTCTTCAGGTATAATATAATCGGTGATATTTGAGTCTTTGTTAAAATAAACATAACCCCATCGTTCTGGTTCGTGCATATTTATGACTTCTTGTGGCGACCATACCCAGTTGTATTCTGGCAGAAATTTACCTGCACTGTCTTTTTTTCGAGAATACTTGCCATTTTGCAAATCGTAATCCCAATTCACTCTAGAAAAACTTATTCTCCAATACTCATTTTCTGGTACATGAGGTTTTCCGCCAGGTGCAGTGTTGAACGACCATGGTATTGCGATTTCTACAGACCAACCTTCATCGATATCAGAAGCATTGTTTAAGGTGCCGTTTACCTGTACTGCTGTTTGTATTCCTTTAAAGTCCCATCCATCAGTTATATGACCGTTGTTTCTGTAGGGTTTTGACAAATAAAGGTCCCAAATAGTATTTAAGGCGTTCATTTCAAATTCGTAGTAATTATGGGTGTCACCATCTGGGTCAATAAAGATTTCAAAATCATTATTGTAAAAGATTATAGTGCCCTTTTCTTTTAAAGTTCCCCACACATGTGGTTCCTTCAATTCAGCAAAAAAATAGATGTTCGTATCGTCCCAAAGCATTTTAAACTTTGTTTCATAAGTTGGTTTTTTAATACCTTCAATATCTATAAATGAGCTAGACCAAGATGTTTTTTGCCATGAAGACTCCTCCATTTTTCCATCTACCGTAATATTTTCTTCGGTATTCTGCGCTATGTAAGTACGCGGTGTTTTTTGAGCTGCCATTGAAATGGCACCTAGGTACAGTAAAAACAATAGTAGGGCAACTGCCTTTTTTGACTTCATTGATTTTTTATTGATAATTGCCATAATTTTAAGTTTAATGTAGAAATTAAATTTTCGCTAACATGCGCTATATCAATTAATGCGATACTTAGAGTTACGTGATATTAGGTAAGTCAATCCTTTTACTTTAATTTGTTCTTCCCTTTGGATGTTTTTAATATTATAAGTTGATGCGAATAGGTAATTAATCTCATTTTTAAAATGGAATTATGCTATTGTTGTTTTTCAGTACTTTTAGCAATGTTTACTATTTACCTAATCTAAACAGTCACGTTGAATATTTTCAAAATATTGGTTAATCTGAATAATTTTAGCCTAACAACTAAAGATTGATGCTCAACGTCAAATTAAGTTATAAAACAGAAGTGTATTTAGCCTATGGATATTAGATTACGCAAGTTTTTAAGTATGCCTAAATTCTTTGGCACCAGTGAAATTAAACCCTGGCACCATGTTTTGTTTTGGTCGGTTTACTTCGTTTTTAATACTTTTCGGTGGAGTTTTATTCACAACGATTTTCTACTTTCTTTACGTACCAATTTAATAGGTTTTCCTATACATATGTTTTTGGCGTATTTAAATGCCTACTATTTAATGCCAAAGTTTATTTATACCAAAAAATACGTGCAGTATACCGTGTATATATTTTTGGCTTTGGTAGTTATGCTTTTATTTAAGTACAACCTTACCTATTATTTGGTGAGTACAGATGTTATGCCAGAAGCAAACGAAATTATTGATACACTTACAATTGGCTACGCAGTGCAAACTATGATTGGTGAAGTATATGTAATATCATTTTTTACCGCTATTAAGTTAACTGTCGATTGGCTTAGAGAAAGTACTAAACTACATGATTTAGAAAAGAGACAATTAAAAACTGAACTTCGATTTTTACGTTCTCAGGTTTCTCCGCATTTCTTTTTCAATACTTTAAATAACATCTATTCTTTAACGCTAGAAAAATCTGACCAGGCGCCAGAAGTTATTTTAAAATTGTCTGAGCTGATGCGTTATTTATTATATGCAACAAAAAAGCAACGGCAAGATTTAACTAGTGAAATTAATTGTATTAGAAATTACATAGATTTGGAACGCATTAGGTTCGATGACTCTTTGAAGATTGATATGAATATTTCTGGCGATCTTGTTAATTGTAAAATACCGCCCATGTTGCTTATTCCGCTTATAGAAAATTGCTTTAAGCATGGGGCAAGTAAGAATATTGGGGAAATGAAGATTAAAATTGATGTAAAGGTTGAAGATGGTTTTATGGATTTTAAAGTGTCGAATTCTATACCTAATGTCAATAAAGAGTATGTTTATCCTGTAAAAAGAGGTGGTATAGGTCTATCGAATGTAAAAAAGCGTTTAGAGTTAGGCTATGGTAAAAGTGATTATGATTTGCAGATATTCGAAGAGAATAAAATGTTCAATGTTTTTTTAAAGCTTAAGGTGATATGATTTTGAAAGTGATAGTTGTAGATGATGAACCGTTAGCAGTAAATGTGCTTAAAAACTATATAGAGAGAGTTAAAGAATTGCAATTAGAAGGCACCTTTTCAAATGCCTTGGATGCATCTACTTTTTTAAGAGACAACCAAGTTGATATTATGTTCTTAGATATTAATATGCCATTTCTTGACGGACTGGAATTTTTGAGTACACTACATAAAAAGCCATTTGTTATTATGACAACGGCACATGAAGAGCATGCATTAAAAAGTTTTGAGCTTGAGGCGATAGATTATCTGGTAAAACCAATTTCGCTACCTAGATTTTTTAAGTCTGTAGATCGAGTTATTAAACTAAAGAAAGGTTCAGATAATGGTTCGTCAGATAAAGATGAGAAACCATCAATTTTCGTGAAGGTCGATAAAAAGAAGCTTCAGAAAATATACCTTGAGGAGATCATGGTCATAGAGAGCTTAAAAGATTATATCAGAATCATTACCCCAACTGCTAAATACATTATCCATAGAACCCTTAGTAGTTTTACAGATGAACTACCAGGCGATAATTTTCTTAGAATTCATAGATCTTACACCATTGCGGTAGATAAGGTTAGTGTTGTTGAAGGTAATAGTGTTGAAATTGGCGGTATTAGATATACTATTGGTAGAAGCTATTTATCAGATGCAAAAAGTAGAATATTAAATGATTTAACGGATTAGGAATTTTACTGTGAGCGAACCTTTTAAATTTAAACAGTTCAATGTCAACCAAGATCGCTGTGCCATGAAAATTGGTACGGACGGAGTTCTTTTAGGTGCTTGGACAAATGTCGAAAACAACCCAGAATCTATTCTTGATATCGGTGCCGGTACAGGTGTTATTTCTTTAATGTTAGCGCAAAGATGCTTTGCCGAAGTAATGGATGCCATAGAAATTGATGCAGATGCATATGAGCAATGTGTTGAGAATTTTGAATTATCGCCATGGGGAGATCGATTATACTGCTATCATGCCGGTTTAGATGAATTTGTTGATGAAATTGAAGATCAATATGAATTGATTGTGTGTAACCC
Organism: Maribacter sp. Asnod2-G09; assembly: GCF_045063795.1. Lineage (NCBI taxonomy): Bacteria > Pseudomonadati > Bacteroidota > Flavobacteriia > Flavobacteriales > Flavobacteriaceae > Maribacter > Maribacter sp. Asnod2-G09. The sequence continues at coordinate 444,428 of NZ_JBEFOA010000005.1, read as the reverse complement.
ACCTTTTTATGCTGAAACAGTAACTTCAGGCAATCTACAGCGGGATCAAGCACGACAAAATGAGTTTCTTCCTTTCAACGAGCTTCTCGACGGAGTTTCAAAATTGTTAACTGAAAACGGACAGTTCACTACAATTATTCCATTTAAAGAAAAAGAGGCATTTGTGCAAATGGCGGCAGACTTAGGTTTGTTCTCCAAAGAATGTCTTCATGTGAAAGGGAACCCGAGCGCAGAAATAAAACGTGTGTTATTGGCGTTCTCTAGAATAGAGCAAGAATGTAATACTACCGAGTTGGTCATCGAAACAGAAAGGCATGTCTATACTGCTGAGTATGTCGACCTGACTAAAGCGTTTTATTTAAAAATGTAACTTTAGTCTTGCATAATGTTATATTCCTTTATTTATCTTTGATGAAAGCATTGTTATGAGACCAGATTTATTTGAAGCACCAGATTACTACAATTTAGATGATTTACTTTCTGAAGAACATTTGTTAGTTCGTGATGCCGCACGCCAATGGGTGAAACGAGATGTATCTCCAATAATTGAAGAATATGCTCAAAAGGCAGAATTTCCAAAGCAAATCATAAAAGGTCTTGCCGAAATAGGTGCTTTTGGTCCATATATTCCTGAGGAATACGGTGGTGCCGGACTGGATCAGATTAGTTACGGACTCATCATGCAAGAAATTGAGAGGGGAGATAGTGGTGTTCGTTCTACGGCATCGGTACAATCTTCTTTGGTGATGTACCCAATTTTTACATATGGTACAGAAGAGCAACGTAAAAAATACTTGCCAAAATTAGCATCTGGCGAATGGATGGGTTCTTTCGGGTTAACCGAGCCTAACCACGGTTCTAACCCTAGCGGTATGGAGACCAAGTATAAAGATATGGGTGATCATTATCTTTTAAACGGTGCTAAACTTTGGATATCAAATTCACCTTTCTGTGATATTGCCGTAGTTTGGGCAAAGAATGAAGAAGGTCGTATTCACGGTTTAATTGTAGAGCGTGGTATGGAAGGTTTTACTACGCCAGAAACGCATAATAAATGGTCTTTAAGGGCATCGGCAACAGGAGAATTGATTTTTGATAACGTAAAAGTTCCGAAAGAAAATCTTTTGCCAAACAAATCTGGATTAGGAGCACCACTAGGGTGTTTAGATTCTGCAAGATTCGGTATTGCTTGGGGTGCAATCGGTGCAGCGATGGATTGTTATGATACGGCATTAAGATATGCAAAAGAACGTGTGCAATTTGGTAAACCTATTGCAGCTACACAATTGCAACAAAAGAAATTGGCAGAAATGATTACCGAAATTACCAAGGCGCAATTATTAGCATTCAGGTTGGGACAATTGAAAAATCAAGGTAAAGCAACCTCTGCTCAAATATCAATGGCGAAAAGAAATAATGTTGAGATGGCTATAAAAATAGCTCGCGAAGCAAGACAGGTATTAGGCGGTATGGGTATTACTGGTGAATACAGCATTATGCGCCACATGATGAACTTAGAAAGTGTAATTACTTATGAAGGTACTCATGATATTCATTTGCTAATTACTGGTGCAGATATTACAGGAATGCCAGCTTTTCAATAAAGTAACAGTTTGGTATAATTACCTTAACATAGAATAAAGAGCGTACCTATACCTTTGAACAGCGCGTGTAAGATGTGTGCATGTTTTTTGGATAAAAGCTTAAGCCGATGGGAGCATCGGCTTTTTTTATTCCTTTATTTTAGCTCGACAGGAATTTAGAAAACCATCTCCCCGATTCTTTTATCGTTCTCTTTAGTGTTTTGAAATCGATATGTACCAATCCGAATCTTGGATGATAGCCTTCTGCCCATTCAAAGTTATCTGTAAATGTCCACACGAAATATCCATGAATATTTAAGCCTTCTTGTTTCGCTTTTAGTACTTCACTTAAATAGCGTTGTAGAAAATTTAATCGGTCTGTGTCAGATATAATTTCTCCTTCAATAGTGTCTTTAAAAGCAGCGCCATTTTCGGTAATGATTATTTTTTTTATCTGAGTATACGCTTCGAATTTCTTGATCATATTGTAAATACTAGGTGGGTACACCTCCCAATCCATCAACGTAGTTTCTACATTTCGTTTGCTAGCTTTTACAATCTTAGCTTTTATGTAGGGCACCAAAAGACTGTACTTTACTTTTTCGCGAGTATAGTTTTGTATTCCGATAAAATCAAAATCGAATATGCAATCTTCCATATCGGTCGGTTGAATATAGGGTTTTAATTTTTTTAGAATCCGTGCTTCATTTATGGGGTAACCTAAACCTAGAGCTGGTTCTATAAATAAACGATTAAGCAAAGCATCGACCATAATGGCAGTTTTTTGATCTCGCTTATTCTGTCTGTACGGGGTAATTTGCGAGCATGAAAATGTAGTTCCTATTTGAGCATCGGGCACTAATTTTCGAAGTATTCGACCGCCTGCTGCCTGACATAGAACTGCGTGGTGTGCGGCGGGTAGAAAACTCTTTAGTCCTTTCTTGCCAGGTGCGTGCACACCTAAAAAATATCCTGCTCCTGTAAATACCATGGGTTCGTTCAAGACCATCCAATGTTTTACTCGGTCGCCAAAAGCATTGGCACAGACTTGTGTAAATTCAGAAAACCAGGTTATGATTTCTCTATTTGTCCATCCTCCTTTGTTTTCTAGTATCTGAGGTAGATCCCAATGATATAGGGTCACCCAAGGGGTGATTTCGTTTTCTAGGCAAAAGTCGATCACCTTATTATAGAAATCTACACCTGCGGCATTTATGGTTCCGACGCCATAAGGTAAAATTCTGGTCCATGATATTGAGAAGCGGTAATTATCAATATTCATGGACTTCATTAAAAGAATATCTTCTTTGTACTTATTATAAAAGTCGCAAGAGACATTTGCGTGGTCTCCGTTATGAATCATTTTCGGGGTTTCGGTAAACTTGTCCCAAATGGATCGACCTTTGCCGTCTGCATCATGACCGCCTTCAATTTGATATGCTGCAGTCGATACGCCCCATGTAAAATCGTCACCAAAGTCTGATGCATTCAAAAAGGGCTCTTTTTGTTCTTTCAATTGATTAGGGCTTTTTTTAGCGAATTACTAGAGATGTTTCTAGAAGTTTAGAAACGATTTCATCTGTAATATCTGGGTAATTTACTGGTACAATAGTATCCGTATCTAACCAATGTTTCAGTTTAGCTAAGTGCTTTTTCTTGAGCGATTTAATTACTGGAACTCCCATTTCTGAAAGTGCTGCGGCATTACATTGCTGCTCGTATTGCCCTTTCATGGGTATGACTAGTAATTTTTTTTGCATGAAAAGACTTTCTGCAGGGGTTTCAAAACCGGCTCCACATAAGACACCTTTACTTGATGCCATGCTTTTTACAAAGGCTTCATTGGTAATGGGTTTTATATGAATGTTATTGCTAAAATATTCATAGGTATTGTGTTTCGAAAATACCTCCCATTTTGTGCTTTTCATCTTGCTTAAAAAACGCAATAACTTTTCATCACTATATGAGGGTAAATACACCGTATAATGTTCGCCTTTTGAAACTGTAGCACTTCGAATATCGTTTCTTATTATAGGTGTGTATATGTTTGCTTCGTACGGTTTAAAATGAAGTCCGAATTGATGACTTGTAGGGGCATAATTATTTAATATCCATTTGCCTAAGCTATCATTTTTTTTGGGCTTTGGTGCTCTGCTAGATATTACGGCAGCTTGGTGACTAAAACTATAACAAGGTTTATTTTTTAACTTACATGCCCATGCCGTTACGGGTTCAAAATCATTTATGATGAGGTCGTATTCTTCTACAGGTATGCTTTTGATTTCTTTTTGTAAACGAAGGGAGTTTGCTCTGTAATAGGTTTTCCAGACATCTACACCTCCTTTTTTTCCGAAGATGAAACTTAGTCCTTTTAATTGATATTTAATAGGGTAGGGCAGCTTTATATCTGCTTGTATGCCACTCACCAAAATATCTAATGAAATCTGATGTTTTAAAAGCGCAGGTATAACATCTCGTGCTCTGCTTAGATGTCCGTTGCCGGTACCTTGTATTGCGTATAGTACTCTCATTTACTCTGCTGTGTCATTCCACTAATTCTAAACTCTTCTAATAGGCTTTCGAAAAGTTCTGCCTTTTCTAAGACAAAGGTTTCTTCTTTACTATCTTCTTGATGGTCTATAGTCAGTTGGTCTTCTAAATATGAATATAATTTCCACATGCCCTTATGGTATTCAAGTGCGGTTAAATTCTCGATCCAGTCTCCTGAATTTAAATAGGTAACCTCACCTTTATCCGTCTTTATGTTACGAATTTCTGGTTGGTGAATATGTCCGCATATCACAAAGTCATAACCATTTTCAATAGCGATATCGGCAGCAATCTGCTCAAAGTCATTTATAAACTTAACGGCAGATTTTACACTATGTTTTATTTTTTTAGACATAGAAATGGGACCTCTGCCTATTTTTTTGCTAATGAAGTTAATACCTCTATTTAGTAGAATTAAAGAGTCGTACCCTTTCGCGCCAAGCTTGGCAACCCATTTACTATGTTGCATGGTAACATCAAAAACATCACCATGAAAAATCCATGCTTTTTTATCTTCAAGCGGAATCACCATTTTATTAACAATACTTAATGACCCCATACTATTGCCAGAAAATTTACGCAACAATTCATCATGGTTACCTGTAATATAATGTACAGGTACACCTTTGGCAACCCACTCTAATAAAAGCTTAATTACCTTCATGTGAGATTTTGGAAAATAACGCTTGCTAAATTGCCAAATATCTACAATATCACCATTAAGAATGACTTCTTTTGGCTTTATAGATTTCATGTATTTTAAAAGCTCTTTAGCGTGGCAGCCGTATGTTCCTAAATGAACATCAGAAATGACTACAATGTCAACTGGTCTTTTTTTCATAAAATGATTGGAGGTTTTTACCTAAAGATTTTGAAATATTAAATAGGGGTAGATTGACCTCCAACTTGGCATTATTTGCAAGAAGGGCATTTGAGAAAATGGTCAATTCAATAGATTTCATGTACTGAAACATATGACCGTAAAGTTTCAAAAAATATGAGAATAGATGCGTTACTGCTAACTTATTTTTGAGTTACCAGATTGTTAAATAATTGAATTTCAATGCGATATTGGTTAACTATTTCTTTACCAATCTCACCTTAACCGACTTGCTTATTGGTGTTTTACTTCTGTCTGCAAAATGATTGTAAGGCACTAATACATTTGTTTCTGGAAAATAAGATGCCAAATTGCCTGATGGAATATTGTAAGGTACCACCTTAAAGTTATGGGCAACTCGAATAGTTTCATCATAAGTACTGGTGATATCGACTACATCTAATTTTTTGAGTCCGATGGCTTTCATATCATTAATATTCATGAAAATAACACGTCTTGCATTATAGACACCTCTATAACGATCATCAAGACCATAAATGGTTGTATTGAATTGGTCATGCGAGCGTATGGTCATTAACATGTACTCATCTTTTGCCAATTTGTGCTCGGGTAATTTATTGACCGAAAACTGTGCTTTTCCGTTTGGTAGCATGCTAAAATCTAATTCACGTACATTGTTTGGTAAATAGTAACCTGCGCCTACAGAACGTTCTTCTGTTTTGCTGAAACCCTTAGCTACTTGGTCTATTTGCGTTCTGATTAATTCATAATCATTACCCAACAATTTCCAGTTCATGGAATGGCTGTCTCCAAAATATGCATGTCCCATATTTGCGATAATCTCTGGTTCGCTCATTATGGTGTCCGCAGCAGGTTTTAAAATTCCTTTAGAACGTTTTACGCGTCCCATACTATTTTCGACAGTAAAATGGCGAGGCTTGCCATCTTTCATATCTTTTTCGGATCTGCCAATAGTAGGGAGAATAAGTGCTGTTTTACCAGTAATTAAATGTGTGCGATTTAGTTTCGTACTAACTTGTACCGTAAGGTCGCAATTTTGAATGCCCTTAGCGGTATATTCAGTGTCAGAAGCAGCCATTAAAAAGTTACCGCCTAAACACATAAATACTTTAGCCTTGCCTTCATACATAGCTTTCAACGTACCTACCACATCTACACCTTCATGCTCTGGTGGGGTAAAACCTAAATATTCTTTAATACGTTCGTTCATTGCCTTATCAACAAAATGCTGAATACCAACACTACGGTCACCTTGAACATTACTATGACCACGTACTGGGCATGTGCCGGCATTAGGTTTGCCTATGGCACCTTTTAATAAAAGAAGGTTTATAAATTCTCTAATATTCTCAACGCCGTTTTTATGCTGTGTAAGCCCCATCGCCCAACACACTATAATTTTAGATTTGCTCGCTAATAACGCTACAGTTTCATTAATTTTTTCTTCGGATACACCTGTTTGTGCTAATAGTTCTTCGGATGAATAATTCTTTAAATCAGTAATTAAAGACTCATATCCGTCAGTATATTTTTCGATAAAGGCGTGGTCAAATACATCTTTTGATTGTTCATCTAAAGCAACTAATTTCTTAAGAATCAATTTTACCAACGGGATGTCTTGGTTAATATTGACCGGCAAATGAATATCTGCCATGTCTTCACCACCACCGATCCATCCGCCAAGATGTTGTGGATTTTTAAAATTTACCAATCCAGATTCTTCAAGCGGATTAATACTAATCACCTTACCGCCATTCTGTTTGCATTTTTCTAATGCAGATAACATTCTTGGGTGGTTGGTACCTGGGTTTTGACCGGCAATTAAAATCACCTCAGCTTCATAAAGGTCTTCTAAAGTTGTCGATCCTTTACCAATACCTAGAGTTTCGCCTAATGCAACACCACTACTTTCATGGCACATATTAGAGCAGTCGGGTAAATTATTAGTGCCTAAAGCACGTGCAAACATTCCGTATAAAAAGGCTGCTTCGTTACTAGACCTACCAGAGGTATAGAAAATAGCCTCATCTGGATTATTTAATTTTTTTAATTCTGATGCAATTAAATCAAAAGCAGCTTGCCAAGAGATAGGCTCGTAATGAACACTACCTGGTTTTAAAATCAATGGTTCTACTAAACGCCCAAATTTGTTTAGCTCGTAATCGGTTAATTGAGACAATTCTTCAACCGAGTTCTTTTGAAAGAAACTTGCTCCGATTTTTTCTGTGGTAGCTTCATCGCCTAAGGCTTTAGCCCCATTTTCGCAATATTCGGCTACGGGTGAAGGATGTTCTGGATCAGGCCATGCGCAACTAGGGCAATCGAAACCGTCTTTCTGATTCATGCTAAGCAACGTTCGCATGGATCTAAGAACGCCCATTTCTTTAAAAGTATGTTTTAAAGCTTCACGAACACCGAGATACCCTGCGGCATGCGTAATGGGGTCTTTTATTTCAATATCAAAAAATTCTTCTGAGCCTCTAAATGAAACGTTGCGTTCGGTTTTTGCATCCATACACTAAACTTAGTAAATGTATAAGTAACCACAGCAATCAAACTCATTAAAACTACCTTAAAAATAATGAGATTTACTAGATTTTAACTCAACTTGGGGTTTGGGTAATTGTCAGACTGATCTTCAATTGTATTATCAAGGCAGGTAAAATCTTTTTCTAAAAGTAAGTAGAGCTCGTTTCCGTAAGCTGTCTTCATGGTATGGTCATAGGTGATGATATCATTTTCAAACCATACCTTACCTACAGCTTCTGGCATTTCTAAAATAACTCGATTGTTCTCAAAGCTAATATGTAATTGATCGGCATTACTTTTTAGAATAACTCCGTAACTGAATACTTGACTTCCAAAATTAGTACTATCGTAAATCTCGCCGTTTGTAGAAAGCGATTTAACTTCTGATTGGGTTAGTCGAAACCTAACGGAATCACCTTTTATTCTAATTTTCATAGCTATAAATTGAGTTCACAACAAAAATAGACCATCTGACAACAAAAAATGAGTAGTTGACATCAATTTGTTTCTAATAGTTAACCTTACCTGTACATTTACAGTGTTATAAAAAACGAATTAAAATTTTTTCATTTTCATATAGTGTTCTCGTAAAAGAGTCCGGTCTGTTAAGATCGGACTCTTTTTAGTTTAGGTCATTTTTCAACATAAAAAAACCCATTAAATAGATATCTAATGGGTTTTAACTTATACTAACGAAAGTCTTATTTCCAAATAGGAGCAGGGTATTTACCTGAATCAGATTTTTCTTTTAAACTGTTCATTGCTTTTTCTTTATCACTTGCATACGTAACACCAAACCAGTCTCCGCCAGAAGGTATACATTTTACTTCGATCTCTTTTGCTTGAAGCATTTCTTGTATCATTAAAGGAATGTATAATTCGCTGTTAGCAATACGGTCATCGTCTTTCAAGAAAATTCTGAATTCAGATTCTATTTTTTCAAAGATTGAAGGTCTACATACCCAAAAATTCATACTAGCTTGTTCATCACCAGTAAACTCTAGGTTGGTATCTTCATCAACAATGTTGTTCTCTTTTTGAACCAATTTCAAACGCTCTTGAACAGAAACTAAATTATCTCCGTTTACTTCACAAACACCTCTAGAAACAGAACCGTGTTCAGATAAAGTGTCTTTTAAAGTGTATCCTAAAAGAGCATAAGCTTCATCATTTGACTTCATGAAGTCAGCTGCTTTTTTATAAGCAGATTGTCCGTAAAAATCATCAGCGTTAAGAACTACAAATGGTCCGTCGATTACTTTTCTTGCGGTCCAAACTGCATGTGCCGTACCCCATGGTTTCTTGCGTTCACCAGTAAATGTAACTCCGTCAGGTAAATCTGTAAGTTCTTGGGCAAGAACATTTAATTTTATAGTACTAGGTATTCTTTTAGAAAGGTGCTCTTCTAAAAAAGAAACGTTCTCTTTTTTGGTAATAACTACAATTTGCTCAAAATTATTTTGGATGGCGTCATAAATGGCAAACTCCATTAAAAACTCGCCATTAGGACCTAAATCATCAAATTGTTTAAGCTTTCCATATCTACTACCGCTACCGGCAGCCATTAAAAGTAATGTCATAATTTTCTGTATTTACAGCGCAAAAATAGCGAATGTGATTAAAATTCGTACAAATTATCGGTGGTATCCTCATTATAATTGATGATAAGTTAATATGGGTCGGTAACTTTTTATAAATTCAGAGTTCATAAAATTCACATCGCATGGCATCAAGAAGAAATTTTATTAAGAATACATCAATAGCTGGTATGGGACTATTTGCAGTGCCTGGTTTTGCTCATAATAGTTTTAGTGCTGCTGATAAACTTAATGTTGGTTTAATAGGTGTAGGCTTGAGAGGTACAAACCACTTACAGAATTTACTACTTAGAAAAGATGTGAATGTTACCGCTATTTGTGATGTTGATGCCGATAGAATAACCATTGCTAAAAAGCACATTGCCGATGCTAAGGGTAAAACCCCAAAAGTATTTGGAGCAAATGAATTAGATTATAAGAACCTTTTGGCGTTGCCAGATGTTGATGCCGTTATTATTGCTACACCTTGGTTATGGCATACCCGTATGACGGTCGATGCGATGGAAGCCGGTAAATATGCCGGGGTAGAAGTATCTGCTTCTAATACCTTAGAAGAATGTTGGGATTTGGTAAATACCCATGAGCGTACAGGTACTCATATGATGATTTTAGAAAACGTGAATTATCGTAGAGATGTTTTGGCGGTGCTGAATATGGTAAAGCAAAATATATTTGGAGAAATGGTACATTATAGATGTGGCTATCAGCATGATTTGCGACATGTAAAATTCAATGATGGTAAAACGGCTTATGGAAAAGGGGTGGAGTATGGTGAGAAAGGAATATCAGAGTCTAAATGGCGTACCGAGCATTCGGTAAAACGTAATGCAGATGTATACCCAACCCATGGTTTAGGACCTATTGCAGTAATGGCAGATGTTAACCGTGGTAATCGTTTTATGTCAATGACCTCGCATGCATCAAAAGGTATTGGGTTGCATAATTATATTGTTAAAGAAGGTGGGGAAGAACACCCTAATGCAAAAGTGAAGTTTAAACAGGGTGATGTTATTACTTCTACTATAGATACCGCAAATGGAGAAACTATTATTATTACACATGATTGTAATTTGCCTAGACCTTATTCTTTAGGATTTCGTGCGCAAGGTGCTAACGGACTCTGGGAAGTAGACGGTAGTCGAATTTATCTGGAAGGAAAATCTGAACCTCATCAATGGGATGAAGCACAGCCCTGGTTAGACACCTATGATCATCCACTTTGGAAAAAATATGGCGAATATGCATTGAATGCCGGTCATGGCGGAATGGACTTTTTTGTACTGAATTCGTTTGTAGAATCAGCAAAGCAAAATATTGCACCGCCTTTAGATGCTTATGATGCTGCGGCGTGGAGTGCGGTAACACCACTTTCTGAACTTTCTATTGCGAATAACGGTGAGCCTCAAGATTTTCCTGATTTTACTCGAGGCCTTTGGATGAAAAGAACTCCTTATAATTGGATGAAAGAAACCTATTAAGTCTTAGCTGGCTTTGGCTTCGTTCAAAGTTTTTTCGTCTTCGTAATTACCTTTTGTAATGGTCATTTTAGATTTCTTTTTTAATTTTTTTCGTGCAACTTTACGCTCTCTATCTGCTCTGAAACTGGTTGTTTTAAAAATGTCTGGAGCAAAGGATATCGCTAAAATAATTGCGCCTAACCCAAGCAAAGTTATCGGATTAATAAAGTAATCGCTAAATGAAAATATACCTATAATTAATAGCGTTGAAAATGGTAGTGAACATGCTAAAATGTTTAATCCGAAGTTAACATCAAAAGTAGGGTTGGGTTGTTTATCTTTTTCTTCCATTGACTGTATGGCACTCATATGGGCAAATGGCCAAAAGCTACATGCGCTTTGTGGGAATACCACTAACAGTAAAATCATTGCCGGAGTTAAAGCGGGTATGGCATATGCAAAAAGACCGCTTAATAAAAATGCAAGTCCCATTCTACGAAACAGCATAGAAATTATCAGTTTGAACTCTCCTTTATTTATTCTAACCGCCATACCAATAAATAGCAGGACCAACGGTGTCATTAAATCTTTAATGCTCAAAGCTGTATTCTGAAAGAATGTAGGTAAAGAAGAAAGGTCCAAACCAAAGCCTAACATTAGTAAGCCTACTACGATAACGATGTTTATAGGTTCATTTATTAAAGAAATGAACAGTCCTTTTAATTTGGCTGAAGAAGATTCTTGTTTTTCTACAACAGCATTTTTTCGATACCAATGCATGGCTAGCATGTATAGAAGTATCAGAACAAATATTTTATTTCCAATATCTGCAAGTGCAGCCAATGCTAAGGTATCATCACCTAAGTAAGCTACAATAAATGGAAAGCAAGAAAGACCAGGTGCAGTAGATGGTAAAAGCATCATCAAGGTCCGTTTTTTACTCTTTTCCTCTTTATGTAAAGATGCGGCCAAAAAGTATTTGGTGGCCAATAACATGAGAAGATTAAAAGTTAAGGCTGCTAACGGAAAAACCAATAAGGTTCCATTAAGTTCTATTTTTAAGAGAGCTACGAATATAGTCGCTGGTAATGCCACACTTAAAATAAGGACTTTAACACCTTTTAAATCTTGCTTGGCTACCTTCTTTTGTAGAAGTACACCAAGACCTATAATAAGTATTAATTCGAGGGTTTTTTGTAGTGCAAAATTCATTTTTCGAGTGTTTTGGTTTGAGTAGATAGATGAATTATGAATAGTCCGAAGGAGTTGAATTCAGGATTTTTGTGTCAAGGCAATTATCCAATCTTCCAACTCCTGGACTAATTCAAACTTAAACTAGCACTTTTTCAAGGGCAGCTGTAAACAACTTCATTTCATCCATAGTACCCATGCTCACACGGCACCAGTTTTTTCCGTAGATTTCAAAAGCTCTTACACCAACACCTTCGGCGGTCATTTTTTCTAAGAAAGGTTTACCGTCCATTTCAATTGGGAAAATGATAAAACTTGTAGATGAAGGCACATATTCGAAACCTAATCTATCAAGATTTTCATACACATATTCCCTACATTCTTTATTCAATTTTCTAGATTTATCTTTGAAAGCAATATCTTCCATACTTGCCATTGCAGCATATACAGATGGTAGCGATATACCCATACCACCACGTGTAATTTTTTGTATGATGTCTAAAGTTTCTGGTTGCGCAACTACGTAACCAACACGTAAACCTGCCATACCTTGTATTTTAGAGAACGTACGCGCAATGATTACATTTTTGCCTTCGTTGATAAGCGATACCATACTCTTTTTAGCAGCATCGTCTAAAAAGCCTAAGTAAGCTTCATCAACAAAAATCGGAGTCTTTTCAGATACACGAGAACAGAAATCAACGAGTTCTGCATGATCTGTCATACTTCCTGTCGGGTTATTAGGGTTACAGATATAAACCAACTTCGTGTCATCATCAACAGCGGCTTCCATTGCTGCTAAATCGTGAGACCAATCTTTTTTAAGCGGAATCGGTTTCCATGTTGCGCCTGTTGCTTCTGCAACTTTGATCAGTGACATATATGCTGGGTCTGCAGAAACAATATTTCCTCCGTTTTGAAAGAAAACCATGGCAGTTTTTTCTAATAGATCAGATGAACCAGGACCCATCATAATATTCTCTTGCTTGACACCTTCTTCAACTGCGATTTTATCCATCAACTGATACAACTCTTTCCAAGCATATCGGTTTCCTTTTGGTGCATATTCTTGCATAGCAGAAACAGCCATAGGTGAAGGACCGTAAGGATTTTCGTTTGCATTTAATTTCGCCGCAAGCTCTAGAGGTTGCGTTGGTGCATATGGTAAATACTCTTTAAAAAACGGAGTGTAAGGGATGTTTCCTTTTGCATCTACCGTAATAGGTTGCGACGGGAAAGCCCCATAGGTCAAATACGGTGCTGCCATTACACCAGCTGCTGTAAGAACACCTCTCTTAAGCCAATCTCTTCTGTTTACATTTGTTTTCATACTGTGCTATATTTAAGTTAAAAAATTTCTAATTTGAATCTACCGGCGTAGCATTGGCACCTATATCTCCTTCGGCAACAATAGTGTCATCGTCTGTGCTCAATGCAATGCTTACATGGGCGTCAAGTGTTTCTAGACCGTCGTAGAACGATGTGTCCGTAATTAAAAAGAACTTGTTTTCAGTAAGTTCTCCTGTGGATCCATCCACATCATCCAACGTTGTTAAAACCGCAGTACCAACGCCAACGGCCCCATCAATAAGCACTGCTGGGTGAAAGGTGTCCTCTATGGTATTGTACATTGATATCTGTACCAATGTTTGCTCTAAATCTGTTTTCCAGAATACGATTCTTCCAAAAACATTGGATCCCATTGGATCTGTAGAATCTACGGTATAGGCTGTAAAAGTGTCTAAGGTGCCACCACCTTCGGCTACCTCTTGAGCTGAATCTAGCCGTTCTAAATCGCACGAACCGAATGTTATTAAGATTACCGTTAATACACTTAACTTTTTTATATATGTCTTTATCATTTTCTTAATTTTTAATATTAAACATCAATTAGAAGCTTAGTGTAGCCCTTACTGAATAAAAAGCCCCTAGAGATCCTTGTTGCGCATTACCATATAGGTAAAAACCTCTTTCTTCTGATCGATATAAATCGGGATAATTATTGAAAATATTTTGTCCGGTAAGGGTAAAGGCCAAGTTCTCAGAAGCCTTATATGTAATCCCTAAATCAGAGGTAACCTGAGCCGAAAATGTTTGGTCAGAATAACCTTGTTCTCCAACATTTGGAAAGTTAGCATCGGTCAAGGTGCCAATTCCGTCATCTATTCTGGCGATTTCACCAAAATAGTTACCTCTTAGCATTCCAGACCATTTTCCTATGCTATAGGTTGCAGATGCAATAAATTGTGTATTTGGAACACCTTGCTCATAGGCACCTATTACGGCACGGTCAATATAAAGGTCTTCAAGTTCTTGATCGGTCAAAACCGTATTTAAGTCAGGAACGTTTGCACCTTCAAAGGTTCTGTCTGATAGTAATCCGGATACGTTTAGATTCAACATTCCTTCACCAACTTTTTCACTGTAGTTAGCTACTATTTCTATACCTTTTGTGCTGATATCACCACCGTTGATTCTAAAACTTGCTAAACCAGCACCTATAAGTGGTTCTAAAGCTGGTGCGTCATTTGCGCTGAAGTTACCAGTACTGAACAAGCGGTCTTTAATGTCGATTTGAAAGGCATCAATACTAAGGTCTAACTTATTAAAAAGTTTTGCGGTAATTCCTAAACCAATGTTTGTAGATCTTTCTTCCTGTAACTGTTGAATACCAATAGTTTTTGCGACCTGACTGCTATTTGGATAGAGTGTACCATCAAACGGTTCTAAATCTACAAAAAAGGTAAACGTATGTGAGTAATTCAATTCTTGTAATGATGGCGCTCTAAAGCCATTACTGATTGATCCTCTAACTGATAAATTATCTGTAATAGAATAACGAGTAGCAAATTTTCCGGTAAAAACCCCGCCAAAATCTGAGTATTGTTCTGTACGTAACGCACCACTTACAAACCATTTGTCTGTAACATCTAATTCCAGATCTAGATAAAGGCCAGTAACCGAGCGAAACTCATTTGCCTCGTTCTCAGGTGCAAAACCTCTAAAGCATTGACAATTTGGACTGTATTGTAGTACAGGATAAGAGCTAACACCACCATAGGGTAGTACTAGGGCATCTCCATTAGCATCAACAATTGGACTGCCGTCCAAACCTTCTAAAGGAAAACCATCTGGTCCAATAAGCTGTTGATTGTCTTCTGTTGCGGTAATAACACCTGCATCGCCTGCAGCGTAACTTTCTTCCTGCCCTCTTTCTATAATATAGTTCTCAATTCTAAATTCTCCTCCAATTGCTATGTTAAGACCAGATAAGAAATCTGGATAGTATCTAGAAAGGTCAAAATTGGTTGTGTTCTGTGTAAATTTGTGCGTACCCAAATCTATTTCTGTTGGTGATGCGGATTGTAAACTGGCGTTAAACGTATTAAATTGTCCAAGTCTTTGAGTATTGGTGCCAAAGGTGTTGCTAAAATCAAAGTCCCATTCACCTACTTTTCCTTTAATACCACCTGTAAAAGCCAAATTGGTTTGATCATTGGTCATTTGTGGTCTAAAACCGTTAGGATACAGGTCATAATTGAAACGATCGGTTTGTGCTGATCTTCGAAAAAAACATCCAAATAGTTGACCGGATTTATACCCAAAATCACCAAAGGAATAAAAGCTGCTTTCAGATATTTCAGAAAGTGGTATTTCTAAATCATAAGAAACTACGCCCATTACACTTGGTGATAAACCTGCAAAGGTTGATATGTCTCTCGCGGTAAGGCCACGTGCGGCAAGTAGACCTGCATCTGTCTGTAATTCTGTAGCAAGTGCAGCATCTCCAGCTGTTTGTGCGGCCAATAATTCAGGATTAGTTATTATAGGGTTACCCTGCGCATCTGTTCGTTCATTATTTAAATAAGAGTCGCCATAAGGTGTTGCTCCGCTAATATTTGGGCGAATAGCTGCTTCATTTTGACGATAGGTTCCTGCAACGTTAAGATATCCTCCGTTTTCAAAAGAGGTACCATAATTGATTCCAAGTTGATGTGTTATACCATCTGCTCCGTCCGTATCGTTAAGCAAATCTTGGTCAGATTCACTAATATTAGAATCACTGATATCTGGATTGGAATTGGTATAAAAACCGGCAGTGTAGTTTGCTGTGAATTTGTCTGTACCTTTTCTGGTAACTATATTGATTACCCCTGCAATAGCATCAGAACCATATTGTGCTGAGGCACCGTCTCGTAAAACTTCCACACGGTCTATAGCATCTAAGGATATGAAATCCATATCAACTGAATTTGCAGACCCACCTGTTGCCGAACTTATCAATTGTGCTCCACTATGGCGTCTTTTACCATTTACTAAAACCAATAATTGATTGGGACCCAAGCCTCTTAAAGAAGGAGGTGTAACCGAAGCACTAAGGTCACCCCCCTGTGATCTAACGGCCGTAAACGATGGTGCGGAAGCAACAAGTAATTGACCAACATCCAATTGTGGCATGTTAATGGCCTGTTTACTTACGCTTATAACATCTACAGGAGATGCAGTCTGTAATTTTGTTCTTGCTTGTCCTCTTGATCCAACTACTATAGTTTCTGTCAATTGCTGTGCAGATTCTACAAGAATAGCATTAACTGTTGTTTTACTGTTTACCGGTATTTCTAATTTGGCATACCCTATAAAGGAGTATACTAAAGTGGCGTCGCTATCTGCGGTAATGGAATAAAGCCCGTCAAAATCGGTGATAACACCTTTTGTGGTTCCTTTGACCATAACGTTAACGCCGGGCAAGGGACCTTGTGCATCTGATACTTTACCATTAATTGTAATTTCCTGTGCTTGTGCTACGAATAGTGTACATAGTAACAAGAAGGATAATGTTAGAACTTTCTTCATAATCATGTGAGTTTAGTTGTTGCTCAATAGTACACCTACCTATAAAGCGTTTCTGTGGTTAGCAGAAATACTAATGGGGGAATACATTATGCGTAAAAGAAAAGTTCCGGAAACTTTACACGTCAAAAATCATGTTATTAGGTGATTAAATGACTTAGACAATATTATAAATTGTTAAAGAAAAATGAAAATTGTAATAAAATGTAAGCACCTGTAATTAAGGGTGTTGTGTGGTGTTAATTTGAATTATCGATAGTTTTTTAATAAAAAGCTATCGATAATTCAGTTTTATAAATCAATTTTATTACAAATGTATTTATGTGATAATATTGCCCTGAATAGTGCTTTTTATGCATTTATCAATTTGATCAGAGGAAAATAAACAATACCTTAATTATTGGCTATTTTATTGTCATATTATTACTAAAAATTAGATAAGTATAAATTAAATTTGTTAAAATGGGTTAAAACCTTATAATAGTTCAATAAAAATTCAACTATTATTGAAATAATCATTTAAACGATTTGTACAAATGAGGAATAAATTAGACCAAGTTGATTTTAGTATTTTAAACATTTTAGCTGAAAATGCGCAGACACCCTATACTGATGTAGCCAAGAAATTGATTGTTTCTCCGGGTACTGTACATATGCGAATGCGAAAGATGAGAGAAATGGGTTTAATTACTGGAGCGACCTTAAGTTTAGATTATGCTAAAATGGGTTGGAAGATGACTATTTTCTTAGGAATCTTCTTAAGCGAAATAAGTCTATTTAAAAAAGTGATGAAGCGGTTAAACGAAATCGAAGAGGTGGTTAAAATACACCACGTAACCGGTAAGTATGACATCTTTATAAAAATGCATGCTAGAGATAGCTTTCATTACAAACAAGTTTATCAAGATGAAATTCTGAGTATTTCAGGTATACGTGGTATAGAATCTTTTATATCAATAGAAGAGAATTTGGAACGCCATATTCAATTCGTTGAAGTAGAAGAAGATTAATTATAGTAATTTCATTTCTGTAGGATCCCAGTCTACCGGTTGTTTTTTTGAATAACTCTCATTTGCCAATAGTGCCGCACCTGCAGCTCTTAATCCGAATTTTGGATCTTGTATTACTTTTCCGTTGGTTCTAATACTCGTAAAGAAATTAAAGAAATGATCATAATGGGCTCCTTTATAATCTCGTTGCGCTTCCCATGTTGTTGTACCTGTAGCTAAGCTACTTGCTCTAGTATCTAATTTTTTAGCAGCATATTCTTTTCTAATTTTAGCTTGCATATCTTCTGTAAAAGATATCATAGAATATCCGCTTGGTTCCATACCCAATTTAGTGCGATTTACAGTAACCGAATTCTGACCTATTTCCATTTCGCCCTCGGTGCCAATCAATTTAAATCCGCCACCACCACCACTTCCTGCAATGAAATTAATACGAAAAGCGGCATTAAAAGGAGCATGGGTTGCTGTTTTTGGATAATCATACAGTGTAATGGAAACACCGGGTACATCTCTACCATCTTTCCAATATCGGAGTCCGCCAGTCGCTAAAGCTCTGTTCGGTCCGTCTGAACTTATTACATAGTTTAAGGTAGAGAATGCATGTACAAATAAATCGCCGGCTTCACCGGTACCATAATCTTGATAGTTTCTCCATCTAAAAAACCGATTGTTATCAAAAGGGACTTTTGGTGCGTTTCCTAAAAAAGTATCAAAATCAACAGTCTTAGAGCTAGCATCTGTAGGTATTGGATATTGCCAAGCACCTTCGGCAGAATATCTGTCATTATACATGTCTAACATCACAATATCACCGATGGCTCCATCTTCATAAAGTTCCTTTGCTTTTTCATTACCTAATGATGCCATGCCTTGACTACCAATCAAACAAATTTTACCAGAATCTTGTTGTGCTTTGATGATTTCTTGACCTTCATTGAAATTTTGAACCATAGGCTTTTCGCAATACACATGCTTGCCTGCTTTTAATGCGGCTACGGTAATCGTTTGGTGCCAATGATCGGGTGTAGCAATTAAAACTGCATCAATATCTTTTCTATTTAAAATTTCTCGGTAATCTCTTGTTACAAAAATATCTTGCCCCCACAGCTCTTTTGCTCGGTCAAGTCTGCCCGTATATAAATCACATGCGGCTACTAATTTTATACCATCAACTTGTAAAGCTGCCTGTGTGTCATAAATACCTTGAATACCTGTGCCTATAAGGGCTATGTTAATTTGGTCATTAATACCAAAGTCTTGAAATGTATAATTTCTATGTAAAAGCTGAGGTTCATTTTTTGATGCTGCAAGAAGAAATGGAGTTGTGCTCAATGCGGCAGAGGTAATTGAAGCTCGTTTAATAAACGACCTTCTAGAATTCTTTTTTGTCATGATGGGTAAGCGTTGAAATTAGTTGTTGTTGTAAGCTATTAAAAATACCAAATAATTATGGTCTTAGGTATATGCAGTTGAAGCATAATCTTGGAATCTTAATATTCTTAAAGTCCACGCTACGTAATTTATGGTCATTCACCTGTATAATTGACCAATTGGCAACATTTATGATTTAAATGGCACTAAATTTTTCTAGAACAACGTAATTTTGCATTCGCTTAAAAAAACAAAATTGTTAAAAGATATACTTATAGCAGCACTTTGGAGTATCTCCCCATTAGGAGAGGCTAAGGTAGGTATACCCTACGGTCTTCTGCAGGGGGGGAATATTTATGTGGTTTTTATAGTTTGTTTTTTAGCTAATGTAATGGTGTTTCCTATCATGATGTTTTTCTTAAATACCGTAAATAGATATTTACTTAGGTGGCATTTCTATAAAAAAAATGCATTATTCGTTGCAAGACGAGCAAAAACAGGTTCTGGAAATCAGATTAAAAAATACGGATTTTATGGACTCATATTTTTCGTAATGTTACCCGTTCCAGGTACCGGAGTTTATGCAGGTAGTATTGCCAGTTATCTTTTTAAAATTGAGAGAAAGAAAGCCTTTTTAGCAAATACCATCGGTATATTTTTATCTTCTTTAATTGTTTGGGCAACTACTTTGTTGACCATGAAGGGTATGGCGTAATAACCGAAAGCAAATATTTTTATCCATTTTTTTTGTGAATAACTATACCTGTAAAAAATTTCATTAACAAACTTTGCCTTTTAAATTTGTAGTTTTTTGAAGCTATGGATACCCTTAATATTGGTGATAAATTATATAATGTCGAGCAGAATGGTTTTAACGATTTCGCTAGATATTCTTTTTCTGAAGTTGTTCGACTTACCGAAACCCTAGCGGTTTTGAAAAACGGAGTACGTCTTATTAATAGACCAAAACAGTCGTACATTATAGAAGATGTTGGCTATTCTGTGAATAGAAATAAAGGGTCGCATTGGCATATTGTTTCTTTAAAAGCAATTAGAAATGCCCAGATAGAAAATGAAAAAATAAGGATTCATGACTGGTTTGAAGAGAAACAATTTACCCTGAAAGAGAAACAACATATCTATAAGATGTTTAAAACTGAAGAAGGTCAGTAATATTCAGAAAGACTATAGTTGTTACAAGAAATGAACAGACCGTTTTTTTATTTAAAAAGCTTTATTACCTTTACAGTGTTGTGTTGTGTCTCAAAGAGATTTGAGGCAATTGTGTTTATCGAATTTAATCGATAGAACCCAATGAAAGGCTTTCCATTAAGGGAGGCTTTTTTTGTTTTTACCCTATAGCTTATGAATTACGTAATGAACCAAAGAGGCAGCTAGTTTTGCTGTTTGGTCATCTATATCGTAATTGGGGTTTAATTCTACTACATCTAATCCCACTAATTTTCCCGATTCTATAATAAGTTTTAAACTTTCAATAACAATATCTGGAAAAAAGCCCATTGGTGAAGGTGCACTTACACCTGGTGCAAAGGCAGATGAAAATCCGTCAAGGTCTATAGTAGTGTATATATAATCTACATCTTCCATAAATTGAATAAGCCGCAGTTGCACGTGCTCTAAATAATTTATACTGAAATGTTCCTGAAGTAGATAGTTTACTTTTTTTGATTCGGCAAAGTCAAACAGTTCTTTAGTGTTCGCATCTTTTCGAATACCCAGAGCCATATACTTTATATCTTCATTTTTGGCTTCTTGTTCTACTGCAATTTGATAAAATGGTGTGCCCGAATTATTACCATTAGTATTTGCTCTTAAATCGAAATGAGCGTCGAAATTTATGATGCCTAGCTTTTCGCCACTTTTTAGATGAGTAACTAGGCCGTTATAATGACCGTAAGCAAGATCATGGCTGCCACCCAATACAATAGGGATGGTTCTATTTTCAATCAAAGTGCTTACGCTCGAAGATAAATCTGCTTGTAATTTTTCTAGATTTTCATCTTTACATTCTAAATTTCCGAAATCTATTAATTGAGTGTTAGATTTAAGGTGATTAGCCATTTTACCCAATTGCTTACGAATAGTATCGGGACCCATAGCTGCGCCAACCCTGCCTAAATTTCTCTCCACTCCTTCATCACTACTATAGCCCAATAAAGCAATTCTTGTGTTTTCTGAAGTTGTAACAGGCTCGTAAATGTTTGAGAATTGTACTTTCTCGTGTAAATAGAGCTCCTTCTCAGAAGAACGTCCTTTCCAATTTTCTTTATTCGCTAACTTATAGTTTGACATATAATCCTTAAAATTTGATGGAATTATAAAATCTTGAATTTCTTAAAATTCGGGGGAACTTTAAGATTTTATATTATTCTGATAACAGAACGAAAAAGTAATACTAATCTTACATTTTAAAAATGTTAAAAAGGGATTGAGTTAATTTTTATACCTATAGCACAATTATAACCATCTTAAAATAAGTCATCTAAAAGCTTATTGTCAACCAAATTTGGTACGGTAACTTTTAAGGTTTTTGTTCTTTCCATTTCTCTTTGTAAGGCAAACATGGCTTCTTTGTTCCTTGCCCAACTACGTCTTGCAATTCCGTTATTGACATCATAGAAAAGCATGTTTTGTAATTTACGTTCGGCATCGCTTGATCCGTCCAGTACCATACCAAAACCGCCATTAGTAACCTCTCCCCAACCAACTCCGCCGCCATTGTGTATAGATACCCAGGTTGCACCTCTAAAGCTATCACCAATGACATTGTGTATGGCCATGTCCGCAGTAAACTTGCTTCCGTCATAAATATTACTGGTTTCTCGGTAAGGTGAATCTGTACCACTAACATCATGATGGTCACGACCTAAAATTATTGGAGCGCTTAATTTTCCATTTTCAATGGCTTCGTTGAAAGCCAGTGCTATTTTTGCCCTGCCTTCAGCATCTGCATATAAAATTCGTGCTTTAGAACCAACTACTAGCTTGTTTTGTTCCGCTTCAGAGATCCATTTGATATTGTCTGATAGCTGCTGTTGAATTTCTGCCGGAGCATCTTTTTTTATTTCTTTTAATACCTGTAGGGCAATGGCATCGGTTGTGCTTAAATCTTCTGAGGTGCCAGAGGAGCATACCCAACGAAATGGTCCAAATCCGTAATCGAAACACATGGGGCCTAAAATATCTTGAACGTACGACGGGTACTTGAAATCTATAGTATTCTCAGCCATAACATCGGCACCTGCTCTTGATGCTTCCAATAAAAAGGCATTGCCATAATCAAAGAAATAGGTTCCTTTTGCTGTATGTTGATTAATAGCATCTGCATGCCTGCGCAACGATTCTTGCACTTTTGTTTTAAAGGGGTCAGGATCCTGATTCATCATTTTGTTAGATTCTTCAAAAGTCAAACCGACAGGATAATAACCTCCTGCCCACGGATTATGCAAAGAGGTTTGATCAGATCCCAAGTGAATGAATAATTCTTCTGTATAAAAACGTTCCCATACATCGACCACATTGCCAATAAAAGCAAGAGATACGACTTCGTTATTAGAAGTGGCTTCTTTTGTTCTTACTACTAAAACATCTATATCAGTAATCAATTCATCTACCCAACCTTGTTCATGTCTTTTCTTTGCCGCAAGCGGATTCACTTCTGCGCAAATGGTAATGCATCCGGCTATGTTACCAGCTTTTGGTTGTGCACCGCTCATTCCGCCTAATCCTGCAGTTAAGAATATTTTTCCATTGGGATTTTCATCCGTATTTAAAACCTTTCTAAATGCGTTCATTACTGTAATTGCAGTACCATGAACGATGCCTTGCGGACCAATGTACATGTAACTTCCTGCCGTCATTTGACCGTATTGCGTTACGCCAAGCGCATTGTATTTTTCCCAATCATCTTGTTTGGAGTAATTGGGAATCATCATTCCGTTAGTAACCACAACTCTAGGTGCTTCTTTTGATGAGGGAAATAAACCCATAGGGTGACCAGAATAGATATGTAAGGTCTGCTCGTTAGTCATTTCTGACAGGTACTGCATGGTCAATAAGTACTGTGCCCAATTCTGAAAAACAGCACCATTGCCACCATAAGTAATCAATTCTTGAGGATGCTGCGCTACTGCTGGGTCTAGATTATTTTGAATCATAAGCATTATTGCGGCAGCGTGATTCGTCTGCGCCGGATATGCCGATATAGCTCGGGCATGCATATCATAAGAGGGTTGAAAGCGATACATATAGATTCTACCATAGGTCTGTAATTCCTCTGCAAATTCAGGAGCCAATACCGCATGCCAGCCCGCCGGAAAATAACGTAACGCATTTCTAATTGCCAATTGCTTCTCTTCTTTAGATAGTATTTGCTTTCGGTTTGGCGCGTGACTAACCGCTGAAGAACGCTCCTTTTTTGGAGGAAGTTCTGTTGGTATACCAATCTGTATCTGTGCTTTAAAATCCATCTTTAATTTTTAAATAAATTTATTTGGTTTTGGATCTAGAGGTTTGTTTTCCAACAACCAACAATTACTTATGTCGATCAAAAACCAACTCTCCATTTTTCCAAACCATACACGGTTTTAGATTTCCTTGATTGTACAGAATATCTTGATAATTATCTGAATGAAAAACGGCTAAATCCGCTAGTAGTCCCGCTTCCAATTTTCCGCGATCTTCTAGTTTCAATGCTGCTGCAGCTCTAAAAGTGATTCCTGCCAAGACCTCGGCATTCGTTAATTTTTGAAATGTTCCAAGAATACTGGCTTGTGTCAGTAAATCGCCCATTGGTGCAGATCCAGGGTTGTGGTCACTTGCAATGGCAAGGGCTGCACCTGCATCTAATAACTTTCGAGCAGGAGTAAAATCGTATCCTAAACCTAAGGAAGCTCCTGGTAGTGCTACTGCAATAGTCTCGCTATGTGCTAATAATTCTATTTCTGTATTTCCGCTTGCTTCTAAATGATCTGCGCTTATCGCATTAAACTCAACTGCTACTTTACTACCACCTGCAGAAAATTGGTCTGCGTGCACGGTAATGTCAAAATTCATCTGACTAGCTTTTGAAAAATATGCCTGTATATCATCCGCAGAAAAAGCACTTTGCTCAATGAACGCATCAATACGATTCGCAAGTTTTTCTTCTTTAAGAATGGGGAATAACTCCTTAGAAATCATTTTTAAATATTCCTTCTCTGAGCCATCAAAATCTTTGGGTAGCATATGCGCTGCAAGGCAAGTAGAAATTAATTCTGGCAATGCTTGCTCATTGGCTCCTTTAATAGCACGTAGCATTTTCAGCTCTTCTCTAACTGTTAGTCCGTAGCCGCTTTTAACCTCTAGGGTAGTCGTTCCATTTTTAAGATGACGATTCGCCCTTTTTATAGTGCTTTTCGTTAACTCCTCAATACTTGCTTTTCTGGTTTGGGTAACGGTATCCCAAATGCCACCACCAGAATGTGCAATTTCTAAATATGATTTTCCTGCATTTCGCATGGCGTAATCTTTAGCACGAGACCCGCCAAAACAAATATGGGTATGAGCATCAACGAAACCTGGTACACAAACATGGTTTCCTTTTAGCAATTGAACACCTGCTTCTGGATATTTCAATTTTAAATCTTCAAAATTCCCTGTGGCTAAGATGAGGTTGTCTTCGATTAAAATTCCGCCGTCAACAATCACCTCAAGTTCATGGTCAGAAATGGCTCCTTTGAGATTTATTCCCGTCATGGGTAGTATCTGTTTAAACGGACCAATTAGTGTTCTCTTTTTCATACAACTAGTAGTTTTCGAACTCTTCTGAGTGTTTTGTTTTTAAAGATATGCTATGTTCGGCTTGCACGCGGTCTATAACTTTTAGTATTGTCTGATCTTTTATCATGGCAATACCTTTTTCAATATCATTTGCAAATACGCGGTCTTTACTTGCAAAAGCTACTTGCTCGCGAACAGCATTATGTACCTCGTCTAAATAAATACCCGATTTCAACGGCTTTCTAAATTCAAAAGCTTGGGCAGCGGTCAGTAATTCAATTGCCAATATCTTCTCAACATTACCAATTACCTGTAATGCTTTTCTACCACCAATAGACCCCATACTCACATGGTCTTCTTGACCTAAGGATGTAGGAATGCTATCTGCGCTAGACGGAAAGCAAAGTCCCTTATTCTCACTTGCCAATGCTGCGGTAGTGTATTGTAAAATCATGTACCCGGAATTGATACCGGTGTCGTTCATCAGTAATTTTGGAACACCGGGACTATTACCTTCTAAGGATAAATAAATGCGACGGTCAGATATATTACCGATTTCAGATGCTGCCAAACAAGCATAATCTAGTGCCATTGCTAATGGCTGACCGTGAAAATTACCACCACTAATGGTCAATTCTTCATCTATAATTACGGGATTGTCGGTAACCGAATTTAACTCGACTTCTAATAATTCTTTTAAATGTAACCAAGCTGTTCGTGAAGCTCCATGAACTTGGGGAATACAGCGGATGGAGTAGGGGTCTTGTACTTTTTCGCAATCTACGTGGGCTTCCATAATTTCTGAACCCTTCAATAATTTCTTTACGCGTTTTGCCACATGCACGTTTCCTTTAAATGGGCGCAGTGCATGAAGTTCATTGTAAAATGGTTTTACAGAACCTTGTAAACCTTCTATCATCATGGCGCCAATAACATCGGCCTGAGCTAAAATAGAATGTAATTGTGCTACCACTTTTACGGCATGTGCCGCTATAAATTGTGTACCGTTTATAAGTGCTAGCCCTTCTTTCGGACCTAAAGCGATTGGTGCTAATCCTATTTTTTTGAAAAGGGTTTCAGTAGTTATGGTTTCATTCTTGTATTCTACCTTACCTAAACCAATAAGTGGTAAAAATAAATGAGAAAGCGGAGCCAGATCACCAGATGCACCAACAGAACCTTGTGAGGGAACTATAGGAATTGCATCGTTTTCTATATGCCAGATAATTCGGTTTAAAGTGTTCAATGCAATACCCGAATATCCTTTTGCAAGTGATTGCGCTTTTAAGATCAGCATCAATTTAGCAATGTCTTTTGCGATAGGTTCGCCAACGCCTACACTATGACTTTGAAGTATGTTGGTTTGTAAAATATTGGTTTCTGACTTAGATATTTTGGTGGTACATAAGGGACCGAACCCGGTGTTTATACCATATACTGGGTGACCTTTATCTACAATGTTCTGTACAATTTTCCAGCTTGCGGTTATTTTATGTTCTGTAGCTTCAGAAAGTATGGTAGAATATTCACCATGAACAATTTGTATTGCTTTACCGGCTGTTAGCCAATCTTCGCCCAATTTAAACGTCTGTTTGCTCATAGCTTTCGGTCTTGAATATTCTAATTAAAATTAATACCTATTTTTGATACTTGGTAATATCAATTTTATCATCAATCCATAACTATGAGTAATCAGATAGAATTACGTCATTTAACTTATTTTCTAGCAGTAGCGCAAGAATTACACTTTAGAAAGGCTGCAGAAAAATTATTTATTTCGCAACCGGGACTCAGCAGGCAGATAAAACAGATGGAAGAGATTCTAGAGACTCAACTGTTTGAGCGAAATAAGAAAAAAGTGGCGTTAACGCCTGCAGGGCACTACTTAAAAAAGGAAGTCGAGTTCATATTTAACCATATGGAAAAAGTAGAACGGCAATTAAAGTTGGTGGGGGATGGTAATAGTGGTGAGTTACGAATTGGGTTTTTAGGTTCGGCTATGCAGCAGGTGATTCCAGAACTGCTATTGGTAATAAAAGAGAAATATCCGAAGGTGAAAACATCTTTAGAAGAGCTATCAAATTTTGCCCAAGTAGATGCAGTATTAAATGATCAATTAGATATGGGTTTTGTGCGTGTGTCTAGAGTGCCGAGTACCTTAGAAATGAAAACGGTCTTTACCGATACTTTCTCATTGGTGTTGCCAGAAAGATACCCGATGCTGACAAGGGAGTTTGATGGAATGCAACGATTTGCGCATGAAGATTTTATTTTATTCAGTCAGGCATATAGTCCGCTGTATTATGAAACGATCATGAGTATTTGTCAAGATGCCGGTTTTGCACCTAAAGTCTCACATAAATCGGTTCATGCCCACACTATTTTTAAGTTAGTTGAAAATCATATGGGTATTGCCATTGTACCAACATCTTTACAAAACGGATTTCAAATGCGAGTGAAGTTTGTGGAGTTAAAAGATATACCCCAGCGAGCAGAATTATCTGTTATTTGGAAAAAGGAACATACCAACCCGGTTCTTAAGAATTGTATGGAGTTGTTGTTGGAAGGATAAGTTTTAATACTTATCTAACATAGAATGAGCTTTTCAAATCTTAATTTTACTTTGATTATAAAAGAGAGAATAGAGAATAGAGAATAGAAAAGAGAAAATAGAGCTTGCTGCGCTTGGCGAATAAATAAATAACGAACACACGAAGAACGATTGACGAATAACGAATAACGACACAATGATATTAGATATAATTAAAAAGAGACGATCGGTATTTCCGGTACAGTATAATGATACACCAATTGCGAAGGCAGATATAGAGAAGGTGTTAGAAGCGGCAAATTGGGCTCCAAACCATAAGTGTACAGAGCCATGGCGATTTAAAGTGATTCAAGGGGAAGCAAAAGGTAGACTAGGTACTTTTTTATCTAAAAAATATGAAGAGCTTGATCCTAAGCCAAAAGCAATGAAGATTAAGAAATTGCAAGAGAACCCTAAAATGGCGGGTGCAATTATTGCGATTTGCATGCAAAGAGATCCTATTGAATCTATACCAGAATGGGAAGAGGTAGCTGCAGTAGCTATGGCAGTTCAGAATATGTGGTTGCAGTGCACGGATATGGGCATTGGGTCGTATTGGTCTTCACCGGGACTCATAAAACACATGGGTGAGTTTTTAAGCTTAGCCGATGGTGAAAAATGTTTAGGATTTTTCTACATGGGTAATTTCGATGGCGAATTGACCGACGGTAAACGCGAGCCTATTGCAACTAAAATCGAATGGATATCGGAGTAATTACTCCATTAGTTAAAGAAAGGAAATAAGGCATTACTATGCTCCCAAGCTTTTGAAATGAAAAGTCCTAGATAAACAATAGCGACCATAAATTTCAAAAAAGTACCCGTTAAAAATCCTAAAAAGGAACCAAAAGCCGCTTTTGTAGCGGTTTTTTTGTCTGCCTTATTTAATAATTCTCCCACTAAAGCACCAACAAAAGGCCATACAATAATTCCGAATGGTCCTAGTATAGGAAATATTAAGGCAACTAACAATCCTACGGTGGTGCCTATAACTCCTGCTTTTGTGCCTCCAAATTTTTTTGTTCCAATGGCAGGTATCACATAATCTAATCCGAAAACTATTAAAGCTATAGCTAGTGTAATACCTAAGAATGTCCAGTTCATGGTAATTGCACTGGTAGAGTACAATAACAACAGACCTACCCAACTAATTGGTGGTCCGGGTAAAACGGGTAAAAAGCTACCTAAAATGCCTACAAGCATTAAAATAAAGCCTAGAACTAATAAAAATATATCCATTGTAAATAGTAAGTGTTGCTTATAAGACTAATATAGGTCGCATTTGTTACATCATCAAAGGTCAATTTTAATTTTTTCAACTATAAAATTAGTTTGAACTAAATATTTAGTTATATTTGACCGTAGAACTAAAAGATTAGTTGAATGAAACAGTTGACAAAAGCAGAGGAAGAAGTAATGATTGTATTGTGGGAATTGCAGAAATGTAACGTAGCATCGATCATAGAAAAATTACCGGAGCCAAAACCGGCTTATAATACTGTTTCTACTATTGTAAGAATTCTAGAAAGTAAGGGTTTTGTAGATCATGAACAGCTAGGTAAAGGGTATTTGTATTTCCCTTTGGTGCAGAAATCAGATTACAGTAATCAGTCCATCAACAAATTGGTAGACGGTTATTTTCAAGGTTCATTTAAAAGTATGGTATCATTTTTTATGAAGAAAAATGATATGAGCCTGTCGGAATTAGAGTCCGTATTAAATGAAATTAAAAAGGAAAAACCATGATACAATATATTTTGGAGTGCATCGCCTTTCAGCTTCTTTTCTTGGTTATTTATGACTTTTTTCTAAAGAAAGAAACCTTTTTTCAATGGAATAGGGTGTATTTAATGGGAACCTTTGTTTTGTCTTTGATATTACCTTGGGTAAAAATAGAAGCTTTTAAGCAGCAAGTGCCACAAACATTTGCCCAATACCCGGAGTATTTATGGGGATTACAAAATACAGATGTAGTAGTACAGGTTCAAGAATCATCGGGCTTGAATATTACTTGGCAAGAAGGAGTGCTGTATGGTGGAATGCTTGTAGCAATGGTGTTATTCGGATTAAAAATTAGACAATTATATCTCTTGCGAAAAAGTGGGGAGAAGATTACTTATCCTTTGTTTACCCAGATTGTTATAGCAAACAGCAATATTGCTTTTTCGTTCTTTAAATCCATTTTTATTGGAGATAAAGTATTGAAGATGAAACATGATACCATAATAGCTCATGAATTGGTACATATAAAACAAAGGCATACGTACGACTTGTTATTCTTTGAGTTTATGAGAATTGTAGGTTGGTTTAATCCGTTAGTGTACGTATATCAAAATCGTATTTCAGAATTACATGAGTTTATTGCCGATGCCCAAGTAACAAAAGAGCATAAATCAGATCATTATGAGCAGTTGCTGGCTCAGGTTTTTCAAACTGAACATATATCATTCATCAATCAATTTTTCACAAAATCATTAATCAAAAAACGAATAATCATGTTACAAAAATCAAAATCAAAAAAAGTCTGGCAGTTGAAGTATTTGCTGCTTGTGCCAATGGTATTGGGAATGCTGTTGTATACTAGTTGTAAAATGAATAAGACCACAACTGATAGTCAGGAAATCAATAAAAATGATGAGCTTTTAATTTCAGAAATAAAGGATAAAATTAAAGTGAATAATTTGGATACATATTATTTATATAATTCTGGTTTAACTGAAAAACATCGGGATATGAATCAAACATTTACTAAGAATGAATATTTTCTTTATGAGGTTTTACAGAATAAATCTTTAGAGGAAGGATTAATAGAATATACTAAAATATATCCTGATGAACCTGTAAAATTGACATTGGTTCAACCCTCTACAGAAGGATATAATAGGTATGTAAATAAAAAAAATGCATATAAATCAATTGATAATAATTTAAAAATGTCGGTTAATTCATTTGAGAAGCAATTTGCTTATTATGATTTTAGTTTGGGAGCTCATCCATCGGATTATATAGAGTTCAAAGTAGATAATATAGAAGAGTTAAGTTCAAATGAATTACAAAAGTTTAATGAATTATTAACCAAACTTGAAAATGAACCTTTTTACAAAAGTAGTATTATAATTAGTGATGATTCCAATTCATTTTTAATAAAGACAGATATTAAAGATTTAAGAGGAAGCATTGTGTCTCAAAGAGTGCAGATTGTAACGCAAGAAGAATTTGAAGACTTGGGTGATGTCGACGTTGCTTTTGCAGTAGTTGAGGAAGTCCCAATTTTTCCTGGTTGTGAAGATGCAGACGATAAACGTGCTTGCTTTAATGAGAAAATACAGCGGCATATTGGTAAGCATTTTAATTATCCGCAAGCTGCCCAAGATGCTAATATAGAAGGGCGAGTAAGTACCATGTTCATTATTTCTTCAAAGGGTAAAATTGAAAATATTAAAATGCGTGGTCCTGATAAATTATTAGAAGATGAGGTAGAGCGCATTATTGAGAAGTTACCAGAAATGAAACCTGGTAAACAATTTGGTAAAGCGGTTAATGTTCCATTTTCTATTCCTATTCAATTCAAATTAGATGATAGTGATAGTTCAATACTAGATGAAAAAACATACGGAAATGAGAATGATGTTCCTTTCGCTGTAGTTGATGAGGTTCCGATTTTTCCTGGTTGTGAAGATGCAGATGATAAACGTGCTTGCTTTAATGAAAAAATGCAACAACATATTGGTAAACATTTTAATTATCCAAAAGCAGCTAGAGATGCGAATATAGAGGGTCGAGTTAGTGCTATATTTTTAATTACTTCAGAAGGCGTTATTGAAAATATTAAAATGCGTGGTCCGGATAAGCTATTGGAAGATGAGGTGGAACGTATCATAAAAAGGTTGCCAAAGATGATTCCTGGTAAACAATCTGGTAAAGCAGTAAATGTTCCTTTTTCTATTCCTGTTAATTTTAAATTACAAGAAGGTAGTACAGTCAACATGGTTTCTGAAATTTCGAAAGAAAGTGAGGTGGAACCCATGTACTATGTTAATGATAGAAAAATCACTAAACTAGAAATGGAAGCTATTGATCCAAATACTATAGAAAGTATTTTTATTCTTAAAGACCAAAAATCAATAGATAAATATGGTGAAGAAGGTAGAAATGGAGTAGTTGAAATTAGAATTAAAAAGTAATAAGTGAAGCACCTTATTTTTTCAATACTACTATTGTTAATGTTCAAAGCCGAAGCGCAATCTTCGGCTTTAGCTGTTGCAGATAGTTTATACATTATTGGTAATTATTCAAAAGCGATTAATGAATATTCCAAAGTTGGCGGACTTTCTGCTGCGCTTCAGATTGCAAGAAGTTACAATGCCGTTGGTAATTATGAGAAGGCAATTACTCAATATCAATACGTGGTCGATGAAGATGTTGAAAATCAACTCGCACAATTTGAACTTGGAAAATTATTGCTAAAAGTAAATAGGTTTGAAGACGCAAAATCTGTGTTTACAAATTTGTCCAATCTCAATACAACTAATCCGGAATTTCAATTTTATTTGGGGGAAGTCAATCGTCATTTAGATGCTACAGGCGCAAGTTTAAAACAATATAAAAAAGCAATTGATTTAGATAGTACGCATCTTAGAAGCCTGTTTCAGCTTGCAAAACATTACACTATTAAACAAGAGCGCGACAACGCATTAACGTATATTTTAAAAGGATTGAATTATTATGAGAATGATGTATCACTCATAAATTTGCATGCATTGGTACTATTCAATGATGCTCAATTTGAGAAGGCGATTCCGTTATTTGAACACGTCTTAGAACTTGGGGAAGATAAAAACTACGTCTATGAAAAACTAGGAATTTCTTATAATAAGAATTGGGAATTCAAAAAAGCTAAAGAAGCTTATGCTATTTTATTGAAAAGAGATGATACCAATTCACAAATCTATTTTGATTTAGCCAGCGTTTATCAAAAGGAAAGCAAATTAGATAGCGCGAAGATTTTTATTAATAAAGCCATGGCCGTTCAAAAACCGATTTTCGCGAATGGTTATAATCAATTGGCATATATCGCCCGAGAGCAAAAAGATTTTAAAAACGCATTCAAATTATTCGAAAGAGCACATAAAGAAGATACATCTGATGCGCTTATCTATTACAATATAGCCACAACGTACGATCAGTTTGGTACTGACTTGAAGAAGAAACTAGGTTATTATGAGAATTTCTTGAAGGATTATCCGAATCAGCATCCGTACTATTATGAAACTGCCAAAAAACGTATTTCTGAGTTAAAGGAAGAAATCCATTTTGCCAAAGATTAAACTTCTTAAAAAAATCGTAATTTCACTTGTAGAACAGGTGTAATGAAACAAGTTGTGTTTTTTCTTTTAATGATACTTATAAGTTCATGTTCGTTCTTTGAGTCGAAACAAAAACGAACGCAAGAGCTTATAGATGAGGAATTGCGCCATATGGATTGGAACAGTGTAGATTCATATCCGTTCTTTTACACTTGTGATGAAGCGGTTACTAAAGAACAACAGAAAATTTGCTTTGAAGAAACCTTAATCTCCCATTTTCAAGAAACCTTAAATGATTTTGAATTTACCTTGACCGATAAGGAAAGTGAAACCGTTGAGGTGATTTTTGTTATTGATACTCTAGGTAAAATAAGAGTCGCCGATATTTATAAAAATGAACTAGTATTAAATCAAATGCCAGAATTTGATGGGGTTATTACGCAAAGCTTAAAGAATCTTCCTAAACTTGCACCCGCTTTAAAAAGAGGAATTCCTGTGAATACAAAATATCGAATTCCGGTTCAATTAAATACAAACTAAGCATTTTGGCGAACGAGAAAATAATTTTGGGTATTGACCCAGGTACGACCATTATGGGTTTCGGACTCATAAAAGTGGTGGGCAAAAAGATGGAGTTTATTCAAATGAACGAATTGCTTCTTCAAAAATACAACGACCCATACACCAAACTAAAGCTCATTTTTGAGCGTACCATAGAACTCATAGATACTTATCACCCAGACGAAATTGCGATTGAAGCACCTTTCTTTGGTAAGAACGTACAATCTATGTTAAAACTAGGTAGAGCACAAGGGGTTGCTATGGCAGCGGGATTATCACGTCAAATTCCTATTACGGAATACTTGCCCAAAAAAATTAAAATGGCAGTCACCGGAAACGGAAATGCCAGTAAAGAACAGGTTGCTAGAATGCTACAAAGCGTATTAGGTCTAAAAACATTACCAAAAAACCTAGATAGCACTGACGGACTAGCCGCTGCCGTATGTCATTTTTACAACCAAGGAAGAATTGACGTAGTTGGTAAAAGCTACTCTGGCTGGGATGCATTCGTGAAGCAGAATGAGAAAAGAGTTAAGAAGTAATGTTCGATAAACATTAAACAATTACCAATAAACAATAATTAATTAGCAATGAATAATGAAAATCCTCTTTTGAGTAAATCTTATGATTTTGCTTTGCAAATTGTTAAATTATATCAAGAACTAACGAAGAATAAAAGGGAGTATGTTCTATCGAAACAACTATTGAGAGCAGGAACTTCTGTAGGTGCGAATATAGCAGAGGCTAATGGCGCGATATCAAAAGCAGATTTTTCTGCTAAGATTTCAATAGCTTATAAAGAAAGCTTAGAGACGAAATATTGGTTAAACCTATTAAAGGATTCAGAATATATTGAATTGTCAATTGCAAATGGGTTAATTGAAAAAGCTGATGAGCTTTCTAAAATTATGTTCGCTATACTTAAATCTACAAGAATTAAAAAACAAACATAATTGTTAGCTGATTATTGCTAATTGTTAATTGAACACATGAGCGGAATCTACATCCATATCCCATTTTGCAAGCAGGCTTGCCATTATTGCGATTTTCACTTTTCTACTACGATGGGGAAGAAAGAGGCGATGTTGAAAGCATTGTGTAAAGAACTTGAGTTGCGCAAGGCGGAGTTTTCTGGGGAAACAGTTGCTACGATTTATTTTGGCGGCGGTACGCCGTCTGTTTTAGAGACTGCCGAAATTGAGCAGTTGATAAGTACGGTTCGTGAATATTATG
The DNA here is from genome assembly GCF_045063795.1 of Maribacter sp. Asnod2-G09. Lineage (NCBI taxonomy): Bacteria > Pseudomonadati > Bacteroidota > Flavobacteriia > Flavobacteriales > Flavobacteriaceae > Maribacter > Maribacter sp. Asnod2-G09. The sequence continues at coordinate 409,955 of NZ_JBEFOA010000005.1, read as the reverse complement.
ATGTTGTAGAGCATCCGGAGATTACATTAGAGGCGAATCCTGATGATTTATCCGAAGAGAAAATACTACAACTGGCAGCTAGTCCGATAAATAGATTAAGTATAGGTATTCAATCTTTTTTTGAGGAGGATTTAAAGCTGATGAACAGAGCGCATAATGCTCTGGAAGCAGAAAAGTGTTTGCAATTGGCGAGTGTTCATTTCGATAATATTTCGATTGACTTGATTTACGGAATGCCAAATATGACCTTAGAACGTTGGAAACAGAATATTGATAAAGCACTTGGGTTCGATATTCCGCATATTTCTAGTTATGCCCTTACGGTTGAACCAAAAACGGCACTTGCTAAGTTTGTGGAAGATGGATTAATTACCCCCACTACCGACGAAGAAACACAGGAGCATTTCAATCTGTTGAACGAGACTTTATTGGCAGCAGGCTTCGATTGCTATGAGATTTCCAATTTTGGGAAGCCTGGGTATTACTCCAAAAATAATTCCGCCTACTGGCAGCAGAAAAAATATATAGGTATTGGTCCGTCTGCGCATTCATTTGATGGTGTGCAACGAGGGTGGAATATCAATAACAATCCGAAGTATATTAAATCCATAGCGCAAAACATTTTACCTATGGAAGTTGAGGTCCTTTCTGCTACCGACAAATATAATGAGTATGTAATGACAGGCTTGCGGACTATCTGGGGAGTTTCATTATCTAGAATTTCTGACGAATTCGGACCTAAGTACAAAGAATATGCACTAATGCAAGCCGACAAATTTATAGAGCAGCATTTACTTTTTGTAGATGGAGACATTCTTAAAACCACTAAAAAAGGCATGTTTTTAGCCGATGGCATCGCTGCGGATTTGTTCATGTTGAATTTGAAATAGTATAACGTGTTGTCAGTTCAAGTGATTTTTTATTGAAGTGAAACGGAAATATAAAATTGTATCGAGAACAGGCTAGGAACATACAAGTTCTCGATAATAATTTCCTCGTACCTCGTAAATTCACTCGAAGTGACAATAGTACTTGAAACATACATTTTAACCAGAGGTAATGAAAAACGTACTGTCAGTTCGAGTGTTTTCTGCTAGAAAATGCCTGCCTGCAGGCAGGTATCGAGAACAGATTTGGAACACGAATCCCCCTCGCGTTTACGAAAACTTCTTTTTTGCAAGGTTTGGTAAATCATCATACTCCCCATCAATAAGCGCTTTTTTCTTTGCTTTTGACCATTTTTTTATACGTTTTTCGTTTTCTATAGCCATGTTTGGGTCAGTGAATTCACAATAAAAAGCGAGTGTTACTGGTCTTCTTTTGTTTGTGTAGCTGTCCTTATATTTTCCTGATTCGTGCGATTCTAACCTTTGAGTTAGATTGGAAGTTATACCTGTGTAAAAAGTGCTGTCGGCACATTTTAGTATGTAAACGTAGTATGTTATCACCTTTTCAATTTACGATTTAGATTGGAACACGCAAGTTCTCGATACAAATTCCCTCGTGCCTCGAAAATTCACTCGAAGTGACATTGGTACTTGAAATAATCTATTTGTACAGAGTTAAAGTAAAACGGACTGTCAGTTCGAGTGATTTTTTATTGAAGTGGAACGGAAATAACAAATCGTATCGAAAACAGGATTGCAACACGCAAGCTTCTCGATACCCTCATCCACGGCGGGCAGGCAAATTTTCTCGTACCTCGTAAATTCACTCGAAGTGACATTAGTACTTGAAACAAACAATTTAACTAGAAGTATTTAAAAACGTACTGTCAGTTCGAGTGTTTTCTGCAAGAAAATGTATCGAGAACAGGTTTGGAACTCGCAAGCTTCTCGATACCCTCCTCAACGGCGGGCAGGCAAATGTCCTCGTACCTCGTATATTCACTCGAAGTGACATGAGTACTTGAAATAATCTATTTGTGCAGAGTTAAATTAAAACATGCTGTCAGTTCGAGTGATTTTTCATTGAAGAGAAACGGAAATGAAAAATTGTATCGAGAACAGGTTTGGAACACGAAAACTCCCCACTTATATAATCATTACTTCATAACCGCTCAAAAAGTTGTAATTTTCTTATCTCAAAGTTACCAAGTAAATTGAGGTTAAATACAATGAAAACTACCATAACCCATAATGCTAAAGAGTACAAGATAGACCTATCTAAACCCTTAGATATTTCTATACCCATTACCAATAAAGACGATAATGTAAACGCTTGGTATGTTAAAGCGCCAACTATAGAGCCCCATAGAGAAGCTAATTTTACTGGGAGTATTGCGGCTGGGTCAAGTACTAATTTTTATGATATTTCTTTTAATCCGCATTCGCATGGTACGCATACCGAGTGTGTTGGGCATATATCTGCTGAGCATCAATCTGTAAACCAAAATTTAAAGCAGTTTTTCTTTTTGGCTGAGGTGATCACTGTTACTCCATCCGAAGAATATGGAGATTTGATTATTACTAAAAAACAACTCCAAAATGCCATAGGTAATCACACTCCGTCTGCATTAGTTATACGAACGTTACCTAATGCTACGTCGAAAGTGAATAGACAGTATTCACATACAAATCCGCCATACATATTAGAAGATGCTATGGTGTTTATAAGGGAATTTGGTGTGGAACATTTATTGATAGACCTACCATCTGTCGATAAAGAAAAAGATGATGGTAAGCTTTTGGCACACAAAGCATTTTGGAATTTCAACGGCGATGTTCGACTTGGTGCAACTATCACAGAATTTATTTATGTTCCAGATTTTATTGCCGATGGTTCGTACTTTTTAAACTTACAAGTAGCACCTTTTGAGAATGATGCTAGTCCAAGTAGACCGGTACTTTATAAAATAGAATAGTCATGAAAAATGTTTTGAAATTAGAAGAGCTAGCATTAATGATTCTTGGCATTTTTATGTTCGGCTTATTAGGCTACCAATGGTGGTGGTTGCCTGTTTTAATACTAGCCCCAGATCTATCTATGTTAGGTTATTTACTAGGTTCAAAAATAGGTGCAGTATGTTATAACATCTTTCATCACAGAGGTATAGCCATACTTTTGTACTTTGTAGGTATCTATTTCATGTTACCCGAAATTCAATTAATCGGTACAATTCTTTTTATACATATAGCCATGGACCGTATCTTTGGCTACGGACTTAAATATGATAAAGGGTTTAAGTTTACTCATTTAGGAGAAATAGGAAATAAAAATGGATAATATTTTTGACACCATTCTTGGTTTAGTTTTAGGTGCAATAGGCATGTATTGGCTATTCAATTTTTTTAAAGGAAAGAAAAGTAAAGAGATAACAACGCACCAGTCTACCGTGTTATTAGAAAAAATGAAAAGCGTTTGCAAGTTAATCTCCGTAGAAGGGGAGTTTGCCGAAATCTACAAGTATGAAAATGTAAAAGATTTTCTAAGCATTGTAAGTAGCAAAAAGAAAGCGCTGGTGGTTATAAAGGCGAAAGCACATATTGGTTATGATTTAAGTAAGCTTTTAATGCATACCGATGAAAGTAAGAAAATAATTATACTAGATAATTTTCCGCAGCCAGAAGTATTGAGTATTGAGCCTGAACTGGAATTTTACGATGTAAAAAGCGGATTTTTTAACTTTTTCGCTCCAGATGATCTTACGAAACTAAATGCAGAGGCTAAAGCACATATACGTGAAAAAATTCCGGAAAGTGGCTTGATGGATACTGCTAGAAAAGAAGCCTTGCAAACCGTTTTGATTATGGAAAAAATAGTAGAAACTATTGGGTGGACACTAGATTATTCTGCACTTAAAATTCCGCAAAAACAAATAGAATTACTCGAAGAATAACAACAAACAACAACTATTTAAAAATGAAAAACGTAATTTGTATCCTTGTATTAACACTAATGACCACAGTAACTTTTGGTCAAAATGATAAAGAAATGACTGAATTCGATTCTAATTTTTCCCATACCGTATTTTTCTGGTTGAAAAACCCTGACAATCAAGCAGATCGTACTGCTTTCGAAACTTCTTTACGTAAGTTTTTAGATAACTCTGCATATGCGAAAACACAATTTATAGGCAAGCCGCCAAAGGCTAGTAGAGATGTAGTAGATGGTTCATTTACCTATTCTTTAATTGTAAGTTTCGACTCTGCTGAATCTCAACAGGCATACCAAGACGAGGCGCCGCATAAAGTTTTTATTGCTGAGTCTGAGAACCTATGGTCTAAAGTAATCGTTTACGATTCTATAAGTATCTAATTGCTATAGTATGATTTTTAGAAAGGCGACCTCGGTTGATGTAGTACAAATTGCAACATTACATTCGGTAAGCTGGCAACAGAATTATCGAACTTCTTTTAGTGACGATTTTTTAGATAATTTGGCTTATGATAATAGGCTGAATGAATGGAAAAAACGCTTTCAGAATCCGTCAGATGATCAGTTTGTTGTAATAGCTGAGGAAGATGGAGAGTTTTTAGGTTTTATGTGTGCTTATTTTAATCATGATGCCCAATATGGTACATTACTAGATAATTTGCATGTTAGCCTAAATACCCAAGGTAAAGGTGTCGGCACAAAGTTGATGGCAGCTTTGGCAGAAGAGATTCTAAAGCGCAAAAGCGCTAATGGTTTTTACTTATGGGTGTTAGATACTAACACTGCGGCGATTTCTTATTATGAAAAAATAGGTGGCGTAGCCATAGAAACTCTTGAGTCTAATGATATCGGTGATAAGACCTTTATGAAGATAAGATACTACTGGAAAGATGCGTCTCGGTTTTTGGACAATGTAAAGGCTAAATCGCATAAAAAATGAATGTCGAGGAATACAGGGAATACTGCATTTTAAAAAAAGGAGTAACAGAATCCTTTCCTTTTGATGAGGTTACCCTTGTATTTAAAGTAATGGGCAAAATGTTTGCTTTATGCGGATTAGAAAATGTGCCTTTACGTGTTAACCTAAAATGCGACCCAGAAAGAGCCATAGAACTACGTGAAGAACATGATGGTATTATAGAGGGATGGCATATGAGTAAAAAGCATTGGAACACCGTATACCTAGACAAAATTTCTAAAGATCTTACAAAAGAACTAATAGACCATTCTTATGATTTGGTGGTTTCTAAATTGACTAAGAAGGTGAAGGCGGAGTTGGAGGGGTTGTAGTTTTTTGATATTACATTAAGGATTGAAACTATTTAGAGTAATGTTTTGGAAAAGGAAAAAGAAAAGAATACCTGAATTTAGATGCACCGAATGTGGTGAGATGCATTCTGAGTGGCCAGCATTAGCTTTTAATTCTCCTGCTAATTATAATAGTCTTTCTGATAAGAGAAAGGAAGAAATAGGAAAGTTGGATACGGACTTTTGTGAAATTCATTATGCTGACCAAATTGACCGTTTTATAAGGGTGACACTAACTCAAAAGGTTAATGGTTTTTGTGAAACTCTAGAATATGGTCTTTGGGTTTCATTAAGTGAAAAGAGTTATTTAGACTATAAAGAAAATTATAATAACCAGAATCACGAAACAGGATATTTCGGGTGGTTATGTAGTAACATTGCTGAATATGGAGATACATCTTCAATTCCTTGTGATGTTATAACTAAAACCGGAAATAGTAGGCCTGAGATTTTTCCGCATCAAGATTTTGATCATCCATTTGTTAAAGATTATTATGGGGGTATTTCAAAAAAGGAGGCGGTAAAGCGTATAGATGCAATGCTCAAAAATGTTGGTTAATTTTGAATATCTCTAACACATTACAAATATCTATTCTACTTAATTAATAAGGATATCATAAACATTTAGTACTTGACGTAGTTATTCTGTATACAAAAAAGCACCTCGTTCCCTCACTCAAAACCACCATTCCCTCATTCTAACTTTTCTTTAGCGGTCAAATTTCAGTACTTAATAGTGTTTAAAACCACTATTCATGAAAAACCACAGATCACCACAAGAAGTAAATGCCGGGTCAATGGCAGACATCGCTTTTTTATTACTCATCTTTTTCTTGGTCACCACATCTATAGAAAATGATGCGGGAATTAACCGCTTAATGCCACCTGAAGATAATAGTGCTATTGTCGATATCAAAGAGCGAAACCTTTTTGAAATCAGTATAAATGACGCTGACTTAATAATGGCAGAAGGTGATGTTATAGATCCTAAAAATCTTAGAGAGAAAGTAATTGCCTTTATTGATAACGGCGGTCAGCCAATGCAAATGGAAGGGTATTGTAATTATTGTAAAGGAAATAGGTTGACAGATTCATCTGAAAATCCTGATAAAGCCATCATTTCCATAAAGGCACAACGCAATACGAGCTATCCGGTTTATGTAGCTGTACAAAATGAAGTGATTGCAGCTTATAACGACTTGCGTAATAGAGAAAGCTTACGATTGTTCGATACCCCTTATGAAACTATTTATTCTGATTATTATAACGAAGAGATTAGTGAGCACCACATGGGGCAATTAAAAGAGCGTCTTGAAATTATAAGAGCACTTTATCCGCAGAAAATTCTAGAACCAGAAACCGTAAATAACTAAAACCATGATAAAATTCAACAAATACAAATCTAGTAAAAGCTTGCCGCCCGTATCAACAGCATCATTACCTGATATCGTTTTTATACTGCTCTTTTTCTTCATGACCGTAACGGTTATGAAGAACCAAAACTTATTGGTAGAAAATACTTTGCCAACGGCTACCGAGACCGAGAAGTTAGATAAGAAAGACCGAGTTATAGAAATTTATGTGGGCAAGCCTACAGCTGAAGCCAAGACCAATTTAGGCGATGAGCCCAGAATTCAAATGGATAATAAATTTATTACCGTAGATGAAGTCGGCGATTATGCCTTGCAAGCGTTATCATCAATGCCAGAACATTTAAAAAGTGTGGCAACAGTTTCTATTAAAGCTGATGTGGGAGTGAAAATGGGAATTATAGAAGACCTTAAAAGCGAGCTTCGCATGGTGAATTTGTTGAAAATAAACTATACCACTTATGAAGGTGAGGTTTTAAGTGATTTAAAATAATCATAGCTGATTTTATTGTGGTACCTATTTTGTACTAAAATTGGAAATTAGCACAATGTCAGTTCGAGTGCTTTATTCTGCAATATTTTCATTGTAGAATAAAGTGTATCGAGAACCTTTTAGGTGTAGAGGTTCTCGATACAAATTTTGTTCCTAAAAATCTCACATAATTCACTCGAAGTGACATTGGTTTATAAGAATTCACCAAAATAGCAGCGATTTATTAATATCTAATTCTACTTGTAATAGAAACCTGAGTTAGAAACACTTTTAAACTACTTTCCATTTATAGAAACCACTTTCTAAGGTTATCTTTGCCTTTTCTATAATAGGTTGATATTCATGAATAATTTAGAGGAATTTTATACCCAACGCGTACAAAAGTTTGATGCGCTTATTGAAGCCCTAAATAAGAAACTCTTTTTATTTAGCACGCTACGATTATTGATATTTCTAGGCACTATCGTTGCACTTTATTTCGCTTCAATAAATGCAAAATATGTGGTTGCCGTGTTATTTGTAGGTATACCATTGTTCTTATTTTTAGTGAGTAAATACACAAATCTAAAACTTCAAAAAGCTAAAATTGAGGAATTAAGAAATATCAATACGGTAGAACTACAAGTGCTTAAAAGAGACTTTTCGAAATTACCTGACGGAAAAGAATTTGCCGATGACATTCATTTTTTTAGTCAAGATATAGACTTGTTTGGTGAAGGTTCTTTTTATCAAATTTCAAACAGAACAAAACTTGCCGAGGGTAGCCTTTTATTAGCTGATATCTATAAAGAAAATTCAATAAACGACATAAAAGAAAAACAAGAAGCTATTGCCGAGATAGGAGAAAAGGTTGATTGGAGACAAGAGTTTTCTGCGATGGCAGCTTTAACAAAAACAGAAACTTCTACACATACTATTGCCAAATGGTTAAAGAATTACGAGTCTTTTGTGCCAAAGGCAATGAAGTTTATACCTCTTATGTTTTCAATTATTTCAGCAGCTATATTTGTTGCTTACTTTTTAGATTATCTGCCAGAATCTGTGTTGATTACGTGGTTAGCTCTAGGTATGATCATTGTTGGGTTATTTACTAAAAAAGTGACTAATTTAGGACAGAGTGCTACCAAAATGAAATCTACTTTTGACCAGTACAATCAGCTATTGGCAATGATAGAAACGACTGATTTTACATCAGATTTATTAAAAAAACAAAAGGCTAACATTTTAAGTAATGGCGAGCATAATTCTAAAGTTCTAAAGAAATTCGCATCGCTCTTAAGCAATCTAGACCGTAATAATAACCTATTGTATTTAATTTTTGCAAACGGATTTTTCCTTCGCTCATTAACCGATTGCCTAGCCATTGAAAAATGGATTGAGGCGCATGGTAAGAGTGTAGAGATTTGGTTTAATACTATTGCATTTTTTGACGCTTATAGTAGTTTAGGGAATTTTGCTTTTAACCATACGAATTTTGCATATCCGACGATTACAAATGACGGAGTGGTATTGAAATCTAAAAATGCAGGTCACCCGTTATTAGATCCTGCGAAAAGTATATTGAATGATATTACCATTGATGGCGGACAGTTTTTTATAATCACTGGTGCAAATATGGCTGGTAAGAGTACTTTTTTAAGAACGGTATCGCTGCAGATAATGATGGCAAATGTTGGTTTACCTGTTTGTGCGGAATCTGTTAGTTATTCGCCTATAAAGTTAATTACCAGTATGCGTACTACAGATTCATTGACAGATGATGAATCGTATTTCTTTTCAGAATTAAAACGCCTAAGATATATTGTAGATGAAATTCAGACCGATCGCTATTTTATTGTTTTAGATGAAATCTTGAAAGGAACGAATAGTACCGATAAGGCTTTGGGGTCAAGAAAGTTTGTAGAGCGTTTGGTAAAAAGTAAATCTACCGGAATTATCGCTACACATGATCTTAGTCTTTGTGAGGTTGCCGATGAATATGATGCGGTTAAAAACCATTATTTCGATGCAGAAATTATAAACAACGAATTGCATTTCGATTATACATTTAAAAACGGAATTTGCCAGAATATGAACGCTTCTTTTCTCTTAAAAAAGATGGGGATTATTGAATAAAACTTTTTTATTCTTAGATTTAAGGTTGTAATCATTTTCCGTCTTTTTTATGCATAGAATTTCGCTTTTATTCCTCATACTGTTTTCTAATATTCTTTTGGCTCAAACTGAAATTGGCGACAATTTCGTTAAGGATAAATTCTTAAAATATTTTGAATTACCACGAGAGTCTGTATTTCTTCATACTAATAAAACAACTTATATAGCCAATGAAGAAGTATGGTTAAAGGGCTATGTGTATAATAGGCATAATAGTAAACCATTTAGTCAAACTACTACGGTTCATGTGGGGTTGTATAATGTTGATGGTAAGAAATTTAATGACTATCATTTTAAAGCTAGAGATGGTTATTTTAAAGGGAATATCGCTGTAGATTCAATGCTTGCAAGTGGTGAATACTATCTTCGTACAAGCACAAATTGGATGAAGAATTTTAAAGAAGATGATTCCTTTGTTCAGAAAATCACCATTTTAAATGAGAAGTCAATTGAAAAGGCTAAATCTGTAAAAGAATATGATATTCAATTTCTACCAGAAGGCGGTAATTTAGTTGAAGATGCGCCTGGGGTGATGGGTGTGAAAGTAACAGATATTAACGGTTATGGCGTAAGAATCGTAGAGGGGTCTGTATTTGATACTGATAATACTCAGGTAGCAAGATTCTACACTTCAATTTTTGGTTTAGGCAAATTCAATTTTAATCCGAAAGCGGGTACGACTTATGTTGCTAAAATCGAATTTAGCGATGGTAGTGTGCAAACAACCACCATACAAAAACCTTCGGCAATAGGTATTTCTTTTAGTGTAAAGAACGTTGATGATGAACGTTTCATTATTAGCTTAACTACCAATGCAGCGACAAAAGCGGTAATTAAAGAACAACAGTTTTATTTGTTGATCCATAAAGATGGTCATGCAAATAGAATACCCATTACTATCCCCAAGAACAAACTATTTGTATCGAAGGTTTTAAATAAAGAAGTACTTAATAAAGGTATGAATATTTTAACGCTGTTTAATCCAGATGGTAAGCCGATAGCAGAGCGATTAATATTTAATCATTCAGACCTTTTAGATTCGCAATTAGAAGTTAGTAAGTTATCTACTGAAGAAGATTCGTTGAGTATTCAAGTGAAACTTCTTGATGCCAGTAAAGGGATGCAAAACTTAAGTGTATCTGTTTTGCCAGAAAAAACAATTTCGAACAATAATCAAAATTCTATTTATAGCGCATTCTATTTAAAACCTTATGTAAGAGGATTCATTGAAAACCCTAGATATTATTTTAGAGATGTTACCGAGAAAAAAGAGAATGAATTAGACTTATTGTTAATGACCCAAGGTTGGTCTAAATATGATTGGAACGATATTTTTAAAGGACCTCCAGGTCAATTTTATGAATTTGAAAACGGAATAGATTTAGAAGGGACCATTTACAGTAAAGGGGTTACATCTGAAGATAAACTCTTAGTTAGTTTTCCAGATGGTAGAAGTAGGTATTTAGACATTTTAGACAATAGATTTTTGATACAGAAGAATTTTCCAATAAAGGGTGAGGGCTTAGATTTTACGCTCATTGTTAAGAATGGAAAATTGGCTAAACCAAATATTGGTTTGAATATGAAGTTAGGGGCAAGCCCCGATGCAATGGATACTATTTGGAAAGAAAAAGCAGAATTTGAAAATGACGACAGCTCTAACAAAGTCAATGCGCCAGATTTAATTTCTACTGATAATACCATAAGTCTAAATGAGGTTACTGTTGTTGAAGATAAGATAAAAGCAACGGTAGAAAGCAATGTATTTATTCCTAAGTACTTAAGAGGTAAGATGACCGAAGTTACTGAAGATATAGAGTTTAGTTTTCCGTTAATAACTGAGATTATAGCATCAAGAGGGTATTACGTAAGAGAAGAGTTAAGTTTTGGTAGTACAGATCGCCTTATCATTAGAGCAAGAACAGTACAATCTTTTCTCTCAGGTAACGCGCTGCCAGTTCCTGTTATTTATTTAGATAATGTAAGATTGACGACTCTCGATATTTTATATCGAATGCCTACAAAAGATGTAGAAAGTTTTTTAATTGATAAAACAGGGGCAGGTGAGGGAGCAAGAGGCGCTGGTGGTGTAATTCGTATTTACACCAGAAGGTTACCAAGAGATTACAATGATCAGTATGGTAAAGATGAAAATGTTTTTAAGTACATATTAAAGGAAGGATTTGAACCTGTTAAGAAATTTTATACCCCTAAATACACTTCATATCTTTCTAATGAATTTGAAAATTTTGGAACCATACATTGGGTTCCTGAATTAAAGACTGATGAAAATGGTATCGCTACTTTTAAAATTCTAAACACATTACAGAATAATATCAATTTTTATATTGAAGGTATGGGAGCTGATGGTAGTTTGATTTCTGCTGAACAAAATCTAGTAATTGATTGATTTTAATTTATTAAAATAATATAACAACATTTATTAATTCCCCCTTTGGGGGCTAGGGGGATGGGCATATGGATTCATTAACACAAATTGTACTTGGTGCAGCCGTTGGCGAAGCGGTTCTTGGTAAGAAAGTAGGCAATAAGGCAATGCTTTATGGGGCTATTGCTGGTACTATACCCGATTTAGATGTCATAACACGTTATTTTCTTGATACGGTTACAGCTACGGAATGGCATAGAGGTTTTAGTCACTCCATTTTCTTTTCTGTACTCTTCGCTCCCGTATTCGGGTGGTTGGTTTGGAAGATTAATAAGAAAGAATCAGCTACTTGGAAAGAGTGGTCGTGGTTAATGTTCTGGGGACTTTTTACGCACCCATTATTAGATGCATTTACTACGTGGGGTACACAATTATTTTGGCCCTTTAAAACAAGATTGGCGTTTCAAAGTGTTTTTGTGATAGACCCTTTGTACACGGTTCCGTTTATTATCTTCTTGATACTGGCTATGTTTCAAAATAGAACTTCTATGAAACGTAGAAAATATGTGGAATTGGGTCTAGTCATTAGTAGTGCTTATTTACTGTTGACCTTGGTCCTAAAAGGAATCGCTTTTCAGAAATTTGAAAAGTCTCTTGATAAGCAAGGTATTTTGTATACTGAAATGAATACGCGCCCTGCGCCTTTGAATACGGTGCTGTGGATGGCAAATGTGGATACTAAAGACGCTTATTTAATGGCAGATTATTCTTTTTTTGATAGTCAACCAATTTCATTTATATCATATCCTAAAAATCATGACTTGCTATGTAAATGGGCAGATAATGATAAAATAATACGATTGATAAAAATAACCGAAGGCTGGTATACCATTAACAAAAAAGATGGGCAACTGTATTTTAACGACCTAAGATTCGGACTCATTAGTTTAAATGAAAATGAAAGTCAATTTGCATTCAGTTATAAATTAGTGCCAGATGGTGATGATTTAATTGTAGAAGAAAGACCGAAGTTTAAAAGAGATGCAAAACGGTTAATGGCTGCTCTGTGGCAACGAATGTGGGGTAATTAATGAATGAAGGTTTCGACTGCGCTCAACCAACATTCAAATTTCATTAAAGTGTAATCTAAGTAGCTAAACAACGTTAGCTTAGTTTATTAAAATGGATAACCGATAGCAAAGTTTAGCGTCATGTTGTTATCTGCATTTCCGAAGAATGGCACATTCCAACGTTCGTTTTTGTCCAAGTATGGTATACGTAATGGAGAAGCCAAATCTAAACGAATTACAAAACTTTGAATATCTAATCGAACACCAAAACCTACACCCGCTGCTACTTCACTTAGCCAATCTTTCTCAAATTTACCATCTGTAAATAGTGATTCAGACGAAGTGCTAATAGATTCGTCATCTAGAAGTTCAGAGTAATCTCCCGTTAGCCAAACATTACCCGCATCAACAAAAAAGGCACCTTTTAAATAAGAGAATAACGGAAAACGATATTCCACATTAGCTTCTAGTTTTAAATTACCAGATTGGTCGTAGTAATCTGTAGTGTCATCATCTGAGTTAGGATAAAAATTACCAGGTCCTAAAGATCGAATGTCAAAGGCGCGAATACTATATGGACCTCCTGAATAAAATTGCTTAACAAAAGGTAAGGTAGAACTGTTACCATAAGGTACACCCCAACCGGCATATAAACGAGATACTAAAGTACGCTCTTTTTCCCATCTTAGATATAATCGTAAATCGGCGTCTACTTTTGCATATTGTGCATATTCAGAACCAAAAATAGTATTTGAGCCACCGCTTGCAAGACTTAACATATTACCAGCAACATCAAAATTTGTAGTAAAATAGATCGGAGTCTCTTTGTCAAGGTCAGATACCTCGTCATAAGTAAAGCTATATAACAGACCAGCGATAAAACGCTGTTCGAAACTTTGGCTTAAATATTCATTATCATCAAGAATAGTCTGAAACTCATCTGTTACACTAGATAATTTCGAATAGTTGATACTAATAGGGTCTAGTGTATGGTATACATATTTATTTTCTTTCCAGGTATAACCAAAGGTGGCATTTACAGAACTTAATGTAAACAGATCACTACGCTGCAGAAAATCTACCCCGAGCGATATTTTGGTTTTTGGCACTGCGTATTTAAATCTACTTGGCGAAAAAGGTATGGATCTAGGTATAATTAAGTCTGCACTTATTCCACCTGCTATACTGGTTAAGTTGGTGTTGCTGCTATTAGACAGCTGCATCTCATAAGAGAAATCAGCAGAAACGCTGAATGTTTCACCACCATTGAAAACATTTCTATTGGTATGACTCAATAAAATACCTGGCCCGGTGTATCCATTAGATTTTGAAACTGCTTGTAGTTCGGCTCTTATGGATCGTTTGGTCAAAGGGGCTAAATAGATGCTTGCAGCCAAAGAACCACCGTTACCGTCAATTGCAGTGGTGTCTAGTTCGGTGTATTGTATGTTTACATACTTATAGCTGCCTAAAGCAGATAATCTGCTGCTTGTTTGTTTTGATGTGTTGGCATCATATAAATCACCTTCATTGAATAATAAGTACGACTCTAACAATTCGGGTTTGAAATACAATTCGTTCTGAATGAAATCGATACTGTCAATCTGTGTTACGTTTTCTTCGGTCAAGGGCAAAGTATCGCCTTCAATAGAATAATTAGGGTACACGGTAATAGAATCGATAGTGTAAGGGATAGAGGCACGAGCAGGAACATCTTTTTTTAGTCTAAGAAAAAGATCGAATTTTCTATTCTTATATTGGTTGGTATCTGCTTCAAAAATTAATAAATCTTCTTGACTGTTATAAAACCCTTTTTGTTTGAGGCCGTTATTTAATCTTGCTCTTTCTGCTTTCAATAAATCTAAATCAAATCGGTCACCTTTTACTAGAGCTGTTTCTGGTAACATTTTTTCAATTTCTTTGTAAATCGGTAACGAGTCAGACTCTAATGTGTAGTTTTCTAAAACATAAGGTTCTGGTAATGTAGCCGTGTAGTTTACAGATGCAAAATTGCCGTCAACAACGGTTTCTGATGTTGATCGACTGTAGAAAAAACCGTTATTATCTAGTCTGTTCAATATCAATTCTTCTATCCTTTCAGGATTTACATCTGAAAAATAAACAGGTTCTTCTCCAAAAGATTTGTTCAAGAATTTATACAGAAAGCCTGGTTTTTCTCGTTGCGCCTTATAATGAAAAAACAGGGCAGGTTTCATTCCTAAAAACTTGGTATTAGGGTTTGGCTCAATAAGGCTAAGTAATTCGGTATTTACTTCTTTACTGTCTTTGAGCTCACTGGCTGTCTTTAATTCTAACTCGGCACCAGTATATAATTGCTCCCCTTCAGGTATATATTTTTCTATACCGCATGAGTACACAAGCAGAAATGCTAAGCAGAATAATGTTCGATATGTAAAATTCTTATTTTTCAATGCGCTCCTGTTCTTCTTTATTCTTTTCGTTCTTTTTTGAAGGCTTCTTTTCTGTTTTCTCTTTTTCTAGCGGACTAAATAACTGACTGAATTTGTTGAACTCGCGGTTAAAAATAAAGGCTACTCCCGTTATTATCAACTGCCCGTCTATTATATTTTGATATTCTTGCCTTCTAAAGCCTTTAAGTCTATAAGTACCTTCTTCGCTTAGCAGATACTCTAAAGTTACATTACCAATCAAAGGGGTTTCAGTTTCGCTTGTCGAGGCACTACCTTCTACATCTACGGCACTTCCCGCGGTGACAATCAAACGGTCATTAAAGAGTTTTTTGCTCGCGTTGATATTTAGTTGTGTTCTACTTTGGGCACTTCCGCTTTCATAATCATCGAAGCTGTCTAGGTCGAAACCAAGCTCAAAACCTGTTTTTCCCAATAATTTATTAGAAATAGAGGTAAGTTCATTTGAGAGTACTTTATTTACATTATTTCTAGCCATAGAAACTACTCCGCCGCTACTACCATCACTTCCCGTAGTCGGGTAAAATCGATTTAAAGCCAATAATGAAAATACTTGTTTATTCAATTCAGACTCTTGTTCGTTTAATTGTTGAATACGACTATAAACTGCACCGCCAAAATTACCTTGCTCGCTCTCTGGCATATCTAGCGCAAATGATATTTCTGGTAGCATCAATTGCCCATCAATATTTAAGTACACAAGAAAGTCCGTTGCTTGTTGGTATGTTCCAGATACGCTACTATCTGTACCGTAACTTATAGAAGACATTAATGATGATGCCGAGGTTTCTATTTCATAAATTGCGGTAACATCCATTTTTGCATCGAACGGGTCGCCGCTCCAAACAATACTACTGCCTTTTTGTATTTTAAATTCACGACTCACCAAATTATACAAGCTTGTTCTGTAGAAGCCAGAGTCTAATTCTAACCTACCCGATAATCGAATATCTTGATTTGGATCTATATTTAAATTCAGCGTTGCAGCGCCAGATGCCTGTAGTTTGTCATCAGTTTTTTCGTCAAGAACAATGGTGAATTTTGCATCATTTCCTATTTCTAAAATGGAATTGATATCCATTCCTGCAAAAAATGAATTAGATTGTTCACCATCATTCCGGGTAAGTATGGCATCAGGATTTTCTCTGTTTACGAAAATAACCACGCCGTCTCGTTCTTGAATATCTAACTCGTTTTGAGGTACAATGTAAGTTAGGTCGGTAACATCTCGCACACGCAATTTACCATCTATGACAGGTAGTTCTAAATTTCCTTTTACGCTTAAATCAGCTTGAATACTGGCAATACCATAAACAAGTTCGTCATCACCTTTTTTAGAATCTAATACTCTAAATTGATCAGTTTTAACCGAAAAATTAAAATCAGGATTTGTAAAACTATTCGTAGTAATAGTACCATCAATAGTTAATGTGCCCTGGTTGATATCATTAATAGCGAAAGAGTCGAAGGTTATTTCATCTTGATCAATATCTATATACTGGTTGTCAATGGCAAAAGTAGATTTGTATGCTGCTAAGGTTAAGCTAAAATCATTGAAATTTATTCTACCCGAATATTTTGGTTCGGCAAGTGTGCCTTTCAGAAGAAGACTGCCATCTAAATACCCCTTAGCATTAGTTAATTGTTCATTTGAAAGACCTTGAATAACGCTGGCTTCCAATTTTTGAATATCGAGCTCCATATTTAAATCGGCAGTGTTTTCTTTCGCGGCATAGTCTCCCGTTAAGGTAAGATTTGCACCGCCATCTTTCAATGCCATATCAAAGTCATATTCAGATAATGATCTAGAAGATGCGTCTAAGGTTAATGTACCTAACGGATTCTCCATGACCTGAAAATCTTTAATATCTATATCTGCCACTAAGCCAGAAGCAGCATACGGATTAAGTATTACGAAATTACCCTCGACTTTACCTTTTGCCAATGCTTCATCAGGATTGAAAAAGCTGAGGAATGTTTGTAATTGAAAATTCTCGAACAGAATACCGATATGGTCCGATTCCATTTTCGGAATCTTATTAGAAATTTCCATCTTTTGAGAATTTCTACTTAAAACAACATTCTCAAAGTCTGAAAATGATTCGGCTATGGTTATGCTATTATCTTCAGGAATATCCCATTTTTTTGTGTTAAATATGAGGTCTTTCGGACTAATATGAAGTTTTAAAGTGTCTTTTTGAAATACTAAGCCCGATGCTATATGCATTACGGGTACAGAGTCATTTTTAGAATTGAAGTCAAGTAACAGTTCTTTGTTTTTAAGAGTACCTTCTAAATAGGTTTGTTTTAGATGGATGGGCTCATAAATTAAATCTGCCAGACCTGCAGAGAATTTAAGGTCTACCGAATCTCCTTTTATAAAAGCATTTAAGCTATCGACAGAACTGCCCGCATATGCAATGTGTGGCACTTTTACCTCGGCAGCTATTTTTCGTTTTTTAGAGTTGAAGCTAGCGTCTATGTTTAAGGAATCTAAATCTTCTATACCGTTGAAAAATACCTTAGATAAAACGGGAGTAGGTATTATGGCGAGTGCCAGTTTTGCATCGATATCATCTTCAGCTTCATACGCAGTATCGTCTGTAGAGAAATACTGTTCTAACTGTTTTTTAAGAGCATTTGTAATACGATTAGGCGATGCGTTAGATGTCAATTGCCCATTTAGAAAATTACTTTTAACCGATACATCTGTAATCGAGTCTTCTATATGTGCTTTTAAAGCAATTGTTGAAACTTGATACTGTTCATTATCGGCAATGGTGATGCCGTCTTCAATAGTTGTATTTATGGTAAAATTAGAAGGTGTGCCGGTATAATTCCCTTTAATATTTGCTGCAATTTTAATATTGTTTTTTGTGAGACCTAGTTCTTGTAAATCTGCTCCAATAATATTTGAAGTGAAAATAATATCGTTTTCTTGTGATGAAAGTGACATGGTTGAATTTACGTTCATATTCAAATTTGGGTCGTCGATATTAGCGGTAATGGTACCATTTCCGTCCTTTAGATTCCCGGTAATTACTATGTCATTATAATTATATCCATCATATTGAAATTGGGTAATTGTACCATCAATAGTACTATCGAAATTGCTTAGTTCAGAACCCGCACCTTTGCCTTTAATTTTAAGTGATAATTTACCCAGTTGGTCATTTTGTAAAAGCTTTCCTAATTGCATACTATCAACAGAAATTTGACCATTGAACTTCATGGTGTCATCAAAATTTACAAGAGCATTTATCGTTGCAGATCCTTCTGGTATTTTAATATTAATATCAGGCTTTACCCACGTTGTACCTCCAGATAAATTTCCCGCTGCGAGTATAGTTTCTGGGATGGAAATTCCTAATTCTTTTGACGATATTATTTTATTAATAGCCGATTTGGTGCTATTAAAACTAATATTGTTCAAATTGTAGGTTAGCGAATCTATATTGGTAAGATTGCTGATACTACCTTTTGTAGTCAGTTTTGTGTCTTCTCCCCATTGTAGATTTGTATTGAAATCATTGACTTTTTCTAGGCTACCGATAGCCTTTAGATTGCCGGTAATAGATTGAGCGGACAAGGAATCTAAATACTGATTTTTCGCAAGTTCTGGGAGTAACTTTAATACATCTTCTAACTCTAAATTAAGATTAGATATCTCTGCTGATAAGTTCGTTTTTTCAGGATTTTTTATCGCTCCTTTTAAGGAGTTATATTGAATAGCTAAGTTAGCATTCGCTGAGCTCTGGTTCAATTGAAAAACAAGATTCTGAAGAGATGCTTTGGTATCTGATAAACCTGCCTTAAAAGTCAATTGATTTAATCGAATACCACTCGGTTCTGAAAAAGAAAACTTAGAAACATTGGCATTGAATTTTTCTGGTTGATATGTTATATTTTTAGCTAACAGTTCAAAGTTTTGAATTTTAAATGCATTCGGGTTGAAAGTATCTGAATTACTAACATTGCCATTTAAAGAGTAACTAAATGTGTTTTTCGCAATGTTAATATCGTTCGCTGCAATGATAAATTCTGGCCATTCAAAAGCTGAATTCTCGGTTGTGTGGTCTTGTACAACTTCTTCACTTTTTATTTGAATAGCTAAATGCGAATCTTGAAATAAAAGGTCATCTGTTTCGTATCTGTTTTTAGAAACATCAGCGAGTATATCTGTTAGTTCAATAATGCCTAATTTTAATTGAGTTTGTAAGCCATCTGGCTGGCTGTTGTAGTTGACAGCTACATTTTCAACTTTAAAATCTTCTACCTTTATATATGGTAGCGCAGTACTTGTAGTATCTTCTGTAACCGGAAATGGGTGTGTTTGATTATAGGTGAATTGGGTATTGTTTAGATTTAATTCATCCAAAGAAAACTTCATTTTTTCCAAATCAAATTCAGAAACATCTAAGAACAGGTTACCAAGTATGAGGTCTATGTCCGTTCCTAAATAAGCATCGTTATACTTTAGCTTCCAATCGGTCAAGTCTAAATTACCTACATCAATATTCATTGCTTCTGAAGCAGGTGCTGTACTATCTGTTGGCGTCGTTAATGCATCAATTAGAAAAGTGAAATTAAATTCATCGGGATTATCGTCCCTAATGATATTGGCAACCACACCGTTAGCGGTTACATCATCTATCGATAATGAATTTTTAAAAACAATGGGGTAAATAGGAATATCTGCTTGAAGGGATTTTGAATAGAATAAAGTATCACCCTTTTTATCTTCTAGAAATACATGTTCTACTTGAATGTCGCCTGAGAATGTAAGATATAATTTGCCAACTGCTACCTTAGTATTCGTTTTGTCTGCTATATAATTAGTGACTTTAGTTACAATGAAGTTTTGAGCCCAGGGAGTTCGAACTACCAAAACCAAAATAAAAAATAGCAATAACACACCAAGGATAATTTTACCGAGGAGCTTTAAATATTTTTTAAATTTTGAATTTGTGTTGGTCATATGGTAAACACTATAGGATTGAATTCTAACATTCAATTTTCAACTGTAATGTTACCATTCTAGTTGTGCCATAAAACCTGTAGCAATTATAATTAACAATACTATTATGATAACGAGGTTGTAAAACCTTCTTTTCTTTTTCTTGGATTCTTTAAGTGATGCCATTAGTATGCAAAGTTAAGACTACCAATATATAAATTTAGCTTATTTGCTACGAAGATTATCGATATACCGCATAATGTAAATGTATTTTTTGATTCTACTGCCTAGAGCTTAAAGTGTTAAAACAGCTCGTCTATACATATTGTCATTTGGTCTACACATATTCTCTCTTAGTCAGTTACAGGAAATTTGAACGGCCTTAACGAAATACCTTTGTAGTGTAATTAATGATTAGCAAACAATATCAATTAAACTGAATCTTATGAAAACTGTTTCAAATTTTAAAATATGTTTAGGTTATTTTGAATCAGCGAACCAAGATGAAATTTTTGAAATCGACAATTTTAGTATTACACATTCAGAATTGATACTCGAAGCTATGGCAAAATAATAGTTGTTCAGGTAGTTCCCCCAAATCACCAAAGACCAATAGAAATATTGGTCTTTTTTATTTTAAACCTTTGGTCTGAATTCTATGAAAACTATCGGCTTGCAATCGTAGTAGTTCTTCTGCCTTTTTCTTTTTATAGCCGTAAAGTTCTTCTTCTCCTTTTAGGTCTTCATATATTTTCTGATTGATTTCACCATCAGTTGAAGCGATTAGTTTTCGTTGCGCCAATTTTTGCTCTACCCAAGTAGAAAGTACACTTTCTTCCTCTTCTAATTTAATATCATATTCCCCTTTGGGTGCAAGTAGCTTTGCTATAATTGGTGAAGTCTCTATAGCTAAAAACAACAGAAATATAAAGAACGATGGTAGCCATGGCAGTTCGCCTAAGGCAGTAATTCTTGCCATTAATCCGTCGAAACCGTCTATTATTGGTTGCGAACTTTTAACCACTTCGGCATATTCAGTATCTAGTACGGCAATTTGAGATTCTATCGCCGATACTTTTTCATTATTTGTAATTTTTAGCGCTTGTAGTTCCGCAAGTGCAGCATCATGTTTATCTCGTTTTTCAGCATAAACCGGACCTTTTCCGAGCAGTTTTGTGCCAGCAGTACCTTCTGCTTCATTGATGTAAATATCATACAGTGCATTCGTCTCTGTTTCCTTTATTGAAACTTCATTTTTTAATGCAGCAATGTCATTATTTAATTGTTCTACTTTCGGAGTGTATTGCAGCGCAAGTTGGTCTTTGTTGGCTAAGGTCAGTTCATTCTTTTGCTCCAATAACACCTGATTAATTTCTTTCTCGAAAATTTTCATCTCCAAAGGTTTTGAAATCACAATGGCAATAATAACCGCAAGAATAATACGCGGAGTAGCCTGTAAAAACTCTTGCCCAAAATTGTTTCTCTTTTTAATGGTAGCAACTATAAATCTGTCTAGATTGAATATGAGCAAACCCCAAATAAAGCCGAAAAATATTGCAGCGTACACGTTGTCAAAAACCGTGAATAATGCGTAGCTACTAGCAATAAATGCCATGACAGCGGTAAAGAAAACTGTAGCGCCTATGCCGGCATATTTGTTTTGCTCCCCTTTAGAGCATGTTTTTAAAAGTTCGGAATCTGCCCCTGAGCAGAGAATGAAGAAGTTTTGAATCATGATGAAAATTCGTTTTTTGATTGATGATGATTTATACTGGGTGAACGTAACTTTTTCACTTTTGGTACTGAAAAAGCCCTCGTAAAGAGGGCTTTAACATATGTTTGACGTATTACTTATTCTATTGTTACAGGTTCTTTGGTAATTCTTACTTCTGCCTTTCCGTTTTTTGTGCGAGATTCCATATTTAATTCCTTGTTTTTCTTTAATAATTCAATGGCGCTATCAGAAGAGATTTCTTTGCCTTCGTAGAAGAATGTCGCTCCTTTTTTTGCCATATCAATTGCATAATCTAATGGTGAAGGTGGCGTAGGAGGTGAGGGTGCGCCCGCACTTGAAGGTTTTACTAACGTGTATTGAGTATGTGTTGTTGATGGTATACCATTTATAGTTTTAGTATCAAGCGTTATGTGGTCATAAGGATCCTGATTTTTAATTATTTCTTTTAATTGGTTACTGGCATAATTAGTCGTGTTTAATGTCTTTGGCGCATGGGGTGAGCGGGGCGGTGCAGGGAATTTTAAGGTTGACTCTATAAGTGTTTCTGGTTCTTTTGTAGCTGGTGGAGGCGGAATGTTACTTTTTTCTCCTTTTGCCACTTTAGGTGCCATTGGAGCAGGTGGTGGCTCTGGGAAATCAGGGAATGGGGCTGCATTCTCTTTTTGTTTAGCAGACATTAATCCGTAGATATATGTTAGTTGATCAACATCAGATTTTAGGATGCGAATGTTACCGCCTTCAGATAGCATGGTGTTGTATTTATTAGCTACTTCGTTGTATTCAGCCAATTGTGCTTTTGTTGCACCATCTTGATTTTCTTTAGGAAGACATTCAGGGAAAGGTTGGGCAGCTTTTCTTTCTTCAGCAGTCATTTTTTTATAAGTAGATTCTAATATTTTTAAATCACTCTGTGGGATGCTCCTTTTTTCAATGGGTATAGCGTTGTATTTTTTGGCTAAGGAATTGTAATCCGAGATTTTATTTGATTGTAAAACGATATTATTAGTATTTAAAATAACAGTATTAGGTTTGATTTCGATATGTTCTTTGTATTCATCTTCAGGTATTGTATAGCTGTTAGAAAAAACAGTAATACTATTTGTGTTTAGCTTTCTCAATTCTTTTGTAACAATTTCTATGAATTCTGAATTGATATTCTCTGTAGAATAAATTTGCGCTGATAATTTGTTGTTCTTAACCGCCAATGGAAATTCTGACTTTATCTTTTCATTTAACTGTGACAATTGAACTTGTTGGTCATTGAACCAAATTTGGTTTTCATTCTTTACTTCTATCCACACTATTTCTAGTAATGGTTCATGATAGACATCGGTATTAAGCTCATTAAAAACATTGTTCCTTCTAATACTTTGTGCTTCATCAACCGTTTTGCCATGATACTCACTTGGTTTAAATCCGTTTTTGCCAAAAATATTTGTAGTTCTTTTACTAAAATGTTCAATGTTAGAAATTCCGATTGTCTTTAATTGTGACTCAACTTCCTCAATTAATTTATACTGATTTTCGTCATAAAGAATATGAGCTGTCAGATAGTTTTTAGTAATATATGGACCTAAATTTTGATTGATTCTTACTACTTCTGTCGAAAGGTTTTCTAAAGCTACTGGCTCATTGTTCACTAATAAACCTCCAGTTTTTGTGATTTCTATATTAATGTCTTTAATCGTGTTTTGCGATACCACATTTTTTTGACTAAATCCGTAGAGCATTAAAGCCAATACTGGCAGTAGCAATAAGCTTCTTAACAGGATACTCTTTTTTGATGTTTGTTTTTTCATGATGATGAATCGTTTTTTGATTGATGAATAATTTATGGCATTTGCGATACCAACTGATTGATGGGTGTTAAAGCTGTCGTTTGATAAGTACGACAGTAATGTGTTTTGATAGTTTAAATGGTCTTCTTGACCATTAAGTACAGCACTATCTGCTAAAAATTCATGATTTAATTTAATTGTTTTTTTGAATACATAGATTAACGGATTGAACCAGAATACCACTTGCAATACTTCAAGAAAAAGTACATCTAAACTATGTCTTTGTATAGCATGGGTTTCTTCATGTAGTAGCACAGAATTAGGTATGCTTTTAGTTTCAAATTTTTGCTTGTTCAGAAAAATGTACCGTAAAAAAGTATGTGGTGGCAGTTGTTCTTTTAATAGTATTCTATAGATAGCTCTCTGTTTTGTTTTCGGGTTGTTACGAATACGTTTCCAGATTTTAAATAGATTATACATAAAGCGAAATCCGAATCCTGTAGCTCCTAATCCGTAGATAGTCCATAGTATTAAAGACCAATTCATTGTCGATTTCTCAACAACTTGAATTACTGGTTGTATTTCTTGGGGTTCATTTATGGTGATAAATTGAGTAACTGCAGTGGTGGGTTCTATGTCAACATATTCCGTAAAAGCTATTTGAGGTATTATAAAAGAAGCGATGACGGCGGTTAATAGAAAGTATCTTTTAAAATGGTGCATGCTTTCTTTCTCTAATAGAAGTTTATAGAAGAGCAGAAATATGCTCATACATGCGGCGGATTTTAAAAGATAGATTAGCATGATTACTTTTTTTCGATTTCTACGTCTATTAGCTTTTTCAATTCTTCTAACTCCGCTTTGCTTAAGTTGGTTTCTTGCGTAAAAAACGATGCGAACTGACTAGCGCTATCATTAAAAAAGTTTTTAATGAGTCCGTTAACGTGTTTAGAGAAATAGTCTTTCTTTTTTACCAGCGGAAAGTATTCTCTACTTCTACCAAAACTTTTATAGTCAATAAATTTTTTGTCGGCCATTCTTTTTAATAAAGTGGCAACAGTGGTTGTTGCGGGTTTTGGCTCTGGGTAGGCATCGAGTAAATCTTTCATGAAAGCCTTTTTTTGCTTCCATAGAATATTCATTAATTCTTCTTCCGATTTGGATAGTTGCATTTTCTACAAGTTTAGAGTATGTTCTACAAATATAGAACAAATATTTTAATTCTACAAGTGTAGAGTTGTTTTGCCCTAGGGATAGTAATGAAAAGCCCGCATTTGCTTTTTAGCAAAGCGTACTTGTAATGTATAGCCCGACCCCAATTCTTTGGGGAAAGGTCCAATTGACCCACTTAAAAGATGTAAATTCGTATTATAAAAATAATGAATAATGAGTGTATTAGCAGATTTGGAAGCACGTAGCGGTTCTACTTGCGAGTTATGTACGGGAACAACTAATTTAGAAGTTTTTGAAGTTGAACCGGTTTCTATAAGCGGAGTAGATTCAAGTATTTTGGCATGTGAAATATGCCGTACCCAAATTGAAGATCCAGAACAAATGGATGCAAACCACTGGCGTTGTCTTAACGATAGTATGTGGAGCGAGTATGATTCTGTGAAGGTGGTTGCTTGGAGAATGTTATCTAGATTAAAATCTGAAGGATGGCCTAAAGATTTATTGGATATGATGTACTTAGAGCCAGAGGCTTTAGTTTGGGCAAAAGCAACAGGCGAAGGTTTAGCCGAGGCTGACAAGATTATTCACCGCGATGTAAACGGCGTAATTTTAGAAAACGGAGATAGTGTTGTTTTGGTAAAAGATTTGAAAATAAAAGGGTCTAGCCAAGTTGCTAAACAAGGTACTGCGGTAAGAAGAATTTCATTAGATCGTGAAAACGCTGAATATATAGAAGGTAAAGTAGGTCCAACAATGACGGTTATAATTACCAAGTACGTTAAGAAGATATAGTTGTTGATTCTTGGAATCAATTTATCATCAACAAATGTTCTTTCTACAATAAAACAAAACGTCTTTGCTAGCAAAGACGTTTTGTTTTTAATTTATTATCAACTGTCAATCAACTACTTCTTGTTCATTTCTGTAAAATACTCGTAGAAATAAGGGATAGTTTCAATTCCTTTAAAGTAATTCCACACGCCGAAATGTTCGTTAGGGGAGTGTATGGCATCACTATCCAATCCAAAGCCCATAAGTATGGTCTTGCTTTTTAGCTCTTGCTCAAATAAAGAAACTATTGGAATACTACCACCACTACGTTGCGGAATAGGTTTTTTACCAAAGGTAGTTTCATAAGCTTTTGAAGCTGCTTGGTATGCAATGGTATCAATAGGCGTTACATACCCTTGTCCGCCATGATGTGGTTTTACGACTACCTTCACACCTTTTGGTGCTATAGCTTCAAAATGTGTTTTGAATAAATCGGTAATTTCTTTCCAATCTTGATTGGGAACCAATCGCATAGATATTTTTGCAAAAGCCTTACTAGCTATAACCGTTTTTGCACCTTCGCCAGTATATCCACCCCAAATACCATTAACATCTAATGTAGGTCTAATGGAGTTACGTTCGTTGGTAGAATATCCTTTTTCACCGTAAACTGATTCAATATCCAAAGCCTCTTGGTATTTTTCAATACTAAAAGGTGCTTTTGCCATTTCTGCACGTTCTTCAACAGAAAGTTCTTCTACCTTGTCATAAAAACCAGGTATGGTAATATGATTGTTCTCGTCATGTAAACTGGCAATCATTTTAGTTAAAATGTTGATAGGGTTGGCAACAGCACCACCATATAATCCTGAATGCAAATCACGATTAGGTCCTGTAACTTCTACTTCAACATAACTTAGTCCGCGTAAACCTGTAGTTATCGACGGTACATCATTGGCGATCATACCTGTATCTGATATTAAAATAACATCGTTTGCCAGTTTCTCTCTGTTTTCCGCGACGTAGATGGCGAGGTTATTACTGCCAACTTCTTCTTCACCTTCAATCATGAATTTTACATTACATGGTAGTTGATCGGTTTTCACCATCAGCTCCAATGCTTTTACATGCATGTACATTTGACCTTTATCATCGCAAGCTCCACGAGCGAATATGGCACCTTCTGGGTGTTTCTCCGTTTTTTTAATAACAGGTTCAAATGGTGGTGAATGCCAAAGATCAATAGGATCTGCCGGTTGAACGTCATAATGACCATAAACAAGAACTGTAGGTAGATCAGTATTTATGATTTTTTCACCATATACGATTGGGTAACCTGCGGTTTCATGAATTTCAACAACATCGCAACCTGCTTCCTCTAATCGAGTTTTAACCGTTTCGGCTGTATCTAATACATCTTGAGAAAAGGCAGAATCTGCGCTAACAGACGGAATCTTAAGTAGTTCGATAAGCTCATTTAAAAATCGGTCCTTATTTTCCGATAGATAATTCTTTACGTTTTTCATGTACTTTTTTATGTGACTTTCGATAAAAGTACAAAAAGCGTAATTTTTAAATAGCTAAAATTTAGAGAATTGATTTTTTGCGTTATATTTGCACCCCGATAATCACATATCGTGATTTAGGAAAGTATGCAGGCGTGGTGGAATTGGTAGACACGCTAGACTTAGGATCTAGTGCCTTGCGGTGTGAGAGTTCGAGTCTCTCCGCCTGTACAACGAGAAGCCTCTTGAGAAATCAAGGGGCTTTTTTTATGGAGAATTTTTAATGAATGTTATTTTGCGAAGAGATGAGAAGTTAATCTTAGGGGCAGTTGAAGGGAGTCCAAAAGAAACGATCAATCAAACGCAGTTCTCAAAAGTTATATTTTTCGAAATGGATTTTGAAAATATAGATACATGGACAAGGCTTGATACGTTACATGCAATTTCTGTGGGTTGATTGAATTTCTAGACTTTTACTCTATTTTTTAGAAGAGTGGTAATATATTTTTTATCATTAACCCCTATCTAAATTCTCCAATAACTAATACAGTACTTTTGTTCGAACTACTCGATAAGAAAAATGGCTCTATTCGCTTTGAATACATTAATAGAGATATGAAGTATTAGTTTTAAAGCATTACACAGGTCGTTACTTAATGCATACTGTGGGTTTGCATCTTATCACCCCCTTAACAATCCATCAGCCCATATAGTTGATGATATATGATGAGAAACAGGAAATTTGGACAGCTAGTTTTTACTGGTCTGTGAGAACGCCTGTAGTGCAGAAGCTAAAGGCATGCATCTGATGATTTTCTTCACCTATTTTTTCGAATTACTTAAAACTGTTTAGTTCATCTTGCCTTTAGTTCTTTGACAGAGTGCTTTTGACTATTTAATTATCAAGAGATCTATTGAATTTCAGCAACCTGAGGGAATCATTATTTTTTGCGAACAAAAATGCAGTATCCTTATTTTTTCCAAGTCGTATTGTCTTAATATTTCGCAAATCTCCTTTTATTATTAACCCGCTACTATTCGGAGGTACGACATCATAACCCGATCCGTTTCCGGTCAGGATTAGCCCAAAACCGGCATCGTTTCTTGGTGTCTCTACTTCAGATTGATAGTGATTTCCACCTAGTATCAAATCGGGATATTTATCGCCATTGTAGTCAAAAATCTCAAACTTTTTGATGGCCGAAAATTGTGTTCTATTAGGTAAAAGATGCATTTCAAAAGAACCATCACCTTTGTTTTCGATCCAATGATGGGCAAAAGTAATAGCCTTATAATGCAAGGCATCGCCAAGCATTTTTTTGCCATATATCTCGTTCAAGTCGGCATTTGCAAAAGATTCGTATGTTTCGAAGCGTTTTTTTATTGCTGGTACCTGTTGAGAGGAACACTCTCTGCCCCTTAGCGGAAGTTTTGTTCCATACTTTTCATAGCTCAAAACAATATCAATGGTGCCATTTTCATCAAAATCATTGGAGTAAATTTCGAAAGGAGCTTTTTTACTGGCCTTGTATTTATAATTTAGACCAAGATTACCAACCAGATAATCTATGTCGCCGTCTGCATCAACATCGAGTTTTTGAATATCATACCACCAACCGTTATGATTGCTGAACCCTAGCTTTTCAGTAACTTCATCGAAGGTGGTGCCAGTATTTTTAAAAAACCGAATAGGCATCCATTCACCAGTTATAATCAGGTCTAATTTGCCATCTTTATCGAAATCATCCCATAACGCCGATGTTACTAGGCCGGCTTCCTCGAGTTCTGGAGCCAATTCATTGGTAAGATCGGTAAATCTAATTTCCTCGCCATTTCCTCCTTCATTTCTTAAAATGTAACTCTTTGCAGGGAAGGGGTATTTGCCTGGTAAAAGTCTTCCACCGACGAATAAATCTAAATCGCCGTCATCATCAAAATCGCCAGCAGCCACTTCGAGACCACTTGTCGGTATTTTTGGAAGGGCATTATCTGCTTTTGTAAAACCGTTTTTAGTGTTTAAATATAATCGGTCTTGGTAATAATCATCTGTTTTATCGATATGATTTCCTCCGCTGACAACATAAAGATCTAAATCACCATCATTATCGGCATCGAAAAATAGCGCGCCCGTATCTTCATGATGAAAATCGTCTTCCCATGGACCTTTCATTTTTACGAACTCTTGATTTTGATTCTGAACATACATCGTGCTTGGGTTTCCTGCAGCATTACCAACAAAAAAGTCTTCTAATCCATCGCCATTGACATCACCTACGGTCAATGCCTCGCCTAGCCTTGAATTTTTATGAGGTAACAAGGGTTCATTGGCAAAATCATCATAAGTATCTTCCTGATGGATAAACTCAATTTTGGCGACGCTGGTACAATCGGTAAAACGAGATTCAATTAACTCATGGCTCTTTGGTAAAGTATTTTCCTCTTCGTATTTAACTGTTAACAACTGATTTGGGACAATATTTTTAAGTACCTGACGGCTTCCATTAGGCCATGTTATTTCAAGTTCTTCAATCAACTTTGTGTTACCTAGACCAAAATGTAAAATAGGAGCTACACTTGATTGATACCCTCGGGTCAAAGTAAGTTCTTGGGTCTGTACAGTCCCCGAACTCTTAATCGATACCTTTGCGCCCAAACCAAATTGGTTCTGTTTTTTTCCGTTTAGTTTTATTCTTAGAAACTTGTTGTCTGATGTTTGAGCTTCGTTTATTAGTAATGAGGCAGGCTGGTCAATGTTGTTGATGACCAAATCAAGATCGCCATCGTTGTCTAAATCGGCATAGGCAAAACCATTTGAAAATCCTTTTTCTTGCAGTCCCCATTCTTCTGTAACATTTGAAAAGCTGAAATCACCATTATTTTGTAAAGCATAGTTGGATATAGGTGTGCTAGGGATTAAAGTATAGTCACGATTGTTCTTTCGACCAAAAAAGGTCTCTTGTTCGTATTCAGTATTGATATCGTTATTGTTTACATCTCGCTTTATGCCATTTGTTATAAAGACATCTTTATGACCATCATTGTCAAAATCGGCGAATAAGGCGCCCCAACTCCAATCGGTGGTTGCAAGACCTGAGAACCTTGAAATCTCGCCAAAAATAGGATAGTTATTTGAGTCGAACCCATTATTCAATTGTAACGAATTTTGCATGTATTGGTAATCGAATCCTAAATCGATAGCCTCATAAAATGTATCGGGGCTCATACTTGCCATATTCGTTTTTGAACGCTTGTAATCTTCAGCAGTCATATCAACCTGCAGTATGTCGGTAAGACCATCATTGTTGAAGTCGCCAGAATCAATACCCATTCCGAACATTGAAGTGTGCTGCATGACTTGATTGGAAACTTCAGAGAAGGTACCGTCACCATTGTTTTGATAAAAATAATCGGGTACGTTAAAATCGTTAGAAAGGTATAGATCTTTAAATCCATCATTATTGAAATCGGTGGCTATCAAACCTAATGTCATTCCAAAATTCTGAACACCTGCTTTTTTGGTTACATCTGTAAAGGTTTTGTCCCCATTGTTTTTGTATAAATGACCAGATTCTTCGTAATTATTGGCAATCATTTTATCATGGTAGTAGCGATTGCCCATACTTACCTTTACAATAGGGTAGTTGGCCACAAAGAGATCTAATAGCCCATCATTATTATAATCGAAAAAGGTAGATTGTATCGATGTGCTTTTATCTGCGATGCCGTAAGCCTCTGCCTCTTCGTTAAAGGTATTGTCACCATTGTTAATGAAAAGTTGATTGCCGCTGTTAGGTGTGTAATTTGAGGTACTGACATAAATGTCTAAATAGCCGTCATTGTTGATATCGACCATTGTAGATCCTGTATACCATCTTTGGTCACCAGAAACCGCTGCTTTTTTAGAGATATCTTCGAACTCTAGGTTACCTTTATTTAGATATAGCTTGTTCGGGACTAAGTTTCCTGTAAGATAAATATCGTTCAGTCCGTCGTTATTGATATCGCCAATTGAAACCCCACCTCCCAAATATAGATATGGGAAACTAAAATAGTTTAAACTGTCACTTTCGGTAATCGTATTTGAAAAATAAATGCCAGATTTCTCTACAGATAATTTATCGAAACCAGGAGATTTCGAATCGTGTTCTTTCTCTTTACAACAAAGAAGCATAAAAGAAAACGTTAAAAATATAAAAATCCTTTTCATCTTTTAATTTATAGATAATGGGGACCATATTTTACATGGTCCCCATTGTCAAAATAATTTAATAAAAATTAATACCCAGGGTTTTGTATTATGTTTGGGTTTTGGTCGATTTCATTTTGAGGAATCGCCATATACTCACGACCTGGTTTGTAAGCACTGGTACCTGCACTTCTAGATTTTACATCTGCAGGATTGTCAACAATTAATTCAACAACCTTGCCCCAACGTAATAAATCGAAATACCTTGTACGTTCAAAGGTTAGTTCTTTCACTCTTTCATCTTCAATATCTTGCATTGTGATGGATGTAAAAGGAGTCATATCTGCTCTTTCCCTTACTTGATTGATAGCGTCTAATGCTACTGTTGTTGAACCCGATGACATGAATTCAGCTTCTGCAAGCATTAATAATACATCTGCGTATCGCATCATTCTTAAATTGTTACCCGCTCCGTGCCAGCCTTCGGCCAATGATGCAGAAAAGTTATTAAATTTCCAATCAGTCCACTTGTTTCCGTAGACATCAGTTGCAGCGGCATCGTAAATATCGGTATATGCTTTATCTGTATAGGTTTTGGATTCTAACGTTTCACCTTCATACGTAGTTGTTTCTGTTGTATTCCAGAACATAGTAGTAAAAGTTCTTGGGTCAATTTCATCATTTATTGTTCTTTCATCTAAAAACAAATCTAGAGCCCATTGGTTTACGGTCATACCATCTTGATTTGTAAATCCGGCAGGAGCAAAATCGGGTTGAAAACCGGATCCTTTACCTCTGTTGGGCGCGTCACCACCCCAGCCACTATTACCGTCGGCAATAAGTTGAATTTCAAATAATGATTCAGCATTATTTTCAAATTCTTCTGTAAAGTTATGTGCATAGTTGTTCATTAATTGGTAGCTACCACTGCTAATTACTTTTTGAAATTCGACTTTGGCTTCAGCAAACTTTTCTTGATACAAATAAGCTTTTCCCAAATATGCTTGGGCTGCACCAGAGGTCGCTCTACCTGTTTGATCGGCAGGCCAAGACGCTGGTAATAAAGATTCGGCAGCTTGTAAATCGGCTTCTATCAAAGCCCAAACTTCTGATGGGGCTGCCTGTACAATAGCTTGTGGATCTTCTATTTCAGTAAAAGGTATAGTGATTAAGGGAATATTTCTCCAATTATTCAACAAGTTAAAATAGTTAAACGCTCTAATAAAATGCGCTTCGCCAAGAATACTGTTTTTGGTCGCTTCATCCATTTCAATATCAGGTACTCTAAAAAGAACTTCATTAGATCTCGTTACACCTTGATACATTGATTGCCATACCCACTTTATAGGATTTCCTGCTGGGTTAGTATTAAAAAAACCAGCTTGTGTTCTATCAGAAGTACCAAAACCGTTAACTACATCATCTCTGTAATCAGACAAAAACACCTCAAATCTAGAATAGTATAATATGCTGGTCAACGGGCTATAAGCACCTATAATTCCTTTTTCTGCATCTTCAGCTGTTTGCCAAAAAGACTGAGGCGTTAATGCATTAGGGTTAGGTTGGTCTAAAATATCGTCGGAGCAATTTAAGCTTACAAGACTAACCGCCAGCAATGCAACCCCTGTTTTAATTGAACGATTTAATTTTTTATAATTTTTCATTTATTATATTTTATAAAGTTAAAAAGAAACTTGTAGACC
This sequence comes from Maribacter sp. Asnod2-G09, assembly GCF_045063795.1. Taxonomy (NCBI): domain Bacteria; kingdom Pseudomonadati; phylum Bacteroidota; class Flavobacteriia; order Flavobacteriales; family Flavobacteriaceae; genus Maribacter; species Maribacter sp. Asnod2-G09. The sequence continues at coordinate 377,037 of NZ_JBEFOA010000005.1, read as the reverse complement.
AAGTTGAAAAGTTCTTCCGGCAGGTGTGGTTCCTTCATCTATACCGAGATTAAATTGGCTTTGACCACCTCGATCATTTCTGCCAATTTCTGGATAATATCCTGTGTAATCAGAAATAGTAAATAAGTTAATGGCCGAAACATACAACCTCAGTTTACTCAATTTGATTTTATCTAAAAGGTCATCAGAAAGGCTATATCCTATTTGAGCGTTTCTTAGTCTAAAGTATGCGCCACTCTCAAGATAAAAATCAGACATTCTTCTGTTAAATCCGTTATCGGCTTGTGTATTTCGAGGTATACTGGTGTTAGTGTTTGAAGGAGTCCACGCGTTCAATGCTTCAGCCAAATAATTGCCATCAGTATCAAAGAAACCTCTGTACCTGTTGCTATTTAAAAGCGTATTACCTGATACTCCATTAAAAAACAGGTTCAAATCCCATTGTTTGTAATTAGCACCAAGATTAAAGCCATATTCAAAATTTGGTATAGCACTACCAAGGTAAGTTTGATCATCTACATCAATATCACCGTCGCCATCTAAGTCTTTAAATTTAAGATCTCCAGCTACTGGGTTTCCAGAAGTGTCATTCGCTGCCGTTGCTTCGGCGTCAGTCTGATAAATACCGTCAACCACGTACCCGTAGAAAGATCCAATAGGTTGCCCTATATCCGTCTTTTTACTGTTTAAACTATTAGAGGTGAAACTTCCTGTAATAATTGGGGTAGAACCACCTAAGCTAGTTACTTTGTTATCTAAGGTAGAGAAATTAAGAGATGCATTAAAAGAAAAGTCTTCACTTAATTGGTCTCTATAATTTGCTGAAAATTCAAAACCTTTATTCTCAACACTTGCTGTATTAAAAGGAATTTCATTGTCAAATCCGGTATAAATGGGTAGTCGAATGCCTATTAGAATATCCTCTGATTTTTTAAGGAAATAATCCATTGTAATATCTAACTTATTGTTGAAAGCTGCGAAGTCTAAACCTATATCTGTAGTTTTAGTAGTTTCCCAAAAGATATTTGGGTTGACACCTTTAGTAATGGAGTACCCAGTAGCTCTAGCAGGAGAATCGCCTAAAACATATTCACTAAATAAGTTCAGCTGCGGATCCACAGAATAAACACCAACATTATTTGAACCAATTTCCCCGTAACTTGCTCTAAATTTTAAGTTTGAAATTGATGAAACATTTTCCATGAACTTTTCATTACTAACGTTCCAAGCGAAAGCAGCTGATGGAAATGTACCCCATCTTAAATCTTCGACAAATAGTGAGGAGCCATCTCTACGTAATGTAGCCGTTAAAAGATATCGATCATCAAACGAATAATTAACCCTGCCAAAATAAGACTGTATAGCAGAAGTGTTGTCAAATGAAGGCGCATTTGAAATCTCTTCAGCAGCAGACGGTACACGTATGTCGTTAGACGGGAATCTTCTTGCATCTACCCCAAGTCGTCTTGTATTGTTTTCTTGCTGCGTAAATCCAGCAATAACATCAATGCCATGTTTGCCAAGGGTCTTTTTATAATTTAGGGTATTTTCAACCAATGTAGACAGAAAGGTGTCATTTCTTTCACTTATTTCTGCGAAATTACCCATGTTTCCATCTATAAAAAGTTGGTCTTGGGGTCTAAATCTATAATTATTATTGATGTTATATTCTAACCCTAAATTCAACTTATAGGTAAGTCCATCAAAAATCTCGTAAGAGGCAGCTAGATTTCCTAATATATTTGTATTGGTAATGGTTCGGTCTTCTAAAGCTGCAACCCCCAATTCGTTGATTATAGTACCGGGGCCATAGAAAGTAGCTAATGCCGATCCAGGATCTAAGTCTGATGAGCTCCAATTGCCATCTGCATCTTTTAGACGTATTGTCGGCAATAGATTTCGTTCTTTATTAAAGTAAGGATTAGGATTGTTTACAGAGCGTGTTAAACCAATCGTATTTTGTAATTTGAATTTACCTTTAGTAAAAGAGCTATTAGCTCTTACAGTGTATCTTTCAAAATCATCATATTTTACAACACCTTCGCCGTCTAAATGACTTAAGGAAAGACTGAATAAGGTATTTTCACCCCCACCAGCTAACCTAAGGTTTGTATTTGAAATAGAACCTGTTCTTATCGATTCATCGTACAGATTGCTGGTATTGTTTGGATTGAATTCGGTATCGTTCGCCGGAGACCTGTCTGTACCATCGTTATCATCTGCTCGATTTACAATATCGGCATATTGTCTAGCATTGGCCCAGTCAATATCATTCACTAGGTTAGTAAACCCAAAATTAGTATCAAAATCAATAGTTAACTTTCCTTTAGTCCCTTTCTTAGTTGTTATAATTACTACTCCATTTGCCGCTCGTGATCCGTAAATAGCAGTTGATGATGCATCTTTTAAAACAGAAATGGTATCGATATCTTGAGGGTTTACAGAATTCATATTACTCGTAATAACACCATCGATAACGAATAACGGACCAGCTGCAGAGAGCGTACCTGTACCTCTAATGGTAATAAGAGAATTAGCTCCAGGAGAACCACCTTGAGATTGAATGTTTACCCCTGCCATTCTACCTTGTAATGCTTGGGCAGGATCGCTAAAAGTTATGTTCTCAATATCATCTGCTCCAACAGTGCCTACAGCACCGGTTACATCACTCTTTTTTTGCGTACCATAACCTACCACTACAACCTCGTCTAATTGACTGGCATCTTCTTCCAAAGAAATATTGACGATTGTCTGTCCATTTATAGATACTTCTTTCGACGTGAATCCGATATAACTGATGACGAGTATTCCATCGCTTGGTGCTTTTATAGTAAAGTTACCGTCGAAATCTGTTTGGGTGCCAATGGTGGCACCTTTGACCAATACATTGGCACCGGGCAGGGGTTGGTTTAAATTATCTAATACATTACCACTAATGTCAATTTCTTGCGCGCAAACATATGCTGTGCCGATAAGCCACACTAATAGCACCGACCAAAAATGTGATCGGTATTTTTTCATAATTAAGTTTGTTGGTTTCATAAGCATTTAAGTTAATCGGTGAGTAGTTATTTTTTTGATGTTGTAAATTTAGCCAAGTGACTCATCTGTTAATGCAACGAATGGTCATAACACCAACACAAATGTTTTTTTTATGGGATAATAGCGGAAGGCAGGAGTGATGTAGTGTAATTTTGAACTATTCCTTTCCTAGCTTAGAATTTTACAAAATAGAGCTCAAAGTTTTGTTCATGTTCAAATTTGATATCAAATTTTTATAGATTCTAGATGGCTTTTTTAATGGGTTTATTTAACCTTCCTTCTCATTGCTTTTTAACCTAGTTGTAAGTTTTTTACTTTGTTTACTTCTAATAGTATATATTAAGAAATAGAACTGAAAAGATAATATATGGGCTTCGAAAAAGTAACTTTTACAAATTCTCAAGGTAAACAATTGGCTGCTCGGCTAGAGCTGCCTACTAATCAAGAAGCGCACACTTATGCGATTTTTGCACATTGCTTTACTTGTAATAAAAACTTTTCTGCAGTTCGTAATATTTCAAGGGCATTAGTAAATAAAGGTATTGCAGTACTTCGGTTCGATTTTACGGGTTTAGGAGATAGTGAAGGTGATTTTGAAGAAACCAATTTTTCATCTAATGTTTCTGATCTAATACAGGCAGCTAAATTTTTAGAAGATAATTATAAGGCTCCTTCTTTGTTGGTAGGGCATTCGTTAGGTGGTGCGGCAGTTATTTTTGCCGCTTCGAAATTAGAATCGGTATTGGCTGTTGCAACTGTTGGTGCGCCATCTTCTCCTGCTCATGTGCAGCATTTATTTAAATCTAGTGTTGAAGAAATTAATGCGAACGGAAAAGCAAAGGTGAATATTGGTGGTAGAGATTTTACCATTAATAAAGACTTTATAGATGATATTGAGTCAATACCTATGGAGTCTGTGCTTAAGAACATGAGAAAACCTTTCTTAGTTATTCATTCGCCGCAAGATGCCATAGTCGGTATCGAAAATGCGAAAGAATTATACAGCTATGCGCATCACCCTAAAAGCTTTGTATCCATAGATAGGGCAGATCATTTATTAATGAATAGTTCAGATTCTACTTATGTAGGTAATGTAATATCTGGTTGGGCAGAACGTTATTTAGATATTCCGAAGAAAGCGGTTTTGAAGACTTCTCATCAAGTGGCGGTAAGTATCGGTAATGAAGGTTTTACTTCTGAAATTGTTTCGGGTAATCATTTGTTAATAGCTGATGAGCCAATAGATTTTGGTGGTAATGATTTCGGACCATCACCCTATGATTATTTGGCTTCTGGTTTAGGTGCTTGTACGGCAATGACTTTAAGAATGTATGCGACCCGTAAAAAATGGGATTTACAAAAAGTAATCGTGCATGTAGACCATGGCAAAGAACATGCACCAGATTCAGAAGATGTTTCATCTGACGGAAAAAAAATTGATACTTTTAAAAGAGAAATAGAAATATTCGGAAATTTAGATAATAAGCAACGACAGAGGTTGTTAGAGATAGCAGATAAATGTCCTGTTCATAAAACGCTTTCTAAAGGTGCATTGATTATGACAGAATTAATTTAAGATGATTAAAAAATAGAACTATGAAACAAGCAATTTGGAATAATAAAGTAATTGCAGAAAGTGATGCAACTGTTGTAATAGAAGGAAATCATTATTTTCCGCCTAACGATATCAAAAAGGAATTTTTTAAAAGTACAGAAACTCAGAGTATGTGCCCATGGAAAGGAATTGCTTCTTATTACGATGTAGAAGTAAACGGTGAAGTAAATAAAGACGCGGCATGGTATTACCCAGAAGTTTCAGAATTAGCAAAAGGTATTAAAGGTTACGTAGCCTTTTGGAAAGGTGTTGAAGTGAAATAGGATAGGAGTAAACAAAAAATGCCCCTTTTTAAAGGGGCATTTTTTTAAAGTAATTTTTTTTCAATAAGGATTTGGTATTAAAAGATTAGACAATCCCCAAAAGGGCTAAAAACGCTCCTACTACAACAACTGCTAAAAATGCATGCATTGCAATAACAAGCACGGATAGATAAGTTTCTACTCCGGTTTTAAATGATAAATTGTTCATAACATTACCTACTTTAAAGTTACACTACTAAAGTTAGGTGAATTGAGCAACAATTCCATATAAAAAGTTGTAAAACTCTCTTAAATAGATGTAAAATCTTACATTTTTGTGGTATGTCGTTTTTAAAATATGCATTTCAGCCCAGAAAATGGTATCTCGTCGATAACTGAATTACAGTATTTTACAAACTTACATCACCACTTGTAACTTTTGTGCGTAATATTAAAATAGTATCTATTTAATTAGATTTAACCAATCTGCTACTCCTGCCAAGGGTACTGATAAAAGTATTATTACCAAGCAGGTAATCATTAATTTAAGAAATCCATTGAGTATTTTAACTCCTGAAGTTAGTTCTTGTTCCATATTCATTGTTCTATTGTTCTGCGGTCAATATGGTAGATCTAACTTAAAGTGCTGTTAAATAGGAGAATAAAATCGATTAACGTATAGAAAATATCTGTATAAAGTATGTTTTCTATACAATAAGTGATAGTTATGAAAATGGTTTATTAAATAATATAGCAGGTGGTTAACTGATAATTATTCAATTATTTAAGGTTAAAACTGAATTTAATTCAGAAATAATACGTTCGGTTGCGCCGGCTTTTTCTTTGATATAGTCTGTATTAATTTGCCCGATTTTTGAACTGTAGTCATCACCATCAAAGCACTTGTCTGTAAGCTCTTGAAATTCACTATTGTTTTTTACGGAGATGACTCCGCCTAGTTGCACTAATTCTTCCGCCTCGGCAAAACCTTTGAACTGTGGACCGATAATTACGGGTATGCCAAAAACAGCAGGCTCTAAAGTATTGTGTAGTCCTGTAGCAAAACCGCCACCTACATATGCGATATCTGCATAGCTGTAAATTTTGGTTAAAAGACCAATGGTGTCAATGATTAAGACTTCGCTATCTTCTAGACTGTTATGCTCTAAATCTGTATAACGAACTACTTTTTTATTTATAGATTGAATTATTTCTTGAATATGATTGTCTTTAATAGTGTGCGGCGCTATAACAAACTTGATTGGATATGTATTGTTATTGATGTATTCTATGATGATTTTTTCGTCTTCTGCCCATGTGCTTCCGGCAACAAAGCAAAATTGGTCATTCTTAAAGCGCTTCATGAAATTTAATTCGTTGTCACGTTCTACTATTTCACTTACTCTATCAAAACGGGTGTCTCCAGCAATGGTTACATTAGTATATCCTACGGAATTTAATAATGATTTTGATTTTTCATTCTGTACAAAAAAGTGTGAGAAGTCATTTAATGCGCTGCGCATAAAACCACCATACCACCTAAAATAAGTTTGGTTTTCTTTGAATAATGCTGAGATTAAAAATGTTGGTGTATCAGCTTTTTTTAAGGCATTTAAGTAGTTGGGCCATATTTCATATTTAATAAATATAGCAATATCGGGGTGTGCAGCAGTTAAAAATGATTTTACTTTCCTCTTCGTATCCATAGGTAGGTAGCAAATAACATCAGCTATTTTGCTATTCTTTTTTACTTCGTATCCTGAAGGGGAGAAAAAGGTAAGTACTATTTTATGTGTAGGGTGATGAATTTTTAATTGTTCAATAACAGGCAAACCTTGTTCGTATTCACCTAACGATGCTGCATGAATCCAAATAACTTTGTCTTCTTTTGAGATAGACTGCTTAATTAACGAAATAGTTTCTTTTCTGCCCTTTACAAATAACGATAGTTTTGAATTCACCAATGCCAATACCTTTAAAATGGCAGATGCGCTTATGACAAGAAGATTATAGAGAAAGTTCAAACAGATGCTTTTAAGCTAAATTACGTTTCTTCCATAAAATTAGTGTCGTCTGTTTCGTATTTTTGTACGACTTCATGTAATTACAACAGATGAAAAAGATACAAATGGTAGACCTAGGTGGTCAATACCAAGAAATTAAAGATCAAGTAAATACTTCTATAACTCAAATTTTAGAAACGTCGGCATTTATAAACGGACCAGAAGTTCATGCTTTTCAGAAGGAGCTAGAAGATTACCTTCAGGTCAAGCATGTTATACCATGTGCCAATGGCACCGATGCTTTGCAAATAGCAATGATGGGTTTAGGTTTGAAACCTGGTGATGAGGTTATTACTGCAGATTTTACTTTTGCTGCAACAGTAGAGGTCATTGCATTGTTACAACTGACTCCAGTTTTAGTAGATGTTTATCCAGATACGTTTAATATTGATATAGAAGCTATAGAAAAAGCAATAACACCAAAAACGAAGGCTATAGTTCCTGTTCATTTATTCGGTCAATGTGCCAATATGGATGCTATACTTGCATTGGCGAAAAAACATGATTTGTTCGTTATTGAAGATAATGCTCAGGCGATTGGGGCTAAATATCTTTCAAAAGATGGTACAAAGCATATGGCTGGTAGTATGGGTAGTGTAGGTGCAACATCTTTCTTTCCTTCTAAAAATTTAGGGTGTTATGGAGATGGTGGAGCAATTTTCACCAATGATGATGAATTGGCACATACCTTAAGGGGTATTGTTAATCATGGTATGTACGAACGTTACCACCATGATGTAGTTGGTGTTAATTCAAGATTAGATTCTATACAAGCCGCAGTGTTGAGAGCTAAATTACCTAAGCTAGATGGTTATTGCGATGCAAGAAGAAATGCCGCTCGTGCGTATTCAAAAGCATTTGAGGGTCAAGAAAATATCATTACTCCGGTAACGGTGAATAATTGTGAGGGTATTTGCGATGTGTGCGATTGTCATGTTTTTCATCAATATACTTTGAGAATTACAAATGGTAAAAGAGATGAACTAGGGCAATTTTTAGCTAAAAATGAAGTTCCTTTTGGTGTCTACTACCCAATTCCATTACATAAGCAGAAAGCTTATCTAGATGATCGATATAAGGAAGAAGATTTTCCTGTGACGAACCAATTGGTAACAGAAGTACTGTCTTTGCCTATGCATACAGAATTAGATGAAGAACAGATTAACTACATAACTGAGTTAATTATCGGATTTGTAAACGGGTAGTGGTGTAGTTTTTTAAATTTGATAACGTTCAAACAGCATTATAAATGAAAGTATTAGTAACAGGCGGATTAGGTTTTATTGGTTCTCACACAGTAGTAGAGCTTCAAAACAAAGGGTTCGAAGTGGTCATTATAGATGATTGCTCTAACTCTGATGAAAATGTACTTGATGGTATTAAAGCTATCACAGGTAAAAAGCCGCTTTTTGAAAAGTTAGATTTAAAAGAAAAACATAAGGTTGAAGACTTTTTTCAACGTTATCAAGATGTTGCTGGCGTTATACATTTTGCTGCCTCTAAAGCAGTAGGCGAAAGTGTTGAGAAACCATTGTTGTATTATGAAAACAATATTGGTACGTTAGTTTACATATTAAAAGAACTTTGTAAAAAGAATAAGGCTAGTTTTATTTTTAGCTCTTCTTGTACTGTTTATGGTCAGGCAGATAAAATGCCAATTACAGAAGACGCTCCTGTTAAGGTTGCAGAATCGCCATATGGTAATACCAAGCAAATGGGCGAAGAGATTATTGCAGATACTTGCAAAGTAACGCCAAGCTTAAATGCGATTGCATTGCGCTATTTTAACCCTATGGGTGCTCACCCAAGTGGAGAGATTGGTGAATTACCAATAGGTGTTCCTCAAAACTTAGTGCCTTTTATTACGCAAACTGGTATTGGATTAAGGGATCAGTTATCCGTTTTTGGAGATGATTACCCTACGCCAGATGGTACATGTATAAGAGATTATATTTATGTGGTAGATTTGGCTAAAGCCCATGTTGTTGCATTAGAACGTTTGATGAATGGAAAAAACGAATCTAATTTTGAAGTTTTTAATGTAGGTACCGGAACAGGTAGTTCGGTATTAGAGGCGATAAAAAGTTTTGAAAAAGTATCTGGACGAAAATTGAACTATAAAATAGTTGATAGAAGACCTGGTGATATCACTAGTGCTTATGCAGATACCACTAAAGCAAATAAAGTATTGGGCTGGAAAGCGGAGTATACCTTAGAAGAGGCCATGAATTATGCATGGATCTGGGAACAGAAAATACGTGACTGATTTTTTCAGGTTTAACCATATAAATAAGGGGAAATATGGCTATATTTCCCCTTATTTAATTTAAAGACCACCTCTTATGAAAAAATCATTATTTCTTCTCATGCTTCTGTGTTTTACAGTAGCTACAGCCCAAGACACATATCTTCAATGCGGTAAAATTGTAGATGTTGAATCTGGTAAGGTGTTGTCTGAGAAAACGATTGTCATTTCAGGTAATAAGATTACAGAGATCAAAAATGGTTATGTAGTTGGTGGTGATCAAGATCAGGTGGTGGATTTAAAGTCAAAGACCATTTTACCAGGTTTTATAGATATGCATGTGCACATTGAAAGCGAATCTAGTCCGTCAAGATATTTAGAGGCTTTTACCATGAATGAAGCTGATGTAGCATTTGAATCTACCGTATATGCAAAAAGAACATTAATGGCCGGTTTTACAACCGTACGTGATTTAGGTGGGTCAGGAGTAAATATTGCCTTGAAGAATGCAATTAACAAAGGTACTGTTGTTGGTCCACGTATTTTTACAGCAGGTAAAGCACTTGCTACCACGGGTGGTCATGCAGATCCAACTAATGGTAGAAGTAATGAATTAATGGGTGATCCGGGACCAAAAGAAGGTGTAGTCAATTCACCCGCAGATGGCAGAAAAGCGGTTCGCCAACGTTATAAAGATGGTGCAGATGTAATTAAGATAACTGCAACTGGTGGTGTTTTAAGTGTTGCTAAAAACGGTCAGAACCCTCAGTTTACTATTGAAGAAATAAAAGCAATTACAGAAACAGCTAAAGATTACGGTATGCTTACAGCAGCTCATGCGCATGGTGATGAAGGTATGCAAAGAGCAATTTTAGGAGGAATTAAAACTATTGAGCATGGTACATTGATGTCAGAGGAAACGATGGAATTAATGATCAAACATAATACCTATATGGTACCTACGATATCTGCAGGTCAAGAAGCAGCTAGATTGGCGAAAATACCTAACTACTTGCCACCTGTAGTAGCTAAGAAAGCTTTGGAAATCGGTCCTAAATTGAATGCTACTTTTGCAAAGGCGTATAAAAAAGGGGTGAGCATCGCTTTTGGTACTGACTCTGGGGTTTCGCCTCATGGAGATAATGCAAAAGAGTTTGTGTATATGCACAAAGCAGGTATGCCTATTATGGAGGCTTTGCGTTCAGCTACAATTACAAATGCGATGCTTTTAGGCGAGAAAGAATTAGGGCAAATTAAAGAGGGCTACATAGCCGATATTGTTGCTGTAAATGAAAACCCTTTAGATAATGTAGAAACATTAACGGATGTAGTTTTTGTTATGAAAGAGGGTGTTGTGTATAAGCAATAATCTTTTAGATTACTTTCTGTTTGATGGAGTAAAGAATGTAGGTGTGACATGAAGTTAAATGTTGATAATAGTGAGCAATTAATGCAGGTTGCTATTGGTGATTCTCTTTTTGATAAATTGAAGCACCAGGTGGAGAAGGATTTTGTTCTTGCCAATATACCCCTGCAAATAACTGAACCATTAGGTCAATCTGAGTTTATAGCGCTTATTCGTGAGAAGGTGTATTACTTAATGATGGAGCATTTTGCTGAATATCTAAACTTAATGTACATCATAGATATTCCAGAAAGTGCATTTCATAATATTGAAATTACCGATACTGTAGATGTGGCAGATCAGGTCACATTATTGATTTTAAAGCGGGAGTATATAAAGGTGTGGTATCGTAATCGATATCAATAATGTTACTTTATACTTTTATGTATACTCCTTTCTTATCCATAATATAACCAACAAGCCAGCAAGTAAACATGATCCATAAGGCAAATAACAGCGAGCCGAAATAATCACCAGCTGTGGCTATGAAAATGTTATCTGCTATCCAGTTATAAGCAGTTGTGTTATTCATGGATATTGCGGCCAAGCTGATAATGAACAGTTCGGATAATAGGTAAATAAATAGTGTGTTTCTGCCAAATACTTCAAAGAAATAGGTCCATTTGCCAGGTTTGGACATATCCAGTAGATATATCAAAACGGCTATAATAAATATGTCTATTCCGCTAGTTAGTAATACAAAAGAGCTAGACCAAAGCTTTTTGTTGAACGGGAATATTAAATCCCATGCAAATCCTGCTACAACAAGAAGACCTGCAACCATTATAAGTTTTGCAATGGTTTCAAAATTCTGGCTGCTCTTTTGAATGAATTTTCCGGTAAAATATCCTGCAATAACATTTACTATAGCAGGTAAGGTGCTTAATAATCCCTCGGGGTCAAAAGCTACGCCACCATTACCATGATACATATGGTCTGCGCCAATTAAGAATTTGTCAAGTTTTAAAACGGCATTGCCCATTAAAGAGAGGTCTCCAAAAACTACCAATATAATATGATAACCTATCAATGCTAGGGCACTGAAAATTAATACAGATTTTGTTTTAAAATAATGGAGTAGGATAGAAGCGAATAAATAGCATAGTGCAATTCGTTGTAATACTCCAAATATTCTGGTCTCTGCAATCGGCTTTAAACCATCATCTTCAAAAAATGGAAACCAATACATAAGAAACCCTAATAAAAATATTATAGAAAAGCGTTTAAATACCTTTTTCAAAAATGCACCACTACCTTCTGCTTCGTATTTTTTCATACTAAAACTCATGGCATTACCAACAACGAACAAAAAAGTAGGAAAGACTAAATCCGTAAGTGTAAACCCGTTCCAAACGGCATGTTTTAAAATTCCGAAACTAGTGTCTCCATTTCCGGGGGAGTTCACTATAATCATAAGCGCAACATCCATCCCCCTAAAAACATCCAATGAAAGATATCGGTTCTTTAATTTATTCATATTGGTTGGTTTGGTCTTATGAAAGATAACGATTAATTAAAAATAAACACGTACAAATGGCATTAGTGCATTACCGTAAATGCTTTTGTTATCGTCATATAGTAAATCGTAGCGTATACCAAATGTTACATTTCTGTTGCTGTAACCTGCGCCAATAAAAAAAGCCGGAAGCCAATAGTTGTCTTCTATATCTATGGTCGTTGTAGCTATAGTTCTATTTATACGTAATTGTTCAAACTCTGCAGAAAGCTGTATTTGTGGAATTGGATTATATAGTGAGAGAACACTGCCGCCATAAGCCAGTAATTTATCTTCATCGAACTTTGCATAATTGAAGCTTAAGCTTGCACCAGATGCAAATTGATCGTTAAATTGATAAATAGCACTTGGTGCAATTGATCCATTGAATCCATTATTTGTGAATCCTAACCCAATACTTCCACCAAATCTTACGTTATTCCAGAAATCAGCATTGGTTTTTGAAGATTGAGCAAGAGAGAAAGTGATATTTAATGTTGCTAGCCCTATAAAAATTAATTTTTTTAAGCTCATATGATGATTTTGTTTTAAAGTTTCGTTTTTTTCAATAATACATGCCATTCTATCGTTAGATATTGTAAATGTTGTATTTTTGTTAGAAATTTATTCTAAAGATACAGAAAGTAATTCATGGATAAATATTCCTTTTTAAATACCGTTCATACCTCTTTTTTTTCAGAGTTATACGATAAGTACTTAGTAAATCCAGATAGTGTAGAGCCAAGTTGGAGAGCCTTTTTTCAAGGATTCGATTTTGGAATGGAGAGCTCTTTAGATGAGCTGGAAATCGATGAAAATCGCACTACAGTTGTAGTAAATGGTCACTCGAGTGAAATGCCAGAATCTCTTCAAAAAGAGTTTCAGGTAATTCGATTAATCGATGGTTATAGAAGCAGAGGTCATCTGTTTACTAAAACAAATCCCGTACGTGAGCGAAGACATTACGAACCAACTTTAGAAATTGAAAACTTCGGATTAGCTTCGTCTGATCTCGATACTATTTTTAATGCAGGTGACGTAATTGGTATAGGTCCAAATTCTTTAAAAGAGATTGTTAGACATTTACAAAGTATCTATTGCGATGCTATTGGTGTAGAGTATATGTATATACGAAAGCCAGAGCGCGTTAAATGGATTCAAGATTGGATAAATGTAAATGACAATCATCCGAATTTCGAGCCAGATCGTAAAAAGCATATTCTTAAGAAGCTTAATCATGCTATTTCTTTCGAAACTTTTTTGCATACTAAATATGTAGGGCAAAAAAGATTTTCTTTAGAAGGAAATGAGTCATTGATCCCTGCCTTAGATGTAATTGTAGAACGCGCCGCTGAAATGGGTGTGAAGCAATTTGTTATGGGTATGGCACACCGTGGTAGATTAAATGTACTTACCAATATATTTGGCAAATCTGCTAAGGATATCTTTAGTGAGTTTGACGGTAAAGATTACGAACAAGAGATTTTTGATGGAGACGTTAAGTATCACTTAGGTTGGACGTCTGACAGAAAATCTGATAACGGAAATAAAATTAAGATGAGTATTGCTCCTAATCCATCTCACTTAGAGACGGTAGGTGCGGTTGTTGAAGGTATTGCAAGAGCAAAACAAGATGCAGATTATCAAGATGATATTTCTAAGGTTTTACCTATCGTAGTTCATGGAGATGCTGCAATAGCAGGTCAAGGTTTGGTCTATGAAGTAGTTCAGATGGCTGGTCTTGATGGATATAAGACCGGTGGTACCATACATATAGTTGTAAACAACCAAATTGGGTTTACTACTAATTACTTAGATGCAAGAACATCTACCTATTGTACCGATGTTGCTAAGGTAACATTGAGTCCGGTATTACATGTTAATGCAGATGATGCAGAGGCGGTAGTACACGCATCTCTTTTTGCATTAGAATATAGAATGCGCTTTAAGGGTGATGTATTTATAGATTTGTTAGGATATAGAAAATACGGGCATAATGAAGGTGATGAGCCAAGATTTACACAGCCTAAATTATATAAAGCAATATCAAAGCATAAGAATCCAAGAGATATCTATGCAGAAAGACTGATTCAAGAAGGTGTTATTGATGGCACTTATGTAAAGCAGTTAGAAAAACAGTATAAAGATTCTCTAGAAGAAAAATTAGAAGATTCACGTAAAGAAGATAAAACTGTAATTACACCGTTCATGGCAGATGAATGGAAAGGTTTTGAAAATGTACGTGAGTGGGAAATGATGGATGCGGTGAATACTAAATTCACTAAAACTAAATTGAATAAAATTGCCAAAGTAATTACGGCTTTACCAGAAGGTAAAAAGTTTTTACGTAAAGTTGAGAAATTGGTTAAAGACAGATACAATATGTATTTTGAAGCCGATAATCTTGACTGGGCAATGGGAGAACTTTTGGCATACGGGTCTTTATTAGAAGAAGGTTATGCGGTTCGTATGTCTGGACAGGATGTAGAACGTGGTACTTTTTCTCACCGTCATGCGGTAATGAAAGTTGAAGAAAGTGAAGAAGAGGTTATTTTGTTAAATCACCTTTCTGAAAAGCAAGCTAAATTTCAAATATACAATTCACTATTGTCAGAATATGGTGTGGTAGGTTTTGACTATGGTTACGCCATGGCCAGTCCTAATACACTAACTATTTGGGAAGCACAATTCGGAGATTTCAGTAATGGAGCCCAAATTATGATTGACCAGTATATTTCTGCGGCAGAAGATAAGTGGAAGCTTCAAAACGGTTTGGTAATGTTATTGCCACACGGTTATGAGGGGCAAGGTGCTGAGCACTCTTCTGCTAGAATGGAGCGTTACTTACAATTGTGTGCTAAGGATAATATGTATATAGCAGATGTGACTACACCAGCGCAGATGTTCCATATTCTTCGTAGACAAATGAAGTCTAATTTTAGAAAGCCATTGATCATATTTACTCCTAAGAGTTTGTTGAGACATCCAAGGGCGGTATCTAAAATTGCTGACTTAACCGGTGGTGGTTTCCAAGAAGTAATAGATGATGAAACTGCAGATGCTAAAAAAGTAAAAAGTTTAGTATTCTGTACAGGTAAGTTTTATTATGATTTGCTTGCTGCTAAAGAAGAGGGCAATAGAGATGATGTTGCATTGGTAAGGGTGGAACAGTTGTTTCCTATACCGGAAAAACAAATGAAAGCGGCTATTGCAAAGTATAAAAATGCAGATGACGTGGTGTGGGCTCAAGAAGAACCTAGAAACATGGGTGCATGGAGCCATTTATTAACGCATTTTGATGAGGCTCGAAATTTTAGAGTAGTGTCTAGACGTTTTTATGCGGCACCTGCAGCAGGTAGTTCTGTACGTTCAAAAGCACGTCACCAACAAGTTATAGATTACGTCTTTGACAAGACAAAGGACAATATGTCCAAACCTAAAAAATAATATAACATATCAAATTATAGAAAGAATGATTCTAGAAATGAAAGTCCCTTCGCCGGGAGAGTCTATCACAGAAGTAGAGATAGCGGAATGGTTAGTTGAAGATGGGGATTATGTAGAAAAAGATCAAGCAATTGCAGAAGTAGATTCAGATAAGGCTACTTTAGAATTGCCTGCAGAAGTAAGTGGTATAATTACATTGAAAGCAGAAGAAGGTGATGCTGTTGCCGTTGGTGCTGTCGTTTGTTTAATAGATACAAGTGCAGCGAAACCAGAAGGAGCGGCAGATGCATCTAGTACACCGAAAGAAGAGAAAAAAGAAGCGCCAAAAACTGAAAAAGCTCCTCAGCCAGCTAAGGCTAAGGAAACTTATGCTTCGGGTGTACCTTCACCGGCTGCAAAGAAAATACTTGACGAAAAAGGAGTGGATAGTACATCTGTTTCTGGTTCAGGTCGTGATGGAAGAATTACTAAAGAGGATGCTGTAAATGCAGTGCCTTCAATGGGTACGCCTACAGGTGGTAACCGTGGTGAGACGCGATCTAAACTTTCTATGTTAAGAAGAAAAGTTGCCGAGAGATTGGTTTCTGCAAAGAACGAAACAGCTATGCTGACCACTTTCAACGAAGTGGATATGAGTGCTATTTTTGAGCTTAGAAAAAAGTATAAAGAAGATTTTAAAAGTAAACATGGTGTGGGGTTAGGGTTTATGTCCTTCTTCACAAAAGCTGTGGTTAGAGCTTTGGAAATGTATCCTGCCGTTAATTCTATGATTGACGGTAAAGAAATGGTTTCTTATGATTTCTGTGATATTAGTATCGCGGTTTCAGGACCAAAAGGATTAATGGTTCCTGTAATAAGAAATGCTGAAAACTTAACATTTAGAGGTGTTGAGGCAGAAGTAAAAAGGTTGGCATTAAGAGCACGTGATGGAGCAATTACTGTTGATGAAATGACGGGTGGTACATTTACTATTACTAATGGTGGTGTATTCGGTTCTATGTTGTCTACGCCAATTATCAACCCGCCACAAAGTGCTATTTTAGGTATGCATAATATTGTAGAGAGACCAATCGCTAGAGATGGGGCTATTGCAATTGCACCTATAATGTATGTTGCGGTTTCTTATGACCACAGAATTATTGATGGTAAAGAATCTGTAGGTTTCTTAGTTGCAATTAAAGAAGCTTTAGAAAATCCAGAAGAATTATTGATGGATAATAATGTAAAGAAAGCTTTAGAAATGTAAATATTCTAAAGTTCGTAATATATAGAAAAAGCGTTGAGGTAGACTCAGCGCTTTTTCTTTTTTAGATAAATACACTTCTTGTTGTAGTCTATAATTGCTTTCGACTTTTTTAGAATGTCGGCTCCAATAATTCCATCAACAGGTTCTGCATTGTGGGCAGTTAAAGCTTCATTAACATGTTTAAGGTCGAAAAGTACTATCTCTAGTTTTTTAAACTTCCAAGAATTGATGTCAATCGTATTCTTTTTAGAAACTAAGGTTTCCATATTAGTTGCACCTGCTCCCGCAGCTTTAATGATAGATTCTTCAGAAATTAATTTGAAATGATTAATACGGTCCATTCCGATACATGTATTAGATGCTCCGGTATCTAAAATAAATCGTCCAGGCACAGAATTTATTTCTGCACAAATTTCAAAATGGTCGGTAGCAGTTAAAACTAAGGGTATGCGTACGTAATCTTTATCCTTCAAAAATTTTTTGAGGGTACTCATAATTCATTTTTTTCAAAGATAAGTCTATTTTTGCGGCATGATAATAACCGATACGCATACACATTTATATAGCGAAGCTTTTGATGAAGATCGAAAAGAGGCAATACAGAAAGCCATTGATTTAGGGGTGAAACGTTTTTTTATTCCTGCTATAGATTCTACCTATACAGAACGTATGTTGGCTTTAGAAAAAGAATTTCCTGGTCATATGTTCTTAATGACAGGTCTGCATCCCACACATGTAAAAGAAAATTTTGAGGAAGAGTTGGCGCATGTAGAAGAAATGTTGGGTAAACATTCCTATTATGCAATAGGTGAAATTGGCATAGACCTGTATTGGGAAAAGAAGTATTTAAAAGAGCAGCAAATAGCTTTTAGAAAGCAAATAAAAATAGCGAAGAAGCATAAGCTACCTATTGTTATTCATTGTCGTGATGCTTTTGATGAGGTTTTTGAAGTATTAGAAGATGAGAAAGGAGATGATTTAAGAGGAATTTTTCATTGTTTTACAGGTACATACGAGCAAGCAGAAAAAGCAATATCATATAATATGAAGCTAGGTATTGGTGGTGTTGTGACTTTTAAAAATGGTAAAATAGATACTTTTTTAAATAATATAGATCTTAAGCACATTGTGCTAGAAACCGATTCTCCTTATTTGGCGCCTACACCTTATAGAGGTAAAAGAAACGAAAGTGCCTATATTGTTAATGTGCTTGAGAAACTGGCAGACATTCATAGTGTACCCAATGAGCAAATAGCTTTAGAGACTACAAAAAACTCTAAAGAAGTTTTCGGAATTTAATAATCAATTAAAAGGCAGAGTTTTGGGCATAGAGAAAAGAAATATTTTATTGATTTATACGGGTGGTACTATAGGTATGATGAAAGATTATACCTCAGGAGCACTTAAGGCTTTTGATTTTTCGCAATTGTTGAAGAATATACCAGAGCTAAATCAATTAGATTGTACGATATCTAGTTTTTCTTTCGAGCACCCCATCGATTCATCTAATATGAATCCTACGCATTGGGTGACAATAGCCGATATTATTGCAGAGAAATATAACGAGTATGATGGTTTTGTAGTATTACATGGTAGTGATACTATGAGTTATACAGCTTCTGCTTTAAGCTTTTTGCTTGAAAATTTAACAAAACCGGTGATATTGACAGGTTCGCAATTACCAATTGGTGATTTGAGAACCGATGCCAAAGAAAATTTAATAACTGCCATACAAATTGCTGCTTTGTATAAAAAAGGTAAGCCGGTTGTGCAAGAAGTCGGACTCTATTTTGAATATAAATTGTATCGTGGTAATAGAACTACGAAGATAAATGCAGAGCAATTTCAAGCTTTTGCATCATTAAATTACCCTCATTTAATTGAATCGGGAGTGCATTTGACCGTTTTTAATGAATATTTATTGCCTCAAAAAAGAAAATTAACGTTAAAATCTCATAGAAATATGGACGATAATGTGGCTATTTTGAAAATATTTCCGGGAATTAACAAAAATGTTATTGATGCAATTTTGCAAGCTGAAAATTTAAAAGCGTTGGTTTTGGAGACGTATGGTTCTGGAAATGCGCCGATGGAAGAATGGTTTTTAGAGAAATTAAATAATGCAATAAATAAAGGTATACATATTATTAATGTTACACAGTGTTCTGGTGGCGCCGTTATGATGGGGCATTATGAAACAAGCTCTAGGCTTAAGAAAATGCAAGTTATTAATGGTAAGGATATTACAACTGAGGCTGCTATTACAAAGGCAATGTACTTGCTCGGTAGTGGTGTGTCTCATGAGTTGTTTAAAACTGTTTTCGAGACTTCTTTAAGAGGAGAGATGGTATAAATTTAACAGTGGTTTAATTTTTTAAACTAATATTTTTTTTGTTATTTGCCCACCCTTAAAAAAGGTATCTTAGAGAGGTGGCCGAGTGGTCGAAGGCGCACGCCTGGAAAGTGTGTATACCCCAAAAGGGTATCGAGGGTTCGAATCCCTTCCTCTCTGCAAGTAAGTTTTACTTTTTTTATATTGTTTTTTTTTTATCTTTAACCCTATTAACTAACTAATTTAAGTTCAGAAAAATGAAAAAATTATTCCCAAGCCTAGCAGTCGCTGGGGCATTTGTAGCAGGTACAAATATTGTAAGTGCAAAAGTAGCAGCTGTAGCGTTGCTAGTTCAAGAAGGAGCTCCTGAAGCGGAAAGAGGATTTACTCAACTATTAAAAGAGATGTTCATTACTGGTGGTGCCGGTTTCATGGGTATCGTACTTTTATGTTTGATCCTTGGTTTGGCAGTTGCTATTGAAAGAATTATTTATTTGAACATGGCTAGCACAAATTCTGCCAAGTTGAAACAACAAGTTGAAGACGCATTGGCATCTGGTGGTGTTGAAGCTGCAAAAGAAGTTTGTAGAAATACAAAAGGTCCTGTTGCTTCTATATACTACCAAGGTTTAGATAGAGCTGGTGAGAGCATCGAGTCTGCTGAAAAAGCGGTTGTTGCTTATGGTGGTGTTCAAATGGGTCAATTAGAGAAAAACGTTTCTTGGTTGTCTTTATTTATCGCTATTGCTCCAATGCTTGGTTTCATGGGTACGGTAATCGGTATGATTGCAGCCTTCCAAAAGATTGCAGCTGTTGGTAACTTAAGTGCATCTCTTATTGCAGGTGATATTCAGGTTGCATTATTAACAACTGTATTTGGTCTTATTACGGCTATTATCCTTCAAATTTTCTATAATTACATTATCGCTAAAATTGATAGCATCGTTAATGATATGGAAGACTCTTCGATTACTTTAATCGATATGTTGGTAGATCACAAAAAATAAGTATCACTTTTAATACCTAAAAATTATGCAAAAAATTATTAAAATAGCATTAATTGCTATAGGTGTATTAAGTGCTATACTATGGTATTTATTACCAAGTTCAGATATGCCGGCAGCTGAGGCTGCTTCAAGTGGAGCTTTGAACACAATGTTTATTATTACTTATCTTTTATTAGGGATAGCGGTTGTAGTAAGTTTAGTGTTTACTCTAAAAAACTTATTTGCAAACCCACAAGGTCTTAAGAAGACATTGTTCGTAGTAGGTGGTTTTTTATTAGTAGTTGGAATTTCTTATGTTTTAGCAAGTGGAACGGATGTTGATCCAGAATTCGCAGCTATGACAGATGAAGGTACAGTGAAGAATATTGGAATGGGATTGAATGTATTTTTTATCCTTACAATAATCGCAATACTTTCTTTAGTAGTACCAGCTGTTAAAAACATGTTTAGTAAATAATAAAATAAAGAACTATGGCTAGAAGAGCAGGAGCACCAGAAGTTAGTGCGGGTTCAATGGCGGACATAGCTTTCCTTTTACTTATCTTTTTCTTAGTAACAACTACTATTGAAACAGATGCAGGTTTGGATCGTATGTTACCACCAATGGAGCCACCTACGGAAGCACCACCAATTATTAAGCAAAAGAACATTTTTACGGTTAATATTAACCGAAATGGTCAATTGTTGGTGGAAGATGAGATTCTTTCAATAGATAAATTGCGTGAAAAAGCAATGGCGTTTTTAGATAACGGTGGAGCACCATCAGGAAGTCCTGATTATTGTAGCTACTGTAAAGGAAAGCGTAATGCTGAATCTTCGGATAATCCGATGAAAGCAATTATCTCTTTAAAGAATGATCGTGAAACAAAGTATAGTACTTACATAACAGTTCAAAACGAATTGGTAGGTGCATACAACGATCTTAGAAATAGAGAAGCTAAGCGTTTATTTGGTAAAGATTATGTTGCTATGGAAGCTGAGTATTTGAACCCTGAAACCGATGATTCTGTTAAAGAGGAATTGAAAGAAAAGGTACAGAGAATACAAGGTTTGTTTCCACAGAAATTATCTGAAGCTGAAACTTCAAGCGAATAATTAATAAATTAAAAGTAACACTATGTCAAAATTTGCAAAGAAAAAAGATGGAGAGGTACCAGCGGTATCAACAGCTTCCCTTCCTGACATTGTATTTATGCTTTTGTTTTTCTTTATGACGGTAACCGTTATGAAGGATAGTTCCTTGAAAGTTGAAAACGTACTTCCGAATGCTAGTGAAGTAAAGAAATTGGAAAAGAAAGATCGTGTAATCTATATTTATGTTGGTAAACCAACTAGAGAATATGAGAAGACTTTTGGTACTGAACCAAAAATTCAATTAAACGACAAATTCGCTAGTCCTTCTGAAGTTGGTGATTATATTTTGATGGAAAGAGCTAAAAAGCCTCAAGAAATTCAGAATGTATTGACTACAGCACTTAAGGTTGATAAGAACGCTAGTATGGGATTGATATCCGATATTAAACAAGAGTTAAGAAAGGTAAACGCTTTAAAGGTAAATTATACTACCTATGAAGGTGATGCTTTCAATAATCTACAATAGTTAGTTAAGTAGAATATTACATTTTCAAAACGCTTCAAATTTATTTGAAGCGTTTTTTATTTCATTAACTTTACTTCATGCGTTTTGCCATTTTATTTTTATTAGTAGTTCTGCAATCTAATGCTCAGGTAGTATCAGATAGTATTTCGAATACACGGTATTTTGAAGATCAGTTTTATGTTGGTTTATCGTATAACTTTATATTGAACCATCCAGAGGGTTCTAATCAACGTAATCTCTCTTATGGTCTACAGGCAGGCATAATAAAAGATATTCCTTTAAACAAGGCAGGAACAAAGGCTATAGGTATTGGGGCAGGCTTGGCTTTGAATAGTTATTATTCGAACTTAGTTGCCGATATATCTGGTGATAATATTGCTTACAGTATAAATGATGATATTACTAGAAGTAAGCTAGAGACACATTTAGTAGAGTTTCCTTTAGAGTTTAGGTGGAGAAATTCTACTGCAGAAGATTATAAATTCTGGCGTGTTTATGGTGGTATTAAAGCTGCTTATATTGTAGGAGCTCGTTCAAAGTATGACTTAGGTGATATTAGTGAAGGATTTACGAATACAGACTTAACCAAATTTCAATACGGACTAATCTTAAGTTTTGGATATAATACTTTTAATCTTCATGCGTATTATGCCTTAACTGAACTCTTCGATGGTAATGCTTCGGTAAATGGTGAAGTATTGCAATATAGACCATTGCGTATAGGTCTTATTTTCTATATTCTATAACCAAAATCTTACGGTTAATAACTGAGATAAAAGTCCTATAAAAAGACCGATTACAACTTCAATACCAGTGTGTGCTTTTAAATATAATCTGGCGGTTATTATACTTCCTGTACATACAATAAGCAAACTGATTGCTATTATAAGATTGATTTCAAAATGGATGCTCAAATTAATGAGATACATTAAAAGACCACTTATTCCAACGGTATGTAGGCTAGTTTTAAAATTGAATAGTAATAATAGTATACAGGCTATAGTAGCACCTAGCAACCCCGTAAAGTAAAAATAAAGCTCACTTACGTAATTGTTTGGAATCACCTTATAGAGGATTAAAAGGAGAATAGACGCGTGAATATACAGCGGGTATTTTCTTTCTTGAATAGCGTCTAAGGTAATGGAATGTACTAAACCCAAATTCTTCAATATTAAAAAGGTTATTATCGGGATAATAACGGTTAATATAAAAATGGGTAATATACTCGCACTTTGAATTTCTAATGGAGTGAACTTTGGAGTAATTAGAAAATAGGCAACGGTACCACCAATAGGAATAAATAGAGGGTGAAATAAGTAGGAAATAAGATTAGAGAAAACCTTCATTAAATTTCTTTTCTCATACGTGCAACAGGTATACTTAACTGCTCTCTGTATTTAGCTACTGTTCTTCTAGCAATAGGATATCCTTTTTCCTTTAAAATGGCAGCAAGTTTGTCATCGGTTAAGGGCTTTTTCTTTGTCTCGTTTTGAATAACTGTTTCTAGAATCTTCTTTATTTCTTTTGTAGAAACATCTTCTCCTTGTTCATTTTTCATTGACTCAGAGAAATACTCTTTTATCAACTTGGTGCCATATGGGGTGTCAACATATTTACTATTTGCAACTCTAGATACTGTTGAAACATCCATGCCTATTTCATCGGCAATATCTTTTAGAATCATAGGTCTTAAATTACGCTCATCACCGGTAAGAAAGTATTCTTTTTGATATTGCATAATCGAGTTCATCGTAATAAACAGCGTTTGTTGTCGCTGTCTAATGGCATCAATAAACCATTTAGCAGCGTCTAATTTCTGCTTAATGAACATTACGGTATCTTTTTGAGACTTAGACTTATCTTTGGCTTCTTTATAGCCTTTAAGCATATTGCTATACTCTCTAGATACATGCAGCTCTGGTGCATTTCTACCATTTAGTGTTAGTTCCAATTCGCCTTCGGTAATTCTAATAGCAAAATCTGGTACTACATGTTCTACAATTCTATTGTTTCCAGAATATGAACCACCTGGTTTTGGATTCAATTTTTCAATCTCTCCAATGGCAGCTTTTAATTCATCTTCGGTAATATTATGCTTTTGAATTAGTTTTTGATAGTGTTTCTTGGTAAAGTGTTCAAATGACTTCTTAAGAATTTCGGTGGCAAGCTCAATACTTGGCGTAATTTCTTTACGCTCGAGTTGTATTATCAAACACTCTTCTAAGGATCTTGCACCAACTCCTGGTGGATCTAGCTCTTGAACTATAGACAGTATTCTTGTTATGGTTTCTTCGTCTGTATAAATGTTTTGAGTAAAAGCCAAATCATCCATGATGTCGGCGATGGGTCTACGTATATATCCGCTTTCATCTACACTGCCTACTAAAAATTCGGCAATATTCCATTCGTCATCTGTAAGATAAACGGTATTCAGTTGATTTATTAAATGCTGATTGAATGAGATACCGGCGGCGTAAGGCACACTCTTTTCTTCATCATCTGAGCTGTAGTTATTTGCTTTCGTACGATAATCAGGTATTTCATCATCACTTAGGTAATCATCGATATTGATGTCTTCAGTGTTGATGGTTTCATTGTCTGACGCATCATCGTAAACATCATCATACTCATCATTCGTATTTTCTAAGTCTTCCTTACCGGTTTCTAAAGCAGGATTCTCCTCTAATTCTTGCTTGAGACGTTGTTCAAATGCCTGCGTAGGCAATTGAATCAGCTTCATCAATTGAATTTGCTGTGGAGATAACTTTTGAGATAATTTAAATGATAGGTGTTGTTTCAGCATTACTTTATTCTAGTACTGGTAAAAGTAACTAAATCCGCTTAGAATTCGGCATTCTGTGGCGTTCTTGGAAACGGAATTACATCTCTAATATTACCCATGCCTGTTGCGAAAAGAACTAATCGTTCAAAACCAAGACCAAAACCACTATGTTCTGCAGTTCCGAATTTTCTTAAATCTAGGTACCACCATAATTCTTTCTCGTCGATACCTAATTCTTTAATTTTCTCTTTCAAGACATCTAAGCGTTCTTCTCTTTGTGATCCACCAACGATTTCACCAATGCCTGGGAATAAAATATCCATAGCTCTAACGGTTTTTCCGTCTTCGTTTAATCTCATGTAGAAAGCCTTAATTTTTGCTGGGTAATCAAATAATATTACCGGACATTTAAAATGCTTTTCTACCAAGTAACGTTCATGCTCGCTTTGTAGATCCGTACCCCATTCTTCAATTGGGTAGGTGAATTGTTTCTTTTTGTTCGGCTTACAGTTTTTAAGGATATCTATAGCCTCGGTATAACTAACTCTTTTGAAGTTGTTATCTGCAACGAACTTTAATTTTTCAATTAAAGGCATATCGCTACGTTGCGCTTGTGGTTTGCTTTTTTCCTCGTCTATTAATCGCTTTTCTAAAAACTCTAAATCTTCTTGACAATGTGTCAATGTATAAGAAATAACGTTTTTAATAAAGTCTTCTGCAAGGTCCATATTGGCATCTAAATCAAAGAATGCCATCTCTGGTTCAATCATCCAGAATTCAGCTAAATGTCTAGATGTATTTGAATTTTCGGCTCTAAATGTAGGTCCGAATGTATAAACTTTACCTAATGCCATTGCATAAGCTTCAGCCTCTAATTGACCTGATACGGTTAAGTTGGTTTCTTTTCCGAAAAAGTCTTCTTTATAATTAACATCTCCATCTTCTGTAAGTGGAGGTTTTTTCTCATCTAATGTAGTAACACGAAACATTTCTCCTGCACCTTCAGCATCAGATCCCGTAATAATAGGCGCGTGGAAGTAGTTGAAACCGTTTTCTCTAAAATAGCTGTGAATGGCAAAAGATAAGGTAGACCTAACACGCATTATTGCTGCGAAAGTGTTCGTTCTAATTCTTAAATGTGCCTTTTCTCTCAAGAATTCTAAAGAGTGCTTTTTTGGTTGAATAGGATATTCTTCTGGATCAGCAACACCCAATACTTCTAAAGCGCTTACTTGAATCTCTACAGATTGTCCGCGTCCTTGACTTTCAACTAGTGTACCTGTAATTTTTAATGCAGCACCAGTATTTACTTTCTTTAATAATTCTTCATCAAAATTTTCAAAATCAACTACACATTGAATAGTGCCTAAAGTAGATCCATCGTTTAATGCGATAAATCTATTGCTTCTAAAGGTTCGTACCCAACCTTTAATAGTTACTTCTTGTAGTAAGTTTTTACTTGCTAGTAATTCTTTTATTGTTGCTAAACGCATGATATTGAATTGAAAATTAAAGTCCCAAAGATAGGATTTTGTTAAAAAATAGAGGGTTTAAAAAGTGATATAAACAAGGCTTAAATAATTTTATTGGTTATTATTTTCATCTTGTGGTAAAATATCTATTTGTGGCTTTTTAAGTGTTTGCTTATTTGCGATACTTTTTTCTAATGATAATAGTAAAGAAGGCAGTAGAATTAAATTCGCCAACATCGCAAGTAATAGTGTGGCAGAAACTAGTGAGCCTAAAGCTACCGTACCACCAAAATTAGATATTACAAAGACAGAGAAGCCAAAGAATAATACGATAGAGGTATAGAACATACTTACGCCTGTTTCTCTTAATGCATTGTAAACAGATTTTTCTATTCGCCAGTTATTTGCCGTGAGTTCTTGCCTATACTTGGCGAGAAAGTGTATGGTGTCATCGACCGAAATACCAAATGCAATACTGAATACTAGTATGGTTGATGGTTTTATGGGTACGCCGACAAAGCCCATAATACCTGCAGTAATGACCAGCGGCAACAAATTAGGTATCAATGAAATAACAATCATTCTAAACGATCGAAACAAATAGGCCATGAAAAGTGCAATTAGTCCGATTGCCAAAGCAAGAGACATAATCAGGTTTTTAACTAGATACTTTGTTCCCTTTAAGAATAACAATGCACTACCGGTCATATAAACGTTATAACGCTCAGCAGGGAATATTTTCGTAATATTCTCTAGTAATCGCTGTTCGATTTCTTCCATACGGCTAGTGTTAACATCTCGCATAAAAGTGGTCATTCTAGCAGTTTGACCGGTGCTATCAACAAAAGCTTTTAGTAAATCTCCGTTATCACCAGATTTACGGGCAACATCCATAATAAAGGTGTTTTCTTGGCTGGTAGGTAGTTGGTAATATTTTGGAATTCCATTATAGAACGCCTGTTTAGAGTATTTTACCAAATTCACTACAGATACCGGAGTTGAAAGTTCAGGAATTTCTTCTATAACTTCCCCAAGCTGATTCATGCGCTTTAGTGTCACAGGCTTTAAAACACCTTTAGGAGATTTCGTGTCTACTACGATTTCTACTGGCATAATGCCTTTGAACTCTTTTTCGAAAAAACGTATGTCATGAAAAAATTCAGCATTCTTCGGCATATCTTCAATAGGGCTGCCTGATATTCTTATTTGATAGATACCAATGATACTGATAACTAGTAATGAGATAGAAACAATATAGACAGTAATTCTTCTATGTCTTACAATACGTTCCATCCACTGAACAAAGGCATCGATCCATTTTTTGTTTAAATGTTTTAAATGCTTTGTTTTTGGTAACGGCATAAAGCTATAAACAATAGGGATGATAAGTAGCGATAACACAAATATGCCTAAGATATTAATAGAGGCAACAATACCGAATTCTTTCAATAACGTACTATCGGTTACAATGAAAGTTGCAAAACCAGATGCTGTTGTAATATTTGTCATCAACGTCGCATTTCCTATTTTAGAGATAACGCGTTGTAATGAAAGTGCCTGATTACCGTGTTTCTTTACTTCTTGCTGGTATTTATTTATTAAGAAGATGCAGTTGGGTATACCAATAACAATAATTAGTGGAGGTATAAGTGCTGTAAGAACTGTAATTTCATATTGTAATAACCCAAGTAAACCAAAAGCCCACATTACGCCAATTATCACTACACACATAGAGATGATTGTAGCTCGAATACTTCTAAAGAAAAAGAAGAAAATTAATGAAGTAACACCAAGCGCTGCCAGAATAAATTTACCGATTTCATCAATAATATTCTGAGAATTCATAGTTCTCACATATGGCATACCTGATATGTGGACATCTAAATTGGTCTCTTCTTCAAACTTTTTAACTAATGTATTTATGTCTTGTAAAATAAAGTCTTTTCTGACCGAGGTATTTACAATGTCCTTATCAAGGTTAACAATAGTTCTTATCGTTTTGCTTTCTTTATTGTAAAGTAGGTTGTCGTAGAACGGTAGGTCATTGAATAGGTGATTTGTAATGCTATCTATTTCCTTTTTAGTCTTTAGTTCGCCATTTATTAAAGGGCGCATTACAAATTCTTGCTTTTCTTTATCCTTTATTAACTCTTTTAAATTGTCTGTTGAGATAACAAATTCGACCTCTGGGAAAGCAGCAAGTTGTTTGCTTAATTTATTCCAACGGTTAAAATTTTCAGGTGTAAATAGAGCACTGTCACGTATGGCAAAAACCACTGCATTGCCTTCTTCACCAAATTTGCTAAGAAAATCTTGGTATTGAATATTTACCGGGTGGTCATCTGGCAGTAGGTTTGTCTGCGAACTTGAAAAGCGCATATATTGCCATTGCCATCCCATGAAAATGGTAAAACAGGCAATCAAGAGTAAAATTAGGATTCTATTTCGTAAAATTATGTTTGCCGTTTTAGGCCAAAATCCTTTCGTTAGTTTAGCTACCATAACTGTTTTTGCAGGTCGCAAAGGTAACTATTAGCTACATCTGTTCCTAAATTGAAAAGTTTAAAATTTTTGCAAAAAAAATAAAGCTACCTATTTAGGGTAGCTTTAAATGATGACGATTAATCTCTTGATTATACTTTCATGATTTCTGCCTCTTTTTTATCCAAGAAATCTTCAATTTTCTTTGTGAAAACATCAGTTAAATCTTGCACATCTGCAGTGGCATTTTTTTGAAGGTCTTCAGAAATATCTAAATCCTTAATTTCTTTGTTTGCATCTTGTCTTGCACTTCGTACACCAACTTTTGCGTGTTCTGCTTCTGCCTTAGCTTGTTTTGTAAGCTGTATTCTACGCTCTTCGGTCAATGGTGGAACGTTAATAATAATCATGTCACCATTGTTCATAGGGTTAAAACCTAAGTTAGCGTTCATAATAGCTTTTTCAATTTCTTGAAGCATGTTTTTTTCCCACGGTTGAACAGAAATAGTTCTACCATCTGGGGTGTTCACATTAGCTACCTGAGATAATGGAGTTTGAGATCCATAATAATCAACCATAACAGCTGATAACATGGCAGGGCTAGCTTTACCAGCTCTAATCTTTAAAAATGCGCGTTCTAAGTGAGCTATAGCGGCGTTCATGCCTTCTTTTGTAGCGTCTAAAACAAATTCTACTTCTTCGTTCATATAATAAGTATATTACTATCGCAATAACATAAACTATACCGAGAATTATAGGTTGACTGTTGTGCCAATAGTTTGGCCGTCAACAATTTTCAGTAAGTTTCCTTTTTTGTTCATATCAAAAACTACGATAGGTAGTTCATTTTCTTGGCTAAGGGTGAAAGCTGTGGTATCCATAACCTTCAATCCCTTTGTAAGTACTTCTGAAAAAGAAATGTTATCAAATTTCGTAGCACTTTTATCTTTTTCTGGATCAGCAGTGTAAATACCATCTACACGTGTACCTTTAAGTATTACATCAGCTTCAATTTCAATAGCGCGTAATACGGCTGCAGAATCTGTTGTAAAATAGGGGTTACCAGTTCCTCCACCAAAGATAACAACTCTTCCTTTCTCTAAATGCCTCATAGCTCTTCTTCTAATGAAAGGCTCGGCAACTTCGTTGATTTTTATAGCAGATTGTAATCTGGTTTGTACACCGTTCATTTCTAAAGCACTTTGTAATGCCAAACCGTTAATAACGGTTGCTAGCATACCCATGTGGTCGCCTTGAACTCTGTCCATGCCAGTTGCAGCACCTGCTAAACCGCGAAAGATATTACCTCCACCGATAACAATGGCTACTTCTATGCCTTTTTCAACTACTTCTTTAATTTCTTCTGCATACTCGTTTAGACGGTTAGAGTCTATTCCGTATTGCTTTTCACCCATTAGGGCTTCACCGCTTAGTTTTAGAAGAATTCTTTTGTAGTGCATCTTAATTTTTTATTTGCCATCAAAAATAATGAAAATATTTGATGGGCACGGTCAATATTTAATTGAAGCAATACTTAATTCGCTAAGTTAGGGTCGTAACATATTATCTATCTTTGATATCATTGATGTTTAATTATTCACATATAAAGTTTTTTATGAAGAAAAATGTTTTAATTATTGCTTTTGCCCTAATATTAAATGCCTGTGGGGCAGGTAAGGCGCTTTTGTCGGTAGAAAATAGCCCGGTTATCACTTCAATAGATTTGGTAAATGTTGTGGACGATAAAGTTCAGGTGAGTATAAATCCTGGTGCATTTACTACTTCTACTGTATTATTCAGAATACCTAAAACTGTGCCGGGTACGTATAGTTCAGATAATTACGGACAGTATATTGAGGATTTTGAGGCTCTTGATTATAAGGGTAATTTATTAAATAGCACTAAACTCGATGATAACACTTGGAGTATCTCTGGTGCGGTGCAGTTAGATAAGGTTCAGTATTGGGTTAATGATACCTATGATACTGAGAATGATGTTGAAGATGCGGTCTTTTCCCCTGCAGGTACCAATATTGCTGAAGGAAGTAACTTTATGCTTAACCTTCACGGATTTGTGGGTTATTTTGGCGGATTTAAAGAGGTGCCGTATACGATACAAATTAAAAAGCCAGCTGATTTAATTGCTACTACGACACTTTCTAGTTTAGTGGGTGAAAAGATTGACCCGCTTTTAGATGCTTTTACTGCTAAGCGTTATTTTGAAGTGATCGACAACCCTATAATGTATGCTAAACCGAATACAAAAACTTTTGAGATTAATGGTATTACAGTAACACTAAGTCTGTATTCTCCGACTGGTGTTTATAAAGCGGCAGATTTAAAAGATAGAATGGTTGCTATGATGGGTGCTCAAAAGAAGTTTTTGGGTGATGTCGATAGTACTAAAGAATATAATATTTTATTATATATGTCTGATGTAAATATACCAGATGCTCATGGTTATGGGGCTTTGGAGCACCACACTTCGACAGTGGTTGTGTTGCCAGAGGCAATGGATATTGGTCGTTTAGAACAAGCAATGGTAGATGTGGTTTCTCATGAGTTTTTTCATATTGTTACTCCGCTATCTGTTCATTCTAAAGAGATTCAGTATTTCGATTTCAATGATCCAAAAATGTCAGAACACTTATGGATGTATGAGGGAACCACAGAATATTTCGCCAACCTATTCCAGATTCAGCAAGGTCTAATTTCTGAGGAAGATTTTTATGAGCGTATGCTGGGTAAAATCACTAATTCTAAGTTTTATGATGATAGCATGTCTTTTACTGTTATGAGTAAAAATATATTAGAACAACCTTATGAGCCTAATTATGCCAATGTATATGAGAAGGGCGCTTTGATTAATATGTGTCTTGATATCATTTTAAGAGAAAAAAGTAATGGTGAAAAAGGGATGCTTTGGTTAATGAAAGAATTATCTAAAAAATACGGTACCGATATTCCTTTTGAAGATGAAGCTTTGTTCCCTGAAATCGTTTCTATGACCTATCCAGAAGTTGATGTGTTTTTTAAGGAACATGTAATTGGTACTACGCCTATTGATTATGATGCCTTTTTTGCTAAGGTTGGTTTGGCTATTAAAGATGTAGAGGAGCCTACTGGTTACTTTTTTGATGGTCAAGTGCCATATATGGATGTAAATGTTCAAAATGATAGAGTTGTATTTATTCGTGAGAATATTGAATTGAATTCCTTCTTCAATGATTTAAAATTAAAAGGTGGTGATATTTTTAGAACTATAAATGAACAAGAAATTAATTTAGAAACACTTCGTCCTATAATAGGAGAGAGTTTTGGGTGGACTCCAGAAACTGTTGTTAGTATGACTGTTGAAAGAGATGGTGAAATGATCTCTGTTTCAGGACCTGTTGGTCAACCGGTAAAGCAGGTTAAGAAGATAGTTGCTTTAGAAGGTGTTACTGAAGAAGCGGTAGCCTTGCGAAATGCCTGGTTGAAGCATTAGGTAATAGCTTAAATATAATGAAATAAAAAAACCGTCTACTTTTTACAGTAAGACGGTTTTTTATTGAGTTAGTTGTATTGTAATTAACCTACGCTTACACGTTTAAAATCTAAAACAGAAACATCACCATGAGATTCAACATATTTAGCTACGTTGATTTTCTCATCTTTAATGAAGTTTTGGTCTAATAAACATTGTTCTTGGTCCAGAGTTGTATTGTCAGAGATGAATCTTTCTAATTTACCAGGAAGAATTTTATCCCAGATTTGCTCTGGTTTACCTTCTGCTTTTAATTGCGCCTTAGCATCTTCTTCAGCTTGTGCAATAACTTCTGGAGTTAATTGCGCCATAGAAATGTACTGAGGTACGTTTTTAAGCGTTTTGCCCAAACGACCTAGTTCTTCGTTATCTTTTTCAATAACAGCAATTCTAGCTTCTGTTTCAGCTGCAACAAATTCAGGATCAAAATCTTTATAAGACAATGTAGTTGCGCCCATTGATGCAACTTGCATAGAAACGTCTTTTGCCAATACATCAGCAGTTTCAACTTTTGCAGAAAGACCAACTAAAGCAGCAATCTTATTAATGTGAACGTAAGAACCAACATATGGTGCTTCTAATTTTTCAAAAGCTGTGATTTCTAATTTTTCACCAATAACACCAGTTTGTTCAACTAATTTTTCAGCAACGGTCATACCTCCAAAATCAGCAGCTAAAAGCTCTTCTTTAGAGTTACAGTTAAGTGCTATTTCAGCTAATTGATTAGCAAGAGTAATAAAGTTCTCATTTTTACCAACGAAATCGGTTTCACAACCAAGTACTATAGCAACACCAACAGTTTCGTTAGAATTTAACTTAGCAATAGCGGCACCTTCAGAAGAATCTCTGTCTGCTCTTTTTGCTGCTACTTTCTGTCCTTTTTTACGAAGCACTTCAATAGCTTTGTCGAAATCACCTTCGGCCTCAACCAAAGCGTTTTTACAATCCATCATTCCAGCGCCAGTCGCCTTTCTTAATTTATTTACTTCTGCGGCTGTAATTTTTGCCATTTTATTTTCTTTTAGTATACCCGTTTTAATGGGTTGTTCTTAGATTTATTTATATCAAAAAAAGAATAACTTATTCTACACCACCTTTAGTGTTGTCTTGCCACTCTTTAAGTTCGTCCCATTTACCATCAGCAGCCATTTTAGCTTGCTTTGGCCAAGAGGTAGGATCTAAATGAGCCATTCTTGAACTTGCTTCTGTTAAGATTTCTTTGATTTTTTCAGCTTCTCCTTTAGAAAGATCTGCGAAAGTAGTAATACCTGCAGCAACTAATGCTTCAGCAGCTTTAGGTCCAATACCTTCAACTTTAGTTAAATCGTCAGCTTCAGCTTTAGTAGCTTTAGCAACTACTGGCTCAGCTTTTACTTCTGGTTCAGCTTTTGCTGGAGTAGGTTCTGGCTTTTCAGCAGTAACCTTTTTCTTTGGAGCTTTATCTTTTTTCTCAGATTTACCTTCAGATGCATCGCCTTTTTCAGCCTTACGTTCAGCAAGACCTTCAGCAACTGCATTTGTAACTTCTGTCATAATGATGTCAATTGACTTAGAAGCATCATCATTAGAAGGTATAAGGTAATCTACATCTCTAGGATCACAGTTGGTATCAACCATTGCAAAAATAGGAATGTTTAATTTTTGAGCTTCTTTTACTGCAATGTGCTCTCTCATTGTATCAACGATGAACAATGCACCTGGTAAACGAGTCATTTCAGAAATAGAACCTAAGTTTTTTTCTAATTTTGCACGTAAACGGTCAACTTGTAATCTTTCTTTTTTAGATAGAGTAAGGAAAGTACCATCTTTCTTCATACGATCAATAGAAGCCATTTTCTTAACAGCTTTACGAATTGTAACGAAGTTTGTTAACATACCACCTGGCCATCTTTCTGTGATGTAAGGCATGTTTACTGCTGCTGCTTTTTCAGCAACGATATCTTTTGCTTGTTTTTTGGTAGCTACGAAAAGTATTTTTCTACCTGATGCTGCAATCTTGCTAAGAGCCTCATTGGTCTCGTCTAATTTTGCAACTGTTTTGTAAAGGTTGATTACGTGAATTCCATTACGCTCCATGTAGATGTAAGGAGCCATGTTCGGATTCCACTTTCTTGTTAGGTGACCAAAATGTACACCTGCTTCTAATAATTGTTTTACTTCGACTCTCGCCATTTTAATTTAGTTTACGTTCTTATGAATTAGCAATGATAAAGTGGTATTTGCATGAGCAAAAGCCTTCACCATTTAGATGCTAAACTAATCTTACCTTTAATTTTAAAGTGATTAAAGGATTTTTAATTGTCCGCAAAAGGACTTTCAATGAACTTGTTAATACTCTGGATTTTCCAGTATGATAAAATATAAAAATAGGCACCCAAAAAGGGTGCCTGGTAATCTTGTAACTCGAATTAACGTTTCGAGAATTGGAATTTTTTACGTGCTTTCTTCTGACCGAATTTCTTACGTTCAACCATTCTTGGGTCTCTAGTTAATAGACCTTCTGGTTTCAAGACAATTCTGTTTTCAGCATCAATCTCACACATTGCTCTAGATAAAGCAAGACGAATAGCTTCTGCTTGACCAGTGATACCACCACCGTAAACATTTACTTTTACGTCATAAGTATCTAAGCTTTCAGTTAAAGTGAAAGGTTGTTTTACTTTGTATTGAAGTGTTGCAGTTGGAAAGTATACACTTAAATCTTTGTTGTTAATAGTGATATCACCATTACCATCAGAAAGATAAACTCTCGCTACAGCGGTCTTTCTACGACCAATTTTATGAATTACTTCCATCTTATTTAATGTCTTTTAAATTAACAACAGTTGGCTTTTGAGCTTCCTGACCGTGCTCTGTACCTGCGTAAACTTTTAGGTTTCTGAAAAGCTCAGCACCTAGTCTGTTCTTAGGTAACATACCTTTGATCGCTTTTTCAAGAATACCTTCTGGATTTTTATCCAATAATTGTTTTACGGTAGTAGAACGTTGACCACCTGGGTAGCCAGTATATCTCAAGTAGGTTTTATCAGACCACTTGTTTCCTGAAAGAACAATCTTCTCTGCGTTGATAATAACAACATTATCACCACAATCTACGTGAGGGGTGAAACTTGGTTTGTGCTTTCCTCTTAACAAATAGGCGACTTTAGAAGCCATGCGTCCTAATGTTTCTCCTTCGGCATCTACCAATAACCACTCTTTGTTGACAGTTGTTCTGTTGGCCGAAACGGTCTTATAACTTAATGTATCCACTACTGCTATTTTTAACTATTATTTTAATCAATCCCTAGAAAGGGGCTGCAAATCTACAATTATTAAGTTGAATTGCAAATACTTGTTTCTTATTTTTTCACATTTTTTCAATAAATGCGAAATCTTACTACTTTGCTACTATTGAGATACTGTTAAACTTATTGATTTTATTACTATTTCTGTAACATTTACAATTCTTTAATGTCTCTTCTAATATTAAAACAATCAACCAAAAGAACTTGCAATTATGAGTAGACGCTTATTCAAGAGTATCTTATTTATTCTATTAACGACTATAGTAGTTGCTCAAAAAGATTCTGCAAAGGTACAACGGGAATATAATACTGTGCAACTTCCTGTAGGTGAAGAAATCACTATTGATGGCAAATTGTCTGATAAAGCATGGAAAAATGTTATTTGGGATGATGATTTTACTGTTTTTGAGCCAAATAACGGTAAAAAAGCAAGTCAACGAACAAAATTTAAGATTGCATATGATGCTAAGTTTATTTATGTAGGTATTCGCTGTTATGATAGTATACCTAATAAAATAGAAAAACGTCTAGCTCGTAGAGATAATTTTTCTGGAGATTGGATAGAGGTAAATATTGATAGTTATAATGATAAAAGAACGGCTTTTTCATTTAACGTCTCGGCAGCGGGAGTAAAGGGTGATGAATTTATTTCTCAGAATGGTGATTTTTGGGATGCCAGCTGGAACCCAATTTGGTATACCGCTTCAAATATTGATGAAGAAGGATGGACTGCAGAAATGAAAATTCCGTTTAGTCAATTGAAGTTTGGGGCTGCCGAAGAACAAGTGTGGGGACTTCAAATACACAGAAGATATTTTAGGGGAGAAGAACGTTCTATTTGGCAACCAATTTCTTTAGAGGCACCGGGTTGGGTAAGTGAATTTGGTAGGTTGAATGGTTTAAAGAATATTGAACCGCAAAAACAATTGGAGATTCAACCGTTTTTAGTGAATCAGTTTGATAGCTATCCATCTGAAGCCGGCAACCCTTTTAGAGATGGTAAAGATTATATTCTCAATGCAGGTTTAGATGCTAAAATAGGATTGACGAATGACTTGACGCTAGATTTAACGGTCAATCCAGATTTCGGACAAGTAGATGCTGATCCAGGTGCAATTGCATTAGACGGATTTCAAATATTCTTTGAAGAACGAAGACCTTTTTTTATTGAGAACAAAAATATATTCGACTATGAGTTTGCCGATGGTAACGACAATGTTTTTTATAGTAGAAGAATAGGCAGAAGCCCGCAAGGGTATGCAGATGTTACAGATAATGAATTTGTTGATCAACCAATAAATTCTACAATACTTGGCGCGGCAAAATTTTCTGGTAAGACAAAAAACGGGTGGTCTTTAGGTTTGTTAGAAAGTGTTACCGGTAAGATGTACGCAGATATTGAAGATGTCACTGGTAATAAAAGATCAGAACTGGTTGAGCCTTTAACCAACTATATTGTGGGTAGAGTTCAAAAAGATTTCAATGAAAGAAATTCTTATTTGGGCGGAATATTCACCGCCACTAATAGAAATTTGCCCGAGCATCTTGAGTTTTTAAGAAGTGGGGCATATACCGGCGGTTTAGATTTTAAACATAATTGGAAGAATAGAAATTATTATGTTGAAGGTAATATAGTAGGTAGTCATGTTATGGGTAGTGAAGAAGCAATAACACGAACACAAAATAGTATTACGCACCTTTTTCAAAGAGTAGATGCGGGTCATGTTTCTGTTGATGAGAGTAGAACATCACTTACGGGTACAGGCGGAAAGTTAGAAGTAGGTAAAGCTGGCGGTGGAAATTGGAGGTATGATGGCGGGGTCATTTGGCGCTCACCCGAATTGGAACTGAACGATATCGGATTTTTAAGGCAGGCAGATGAGATAAAACAAACGGCTTCAGTAAGTAGATTGTTTATAAAGCCCACTAATTTGTATCGTAAAGCCAATATAGAATTAAGTCAATATTCAACCTACGACTTTGAGGGTAATTATAATCGAATTCAATATCAATTTGAAGGTTTTATAAATTATAAAAATAATTGGTGGACAGAAGTGGGTGCAGCGCATAAACCACGTATATTTTCAAATACGGTACTTCGTGGCGGACCACGGTGGCGCTGGTCAGACGAAAATTTCGCATATTTATTCTTCGGTTCTGATAGTAGAAAGAAATTGAGTTTTACCCTAGGTTATGTAAATAGTCAAGCAGCAGAAAAGAATTTTTCGCTAGCGCGATATGTTTTTAGATTATACTACCAACCTTTTGATGCTTTTAATCTATCTATTTCGTCTGAATTTGAAGAGAATCCGAATAAGACGCAGTATGTTACCGAAACCAGTTTTAATGGCGATGCGAGATATATTACCGGTAATATTGATCAAAAAACGTTTAGTACTTCTATCCGTTTTAATTATAGTATAAATCCGAATCTTTCTATTCAGTATTATGGCGAGCCATTTATATCTAGAGGTACATATACCGATTTTAATTATGTGAATAACCCTATAGCAGAAAAGCTGAATGAACGAGTAACCGTATTTTCAGATAATCAAATTTCGCAATCTACTAGTACTAATGATTATTTAATTGATGAAAATTTTGATGGTACTGTAGATTATCAAATAGAGAATCCAGATTTTTCATATGTTCAGTTTAGATCAAATTTGGTGCTTAGATGGGAGTATGTGCCTGGTTCAGAAATTTTTTTGGTCTGGTCTCAAGGCGTTGTGGGGGCAGGGAACCCAAGTGAAACATTAGGGAGGAATTTAGATCAACAAATTTTAGGACAGAAGAAAGATAATACGTTTTTGCTGAAAGCAACGTATCGATTTATACTGTAAACACTTGTTTTTATTAGCTAGCTGTTTGTATGGATATGAAATAATAAGTTGATTTTTTCGTTTTTATGCTTGTACAACCAAAAAACTAAACAATGTATAAACGTATTTTACTTAGTGCAGCTATGGTGTTAGCCTTAGTTTCTTGCAGCTCTGATAAAGATGAAACTGAATCGGAAGCGGAAATTAATAAGACTGCAATAGTTGGCACATGGGATGCCACTGAACTTACTATAGATAATGAAACAGCAAGTGATGATGTTAAGTTTGGAAAACAAATTTTAGATTTCTTATCTAACAAAGGTTGCTATATTATTACATTACAATTTAATGAGGATCTAAGTGCTATAGCATCTAATTCTGCTAATTATGTAGAAGTTAATGCTACGGCAGATGGTTTAGATATTCCTTGTCCAACAGAGTCAGATGAAAGTGCAAGTACGTATACTTTTGATGGTGAAACTGTAACGACTATAGATGAAGATGGTGAGGAAGTGGCAATAGGTGTTACTATTGATGGTAATGTAATGACATTAGATGCCAGTGATCTTGATATTCCTAATTTCTCAGAAGACGGACAATTAATTTTTGTGAAGCGACAATAATAGAGCTAAAATTATATTTAAAGAATTGACCCTTGCATTTATGTGAGGGTTTTTTATTGCTTGATAAATTTAGCTTTTACATTTTGATGTTCAGATTGTATGGTAATCATATACAAACCTTTTTCAAGATTGAAAACGGGAATGTTAAGCGAGTTTCTTTTAATATCCCATTGGTGGTAGATAATTTGGGTCCCGTAACTATCTCTAATGCTTATAGCTGCGTTCGAATCATTTTTAAGTCCTAAGACATTAATGACATTGGTTGCAGGGTTAGGAAACACTTTTATATTACTTTCTGCATCTTGGGCACACAACTGTGTTGCACTAAAGATGATGAAAAGTAATATGAGAAAAATGCGTTTCATAAAAAATAGCGCACCTCATTGTAGAAGTACGTTATATGCTAACGTTTTAAAAATACGTTTTCGTCTCTCTTTAAATAAACTTTAACTTTCTAAAAAGAAAAAGATGTTTCGCTGGTAGATGAATTGTTGTTACTGTCTTTTGAAATAACTTTAATTGCATACTGTTGACCAGCTGTAATATTATAGGTCGTGTTTAGCAATGTTGTATTTTCTAATATCAATTCTAAAGTTTCGCCCGACCCAATATATACATCGTAATTTTCTAAGTCGTCATCTAAATCTTCACCTATCCAAGAAACGCTTACGGTACCGTTACCATTATCTGAAACACTAATTTCTGCAGGAAAAGGAGCAAAGTTCTCTGTGCTTGTGCCTTCAGAATAGAAGTTCCATGAGTCGCTCGCCAGTGTTTTTGAACCCAAAATGGCAGTTACCGCCCATGAAAATTGGGTGCCTTTAGGCAAACCTACAGCAAGTGATGTTGTAGTTACAGTTCTTGTGTCTGTAGAATTGGTTTCTTGATTGGTGATTTTTATTTCATACGATGTAGCATTGGTAGATCCCGACCATTGAAATTCTATGCTTACCCCATCTGTACCATTGTCTTCCCCTTCAGTGCATATTAAATTGTTCTCAGGAAATACAAGATTGAAAGCGCCCAGTTCTTTTTCTGTTTCCTCAGGAGGATTATTCTTATTGTCATCCTTCCCGCCGCAAGCGGTAACGAGTAAAACCACTAAAATTAATTTTATAGCTAATCTCATTTTTTTACAAATTTTAAGTTGATTTCTTTATCTCCATCTACAATAGTTAACATATAGATGCCAGGAGAAAGGTTAGAAATATTCATTTCTAATGTGCCGTTACTTATCTGTCTGCTCTCTTGTATTGTTGTTACTCCGCTAACATTAGATAGTATAATTTGAGCGCTCGTGATCATATCTAAACCTTCAACTCGTAACATATCAGTCACTGGGTTTGGAGTTAAAATAGCATTACTGATAACCACATTATCATTAAAAACACCTTGGCAAATTTTATCGGTTTCTATAGAAATAACATTAGCTCCTTTATCAAGCGGAAATGATAATTGCTGATTGGCTATATTGTCCACTTCAAAGGAATATACCTTATCATTCACTAAAACTTGGTAATTCTTACTTCCGGAAACCACAACACTTGCTTTTTTAGCAGTGTAGTCTATAACGGTTTTACCAGAAATAAATTCTTCGGGCGTTTCTATTGTTACTGTGTAGCATTGCTCATAACTTGGATATTCTGGGATAGTCACACAAACAGTATACGAACCAGAAGAAAGATCTGATCTTACTAAACCATCATTACTACTGATGTTGCTGAATGTATTATCTAATAAGAGTCCTGTAATTTGAACTTTGTAGTTGTAATCTTCATTAAAGGAAACAGAGATTTCTCCGTTTGAAGTATCTGGACAACTGGTGCTTGTTACTTTTACTTGAATGCCGTCATTTGAAATATCTGGGAGCGTATTTTCAAAAATCGTACATCCGTTAGTGTCTACCGTCTCACCTGCAGGAGTGTTTGGACAGTCGTCATCAGCATCTTGTACACCGTCATTGTCTGAATCTGTTATTGTAATTACTGTGCAGCCATTCTCATCGACCGTATCTCCGCTTGGAGTGTTTGGACAATCGTCATCAGCATCGGCTACACCATCGTTGTCTGTATCTGCTACTGTCGTCACTGTACATCCATTTTCATCAACCGTATCTCCTATTGGAGTATTCGGGCAATCATCATCTGCATCTGCTACACCATCGTTGTCGGAATCTGTTACTGTGGTTACTGTACAGCCATTCTCATCAACCGTATCTCCTATAGGAGTGTTTGGGCAATCATCATCTGCATCTGCTACACCGTCGTTGTCTGAATCTGTTATTGTGGTTACTGTACATCCATTTTCATCAACCGTATCTCCTGCAGGAGTATTCGGGCAATCGTCATTAGCATCTGTTACACCATCATTGTCAGAATCTGTTACAGTGGTCACTGTACAGCCATTTTCATCAACTGTATCTCCTGTAGGAGTATTTGGGCAATCATCATCTGCATCTGCTACACCATCGTTGTCTGAATCTGTTATTATGGTTACTGTGCATCCATTTTCATCAACTGTATCTCCTGCTGGAGTATTTGGGCAGTTGTCATTAGTGTTGATTATTCCGTCATTATCGTCATCTCCAACGGCAGTAACATTTGCTCTAATAACGGTATTGTCTAGTAAAATTCTGTCTCCTGTTTGACCAGACTCAACTCTAATACCTAAATCTAACATTTCGTTTGATGTTGGTGTAAAAGTTGTTGAAAACGTTTGCCAACCTGATGGACTAGGTGTAGTGCTAAATTCAGCAACAATCTCACCAAATACACCGCCATCTGTCAACTCAAGTTGTAAAGTGGTGAAAGTGCCTTCTAGAACTTTATAGTCGATTGAAATTATATATTCTACACCTTTGTAGAATTGCAATTCATTTTGGAATATTGAATTTGATGAAGCACCACCTGTAATTAACTCCACACTATATTGTAGATTGTCACTAATGTCTGTGTTTTTTACCCAGCTCCCTAGTTGTATCCAAATACCCCAGTTGGCAAGGTTACTTCCTCCGCCGTATGACCAATCTTCAAAACTAGGGTCTTCTAATAGATTTGAACCATCTATTGTAACTTCACAGCCATCATCATCTACAGCAAGAGCAGTATCAGAAGTGTTTGGACATAGATCATTATTATCTAAAACACCATCATTATCCGCATCTGGTAAAGGGTCTCCTAAAACCCTAAGATTGTCAAGAATGATTATACCTGTTTCAGTGGTGTTAGCTCTAAAAATAAGTCTAAAAATATGCGATTCATCGGTAGCGTTTGTGTCAAAATCAAAAGAGAAAGTATGCCAGTTGCCATCCGTATTAAAAGTTGTATACTCTCTTAATAAAGGTATTCCATATGGGTTTCCGTCTTTTGAGATATGAATTTCAGCACTAACGTCCGTGCCTCTTTTTATTCTGTAATCAAAGGCATAGGTATAAGTTGTATTGGTTGCTAATTGAATAGCAGTAGTATTTATGAGTTCTGTTTTAAATTGTAGAGAATTATCTAAATCTAGCTCTAAAGATAAAGATCCGTCTGTGGCATCCGTACTTTGAATAATGCTATTGTCATTTTCAATAGTCCAATCTTCAGGCGTGGCCGGGTTTGTTGACCAATTTTCAAAACTAAAATTCTGTGCGTAATTAACTTGATTGTTATTGCTTACTATACAACCTTGGCTGTCTACAGTATTGCCAGATGGTGTATTTGGGCATTGGTCATT
Source organism: Maribacter sp. Asnod2-G09 (assembly GCF_045063795.1). Lineage (NCBI taxonomy): Bacteria > Pseudomonadati > Bacteroidota > Flavobacteriia > Flavobacteriales > Flavobacteriaceae > Maribacter > Maribacter sp. Asnod2-G09. The sequence continues at coordinate 334,588 of NZ_JBEFOA010000005.1, read as the reverse complement.
GCTATTTGTTACACCATCGTTATCATCGTCTAATTGGTTTTGTGAACAACCATTTGTATCAACGTTTTCTCCGTTTGGCGTGTTTGGGCAATTGTCATTAGCGTTATTTACTCCGTCATTGTCATCATCTAATTGATTTTGAGAGCAGCCATTGATGTCTACTGTTTCTCCTGTAGGAGTGTTTGCGCAATTGTCATTGTTGTTGGTTACACCATCGTTATCATCATCTAATTGGCTTTGTGAACAGCCATTCGTATCAACGTTTTCTCCATTTGGCGTGTTTGGGCAATTGTCATTAGCGTTATTTACTCCGTCATTGTCATCATCTAATTGATCTTGAGAGCAGCCATTTTCGTCTACAGTTTGACCTGCAGGAGTATTTGGGCAATTGTCGTTTTCATTTGTTATACCGTCATCATCCGAATCATTATTTAGGGATGGGGTAACTGTCAATGAAACAACATTTCTCTTTAAGGTTAAATTAGGGACATTTGTATTTTCTATTAAACAATCATAGTTTCCGCCATCTTCAGGTGTTATATTTGATATTGTAAGGGTTGAGTTGGTTTCGTTAATAATATTGTTTCCATTCTTACGCCATTGATACGTATTGTTTGAACTATTTGTGGCTTGAATACTAGCTGTGAAAGTAGTGTTTTCATTAAGTGTTACATTTTCACTTACTTCAATATCTTGTTGAGGATAATAGCGGAATTGTCCGATGTTTAAAACTAGATTCTCTAAATCCTCAAAAACAAAATTATTTTCTTGAATGTTAAAAGAAGACAATGTGGTTGAATTTTCTAAACTTTCTGGTAAAATCCCTGTAAGGTTATTTTTTTGTAATTCTAATCTTTGTATAGAGCTGAAATAGCCGTAACATTCAGGAATGCTCCCACTGAAATCATTGTCGTTCAATAACAACATGCTTAAGTTAGCTAAGTTGCATACCGAAGTTGGTAACGGTCCAGAAAATTGATTTGAATATAGTTGTAATTGTAAAAGGTTTTCGAGATTTTCTATTTGGCTAGGTAATGTTCCTGTGAATTGATTTGAGCTTAAATTTAACCTCTCAAGTAATTGTAATGTCGTTATTTCAACAGGGATAGTTCCTGTGAAATTGTTTTTACTTAGGTATAAGTTTTTTAGTTCGGTTAAGTTGCTAATATTCTGTGGAATAGGCCCTGAAAAAAAATTCGTTGACAAAGAGACAGTCTCGAGCGTCGTAAGTTGAGTAATAAAAGATGGGAAAGTCCCAGTAAATCCATTTGCGCTAATGTTTAAACTCTTTAGTAAAGGCAAATTAACCACCGTTGGATTTATCAATCCTGTTAAATCATTATTAAATATCTCAAGTTCAATTAAATCTGAAAGATTTTCAAAAATTTCATTTGGTACACTTCCTGTTAGGTTATTACCGCCCAGATTTAATCTTTCGAGATTTGTTAGTGTCGTTAGTGAAATAGGAATCTCACCTGAAAATTCATTGTAGTCCAGGAAAAGATTTTTTAAAGAAGTAAGGTTTGATATGCTTTCCGGTATTGTTCCTTCTAAATTGTTAAAAGCAAAATCCAAATAACTTAGTTTAGTTAGACCCGTAACCTTATCTAATACTGTTCCTGTAAGATTTTGTGCTCTCAGCGATAGTCCTGTTAGTTCTGTTAGATTGCTTATTTCTGGTGGTACAGTGCCTGTGAGATTATTTTGATACATGTTAATCGATATAACCCTTCCACTTCCGTTTACTGTAACACCGTACCATGTATCCATATCAGCGCTAAGGTCCCATGAATTAGTCCAATTATCTCCGTTGGTGGAATTATATAATGCAATCAGTGCTTCACGATCAGAAGCTGCGCTTCCCTGAGAAAAAAGTTGTGTTGTAAACAAAAAGAAAACTGCCAATAGCAGCTTAGTGTAGTTTTTAATCATAGTAAAATGTGGTTAGCAAAACACTAATATAAATATTAGCGTTTTGTTAACAGAATATTTTCGTCAAAATACTACAATTGTTTCTTACAAGGTGTGGTCGTTCTATTACAAATAAGTGTTAATGTGCAACCAACCAATTCTCACCTAAGCCAACCTCCACATCTAAAGGAACTGCAATTTTATATGCATTTTCCATTTCAAATTTAATTAGCGTCTGTAATTCTTCTAATTCTGGCTTGTAAATATCGAACACCAATTCATCATGTACTTGCAATAACATTTTAGATTTGTAATTACCTTCTTCTAGTTTATTATGAATGTTAATCATGGCGATTTTTATGATATCTGCCGCGCTACCTTGAATAGGTGCGTTTACGGCATTCCGTTCTGCAGCGCCACGAACAATGGCATTACTACCATTGATATCTTTTAAGTAACGTCTTCTTCCTAAAACGGTTGAAACATAACCATTATCACGAGCAAAATCTACTTGCTCGCTCATGTAATTTCTTAGCTTTGGGTAGGTCTTGTAGTAGGTATCTATTAATTCTTTTGCCTCTTTTCTAGAAAGGTCCGTTTGGTTACTTAAGCCAAATGCAGAAACACCGTATATAATACCGAAGTTTACTGTCTTGGCATTACTACGTTGTTCTCTAGTTACTTCTTCTAACGGAACATTAAATACTTTTGATGCCGTAGAAGCGTGAATATCTTCACCATTTTTGAAAGCTTCTATCATGGTGGTTTCTTCACTTAGGGCTGCAATAATACGTAGTTCTATCTGAGAATAATCTGCAGCTAATAAGGTGTAATTCTCATCACGTGGAATAAACGCTTTTCTAACTTGTCGTCCACGTTCTGTTCTAATGGGTATGTTCTGTAAGTTAGGGTTATTACTGCTTAAACGACCTGTTGCAGCAACGGTTTGCATATAGTCTGTATGCACTCTTCCTGTAGACGGTTCTACTTGTTCTGGTAATGCGTCTACATACGTGCTTTTTAATTTGGCAAGACCTCTATAATCCAATACATTCTGAATAATTTCGTGATCTTTAGCTAAGTAAGAGAGCACATCTTCTGCGGTGGAGTACTGTCCTGTTTTGGTCTTTTTAGGCTTGGCTACTAATTTTAATTTATCAAAAAGTATTTCGCCTAATTGCTTGGGCGAACCAATATTGAATTCCTCACCCGCCACTTCATATATTTTCTTTTCTAGATTATCGATGTCATTGTTCAAATCTTCTGAAAGTGAATTCAAGAATTCCTTGTCTAAATTGATACCTTCCAATTCCATATCTGCCAATACACGTAGTAAAGGAATTTCAATTTCCTTAAATAACTTTTCTGTATTCGCTTCTTTTAATTCTGGTCTAAAATGTTGCGCAAGTTGATAGGTGATGTCTGCATCTTCAACTGCATATTCCGTTTGTTTTTCTAGCGGAACATCGCGCATGCTTAATTGATTCTTTCCTTTTTTACCTATAAGTTCTGTGATGGAAACCGGAGTGTAATTTAAATACGTCTCTGCCAGCACATCCATATTATGACGCATATCTGGATTAATTAGATAGTGTGCCAACATGGTATCGAACAAAGGTCCTTTTACATCAATACTATACTTATCCAATACCTTAATATCGTACTTAAGATTCTGACCTATTTTTTCAATTTGCTCGGCTTCAAAGAAAGGGCGTAATTCTTCTAAAAGTGCCTGTACTTCTTCTTTATTGTCCGTAAAGGGAATGTAATATCCTTTTGTTGCTTCCCAAGAAAAAGCAATACCAACTAATTCGGCTGTCAAAGGATCTAAACCTGTAGTTTCGGTATCAAAACATACTGAAGTTTGTTGCATTAAATTTTTTAAGAATAATTTCGTCGCCATACCTGGGGCAACACTTTGGTAAGAATGCGCAACATCTGCAATCGTTTTTCTACTTGAAAAATCTTTTACGGTAGCGCCAGAGTCTGCGGGACTTCCGAATAATGAAAACTGTCCGGATCCAGCATCTTGAATTTCTTTTTTGGCTGCTGGTTTATTTGTAGTGTCTGCAGTGGCTTCTTCAACTTCCGCAGAAAATAATTTTATAAACTGGTCTTTTAATCTTCTAAACTCAAGCTCTTCAAAAATTTTCTGAACTGCTTCGGCATTCGGTTCAGACATTTCATAATCACCAGCATTAAAAGTAACATCAACATCTAAACAAATAGTTGCTAATTTTTTAGAAAGTAAACCAAGTTCACCATTGGCTTCTACTTTCTCTTTCATTTTACCTTTTAGCTTATCGGTATTCGCTAAAAGTCCTTCCATAGAGTCAAACTGTTCAATAAACTTCTTTGCAGTTTTGTCACCAACACCTGGTAATCCCGGGATGTTATCACTGGCATCACCCATCATACCTAGGTAATCAATAACTTGCTCTGGTCTTTGTACTCCAAAACGTTTTTGAATTTCTGGAATACCCCAAATTTCTATTCCGTTACCCATTCTAGCAGGGCGATACATGAATATGTTTTCAGAAACCAATTGTCCAAAATCCTTATCTGGCGTAACCATAAAAACTTTGTATTCTTCTTTTTCTGCTTGTTTAGCCAAAGTACCTATAATGTCATCTGCTTCCCATCCTTCTTTTACGACTACAGGAATATGCATTGCATTTAAGATATCTTGAATATAAGGTACGGCAATACGGATGGCATCGGGTGTTTCTGATCTGTTTGCTTTATACTCGGGGAATAATTCTGTGCGCTCGGCACTTCCTCCTTTATCAAAACAAACGGCTAAATGATCAGGTTTTTCACGACGAATAACATCGAATAAAGAATTCATGAATCCCATAATCGCTGAGGTATCCATGCCTTGAGAGTTTATTCTTGGGTTTTTTATAAGTGCGTAGTAACCACGAAAAATTAGTGCGTATGCATCTAGCAAAAAGAGTCTTTTTTGATCTGCCATTTTTGAGTATTGATTGTAAAAGGTTAAAAGTACAAATTGATACGGAAACATTAAGGGAGATTGCCCTATTGCTTCCGTATTAAATACAAGTTAAAGAAGTGTATTAACTTTTTAAATAACTATCTGAAGGATTGTTTACATGACCTTCTTTAGTATACGTTCTATATGTAAACCCTGGGTGAATGCAATAACCGCCTGTTTCTCCTTTTTTATTAATGGCGATAAAACCGATTTGAAAATCTTGCTTATCCTTATTTTTTGCGATAATGCGTTTTACACCTTCTTCGCATGCCTCTTGTGGCGATTTGCCTTGGCGCATTAATTCAACGATCAAGAAACTGCCAACGGTTCTAACGACTTCTTCGCCAACACCTGTTGCTGTGGCTCCGCCAATTTCATTGTCCACGAAAAGTCCCGCACCAATAATAGGCGAATCACCAACTCTGCCTGCCATTTTATATGCCATTCCGCTAGTAGTACATGCGCCTGCAATATCGCCATCGGCATCAATTGCTAGCATGCCAATAGTATCATGATTTTCAATATTTATGATGGGTTTATACTGCGAAGTCTTTTTCCACTCTTCCCATGCTTGTTTTGATTCTTCGGTAAGCAAATCAGTTTTTTCAAAACCCTGCTCGTAGGCAAACTGTTCTGCTCCTTTGCCGGCAAGCATCACATGCGGAGTCTCTTCCATGACTTTTCTAGCAACCGAAATTGGGTTGGCTATATTTTGCATGGCAAGTACAGCACCGCAATTACCATCTTTGTCCATAATACAGGCATCTAAAGTGACATTGCCATCTCTATCTGGTCTCCCGCCATTACCTACCGTGCTGTTGTTTAAATCATTTTCCTCTACCATAACCCCTTGATGAACGGCATCTAGAGCAGTGCCGCCTTTTTCTAAGACTTCCCAAGCTTTGGCTGTTGCATTTCCAAAATCCCACGTGCAAATTGTTATTGGTAGAATTGGCGCTTTGGCTGTTTCTTTTACTGCGGGTTCTTCTTTGTAAGAAGCTAATATTGGTGCCGAAACAATACCGGCAGCCACCGTGCTAGAATTTCTTAGAAACTTTCTTCTTTTCATGGGTTTGGTTCTTTACTTTTAGTGACCTTAAATATAGGAATATGATAGTAGAAGTTTGTGCTAATTCTTTGGAATCTGCTTTAGTTGCCGAACGTGCCGGGGCTGATCGAATTGAATTGTGCTCAGAACTAGCAGTGGGCGGATTAACTCCTTCATACGGGTTGTTGAAAGCTGTAAAAGAACAAGTTTCCATTCCTGTGCATGTTCTGATCCGTCCGCGTAGTGGAGATTTCACTTATTCAGCTGATGAATTGAATATTATGCTCGCTGATATTAGATTATGTGTCGAATTAGGTTTTGACGGAATTGTATCGGGAGTTCTTTTGAATGATTTTTCGTTGGATGTTGCACAGACACAAAAGCTGAAGACTGCGGCTTGCAATTTAAAATTCACTTTTCATAGAGCATTTGATTGGATTACGAATCCGTCGGAAGCGTTAGATCAACTTGAGGCAATGCAAGTTGATTATATATTATCATCGGGTCAACAGAAATCTGCTCCCCTAGGTATTGATTTCTTATCCAAATTAAAAAGTAAAACCAAGTCTATTCAAATTATGCCTGGGTCAGGTGTAAATGCTGATAATGTAGTCAGTTTTAAAAATAAAGGATTTACTGCGGTTCATTTGTCGGGTACGGCTATGATTCAAACACTGGCTCAGGAACCCGCTATAACTATGAATTCAGAACGCTTTTTAAGTGATAATTATATAGCAATTACGCAATTGGAAAATATTAAAGCGGTAGTTAACAAGGTTAAATAAAATGCAAATGAGCTTATATACCGCTGGGATACAGATATCTTTGTAAAAATTTTAGTCATGATTCGTTGGTTTGTTTTTGTCTTAGCTTATGTTGCTTTAAGTTTTTATGTGCTTCAGGCATTAAAAACAATAACCAAACAACCGTGGTGGTCATGGATTTATATTGCAATATCATTAGCGGTCATGTTAAATTTTATCTACCAATTTTCTATAGGGGAAGAGACAGGTCGTGTTTTAAGTATACCTAAAAGTTATGCTTTTGGTTTTTTGTTGACCATGTTAACGTTCAATATCATCACTATCTTATTTTTGTTTTCTGAAGATATATATCGTTTTATAGCAGGTGCATATCAAAAAATTTATGGTGAGGAAAAGCAATTCGGACTTCCGGCACGTAGACGTTTTCTTAGTTTATTGGCACTGGGAGTAGCTGCCGTGCCATTTGGGGCGCTATTATATGGTATGTACAAAGGGAAGTACAATTTTAAGGTATTGAAATACGATTTAGAGTTCGAAGATCTTCCCGACAGTTTTGATGGCTATCAGATTACTCAAATTTCAGATATACATAGTGGTAGTTTTGATGATAGAAAGATGATTGAATACGGTGTAGATTTAATCAACAAGCAAAAAAGTGATGTGCTTTTGTTTACTGGTGATATGGTTAATAATATGACTTCTGAAATGTTGCCTTGGGCAGATCTGTTTAGCACCCTAGAAGCCAAAGACGGTAAGTTTTCGGTATTAGGTAATCATGATTATGGTGATTACATTCCTTGGGATACAGAAGAATTAAAAAATCAGAATTTAGAAGACCTAAAGACATTGCAAAAAGAAATGGGTTTTGACCTTCTGCTTAACGAGCATAGATACTTACAAAAAGGAGATGATAAGATTGCTTTGGTGGGAGTAGAGAATTGGGGTAAAGGCGGATTCAAAAAAGCAGGAGATCTCAAAAAAGCTGCTTCACAGATTAAAGCCGATGATTTTAAAATATTAATGAGTCATGATCCGTCGCACTGGGAAATGGAAGTGATACAAGATGACTATCATTATCATTTAACTTTAAGTGGACATACTCATGGAATGCAGTTTGGTATCGAAATACCAGGTTGGATAAAGTGGAGTCCTGTAAAATGGAGGTATCCTTATTGGGCAGGTATTTATAAAGAAATGGGTCAATTCATTAATGTAAACAGAGGTTTTGGCTTTTTAGGATACCCAGGTAGGGTAGGAATTTGGCCAGAAATCACTGTAATAACCTTAAAGAAAAAGGCGTTAACATGATTTTAACCCTTTTGTAGTGTTACAATTGGGATGCTAAGACTAATATTTTAACAATTTTTATTACATTTGGATAACTAAGAAAAGCATTTTTTATGTCCAAATTTGGTGAGCTAATAGATTTAAAGGTACCCGTTCTACTTGATTTTTATGCGGAGTGGAACGAACAGTCGACCGCAATGCATGCTGTATTAAGAGATGTGGCCGCTGCCTTAGGTAATAGAGGTAAGGTTATAAAGATTGATGTGGATAAGAACAAAGAGCTTTCTCAAGCGCTACGTGTTAAGGGTCTACCTACACTTATGATTTATAAAAAAGGTGAAATGGTATGGCGACAAAGTGGCGAGCAAGATGCTACTACACTAATGGGTATTCTTAAAGAATACGTTTAAACTACCATGATTTTAAAATAAAAAAAAGCTTTGAGTGTAAACTCAAAGCTTTTTTATTGTGGGCTATTTTCAATAGTATCTCTTATTCTATGAGCTCAGTTTTAGTATTGTCTGGTAGAATAGTATCAGATACTGGTACTGTATCCATCATATCTGGATCAGATTGAAGCATTTCTTCGCGCATGTCCATATCATCCTCATCTTTATAGAAGTGTTGGAATTTGTCGATGTACTCATTGAATATCAATGTTTCTTTCTCGGCAATATCTTCGCTATCATTAGTAATAATGATATCTATATTACGTCTGTATGCTTCCATATCTGCGATGATATCATCAATATTGCTGTATTGCTCGTCTAAACTTGTAGAAGCATAATACTCCAGTCTTTCTTGGTACTTCTTTTTTAGTTTTTCGAATAGCACACGTGCTTTTTTGCCTTCGCCAACTTTATAGTAGCCGTCTATAAAAGGTTCTACTAAAGTGTAGTACCCAAATTTATCAACTGGCATATTGGTCAAAGATATTTCGATAATATCTTTAGCTTTGTCCATTTTGTTTTCTTCGATCAACGCTTCTGTCAAACGAGCCAAGTTTCCTCTAAAAGAAACACTTTGAATACGTGTTTGGGTGTCATGATAAATATCACCACCTGCATTGCCCCAATCCCATCCGGTAACGATATCATACATTAAATCAGTATCGATACGACCAAGTTCAAATGCGTTAGGTCTTTCTGTACGAATAGGTACTAGTTTATATGCTAAGCCATCTAGTTGAAGGTAATCTTTCATCCAAAGGTATTCAGCATCGTCAAAACTACCTCCAGAGAAGTATAAAGGACGTTTCCAGTCATTGTTCGCTAATATGTCAAGCATCATCATGCTTTTCTTTGTTATTGCTCCCGGTAGGTCAATATCAATGTAGTCTACAATAAGGTCGGCATCTTTTTCTTTAACCAAGCCACTGCTCAATACATTTTGTTTGTTTACAGGAACCCTAATTTTATTGGTAGGGTAGTAGACCATGTTCTGAGTATCTTCTGAATACTGACTTAGGTCTGCTCCATTCTGCTCAAATAAATACTTAAGTTTTGTTCTAGGTTTATCGCTATCGATCCAGTTAATGAAATCTTTAATTGGCCATCTGTTCTCTGTAATACCTTGGTGGTATAATACATCTCTTGATCCCCATCTATATTTCTCATGAGTAATTTGAGAAGGTATCGGTGCACTTTCATATGCCGCAACCTTCATTTGGTCTACATACCAATCTGTTTCAAAAAGACTAGTACAGACAATACGTACGTCTGTTCTGTAATTTTCAATTTCTTGTGCATACCAAATAGGGAAAGTGTCGTTGTCTCCGATTGTAAATAATATAGCGCCAACATCTTCTTGACATGAGTCTAAATATGCCTTTGCAGATGAATTTGCAGTAAATCTGCCAGATCTATCATGGTCATCCCAGTTTTGTACAGCCATTACTGTTGGTACGGCAAGTAAGGTAACTACAACTACTACTGGTGCTAAAACTTTAGGCGTAATCCAATCTTTAAAGCTATCATAAAGTCCATAAACTCCTAAACCTATCCAAAGGGCAAAAATATAGAATGACCCTACAAGTGAATAATCTCGTTCCCGAGGTTGAAAAATTCCAGGATTGGTGTAAAATTGAATAGCCAAACCAGTAAATAGAAAGAATATCAGCAATACCCAAAATTGCTTTTTGTCTTTTGAGACTTGAAAAACAATACCAATAATTCCTAAAATTAAAGGCAAAAAGAAATATGTATTTCTGCCTGGATTATTTTGTATATCGCTTGGTAAGTTGTCTTGACTACCTAATCTTATGCTATCAATAGCATCTATACCACTTAGCCAGTTACCATTTTCATTGTAACGACCTTGAACGTCATTCTGCTTTCCAACAAAATTCCACATAAAATACCTTAAGTACATATAGTTGAACTGAAATTCAAACATGTATTTAACATTGTCCCACACGGTTGGTGGTTGTACTTCTATGTACTCATCAAAACGCTTTAAAAAGCTAATGTATTGATCAGCACCAATTTCGCCATTTGCAAAACCTATTTTAACTTGTTCTGCGGCTTGTCTTAATTCTTGATTTGGTTTCGTAATTCTGAAATCTAAAGCCCCAAAATAACGCATGTAGTTTTCTGCATTTTGTGAGCTCCACATTCTAGGTAGCAAACCTTGGTGTTTAGGGTTAGGTCCTTGAACGGCATCTATATACTTGTTTACAATTATATATTTACCAAGAGCATAATCTTTCTCGTATTTTGGTTTGCCATCTTGATCTTCACCTGGTGCTGCAAACATGTCTGAATAATAGGTGCCATAAACGGGACTATCTACACCTGGGTATTGTTCTCTATTATAATATGCTAAAAGTGCTCGCGCGTCTTCAGGATTGTTCTCGTTGATAACAACCTTGGCATTTGCTCTAATAGGTAACATTAACCAAGATGAAAAGCCTAAGAATAAAAACATCATACATAAAACAATGGTATTCCCTGTTTTGTAATTATTTTTTCTTGTATAGCTTAATGCAAAGTAAAAAGCAGCTATAAATAGTAAGCCTATAATAATAGACCCAGAGTTAAATGGTAGCCCAATACTATTAATGAAGAACACTTCTCCCCAACCGAAAAGTTGAAGAATATAAGTAAGTGAAAATTTATATACCAACATTAAAATGGCAACAACAATAATGTTTGCTAGTAAAAAGTTCTTTACAGTAGTCTCTTTGTAGGTTTTAAAATAATAAAGTAGCCCAATGGAAGGTATTGCCAAAAAGCCCATAAATTGTATACCGAAAGTAAGACCTACAACGAAAGAGATCAATACAATCCATTTGTTTCCACGAGGGTCAACTAAATTGTCGACCCATTTTAAGCCCATCCATAATAGTAACGCCATTATAAAACTTGCCATGGCATACACTTCAGTTTCTACGGCATTAAACCAAAAACTATCTGAAAAGGTAAATGCAAGCGATCCAACTAAAGCACTGCCAAATACGGCAATAGCCTTACTATTTGTGAAAGGACCATCTTTGTCTATTAATTTTCTGGTGATATTGGTAATTGTCCAGAACATGAATAAAATAGTAAAAGCACTGGAGACGCCAGAAACCAGGTTTACCATCATAGCAACTTGACTTGGTTCTAAAGCGAACATTGCAAAAAATGCGCCTATCATCTGTAACAATGGCGCACCCGGTGGGTGACCAACTTGAAGTTTTGCAGCTGTTGCTATATACTCGCCCGCATCCCAAAAACTATTGGTGGGTTCTACGGTAATGTAGTATGTAATAAGTGCTATGAAAAATACGGACCATCCTAATATAGTGTCCCACTTGTGGTAGTTCTTTGAAAACATGAAGCTTGGGTTAAACCTAAGTGGCGAATTTACTAATTAATATAGAAAGGAATGAACTATTTTTATAAACCTTTAACATAGGTAAAGTAGATTTTTTTCATTTTTACTTTAAAAAATGTTTGGTGAAACAAAACTTTGTTTTAAATTTGCAGCCTCTTAAAAAGGTATTGGCCCATGGTGTAATGGTAACACTTCGGTTTTTGGTACCGTCATTCAAGGTTCGAATCCTTGTGGGCCAACTAAGAGAACAAAGAAAATCCTGATATCATTTGATATCGGGATTTTTGTTTTTATGACCTATGTCATTTTAAAAGCCTTTTTAAAGTTAGTTCTTTGCTATTCATACGTACATAAGGACTTAATGTGAAGAAATGGTTAACTGTGTGTCAGTATTTTTGTACATTTAAACCGATAACGTTACAAATTCATCGGAAAAGAAACCATTTCGATTATGTTATTATTTACTTTGGTACCCTAAAGAACTTAACCCTATGAAACTCTCTCCAAAAGTTTTAAAGATATTATTGATTGTTGTTTTACTTGGATTCGGAATCGGATTCTACATGCAAGACGTAAAACACGAAGAAAGTACTGCACATGCTTGGAAGGCGAATCGCTATAATTTAGATCGCTTTAACAAGATTATGGAGTACAATAACAAAATGAATTCTACTAACTGGAGAATACTAAAAGATAGTATAGATCAACAGTTAGATACCCTTATGATACTTCGTTTTCGTAAAGAAGTAGATAGTTTAGAAGATTCTGAGCCACAGGCGTACAGCGAACAAGTTGAAGTGCATGCTTCATTTATGCCTCAATAATCCTTTTTTTTTTGTTTTATTGTGATTAAGTAAGATTTGTAATCCGATTTAGTGAGTATCCTCAGGGTCTATTTGCTCAGGTGCGTCATTTTTAGGTTCGATAAGTTCTTCGCTTTCCGAATGTCTAATTGCATCTTCAGCTAAATTTCTTTCTGCAATCTCTTCGTCAATTTCATCTAGCATAGTACCCATTTTACGTTTATCGCGAATCATAGCCCATGTCATAACTAAGCTTGTGGCAATAATTACGAAAAGTAGAATGCCAGATTCGAACCCTTTAATTTGTGCTTCCATTGGTATGGCGTAAAATAAGAGTACCGTAATCAATCCCCTTGGTGCGATAAATAATTGCGGAAGCATATCCTTGCCAACAAAAACTATGAGTACTAAAAAACGTATTATATAGATAGATGCTATAATTAGTAAGCTGACAATGGCTACGTTAACGCTTAGCAGTGATGATAATACAATGGTAATACCAAATATTACGAAGAAAAAAGTACGAACAACAAATGCTGTTTCGAGAGTGACAATATGTAGTTCGTGGTAAATTTGCTGCATTCGCTCGTTTTCTAGAAAAATCTTTGTTTTCCCAGGAAAGAACAAATTCACATTCTTTACAATTAGTCCGAATACAAGTATGATGATTAAAGAGGATAAGTGCATTTTCTTACCAATTGCATAAAGAAGCAGTAGCACCGAAATAAGTAAGAATAGCTTGGCTTGGCTTTTAATACGTTGAAATACTAATATGATGGCGTAGCTGGCGACCAAAGCAATAACTATAGTAACCACTAAATTTATTCCAAAACCGACAGCTCCGGTATCTTCTGCCGGGTTTAGTTTTCCTGTTAAAAAGTAAAACATCATTATACCCATGATGTCAGAAAAGGTGCTCTCGTAAATATGGAATTCTTTTTTCTCTTCACTCAGTCCGCCAACACTAGGTATAATTATGGCGCTAGATAATATGGATAATGGTGTCGCGTAAAGCCATGCGGATTGCATGGTCATATTAGGTATAAATAGATTTAGAATTAAAGCGGCGACATAAGCAGAGCCAACTAGACCAATTAGTGCGATTGCCATAGATTTTAAAATAGGCCATAGTTTTTCTTTCTTCAATTCTAATTCTAAGGCTGCCTCTAAAACAATCATTATAAGACCTACGGTGCCAAGAATTTCTAATGAACCTTTAAAATCTGGTATTTCTGGTATAAAAAACTCAAGTCCTATTTTGATTAGAATACCTAAGACAATGAGCATGAGAACGGCAGGGATATTCGTTTTTTTAGAGATGCCGTTAAAAAAGAATGATAATACTACAATTAAAGATGCACCTATAATTAGGTTGTAAGATGAAAGAATTTCCATTAGTGTTATTTTGGTTGGTGTTGTGCTAAAAATAAGACAATTTCTAAAAGAGCCTATTTTTTACTCTTTTTATTATTTATTTTGATTGTTTTCATAGTGAATGAATTAGGTGTAAATAGACTATTGTAGGAAATTAAATTTATTGTATATTTGCAAAGCTGAAAGGATATAAAAGTATTCATGAGGGGACAATTAGTCCCCTCTTTTATTACTTATTATTTATGCTAAAGGAAAAAGTAAAAGAATTATTGGAACAAGGTCTTCAAGAAGATCCCTCCCTATTTTTAATCGATTTCACTATGGGTGCTGATAATAGCATTCATGTGGTAATAGACGGTGACCATGGGGTTACGGTTAATGATTGTATAAAAATAAGTAGGGCTATTGAAAATGATTTAGATCGTGAAGAACACGATTTTTCCCTTGAAGTTGCCTCTGCAGGTGCAGCGGCTCCGTTGGTTATGCCCCGTCAATATGTAAAGAATATTGGGAGAAAACTTGAAGTTAGAACAAACGACGATAAGTTTGAGGGAAATTTGACCACTGTAAATGATGATTCTATTATTTTGGAGTGGAAAGCTAGAGAGCCTAAGCCAATAGGTAAAGGAAAAGTGACCGTTCAGAAAAAAGAAGAAGTAAATTTTTCAGATATTATTAAAGCAAAAGTTGTATTAAAATTTTAATTGTAATTACCAATGGAAAATATTGCGTTAATTGAATCTTTCTCAGAGTTTAAGGACGATAAGTTCATAGACAGGGTAACATTGATGGCCATTTTGGAAGATGTTTTTAGAAATGCGCTTAAAAAGAAGTTTGGTTCAGATGATAACTTTGATATCATTATCAACCCAGATAAAGGTGATTTGGAAATTTGGAGAAACCGTATCGTTGTAAACGATGGTGAGGTAGAAGAGCCGAATGAAGAAATTTCATTAACTGCTGCTCGTAAAATTGAGCCAGATTTTGAAGTTGGTGAAGATGTATCTGAAGAGGTGAAGTTGATTGATTTGGGAAGAAGAGCTATTTTGGCATTACGTCAAAATCTTATTTCTAAAATTCATGAGCATGATAATACAACTATTTATAAGCACTTTAAAGATTTAGAGGGCGAAATATATACGGCAGAGGTTCATCACATTCGTCATAAAGCTATTATTTTGTTAGATGATGAAGGTAATGAGATAATCTTGCCAAAAGATAGACAGATACCTTCAGATTTCTTCCGTAAGGGCGATAATGTTAGAGGTATTATTGAAAGTGTAGAATTAAAAGGTGCTAAGCCTACTATAATAATGTCTAGAAGTTCGCCTAAATTCTTGGAGCAATTGTTCTTTCAAGAAATACCAGAGGTGTTTGACGGATTGATTACTGTTAAGAAAGCGGTTAGAATACCAGGGGAAAAAGCGAAGGTTGCTGTAGACTCTTATGATGATCGTATTGATCCAGTAGGTGCCTGTGTAGGTATGAAAGGATCTAGAATTCATGGTATTGTTCGTGAATTAGGTAATGAAAATATTGATGTTATTAACTGGACAGCTAACCCTCAATTGTTAGTTACTAGAGCATTGAGTCCGGCAAGAGTATCTTCTGTTAAGTTAAATGAAGAGAAGATGACAGCTCAAGTTTACTTAAAGCCAGAAGAGGTTTCGAAAGCTATTGGTAGAGGTGGGCACAATATTAGATTAGCTGGTCAATTGACTGGTTATGAGATAGATGTATTCCGTGAAGGAGTAGAGGAAGATGTTGAATTAACAGAGTTCTCTGATGAAATCGATGCTTGGATTATAGAGGAATTCAAGAAGATCGGATTTGATACAGCACGTAGCGTCTTAGAACAAGATGTTAACGATTTAGTGAAGCGTACAGATTTAGAAGAGGAAACTATTTTAGAAGTTGTGCGTATCCTAAAAGAAGAATTAGAAGATTAGCTATATATTAGCACTTAAATAAAAGAACGGGAATCAGTATTTATGGCAGACAATGCAAAAATAAGGCTTAATAAAGTTCTTCGTGAACTTAATATTTCCTTGGATAGGGCAGTGGACTTTCTTAACGGAAAAGGACATGATGTGGAAGCGAGGCCTACCACAAAAATTTCCGATGATGTTTATCAAGTTTTGCTTGACGAGTTCCAGACGGATAAGAGCAAAAAGGTAGCTTCAAAGGAAGTTGGTGAGGAAAAGCGTAAGGAGAAGGAGGCAATTCGAGTTCGATTAGAAAAAGAACAAGAAGATCGTCGCTTGTCCCGTGAGCGAAGAAACGCTGAATCTGAAGAGAAAGCTTTGGTTGGTAAGGTTGAACTTTCCGGACCTAAAATGGTCGGTAAAATAGATCTTAATCCTAAGAAAAAAGCTAAGGAAGAACCTGTTAAGGAGACTCCGAAAGCTGAAGAAAAGGTTGCTCCGAAAGTGGAGGAAAAAGCTGCGCCTAAGGTTGAAGTTAAAGAAACTAGAAAGGTTGTTTTACAAGGACCAAAAATAGTATCTCAACCGGTGAAGAAAGAAGAGGTTAAGAAAGAAGAGCCTAAAGTAGAAGCTCCGAAAGCAGCAGCGCCGAAAGTTGAAGAGACTAAGAAGCCTGAAGTTAAAAAGGAATCTGCTAAAGTAGAACCTGCAGCAGAAGTTGCTCCAGAACCTGAGGCTCCAAAAACTATTGAGACTCAATACCAGAAATTATCAGGTCCGAAAATTGCAGGTGAGAAAATCGACCTTAGTAAATTTGAAAAACCTAAGAAAAAGAAGGAAGATAAAAAACCTGCTGCTGGTGTTGATCGTAAAAAGAGACGTAGAAGAATTGTAACAAAGAATCCTTCTGGTCCTGGTCAAAATAGAAATACTGGTAACACTGGTGATAGAAATAAAGGTAGAGGGAGATTTGCACCTGTTGCAAAAGTAGAGCCTACTGAAGAAGACGTTCAAAAGCAAGTACGTGAAACCCTAGAAAAACTTCAAGGTAAATCTAAGAAGGGTAAAGGGGCTAAGTATAGAAGAAGTAAAAGAGATCAGCATCGTGAGCAGACTGAGAAAGATCTAGAACAACAGGAATTAGAGAACAAGGTACTTAAAGTTACTGAGTTCGTTACAGCAACCGAGGTTGCAACTATGATGGGTGTTTCTACGACCGAAATTATTTCTGCTTGTATGTCATTGGGATTAATGGTAACAATGAATCAGCGTTTAGATGCTGAAACATTATCTATTGTTGCTGATGAATTCGGTTATGAAGTAGATTTCGTTACTGCTGATATTGAAGAAAGTATAGTTGAAGAGGAAGATGCTCCTGAAGATTTAAAATCAAGAGCGCCTATTGTTACTGTAATGGGTCACGTGGATCACGGTAAAACTTCTTTATTGGATTATATCCGTAAAGAAAATGTTATTGCCGGTGAAAGTGGTGGTATTACACAACATATTGGTGCATATGGTGTAACTCTTGAGAATGGAGAGCGTATTGCTTTCTTAGATACACCTGGTCACGAAGCGTTTACCGCGATGCGTGCTAGGGGTGCTCAAGTTACAGATATTGCAATTATTGTAATTGCGGCAGATGATGACATTATGCCACAAACGAAAGAAGCAATTAGCCATGCGCAAGCTGCTGGTGTGCCAATCGTTTTTGCAATAAACAAAGTAGATAAGTCTACTGCTAACCCAGATAAGATTAAAGAAGGTTTAGCGCAAATGAACTTATTGGTAGAAGATTGGGGTGGTAAAATACAATCTCATGATATTTCTGCTAAAACTGGTTTAGGTGTTAAAGAGTTATTGGAGAAGGTTTTACTTGAAGCAGAATTGTTAGAGTTAAAAGCAAATCCTGATAAACATGCTACAGGTACTGTGGTAGAAGCTTTCTTAGATAAAGGTAAAGGTTATGTCTCTACTGTATTAGTACAGTCGGGTACGCTTAAAATAGGTGATTATGTATTAGCTGGTACCACTAGTGGTAAGATAAAGGCAATGCAAGATGAAAGAGGGCATAGTGTTAAAGCTGCTGGACCATCTACACCAATATCTATTTTAGGTCTTGATGGTGCTTCTCAAGCAGGTGATAAGTTCTATGTATTAGAAGATGAACGTGAGGCAAAACAAATTGCTTCAAGAAGATCTCAATTACAACGTGAGCAGTCTGTTAGAACGCAACGCCATATAACGCTTGATGAAATCGGACGTAGA
The DNA here is from genome assembly GCF_045063795.1 of Maribacter sp. Asnod2-G09. NCBI lineage: Bacteria > Pseudomonadati > Bacteroidota > Flavobacteriia > Flavobacteriales > Flavobacteriaceae > Maribacter > Maribacter sp. Asnod2-G09. Next base: position 316,397 of record NZ_JBEFOA010000005.1, on the reverse strand, counting down.
ATTGCATTGGGTGATTTCAAAGAACTTAATATTATCCTTAAAGGTGATGTTGATGGTTCTGTTGAGGCACTTACCGATTCTTTCCAGAAATTATCTACGGATGAAATTCAGGTGAATATCATTCATAAAGCAGTTGGTCCTATTACAGAATCAGATGTATTGTTAGCTTCGGCCTCAGATGCTGTTATAATTGGTTTTAATGTAAGACCAATGGGTAATGCTAAGGCAATCGCTGAAAAAGAAGAAATTGATATCCGTATGTATTCTATTATATATGCTGCGATCAATGATCTTAAAGATGCGATGGAAGGTATGTTGTCTCCTGAAATGAAAGAAGAGATATCTGGTACAGCTGAGATTAGAGAAACATTCAAGATTTCTAAAATTGGTACCATTGCAGGTTGTATGGTAACTAGTGGTAAAATCTTTAGAAACTCTAATATTAGATTGATACGTGATGGTGTAGTGATTTACACGGGTACATTGACTTCTTTAAAACGATTTAAAGATGATGTTAGAGAAGTAGCTAAAGGGTATGATTGTGGTCTTCAAATTAAGAACTACAATGATATTAACGAAGGTGATATCGTCGAAGCATTCCAAGAGGTTGCAGTGAAGAAGAAATTGAAGTCTAAATAGGATTTTAATAGAAGAGTTTTTATATCTCTTTAAAAATAAAGCAAAAAAAATCGACCTATTTGGTCGATTTTTTTGGTTTTAATAACATGGCATCGGGGTACTTAATTCGTACCTCATTGAACTTTCGTTCGGCATCTAATCTAGAAGTGAATCTACCAACTCTAACTCTATAAGTTGGGGAGTCAAAATCTATTTTAGATGACAAATCCGGAAAATCTTCCTCGACATTTGCTTTTATTTTTTGTGCTTTGGCATAATTTCCAAAACCGACTTGTATTCTGTAATATTCGTTATTGCTTAGAGATGATTTGTAGATTTCTAACAACTGATCAATCTTCTGGTCTTGTTCTATGTTCACATTTGCACCTTGCGCATAGCTAAAGTGAGTAAAACAAGCAAAAACCACGAGGGTGCTAAGAATTTTCATAACCTATTTTTAATTTTATTTTCGTTATTGGCAAAAGTAATTTATTAAGGATCAAACAAATAAATCAGGATCTATTTAGAATATTTCTAAATTGTAAATTATAGATACATTAACATTTTCCAAATAAAGACTATGTCGTATTTTTGTCTTCGATTTAGGCATTTGGTGGATTATAATTGGTTTCATCTATGACCAAAATCATGCCAAGATTCCGATAGAAATATTCGATAATATGAAAAAGGTTCCAAACCGAAATCAGTTTTCTAAAATTTTAGGTTTATCCCTAATAGTTTTTTTGCTTTTCGCAAGTCCGTTAACAGCGCAGGATGCTCCTGCTGCAGATGCTGCAACTACTGAAGTAGCTGCTGGTGCTGGAGATGCTAAAAATGGTAAAGCATTGTTCAATCAGAACTGTGCTGCTTGTCATGCGTTGAATCGTAAGATGACAGGACCTGCATTAGAAAATGTAGAAACTAGATTAAGTGAAGATGAAGGCTTAGGTAAAGATTGGTTGTATGCTTGGATTAAGAATAGTCCTGGTGTTATCAAATCAGGAGATGCTTATGCTAACAAGCTTTATGCAGAGTATAATCAAGCGGCAATGACTGCTTTCCCAACATTATCAGATGGTGATATTGATGATATACTAGCGTATACCGCTGCGGCTCCGGCTGCTACGCCAGCTCCTGCTGCAGGTGATGCTCAAGCTGCTGCTGCAACTACTGGTTCGGCTGGTGTTTCTAATGAAATCATATTAGGTGCTTTGGTGCTTGTATTTGGTTTGTTGGTTGTTATGTTGTTGTTGGTGAATAAAACCTTACAGCGTATAGCTCAGGCAAATGGTATTGTTCTTGAAAAAGATAACGCTGCAAAAAGAACTCCGATTTGGAAAGCATTCGCTCAAAATCAATTTTTGGTTTTGGTTACTGCGATTGTCTTGTTATTAGGTAGTGCTTATTTTGCTTATGGTTGGATGATGCAAGTTGGTGTTGATCAAGGTTACGCACCTATTCAGCCAATTCATTATTCGCATAAAGTTCATGCTGGTGATAATAAAATTGAATGTAAGTATTGTCATTCTTCGGCTAGAGTTTCTAAGCATTCTGGTATTCCTTCATTAAACGTGTGTATGAACTGTCATAAATCAGTTTATGAATATACTGGTAATCCTGAAGGGCCTTCGCAAGAAGATTTAGAGAACGGTTACACAAACGAATTCTATACTGGCGAAATCAAGAAATTATATAAAGCAGTTGGTTGGGATGAAGAAACTCAGAGTTATACTGGCGATAGTCAGCCTGTAGAATGGGTTAGAATTCATAACCTTCCTGATTTTGCTTACTTCAATCACTCACAACACGTTTCTGTTGCTGGTGTTGAATGTCAAACTTGTCACGGTCCTGTAGAGGAAATGGAAATTATGTATCAGTACTCTCCATTGACAATGGGCTGGTGTATTGATTGTCATAGAGAAACAAACGTGAAAGTTGAAGGTAATGAGTACTATGAGAAAATTCATGCTGAGCTTTCTAAGAAGTACGGTGTAGAGAATTTGACAGCTGCTCAATTGGGTGGACTGGAATGTGGTAAATGTCACTATTAATAATAATTTAAAGAAGCTAATTACAGATAATACGTATGGCATCAAACAAAAAATATTGGAAGAACGAGGCGGAGTTAAATCCTAACGATTCCATTGTTGAGGCGCTAAAGCAGAACGAATTTGTAGAGCAGATTCCTGTGGATGATTTCTTGGGTGACAAGGAAACTTTGTCTTCTACAAATACAAATCGTAGAGATTTCTTGAAGTATGTTGGGTTTAGTACTGCAGCTGCTTCTTTGGCAGCATGTGAAGGTCCGGTTGTAAAATCGATTCCTTATGTGGTGTTACCAGAAAATATAGTTCCTGGGGTTGCAAATTACTATGCAACAACAATAGCTAACGGATTTGATTTTGCAAGCATATTAATTAAGACACGTGAAGGTCGTCCTATTAAAGTTGAGAATAATACCTTGGCTAAAGTTGGCGGTTCTGCGAATGCAAGAGTTCAGGGTTCTGTTCTTTCTTTGTACGATAGTACTAGATTGCAAGGGCCTTTGGCTAATGGTGAGCCGGTTGAATGGGATGTGTTGAATGCTGCGGTGAAAGCTAAAATGGGCGGACTTAAAGGTTCTGCTAAAAAAATAGCTGTACTTACGCAAACATACGCTAGTCCGTCAACGGATCGCTTGATGTCAGATTTGGTTGCGGCTAATGAAAATGTTGTTCATGTAACTTATGACGCGATTTCAGAAGATGCTGCTTTGACTGCTTTTGAAAATAAATATGGAGAGCGTGCTTTAGCGGATTACGATTTCGAAAAAGCTGGACTTATTGTTTCTTTTGGAGCAGATTTTATTGCTGATTGGCAAGGTGGTGGATATGATGCCGGTTATTCTAGAGGTCGTGTGCCTAAGAATGGTAAAATGTCAAGACATGTACAGTTAGAGGCGAATATGTCATTAACCGGTGCAAATGCAGATAAGCGTGTGGCTATGAAGCCAAGTGCTCAGAAAGTTGTATTGGCTAAATTATATGGAAAACTAAATGGTACTTCGGTAGGTGGTAACACTTCTGAATATGATGCATTAGTTGATTCTATAGCTGTAGAAATTAAGAAGGCAGGTTCAAGTGCAGTTGTTGTAACTGGTTTAGATGATGTTAATGCTCAGGCGGTTGTTTTAGCTATTAACGAAATGTTGGCTAGTAAGGCATTTGATGTTGCTGCGCCTAAATATATTAGAAAAGGTAGTGTTAAAGCTGTAGATGCTTTAATTGCCGATATGAAAGCAGGTAGAGTTGGGGCTTTGTTGATGGATGGGGTTAATCCTGTGTATTCTTTGCCAAATGCTGCTGATTTTAAAGAAGGTTTGTCTAAAGTGGATCTAACGGTTGCTTTTTCTACAAACTGGAACGAGACCACTGAAGCAGTTCAGTATGTTGGGTCTACAAATCACTACTTGGAGTCTTGGGGTGATATTGAAATTAAAAAGGGGCATTACAGTTTAATGCAGCCAACAATTAAAGAATTATTTGATACTAAGCAGTTTCAAACAGTAGTTTTAGGATTACTTGGAAGCGAGCAAACGTATTATGATTATATAAAAGATACATGGTCTTCTTCTGTTCTTAACGGAGCTAGTTGGAACCAGGCATTGCAAGATGGTGTTTTCAGTGCAGACACTATGGTTGTTGATGCTGAAGGCGCTGCACAAAATGTAGCTGCTGTTGTAGAAGATGCTACTGAGGTTGTTACTAACACTTCTATGGCTTCTGCTATTCGTAGTTTAGCAAATACTACCAGTGATGGTATGGAGCTTACTTTATATTCAAAAGTAGGTATGGGTGATGGTCAGCAAGCAAGTAACCCTTGGTTGCAAGAGTTCCCTGATCCAATTACAAGAGTATCTTGGGATAACTATGTTACTATTTCTAAGGCTGATGCTGTTGAGTTAGGTGTAGAGAATGTAAATGTCGCTAATGGCGGTATGGATGGTAACTATGTAAAGCTTACTGTGAATGGTGTGAGTATTGATCAAGTTCCGGTTGTAGTTCAACCAGGTCAAGCAAAAGGTACTGTAGGTCTTTCTTTTGGTTATGGTAAGAAAGTAGGATTGAAAGAAGATATGCAAACTGGGGTTAACGCCTTTACCTTGTATGATGGTTTCAATGCTAATCAATCTGTAAGTGTAGAAAAAGTTGCAGGTAACCATGAGTTTGCTTGTATTCAATTGCATAAAACCCTTATGGGTAGAGGAGATATCATAAAGGAAACAACTTTAGAGATATTCAATACTAAAAATCATTCTGAGTGGAATGAGGTTCCTATGGTTTCTTTAGATCACCAAGAAGTTCCTGCAACATCTGTTGATTTGTGGGATAGCTTTGATCGCACCATTGGGCATCATTTTAATATGTCGATCGATTTAAATGCTTGTACTGGTTGTGGTTCATGTGTTATCGCTTGTCATGCTGAGAATAACGTGCCAGTAGTTGGTAAGGCTGAAGTAAGAAAGTCAAGAGATATGCATTGGTTGCGTATCGATAGATATTATTCTTCTGAAGAAACTTTCGAAGGTGATAATGAGAAGAAAGATGGTTTTGAAGGTTTATTTGGAGATGCTGGTTCATTAGGAGGTTTCGGTGAGTTAGAAGATCCTTCTGCTAATCCTCAGGTTGCTTTTCAGCCTGTAATGTGTCAGCACTGTAACCATGCACCTTGTGAAACTGTTTGTCCTGTTGCGGCAACATCACATGGTAGACAAGGTCAAAATCAAATGGCTTATAACAGATGTGTAGGTACGAGATATTGTGCAAACAACTGTCCTTATAAAGTACGTAGATTTAACTGGTTCTTGTATAATAACAATGACGAGTTCGATTTCCATATGAATAACGATTTGGGTAAAATGGTATTGAACCCAGATGTAAATGTTCGTTCTAGAGGTGTTATTGAGAAATGTTCTATGTGTATTCAAAAAACACAAAAAACTATTCTTGATGCTAAAAGAGATGGACGTGTTATTGCTGACGGAGAATTCCAAACAGCTTGTTCTTCTGCATGTAGTAATGGAGCCATTGTATTTGGTGATGTTAATGATGAGAAGAGTAAAGTAGCAGAATTAAAAGCGAGTGACCGTATGTACCACTTATTGGAGCATGTAGGTACTCAACCAAATGTTTTCTATCACGTTAAGGTTAGAAACACCAACGAAGCATAAACAATAGTAGAAAGTAATTATAACAAAAGTCTATGGCGTCGCATTACGAAGCACCTATACGTAAACCCCTAGTTATTGGGAACAAAGGCTACCACGATGTAACTGTGGATATTGCCGCTCCAGTAGAAGGAAGAGCAAACAAGCATTGGTGGATAGTTTTTTCCATTGCCTTAGTGGCATTTCTTTGGGGAGTAGGTTGTATTATTTATACGGTCTCTACCGGTATCGGTACTTGGGGTCTTAACAAAACTGTAAACTGGGCTTGGGATATTACCAACTTCGTTTGGTGGGTAGGTATCGGTCACGCCGGTACATTGATCTCGGCAGTATTATTATTGTTCCGTCAGAAATGGAGAATGGCAATTAACCGTTCTGCAGAGGCAATGACAATTTTCTCTGTAGTTCAGGCGGGTTTATTTCCAATTATTCACATGGGTCGTCCTTGGTTAGCATACTGGGTACTTCCAATTCCAAATCAATTTGGTTCATTGTGGGTAAACTTCAACTCACCACTTCTTTGGGATGTATTTGCAATTTCAACATATTTATCTGTTTCATTAGTATTCTGGTGGACAGGACTTCTTCCTGATTTCGCAATGATTCGTGATAGAGCTGTTTTGCCTTTTCAAAAGAAGATATACAGTTTGTTAAGTTTCGGTTGGACTGGTCGTGCTAAAGATTGGCAACGATTTGAAGAAGTATCATTGGTTCTTGCAGGTCTTGCAACACCATTAGTATTATCTGTACACACCATTGTATCTTTTGATTTTGCCACCTCGGTAATACCAGGTTGGCATACAACTATCTTTCCGCCGTACTTCGTTGCAGGTGCAATCTTCTCTGGTTTCGCTATGGTGAACACCTTGTTGATTATAATGAGAAAGGTATGTCATTTAGAAAACTACATTACTATTCAGCATATTGAGTTAATGAACATTGTAATTATGTTAACGGGTTCTATTGTAGGTTGTGCCTACATTACAGAGCTGTTTATGGCATGGTACTCAGGTGTTGAATATGAGCAGTATGCGTTCTTGAACAGAGCAACTGGACCTTACTGGTGGGCTTACTGGTCAATGATGACTTGTAATGTATTCTCTCCACAGTTCATGTGGTTCAAAAAATTAAGAACTAGTATCATGTTCTCTTTCTTTATTTCTATCGTGGTAAACATAGGAATGTGGTTCGAAAGATTCGTGATTATCGTAACCTCTTTACATAGAGATTATCTTCCATCTTCTTGGACAATGTTCTCACCAACATTTGTTGACATCGGTATCTTTATTGGTACAATAGGTTTCTTCTTTGTATTGTTCTTGTTATATGCTAGAACATTCCCTGTAATTGCTCAGGCAGAGGTAAAATCTATCTTGAAAGCTTCTGGTGAAAAGTATAAGACCTTAAGAGATTCTGGTAAGCCGATGTATCAAATAACAAAGTTAAAGGCAGAGGTTAAAGAGCCGATTACTGATGATATTTTAATGGGTGAAGTAGTGCCTACTGTCGGAGATAAAGTTGGAGTGTCTGATTTGTTAAGTGCAGTTGGATCTTTTGATGCTACTACACAAGAGGCTGATGATTTGAAGAAAGTTAAAGGTATCGGACCTCAAATGGAAGCTACTTTGAATGAGATAGGAATTTACACATTTGCTCAAGTAGCTAGAATGACTGAGAGTGAATACAATTTGTTAGATTCTATTACAGGTTCTTTTCCAGGAAGAGCACAACGTGATGACTGGGCAGGACAAGCAGGAATTTTATTAAATAACAAAAGATAAATATGGCATCTAAAGTTATACACGCTTTTTACGATGATGATGATGTGCTAATGCTTGCCGTTAAAAGGGTTAAAGCAGCAAAGCTTCATATTGAAGAGGTATATTGTCCTTTTCCTGTACACGGATTAGACAAGGCGATGGGATTGGCGCCGACAAGATTAGCGATAACAGCCTTTTTATATGGTTGTGTTGGTCTTACGGTAGCAACTGTTATGATGAATTATATCATGATTGAAGACTGGCCTCAAGACATTGGTGGTAAGCCAAGTTTTAGCTATCTAGAGAACTTACCGGCATTCGTTCCAATTATGTTCGAATTAACGGTTTTCTTCGCAGCTCACTTAATGGTTATTACATTCTATCTAAGAAGTAGATTATGGCCTTTTAAAGAAGCTGAGAATCCAGATGTAAGAACAACGGATGATCATTTTTTAATGGAAATAGAAATCCATGACAACGAGCAAGAATTAAGAGATTTGTTAATCGATACTGGTGCAGTTGAAATTAATATATCAGAAAAAAACAGTCATTAAATATGAACAGTTTTAAGAAATTAGCAATAATATTCGGTCTAGCTATAGTGGTGACTTCTTGTCAAACTGAAGGTTCAAGAAACTATCAGTACATGCCTAATATGTATGAGTCTGTAGGTTACGAAACTTATGGTGAGGTAGATTTTTTACCAAGAGAATCTGAGGCAATGTTACCACCGGCAAATACTATTAATAGAGGTTGGTTGCCTTACGAAATTGAAAATTCTCCAGAAGGTAAAGAATTATCAAGATTACAGAATAGTCCATTAGATTCAATGAATGTTGAAACGAACTTGGCTAAAGGTGGTCAATTATATACCATTTACTGTGCAATCTGTCACGGAGATAAAGGTGATGGTAAAGGAACACTTGTAAAAAGAGAAAAGATATTAGGGGTGCCTAGTTACGCAGACCCAGTAAGAAACTTGACAGTAGGATCAACATATTATACAATTCATTACGGATTGAATTCTATGGGTTCTTATGCATCTCAAATGAATACTGAAGAGATGTGGCAAGTATCTGAATATGTAATGACACTGAAACAAGATTTAACCAAATAATAGGTAAACAATACTATGTATACGTTTTCAAATAGACTTAAAATAGCTTCCTTCGTTCTAATGATAGTAGGTGCATTAGGAATCCTTGGAGGATTTGTTATGGCTCCTGGAACTATAGCAGAGGCGAAAGAAATGGTTGCAAGTCATGACGGAGGTCATGGTGATGCCCATGAAGTAGAGGCTGAACATGCAACGAATGAAAATGATCATGCTGTTGCTGAAGCTCATGGTGAAGAACACGATTCTTCTCATGATCAGCATTTGTTAGATCAATTAAAGAATAGACCTTGGGCGGCATTATATGTTGCGGCATTTTTCTTTTTTATGATATCATTAGGGGTATTGGCATTTTATGCGATACAACGTGCTGCACAGGCAGGTTGGTCTCCATTGTTATTTAGAGTAATGGAAGGGATTACTGCTTACTTGGTTCCTGGTGGAATTATAGTATTTGTAATATTACTTCTTTCAGTACTTCATATGAATCATTTATTCATTTGGATGGATGAAACTGTAGTTGCTCATGATGCATTACTTCAAGGTAAAGCTGGATATTTAAATCCTACGTTCTTCTTAATTAGAGCGGCTATATTTTTAGCGGGTTGGATTGGATATAGAGAATATTCTAGAAAACTATCTATTGCTCAAGATGCATCTGATGATGATTCAAACTTTAAATTGAACTTTAGAATATCTGCTGGTTTCTTAGTATTCTATCTTATATCTGAGTCTATCATGTCTTGGGATTGGATTATGAGTGTTGAGCCACACTGGTTCAGTACATTGTTCGGTTGGTATATCTTTGCTAGTATGTTTGTATCAGGTATTACAGTTATTGCAATGGTTACTGTTTACTTGAAGTCTAAAGGTCACTTACCAGACGTTAACGATAGTCATATTCATGATTTGGCAAAATTCATGTTCGGTATAAGTATATTCTGGACATACTTATGGTTCTCTCAATTTATGTTAATATGGTATTCTAACATACCTGAAGAAGTAACGTATTACGTAACAAGAATTGCAGATTATAGATTGCCTTTCTTTGGTATGGTTGCAATGAACTTCTTATTTCCAGTGCTATTATTGATGAATAGTGATTATAAGAGAATCAATTGGTTCGTAATTTTAACAGGTATTGTAATCCTTGCGGGTCATTATATGGATATCTTTAACGCCATTATGCCATCTACTGTTGGTGATAACTGGTACATTGGTATACCTGAAATTGGTTCTGTATTGTTTTTTGCAGGTCTATTTATATTCTGGATTTTTAGAGCGATTTCAACACAACCGCTACAACCAAAAAGAAATCCTTTTATTGAAGAAAGTAGACATTTTCATTACTAGTAATTAAGTAAGTATAACATTTATATATACAATGACGACATTATTAACTTTAGCTGTACTTGTTCTTGTAGCCATTGCCATTTGGCAACTGACTAAAATATTCGAATTATCTCAGCTTAAAACTGAACAACACCAAATAGCGACGGATAGCGATAATAAGAATAACGGATACATGTTATTCGCATTCTTGGTATTCATCTACGGAATCACAATTTTTAGTTTCTGGAAATACGGTAAATTTTTACTACCTGAAGCAGGTTCTGCTCATGGTGCAGAATATGATAGCTTGATGTTAGTATCGATGGTTATTATATTTATAGTACAGACTTTAACACAGGCATTATTACACTATTTCGGTTACAAGTATGCTGGTAAAAAAGGTCAGAAAGCATTGTTTTACGCTGATAATGATCGTTTAGAGTTTATCTGGACAATTATTCCTGTTATTGTATTAGCTGGGCTTATTCTTTGGGGATTATATACGTGGACAACCATTATGGATGTTAATGATGAAGATGACCCTTTGATCGTTGAGCTTTATGCACAACAATTTAACTGGACTGCGAGATACGGTGGTGGAGATAATGTTTTAGGTGGTGCTAATGTAAGAATGATTGATATCGATAAAGCAAATGTTTTAGGTTTAGATGAAGCTGATACATATGCGCATGATGATGTTATTGTTAAAGAATTGCATTTGCCAGTAGGTAGAAAGGTGAATTTTAAAATGCGTTCTCAAGACGTATTGCACTCTGCTTACATGCCACACTTTAGAGCACAGATGAACTGTGTACCGGGTATGATTACTGAATTTTCATTTACACCGATTTATACTACGGAAGAAATGAGAATGAATCAAGATGTGGTAGATAAAGTGAAGAGAACTAATAAGCTTCGTGCCGAGAAAGCTGTGAAAACAGGAGAGGCAATTGATCCTTGGGAGTTCGATTATATCTTGCTTTGTAATAAGATTTGTGGTAAGTCTCATTACAATATGCAAATGAAGATAATTGTAGAAACTGAAGAGGAGTATAATGAATGGATGAAAGGTCAGTCAACATTTGCAGAGACGGTAATGAAAGATGAGACTAGTCCTGCATTTAATACAGTAAGTTCAGTTTCAATAGGAGAGTAATTTTTATTCTCAAGTCAACAAAGCTATAATAAGAAAATTAATAAAAACAAGATTACGATTATGTCAGCAACAGCACATGCACATGTAGATGATCACGCACACGACGATCATGGACATCATCATAAAGAAACTTTTGTAACAAAGTACATCTTTAGTCAGGATCATAAAATGATCGGTAAACAATACTTTATTTTAGGGGTATTGGTTATGGGTTTCATCGGTATTGCGATGTCTTTATTATTCAGAATGCAATTGGCTTGGCCAGGTGAGGCATTTCCTATATTTGAATCTCTTTTAGGAAAATGGGCGCCAGGTGGAGTTATGGATGCCGATGTTTATTTGGCTTTAGTAACTATGCACGGTACCATTATGGTATTCTTCGTGCTTACCGCTGGTTTAAGTGGTACGTTTAGTAACTTATTGATTCCGTTGCAAATTGGTGCTCGCGATATGGCATCTGGTTTCTTGAACATGGTTTCTTTTTGGTTATTCGCTTTGGCTTCTTTAATAATGATTTCATCACTATTTGTAGAAGCAGGACCTGCGGCTGCAGGTTGGACGATTTATCCACCTTTAAGTGCTCTACCAATGGCACAACCTGGTTCTGGTTTAGGTATGACCTTATGGTTAAGTTCAATGGCAATATTTATTGCTTCTTCTCTTTTAGGATCATTGAACTACATTGTAACTGTTATCAATTTAAGAACTAAAGGAATGTCAATGACAAGATTGCCTTTAACGATATGGGCTTTCTTTGTAACGGCTATTATTGGTGTTGTATCATTCCCAGTTTTATTGTCTGCAGCATTATTATTGATTATGGATAGAAGTTTTGGTACTTCTTTCTTCCTTTCAGATATATTTATACAAGGTGAGGTATTACATTATCAAGGTGGTTCTCCGGTTTTATATGAACATTTGTTTTGGTTCTTAGGACACCCTGAAGTATATATCGTGATTTTACCTGCAATGGGATTAGTATCTGAGATTATGGCTACTAGTGCACGTAAGCCTATATTTGGTTACCGTGCAATGATTGCTTCTATTCTTGCAATTGCTTTTCTTTCAACAATTGTATGGGGTCACCATATGTTTATCTCTGGTATGAATCCATTTTTAGGATCTGTATTTACATTTACAACTTTATTGATTGCGATACCTTCAGCGGTAAAAGCATTTAACTGGATAACAACACTCTGGAAAGGTAATCTGCAATTAAACCCTGCGATGCTATTTTCCATTGGTTTTGTATCAACATTTATTACAGGTGGTTTAACAGGTATTGTTTTAGGGGATAGTACATTAGATATTAATGTTCATGACACCTATTTCGTAATTGCTCACTTCCACTTAGTAATGGGTATCTCTGCATTATATGGTTTGTTTGCTGGTGTGTACCATTGGTTCCCTGTAATGTTCGAAGGAAAACTTTTAAATAAAAATTTAGGTTATGTACATTTTTGGGTAACTGCGGTTGCTGCTTACGGTGTATTCTTTCCAATGCATTTTGTTGGTATGGCAGGTGTACCAAGAAGATATTATGAAAACACGGCGTTTCCAATGTTTGATGAACTTGCAGATATACAAGTTTTAATGACTGTGTTTGCTATCATTGCCGGTGCTGCGCAATTAATTTTTGTTGCAAACTTTATCTATAGTATTTTCTATGGTAAGGTCGGACCTAAGAACCCATGGAAATCTAATACATTAGAATGGACTGCTGAACAAAAGCATATTCATGGTAACTGGGCTGGTGCAATACCAGAAGTTCATAGATGGTCTTATGATTATAGTAAGGTTGATGAGAATGGTGAATATTACATTCCAGGTCAAGATTACATACCACAACATATACCACTTCAGGAAAATGAAGAAGAAATGAATCATTAAGCTTCATTAAGTTATATAAAAGCCCAACTAGTAATAGTTGGGCTTTTTTTTGCAATCTTCTTAAGATATTGCTAAGTTGTTTTATTATTACATAAAATTAAATACCTTCAATTTTAAATAGAAGTTTAGATTATGAAAAAGTTCGCCCTACTTGTTATTGTATTGTTTATTTCAGTTAATGGTTACTCTCAACGTAAACCGAAGATAAAGGGGAATAAAAATGTCATTGAAGTAAGGGAAGATTTAGAGCCTTTTACAGCGATTGAATTAGTCGATGATTTAGATATTGTAATTCAGAAGTCTACAACTGAAGGTTATGCTTTAGAATTAGACGACAATTTATTGGATGTTCTTAAATTTAAAGTTGACGATGGAGTTCTTAAAATATCATCATTCTATAATATAACGTCAAAAAAGAAACTTGATATTACTATCTTCTTTCAAGAACTAAGCAGTATTAAGATGCTTAATGGTAAAATTAGTATGAAAGACGTTATTTCTACAAATCGCTTAAGAGTACAAACTTTTGGTACTTCTAGATTAGAGCTCAATGCTACTGCCGATATCATGGATATTACAATGGAAGAAATAAGTTCTGGTGATTTTAATTTAGCCAGTGATTCGTTGAATCTTACCTTAAAGGATAGAATAGATGTGAAATTGTATTCTACTGGTGCGAGCAGTAATATCTACATGTATAAAAATGCGTCTGCGAAAGTTGAGGGTAATGCAGATTACTTAATGGCAAAAATGTATGGTAATAGCTCTTTAAAAGCAGCTGACCTACAAGCAAACTATGTGCTTCTAGTTACTGAAGATTCGCCAGATATTGAAGTCAGAGCATTAAAAACTTTACAACTTAGTTCAAAAGGAGGTACTAGAACCAAACTATATGGTGAACCACAAATTACCATTTTAGACTTTCTAGATACCTCGCGATTAGAAAAGGAGCGAAACTAATTCGCTATAGGTGCTGTCATTAAATGCTCAGGTATGCCAAAACCGTCTACAAGGCTATTTAAATGTGGTCTTAGCTCGGTACATAAACGTTCAACACGCTGGCGTATAGCTTTTGACTTAGTTCCGCTAATGTAGCCTTGTTCTAAATACCAAGAAGCATCTTTTCTTATTTCGGAAAGTGCGTATAAAGTTCCTAATTTTTCAAATAGTGCTTTGTATTCTGGGTCAGTAATTGTGCTTGTGTGCTCTATAAATGATTTATAAGCCAGTTCAGCACTATATGCCTTGCCAAGAGTCATTAAATGAGTTTGAACCTTTAAAAATGCTTGATAAGACGGAATACCCTTTTTAATATATCCCCTAATTCGCATAGCTATTGTATAGGTAAGTCTTCTTGTTCTATGCTCAAAGGCATGAACATGAAACTTCTGGTTGTATAAATGGTCTTTATCCGTCTTGTTCGTGTATAGCGGATTTATGGTAGAAAGCTTATCGCTTAGTTGAGAGCTTAACAATTTTAATACCGTTGAAAAGCCTGCGCTATTAAATTCAGCTTTAAAATCTGAAAGTACGCCTTTTGCAGCAAGTTGTAAGAGAACATTGTTGTCGCCTTCAAACGTGGTGAATATATCTACATCGCCTTTTAGATCTGCAATTCTGTTTTCCAACAAATAACCTTTGCCACCACAGGCTTCACGACATTCTTGAATAGCATCGTTAGCATACCAGGTAATAATAGATTTAAGTCCTGCTACCTGTGTTTCAACCTGTCTTTTGTCAGGTTGAGATTCATCGCAGTAAAGCCTCATCATTTTATCTAATGTAATGTGATACACATATGCACTTGCAACTAGCGGAGTTAAACGTAATTGATGAGATGGGTAATCCATCAATAAATCTTCCTGTATTTTTACACTATCATTAAATTGTCTTCTTTTTAAAGCATGTTTGATAGCTACGGTCAGCGCATATTTGGCTCCGCCTAAACCTGCTCTCGCAACACAAATTCTACCACCTACTAAAGTACCTAGCATGGTAAAGAATCGTTTGTTCGGATTTTTAATTTCTGAATAGTATTCTCCATTACCTAAAATGGTTCCGTACTTGTTTAGTAAATTTTCTTTGGGTACTTCAACTTGGTTAAACCAGATCTTGCCATTATCAACACCGTTTAGCCCGAGCTTATAGCCATTATCTTCAACAGTTACACCTGGTAGTAGCTCATGCTTTTCATTTCTAAGTGGTACTAGAATCGCATGAACGCCTTCATTTTTACCATTAATAATGAGTTGGGCAAAAACAGATGCCATTTTTGAATGTATAGCATTGCCAATATATTCTTTATTGTCATTTTTTCCTGGGGTATGTATGACAATAGTTTCAGTTTTCTTATTGTAGGTTGCGGTAGTTTTTATTCCGCGAACATTAGATCCGTGTCCGGTTTCTGTCATGGCAAAGCATCCTAATAGTTCGGCCTTACCTGTATCGCTTAAATATTTATCATGGTGCTTTTTGGTTCCCAGTTTTTGAATGCTTCCTCCGAACAATCCAAATTGAACGCCAAATTTTATAGCTAAGCTTCCATCTGCCCACATCATATTTTCGAAAATGGTAGCATAGCCCTCCATATCATTGGTGCCGCCATATTCTTTTGGGTAAGCCATTGCACCGTAACCTTTATCCGCTAGAAATTCTACTTGTTTTAAAACATGATTTCTAAATTCTTCTTTGTCACGTCTAACTTCCCATGAAAAAATTGGATCGTTAAGTACAGATCTAAAGGCATCTATAGCTTCTGTATGTTCTCCTTTTAAAATAGTGTCTATAACTTGTGCAGAATACTGTGAAGACTTTTTTTCTAAATCAATATGTACCTCAAATAAATGATTGTAATGATTGGGTTGAATGCCCAAGTTTATTTCAATCTCTTTAATTTGATTATTGAACAAGAAGTCATTATGATAATGCGATGCTACTTTTTGACTGAATGCCGTAAGCGGATATGTTTCATGCTCTACCAACTTTACATTGCTATTGATAATCAATTGTTTCCAATACTTAAATAACTCGTTCTTTGGTGGATTTTTGACATTCATCCATGCTTTAAGTTGTTTTTTATCGTCGCCAGATAATGTGCTATCGTTAGAAATAGCATTCTCAATAACATTTAATTCTGATGCCGACAATAGGTCATCTGACCAGATAATATAAAAGACCGGAATATATTGTAAAACTTGTGCAGTGTAATTTTCTTTTGTCATGCCATGAAATTACAATTTTTAGTTAGATTTCTTATATGTATTTAACGCTTCATTTAGGTATTCTGATAAATTCAATTTGCTGGTAGTATACGAGTAAAGTTATCTCGTGTTTGTCTATCTTTGTTAGTGTATGAACGAGTATTTAGACCCATCTACTGAAGGTTTCTCTAATGAGGAACTAGACATTGAAAGAGCATTGAGACCCATAAATTTTGACGATTTTACAGGTCAAGAACAAGTGCTTGAAAACCTTAAGGTATTTGTGGAAGCTGCAAATAGAAGAGGAGAGGCCTTGGATCATACCTTGTTTCATGGTCCCCCAGGTTTAGGTAAAACTACGCTGGCAAATATTCTTGCGAATGAGTTGGGTGTAGGGATTAAGATTACTTCCGGTCCTGTTTTGGATAAACCGGGCGATTTAGCCGGACTGCTTACCAACTTAGATGAACGCGATGTTTTGTTTATTGATGAAATTCACAGATTAAGCCCTATTGTAGAAGAGTATTTATACTCTGCAATGGAAGATTATAAGATTGATATCATGTTAGAATCTGGGCCGAATGCTAGGTCTGTTCAGATTAATTTGAATCCGTTTACATTGATTGGTGCTACCACCCGATCTGGATTATTGACTGCGCCAATGCGTGCGCGATTTGGCATTCAAAGTAGGTTACAATATTATTCTACCGAATTGCTTTCGACCATTGTTGAACGTAGTGCAGAAATATTACGTGTACCCATTACTCAAGATGCAGCCATAGAAATTGCCGGTAGAAGTAGAGGGACACCTAGAATTTGTAATGCGTTACTTAGAAGAGTGCGTGATTTTGCAGAGATAAAAGGAAATGGCTCTATTGATATGGAAATTTCAAAATTTAGTTTAAAGGCATTAAATGTAGATGCACATGGGCTAGATGAAATGGATAACAAAATTCTAACCACTATTATTGATAAGTTTAAAGGTGGTCCTGTAGGTATTAGTACCTTGGCTACAGCTGTTTCTGAAAGTGCAGAAACTATTGAAGAAGTTTATGAGCCCTTTCTAATTCAGCAAGGATTTATCATGAGAACTCCTCGTGGTCGTGAAGTAACCGAATTGGCTTACAAACACCTTGGTAGAATAAAAGGAGGAATTCAACCCGGCTTGTTTTGAGTATCGACATAAAATCTAAATGGACAAATAGTATTAAAACCGAAGCCAAACGCCTCGGTTTTTTATCATGTGGTATATCCAAGTCAGATTTTTTAGAAGAAGAAGCACCTAGGTTAGAAAAGTGGTTGAATAAAAATATGAATGGCGAAATGAGCTATATGGCGAATCATTTCGATAAAAGATTAGATCCGAGATTATTGGTCGAAGGCTCTAAGTCGGTTATTTCTCTTTTATTAAATTACTATCCAGAAGAAACGCAAACCGATGATTCTTATAAGATTTCAAAATATGCCTATGGTCAAGATTATCACCATATCATCAAAACAAAGCTAAGACAGTTACAAGAATTTATTACCGAGGAAATAGGCGAGGTCAATGGTCGTGCTTTTGTAGATTCTGCCCCTGTATTAGATAAAGCTTGGGCAGCAAAAAGTGGGCTAGGATGGATAGGTAAGAATAGCAATTTACTCACCCAGCAAGTTGGCTCTTTTTATTTTATAGCAGAGTTGATAGTTGATTTAGAATTAGAATATGACCATGCGGTAACCGATCATTGTGGTACCTGTACCGCCTGTATAGATGCCTGCCCAACACAGGCAATTGTTGATCCGTACGTGGTTGATGGTAGTAAGTGTATTTCTTATTTTACGATTGAGTTAAAAAATGAACTGCCAAACGAAATGAAAGGTTCTTTTGATGATTGGATGTTTGGCTGTGATGTTTGCCAAGATGTTTGCCCTTGGAATCGGTTTTCGAAACCACATAATGAACCATTATTCAACCCTAATCCAGACCTGCTGAGTATGACTAAAAAAGACTGGGAAGAAATAACTGTCGATGTCTTTCAAAAAGTGTTCAAGGAATCTGCGGTTAAGCGAACGAAGTTCGACGGACTCACAAGAAATATTGAGTTTTTAAAATAATTGAAACTTCTCAATCGTTTTCGTTCGATTTTCTGAATAGTAATGTACTAGAACAGTCTTAATTATATTATATTGGTAGTCGTTGAAAATTACGTTTTCCGAAATAATACTATAGGTTTTGTGAGAATGTACTAAAACGTATCACCAATTAATTAACTGATCTCGTACATGAAGTTCAATAAACCAAGTCTAAGTTTCTGGCAGATATTTAATATGAATGTTGGTTTTTTAGGAATCCAGTATAGCTTCGGGTTGCAGCAAACCGCTATTAATCCTATTTTCTTATATCTAGGTGCCCCAGAAGATATGCTTCCTATTTTAAATATCGCTGGTCCGGTAACGGGTTTGATTGTACAACCTATAATTGGGGCTATTTCAGATAAAACATGGTCAGAACGCTGGGGTAGAAGAAAGCCTTTTTTCTTGATTGGGGCAATTTTGGGTAGTTTATGTTTATTCGCTTTCCCAACGAGTCCCGTTTTATGGTTTGCTGTTGGTTTACTTTGGATTCTTGACGTAGGTAACAATATGGCAATGGAGCCTTACAGGGCTTTTGTTGGTGATAAACTTCCTGAGAAACAATTGAGTTTAGGTTATCAAATGCAAAGTTTGTTTGTGGGTGCAGGTATACTTTTAGCAAATGGATCTATTGTACTATTCCAATATTTATTTGGAGGTGAATCTGTTGAAGTTGCAGGAACGATACCGACTTGGTTGTACTACTCATTTTATATTGGTGCAATTCTTTCGATTACTACAATCCTTTATTCAGTTTTAAAAACTCCAGAAATTCCGCCTTCATCAGAAGAATTGACAGCGATTAATAATGCAAAAGCTAAGCCGTTAACTGAGCGCATTGCTTTGCCTTTTAAGGAAATTGCAGAATCTATAAAGAAAATGCCCAAGTTTATGTGGAGAGTTGGTGCAGTATATTTATTTCAATGGTATGCTTTATTTATTTACTGGCAGTATACTACGCCATTGTTTAAATTGACAATGGGATACACTACGGGAGAAGCAGCCTCACAATCTGCACAAATGAGTTTGACCTATAATATAGTGACTATGGTAGTCGCTTTGGCTTTGGTGCCACTTACATTGAAATATGGTGGTAAAAAAATATATGCATTAAGCCTGTTCGGTACTGCTATTTCATTATTTACAATCCCGTATATCACAGATCCAATTATGGTTTTAGTGCCAATGGTACTTTTTGGTATTGGTTGGGCGGCAATGATGGGTATACCTTATACCATGGTATCAAAAGTGGTTCCCCAAGAAAGACGTGGGGTTTATATGGGGATATTAAATATGATGATTGTGATTCCTATGGGTATTGAGACACTAACTTTTGGTCCTATTTATAAATACTTGCTTAGTAATAATGCCATTAACGCCATGTTATTTGCTGGTGCATTTTTCGCAATCTCAGGTTTTCTAGCCTTACGCCTTAATGTGCCAAATAAAGAGAAGGCTTCTGAATTGTAATTTGATATGCCACTTTGAGCCATTTAATTAGAACAATTTATTTTGTTTGTATAAATACCGATTCGCTTAACGCTTTCTTACAGAATACCTTTAAATTTGTTTTTTTAAATAGAAGAGTATGAGCAATGAAAAGCTAAGAAGAGAAGCACTTATTTATCATGCAAAACCACAGCCTGGTAAAATAAAAATAGTTCCCACAAAACCTTATAGTACACAACGTGATCTTGCTCTGGCTTATTCGCCTGGTGTAGCAGAGCCATGCTTAGAGATAGCAAAGGATAAAGACAACGCATATAAATACACCTCTAAAGGTAATTTGGTTGCCATTATTTCTAATGGTACAGCTGTATTAGGATTAGGAAACATTGGTCCGGAGGCTTCAAAACCTGTAATGGAAGGTAAAGGTCTTCTGTTTAAAATTTTCGCAGATATCGATGGTATTGACATTGAGGTAGATACAGAAGATGTAGATAAGTTTATTGAAACTGTGAAGATGATCGCACCAACTTTTGGTGGAATTAACCTTGAAGATATAAAAGCGCCTGAAGCTTTTGAGATTGAACGAAGGTTGAAAGAGGAGTTAGATATTCCTGTAATGCATGATGATCAACATGGTACGGCTATAATCTCTGCAGCTGCTTTATTGAATGCATTAGAGATTTCTAAAAAGAAAATGGACGAAGTACGCATTGTAATAAGTGGTGCGGGTGCTGCGGCTGTTTCATGTACAAAATTATATAAAGCATTTGGTGCAAAGGCAGAGAATATAGTAATGCTCGATAGTAAAGGTGTCATTAGAAAAGATGCCGATAATTTATCGCCAGCAAAGAAAGAATTCGCTACCGACAGAAAAATAAACACGCTTGATGAAGCTATGGTAGATGCCGATGTATTCGTTGGTCTATCGATAGCAAATGTAGTAACTCCGAATATGTTACTATCCATGGCTGAGAATCCTATTGTGTTTGCAATGGCTAACCCGGATCCAGAGATAGCTTATGATTTAGCGGTTGCTACCAGAAAAGATATTATAATGGCAACGGGAAGATCTGATCATCCTAATCAAGTAAATAATGTACTTGGTTTTCCATTCATATTTAGAGGGGCTTTAGATGTTAGGGCTACTGCAATAAATGAGGCTATGAAAATGGCAGCTGTAAAAGCTTTGGCAGACTTAACAAGACAACCGGTACCTGAGCAAGTAAACATTGCATACGGAGAAACAAGATTAACTTTTGGAAAGGAATATATTATACCTAAGCCTTTTGATCAGCGATTAATATATGAAATACCACCTGCAGTAGCTAAAGCTGCTATAGAGAGTGGTGTTGCAAAAGCGCCAATTGATGATTGGGATAAATATAGAGAAGAGCTTATGCTTCGTTCGGGTAACGATAATAAGGTTGTTCGATTATTACATGGTAGAGCACGTAGTAATGCCAAGCGAATAGTATTTGCCGAAGCTGATCATTTAGATGTTTTAAAGGCGGCTCAAATAGTTCATGAAGAGGGTATTGCTATTCCTATTCTTTTGGGTAGAAAAGAAATTATTCTTGAATTGAAGAAAGAGTTGGAGTTCGATGCCGACTTGGTAATTATTGATCCTATCTCAGAGGAGTTCGACGAACGTCATATTCGTTATGCTACTAAATATTGGGAAAGTCGCAAACGTAGCGGTGTAACTTTTTACAGTGCAAAAATAAAAATGCGAGAGCGTAACTATTTTGGTGCGATGATGGTTCTTGAAGGTGATGCAGACGGAATGATTTCTGGTTACTCAAGAGCTTACCCTACGGTAGTAAAGCCAATTTTAGAAGTTATTGGTAGAGCAAGCGGAGTTAAAAAAGTAGCAACGGTGAATATTATGATTACCGATAGGGGTCCATTATTTTTAGCGGATACTTCTATTAATATAGAGCCTAATGCTGAAGAGCTTGCAGATATTGCACAAATGACAGCGAACGTTGCTGCTAATTTCGGTTTTGATCCAGTGTTGGCAATGTTGAGCTATGCTAACTTTGGTTCTTCAACGCACCCTAATGCTAAAAAAGTCAGGGAAGCGGTTCGTATTCTTCATGAAACGAAACCTGATTTGGTGGTTGATGGTGAAATACAAACCGATTTTGCTTTAAACAGAGAACTTCATGAGAGTAAGTTTCCATTCTCTAAACTAGCGGGTAGAAAAGTGAATACATTAATATTTCCGAATTTAGAATCGGCGAATATTACATATAAGCTTTTAAAGGAGTTGAACAGTGCAGATTCTATTGGTCCGATAATGGTCGGTTTAAGAAAAGCGGTTCATATTATGCAATTAGGTGCCAGTGTAGACGAAATAGTAAACATGGCGGCTGTTGCTGTAATTGATGCTCAAGAGCGTGAAAAGCGCAAGAAAGCTAAAGGTTCAAAATAATATTTAATTAAATAATAACTCAAATAGGGAAATTGGTAGACATACTTCTTTCCCTTTTTAATTTTAAAAAACCATGATACATCACTTAAGAGGAAAACTAGTAGAGAAGAACCCAACTCATGTTATTATCGAATGTGGTGGTGTCGGCTATTTTGTAAATATTTCTTTAAACACTTTTTCAAAGCTGCCAGAGCAAGAAAACATCTCGGTTTTTACGCACCTTCAAGTGAAGGAAGATTCTCACACGTTGTTCGGTTTTGTTGAAAAATCTGAACGTGAAATATTCCGATTATTGCTATCTGTTTCAGGTATTGGGTCAAGTATAGCCAGAACCATGCTTTCATCTATGTCTCCTTCTCAAGTAAGAGATGCTATTGCTAACGGTGATGTTGCATCAATACAAGCCGTAAAAGGTATAGGAGCGAAAACCGCACAGCGTGTAATTTTAGATCTTAGAGATAAGGTCTTAAAAGTTTACGATATAGACGAACTTTCACTAAGTATAAACAATACAAATAAAGATGAAGCGTTATCTGCTTTAGAAGTTCTAGGCTTCGCACGTAAACAATCAGAGAGGGTTGTCGATAAAGTGCTTAGTCAAGATGCTTCTCTAAGTGTCGAGAATATAATTAAACTCGCGCTCAAAAATTTGTAATAAGTTTGAAAAACGGGGTAACTAAATTTCTTAAAATTTCTTTTAAGCACATCTTTGTATTCTTTATGTTTTTGGGTTCCATAACAACTGTTGTGGCGCAAGAAACAGAAGAACAGGAAATTGATTCGGTAAAAACAGGATATGATCTGGGTAGAATTCTAATTGAGAATCCAGAAAGTATCGTGTCAAAATATATTTATGACCCGAAACTTGATCGTTATATCTATAATGAAAGTGTGGGTGATTTTAATATCGGATATCCTGTAATTCTTACACCAGATCAGTATTTTAAATTGATTAGGGAAGAAGGAATAAAATCATATTTCAAGGAAAAATCTGATGCTTATTCAGGTAAAAAAGAAGGTAGTGAAGAAGCTCGTAAAAACTTACTTCCTAATTTTTATGTAAATAACGATTTCTTTTCAACCATTTTTGGCGGTAATACTATCGAGATAATTCCGCAAGGATCTGTTGCGATGGATTTAGGAGTTATCTGGCAGAAAAATGATAATCCTTCTTTATCACCAAGAAATAGAACGAATCTATCTTTTGATTTTGATCAACGTATTAGTCTTAGTATGTTGGGTCAAATAGGGGAGCGTTTACAAGTAACTGCCAATTACGATACAGAAGCAACTTTCGATTTTCAGAATATTGTAAAGTTAGATTATACGCCAACAGAAGATGATATTATTCAATCTATAGAAGTTGGTAATGTAAACATGCCACTTAATAGTTCGCTAATTTCTGGTGCACAGAGTTTATTTGGTGTAAAAACGAAACTACAATTTGGTAAAACTTCGGTAACAGCTGTTTTTTCTGAGCAGCGTTCGCAAAACAATACAGTAGTTGCACAAGGCGGTGGTACATTAAATGATTTTTCTTTAACGGCGTTAGACTATGATGAAAATAGACACTTCTTTTTAGCGCAGTATTTTAGAGATAACTACGACGAAGCACTTTCTTCTTATCCTTATATAAAAAGTCAGGTACAGATTACCCGTATAGAAGTTTGGATTACCAACAGAACGCAACAGACACTAAATGTGCGTAATGTTGTGGCAATTCAAGATTTAGGTGAATCAGATATTACGAAGACCAGAGTTGGTCAGAGTAACGGTAGTGGTGGCGGATTCTTTAATGGTCCTGCAGATTTAAGACCTAGAAACAACGCCAATGATTATGACCCGGCTTTAATTCTTACCAATAATGGTGCGTTAAATGATAACATTAGGGAAATCGCCACTGTAGAAAGCGGATTCAATGCTGGTAGTTTCGCAGGTGGGTATTCTCCTAATCAAGGTTTTGATTATGCCTATTTAGAAAATGCTAGAAAGTTAGAGCAAGGTAGAGATTTCGATTTCAATACACAGTTAGGTTATATTTCATTAAACCAACGTTTAAGTAACGATGAGGTTTTAGGTGTTGCATATCAGTACACATTTCAAGGTCAGGTATACCAAGTTGGTGAATTTGCAAATGGCGGTATTGAGGCTACCACGGTTACACAGACGGTAAATACAGTTATAGAAAATAATACCTTAATTCTTAAACTTCTTAAAAGTAATATTACCAATATCACTGATCCTATTTGGGACTTGATGATGAAGAATATTTACGCAACTGGCGCGTATAGTTTAAGTGAGGAAGATTTTAAAATGAATATTCTATATTCTGATCCTACTCCAAGAAACTATATTACTCCTATTGAGGAAGGTCCCGGTTCTGGTTGGCCTGAAGGGTTGGAAGAAAGTATTCTTCTAAATGTCTTCAATTTAGATAGATTGAATGTCTATAATGATATTCAACCAGGTGGTGATGGTTTCTTCGATTTTATAAGTGGTCAAACGATAGATGTGCAGAATGGTCGTATCATCTTTACCAAAGTAGAACCTTTTGGGGAGTACTTATATGAAAAACTACAGAATGGTAATAGTGGTCAGTATAATGTTACTTCTGGTTATAACGCCAATCAAGAGCAGTATGTATTTAGAGATATGTACTCTTTAACCAAAACAGCGGCACTACAAGATCCTGAAAAAAATAAATTCATATTAAAAGGTTCATATAAATCAGAAGGTAGTAATGGTATTTCTATTGGTGCTTTTAACGTACCTCAAGGTTCGGTAACGGTAACTGCAAACGGTAGAACCTTGCAAGAGGGTATCGATTATACGGTAAACTATCAATCAGGTACGGTGCAAATATTAGATCCTAGTTTAGAGGCTTCTAATGTGCCTATTAATATTTCTGTAGAAAATAATGCAGTATTCGGACAACAAACACGTCGTTTTACGGGTGTAAATGTTGAACATCAATTCAATGAGAAATTTGTTTTGGGCAGTACATTGTTAAATATGAACGAACGACCGTTAACGCAGAAATCTACATACGGAGTAGAATCTGTAAACAATACTATATTCGGATTAAATACTAATTTCTCTACAGAGGTACCTTTCTTGACCCGTATGGTGAATAAGTTGCCAAATATAGATACCGATGTGCCTTCTAATATTTCTGTTAGGGCAGAAATGGCCGCATTAATACCAAGCTCACCTAAAAATGCTGATTTTGAAGGGGAGACAACTACGTATTTAGATGATTTTGAAGGGGCACAGGCCTTGATAGATATTAGAGCATCTCTTGGGTGGTCTCTTGCTAGTATGCCATTAGAATTTGGTAATTCGGATCAACCATTTGGTAGTTCGCCAGAAGATTTAAATAACCTATTAAACGGTTATGGTAGAGCTAAGTTATCTTGGTATACTATTGATCCAATATTCTTTACTACACAAAGACCTGCTGAGATTAGTGATGATGATATTTCAACAAACGCTACGCGTAGAGTTTATATCGATGAAGTTTTTCCTGAGACTGATGTTGCTCAAGGGCAGACCCAGGTTCAGTCTACTTTAGATATGGTGTATTATCCGACAGCTAAAGGTCCGTATAATAACAATCCTGATTTTGAAACTGAAGCTCCAACTGAAAAGTGGGGTGGTATGATGCGTTCTTTAAGTAGTACAGATTTTGAACAAAGTAATGTTGAATTTGTTCAGTTTTGGGTAATGGATCCTTATGTTGATGGTATTGCTAACGGTCCAGGTGAATTGGTTTTTAACCTTGGTAATATTTCTGAAGATATTTTACGTGATGGTAAAAAGCAATATGAAAACGGATTGCCGGGCGTAAATAGTAACGATTTTGTTTCGCCTACTTCTTGGGGAGAGGTGCCGGCAACACAATCTTTGGTGTATGCTTTTGATGCAGATGAAAACAACAGAGGTTTACAGGATATTGGTTTTGACGGTTTAGATGATGTACGTGAAGCGGATGTATATACGAATAACGGTGGTGATGATCCTGCATTAGATAACTACGGGTATTACCTAAATAGAGATGGTAGTATTTTAGATAGATATTTAGATTTTAATAACCCTCAAGGGAATTCGCCTGTAACGGTAACCAATACTGATAGGGGTTCTACAACATTGCCAGATGTGGAAGATGTTGATAGAGATTTAACCATGAATACGGTTAATAGTTATTACGAATATCGAATTTCAATAAAGCCTAATACTACAATTAATGACGAGTATGTAACCGACATTATTGAAGGTACAGCAAGCGGAGATATTAGAATACCTAATGGTGATGACGTAAACTACCGTTGGATCCAATATAAAATTCCGTTAAGTGATTTTACCGATGCTGTAGGTGGTATTACAGATTTTAGGTCTATTAGTTTTATGAGAATGTATATGACTGGTTTTAATAGTCCAACCATTTTACGTTTTGCTACATTAGATTTAGTTAGAGGAGATTGGCGTACATATACCAGTACCTTACAAGATAAAAACATTGATAGTGATCCTTCTGATGATGGTACTACCTTAGATGTTAATACGGTAAATATTGAAGAAAATAGCAGTAGAACGCCGATACCTTATGTATTGCCGCCAGGTGTTATTAGAGAACAATTAAATAATAACAATACCATTATACGCCAGAACGAGCAATCTCTTTCGTTGACCGTGTCTAATTTAGAGTCTGAAGATTCGCGTGGTGTATTTAAAAACTTGAATGTTGACATTCGTCAGTATGAGAAAATGAAAATGTTCATACATGCCGAAAAAATTATAGATAGTGATTATGCAGATACTTCTACGCCTTTAGTAGGTTTCTTGCGTATGGGAACAGATTTTACCCAAAACTACTATCAAATAGAATTACCGTTAGAGTTTACGCCTTTTACTGCGGTTGCAGATGATGAGGTATGGCCAGAGAATAATGAGATGAACATTTTACTTAGTGATTTAACAAAAGTAAAATCGCAATGGATTGCCGATGGTGATCTTAGTGATGTTCGTTTCTTTGAAATTGAAAACGGCGAAGTTATACCTGTGGGTGAGTTCGATGTTCGTGCTCCTGGTAGAATACGTATTGGTATTAAGGGTAACCCGTCTTTAGGTAGTATACGTACCATGATGGTGGGTATAAAAAATCAAGATATTTTACCTGCAAGAGGTGAGGTTTGGTTCAATGAACTTCGTTTAGCTGGTTTAGATAATAATGGTGGCTGGGCTGCAATTGCTGCAGTTGATGGTAATATTGCCGATTTTGCCAATTTTAGTGCAACCGGTAGTAAAAGTACTTCTGGTTTTGGTTCTATAGATCAAATGCCAAATGAACGTGCTCGTGAAGATGTTATTTCTTACGATGTAGTTACCAATGTTAATGTCGGACAATTGCTTCCTAAGAAATGGGGAATTCAATTACCATTCAATTACGGAATTTCAGAGCAGATGATTACGCCTGAGTTTGATCCTGTATATGATGATTTAAAATTAGACGATAGAATTGCGGCTGAAGCTACCCAAGAGGGTAAAGATGAAGTTTTAGAGCAGGCTGAAGATTATACAAAGCGAACGAGTATCAACTTAATTGGTGTTCGAAAAGATCGTGGCGAAGAGGCAGATGCTAACTTCTACGATATTGAAAACTTTACATTTAATTATAGTTACAACGAAACTGATCATAGAGATTTTGAAATTGCTGAGCTAAAAGAGCAAAATGTGAATACTGGTTTTGTGTACAATCACAGTTTTGAACCGGTAGAAGTTGCTCCGTTTGCTAAAAAAGACTCCCTTTTTACAGGTAAATACTGGCAATGGCTAAAAGATCTGAACTTAAATTTATTACCGTCCAATATTGGTGTTACTTCTAATATTAATAGGCAATTTAATGCACAGCGTTTTAGAGATGTGTATACTGATGGTGAAGATAGAATTGCATTACCAGAGTTGCAGCAGCGTAATTATTTATTTAATTGGCAATATGCTATCAACTATGATTTGACAAAATCGTTACGATTAAATCTTACTGGTTCGAATAATAATATTGTTAGAAATTATCTAAACGAAGATGAGCCTTTAGAATCTGCCGATAGAATAAGAAATGAACTTGGCTTGTGGGACGGCTTCTTTGATGTTGGTGAACCGAATAGACATTCTCAACAAATGCAGTTGAATTATGAAGTACCTTTTTCTAAGATACCTGCGTTAGATTTTATAAGTACACAATACTCGTATACCAGTAATTTCGATTGGCAAAGAGGTGGCGACGCATTGTTTGAGGTAGCTGGTGAATATATAAATACAGTACAGAATGCAAATACGCATACGATAACATCGTCTTTGAGCATGCAAAAGTTCTATGACTTAATCGGACTTAAAAAACGTAAAGCTCCAAAAGCTTCTGCTACAGGACCGATACGTAGAGATAAGTCGGGTGCATTATCTGAAGATCAAGAGAAAATTAAAGGTAAAACAAGTGATTTATTCAATACGGTCGTAGATGTCGTTACTATGGTGAAACGATTGAACTTTAATTACAGTGAGAATAATGGTACTGTACTACCTGGATATACACAATCTGTTGGGTTCGTCGGTACAACTAAACCTACTATTGGTTTCTTGTTCGGTAGTCAGTCAGATGTTAGGTACGAAGCGGCTAGAAATGGTTGGCTTACGGGGTATCAAGAGTTCAACGAGCAATTCATCCAAAGAACAAATAAACAATTGAATATTACCGCAACTGCACAACCAACAAAAGATATTACGATTGATTTGGTAGCAGATAGACAGTATTCTGACAGTTATCAAGAGAATTTTAATGTGGTTGACCAAGAATACAACCTGCAGTTGGGTAACAACTATGGTAGCTTTAGTATTTCTACTATGATGATTGGTACCGCTTTTGGTAAAAGTGATGAATTTGATTCTAGTACTTTTCAAGAGTTTCAGGATAATAGAATTACGATTGCAAATAGAATAGCAGTCGAACAAGGTATACCTGTTGATGCGAATGGTGAGTTTCCTGAAGGATATGGAAAAACACAACAAAGTGTTTTATTACCGGCATTCTTTTCAGCGTATACTGGTCAAGATGCTAAACGTGTAAACTTAGATACGTTTAGAGATATTCCAATACCGAACTGGAGTATTAAGTATACTGGTTTAATGAAAAGTAAATGGTTTAAAAAGAAATTCAAGCGTTTTTCTTTGAGTCATGGGTATCGTGCATCATATAGTATTAACTCGTACCAAACGAATTTAGAGAAGGTGCAGTTGATCAGTGATAGAAGATTAGATCCTACTATTGAACTTATCAATGCCGAAAATGGAAACATTTTACCAGATTTAATTTTAAATAATGTGGTACTAACGGATCAATTTAATCCATTAATTCGTGTAGATTTTGAAATGAAGAATTCTGTTAGTGTTTTAGCAGAAGTAAGAACAGATAGAGCATTATCTTTAAGTTTCGATAATGATTTAATGACCGAAATCAACGGTAAAGAATATACAGTTGGGTTAGGGTATCGTTTTAAAGATGTAAAATTTGTAACGAATATTGGTGGTAACAAAACAAGGTTAAAGGGTGACTTAAACTTAAAAGCTGATGTCACCTTACGAGATAATATTACTATTATTAGAAATTTAGACATCAATAATAACCAAATTACTTCTGGTCAGAATTTAATGTCGCTGAAGTTTACGGCAGATTACGCCTTAAGTAAGAACTTAAATGCATTGTTCTTTTACGATCATTCGTTCTCTCAATTTGCAGTCTCGACCGCTTTTCCACAAACAACTATTAATACCGGATTTACAATTCGATACAATTTTGGTAACTAATACCGCAACTTTGTAAAAGTTGACTACATATTTTATGTACCCTTATTAAACATATGATAACATTGGTAAATGTTTTGATAACCTAAGTTGAAAACTTTACATTTGCCGAAGTAAAAAAATAATAAACGACTATAATGAATATACCAGCTGAATTAAAATATACGAAAGATCACGAGTGGGTTAAGATAGAAGGTGATGTTGCTACTGTAGGTATTACAGATTTCGCACAAGGTGAATTAGGTGATATTGTTTATGTAGAAGTCGATACCCTAGACGAAACATTGGATCGCGAAGCTATTTTTGGTACGGTAGAAGCAGTAAAAACTGTTTCTGACTTATTCTCTCCTTTATCTGGTGAAATTGTTGAGTTCAACGAAGCACTAGAAGACGAGCCAGAAAAAGTAAATTCTGATCCATATGGTGACGGTTGGATGGTGAAAATTAAATTTAGCGATGCTAGCGAATTAGAAGATTTGCTTAGCGATGCTGCATATAAAGAGATAATAGGTGGTTAAAAACACTATTTATAAAGTACTTTTCATAAGCTGGATGATGTTTGTAACATTTTCCAGCTTATTTTCTTTTTCAGGAATTGGTACCTCAAGGTTCAATATTCCGCATATGGATAAGGCTGTACATTTTACCTTTTACTCTGTAATGGTAGTGCTAGGTTACTTGGCAATACCTAAGAGCAAAGAGCAAGGTGTAGGTAGGTCTAAGTTATTGTGGTACATTGTTTTATTTGCTATACTGTACGGCATAATTATTGAAGTATTACAACATGTAGCTACCGCTGATAGACACGGAGATCCGCTAGATGCGCTTGCAAATTCTACCGGAGCGATTGTTGGAATGTTGGCTGTTAGATTTATATTTTTTCGGGTGCCCTCGTTAAAATGAAAATTTTAGTTGCATTTTTATGGATTAATTAGTTAAATTAGCAATCACTAAATTGAATATATATGGAACCTAAAAAGAATCCAAAGGCGGATTTAACAAAGAACAGCAGTCTTTATTTCGTTATCGGTTTATTCGTGGTAATGCTATTTACTTTCGTAGCATTTGAATGGAAAACGTATGATGAGGTAAATGATTATGATATTTCTATGAATGTGGATGATCTTTTAGATGAAGAGGTTCCAATGACAGAACAAATCAAAACTCCACCACCTCCACCACCACCAGCTGCACCTGAAATTATCGAGGTTGTAGAAGATGAAGAAGAGGTAGAAGAAACTGTAATCGAGTCTACAGAAACTAGTCAAGAAGAAGAAATCGTTGAGGTTGACGATGTTGTTGTTGATGAAATTGAAGAAGATGTAGATGTACCTTTTGCAGTTATTGAAGATGTACCTGTTTTTCCAGGTTGTGAGAACGAGAGCGATAAAAGAGCTTGTTTTAACAAAATGATTCAAAAACACATTGGTAAAAACTTCCGTTACCCAGAAATTGCTCAAGAAATGGGTGTTCAAGGTAGAGTTAGTGTAATGTTCGTAATTCAAAAAGATGGTAGTATCGGTAACGTTAGAATGCGTGGACCAGATAAAAACTTAGAAAAAGAAGCTGCGAGAATTATCAGTAAATTACCTAAAATGACTCCTGGTAAGCAAAGAGGTAGAGCAGTACGTGTTCCTTTTAGTATTCCAATTAACTTTAAATTACAATAGTATTTAGTTACTGTTTTAATCATATAAAAAATCCCGAGCAATTTGCTCGGGATTTTTTTTGCTTTAAACTTTCCCTAGAGATTATTACTTATATAATATTAGAAACTGGTCTATATGTTGAAAGTTGACAACTACTTACTGTACCGTATTTAACTCAGTCATTTAATAGTTGTATTTGAGGTTTGATTTTTAACAAGGTCAATAATACTAGAAATAAAGCTTTTAGGTTGCAGAAATATGACTTGGGGGTTATCTTTGCAGATCTATAAAAAAGAGTATGAAAACGGCTGTTGGTTCGGAAAAAGAAAGTGCTTTTGCATTGATTTTTGCCGATTTTAAGGAGATTACCAAAGCTAGATTGGCTGTTAGTGTCGTTTTTTCTTCGATAGCAGGTTACTTTTTAGGTGCTTACGAAATACAATGGTTTCAAGTTTTGCTTCTTGCTTTTGGAGGGTATTGCATGGTTGGTGCCAGTAACGCGTATAATCAAATTATAGAAAAAGATTTAGACGCTTTAATGAAGCGTACTAAAAATAGACCCATACCTACAGGTCGTATGTCTGTTAATACGGCAATGACTTTGGCAATTGTACTAACACTGGTCGGTATATTATCACTCTATCTTTTGAATCCTAAAACAGCAATGTTTGGGGCAATTTCTATATTTCTATATACGAGTGTTTATACTCCTTTAAAAACAATTACTCCGCTAGCAGTGTTTGTAGGTGCAATACCTGGGGCAATACCTTTTATGTTAGGTTGGGTGGCTGCTACTGATGATTTTGGTATAGAGCCCGGTACATTATTTATGATTCAATTTTTCTGGCAATTCCCTCATTTTTGGGCATTAGGATGGATGTTAGATGATGATTATACCGCTGGTGGATTTAAAATGTTACCGACAGGGAAAAAAGATGCAGCAACGGTATTGCAGATAATAATGTATACTATTTGGATGATGGCAGTTTCAATAATTCCGGTTTTTGGTATTACAGGTAGGCTTCAATTATCGATAGTTGCTGCAGTACTAATCTTTTTAATGGGTGCTGTTATGTTAGGTTTTGCTTTTCAATTGTATAGAAAAAGAGATAATGTTTCGGCAAGAAAATTAATGTTGGCAAGTGTCAGTTATATTACACTGATGCAAATAGTTTACGTAATAGATAAATTTTTAGCTTAATTATGGATTTAACACAAGGTACGGCGGCAGAGAAAAATGCAAGGGCAAAAAAGATGATGCTTTGGTTTGGTATTATCAGCCTATTAATGGGTTTCGCAGGGTGGACAAGTGCTTATATTGTAAGTAGTTCGCGAGAAGACTGGTCTAGCGACATTACGCTACCAAATTCTTTTCTATATAGTACTATAGTTATCATTGTTAGTAGTCTTAGCTATATGATGGCAAAGAAAGCAATTAGTGAAGGTAAAAATGCAAGCGGTACTAAATGGCTATTGGCAACGTTAGGTTTAGGAGTGCTTTTTATTTTTCTACAGTTCTCGGGTTTTTCTCAATTAGTATCCGAAGGATACTACTTCACAGGACCTACAAGTAGTATAAAAGTATCTTATGTCTTTTTGATTGCAATGGTGCATGTAGTGCATGTTGTGGCGGGTATGATATCATTATTGGTGGTGTTGTACAATCAAAACAAAGGAAAATATAGTAAAGAGAACTATTTAGGTGTTACCTTAGGGGCAACATTCTGGCATTTCTTAGATTTATTATGGGTCTATTTGGTGTTATTTATGTTCTTTGTGAAATAAAAAGTGTATCAAAGTTAGTTTTGAGTCAAATTGCGTTTTTAAATAGTTCAAAAAAATGTAAATTTGCTAAAGTTTTATTAAAACGATAATTAGTATATGAATTCTACGGTGACTACGGGAACGGAAACAAGCGTATGGGGTGGTGGCAACCAGCCTTTAGGAGCAAGCTATGGAAAAATGATGATGTGGTTTTTCCTTGTATCGGATGCGTTAACTTTCTCTGGATTTTTAGCAGCATACGGCTTTTCAAGATTTAAATTTATTGAAACATGGCCAATAGCGGACGAAGTGTTTACACACGTTCCTTTCTTTCATGGAAATTACCCCATGATTTATGTTGCACTTATGACTTTTGTTTTGATCATGTCATCTGTAACTATGGTTTTAGCAGTTGATGCTGGTCATAAAATGAAACAGAATGCGGTTATATGGTATATGTTCGCTACTGTAATAGGAGGTATCATCTTCGTTGGTTCTCAAGCTTGGGAATGGGGTACTTTTATTAAAGGTGACCATGGTGCTTTAGAAACTAAAGGTGGTAGAATATTACAATTTGTAAAAGCTGATACAGGTGAGAGAGCTTCGTTAGCAGATTTCGCAGCGTCTATACCAGATGATAGAATTATTCACGAAAGAAAGAACGGACTTTGGTTTTTTCAAGAGCCAACATTAACTAGTGTTTCATTAACAGAGGTTGTTGAAGGGTTTAAAGCAGATTCTAATATTTTAATCAGAACTGAACAAATCAACGAAGAAGGCGAGAAAACACTTTTAGACAGAAAGGCTTCATTAGCAAAATTGGCAGAGGCAACACAAGTTGTTGAAGGTGCTAACTTGATTCATAATGAATATGGAAGCAGACTTTTTGCTGACTTCTTTTTCTTTATTACAGGGTTTCACGGTTTCCACGTATTCTCGGGTGTAGTAATTAATATTATCATTTTCTTTAATGTTGTTATAGGTACTTATGAAAGAAGAGGTCATTATGAAATGGTTGAGAAAGTCGGGTTGTACTGGCACTTTGTAGATTTAGTTTGGGTATTCGTATTTACCTTCTTCTACCTAGTGTAATCCAATTAAGAAAAACAGCATTACTGAAAATAGAATTTTAGATTAAAGTAAAATGGCAGACGGACATAAATTAGAAATTTTTAGAGGACTTGTAAAGTTCAAATCTAACACACAGAAAATCTGGGGAGTATTAGCTTTTTTAACGCTTAT
Source organism: Maribacter sp. Asnod2-G09 (assembly GCF_045063795.1). Taxonomy (NCBI): domain Bacteria; kingdom Pseudomonadati; phylum Bacteroidota; class Flavobacteriia; order Flavobacteriales; family Flavobacteriaceae; genus Maribacter; species Maribacter sp. Asnod2-G09. The sequence continues at coordinate 281,617 of NZ_JBEFOA010000005.1, read as the reverse complement.
AACTGCAGTAGAAGTGGTATTAGGTATTATTAAGCCGGCATCATTAACTGATACTTATGTATTGGGTATGAAATTGATCAACTGGGTTTTTATTATATTAACCTTAGTTAAAGCTTATTATATCGCTTGGGATTTTATGCACTTACGTGACGAGAAGTCTTCATTAAGAAGGGCGATTGTTTGGACACCAATATTTTTGGTTATTTATTTGACATTTATTCTTCTTGTAGAAGCCGATTATATTTATAATGTATATAAAGATGGCTTTGTAAGTTGGAACTTCTAAGTTATAATTAACAGTATTAAAAGACGGTTTTATAACCGTCTTTTTTATTTTTGTATAGTTTGTAATTTATTGATTATATCTATTGTAACTAATTAAATGGTTTCAATAACTAGTCTTCCTGATTTATGAAAAAGACCTTTGTTCTTGTTGTCTTATTTATACTGCCAATTGTGGCGTATCTATTCTTTGCTTCTGGGGTAACTAATTTTGGTAAGCTATCGCAGCTAACAAAAAATGTTCATGAAATAGATTTTTCTGATGAAGCTAAATTCAAAGGTAAAATTACCATATTAGGTTTCTTAGGTTCTGATGTTGAAGGTAGAAAGGGTAATGCATTCAATATAAATCAAAAAATATATAAACGCTTCTACGAGTTTAAAGACATCCAATTTGTTATGGTTGTTGCCAATGATACGGAAGGTGAAGTTGAAGCGCTTAAAACAGAGCTGGCTACACTAGCAGATAATGATAAGTGGAATTTCGTGTCTGCTAATGATACTCAAATTCAAGACCTTTTTAATAGTTTAAAAACCGACATAGTATTAGATGCTAATAACAGTACTTCATATGTTTTTATAATAGATAAAGACTTGACATTAAGAGGTAGGTCAGCTGATGAGGATGATGGTACGAAATATGGTTTCAATTCTAACTCCGTTTCAGATTTGAATAATAAAATGATCGATGATGTAAAAATCGTACTAGCAGAATACAGGCTTGCATTAAAAAAGAATAATACTGATCAATCTAAATAATGAACAAGAAGTATACATACGTTTGGGTTTCGTTAATTGTGCTGATTTTCGGCATCATTGTAGTGCCAAGAATAGTAGAAAGATTGTCTTCTGGATCGGTAGTTGAGAACGATCGTTTAAATGTTTCTGCAAAAGAGAGTAGCGATAAGCTTGGCTATATATTGTTAGATGGGAAACGAAGAAAAGTGCCTGCTTTTGAATTTATGAACCAAGATAGTATTGTTGTTTCTGATAAAGACTATTTGGGTAAGGTATATGTAGTAGATTTCTTTTTTACAAGATGCCCAAGCATTTGTCCTGTAATGACAACAAACTTAGTAGATGTGCAAAAGCATTTTAAAGATGCTGATGACTTTGCAATAGCATCTTTTAGTATTACACCAGAGTTTGATACACCACAGGTATTGAGAGATTATAAAGAGAAATATCAAATTCAAGATAAAAACTGGAATTTAATGACCGGTGATCATGATGGTATATATGAATTGGCAAATGCAGGTTTTAATATTTTTGCGGCCGAAATGCCAGATGTTCCTGGTGGGTTTGAACATTCGGGTTTATTTGCCTTAGTAGATAAAGATGGTTACCTACGATCAAGAATAGATGACTTTGGTAACCCAATAGTATATTACAGAGGTGCTATTTTAGAAGAAAAAGGGGTTAATGATCATGGCGAAACAGAAGAAATAGGGATTCTGAAAGTTGATATTCAGAAATTGTTAGAAGAATAAGTAAGAAGTATGCAAGGGACTGTTAAAGACGAGAAAAAGTTTAATAAATTAATTGCAGTTGTTTCTGTTATTATACCAATAGTAGTTGCAATTCTTTTTGGTGTTAAGTTGCCTAATGTTGAGCCGCTTTCATTTCTGCCTCCAATCTATGCCACAATAAATGGAATTACGGCTGTATTACTGTTAGTAGCTGTCTGGGCTATTAAAAATGGTAATCAAAAGTTGCATCAGAGTTTAATGACAACCAATATTGCGTTGTCTTTATTATTTCTTATGATGTATATAGCGTATCACATGACATCAGACTCTACTAGTTATGGGGGTGAAGGTGCTATTAAATACGTCTATTATTTTATTCTTATTACTCATATCGTACTTTCTATTGCATTAATTCCTTTAGTGCTGAGAACTTATGCTATGGCATATTTAAAGAAGTTTGAAGATCACAGAGCATTGGCAAAGTATACATTTCCTGTTTGGTTGTATGTTGCCGTTACCGGTGTTGTAGTTTATTTAATGATATCTCCCTACTATGCATACTAAACAAATAATCTTATTGGTAGTTGTAATGTTTCTGTTGATCCCAATAGATGCTGAGGCGCAATGCGCAATGTGTAGAGCGGTTTTAGAAAGTGAATCTTCTGGTAAAACAGCCGAAGGTATTAATAATGGTATCGTTTATTTAATGGCTGTACCGTATGTTTTGGTAGCTGGTCTTTTCTATTTTATCTACAAAAAGATGAGGCCTTAAATCTTTTTTATAGTTTTTTTTCACAAATAGTGTAACATTCTTCCTTTTGGTTAGTCTTATGATTGTGTGATAGTTGTATCGCGCTCATCAATCAATCAAACTAATCAATCAATCTTATGTTCGACTTAGAACGTTGGCAAGAAATTTTCGATACTATTCGCAAGAATAAGCTACGTACATTTCTAACCGGACTTTCCGTTGCTTCAGGTATATTCATTCTAGTTATTTTATTGGGTTTTGGTCAAGGCATGCAAAATGGTATCGCCAAAGAATTCGAACAAGATGCTGCTACCAGTGTTTGGGTCTGGCCGGGTGTTACCACTATGGGTTATAAAGGTATGAACCCGGGTAGACCTATTCAATTTCGTAATGAGAATTACGACATGGCGGGTGTGTTGTTTGAGGACCAAATAGAAAATAAATCGCCAAGGTTATTTGTTAGAGGGGTATTCGTAAACTACGGTAGCGAGTCTTTAGCTTATAATGTACAGGGTGTTTCTGATCAATTTCAATTTATCGAAAATGAGTTTATGACCTTAGGTAGGTTCCTCAATCAACAAGATGTTGATGCTAAGGCTAAAGTGGCAATCATTAGTAATAAGATTAATCGAGAAGTATTTCATGCGCTAGAAAGTCCTGTAGGGGAATTTTTAGACCTCTCTGGCATCCCTTTTAAAATTGTTGGTGTATACGGTGATATTGGTGGCGAACGTGAAGAGGATCGTATTTATATTCCTGTAAGTACCGCGCAGCAGGTTTTTAATGGCGCCGATCATTTAAATAATCTTTCCTATACATTACCTCCTGTAGAAGATTTCGAAACTGCCGTTGCACAATCTATCAAGTTTAAGAATGAATTAAAATCGTATTTACAAAAAGCACATACGGTGGCGCCAGAAGATACAAGTGCCATTCAAGTATATAACCCTATGGAAGAGGCTAAGCGCTTTTATGCATTAATGGGAGGTATCAAATTTTTCTTTTGGTTTGTAGGGGTTTGTACCATTATCGCTGGTATTGTTGGGGTGAGTAACATTATGCTCATTGTCGTGAAAGAACGCACCAGAGAAATAGGTATTCGCAAAGCGTTAGGTGCCAAGCCATGGTCAATTGTTGGTATGATTTTACACGAAGCAATTTTTATTACGGCAATAGCGGGTTTCACGGGACTCATTTTAAGCATGGGGCTGCTCGAAATTGTAGGTCCGCATGTAGAGGTAGATTATGTTTTGAATCCCTCAGTGAATTTCAATGTTGCCTTAACCACGGTATTTGTATTGATTTTTGCAGGAGCAGTAGCGGGATTTTTCCCTGCATGGCGAGCGGCTAAAATTCATGTGATAGAAGCATTAAGAGACGAGTAGTAAAATATAAAAAGCATTATTAATTAAGATATAACCATGTTCAATAGAGACCGTTGGAAAGAAATCTTAGAAGTATTATCTAGCAATGTATTTAGAACATTGGCTACTTCTTTTGGTGTGGGCTGGGGTATTTTTATTCTGATTATATTACTTGCTGCAGGTAAAGGTTTGGAAAATGGCATTCGTGCCGATTTTGGCGATATCGCTACCAATACCATGTTCATGTGGTCACGTAATACGACAATGTCTTATAAAGGATTGCCAAAGGGAAGACGTTTTAATTTTAAGCTAGAAGATGTACAATCTATAAAAGATAATATTCCCAATTTAAGATTCATCTCTCCCCGAAATCAATTAGGCGGATTTGGTGGGGGTAATAATGTTGTTCGCGGTTTAAAAACAGGTGCTTTCAATGTCTACGGAGATTATCCAGAAATTATACGGCAAGAACCCATGACCATTACATCGGGTAGGTTTGTAAATCATAATGACATTCAAGACAAAAGAAAAATTGCAGTAATTGGTGTTGGCGTACGAAATGAACTTTATGATCGAGGAGAAAAAGTACTAGGAACCTACATTAAAATTCAAGGAGTCAATTTCATGGTAGTAGGTACCTATCAAAAGAAAGATGATGGCGGTGGTGAAGAAGGACAGAAAGAAATCTATGTTCCATTTACTGCTTTCTCGCAAGCTTTTAATATGGGTAATGATGTTGGGTGGATGGCCATTACCGCGCTAGATGGTAGTTCCATTTCTAATCTCAAAGAGAAGATTGTAAATGTCGTTAAGGAGAATAGAAAAATTCACCCCGATGATAAACGTGCCGTTGGGTATTTTGATTTGTATGAACAATATAATCGCGTCGAAAGTCTATTCGGTGCATTACGCTGGGTAGCCTACTTTGTAGGGGTGCTTGTGCTATTATCCGGAATTATCGGCGTGAGTAATATTATGCTCATTGTAATTAAAGAACGAACAAAAGAAATCGGAATTCGTAGGGCTTTGGGCGAAGCGCCATGGTCTATCAAAAAACAAATTTTAATGGAATCTATTTTCCTAACGATCATATCGGGTATGATAGGCATTGTTTTCGGTGCGGCATTTATTTATGGCGTCAATGCGGTGCTAGACTCCGTAGGTCCTGTAGATATGTTTGTAAACCCTAGTGTAAGTTTAGGTGTGGTAGTGAGTGCACTGGTTATTTTAATATTTTCCGGTTTGTTAGCGGGATTCATACCTGCACAAAGTGCCATCAAAATAAGACCAATTGAAGCTTTAAGAACAGAATAAAATTATCATCAAAATATAACCAATCAAAAAATGAAAAAGTCAACAACAATTATCATCCTGCTTATTATAGTGCTTGCCTTTGGCGGGTCTATGTTCTATTTGTATTCAAAAAATGCAGAAGATCCAGTGGTGTATCAAACAGAAGAACCTACTAAGCAGACCATTATTAAAAAGACGATGGCAACGGGTAGTATTCTTCCGTTAGAAGAAGTGCTTATTAAGCCAAATATATCTGGAGTAATTGAGAAGATTTTTGTGGAGGGTGGCGACTATGTAAAATCTGGCGATTTGCTGTGTACTATTAAAGTGGTACCTAATCTAAGTTCTTTAAATGATGCTAGAAATAATATTAATGAAGCTAAAATCAACCTAGATGATCAATTGCGTAATTTAGATCGTCAAAAAGGATTGTTTTCTAAAGGTGTAATTTCTAAAGTAGATTTAGAGCGTGCTCAGTTAAGCTATGATCAGTCGAAACAGTCTTACGCAGCTGCTAATAAAAGATATGATATAGTAAAAACGGGTACTACTTCTGGTTTTGGTAATGCCGCAAATACACAAATTAGAGCAACGGTTAGTGGTATGGTACTCGAAGTACCCGTAGAAGTAGGTAATCAGGTTATTGAAAGTAATAACTTTAATGAAGGTACTACCATAGCAGCTATTGCAGATGTAGATAAAATGATTTTCGAAGGTAAGGTCGATGAGTCTGAAGTAGGTAAAATTAAAGAGAATCTTCCGTTAGAAATTACCGTTGGTGCCATTGAAGATAAAGTTTTCGATGCTGTTCTAGATTATATAGCTCCGAAAGGAAATGAAGAGAATGGTGCTATACAGTTTGAAATTAAAGGAACCCTTAAAAAACAAGACTCCGTATTCATTAGAGCTGGTTTAAGTGCTAATGCATCTATAATTTTAGCGCGTGCAGATAGTGTTTTAGCTGTGAAAGAAGCTTTGGTGCAATTCGATGATAAAACCAAAAAACCTTTCGTAGAAATCGCAACTGGTGATCAAGAATTTGAAAGAAGAGATATTGAGTTGGGTATAAGCGATGGTATTCACGTACAGATCAATTCAGGTATTGAAGAAGGTGATAAAATTAAGGTTTGGAACGAAGTAGTGCCCGATGAGCTTGCCGAGAACGAATAAAATAAAAAAAGTATTAAATTGATGTAACAAATTTTACACTGCATAGTCTAATGAATAGGCAGTGTAAAAATTGTTCAAAACAACAACCAACATGATTCAAATTAAAGATCTTCATAAGTCCTATAAAATGGGCAAGAATTCTCTTCACGTTCTTAAAGGAATAAATTTTAATGTTGAAGAAGGGGAGTTAGTAGCTATCATGGGCTCTTCTGGTTCGGGTAAATCTACCTTATTAAATATTTTAGGTATGTTGGATAGCTCTGATTCTGGAGAGTATATTTTAGATAACGTTCCCATTAAAGATTTAAATGAAACGAAGGCTGCTCGTTATAGAAACAAGTTTTTAGGTTTTGTTTTTCAGTCGTTCAACCTTATCAATTATAAAAGTGCGGCAGAGAATGTTGCCCTGCCATTATACTACCAAAAAGTACCGAGAAAAGAACGTCAAGAAAAAGCTTTAAAATATTTAACCCAAGTGGGTCTTAAAGAATGGGCTGGTCATTTGCCTAGCGAACTTTCTGGTGGTCAAAAACAGCGTGTTGCCATAGCTAGAGCATTAGCTGCTGAACCAAAAGTATTGCTTGCCGATGAGCCTACCGGAGCATTGGATAGTAAAACATCTTATGAGGTGATGGACTTGATTCAGAAAATTAACGACCAAGGTAATACCATTTTAATAGTTACTCATGAGCCAGATATTGCTGATATGTGTAAACGTATTGTGCATTTAAAGGATGGGGTTATTATTGAGGATAAGAAAATAGAACAAGTAAGAGCCGAGCAATATGTTTGATAGAGACATTTGGCAAGAAATATACCATAGCATAAGCAACAACAAGCTTAGAACTTTCCTTACCGGGTTTTCGGTAGGTTGGGGTATTTTCATTTTGGTATTGCTTTTGGCTTCTGTAAAGGGAATGCAAAACGGATTTACACTTCAGTTTAGTGATGATGCTACCAACTCCATTTTTGTTAGAACAGGTACTACTTCTTTAGCCTATGGAGGGTTTGAAGCTGGGCGAAGAATACAAATGACCAATGATGATATTGAATACATCAAAAGAAGTTTTCCTAATGATGTAGAGTATATTAGCCCGAGAGTATATCAAAATACATCGGCACGTTATAAGAGCGAAACGGGTAGTTATAATATACAGGCAGTTTACCCGGATCACCAAGCTATTGAAAAGACTTTAGTAAATAAGGGTCGATTTATAAATACTAACGATTTAATGAATGCCTCTAAAGTTGCCGTTATCGGTAGAAAAGTTGAGGAAGATTTATTCAAGAACGAAGATGCCATAGGTAAGTTTGTTGAGTTTAACGGACTGCCTTTTAGAGTCATCGGTACGTTTACCGATGATGGTGATGATAATGCAGAGCGAAACATTTATGCGCCTACCAGTACATATCAAAAAATGTATGGGCAAACGGATCACATTGATCAGATTGCTTTAACCTATAATCCTAATTACGATTTAACCGAAGCTCTTGCTTTTTCAGATCGATTAGAGAATGTTTTTAGAAGGCGTTTTAAAATTGCACCCAAGGATCAATCAGGAATCAGAATCTTTAACTACGCAGAGGTTTTTGAAGATATCAGCAACTTTACAGGTGGTCTTGATATCGCAGTAATTATTGTGGGACTTTTAATATTACTATCTGGTATTGTAGGTATCGGTAATATTATGGTGTTTATAATTAAAGAACGTACAAAAGAAATTGGTGTTCGTAAAGCTTTAGGTGCAGAGCCGTGGTCAATAATAAAATTAGTCTTGTTCGAATCTGTTTTTATAACTGCCTTATCAGGATTTATAGGATTAGGGATTGCAACGGGATTATTAGCGGCTATCGGTCCGAGTATTAAAACAGGGGCTTTTGCAAATCCGTCGGTTAGTATGTCAATGGTTGTAACTGCAACTATAATATTGATTGTAGCAGGCGTTCTCGCAGGATTGATTCCGGCAATGAAAGCAGCAAGAGTAAAACCAATTGTAGCATTAAGCGATAAATAATATGTGGATATTTGATAGAGATTTATGGTCAGAGATTTTTGCCACATTAGGTAAGAACTTGTTTCGTACATTTTTAACCATGTTAGGGGTTATTATAGCGATGATAATTCTTGTACTATTATTAGGTGGTGCAAACGGAATGAGCAATGGCTTTCAGAAAATATTCGCTGGTACGGCGTCTAACAGTCTCTTTGTTTGGAGTCAAAGTACATCTGAACCTTATAAAGGATTTGAAAGAGGTCGTAGAATTCAATTCAAACTAGAGGATGCAACGATTTTAAAAGAGCAAATACCAGAAATAGAAGTTCTTGCCCCAAGAATAGAACTTGGTAATCATAGAGGTGTGGTTACAGTGTATAGAAACGGATTAACGAGTGGGTCGGCGGTTTATGGTGATTATCCGAATGTGGATGAAATCATGAAAAAGAAACTGGTAGAGGGCAGGTTCTTGAATGAAAATGACATGACCGAGTCTAAAAAAGTCTGTGTTATTGGAGAAGAAACCTATAAGCTTCTGTTTGAAAAAGGTGAAAATGCGATAGGGGAAGATGTTCGTATTAACGGCGTGTTTTTTAATATCGTCGGGATATATAAGCCGAACCAAAATATAAATATTGACGGTGAGAATTCAGTGTATATTCCATTTTCAACATTTCAAAAAGCTTTTGGATCAGGAGATAAAATGGGATGGATGGCAATTTCTGTTCAGTCAGATACTAAAGTACCTGTAGTTGAAAGTCAAATAAAACGCCTGTTGAAAAACAAGTATGATATCAACCCCATAGACGAACGCGCAATTGGTAGTTTCGACATGTCTGAAGTCTTCAATAACGTATCGGCATTTACAGGTGTTTTGCAAGGGGTATCATTCTTCGTGGGAATATTAACATTGCTTGCTGGCGTAATAGCCATTAGTAATATCTTATTGATTACGGTAAAAGAACGTACCAAAGAAATAGGTATTAGGCGTGCTTTAGGTGCTACACCAAAAGTGGTAAAAAGACAAATTGTATTAGAATCAATAGTAATTACGGTGTTTGCAGGCTTTGTCGGTTTTGCAATTGCAATAGGTTTTCTGGCGATTGCGAATAATATGATTGGCGAAAACAGTGATGTGCCATTTTATAATCTTATGATTAGTATACCACAGTTTTTAGGTTCTTTTATTTTAATGGTTGGTCTGAGTGTTTTAATCGGATTGATACCTGCGAATAGAGCCATAAGAATAAAACCAATTGACGCATTAAGAGAAGAGTAACAGACCAAACAACAAAAGAATAAATAACAATCAAATAGTTGAGCATGAACAAGTATGTAAAGTACGTATTAATAGGAGTAGCAGTTATTGGGATACTGGCTGCAGTAGTCTATTTTTTAAAGAAAAATAGCACCCCTTTAAAAACATATGAAACTGAAACCGTTGAAAAAAGAGATATTACCAATAAGGTAGTTGTTACCGGTAAGGTGATACCACAAGATGAAATTGAGATAAAACCTCAAATTTCTGGTATTATACAAAAGGTGTATTTGGAAGAAGGTGTTCAAGTTAAAGCGGGTGACTTAATTGCCACAATTAAAGTAGTACCAAATGAGCAGTCTTTAAATCAAGCTCGAGGTAGAGTAAATAATGCCAAAATTTCTTTAAGCAATACAAAGATTGAATATGATCGTAATAAAACACTTTTTGATAAAGGGGTGATTTCTAGTCAAGATTTTAATGCCTTGCAATTACGATTTGATCAAGCAACGCAAGAATTACAGAATGCTCAGGCAGATTACCAGATTATTAGAGTTGGTTCTGCAGGTGGTTCATCTAGTGCCAATACCAACATTAGAGCTACGGTAACGGGTACATTATTAGAAATACCTGTAGAGGTAGGTGATCAGGTTATCGAAAGTAATAATTTCAACGATGGTACTACTATTGCGTTTATTGCAGATATGTCTAAAATGATTTTTGAAGGAGAGGTAGATGAGGCTGAAGTAGGCAAACTTAAAGTTGGCATGCCATTAGAGATTAGCATGGGTGCTTTACAAGATGAAAAGTTCAGCGCAAAATTAAAGTTTATTGCACCTAAAGGTGTGGAAGAAGAAGGCGCTGTTCAATTTAAAATCGAGGGTGATTTAGTAGTGTCTGATAGTACAAATATTAGAGCGGGTTATAGTGCAAACGCGGCAATTGTTTTAGAAGAGAAGAAAGATGTGCTTTCTATAAAAGAAGCTTTGTTACAGTTCGATAAAGAAACCAATAAGCCCTATGTAGAAGTGGAAACTGGTGATAATGAGTTTGAAAAGAGAGAGCTTGAACTAGGTGTAAGTGATGGCATCGACGTAGAAATTATATCTGGAATCGATGAAAACTCTAAAATAAAAATCTGGAACAAGTTAGAAGCCAAGAGTGAAGATAATGGTCCGGATGAGGATTAAGAATAATCAATCAAATCAAAAAACGAATCGAGCAACCTAGGTATAGGTTGGTTTAAAAAAGAATAAAATGAAAGTAAAAATCACAGGATTACTACTATTATGTTCTGTTGTGCTAGGTATGGCACAGCAAAAGAAATGGACTCTAGAGGAGTGTGTGTATTACGCTGTAGAAAACAACCTTACTGTTAAGCAATCAGAATTAGATTTAGAAAGTACTTTAATAGATAGGTCTGATGCAATTGGTGCCTTGTTGCCTAGTCTTAATAGTACAATTAGCGCCTCAGCAAATACAGGTCTAGCGTTAGATCCGACAACAAATAATTTGGTTTCTGCAACTATATTTTCTGCTTCAGGAAGTTTGACATCTTCAGTAACTTTATTTGATGGGCTTCGAAACTATAATACTATCGAAAGAGCTAAATTAAGTGCGATTAGTAGTCAATATAGAGTTGATGATATCAAAGACGATATTAAATTGAGTGTTGCTAATGCCTATTTGAATGTTTTGGCGAATAAAGAATCATTAAAAGTTTTTGAATCGCAATTGGCTATTACCCAAAAAGATTTAAAAAGAACTAAAGAGCTGGTTGATTCTGGTGTTTTGCCTAAAGGAGATGTTTTGCAGATAGAAGCAACTGCTGCAACTCAAGAGCAACAAATGATTAATGCGCAGAATTTAATTTTAATTTCAAAAATTAGTTTGGCACAATTGCTAAGTATTACTGATTATGAAAATTTTGATATTGCTGAGGAAGAGTTCGATATACCGCCTTCTGATATATTAAATAATTCATCTAAAGTAATTTTCGATAAAGCTTTAACTTTTAGAAATGATATAAAGTTTGCTTTAACTGGTGTGGAATTAGCTGAGAAGGATTTAGAGATTGCTAAAGGAGCAAAATACCCTAGTGTTGGTGCATTTATCAATTATAATACTAGATATTCTGATCAAAATAATGATCCGTTTACTGGAGAGGCAATTCCATTTAAAGATCAATTGTATATCAATGATGGTATATCATATGGTGCTCAAATGAATATTCCTGTTTTCAATGGTTGGAGTGTTCGTAATAATATAAAGCGTTCGAAAATTAATATTGATATAGCTCAAATTGAATACGAAAGAACAAAGTTACAATTAGAAACAGATGTGAATCAAGCCTATGTTAATGTCACTAATTTTTTCAAGACCTTTCAGGCGGCAGAAAAAACACTTGAGGCAAGATCACTGGCCTTTGAGTATTCTAAAGAACGTTACGATGTGGGGTTAATGAATGCTTTTGATTTTAGCCAGTCACAAACTCTTGTAGATAATGCAGAGGCTGATTTAATACGTGCTAAGTATGATTACATATTCAGATTAAAAATATTAGAATTTTATTTCGGAATTCCTATTTCTTTAGAATAGTATAAATGATAATATAATTTAAAAGCCTGTAACATTTTCATGTGTACAGGCTTTTTCATTTTACAGTAAGTAATACCTTTGCAACATGGGCGTAATATTAAATCTAGAGACTTCATCAACTAATTGTTCGGTGTGTGTAGCTAAAGACGGAGTTATCCTTTCAATGAAAGAGTTGAATTCGGCAAACTATTCACATGCAGAAAAACTACATATTTTCATAGAAGAGGTAATGCAAGAGGCTTCTTTGAAAATGGAAAATTTAGAAGCTGTGGCAGTCAGTAAAGGTCCTGGTTCTTATACAGGACTTAGAATTGGAGTTTCGGCGGCAAAAGGCTTGTGTTATGCATTAGGTATCCCGTTGATTTCGATTTCTACATTGAAAAGTATGGCATCCCAAGTGAAAATTAAAAATGATGAAGTATTAATACCTGTTTTAGATGCTAGACGTATGGAAGTGTATTCGTCAGTTTTTGATAATGAGCTCAATGAAATAAGAGAAACTAAAGCTGAAGTAATCGATGAGCATTCTTTTCAAGACTATATCAATAAAAAACATGTTCACTTTTTAGGTAGTGGAGCAGAGAAGATAAAAGAATTATTTCCTTTAGAAATGATTACTTACCATTGTGAAGTAGTACCATCAGCAAAAGAAATGGCAGCTATTTCATCTGATAAATATAATATAGCTGACTTTGAAGATGTCGCTTATTTTGAGCCATATTATTTGAAAGATTTTGTGATACAGACTAAGAAGGCGAAAGCATAAAAGTGATGTAAAATAAGAAAGTCCTTGATTAATCAAGGGCTTTCTTATTTTTTTGTGAATTATAAATTAACTTTTCATCTGCGTAACCACTCTCTGTGGGAATGGTATTTCAATACCTGCAGCGTCAAAACGATATTTTATTTCTTCTAACACATAGAAATGCGCAGCCCAAAAATCTGCGTTATTTGCCCAAAAACGTAAGGTCAGATTTACCGAGCTATCTCCTAATTCACCTACATATACTTCTGGTGCGGGAGTCTTGTGTATGGTTTCATAATCATTACATATAGCTAAAAGAATTTCTTTGGCTTCTTTAATGTTCGATGTATATCCAATACCTACATCAATTTTATCTCTTCTTGTATTTTGTGCGTTGTAATTGGTAATGGTGTTATTGGAAAGTTGACCATTTGGTATAATAGCTATCTGATTACCGAATGTGCTCACCTTGGTGGTGAAAATTGATATCTCTTTTACTGTTCCATCAACTCCTTGGGCAGAAATAAAATCTCCTATTTTAAAGGGTTTGAATAATAAGATTAGCACTCCGCCAGCGAAATTTGCCAAAGAACCTTGTAAGGCTAAACCTATAGCCAAACCAGCAGATGCTAAAATGGCAACTAGTGAACTTGTTTGAACCCCTAGTTGGGTAATCACTAATATGAAAAGTATTATTTTTAGAGCAATGCTGATGAAGCTTTGTAAGAATGTTTCTAACGCTAAATCATAATCTTTATTTGCGAAAAATTTACGTATCATTTTATTTATGAAACGTATAACATACGTACCTGCAATTAATAGAAATATTGCCCATAATATACTAGGTAGTACGTCCCATAGCCAAGCTATAGCATTATCTGCATGTTCTTGCAGATTCATTATTTTATCTAACATAACTTTTATTTGTTTAAACTGCTAAATCGACTAGTAACTTGTAACCTAAAATTAATACAAGGCTGAATAATTGTTAAGTGATAGATGAAACGAGATCTAAAGCTTTGCTAGGTTCTTCTACGGGCATTTGACAGCTACCGTGATTACAAACGTAGATGAGCGTCTTGTTCATTACATACCTATTCATTAACAAAGGTAAGTTGCTAGTTTTAGCATTTGAAGCAGCAAATATAGCGTTTGGAAGATAGTTCTTCATGAGGGTTTTGCATATGAGTTCAAAGTTTTCACCGATAACGACCAATTCATAGAAATTCTCACTCATTAGCTGTGCTAAGTGAAGCCAATTGGCATGATTTTGAGGATTCTGAGTGATTGATGGTTTCATGGTTTTCATCATTTGATGCAAACGAATATCAAAATTATCTTCAGGAAAATATTTTGATAGCTTATGTAAATTATGAGCCATCATTGAATTAGAAGAAGGAATTACGTTATCTGCAACTTCTAGAGTCTTTCTAATAAGATTGTCTTCGTTATTAGATGTAAAAAAGAATAATCCTGTGTCAGCATCTGAGAAATTTTTAATGACATATTTTGTAAACTCCAAACTATGATCAAGCCATTTCTCATCAAATGAAACTTCATATAACCCTATGAAAGCATCTATAATAGAAGCGTAATCTTCTAGAAAACCGTAAATAGTACTTTTTCCATTTTTGAAGTTGCGGTATAAGCCACCATCTTCGGTGGTCATATGCTTTAGAATAAAATTCGCATTTTTAATAGCAAGACTTAAATACTTATCGTCTTCTAAATATCTGTAAGCATCTGTAAGTCCTTTTAGGGTCAAGCCATTCCAAGAGGTTAAAATTTTATCATCTAATCTTGGTTTGTTTCTTCTTTCTCTTTCTACTTTCAATAGTGAAAGACACTTGGTAATTATTTCTTGCAATTCTACTTTGGTGATAGAATGATTCATTGCAATAGCTAATGCTTCTGAATCTCTAATAAGTACATAGTTGTCATCTTCCCAGTATCCATAAGAGTTAATGCTGAAGTAATCGGCAAAAACAGGGTAATCGTTTTTTAGTAGTTCTTTAAGTTGGTCTTCTTGCCAAACATAAAATGCACCTTCTACTAATTTGTTGTTATCAGTAAAGCTATCGGCATCTAAAGAAGAGTAAAATCCGTTACTTTTATCTAATAGTTCTTCTTCTAGGAAAGTGATACTTTTTTCAACGACACTTTTATAGAGTTCATTGTTAGTCTTTGCATATGCATTTGCGTAAAGACTAATTAAAAGGCCGTTATCATATAACATTTTTTCAAAATGGGGTACGTGCCATTTCGTGTCTACAGAATATCTAGAGAATCCGCCGCCAACATGGTCAAATATACCGCCCCAGGCCATTCTTGTTAGGGTAGTGTTTACATATTCATTTACAGTGCTATCTTGTTTTGCGTGCGAATAGTATTGTAAAAAGTTGAGGTTGGTAGGCATCATAAATTTTGGTGCCCGTTTGTATCCTCCTAAAAAGGTGTCGAAATATTTGGTCCAATCACTAACCATTGTATCAATTTCAGAACCTTCAATTAAATCTTGATTGTCACCTGTGGTTATTGCATTGATTTCTTTTAGTCCTGTTGCCATGTTTTCGGCATATCCAATAATCTTATTAGGGTCATCAACATAAAGTTGTTGAAGTTGATTCAATACTTGTATCCATTCTTGTTTTTTGACGAAAGTTGCGCCCCAGAAAGGTCTGCCATCGGGTAGCGCAAGAATATTTAAAGGCCACCCACCACTACCTGTCATCATTTGTAATGCATCCATATAAATATGGTCGATATCTGGTCGTTCTTCCCTGTCCACTTTAATATTAATAAAATGGGCATTCATTGTTTTAGCAACTTCTTCATCTTCAAAACATTCATGTTCCATAACATGGCACCAGTGACAAGCGGCGTATCCAATACTAATAAGTATTAGTTTTTGTTCTTCTTTGGCTTGTTTTAAAACGTCATCATTCCACGCTTCCCAATTAACCGGGTTATGGGCGTGTTGCAGTAAATATGGACTACTTTCTTTAATTAGATTATTAGTATGCTTTTGTGGGGTAGGCATTGAGTGTATTTTAGTTTTAAAACAAGAAAAGCGCCATTTGGCGCTTTTAATCCTGTTAGGTAATTGTTATTTCACTTCAAAAGTGATTTTAACATTTACTCTATAATTTTTGATTTTTCCATCTTCAACAGTAGCACTTTGCTCGTTGATGTAAACCGACTTAATATTCTTTACTGATTTAGATGCTTCAGAAACTGCTTTTTTCGCTGCGTCTTCCCATCCGTTGTCAGAATTTGCTAATATTTCGATTACTTTTAAAACTGCCATAATTAATGATTTTTAGATTTATTTAAAGTTACAAAAATTGAGGGCAATGTTTAATTCATTTCAATGAATAATTAACCGTTAAGCGCAACTACCTCATTTACTTTGTCTCCCATCATATTTTTCAGCATTGTCTCGATACCGTTTTTCAACGTGAAAGTTGATGATGGGCAACCGCTACAAGCTCCTTGCAAAATAACATTAACAGTTTTGCTTTCTACATCGTAAGATTGAAACATGATATTACCACCGTCACTTGCTACAGCTGGTTTTACGTATTCTTCTAAAATGTCAACTATTTCCTGAGAGGTTTCATCAAGTTCTACCGTACTTTCTGCAGATACAGTTTCAGATACTTGCGCTTCTGCACCAATTGCTTTTGCGTTATCAGCAACAATTTCTTTACCGTCAGCGATGAAATTTCTAATTACTTCTCGTAGTTCGATGTTAATATCGTCCCATTCTGCAACTTCATATTTGGAAACAGAAACGTAGTTCTCATCTATAAAAACTTGTTTTACGAATGGAAACTGAAATAGCTCCATCGCCAATTTAGAATCTCTTGCTTCATCAATATTCTTAAACTCAAATGCAGATGCTACAATTTTCTTGCTAGCCACAAACTTCATTGTAGATGGGTTAGGTGTAACCTCCGCATAAACTGTAACCGGTACAGGTTTGTCCATGTCTTCTTCAATAACAATAGGCTCGCCAGCATTTAAATACTCAACTAACTGTTGTGCTACTTCATCTTTCACATCTTCCCATTGAACAATATCATAACGTTCTAGGCCAATAAAATCACCAGAAATATAGACTGTTTTTATAAAAGGCAAATGAAATAATTGCTGAGCTAAAGGTGAATTTTTAGCATCGTCAATATTCTTGAATTCGTAATTTTTTCGTTGAACTAAAATGTGATTAGTTTCGAACTTTAATATATTTGGGTTATTGGTTTTAACGACTGTAATTGAATACTCTTTCATCTCTCAAAAATTTTAAGCAAAAATACAAAGGAAATCTTAGTTTGCACCTACATAATAATGTTGAGGTTAACTCGTTATAAACTTTATATTAGTGAAACTAAACCCTAGTTTTAAAGTCCCAATATGAAATACCATATACTTCTATTGTTTACCGTGCTTATGATTGGTTTAAAATCTACTGCACAAGAAGGTATTCCTGTTTATTTCGATTATTTATCTGATAACTATTATTTAGTTTTTCCTTCAATGGCCGGTATCGGTGAAGGTGGAAAGATTAGGGCTACGGCAAGAAAACAATGGTTCGATGTCGATGATGCGCCAAGTTTACAGACGATAAATGCTCATTTTAGATTAGGTGATTCCCCAAGTGGTATTGGTGCAATCATATTTAATGACGCAAATGGTTACCATTCTCAAACAGGATTAAAATTGACATATGCCCACCATTTAAGAATGGGTGGAGATGATGTTAGGCAGTTAAATCAACTTTCTTTCGGATTAAGCGCAACCATTTTACAAAGCAGTTTAGATGAAACTGAATTTAGGTCTGTTACACCAGACCCTGCGGTTTCAGGTATTAAATTAAGTTCGTCTTACACTAATGTTGATATCGGGATTTCATATAACTATCAAGAATTTTACACGCATTTTGCCGTGACCAATGCACTAACGGGCAGTAAAAGAAATTTATATTATAGAGATAGACAAGATAATCCTGAAGAGTTGGTTATTGATAATATTAGACGTTTTTTAGTTTCTACTGGTTATGTTTTTGGAAGAAGTGAATGGCAGTTCGAGCCTTCCATTTTATTTCAAATGACTGAATTTACCAAAGAGAAAAGTTTAGATATTAATGCTAAGGTTTATAAAGATGTAGATTTTGGTCGTATTTGGGGCGGACTCTCGTATAGAAGAAGTTTTGACGGAGCACAGTTTCAAGATGGAGCTTCTTTCGGGGAACAACGTTTGCAATTAGTTACGCCGATTGTTGGTGCGAACTTCAATAACTTTATGGTTTCTTACAACTATTCTTATCAAATGAATGATTATCGTTTTGATAACGGAGGATTTCATCAAATTACCTTAGGTTATGATTTCGGTCAAAAAGAACGTAAGTACGATTGCTATTGCCCAGCAGCAAATTAAAAAGGTCTGCCCGTAATTGGGCAGACCTGGTATTTTATTATTCCCAACTGTAATCTTTTGTTTTAGCTTGTTTTTTAATTGCTTTGATCATAGCATTTTCAAGCTCTCCTGATTTTTCATCTTTTTTATGTTCAGAAATATAAGCTAATCGTTTCTTGTTATATTCTTGTATCTCTTTTTGAATCTCTTCTCTTTCATTCTTTTTGTCATCGACATACTTTTTTATCTCTTTTTCATTTTTGCCTTGTAGCTCTTCTGGTAACTCATCATTTTCCACAGAACTTATTTCGAATTCGGCATCATCGTATGCATCAACCAAATCCCATTTTTTATTATTGTAAAGCCTAGAACTTTTGCTCACCGCTCTTTTAACGGCAACGGTTTCTTCCATCTCTAATGCATTACTGTCTTGTACTTCTTGTGCGATAATTTTTGATTTACCCATAGATCCGTAAGAAACATATGTGGTATTTAATCTTGAATTCAGTTTAATAATGATATCGTCATAAGGGGTATTGATATGAACAACTTTCTTGTTGTGATCAATAGCCATATATTCTCCGCCTGTTAATGAAGCACCATTTTTCCAATCGGTGTTTATTCCCAACTCATAATTTCCGCAGAAAATAGTATTTACCACTACATCTTTTTCATTGGCATTTGCTAATGCAGTTCTGTAGTTATATCTACCTTGAGTAAATGGTTCGTTACCGGCTATGAAAATCATTCGCAGTAAATCGGGATTCTTATTCCATGGTAATTGATGTAAAGAGGTTTGCAGTACTTTACCACAGTATTCTTCACCACCATTGGTAGTTAAAGAAAATAGCTTTTCTGAAATCTCGTCTAAATCACTACTAAAACCTAATACTTGCTGAATGTATCCTTCGTTAGCAGAAAGATTATCATTTCCATATTGGTATAATGCAATTTGTAAATTCGGTCTGGTGTCGTTACCACATTTGGCATAACTAAACTCGTTTACAATATCCCATAATTGAGATTTTGCTTGGTTTATCAATCCGTTCATACTATTGCTAGTATCTAATAACAGGGCTATTTGAACAGTGTTCGTTTCCTTTGCTTCAATTGGTTCAATTGTTTCTGTAGCCTGGGCAATCAATTCAATAGGTTTTTTCTTATCGTTAGTATTACATGCGAATACAGTAGATAAAGTAAGAAGTGCTATGCCGAATGATCCAAGTTGCTTAATCGTTTTCATCATTTTATGTTTTAAATTCAATGCTAAACTAAAGGCAAAGTATTTCTCTGAATAACGAGAATGAGCGAATTGTCCGTTTCACTTAGTAAAGTGGCATGCAGAGTTTGTAAACCCGTGAAATGGTTGTTTAGATTAGGGTGTTTTAAGTAATACGCATTTTTTAGTGCCACAATAATCAGCTAAGTTTACCGTAGTAATAACAGATGAAAAATTATAGTGTCTATATTGTAATATGTTTTCTTTTAGGATGGAACGCACTTCATTCTCAAAGGCCAAACGATGCCCTAAGATTTACTTTAGAGGGTAGGGTAGAAGTTAGAAATACTGGAAAACCAATATCTGGTGTTTCTATTTCTAATGATATGGGAGACTTTGTGATTACTAATGCATTAGGGGAGTTTGAGATTAGAACTAGAATTGGTGATCAGCTAGTTATAGAACATGATGATATTGAAACCCTACGGTACGATGTACAGAAGAATGATGATGTCTTAATTTTAGTTGAAGATTTTGAATCTTCACCAATTAGTAGTCGATCAAAATCATTGCCAGATATAGCTGTCAAGCATCAGCAATTATTAGATTCGGCAGAAGAGTATAAAGCTCAAGATATTGAAAGAAGTATTGACTTAGTAGCACAATCAATTTCAATTTTAGGCAAGCGAGGGAGAAAGAAAGAGCTGGCAAGGTCGCTTTCTAAACTCGGTGAAATCTATCAATATCATAAACAATTAGATCTGGCTATTGATAATTACGAAGATGCTTTAGAAAATAATAAAACGATTTCTACTTCTTTGCTACTAGCTAAGGCATATAACTTAACGAATAGATTTGACGAAAGCTTGGGGTTATTGAATCCGTTATTAGAAATTAAATCTATGCCACCGCACCAAAGTGTAGTACTTTATGAATTGTTAGGTGATGCTAAAAAAGGAAATGGTAGAACACAAGAAGCTTTAGATTTATATAATAGAGGGTTGTTGATTGCCGATAAGAATCAGATTACATCAAAAATGATTGACCTAAATTCTAAAATAGGCGATACCTATTCTTTAGGAAATCAGAATATGGAGGCTGAAGCTTATTATGATAGTTCGTTAGAACTTGCAACTCAATCGGCACCTAAAAGAGCGTTGCAAGAGAAAGAAAAGGTTGCAGATTTTTATAACACCAAAAATAGGTTCAACGAAGAGATTACTATGCGTAAAAGCAGTCTTCAAGAATTAAAAAAACTCAATTCGCCCAATGCCGGAGTTAAGAAATTAGAATTAGGCGACACCATCACATCACAACGTATTAATTACAAAATTGCTAATGCATATATCTCTCAAGACAGGTATAATGAGGCGATACCTTTTTTAGAGAAAAGTATTGTTGAAGCAGATTCAGATGATGATTTAGTGGTTCAGAAAGATGCTACTAGAAAGTTATCTGAAGTGTATAAAGTGAAAGGTGATTTTACCAAGGCATTAGATACCTACCAAACATATGTGGCTTTGGTAGATTCGTTATATGTACGTAAAGAACAAGAAATTTCTAGAGCTACTCGTTTTAATCGCGAAATTGCAAATGCAGAAAATCGACTTACTGGTTTAGAGCAAGAAAGAGAACTTTCGCAAAGTAAATATGATCTTGCGCTTACAGAACAGGAGTTGGTGAAAGAGAGTAATAAGCGACAGCAACTGGTAATTTATTCGCTCATATTCGGACTGCTATTAACCTTATTGGCGGCTTTTTTCTTTTATCGAAGTAACCAGCAACAAAAACTGGCAAATAACTTATTGGCATTGAAATCGTTGAGGTCACAGATGAATCCGCATTTTATTTTTAATGCATTGAATTCGGTAAATAACTTTATTTCAAAAAGTGATGAACGTAGCGCAAATAGATATTTAAGCGATTTTTCAAAGTTGATGCGCTCTGTATTAGAAAATTCTGAGGAAGATTTTATTCCGTTAGAAAAAGAATTGCAGCAGTTAGAGCTTTATATAAAACTTGAGCATTCTAGATTTGAAGATAAATTTGATTACCAGATAGCTGTTGATGAGAATGTACAGGTTAATAAGTTTCAAATTCCACCAATGTTATTGCAACCTTATATTGAAAATGCTATTTGGCACGGATTAAGATATAGAGAAGAAAAGGGAGAATTGTTGGTTACGGTTAAAGAGAATAGTGCAGATTCTATTATAATCTGCATTACTGATAACGGAATCGGTCGAAAGAAATCTGCAGAAATTAAAACACAAAATCAGCGAAAACAGAAGTCGAAAGGAATGGGCATCATTAAAAAACGTGTTGCTATCTTAAACGATATGTATACAGATAAAGTAGATATCAAAATTTCAGATTTACAGTCAGATGGTTCAGGAACTAAAGTCCTATTCATTTTAAAAAGAGAAAAATGAGCTTAAACGCAATTTTAGTAGAAGATGAAGCAAATAGTAGAGAGATATTAAGAAATTATATTGCTAAATATTGCCCAAGTGTAAACTTGTTAGGTGAGGCTTCATCAATTAAAGAAGCCTTGGTCTTAATTGAGGCTAACGACTTAGATCTGGTATTTTTAGATGTAGAGATGCCTTTTGGTAATGCTTTTGATTTATTGGATCAATTACCAGACAGAACTTTTGAAACCGTTTTTGTCACGGCATATGATCATTATGCAAAAGATGCCTTGAATAATCATGCCGCGTATTATTTAACGAAACCCATTAATATAGATGAGTTAGTAAATGCTGTGGAATATGTGGAAGGTGTTCGAGACAAAGAGGCTAGTTTAGAAGGAGAGGTGCTGAGCACGAAATCTAATGGAGTAGAAGGGAAGTTGACATTGCCCCAACAAGACGGATTTCAAGTATTAAATATTGCCGAAATACTGTATTGCAAGGCAGATGATAATTATACCGAAATTTACTTGTTGAATAAGAAGATTTTGGTCAGCAAAACATTGAAGTATTTTGAAGATGCATTAACCGATTATCCTTTTGCACGAGTACATAAATCTTTTTTGGTAAATGTAAATGAGGTGATTAAGTATAGAAAAGGTAAAGGTGGCAGTGTTGTTATGTCTAACGGAAAAGAAGTGATGGTTTCCGCATCAAAAAAGAAAGATTTTCTATCCTATTTTAATTAAAAGAATTACAATGATAAAAGCTGTTAGAGGTAAAGAACCCGTTATAGGTGAAGATTGTTTTATTGCAGAAAATGCAACCATAGTAGGTGAAGTGAGTATGGGAAAGCAATGTAGTGTTTGGTTTAATGCTGTATTACGTGGCGATGTTAATTTCATTAAAATGGGCGATAAGGTTAATGTTCAAGATGGTGCCGTAATTCATTGTACGTATTTAAAATCTCCTACCACAATCGGTAATAATGTTTCTATTGGGCATAATGCTCTGGTACATGGGTGTACTATTCATGACAATGTGCTAATTGGTATGGGTAGTATTATTATGGATGATTGTGTAGTAGAAAGTAATAGTATCATAGCTGCAGGAGCTGTTCTAACAAAAGGAACGCATGTGCCATCAGGAAGTATTTTTGCGGGCATGCCGGCAAAGAAAATAAAAGATATTAGTCCCGAATTAAGTTCTGGTGAAATCAATAGAATTGCTGAAGCCTATACCATGTATTCTGGCTGGTTTAAAGAATAGATGAGAATCCAAATATACAATTGGGCATTGCAGTCTATCTAAAATACGTATTTTTGACCTACCAAAACTAAAAGTTATGAACGCGTATGTTTTTCCTGGGCAAGGTGCTCAATTTGTCGGAATGGGTTTAGATTTATATGAAAAATACCCTATTGCAAAAGAGTTGTTTCTTAAGGCAAACGATATACTAGGCTTTGAGATTACTGAGGTAATGTTTAGAGGCACTGCCGAAGGATTAAAAGAAACCAAGGTTACTCAACCAGCTATCTTTCTTCACTCTGTTATTCTAAGTAAAGTAATGGGAGATGCATTCAAACCAGATATGGTTGCGGGTCATTCTTTAGGAGAGTTCTCTGCCTTGGTGGCAAATAATACCTTAAGTTTTGAAGACGGATTAAAATTAGTATCACAACGTGCTTTAGCAATGCAAAAAGCTTGTGAACTTAAACCATCGACCATGGCAGCCGTTTTAGGTTTGGAAGATGCTGTTGTTGAAAAAGTATGTGCCGAAATTTCAGGTATTGTTGTTGCTGCGAATTATAACTGTCCGGGTCAATTGGTGATTTCTGGAGAAGTATCGGCAGTAGAAGAAGCTTGTGAAAAATTAAAAGAAGCAGGAGCTAGACGTGCGTTAATGCTTCCTGTTGGTGGAGCTTTCCATTCTCCTTTAATGGAACCTGCTAGAGAAGAATTAGCTGCTGCAATAGCAAATACTACTTTTTCGACACCTAGTTGTCCAATCTATCAAAATGTACCCACAACTGCAGTAAATAGTGCAGATGAAATTAAAAAGAACTTAATGCTGCAATTGACTGCGCCAGTAAAATGGACGCAAAGTGTTCAGCAAATGGTAAAAGATGGTGCTACGGTTTTTACTGAAATAGGTCCTGGTAAGGTATTACAAGGGTTGGTAAGAAAAATTGAACCTTCTGTTACCACACAAGCTCCAGAGTTAACAGACTAACTATTGTTTCCTTAATATTACCATTTAACCTATAAATCCTTTTTTCAACTGTTTGTGAGGGGTTTACCTTGATTTTTTTGTAATATTGGGACCCTCATTTTTGGTTACGGATTTAGAACATCCTCCAGCCTTATTGTTGGGAATGATAAAGAATGCTATGAAAATAAGAGTATATAATTGTTTTTTGACTTCTAATATTAGTAGGAGCTTAAAGAAATTCCTTTTTGTTTTTGGATTCCTTTTTTTAGGTGCTTTTTCGCAAAGTGTTTCTGCACAGGTTGTTTCAGTTGAAAACCTTAGAGATGCTGCAGAAGGAAATTTTGTAACGGGAAGATTCAGGGTTCAAGTAGCTCCTATATCCGGCGATGGCTCAATTGTAGTTAAATATAACGTGTTAGCAAGTGGTACTGCTACCGCCGGCTCTGATTATATTGCTTTGACAGGAGAAGTGGTGGTTGATTATACTTTTTTTTCTGGAGGTTCAGAAATAATAGATGTTATTGCCTCTGCTCAAGATCTTCTGATAGAAGGTGAAGAAACAGTAAATATTGAATTAGTTGCAGATCCTAGTTATAACTTAAGTGCGGGTAATACTACTGCAACAGTCATTATTGCAGATGATGATTTTGTGACTCTAAGTATTAATGATTCTTCAGCAGATGAGGGTGATGGATTAGATTTTACAATAACCACAAATCAACCTGTACAATATGACTACGAGGTAGAAGTTGAGTTTTCTGGAGGAGATGCTATAGGTGGGGGTCCCGGTATTGCTCATCCTCAAGATTACAATAGTACCTCTCAAACAATAAAGATTTTAGCAGGTTCTACTTCGCAAAATTTTTCAGTACCAATAGGTAATGATAATGTTATAGAAGATGATGAAAGTTTTGGTGTTCAAATAGTAAGTGCAACTAACACAAATGTAAATGCTGGCGCAGCCTCGAAGGGTACAATTATTAACGATGATTTTGCAGGTGTAAACGTAACTGCAATAAGTGGTGATACAGGTGAAGATGGTACAACAGCCACTTTTAATGTTACTTTAGATACCCAGCCAACGGCAGCAGTATCAGTCATTTTGTCTAGTAATAATACGGATGAAGGTACTGTTCCTGCTAATGTGACAATTCCTGTAGCAAATTGGGAAACTGGTACATTGGTAACTGTAACAGGTGTTGATGATGCTGTGGTTGATGGTGACGTTTCATATACAATTGTTACGGGTAATGTAACGTCTGCTGATACTAATTATAACACTTTAAATGGGGGTGATGTAGCAAATGTTCCTGTTGTAAACAATGACAATGATATTATTTTTGAAGTTACTGTTGTTTCAACTACTGCTACAGCTAATGAAAATCCGGTTTCTAATGGCGTTTTCACAATAAGTTTAGATGAAAATAATACAACTGGCGCACCGGTAGTCGTAAATTATAGCATAGCTGGTACTGCAACATCAGGTTCAGATTTCACAGCATTAAGTGGTACTGTTTCAATACCGAACAATGCAAGTTCAGGGGTTGTTAACGTAGTTCCAATAAATGATACTGCTATTGAAGATAATGAAAGCGTAATCTTAACAGTTGCGGCAGGTACAGGCTATACTATTGGTTCGCCAAATAATGCAACAGTTTTTATTGTAAGTGATGATACTAACGTTGCACAAATTACTGCATCAGATGGTACTGCCGCAGAAAGTAATGGGGCTGTCTCTCCAGGTGAATTCACTGTTAGTTTAAGTGTTCCTAATAATACAGGAAGTCCAATTATAGTCAATTACGCTGTTAGTGGAACAGCTGTTAATGGTACAGATTATACGGCTATAAGTACTAATGCGGTAAGTATACCTAATGGACAGCAAGATGCTGAAATTGATATTCTGCCGATTAATGATGCAATTCAAGAGGGGGCTGAAACAGTTATACTCACTTTAGCTACAGGAACAGGTTATATTTTAGGTTCTGGACCTACGCGTACTGCTACTGTTCAAATTGATGATAATGATCAAGCAACATTAACAATTTCTAATGAATCATTAAATGAAGATGATGCGGCTGGTCAAATGATATTTGATGTAGTTCTTGATTTAGCTGTTGTAAATGGTACAACCGTAACTTATTCCTTTGCAGATGATACTGCGACAGGTGGTGGTACAGATTATACAAGTACTAATGGTTCGCTAATTTTTACAGGTACAGCGAACGAAACCAAAACAATTACGGTTCCGATTAATAACGATGCTGTATTAGAAAATACAGAAATTTTTACCGTTCAATTGGGTTTGCCAACCAATAATGTACAAAGGGCTGGCGGTGGTACGGCAACTGGTACAATTCAAGATGATGACAATTGTGTTGCTGCACCGACCTTAGATACATCGGTTTCGAATATATATTGTGTTGAGACAGCTGGAGATGCTTTTTCTGCAAACCTATTCGATTTTACAAGTAGCGCAGCTCCTGCGGGAACTGTTTTAACATGGAGTAGAGTTTCTAATCCTCTAAATACGAATTCTCATTTAACCGTTGCAGAAGCTCAAGATGTAGACTTGCCAGCTTCATACTATGGTTTTTTCTATGATGCAGCTAATGATTGCGCTAGTGGAACTATTGAAGTTCAAATTGTTAGAAATGTATTGCCGCAATTAGTTACTATTAATGATAATGAGCGTTGTGGCCCGGGTACGCTTCTTTTAAGTGTAGTGCCAACTGCCGGTGCATCTATTAATTGGTACGACGCAATAGATGCGGTTACACCGATTGCAATGGGTGAAACATATACAACACCTTCTTTAAATGCTACTGCGACCTATTATGTAGAAGCTACAGAGAACGAATGTACTACCGAGAGACAACCGGTTATTGCAAGAATAGGTTCTCAGGCTACCACTGGTACTGCAACGAACGGTTCTATTTGTAATGTGGCTGTAAACGGACTTACGACTATAGATTTAGATACGAGATTGAATGGTGCCGATCCTGGGGTTTGGGTGTTTGTTTCTGGTCCGCAAAACGATGTGACTATTAGTTCTACAAATGTTGTGGAATTCGAAGATTTTGCTTCTGGTGCTTATATTTTTAGGTTTACGACAACAAATTCTACTGCACCTTGCGAGAATCCTACTGTTGATGTAACTATAAACGTTAGCGATTGTGAAACCGACGATGATAATGATGGACTTCTAGGTGGTCAAGAGGTAGTGTTAGGTACTGATTCTAACGATGCTGATACCGATGGCGATGGTATTGAAGATGGTGTGGAGGTTGGTGATGATATCGATAATCCATTAGATGAGGATGGTGACGGAATTATCGATGCGCTTGATTCTAATACTGCAGATGCTGATAATGACGGAGTAAACGATCAACAAGATCCTGCTAATAACAATCCATGTATACCTAATCGTTTTAATGGTAATTGTGATACAGATGGTGACGGAATTTCAGATTTAGATGAACAAACAAATGGTTCTGACCCCGATGATCCTTGTGATCCCGTGGCAACTCCTAATTGCGATGAACCTATAGATTTAGAGGTGTTGAAATCCGTAGATAATGTTGATGCATTAATTGGTGATACCATTATTTTTAAAATATTGCTTACCAATTTATCTGACAGAACTGCAAGAGCTATTGTTGTTGGCGATCTTTTAGAATTAGGTTTCGATTTTGTTTCTGCAGATGCGCCTGAAGGTACTGATTATGATGAGGTATCTGGTAATTGGAATATTCCAGAACTTGCAGCAGGTATTTCTTTAGAGCTTTCTATTACGGTAATCGTTGCAGAACAAGGTCCGTATATGAATACTGCAATTTTATTGGAATCGATTCCGACAGATAATAACCCTGAGAATGATGAAGCTACTGTAGAGTTAAGTACAGAAGCTCCAGAAGGTGTCGATCTTAAAATCGAGAAAGAAGCTCGTCCAGATAAAGCATTGGTAGGTGGTGAAGTAGAATTTATTATCCGTGTTACCAATATTTCTGAATCTGATGTGGTAACAGATATTATTGTAAATGATTTAATAGCAATTGAAAACGGATTTGAATTTGTTTCTGCTGAGTCAGATTTTGGTGGTACGTATGACGAAGCTTCTGGTAATTGGAATATTCCTTCTTTAAATAGAGAAGAAATGGCTACGTTAAGAATTATTGCTAGAGTTCCTGCAATGGGTACATATACGAATACGGCAAATATTGTTAGGTCTACACCACGTGATGGTAATACAGAAAATAATGAGGCAACTGTTGAGGTCGAAGTAATTCAGAAAAGTCCTGCTGATCCAGGTTTCCTATTTAATCAATTCTCGCCAAATGGAAATAATCAGAATGAGGTTCTTCGAATTAATAGAACTTTGACAGATCCAGATACTGGTGCGCAAGTAGAGGTTGATTTGCAGTACAAAATAAAAATTTACGATCGTTACGGAAATCTTGTTTTTGAAACCGAAAAAGTAAATGATGGCGATGTTTGGGACGGTACTTATGAAGGTAAAGAATCGCCAAAGGGAACTTATTTTTATATCATGAATTATAGTGTTAATAATCAACCTGCAATTTTAGACAAAGGTTGGATACAGCTTATTAGATAAAATAAATTATGGATTATAACTTTTATAAATCGAGTTATGCTATTGCTTTAGTACTATTTTCTCTGTTAAGCTTTAATGCATTTTCACAGAAAGAACCGCAGTACACACAGTACATGTATAATATTGGTAGTTTTAACCCGGCCTATGTTGGTACGGTAGAAAATCCTGAATTTTCTGGATTGTATAGAGCGCAGTGGATCGATATACCTGGTGCACCTAGAACGTTTCGTTTTGGTGCAAACTTGCCGTTTAAAAATGAAAAAGTGGGTTTAGGTATTAATATCGTAAATGATGAATTGGGTCCGGCAACACAGACCTATGCCGATATTTCTTATTCTTATCAAATAATGGTAACCGATGAGACAAAATTGTCGTTCGGTATTGATGCCGGTGGTTCGTTTTTAAATGTTGATTTCTCTAAAGGAACTTTTGAAAACCCAGGTGAAAATCTTAGTGATGAAATGCTTTCTAAATTTTACCCAACGGTAGGTGCCGGTGCATTCTTATATTCAGAAGATTGGTATGTAGGTGCTTCTGTTCCTAATTTTCTGACCGAGGGTATCTATAATGACGAGATAGCATCTGTAGTAGAAGATAAGATTCAATTTAACTTTATTGGTGGTTACGTTTTTGAACTTTCAGATAATTTAAAATTTAAACCAGCCTTTTTGGTGAATACTATTGCTGGTTCACCGGTAAATGTCAACCTTTCAAGTAATTTCTTGATTTCTGATGTGGTTACAGCGGGTGTATCATATCGTATAGATAATGCATTTAGCGGTTTAGCAGGTTTTCAGATTTCCAATACCTTGTTTGCGGGGTATTCATATGATTATAACACAAACTTACTTGGCGAATTCAATAATGGGTCTCATGAGATTATACTTAAATTCTATTTAGGTAGAAAAGGACCTTCGAAATCTAAAGGTAGTAGTGATAAGAATGCAAAAGGTAAACCGAAACAAGTAGATTCGCCTAGATTCTTTTAAAGTGAACGAAAATGAGATTTAAATTAATCATAGTATTACTAGCTTTTGTACCATTTTTAGGTGCGGGCCAAGACAAAAAATCAAAAGCCGATAACCTTTTCTATGGCTATCAATATGAAAAAGCGATTGCAGCGTATAAGAGCGAAATGCAAAAAGATTCATTGACCAATTATCAGTTATTGAACCTTGCAGATTCTTATTTTAGTACAGGTAGTTATGATAGTGCTTCTGAACTTTATTTAGAGGTCAATAAGAACGATACGATAATGTCTGTTAACAGGTTTAATAAAATGTTGCAGAGCCTTTCTAAAAACTCCGAGAGAGAAAGGGTGAAAATGTTCTTGAAGTCAAAAGCTGACAAATTATCTCCTGAACTTTTAGAAAATGCGGAGTTTAATTATAGTTTATTGGAAATTCCCTCAAATACGGATAACAGTGTTATACGTGATTTGGGCGTGAATAGTGCGCAAGGCGATTTCTCGCCGGCTTTTTATAAGAACGGTGTAATTTTTAGTAGTAGTAGAGGTCGAAATACCAAAAATGTTTATGAGCCAACAGGTGAGTCATATTTAGATATCTACTTTGCAAGATTAAGTTCTGATAATAATTTAGTTGATGTAGAAACTTTTAAAGAAATTCCTGCAACCGACTTTCATAAATCTACACCATATTATTCTGAAAAACTTGAAACGTTTTTTTATATCCTATCTAATGAAGAAGATGGTGAACTTAGGTATAATGAGAATGGTAAAAATGCATTGGCAATAGGTACGCTTACTAAAAATGACAGGTTTAGATTTATATTAAAAGATTTAAGTACTTCTTTTTATTACCCTTACTTTGATGATGCTACAGAACGTTTATATTTTGCAGCAAATTTTGACGATAGTTATGGTGGTACCGATTTGTATTATGTATACACGAATAACGGACAGATAATGTCTGCACCTATTAATTTAGGACCTAGAATAAATTCGCCGGGTAACGAGATTGCTCCTTATGTTTTTGATGGTAGTTTATATTTTTCTTCGGATATTTTTTATGGTCTTGGAGGGATGGATATTTACAAATCTAATATGTTGCCTAATGATTCGTATACCATACCGGTAAACCTTGGTGACGGAATTAATTCGACAGCAGATGATTTCGGATTTATTATTCATAATGTTGAAAACACAGGATTATCAGGATTTTTTGCTTCTAATAGAGCTGGTGGTAAAGGCGGAGATGACTTATACGGTTTTGGACTTAAAAATGCACCAGGATTAAAAACTTTTGCATTGGGCGGTAAAGTGGTAAACCTTAGAAATAAAGTAGGTTTGAAAGGTGCTCAGGTAAGA
The DNA here is from genome assembly GCF_045063795.1 of Maribacter sp. Asnod2-G09. NCBI lineage: Bacteria > Pseudomonadati > Bacteroidota > Flavobacteriia > Flavobacteriales > Flavobacteriaceae > Maribacter > Maribacter sp. Asnod2-G09. The sequence continues at coordinate 250,492 of NZ_JBEFOA010000005.1, read as the reverse complement.
TTGTTGAACCAGCAAGGAGATGTTTTAAAAGAGGTTATTGCAGGTGATGACGGTAGCTTTAGAGTTGAAGTGCCATGGATGTCTCAAGTAACCATACAGGCAATGAGTGATGGCTATTCTATTTTTTCTACTACATACTCGGAAGAAGGAATGGAAGAAATTCAAAACACGGCTTATAACATGGGTCTTGCAAGAATGGAAGATTTGGTAACACAACGAGAAGACAAAACGGTGTTAAAACTGAATAAATTTTATTTCGATAAAGGAAAATCAGTTTTAAACGCGCAAGTAGAAGAGGAGCTTAAGAAAGTTGTAGATGCCGTTGTTCGTTTTCCGCAAATGAGATTAAGGATACAATCGTATACAGATACCCGGGGTAGTACTTCGTCTAATAAAAGGTTATCGCAACTGCGAGCTGATGTAATTAAAAACTATCTTTTAAGTAATGGTTTAAATTCAAACAACATTATTGAGGCAACTGGTTATGGTGAAGAAAACATTGTAAACAATTGCGTAAATGGTGCTTATTGTTTAGATTTTCTTCATAAACAAAACGAACGTACTTTATTTGTCGTTGAGTAATTGATGCCTATTTCTATAGTATTAAAAAATAATGATATAGAAATAATAGAGGGCGAAACCAGACAAGAATAAAATTCCGGCATAGGTGAGTAGTTTTAATTTCTTTCCTGGTCGAAATTTTGGGTCTAGGTCATCGCTGGTTACATTTTTTAAATTCATATAGCCTACAATCGGCGCGACTACGAAAGAGACGAATGTAGCCAAGGCAACTAAATTTCCCATATTTGCACTAAACGCTGCTATAACTACAAAATTAATTAGAGTTAAAGCGAATACGCTTACTGCGTATGCTGTTTTTGTACTATACCATGTCGTTTTTGGTTTTAACAGCGAAATGATATCTAAACTGACTCTTGCTAAAGCATCATGTGCGGTCATACAAGTACTGAACATTGTGGCAAATGCAGAAATTGCTATAAACAGATATGCCCATGAGCCAATATGTTGTGTAAATAATTGAACTACCTGGTCAGCGAAACTTACCGCATTGTTGCTGAGTTGGATGTTTGTTCCGTATAACGTATACCATCCTATTATCATAAAAAAGACAGCTAATATGGCTGTAATGGCATAGCCAATATTAAACTCTTGTAAAGATTCTTTTAAGCTTGGCTTGTCTTGAGTTTTCCATTTTTCAATACTCCATAAGCTGATCCAGCTAGAAGCTTCTACGCTGGTAGGCATCCATCCGATTAATCCTATTAAAAATAGAATTCCAACTTCGTTAAAAATGGGTAAGGGTTTAAAGTCTGGTACATGGCATACTGGTCCTTTTACTAGAACTAAAATTGTAGTCACTAATAATGCAAGAAATAATATACTAACAACGAATTTTAAACTGATTTCTAAAAACTTGTATTTTCCGAAAATGAGTAATGCGCTTATAATTAAAAATAAACTTAGTGCTACCATTGCGATAGAACTATGCCCGATGCCAAATAAATTAATGAATAGACCGGCTGTAACGGTATATAGAGCTGCTAGTATAGTGAAAGTGGTAATGAAGCTAATTATAGCATAAAACCATAAATATCCTTTACCACGATTTAAATAGCCCTCTATTAAGGTTTTATTGGTGACATTTGTATATCGCACTCCGAATTCGAAGAAAGGGTATTTTAAAATGTTAGCTAAAATTATAGGAATAATCATCAGCCAGCCATATTGTGCCCCAGCTTTGGTCGATAAAACAAGATGAGAGGTGCCTATGGCCATACTTGCAAACAGAAGTCCGGGTCCTAAGTTTTTAAGTATTGTTTTTAAATTGAGCATTCTAATTGGTTTTGGTCGGTGCTCTTAAATGTAGTGTATTTTATTGTACTGAATTTTGCGACTTATTTAATCTCAATAGCGGCGCCGTAGAATTTTGGTTGGGTGTTTAGTATCATATCAATAAATACTTTTACCCGAGCTAAATATTCTCTTACATGAACTTTTAGCCCTTGACTTGCAGAAACATCTTTAGCATTGAAACCAATGGCATTCAAGCCTTTTTGCTTTGCAATATAAATTGCTCTTTCGTTATGGAATTTTTGAGAGATAACCGTTACGTCATCTAAGCCAAAAATAAACTTTGCCCTGAACATAGAATCTAAAGTTCGAAACCCTGCATAGTCTAAGAAAATAACCTCTTCTGGTATACCGGCTTTTACTAAGTCTTTCTTGAAGGTGTCTGGTTCATTGTAATAGATGCTGCCATTGTCTCCGCTAACTAGTATAAATTTAATCTTACCCGCATTGTAGAGGGCTTTGGTTGCGTTTATACGATAAGTGTAATAGGGATTAGGAGAACCGTTGGTTAATCGATTGGAGGTACCTAAAACGAGACCGACTCTATTAGCAGGTACTAATGTTACGTCTGAATACGTTTTGTCTTCTGCGGTACTTGAAATAATACTATTACAGGCAAATATGATTAGAATTAACGCTAATAGTAATAACCCTGATATTTTTAGTATTTTTTTCAGCATGCATTTGTAATGATAACTAAAGTTAATGAATAACTGAAGACTTCAATTTGAAAAGTATATAAAATAAAAAACCCTTGAAAATCTAAAGATTAACAAGGGTTTTAGTACTCGAGGCGGGAGTACCCTTGTTTTTAAACGTCCTTAAATCTTTTTAAACTCTTAGGTACTACTGTATATATTATTACTAAATTGGGTTAAAATTTATTTTAACCGATTTAAATATGGTTTGGTTGCCCCTTTTGTAGCCCTATTTAATCAGTTTTAATCTAATACAAGATTAATGCAAGTTACATTTCATTTAAGGAAAGACAAAATTGGAAAAGGAGGTTTGGCACCTATTCGCATGGTGGTGGCTTCAAATGGTTTTAAAATCTTCAAAGCTGTAAAGAATGTTAAATCATCTATAGCCTCATGGGATAAGAAAAAAGAACGGGTAAAGAGCCCAAAGGCAAATGAGCCTTATAATAATCATATTGAGTATAATAAAATTATAGATGACTTAGATAGTAAGTTAAAAACATTGAATAGATATATTCTTTTAAATGAAATAGTACCAGACAAAGCGTTCATTTTAGAAAAGCTTAATTCTGAAACAAAAATTGAATTAACACACTCGTTTATTTCTTCATTTGATGAATTTATAGATTTGGGCAAGCTTACAAAAGCAGAAAGAACTGTAAAATCTTATACCACAGCCAAAAATTTCTATGAAGAATTTGAAGCTTATACAGGTTATACGTTACGATTTGAAACTATTACCAATGAGTTTTTTGAAAAGTTGCAAGAATATTGTTTTACAGTAAAAAATACAAAGAATAATTACTTCGCTAGATTGGTTACTACTTTGAAGACTTTCATGAAATGGGCTTTAGAGAGAGATTATCACAGTAATATTTCATTCTTAAAATTTAAAGCTCCTGAAGAAGAAATTGAGGTTATATATCTTACTTATGAAGAATTGATGTCGCTTTACAATTTTAAATTTGATTCTGATTCATTTAGTCGAACTCGTGATATGTATTGCTTCGCATGTTTTACCGGACTTAGGTTTTCGGATATTAGAAATTTAAAAACTTCTAACGTTTACGAAAATGAGATTAAATTTAATATTCAAAAGACCAAAACAGTTGATCATACAATACCATTAAACAGTTTCGCAAAAGCTATTCTAGATAAATATAAGGGTACGCTCAATGAACCGTTACCGGTTATTAGTTCTCAGAAATTCAATAAGAAGATAAAAAAGGTTTGTGAAAAAGTTGAGATTAATACGCAAACTACTACCACAAGATTTGTAGGTAGTAGAAAAATAGAACACACACAACCTAAGTGGAAATTAATAACGAGCCATACGGCAAGAAAAACATTTGTAACTAATAGTTTGATTTTAGGGATGAAAATACCAGTGCTTAAGTCTATTACCGGGCATAAAAAAGAACAAAGCTTTAGACGTTATGTAAATATTAGCGAAAATTTAAAGCGAAGTGAAATGGATAGTACTTGGGATAAGAAGTAACTAAAGAATATTTAGCAATAACTATAAATGGAAACCAATTCAAAAATTGATTTAATAAAAAATGAATTAACCAAAATGGGATTGGTAGACCGATTTTTCTATTTGGTTAATGAATTATATCTTGAATATTTCAGAAAGTTGGATATCGTGAATCCTATTATGGAGTGGGAATATTTTGATTTAGATGATAAATGGGAGGAAGTTGAATTAGATGTAATAGCTATTCGTGAACATGCTGTATGGTCTACATTTTTACAATCTTATGGTGATACAAAAATTAAATTATTTATACTATCAGAGATTAAATTGTTGACGCATATTTTCAAGCAGAAGTTTAGCTTTGAATTATCTTATTTATATAACAGAAACCATTCTAAAAATTATTATTTGTCAGGTAATCCTGAGTTTTTGTTGTTATCTCCATTTTTCTATGATGAATCTAATCTTGAGTCTGCTTACATTCATGAGCTTGCAATAAGCGAAGTAGAGGATAGAAAATATTTACTTAAAAAGTATGAAGCTGCTATCTCTGAAATCAAGTACAGATTAAAATCTCAATATGTATGGGATGCAGGTTTTGAAGACAATAGAGCTACGATTGTTGATGATATAGTTTTTCCGGAGCGAAGTGTTATTGATTTAAACAATCTTACTTCATTTTTAAAGGAACTTGCTGAAACACCACTTAATAAGATTTCTTATACATTCAACCAAAATGAAGAGTATGAAGAAAAATTAGTTTTAATTGGTTTGCATCCTGAGGTTTTGGTCAAACTATTTAGCCAAATTCTTAAAAGAGAAGAAACAATCTTAATTCGAAATTTCGTTGCACATAGTTTTAATTACAATTTTAAAAAATACTCATTTCAAAAAGATATAACTAAAGAAGTTTTATTTCTGAATAGTAAAGAAGATACGATAGTTATTTGTAAAACTATTCTACTTCTTACAGCGCTAAACTTCATTCAACCTGAAGGTGCTTCGTTTATAAAACGAGTATTAATAAATGCTCTTAAAAAACAAAAGAAAAATACTAGAGTTTGGCTTAGTGATGATTTAAGAAAATATATTTCTGAATGGATGGAGTTAAGTGTAAATGATTTAGTTAGGGAAATTGGTTTCTCATCCAAAGAAGATTTTTTGAAATATATAAAGAATTGAGTCATTTTAATTCCATTTTTAAAATATTGAGCAGTTCCCGGCTTTGGATGGGAATTATAACGTAACGAGTTGTAGGATTCTTCTTAACTGATTATTTTAGATATTCCAACTAATACAAATGTTATGATAATTAGTCACGAAGAATTTCAAAAAGCTAGAAGAATTAGCAGAGCTATTCAAGAATATTTAGAGCAAACTGGCTTGCATGGTATTAGAAGTACTGATGTTTATCCTTTACTAGCTAGAAAAGGACTAATTCAAAAGGATAGGCATAATGGCGCTCATTTTAGAAAATACTTAATACGCCTTCATAAAAGAGGGATGTTGAATCTTATTCCTCAATGTCAGGGAAGTAAAAACAAATCGAAATTTTATGAGTGGCGATTTTACAGTATACCTAATAGTAAGGTGAAATCGAATATCAAGTCTATAAACGCTGATAGCCCAATTGTTCCAGAAATAACAGAAGCAGAGATAGACGAATTAATTTTAAAGTCAAAATCTCAGATAGATAAATTACCTAAAATTGAAGAGTCTATCTTACCACCACGGGCGATAGAAATAAGGAAAACTTACCCTAGAGCTTATGAAAAGTGGACAGAAAGAGAATTCGATATTATGATAAGAGCTTTCATAAAATTCAAGAATATCGATAAAGTTGCTGAGCTATTGAGAAGACAGCCGAGCGTGGTTAAAAAAACAATCAAATTAAAATTACGAAAAGGATAAATTACAAATGGATAAAAAAATTATAATTGCAGGTGGAAGAAATTTTAATGACTATGATTTTTTAGAAAATTCAGTATTAAATTTTATTTCTAAGTTTGACAAAACGGATATTGAGATTGTGTCTGGGGGAGCTAAGGGTGTTGATGCTTTAGGTGAGCGGTTTGCAAAAGAGCAAAATATTGAATTTGTAATTTTTCCTGCTGATTGGGCTAAATATGGAAGGTCTGCAGGTCCTAAAAGAAATGCTCAAATGGCTAAATATGCCACACATCTTCTTTCTTTTTGGGATGGAAAAAGTAAAGGAACCAAATCAATGATCAATCTAGCTAGGAAGAACGATTTAGTTGTTGAAATTATTTCAATAGATTAAATAAAAAAAATTTACTTGAATAAGCTTGTTTGAGAAACTATTTGTTCAATCTTTTGAAAAATTGGTTAATAATTATAGTTGCATTAAAACTAACTACCAAATAAATTACTGTTATGAACGAAAAGTTTAAGGGCGATAGAAGTAAATTTTCTAAAGAAGATTTAAAACTATTTGATGATGTGGCAAGTTTGGACATTAATTATTGCACTTGTTATGGTATTGATGAAGTGCATCCAGATTTTGCTCTTTGTGGTAGATGTGAACTGGTGGTTCCCGGAACCGATGAGTCAATAATTAAAACCTTGGTTAGTATTACAGGAAACTATAATTTATTAAAATATAAAAAATAAATTTATCACCGTCTATAATTTCTGTATCGAGCTTAAATATTGCATAAAATCAATAATTCGCATTTTGTGGTGTTAATTCCTTATAATATTTCTTCTTTTATAGTAATTGTCTATGATAATTTTAAATATTATTAATATCAATATTACCTGCATATCTATCAAGTGTTTCCCCAGCTTTAAAGTGCCCCTTTCCAATTATTTTGTTGGTTTTGAAGTCTAGTTCAACTTCAATAAAAAAATCATATAGAGCGTACAAGGAGAACTTTTCTTTAAGTTCGATATGATGAGTTAAGAATGTACCATTTTCCCAAAGATCGGTCCATTGTTTCTCATCCGTTAGCATCATATATTCATAAAGACCCATAGTATAAAAATACAGTTTATAATAGTTGGAAGGAATCTTTCAACCTATTTGATTTATAATATTTTATTTATTTAGTTATATGGTTTTTCTTACTATTTTAAGAACTTCAATTATCTGATGATGAAAAAAAGGAAAATGAAAAGAGTTTTGGGCACTTCAGAACAAGGGGAGAAGTTACTTATAAAAAATGCAAAGAAAGCTCTTGCTTACGACACACTTTATTCCAAAACTCAACTTTATAAGCTTTTACATCACCTTTCGACAAAAAATAAGAATCCAGTAAGAGATATTGTGAATTTATTAATTCGGCAAAATTTTATTAAAAAAAGCACTTACGGAAATGAAATCAGATATAGCTTAATTTTAGAAGTGAAAATGACTGAAAGTAGAGAGTTAGAATTAAGAAGGTTAGAAAAGTATAAAGAAACATCTTGGTTAACCAATCTTAATGGAGATTTTAAAAGAAAAATTAATTAACTTTAGTTTTCATATAAATAATCCTTTATATAAATTTTTAACATGTTTAAGTGCTTGATTTAATCAATGACTATTTTATAGAAAACCCGATAGGGCTTTCGTAAGTAGTTAAGAACCAGTTATTAATTATACAGTTGTTATATTGCAGTTTTATATTTTCTTTCCAGAAACGATACTTTATATATAATTCAATTCGTCTTTTGATATAAAATCCAAATTTGAAAATATCTCAATATTTTTATTAAGATTTACGTTTGTTTCTTGAGATTCTATCATTTATTTAGTCCTTTCAAATGCAATATCGCTAATCTTAATAGTTCTTTATCCATTTGTTACATCGTTTAAAATGATTTTTGCCGCACCAATATAATAATCAATTTTCGCAACTGGAATTCTTTTGATTGATGTTAAAAAAGGACCTGGTTGGATATTAAGATTAGCACCAAAAGTGGTGTTTACTACAAGTTTATAATTTGTATAAGTTGAACGAGCGCGGTGAGCAACGTGATTTCTTACCTTTCTCATTTCTTCAAATGTTGCACTATGGATAATCAAATTCGTTCTATATGGTTCGGTGTGAGGAATGACTTTTTTGATACTGTCTTTAATGTACTTGGCATTTGTCCAAGAAAGTCGCGTAGGTTTTGCTCTATTGAAATTCATAAATTGATTTTCCGCATCAATTGTACTCTTACAATTTATAAACAAAGTGGGAGAAGTACCATTTCTATAGGATGCTTGGCAAGCTAATTTCATTGCTGTTTCCTTTAAAGAAATTTCGATTATTGAAAAAAGTCTTAGTAGAACTACTTCGGCAACAAAATGTTGAAATTTAGGCTCTAGTGAAAGTGAATCCCTTCTATAATTTTCTAGAATCCTTATGTCATTAATAGCTCTGTCGTATGTTACACGTATACTTGGTGACGCCATTACGAGATATAAGAGACAATATAATCGTGTCGGGTTTGCCGTTGAGTAGAACCTTGTGTTGTCGAAGATGAAGCATTATAAAACTCAATATCTCTCTTATTACGTTCACTTACAGGTGTATCACTATTGAAAATATCATCTATTTTAAATAGACCATTTTCTAATTTCTTAGAATCGATTTTATTGGTTCCTAAAAAGTCAAGAGCAATCATAAGTGAAAAGAATAATGGAGGTCTTCTAAATATTGTTTCTTTGATAGAATTAGGTTCGATTTTAATTAATAAATTAAACACTTTATCCAGTCTTTCTGATATTTCACTTGAATTATCAAACTCCACATCATACTTTTTGTAATATTTATTTAATTTGCTGGCGCTATAGGCTGTCAAACCATCAAGATAGTCAATTATTATATCTGACATGAATTGCACCTCGCTCATACGCGCGATGTCATTTGAAGTGAAAATCTTATAATTTCTCCAAAACTCAAGTCTTTTGACAGATTCGGTAACACTTAATTGCTTGAAATAACCGCTAAAATTGGCATTTCTCTTTTCTTGAGCGTTTAGTGTTTTAGCCACGGAATTTATCCTAGCGAAAATATCAATCACATCTGCATCTGTAGCTCCCTGTAAATATCCGACTGGAATCGGAGTTAGTAAAAAGCTTTGTTTCTGTAAAGAGGTCAAATTGCTATATTTAACTCTCTTTTGAGTTTCTGGTAAAATAGCACTGAACTCATCATTGCAGAAGGACAAAATTGCTCTTGAACGTTGTTGACCATCAACAACCTCCTTAAGGCTCTTACCTTTTTCTAAGTCGAGCGAATGTCTAATGTAAATCGCAGGAATAGGTTTTCTTTCAAAAAGAGTATTTATTAAATAAGATTTTTGACCGTCATTCCATACAGACCGTCTTTGATACCAAGGATTTAAATTGAGTTCGTCCTTTTTCTCAAGATTAATCAGATCTTGGATAATTAATGATTGATAATCTACTCTTTCCATGCTATTAAATATAATATTTTACTTCATTAATGCTAACGAAATTGTATAAGATTAGTTGCGTTCTTTATGCACTAAAGTTAGCTGATGTATCACAGGTATAAAGTCCTCTATAAAGTCCTCGTACTCGTAAGAAGGCTAGAACTCGCAATTAATTTATTAAGTACTTGACTTTCCATAATTTAATATTATTCTTTCAGAGACTTTTCTGATTAATAATAAATACTGACTTAAATTATCATTTGAAATTACTGTCGTGTTTTTTATTGGATATGAACGATTAGAGTGAGTACATTCACATCTAAAGTCATAAATTATATTTGCTAATTTTTGGCAATCTTTTAATTCACTTTCCTTTTGAAATAGTTTCATTTCAAAAAGCAATTCAGATATTTCTTTATTTACTAAAAAATATGCCTCATCGTGAAGCTCTCCTTTGAAAAATTTATCAAGTACAAGTTTGGTTTTGTTTCTGTCATTTTTATCCTTGTTATATCTGTCAACTATATCAATTATTGCACCTATATCTTCATTCTTTCTATTCGAAAACCAATTAGATTGAAGAATTCCTTTTACGTCCTCAATTGTTTCATATTTATAGACTTCATCAAAAATACATTCCAAAACTTGAAAATATGCCAAATATTTAAATTCACTATCGCTCATATTAACGGCTCTGTTGTAATATGAAACTAAGTCAGTATCATATTTTCCATAAACTACTGAAGTATCCTCTACATCTTCAATTTCTGGTTCTTCGTGATTATCAAAGTCGTATTTTTCCAAATCGCTTAAATCGATGGTCGATAGTTTTAAGTTATTTTTGTAGTGTAAATCGAAAAAAATTGAATTTAAGATTTCCATATAAGCTTTGTCTAAATCTTTTTTTTCGGATAATTTCAATTGAGTATTCACAGAATAGATTTTTAAACTTCTAAAATAATGTGCATCAAAACCCTCCCAAAGTATATTATTCTTTAAAAAAATTTCGAAATCTTTAGATATTTCTCCAATTTGGTAATGAATCTTATTTTCTATGTTTCCTTGGGTTGGTATTTCAAAATTCTCATCATACCAAATAGGTGAATATGTAGTTATGTCAATGACTATTTCTTGATAATCTATTTTTCTTATGTATTGCCCTTCTTGATATTCATAACTGAAAAAATTAGTTACTATTTCAACAAGTTCATCATCTGTTTCATCTTTTCTGTCAAATTCAATTTCAAAATCAAAATCTGGGTGGTTAACGAAGAGTCCATCAACTGAAATTGTAGCAATTATATCTTTGTGAATTTTCCTGAGTTTCGCTTCTAAATCCATATTTTTTTTTGGTGTTGTGCCTAACGTGCTTGTTTATGAAACGTATCCTGTAAAATGACGCTTACCTTTCGAATAATACACACAAACCTCTCGGAAAGTATGTAATATTTATGTTTTATATAAGTAGTAATGGTGCGTTTTTATTTCAGCAAGTCTTCTAGTGTGCTAATCTTTGTATTTTGTATTAATTGCCGATTATAAATCATTTCTGGCTCAGTCATCATTTTTTCAGTAAATAATTTACACTTGCTTAATATTTTATTTGATAATTCAAGAATTTTAGGGTGTTTAAGGTCAGAGTCTTCTAATATTTGATTAATATCACTAACAAGTCCAAAAGATAAGTCTATGGCAGTTTCAAATGAGCTGGTTAAACCAACTATAAAATCTTTTCTTTCAGTAATCTTGTCGTCTCTAACCTGAAATTTTTTCAAAATCATTTTGGCGTTCGCTCCGTATAGATTATAATATGCCTTCCAATATTTTTCTTCAATGTCCATGTCCTCTCCGTCTTCGTCTTCGATAAATTTATTTAGTTTGTTGATAATTCCGTTGTCGAGATTTTCTATTGCATATCTAAACGAATTGAAATTTAAGTCGTGAAGAAACTTATTTCGAAAAATCATTTGTAATTCTAAATTGAAATGTTCCTCTTTGTTTAAGACATTTATATCAAAAAGTAAGTCAATTTTGCTTTTAAATGGAATTCCAGCTTTATTTCCAAAATTCTTTGTTTTTTCTTTATCAAAAATCGCCAAATATCCAATCAGAAGTCCGTTTATGCCATCTTCAATAAAAAGAGCATTTTGTAAAATTTTCGACCTTAAGTCAATATTTATTTTGTCATCCATTAAACTTTTTTTTGAGCAAATGCCTTTTTTTAAATGCACTTTAACAATATGTTTTACATATCCTTCCAAGATAAGATATATATAACACATTTTTTATGTTGAATTCTAAATTGATGCAGATTAAAATGTCATTTTATAATATTCTGTAAGTAGGTTAGGGAACGCGTTAACAATATTTTAGCTAAAGAGAAATAAATTTTATAGATATATTCAGGAACAAAAAAAGGGTCATATGACCCTTTCATCTTTCATTGAACTATGCTTTTCTCGGGTGATTACTATGCTATCCACAAATCTTATTTCGAAGTAATTACAGGCTATTTCTAGTTTTTTACTCACGGCAATATCTGCCTCTGAGAATCTTGTTTGACCACTAGGGTGATTATGAACCAGTATTATGCCTGTAGTAGGTAACATGATAGCATCTCTTATTATAGCTTTTACGGGCACTAAACTAGCCGTGTCTGTACCAGAACTTGCATGATGAATATTAATTACTCTATTTTCATGGTTTACATGAATTACTTTGACAACTTCATGATCGTCCATTACATTGTCAAAGTAAGGTCTAATAAAATCCGCTGCGTCTTCTGAACTAGAGATTTTCTGTGCTCGTTTTTTAGTTCGTTTGTAGTTTATGGTTAACTCGCCTACCAAATTCTTGTAAATGGTCACTTTTTTCATTTTAAATGATTTTTAGATTGAACAATATTTGCGCAATCACAAGTGGTAGTAAAATTTCAGCTCTAAAGGAAACGGAATAAATAAGAGCGAAACATGAGCCTGGTTTATGCTGTAGTCTTTCGATGGGAATATTTTGCGTGCTTAACTTTGTGTAGATGTTGTTATGATATTCTTTTTTAATATTAATTGTTAATAAAGCTTAAGAGGACTTAGATTTTACTCAAATCCAAACAATAGATAGATCTAAAATGAGTTTAGTTATAAGCTCAATAATAAAAAGTAGAAATGATGATTATCAACATTAATTGAATTAATGTTAATTATCTACATACAATTTATGATAGCGCCATATTTATCGGAACAGAAACATAAATTCATGGATTCAACAATTGGAATTATTTTAATCGGCTTTGTATTATTTTTTGTAATAGCTGAGTTGTTTGGTAGAGGTAAGCATATTGGAAGATGGTGGGCTTTTGCCTTGTTGTGTGCAGGTTTTATACCTGGTCTAATAGCGATAGCTGTTAGTCCATCAGCTAAAAATGAACCATCCAAACCTAATAAATCATATAAAATATGGGCTGTAATTTGTTTAATTCTTGGAATAATTAGTCTAATCGGGTTAGTGATATCCAGAGGTGAGAATGGTCATTTATTTTTTGTCTTTATAATTTTAGGATTTTACTTGATGAATTTATCTAAAGGTTTGATAAAAAATCATGACCCAAAATTTTATTTTCAATTAATTAATGAGTCAAGGGTTAATAATAGTCGAATATTTAGTGGTAGTAGTAGTAGTAGTAGTAGTAGTAGTAGTAGTAGTAGTAGTAGTAGTAGTAGTAGTAAAAAAAATGTCAGTAAACTAACAATTCAAGAACAAAAGCGAAGTTTAGAAATCCTTAAAAATAAAGGTATTCTTAGTGAGTTAGAATATCAAGAAAAATTAAATATAATTAATGAGCAAAGTGTAAATGATAAAATTTCTAACCTGACCGAGTTTAAAAATTTAGAAAAGGTATATGAAAGCGGTTTACTCACTAAACAACAATTTGAAGAAAAAAAGGGTAAACTTAGATTTGACTATAATCATTATCTCAGTGTTTTTGGAGAAAATAAGTTTCCAGAATTTAATTGGGACTTATACAATGCTTTGAAAGTTAATCGTAAAATAAATTCTACAGACTATAATAAAAAACAATTATACGGAAAATGGAAATTCAATAATGGTCAAATATTTTTTTACCCTAATTCTAATGCACATCGTGATAATTTAAAGTTGACCTATGAAAATGGTAATAATAGAAATGGGAGATGGGAATTGAATGAGTCTACGTTAGACATAATCTTAGATGGTAATTTAGTAGGGGAAAAAATTACTATGAAAATTCAGGAATTAGGTTCTCATATCTTTATTTATTCAATTAACGAAAGAGGATATAAATCGGTAAGGGATACATCTGAGAATAAGAATTCATAAGTGTAAAACTGATTAAATTTGTAACTATAAAGTATCTATTAGCGGTTGTAATCATATTTATCAGGTATATTCCTAAAACTTTTAGGGCTACCAAATTCTTTAATTTCGGAGAGAATTTCCGACTTCCAATCATTATCATTATTTACAACGACCAGTGGCCAAGAAATCGCAATACGCACGTAATGAGGAGTTATATCGAAAAAAGGAATATTTCCGCAAGTGCAACTTGGCTGAGGATTAATTTGTTTGCCTATCCTATATGTAGTTTCACAGATTAGACAGGTGGATGAGTGATTATCACTCTTGAATGTTTTTATCTCCTTTTTCATTTAGATACAAATTTCATTTTAATTTGGCTTTAGATATTAGTTAATATCTTATAAAACTGATATAATGGCTATTATGATTAAACCAAGAAATATAATAATGGCTTGTTGGTTCATTTTTTTTATTATGGATTTATGGTAGTCATCTAAGTTCTTGGTAAACTCATTTCTAAAGACTTCAAGCTCCTTTCTTAAGACGTTATCTATTTCATTTTTTAATTCTTCCATTTTGATAAGCTTTTTGTGATAAATAAGGAATTAGGGTTTATAAATTAGTTATTCCAATTGGCTAATTGTTCTTTACTAAACAAAGGTCGCTGTCTTGGAACTTGCTTATCTTTATCCCTCTGCATGCAAGTGTCTTTAAAATCCTTTTCTCCACCTTCCCAAGCTATCTTGTCTGCTTCTTCATTTCGTTCTCTTAACAATCTATAATCTGTCTGCCAACATTTAAATCCTTCTTCATGTAGGTCTAAGTAATCAAAATCTTCAAATCCAAATTTATCTATGTAACTCATGTTGTTGTTTTTATGGTGTTAATATTTATTTTTTAGTTATTTGAAAATAGCAGTAAAGAGGCAGACTTATGAAATATGAAATTAGCCAAAAAATGCTTGGTTCAGATGAAAGCCTTATTACTAATGGTGAAATTATCCAAAGCAAAAACAATGCTCTGCGTACTATAGCTGTATTTAATATCATACTATTAAGCTTTAAGTCGTTAAATGTTAATCAAACAATGTCTTTGCCACGTTGTTTATTGCTATATAATTATTATCTAAATCAAACTGGGTTATTGCATTTGATAGTTTTCTAATTTTCGTGGCATTATAGTTTTCTTTTTTAGCCTTTTCTTTTTTCAATTGTATATGTTGATTGTGAGATTTTTTATCACCTATTATGGAATAGAATTCACCAGGCTTAAGTTTTAGCAGTTCATTACTAGTAACAGTGTACCTTTGTTGTATACTTTCAGCTTGACCATTATTTATTTTTATATCGCCTACAGTTAAAAAATCAGATGATTTTCCTTTACTTTTAGTTTTGAACACTTTATCATATTTTCCAAATAGTTCTGATATTTGTTTCATAGATTCCACATTGGTAGTTCTGCCGTAAAATTGTGATCCTAGATTACTAATAATTGTTTGTGCTTTTTCTTTACCATATTTATCAAGAATCTGTGTATAATCTTGTGTAGTAAATACGGTAGCGATTTTGTTGCTCCTTGCAGTTGCAGGTATTTGCTCAAATTCAGGAATAAATAAAGTTGGTGCTTCGTCAAGAAATATCGCGCTTTTATGTCTATCAGCCACATTCATCTTTTTTAAGCAATTGTTTATTATCATTGATATAAGGGGCGCATAGAAGCTTGGCAGACTTGAATCGTTAACAATACATAATCGATTAGGTTTTTCTGGGTCATTTAATTCAGGCGAGAAATCGCTTTTAGATAAAATAAAGAACAACTCCTTTGAAGTGAATTTTGCAAGGCTACCTTGTAAAGAGCCTATTACACCTGCTACTTGTTTCTCCGCTTTTAATTCAATTACATTTTTAAGAGAAGATATATAAGGTAATGCCTCAAATTCTGTACTTATTTTTAAGATTACTTTATCTATGCTATTATTTGAAAGTCCTGCTATAATATGAGGGATGGTACAATAATCAGGTTTATTATTTTTTAGAAAAATTACAATCGAAGTAAAGAGGTTGATAGCTTCGTCTAAGAAGTAATTATTAGTCGTCTTTTTAATTGAAGCAGGATTTAGATTATAAAACAAGGTTTTAGTTAATTCAACTACTTCTGCAGTATTTCTAATATGCGATGGATTTAAAGGATTGAACCGATCACTTAATAAGGGTTCTTTAAAGTTTAATGTATTGAATTGATTTATATTTTGAGTTTCCATAACTTCATTTGCAAATGGAGTAAGTTCCCCTTTGAAATCATAGATGATAAAAGCAAAATTGTTTTCGATACATTGCTTCATCATGGGTTTTAATAAACTCTCTGTCTTACCGCTTCCGGCACCACCCTGAATATAAATTCCGGCAAAAGGATTTTTAATTTCTACATTTCTTTTTTTAGTTGCTAAAATGATATTTGATAATTCTTGTGATTTCTTCCTTCTTATAAATTTAGAGCGTAAAAAGCTAAACACTTTAGGTCTGTAAAAAAGTAACGAAAGCTTTATGATACTTACAGTTATTGCGAAAAATACATACCAGGTTATATTTATATTGAATAGTAAGCCTAAATCTAAAGTGGATGGTATAGAAGCTATACAGAGTACAAGGTATAGTTTGTACAACCATTTAGTTTTCCAATTCTTAAATAGCCTGAATGTTAACAATATGCTGATGATATAAGAGAATAATAGGTAAGACGTGATTTTACCGAATGGAGTTGAAATAAACTCATTTAGTCTGCATAATTCATATACTACATCCATATTAATTATATAGAAAAAGGAGTTCTTTATAAAATTAAATAGCAGAAATATTGCTCCTATCATTATTAGACCTAAGACGCTTTTACCTAAGCCTGAAGTTTCTTTGTTTGCTTCTGAAAGTGACATGTTATTGTGTTTTAAATTCCTAATTCGTTTTGTGAGTTTTGTGCTTTTTCG
The DNA here is from genome assembly GCF_045063795.1 of Maribacter sp. Asnod2-G09. NCBI lineage: Bacteria > Pseudomonadati > Bacteroidota > Flavobacteriia > Flavobacteriales > Flavobacteriaceae > Maribacter > Maribacter sp. Asnod2-G09. The sequence continues at coordinate 233,745 of NZ_JBEFOA010000005.1, read as the reverse complement.
ATTCCTTTATCCTTCTCGATTGTTTTTATGATTTTGGCTTTTTCAGAAGGATTACCATTTTTTAAAATATTTTGATTTTGAAATTTTTCTATTTCTTGTCGCTTGTATTGAAATTGTTGGTCAAAGGCTTTTTCATTGGCTTGAATCCATTCTTTTCGGTCAAAACCAACTTTGTATTCATTGCCTCCTATTTTTCTAGTTTTATTACGTTCATTAGCCATAGGCGAAAGCTTTAGCTTTTGAGTTTTATCTTTTCTTGAAACAATAAGATGAACATGGCTTTGTAACCCTTTTTTATATTCACCAGACTTAATTTTTCCTTGTTGGACTTCTTTATCTGTACCCTTATATTTTCTCATGTGCTCTACTTTGCCATAGTACACCAGATCTTTTCCAGTTTCTAAGCCCTTGTCCTTACGGTTAAAATTTTTCGCATAATTGTCCATAGCCTTTCTTGCATAGTCTTGTATAGCTTTATTATAGGCTTTGAATTCTTTAACGTTCAAATCTTTGATGTTCTCGATATTTTTGCCAGATACCATCTTTGCTATTTGCTGTTGTTCCTTTTCGCTAAAGCTGATTGTAGGAGCAAAAAATTTAGCGTCCTCTTTTCCTAATTTCTTTTTATTATTATCAATACTTGAAATGACTTCTGTATGACTAACATCAGATTTTTCATGATTAAAAAACTGTTGCTTCATAGATTCAATCTTCATTTTACTATCGTGGTCTTTTTCCTGATCAGACATCTTATCCAATTCTATATTTTCTTTTTCTAAATAGTTAGCTAAACTTGAACAAGAGCCCGTATTATTCCCTCCTGTGGAACTATGTGTTTTAGATATTGGCACAACTATTTTAGTATCGATTGTACTCTGTTCAACAAGCCCGTTTTATTTTTAGTATCTAAAAACAGAACTACCTCTAAATGCACCTGTCTTTGCTTTCTGATTTCCATGAGAATATTCTCGAGCTTCTCATTTGTTTCATTTAGTTTGGAGTTCAAAAAGTCTCTTTCTGCATGTACACGATCATTATTAGATTTTTGATATTGATAAATATCGGCTCGCATAGGTTTCAAAATATCTCGTTCTTGAACCTTTAAAAAAGAGACAATTCTATTGTCTAATTTTTTAACCAATATGGACGGATTATCCTTTAATGGTTCATTAGGATTGATACCAGTTTTCTTAAAAAACTGAATCATAGAACCTACTAATTGACCGAAATTAGAATTGAATTGAACTACCAATTTAGAAAGGTCCTTATGGGCGTTTTCATTAACTAAGATGCTTTTTTTAGACATGGTTTATATTTTAAAGTGCTTACTATCAGTTGAATAGCTGTTGTTTTATAGATATTCTATAAATGGTTATATGAATTAATAGAATTAAAAACCTGAATATGAGGTGTTTAGCCTCGCAGAGCAAGTCGGAGACAGGGGTATCGCCCCTGTCCGACTTGCTTTCTTTTTAAGAAACCTCCACTAAGTAGTCATTGACATCTTTGAAAGGTTCATATTTAGAAGAGCAATCCTGGGCAAAAGAAAATTTTTCCATTACTAGATTGGTTGTTCTTTTACCTGCATCATCGTTATCTAAGTAGCAATCTATATGGCTATATTTAGATAAAATTGTCCAGCAATTTTTTAGCTGTGATATGGAATTTAAAATCAAATAATCTTCATCTTTATTTCTTGTAAAAAGCTCTTTGTAGGATAAGAAATCTAAAAAGCCTTCGAACAGAAGTAGCCTTTGACTTCCATTATTAAAATGTGTCACTCCCTTGTTGCCTAGACATCCTTTAAAATATTTATTTCGTATTTCATAGCCGCTTACATCGTTTTTAAAAGCTATTGCAAAATAGGTTTTGCCATTAATGGTGTAATGAATTTCTTGGCAATAGGTCAATGCAACTCTCGCAGTAATACGTCTCATAATCAAATACCATAGTAAGACATCATTTTCCAAATCAATGACCTTTTCAATAGTGTAATTTGGTGTCAAATCTTGTGTGGAAACGGTCGGCTTTTGAAAAGAAAAACTATTTGAATTGCTTAGAAATTCTAAAGTTTCTTTTATGGTGTAACCAGAAATTTTAATAACTAAATCAATTACATTTCCACCGACAGCTTCGCCATGATCATACCAACGGTTAAGTTTTAAGTCCACTTTAAACGATGGCGTTTTCTCAGATCTGAACGGACTAAGAAACCAACATTCCTTTTCTTTTGTTTTTTTAGGATAGAACCCAAGTCTTTGTAATGTTTCTATAATTGATATATCTCTAGCAGTTTTACAGTCTAGGTTATTATTGTTTTCATTTTTCATGATTAATAGTGTTTTAAATTAAAATTGAGGTTTTGATGATAATTGTTGATATTAGCGGTATGAATGGGCTTTGCCTGGTTCATCAAATTTTCATCAATCATCAAAAAGCCCTTTTTTCTTCATTAGTATTTTATTGATGATAGTTTGATGATAAAATGATGACGATGTAGTTGATTGATTTTCAATAAGAAAAATCACTCTATCATCATTTCATCATAAATTTTAAGTATGTACTCTTTCTGAATGGTGAAGTATCTCCCTTTACGATCTATTTGAACAAATTCACCATAACTGGTATATTCAAAACCTTGATAAGAATTAGCATTGTTAGAAGGTGTTAGGTTCCATTTCTTTTTTAGAATCTTTCGAATATCATTCATGGCAAAATGCTTTTTGCGTGACTTGCCTAAATTCGAAACAACTTCTCTAGGTGTTACCTTTACTTGGTCTTTGACAAATGAATCAAACATTTCGTAGAACAAGAATATCATTTCACGTTCTATTTCATTATTATTTAACCATACCAATTTTTGTAATGCTTCTGTTTTAAGCTGCTTAGGTGTAAACCACATGCGAGTGGTCTTAGGTGTACTAAAAGGTCTATCGATTAAGTATTGAAGAAAGGCAGGTATTTCTTTGTAAAGCTTGCTTAAGTACTCGGTATCCTCTGTTTTAAAAGGTATCACCTTGCGAACCCAAAACCGTATCTCATCACTATCTATTAGAATGAAAGTGTCTTCATTGTTACTACATAGAATGAATTTGCCAAAGAATTCAATTTCTTCTCTGTCCTTTCCTTTAGCTTCAACTTTATCCTTATCTGTAGTAGATAGGTATTTAAGCCTTTCGGTAATTTCTTTTTTATCAAAGAAAACTTCATCTACAGCTATTATGGTTTTACTAGCCCAATCGGCATTAAATTGACTGGAGAAGCTATCCCCTTTTATATAGGTCATGTTCTCACCGAATATGGCTTTAAGCCATTTAATGAACGTACTTTTTCCGGTACCTCGCTCTTTACTTACCAAACATAGTATAGGTAATATCTGAGTGGGCTTCATAAAAATAAGCTTCAAGTAATCTAAGCCTAGTTCATGTTGCTCTCCAAAGATGTGTTTTACAAAATCTATAGATTTCTCTACACTACCTTTTTTTGGTTTTTGTGGCAACTCATGATAGGTATTGTAAAAAGTACCTAGTATTTGCTGATAGTTCAAATGATCGGGTATGCAGCAAAATCCATCTAGTTTAGGAATAACGGACAAATAATCTTTACCATGATCAGCTACTATAGTGTCCTTGTTCCAGCGAACCATAATGGGTGTGGTATCACCTGAAATTAATGGTTTATCAATATGTTTATGATAAACGGTTCCAATTCTTAAATAGGGTGCTTTCTTTTTCATAGCACTCTATTTTCTTGCAGACTTAACTAAACTGTTGTTCTTTCTTGCCAAAGCAAGTAGTTCACTTTTAGAAAAGAAGATAGATCTGCCTATTTGAAAATAAGGCACATGTCCTTTTTTCTTCCAGGCTATAAGTGAGGTTACAGAAATACCTAGAAACTGGGCAGCTTCTTTTTGGCTGAGGCGGTCTTCTTTGGGTAAGTTAGAATTGCTTTCAATAATTTCTGTTTTACGAACTTCATCGATTACTAAGCGAACGGTACGTTCCAAATCTTTTTTATTGAAACCAAATAGAATAGAGTTTGACATAATTGAACTTTATTTAGTGTTATACTTTACAAAGGTTCAATCTATCTAGAGTAATTAAAACCCAACTCAATGAGGTTGGGGGATTGGGGGAAACTGATAAAAGTTTTGAAAATTATTGAGAAGATATTAATGTTCTTAACATTTATATATCAGACTTTTAAATGATGCCATTTTTAGAAATTAACTCTGAACTATCATTAGTTATTATTATAAAATTTCCGAAGTGTTTTGAATATAATCAGAATATAAAAATTACTATTTACTAAATAGGTTTTTGCATTTTATGTAGTATGATTTTGCTCTAATAGATATGGCTAAACGAATAAACAATTAAATGGTTAGTACTTCTAGTCATCTATAACTTTAAAAAGATATTTGATCTTTTTTTAAAATTTTAATAAATTGAATTACGGGAATCCGTAATAATAACAAGGTTTATAAGGTTAATTTTACTGATGATGATTTTATAACCCTATCTAATTAAGTAAGAAATAGTTACAAAAAAAGATTTTTGTCTAGAAAATTTAAAAGAAAAATATACCAAGTATTGGGAATAAATAATTTGCATATTAGACAATATATTACAAAAACATGTGGTTTTAAAAGTGTGTTTTTTACTTTTAAAATACACAAAAATTAGTTCATAATAATTATGATTAAAAACCTCTCTAATAAATTCATCCCGGTAATTGATTTATTTGCAGGTCCAGGAGGCTTAGGTGAAGGATTTATGTCTTTAAAGGATAATCAAGGTAAATCTATTTTTGATATAAAATTATCCATCGAAAAAGATGAAAATGCTCATAAAACACTTTGTTTTAGAAGTTTTTATCGGCAGTTTGTGAAAAATAATAAAGTGGTACCTATTGACTATTATGTGGCTTTAAAAGAATCAGATTTAAAAAAAAGAGAACTGCTCATTGAGAAATTACTTAATGATTTCCCGGAAGGTAAGGTGGCTAGAGAAGAAGCTCGACTTATAGAACTTGGGTCTAAAAAATGGCCGTCAAATTTAGTAGATGACCTGATTCGTAATCAACTTAAAGGAAATAAGGATTGGGTTTTAATTGGAGGGCCTCCTTGTCAAGCTTATTCTAATGTTGGAAGATCAAGAGTTGGAGGTATCAATAAAGAAGATACTCGTGTTTATTTATATCAAGAATATTTGAGAATAATAAATAAACATTCTCCAGCAGTATTTGTTATGGAAAATGTACAAGGTCTTTTATCTGCAAATGTGGAGGGTGAAAAGGTTTTTGATTGGATGAAGCGTGATCTCAAAGTTGGGGGTAAATACACGATACATTCTCTTGTAAAGCCTGTAGAAAAAGATTCAGATTTTCTAATTAAGTCTGAAAAATATGGAGTGCCCCAAATGCGTCATAGGGTAATCGTTCTTGGGATTAGAAAGGATTATAAACATTTAGGAGAATTTTTAAAGGAAAAAAAAGAAATCACACTCAAGTCGGTAATTGATAATTTACCCGCTATAAGAAGCGGGTTAAATCGAAAATTTATTGGATACAATGAATTTGAATTAAATAAAAAAGGTAAACCAAAAAGGGACTATGTTAAAGTTGTCGATTCAACCAACAATTGGTTAAATGAAATGTCAACTAACCTTAATCAAATTAAAGATTGGGGGGAAATAGAACTTAATGACCTTTCAACTGGTCCAAAGAACATTAAATTAGGAAGAGGCGCGGAATTTATAAAGGCGAATAATTTGATTTCAAATAATCATGCATTAAAGAATTGGTATCTTGATAAGAATTTAAATGGTATTACTAATCATGAGTCCCGTTCACACTTAACCCAAGATTTAATTCGTTATTTATTTGCTAGCCTATATGTTGAAAAATACAATAGATTTCCAAGGCTTAAAGATTATGCTGGACATAGTCAAGATTTATTGCCAGATCATGCCAATGTAGATTCAGGCAAGTTTACTGATCGATTTAGAGTTCAAATTCCTGATAAACCAGCTACTACGATTACTAGTCATATATCTAAAGATGGTCACTATTTTATTCATTATGATGCATCACAGTGTAGATCATTAACAGTAAGAGAGGCTGCTCGAATTCAAACTTTTCCGGATAATTATTTATTTAGAGGAAGTAGAACTGCACAATACCATCAGGTTGGAAATGCTGTTCCACCTTATTTGGCATATCAAATTTCTAATATTGTTTTTAATATCATAAATAAGTGAGAAAACTGTTAGAATATGTTAATAAGCGCAATTTTCTGCGTATGGGTGATTATTCATTTAGTCCAGTAATGGAGCTAAGTGCTGGAATTAGTCTAGAATATAGCAAGAAAATTAGGGATGGTAGTTGTTTGTCAAATCCTTTATTTTTTTGTTTTCCTGAAAAACAGAGTGCATCCTTATGGACTTCACTTTCTATTTTAAATAATTATTACTTTGAAGATTATGTAAATAGTGATTCTCAGGAAACTAAATTTAAACTTGGTGATCGTGTAAAAATTTTTAATTGTATAGCTATTATTGAGAGGATTAGTAATGAGAAAGTATTTTTGAAATTTAAAGATCAAGGAAATATCCCCTTGAATAAAAAACTTCAAAAACATTTAAATATAATTAATAGTCAAAGACCTTTGAGTAAAAAGAGTAGGTTTTCTATTAATTATGGAAAATTAAAGGAGAATAGAAATCCGATTTCTAAAATTCTTGTACCAAATTATGCAGAAACAATAAATCAAAACAGTCTTAATTCAAAAGTATTATTAATTGCAGGAAGAGGGAATGTTAAAAAGATTCATAGGTTATTGAATGAATTTAAAATTTACGATGAACCATTATCAAAAATTTATCCTGAGAATAAAAATTTAATAATTAAACCTGATTTAGAGTCTTTTAAAGGTGTTTTTGAGGAAGAAAATTTAAAAGGATTTAATGAATTTAAAAATTTTATAAATAAATTTTACGAAGTAATTCGTATTGAAAGTGCAAAAGAAGAATTAAAAGTAATTGCTAAAGAAATTAATAATTCATCAGGGATTTCTGAGGATTTGGATAATAAAATTGAAAATTTCTTTACTAACTATGAAGTTGAGCTCCCAGAGCAAATAGATTTTTTAAGATTTAAATATCCTGGTGTTAGTGAAGTTCTTCCTTCCAATTTAAGGGCGGTAATTATCAATGATATAACTCAGATTAATGTGTGCCCAAATACTATAAAAGGCTTCCTAGATAGTAAAATACCGGTAATATTTATCTCTAGTAGAGATGTTAGATATAATTCAAATATTGAACTATATAGCCAGATTTTCAAAAAATTTCCTGACTATTATCGTATTAACTGGAATCAAAATAAAATCAATGCTTTAAGTGAGCTTAATTCAGATTCTAACTATATAGATCAGAAACTGTGGGATAAATGTCTTCGATTCTCGAGACAATCTATTACAATAAATATTTCAGAAGGAAACGAACTAGATACTTTAACTCCTAAGCTTTTAAAACATATTAAAAATCTAAATGATTTTGAGATTTTACAAAAAGCATTTTATGATATTTTGTATCCAATTCTTTATGCTATAAAAAATTCTTCCAATCAAGATAGAGGTATAGTAATATTGGTCAACAGTTTTTCTAAAATATTTGATAATGTAAAAAATCACCTTCCTGAAAATGTCAGGTCGGATATCGAAAAAGCAATTCTTTTATGCCGTGATATAAATTACAATTCAAAAGATATTATATCTGATGATTTAATTTTCACCCAAGTTCTTCCTAATCATTTAGGTTTTCGAGCTTTTATACCTACTGGCTTTAAAAAGATGAATAACAAATTACTGCAAACAAATAAAGTTATTTTTAGTGGTTATCCGTATTTGGAATATTCTGGTAAGTTTTTACATAATGCCTGTTGTGTTGATTTTGTGCCTGATATCAAAATATTATGTTGGCCAAATGAGGGAGCTTTAACTTATTCTTATCTAAATCGAAGAATTATAGGGAGTTATTTTACTGATAATATTACTAGCCTGATTCCAATGCGAGAGGAGTTTTTGTTAAAATCTAAATCAGATTTTAAAGAAGAAATAGATAAGTATCTTAGGATAAATAAGGAATTAGTATCGGATTTTCAACAGGATAATGAAGAAGAAAATACTTTGGAATTTCTTCATTCTTTTAAATATATTGGTTATGGGTCGGATGAAAATAGTGTTAATACCTATTCTGTTAAATGTTCAATTATAAATTTCAAAGATGGTTCATTTATGTTCTTGCCAAATGGGAGTAGAATATTAGCTCAGACTGAAAGACAAAATGGAATTTTACGTATTTCAAAAAGAAGTTCAAATGAATTAAGTATAAATGATAAAATTTTTAAATACGTGAAAGATAGACATACAATGCGAAATTTAGCTAAATCTAATAACAGTATAATTAGACATTTTGAAAAGTTAGAGTATTGGAAATCTAGATTAGAAGAAATTTATGTAAAATGTAATTGGGACGTTAATAAGCTAAAACTCTATTTAGAGAAAATTAAGCATGAAAATAGTTTAGTAGAAGGTAATCCTACTAAATTAAATCTTAGAAATTGGTTGTTTGATGATGAATTTTTAAAACCCGAAAGTGAGAATCTTAGAATTATTCTTCTAGCTAGTGGGGAAAAAGAAATAGATAATAAACTTAAAGAGTTAGAAATTTCATATCAACAAGTTGTCTCGTATACCATTGGCTTAAGTTCTCAAATTAAGAATTTGATAAAAGAATCTTTATCATCAAAAACTGTTAGTGAGTCTGATTTAACTATTTCCGTGAAAGGTGTTGATATAGTGATACAATCGAGAACAATTACCTCAATTGATGATGCGAATATTGAAATTGATTATCAAAATACAAGAAAAATTTTATGCTAATCCCAGATAACATCACTGAATTTAATTCATTTGGAGAACAGATACTCTATAAACGATTTCAAAATGATGGTTCCACTAACTCAATGTACATATTGCATTCGGTTTTTACTAATCATCATTTGAAGAATATTTCAGGAGAAATTGATTTTTTAGTTTTAGTGCCAAATGAAGGTTTTTTTTGTATCGAAGTAAAACATGGTGGTATTTCTAGGAAAAATGGTAATTGGTGTTTTACAAATAGGTATGGTGTAACTGAATGTAAAAAAACAGGACCATTCGCTCAACAGAGTGCAACAATGAATTCGCTCAGAAAATATGTTTTAAAAAAGCTTCAACATAAAAAAGAGATTAATAGTCGTTTTGAAAGATTTTTATGGGGTACCGGTGTGGCATTTACGAGCATGGCGGAGTTTATTGATTTTGGTCCAGAAGGTCACTCTTGGCAAATATTAACAAAACAAGGTCTGAATTTGCCAATTGGATCCTACATTAAAACGTTGAGCAAGGGTTCACATAAAGAGCATTCCAAAAAATATTGGTATGATATTCACAAATCCAGACCAACCAAGAAGGATTGTGAAATAATGGTTGATTTATTACGAGGTGATTTTGAGATAAGTTATTCAGAGATAAATAAAATTAATGATAACGAAGTTAAAATTGAAAAATATACTCATGAGCAATTTAACCTTCTTGATTTTATCAATTATAATCCTAGATGTTTAATAGAAGGTACTGCGGGAACGGGTAAAACTTTAATGGCTTTGGAAATTACTAAGCGTAAATGCCTTGAGAAGAAAAAAGTGGGATTGTTTTGTTTTAATGGTCAGTTAGGACTAAAACTTAAAGAATCTGTCGAAAACATAAGTAAGGGAAAGGAATTTATTAAATATGCCGGTACCCTTCATAGTTTTATGATGCAAAATTCAAAATCCAACTCACATTATGATCCAGATAAGATACAGAACTATTATTTTGAAGATTTACCAATTGATTTTTTAATTAACAATGAAGAGTTGCCAGAGGACGATAAACTTGATATTTTAATAATTGATGAATCACAAGATTTGTTATCTCCTTATTACATAGAGGTTTTCAATTTAATTCTAAAAGGAGGTTTTAAAAATGGTAATTGGGTTCTGTTTGGTGACTTCTCTAATCAGGCAATTTATATTAATGATCCAGAAAAAATATTTGAATTATTAACTGCAACTACAACATTTACTAGATTTCCTCCTTTAAAGATTAATTGTAGAAATACAAAACGCATTGCTTCTCAAAATACATTGTTGACGGGAATCAATTTACCTCAATTTAGTACCGTGAACATTGATGGGTCTAATGTTATTAGCAAGTATCCTTCTAAAATTAATCAACCAAAAATTATTTTAGAAATCCTTTTAGAAATAGAAAGTAGGGAGATTCCTTTAAATAGGGTAAGTCTACTATCACCTAAAAAAATTGAAAAATCTATCCTAGCAGGATATCAGCCTATTTTAGATTTAATGCGAAAAGGACTAAAGTCTAGTACAATTCAAGGCTATAAAGGGATGGAAAACACCATTATAATTCTATATGATTTTGATGAAGTATCTTCAAGTCAAATGCAAAGATTATTGTATGTAGGGATTTCTAGAGCAAGACAAGAATTATATTTTGTCTTAGATAGAGATTTGAAAGAGTCTATTAGTAAATTAATTGAATTGAATTATCCAAAAACCAAGAAAGATGAACATTAGAGAAGAAATTATTGATTCGGTTTTTAGGGAAATTGTTGGGCCTAGTAATAATCCTTTTTATTTAGACGAGGAGACTAATGAGGAAATCTTATTAAGATCTGTTCATGGATCTCCAAAATCTAGATATGGAGCTGGAATGCTTTACCCTCAGCAGTCACTCAATTCAGGAGAGGTCGATTCAGTTGAAGACGATTCTGAAATTTCATCAGAAAATGAAGAAGAAAACGGCGTTGAAAGTCATAGAGAGTTAGAAAAAAACAAAAGAATTAGTTCTATTTCAGGACAGGAACAAGATGAAGAGCCCGTTGGTATGGCAAATCAATACCTTCCCTCAGCAATGGGTTTTACAGTTCGTTTTAGAAGCCAAGAAAATAACGATAAGATAAAGTTAAAAATATGTTCTGCATTTTATGAGAAAGGAGCTGGGTTAAAAGCCAAAAAACATATCGACAAGGAGGGAAATGTTGTCGACTTAAAAAATAGTAAGGGAAACACCTATGAGTCGGAATATTGGATTAGACGACCTATTTTGCCAGAGGAAATTGAGCTAAGTATTAATAAGCTATTTAATAGTGAAACTAATTCTTATAATGTTATCTTGAAAAAAGACAGTTCTAATCAAGATTGGCTTAAATTAAGAGTATTTAATAGGACAACTAAAGAGGATAAAGAAAGTAACTTATTAACATTTACTTTTGTTTTAATAAATGCTTCTTATTCAAGTACTGATGATGCTTTAAATAGTAATAAAATACTTTTTCAAAATCAACTTATTTTATTTGCGGAAAATCCAAATTTAATTGCGCCTTATAAGGAAAAACACTTAGCCTCTGATACGGATGAAGATAAAGTTTTAAACTTGTTATATAGAAAAAAGCGAATATTTTCTATAGGTCATGGAACTTCGGTAACATGGGAATTAAGACATAGTGAAGATTCGGATTACGAGAGTGTTGAAAAAATTAAAACATCTGTAATACCGGTTCATGATTTGCCTCAGATTGCACCTACTTCTCATGTTAGTTTAAGTATGTTTGAACTTTCTGATTTAGGAGACTGGGATAAGGGAAAAGAAAGTCTCATATTATTAAAAAATGAATACGAGAATTGGATAAATAAAATTGATGGACTAACGTATACTCCAGAGTTTGATGATTACAGAGAAGCTGCTCAGTCAAATGTTGAAAAATGCAAAGTTTCTTTATCACGAATAACTAAAGGAATTGACCTTTTGTTACAATCTGATTTTGATTCTGATTTAATTAAATGTTTCAGGTGGATGAATCGCGCAATGGTTTGGCAGCAACAAAGGTCAAAAGTGAAAATCCGAAAATGGTATAAATCAGGTACTGGATATGATCAAAAGCTATTTTTAGATTTTATAGATGAAAAAGAAAGGACCAATAGCTTTGAATCATTAAAAGAATTTCATGAAGGAAAGTACAACGGAAAGTGGCGACCATTTCAGTTAGCATTTGTTTTAATGAATATTGAGAGTGTTGTAAATTCTGGTTCTAAAGAAAGAGGAATTGTTGACTTAATTTGGTTTCCTACGGGCGGAGGTAAAACTGAGGCATACCTAGGACTAACTGCATTTAATATTTTTTTCAGGAGGATTAAAGGAAAAGTTAAATCAAATTGGGATTACTATAGTGGAACGGCAGTTTTAATGAGATATACTTTAAGATTGTTGACTACTCAACAATATGAAAGAGCTGCATCTTTAATTTGTGCATGTGATTTGATCCGATTGGAGAATATTAAAAATCGTGAAAATAATTTTTTACGTGGTGAATTGGGAGAAGAGCCGATTTCAATTGGTTTATGGGTAGGGAGTTCTTCTACTCCTAACAAAAATGATGCAGCAATAGCAAAATTAAAAAAGCTAAAAAGAGATTCTAGAGAAGATTATAATTTTGTGGTAATGAAGTGTCCTTGCTGCGGAGCGCAAATAGGAAAAGTTGAAAATATATCAAGTTTTGACAAAGTTCCAAAAATTAAAGGAATTCATAAAGAGGATGGTAATAAAGGTAAAGTATATTTTCAATGTGAAAATAAGTATTGTGAGTATTCGGAAATACCCTTGCCACTCCAAGTCATAGATGAAGTAATTTATAATAATCCACCAACTTTATTATTAGGTACTGTTGATAAATTTGCAATGATACCTTGGAAAGAAGAAGCTGGAAATTTATTTGGCTTTAGAAAAAGTGATGCAAAGAACATGTATCGTATTTGCCCACCCGAATTAATTATTCAAGATGAACTGCATCTTATTGCTGGACCTCTAGGTACTATGGTCGGGCTTTATGAAACAATGGTACAAACTCTTTGTAATAATTATAAAAATAATGTGCCTCCGTTTATCACTAATGATGAGATTAAATTTGTGCCTCCAAAAATTATTGCATCTTCTGCAACTATAAGTAGGGCTTACGAACAAGTGAAAAATCTTTATGGTATAAATAATGAAGAACAACTTAGTATTTTTCCTGCTCAAGGATTAGAATTTGGGGATACATGGTTTTCAGAAGAAAAAAGCTTAAATGAATTAGATGAGGAGGGCAATCAAATATACCCTGGCAGGAAATACATTGGTATTTTGGCATCAGGTTACCCATCGGCTCAAACATCAATTGTAAGAACTTATGCTACCGTATTACAGAAGATTAAAGAACTCTCATTAGTAACTGGGGTAAACTCAATAGATTATTATTGGACGTTATTAGGTTATTTTAATAGTATTAGAGAATTAGGAGGAGCCTCTTCTTTGGTTTATGGGGATATTAAAGAGCGTCTTGGGCAAATACAAAATCGTGATTTAATTGGAAATAAACAAAAAAGATATCTGAATAGGATTGAAGAACTAACGAGTAGGATAAGTTCTGCTGAAATACCTGCTACGCTTAAAAAATTGGAAACTAAGTTTAGCTCCGATAAAACTTCTGCTTTAGATATTTGTTTGGCAACAAATATGGTTGCAACAGGTGTTGATGTTTCTAGGCTGGGGCTAATGTTTATTCATGGTCAACCTAAAACTACAGCTGAATATATACAAGCTAGTTCTAGGGTAGGGAGAAATGTACCTTTTGGACCCGGAATGATATTTACGCTTTATAGTCCATCAAAACCACGGGACAAATCCCAATATGAGCAATTTCAGGGATTTCATAGTCGTATTTATGCAAATGTTGAGCCCACATCAGTAACTCCATTTTCTATAAATGCTAGACAAAAAGGTTTACACGCAGTCTTTATCGGTCTTATGAGACATTTCTCTGCAGGAACTCTGGTAAGCCATCCTATTATTTCAGAAGAGTTTGGTCAATTAGCTCCAATTATTCAAAATTTAATAAAGCAAAGATGTATTAATGTAAATCCTGAAGAAGTAGCTAACACTGAAAAGTTGCTAAAAAAGAGAATTGACTCTTGGAAAGTAGGAGGGGCTGAAAAATATGGTGATGCAGCTAATTATTATATTTTAAAAAAAGAAGGATATTATCCTTTAATGTATTCTAGCAGTTCGGAAGTAAGAGAAGATGTAATAGGTAGAAATACTCCATTTGCTACAGCGACATCTATGCGAGGAGTAGATACTGAATCTGTATTAAGTATCAATCTAAAAAATGAAGATAATGAGTAAAAGTAATAATGTAAGAAGTAGTCAATTACTTTCACCTTTTGGGGTTGGTCAAATCGTTAATTTTCCGAAGGAATTATCCGTTATGGTCTGTGGCTTAAGTTTATGGGATGATAAAATAACTGAAGCTAAAGTTAATAGGGGAACAGACAGTATTAATGAAAGTGAATTACGTTTTAATGAAAAAAGATTAGAGAAATTATTAGAAGTTGATTATTTCATGAAACCATTTGAATATAAAACTTCAGGTGCCAAGAATAATCATCTTACAATTCCAGTAGTGCGTTTTCCTGCATGGCATTATTGTACCAATAGTAGATGTGGAAGAATGAGGGAAGTGCCATTAGGTCAAGCGAATCAAGTTATCGAATGTATTGATTGTTGGGATGGAAAAAGTAAATATAAATCGAAAATGATTCCTGTTAGATTTGTGGCTGCTTGTCCTCTCGGACATATTCAAGATGTGCCTTTTGAAGAGTGGGTTCATAATGGTTCTATACCAAATGATGAATACGAGCATAAATTATCTTATCACACAGGGGGTGGTTCAGGAGATTTAGGAAGCATACGTATAAATTGCACAAAAATAAATCATAAAACTAGAGAACAAGAAAGATGTTGTACTAAGACATTAGGTGGATTGATGAACATACGTAAGGAAGGTGAGGAAATATTTGATAGCGCTTTAGCAAGAATTGGCTTTGAAAAAGGTGAGGGAAGGAGTTTTGAACAATCTAATCCGAATAATGATAATCCTTCAGGACAATACTGCAAGGGACATAAGCCTTGGCTGGGTCTTGAGGGGGTTAATGAAGTTCCGTCATGTGGTCGTCATTTGCAAGTATTAATTCGTGGTGGCTCAAATGTTCATTTTTCAGACATACAATCTGCAATTTATTTACCTAAAGCTTCAAAAGATGCGGATCAACATGTTTTAGCGGTTATTGATCAACTTGGGATTGATGAATTAAGAAGCTTTTATGAGCAGGACGGTGGGTCCGTCATCCTTCCGGCAATTTTAGGTACCCATTCGGTAGTTAGAAATTCATTCATTACAAAAGAGGCTCTTCTTGAAGGAGTGTTAAAAGAATTAGTAATTGAGGATATAGATAAAGATTATGGTGATTTATCTCCTGAATTAAAATTGAGATTTGAAGAGTATGAATATATTTTAAGTGGAAGAAATTCCGAGAATTCAGATTTTAAGGCTGTAGTAGAAAATTTCGAAAATTATGTTGGTCAAGAAATTTTAGAAAAATATTTTGATTGTGTAGTATTAATTGAAAAATTAAAAGAAACTAGAGTTTTTACAGGATTTTCACGCATTAATCCTAGTAATAGATTAGATAAGAGTGAATTGTCCAATAAGCCGGTCAATTGGCTTCCTGCAATAGAAGTTTATGGAGAAGGTATTTTTTTAAAGTTTAAGGATAGTGCGGTGGATGCTTGGCTAAATAAAAATAGACACCATTTTAAAGGTTTATTGGATCGTTACGATTCTTCAATGCAGAGGCGTAGACCTCAAGATGATCCTAAAAATGTTAATCCTTTTTTTGTTACCATGCATACCTTTGCACACCAATTGATAAAAAGGTTATGTTTTGATTGTGGTTATGGATCTTCATCTTTGAGGGAGCGATTGTATTTTAGTGATAATCCGGAATCAAGGATGAATGGAATTCTTATATATACCTCCTCGAGTGATTCTGAGGGTTCTTTAGGTGGCTTAGTGCGACAGGGAAAGTCTAAGAATTTGGAAGCATTGGTTAGTAACTCAATTGCAGATGCGGATTGGTGTTCAGCGGACCCTGTTTGCTCTGATATTGGGCGTGTAAGTGGACAAGGACCTGATAATGTTAATGGTTCTGCATGCCATAATTGTTGTATAGTTCCAGAAACTAGTTGTGAAGAGTTTAATACATTATTGGATAGGACTAGTATGGTCGGAAGCTTGGATGATAAGGATATAGGATTTTTTAGCTAAAGAATCCAAAATGCGGGAGTTTAGAAATAATACCTTTAAAAGGTAGGTCAGGAAACGACTTGCTATTTCCACCCATGTACAGCATTCATATAGAAAGTAATTCCGTTACAAATAATACAAGTAGGCAAAACTACCATGAAGTAGAAGAGTTGGTCAAATGGTTGCTTCTTAATAGAAATAAAATCGAAGGCAAGTATGACATGAAGGTAGAGGAAGCTGTAGGGGTAATAACCCCGTTTACAGGTCAAAAGAATGTTCTAAGAAGCTTACTAAAGCAAAATGATATAAATACTAGTATTATGAAATTAGGAACGGTACATGTCTTGTAAGGAGTAGAACGACCTATTATTCTTTTTTCAATGGTTTATGGTGATGGTGATTCTGGAACTATGTTCTTTGATAGGGGGTAATAAACCTAATATGTTGAATGTTGCAGTTTCAAGGGCAAAGGATAACTTTATAGTCTTTGCTAATACCAAGATTCTAGATAAGAGTAGTAAGAGCCCATCGGGTATTTTAGCGAATCATTTAAAATACGAGGTTATTAGATTGTCTTAAATTAAGGGAAACTATACTGCTTAAAATTTTTTTTACGCCTTTATTATTAAAAAGTTGCCCTAAAGGTTGCCCTATAAAATAAAAAAACCCCTGAAATCAATTGATTTCAGGGGTTTGTGGTACTCGAGGCGGGACTTGAACCCGCACGCCCCAAAGAGCACAGGATTTTAAGTCCGGCGTGTCTACCAATTCCACCACTCGAGCATACTTGGCTTTGAAAAAAAATGTTGACCGGCAACATTTTCTGAGCGAAAAACGGGATTCGAACCCGCGACCTCCACCTTGGCAAGGTGATGCTCTACCCCTGAGCTACTTTCGCAAATTTTTAAGAACGTGCATCTCTTAAAAGATGCGGCTGCAAATTTAAAACAATTCTGTAAAAACCAAAGTAAAAAAGTGCAAAAGAATTAAAAAATTTATGAAGTAGCCTTTTTACCCTTGGTTAACAGCCTTTTAATCTCATTTAATTTCATCAATGCTTCTACCGGAGTTAGGGTATCTATGTCTAAATTCGTGATTTCGTCCTTAATTTCTTCTAATAAGGGGTCATCTAAATTGAAAAAACTCAATTGCATTTCGTCAGAATCACTTTTTAATTTGTCTCCGACATCTTCACTTACGTGTTTATTTTCCAACTTCTTCAAAATTTTATTTGCCTTCTGAATTACTTGTTGGGGCATGCCTGCCATTTTAGCTACATGTATACCAAAACTATGTTCACTACCACCGGGAACTAATTTTCGTAGAAATAAAACCGTATCCTTTAACTCTTTTATAGCAACATTATAGTTTTTAATGCGGCTGAAGGTGTTAGTCATCTCATTAAGCTCATGGTAATGCGTTGCGAACATTGTTTTTGCTCTTGCTGGGTGCTCATGTAGATATTCAGAAATTGCCCAAGCAATCGAAATACCATCATAGGTACTTGTGCCACGACCAATTTCATCTAATAAAACAAGACTTCGCTCAGAGAGATTATTAAGTATAGACGCCGTTTCGTTCATTTCTACCATGAAAGTAGATTCGCCCATTGAAATATTATCACTAGCACCAACACGGGTAAATATTTTATCTACAATACCAATTTTAGCCGATTCTGCAGGTACAAAGCTTCCCATTTGTGCAAGAAGTACAATTAATGCTGTTTGTCGTAATAAGGCAGATTTACCACTCATATTCGGACCGGTAATCATTATAAATTGTTGATTGGATCTATCTAGTTGTAAATCGTTGGCAATATACTGTTCGCCTAAAGGCAGCTGTTTTTCAATAACCGGGTGCCTTCCGTCTTTTATTTCTAAATCTGTAGAATCATTTAAAGCCGGACAATTGTATGCGTTTTCTTTTGCAAGTTGTGCAAAACCACAAAGGCAATCTAATTGAGCAATAAGGTGTGCATTGTTTTGTACAGGGGCAATATACTCTTGCATCCATACTACTAATTGAGAAAATAGTTGTTGCTCTAAAGTTGAAATACGGTCTTCTGCTCCTAAAATTTTTGCTTCGTATTCTTTAAGTTCTTCGGTAATATAGCGTTCTGCATTAACCAAAGTTTGTTTACGCGTCCATGTTTCAGGTACCTTATCTTTATGAGTGTTTCTAACTTCTATGTAATAACCAAAGACATTGTTAGAAGCTATTTTAAGGGATGTTATGCCAGTTGCGGCAGTTTCCCTTTCAAGCATTTTGTTTAGATAGTTTTTTCCTGAAGTTGCTAATCCTCTGAGCTCGTCTAATTCTTCAGAAAATCCTTTTGCGATCGTACTTCCTTTTAAAATATTTACAGGTGCTTCTTCGCTAAGCATCTCTTTTATTTTAGCGCGGAGTAAATCGCAAGATTGTATTTGGTCTCCTGTTAAAGCGAGCGATTCGTTTTTAGATGAGGTGGCTAATTGCTTTATGGGAATTAAAGCTTCTAAAGAATTTTTTAGCTGAACTACTTCTTTAGGGTTTACCTTGCCTGTAGCGACTTTAGAAATTAATCGTTCTAAATCGCCCATTTGTTTAATATGGTGCTGAAATTTTTCTAAAACAACTTCTTCATCATGCAAGAAAGAAACAATTTGTTGTCTCCTTTTAATTTTTTCTAAATTTTTAAGCGGTAAGGCAAGCCATCTTTTAATCATTCGTCCACCCATTGGTGAGATGGTTTTATCAATAACATCTAAAAGTGTTACTGCATTTACATTGGTAGAATGGTAAAGTTCTAGATTTTTAATGGTGAAGCGATCCATCCATATATAATCATCTTCGGCAATACGTTGTAATTTAGATATATGCTGTAATTGGCGGTGTTGTGTTTCGCCCAAGTAGTGTAAAACCACACCCGACGCTATAACACCGCAGGTTAAATGATCTACACCAAAGCCTTTCAATGTATTGGTATTAAAGTGAGATGTAAGATTTTCTAGTGCGTAATCTTCTTGAAAAACCCAGTCTTCTAAGTAAAACAGATGATGGTTTTTACCAAATACCTCTAAGAATTCTTTTTTATGTGCTTTGGATATTAAAATCTCATTAGGCGAAAAATTCTGTATTAATTTGTCTATTTGCTCTTCGCTACCTTCTGAGGTTAAAAACTCACCCGTAGAGATATCAACAAACGCAATACCTATTTTCTTTCTTCCGAAGTATACGGCACATAGAAAGTTATTGGTCTTAGAGTTTAGGATGTCGTCATTCATTGCCACACCTGGGGTAACCAATTCGGTCACACCTCTTTTGACAATAGTTTTTGTTTGTTTGGGGTCTTCTAACTGGTCGCATATTGCAACACGCTGACCTGCTTTTACTAATTTAGGTAAATAGGTATTTAGAGAGTGATGCGGAAAACCAGCTAACTCGGTTCGCTCGCCACCATTATTTCTATTGGTTAGAATAATACCTAATATACGCGAAGCTTTTACTGCATCTTCACCAAATGTCTCATAAAAATCGCCTACTCGAAATAGCAATAATGCATCAGGATACTTGGTCTTGATGGTATTATACTGCTTCATTAAAGGGGTTACCTTTTTTGTCTTGCTTTTATCCGCCACTTTATCTTTATCTCATTAATTTTGCACCTTCACGAAAGTATGGTTTAATCTCTTGAATTTTAATCATTGTTGATATTTGAGGATAAGTTTATAACCAATCAAACTAATGAAATTGATCAGTAAAGTATGAGAAAATTAAGAAATGAGGAGTTAGATAGAATTGATGTTGAAGGGTATAAGCTTGCCGGTAAATCTCCCATAATTATTGTTCTTGATAATATAAGAAGTTTAAATAATATTGGATCGGTCTTTAGAACTGCCGATGCTTTTTTGATTGAAAAAATATACTTGTGTGGTATTACTGCTAAACCGCCTCATAAAGATATTCATAAAACGGCATTAGGTGCAACCGATAGTGTCGATTGGGAGTATGTTGATGATACGATGGTTTTGGTCGAAAGATTAAAAAAAGAGGGTTGCCATATAATATCAGTAGAGCAAGCAGAGAAAGCTACGCAGCTTAACGAATATATGCCTGCCAAAGATAAAAAGCAGGTGCTCATTTTTGGAAACGAGGTTAAGGGTGTTGCCCAAAATGTGGTAACTGCTAGTGATGAGGTTTTAGAGATACCGCAATTCGGTACCAAGCATTCGTTGAATATTTCAGTAAGTGTAGGTGTTGTCGTTTGGGATTGCTGGAGTAAATTAAACGCATAAAAAAACCTGGTCGTAGACCAGGTTTTTTAGTATAGTTTGAGTTAGTTAGTTGCACGTATGCCTTCACAATAAAAGAATTTCTTTTCATTTACGCAAGAAATTATGCGATTTATTATTGTCATGTATTAGCTAATGCAAAGTCTTCGATCTTAGTTAAAACAGTTTCGTAATCACTTTTGTGACTCACGAAATCAAGTTCGCTTACATCTATAATCAGTTGATTTTCTTTAGGGTATGTTCTTAGAAAGTCGAAATAACCACGGTTAATTTTCTCAAGATAGGTGAGTTCTATATTCTGTTCATAGTCCCTACCACGTTTCTTTATTTGCTCTAGTAATCTCTCTGTTGTTTGGTACAGATAAACGTATACTTTGGGCTTTTTAACTTCTTTGTACATAAAGTTAAATACCTTTCTGTAGAGGTCAAATTCATTTTGCTGTAGGGTAACCTTGGCAAATATTAAAGATTTATAAATATCATAATCACTTACCATAAAACTTTTAAAAAGGTCTAGTTGATTTGTGTCTTCTGTAAACTGCTGATAACGGTCTGCCAAAAAAGACATCTCCAGAGGAAAAGCATACCTCGCTTGATCCTCATAAAAATTAGGTAAAAACGGATTCTCGGCAAATCGTTCTAAAATCAATTTTGCATTAAAGTCTTCAGAAATTTTAGTTGCCAATGTTGTTTTACCTGCTCCAATATTTCCTTCAATGGCAACATATTCCAAACTAGCGAAAAATGTATGCCTGCTTTTAAAAAGTCTTTTTATTTGTTTTGTTATGGTGCTCTTGTCTTTGCATTCTTGCAATAAATTTCTTGTATCCTTATTTAATATAGGGTGATAGAATTGCGGGGTAATATCAGCAAGTGGTTTCAGAATAAACTTTCTGTCTTGCATTTTAGGGTGCGGTACAGTTAAGTTTGTAGTGTTTATTACATCTTTTTCGTAATAGAGGATGTCAATGTCTAAAGTTCTACTTTGGTAATTATTTCCTTCACTGCGTTCTCTTCCAAAATCGGTTTCTATCGATAATAATTTAGCAAGTAAGTCTTCTGGGGAAAGCAATGTCTGTAATTCTAAACAGGCATTCAAAAAATCTTCACCTTCAAAACCCCAGGACGGAGTTTCATAGACAGCAGAAACCTGCCTAATTTCGCCGGTTACTTTGCCGATTTCGAAAATAGCTTTTTGTAATAACAATTGACGGTTACCTAAATTACTGCCAATAGATAAGAATGCTGTTTTGTATACTCCCATAATGTTGGGACAAAATAACTAAAACATATCCACATTAGTTATCTTTGTTCACTATTATAATAAAGATTTAAATGAATTTTTTAAGAAATTTTCTTGCTTCCATTTTGGGTTCCCTGTTTGCATTCGGAATCATGTTTGTAATGTTTTTGATTTTTGTAAGCTTAGTTAGTAGTGGTGAAGATACCGTTGCCATTGAAGATAACTCTATTCTTGAGTTGCAATTACAAAGACAAATTTCAGATTATACAGGTAGTGACGAATTAGATCCCTTCGCAGGTATTTTTGAAGAGTCGCAAGGTTTAGATGAAATAATACAAGCTATTGAGGTAGCGAAAAATGATGACCGAATAAAAGGAATCACTATTAATAACAATTTTATAATGGCAGGTTTGGCACAAACTCAGGCTATTAGAAAATCATTAGAAGATTTTAAGGAAGAAGGTAAATTTATTTACGCATACGCAGATTTTTTTATGCAACGCGATTATTATTTGGCTAGTGTTGCAGATTCTATTTTTATAAACCCTGTAGGGGTTTTAGATTTTAAAGGTTTGTCGACTGAGGTTCTTTATTACAAAGAACTGCAAGAGAAATCTGGAATTAAGATGGAGGTCATTCGTCATGGAAAATACAAAAGTGCTGTTGAGCCATATCTTGAAAATAACATGAGTGAAGCCAATAGAAGTCAATTAACTTCTTTATTGCAATCGCTTTGGAATTCTATGATTGTTGATATTTCAAAAACACGATCTATTTCTGAATCAGATTTAAATATTATTGCGGATACCTTAGGTGGTAGAACTCCGAAATACGCGAAGCAATCAGGATTGATTGATGATATTGTTTTTTATGATGAGTATGAGAGTAAACTGGCAAATGCTTTAAAAATTAAAAAAGACGACGACATTAACTATAGCAAATTAGATGACTACGTAAAGTATTCGAATAAAAAGAAATTAAAATCTGGTGATGATAAAATTGCCATTGTTTTTGCACAAGGTGAAATTTTATATGGTGAAGGTGGTCCGAACATCATTGGTCAGGGTATTATAAACGAAGCATTGATCAAAGCTCGTGAAGATGAAAATGTAAAGGCAATTGTTTTACGTGTAAATTCGCCGGGTGGTAGTGCTTTAACTTCAGATATTATTTGGAGAGAGGTTGCACTTGCCAAGAAAGTGAAGCCTGTAATTGTATCTATGGGTAATGTTGCTGCATCTGGTGGTTATTACATTGCTGCTGGTGCTGATAAGATTTTCGCAGAACCTACGACAATAACGGGTTCTATAGGTGTATTCGGTACTGTGCCGAACATGACTGAATTAGCTGGTGATATAGGTATTAATGCAGAGCAAGTTGGTACTAATAAAAATGCTGTCGATTATTCACTTTTCGAGCCTATGCAAGAAAGTTTTAAAAATCAAATTCAAGAGAGTATCGAAGAAACCTACCAAACATTTCTACAAAGAGTATCTGAAGGTAGAAATATGACGATGGCGCAAGTAGATAGTGTTGCGCAAGGTAGAGTTTGGAGCGGTACCGAAGCTTTAGAAGTTGGTTTGGTAGATGAGTTGGGTAATTTAGATGATGCAATTGAAGCTGCTGCTGAGTTAGCTTCACTGAGTTCTTACGGAGTTAAGAAATTTCCGAAATATAAAAGCGGATTTGAACGCTTTATGGAAGATTTGGAAGGCGCTAGTCTTCAAATCAAAGACAATTTATTGAAAGATGAAATAGGCGATGAGGCATATAAAGTGCTAAAGGAACTGCAATCTTTTAAAGAGCAAAAGGGTATACAGGCTAGAATGCCGTTTGTATTAGATATTAAGTAATATATGACCTTAAAAGATAGAAAATTAGCTCAGCGTATTTATCTGTATTTAGGGGCTTTATTTATCACTTCTCTAGTGGTTTCAAACCTAATATTTCAAAAGTTTTTTTATTGGAATCCCTTCGGGGATTTCACTGTTTTTGGGGTTTCACTTTTTGAAGTGTCCGTAGGTATTTTGCCTTATCCCATAACTTTTCTAATAACAGATCTTATCTCAGAAATATATGGTAGAAAAATGGCAAATCAGATTGTCACCGCGGGTATTTTTGCATCTTTCTTTTCTATGGGTATTATATTATTGGCAGAAGTAGCACCTGCAATTCCTTCTTCACCTATAAATGATGAAACATTTACACAAGTTTTTGCACTGTCGCCAATAGCCGTGTTAGCTTCTATGATAGCTTATTTGTTAGCGCAGTATGTAGATGTGGCTATTTATCATTTTTGGAAAAAATTGACCAAAGGCAAGTATTTATGGTTGCGTAATAATTTTTCGACATTCCTTTCACAATTTCTTGACACGTTTACCGTTGTGGGGTTGTTATGTGTCTTCAAAGTATTACCGTGGGAGCTTTTTTTCGGTCTCGTAGTAAGCGGATTTATTTTTAAGATTTTTATAGCATTTATAGACACCCCTTTTCTCTATTTCTTCGTATATATTATGAGAAAACGTTTTAATCTAAAGCCAAATGAAGAATTGGATTTAGATGTTTTAGATTAAGAACAATAAACAAAACAGTATAAAAATATACTATGGGTAAGAAAATTTTAAAGATTGTCGGGGTATTATTAGTCTTGATTATTATAGTTTTAATAGCGGCTCCTTTTTTCTTAGAAGCTAAAATAGGGGACATTATAAAAAATAATGTCAACCAGAATGTAAATGCCACGTTAGATTTTTCTGAGGCTAATTTAAGTTTGGTCAGTAGTTTTCCGAATGCAGAAGTGGAGTTTAAAGATGTTGTGCTATTAAATAAAGCTCCTTTTGAGGGAGATACCTTATTTAAGGCTAAAAACTTAGACTTAACAATGGGTATTATGCAATTGTTTAAAAGCGAGGGTGATGCTATAGCTATTAATAATATCAATTTAGATGGTGCATTCATAAATGTCGTCGTTGATAAAGAAGAAAATGCCAACTATGATATTGCAAAACCTTCAGAGCCAACTACCGCTGATGAAGAATCTAGCTCAACCGATGGTTTTAATTTAGACTTACAGTCTTATGAAATAACCAATACTAGAATTTATTACACCGATAATTCAACGGGTATAACCTTTAAATTAGATGATTTTCAGCATAAAGGAACCGGAGATTTGTCTTTGGCTACTTCTGAGCTAGATACGCATACAGATGCTCTTATATCCTTAGAAATGGATAGTGTTAATTATTTAAATAAAAACACGATTAAGTTAGATGCACTTGTTGGTATCGATTTAAATGAGAGCAAATATTCTTTCTTAAAGAATGAGGCGTTAATTAATCAGTTGCCATTAGTGTTTGATGGTTTTATTAAACTAAATGAGGCCAGTCAAGAAATAGATTTGACATTCAAGACTCCATCGTCAGATTTTAAAAACTTCTTAGGGCTGATACCAGAAGTTTATTCTAAAGACATTGAAAATGTTACTACTACAGGTGACTTTGCGGTTAATGGTAATTTTAACGGTATAGTTGATGAAACACATATTCCTAAATTTCATGTTGATTTAAAATCAGATAACGCATCTTTCAAATATCCAGATTTACCAAAAGCGGTTAGCAATGTGTTCTTTGATATTCAATTGAATAATAAAACGGGTATTGTTGAAGATACTTATGTTGATGTAAATAAAGCTTCTTTTATGATTGATGAAGATAAATTCAATCTTACATCACACATAACAGAGTTAATGGGAAATACTAAGGTTAAAGCACATATTGATGGTGCTATGAACTTGGCTAATATTTCGAAAGCATACCCAATACCTGCAGAGTATGATTTAAAAGGATTATTGAAGGCAGATATAACCACTGCTTTTGATATGCAGTCAGTAGAGAAAGAACAATATGAAAAAACAAGTACTACCGGCGATCTAAGTGTAACTAATTTTGAATACAACTCAGAAGAGTTGGCAAATCCTGTAAAATTTAATGCTGCTCGTTTAACGTTCAACCCAAAGACTGTTACTTTAAATCAATTAAATGGTACCACGGGTACTACAGATTTTGATGCTACAGGTACTATAAACAATCTATTAGGGTTTATGTTTAATGATGAAAAAGTGGAGGGTAATTTCAATCTGAAATCAAATTCTTTTGCTTTAAACGATTTTATGGTTGCTGAGACTGAAGCCCCTACAACTACAAATGAGAGTAAGTCCACTTCTGGTGAAGCGGTAGAAGAAGAAAAGATTAAAATTCCATCTTTTTTAGATGCGACCATTAATGCAGATGCTAAAAAAGTATTGTATGATGATATTGTGTTAAGTGATGTAAAAGGAGTTTTAAAGATTAAAGATGAAACTGCTACGCTAAGCAATATGACTGCTGGTATGTTTGGCGGTAAAATCGGCTTTAATGGCGATGTGTCTACAAAGAATGAGACGCCAACTTTTAATATGAAGTTAGATTTAAACCAACTTGGTATTCAAGAAACATTCGCTTCTGTTGATTTGTTTAAAGCTATAGCGCCAATTGCGAAAATGTTGAATGGTAAATTAACATCAGATATTTCTCTATCAGGTAATTTAACCGATGATTTAATGCCGAACTTATTATCATTGACCGGTGAAATGTTTGCTGATTTAATGACAGAAGAGGTTAATACCGAAGAGGCGCCGGTATTAAATTCATTAGTTTCTAACTTAAATTTTATTGATTTAAAACAGCTGAATTTAAAAGACTTAAAAACGTCGTTATCTTTTAAAGATGGTATCGTGGTTGTAAAACCTTTTACTTTAAACTATAAAGATATTGCCATAAATGTGGATGGTAGCCATTCGTTTGATCAAAAACTGAATTACAAAGCTACTTTGCAAGTACCTGCGAAATATTTAGGTTCAGATATTACAAAGTTGATTGCTAAAATAGATGATCCTTCTCTGGCTGATTTAACCATACCTGTTGTCGCTAACATTGGTGGTCTTTATAACAGCCCTACGGTTACCACAGATATGACGTCTGGTGTTAAGCAATTAACTAATCAGCTTATTGAGGTTGAAAAGCAAAAACTAATTGCTAAAGGTACCGATAAGGCTAAAGATTTGATCGGTGGTTTAATTAGTGGAAATAAAACAACGACAGATTCTACCAGCCAAAAATCGACGGACACTAAAACAGCTGCTAAAGATATTTTAGGAGGAATCTTATCTACTAAGAAAGATACTGCCGCTACTACATCTGTTAAGAAAGATTCTACTCCTGTTAAAACAGAAGAAGCTGTAAAAGAAAAGGCAAAAGATATCTTAGGTGGCTTATTCGGTAAAAAGAAAAAAGATAGTACTAACTAATAGTTAAGCCTACATAATAACCTTCGCTACCTCTTACATTGAAAACGGTGTTGTCTTCAAAGATGAGGTATTGACCTTTAATACCTTTTAATTTACCCTTAAAGGTTGGTGTTTTAGTTAGGTTTAAACTTTTTACTTTGGTTGGATACTGAAGTACCGGGAATTCTAATTCAGTTTCTGCATTAGCATCTAAAAAATAGGGTAGTGCCTCTTCAGGTATGTATTGCTTTAGTTTATCGCGCCATTCTTGAAGATTTTCATCGACCACTGTATTAGTAAGCATAGTGCGCCAATTTGTTTTATCACCAACGTGGTCTTTTAGGGCAACTTCTGTAATACCGGCTAAATATCTATTTGGTACTTCTACGATTTCAATTGCTTCATGAGCACCTTGGTCAATCCAACGTGTTGGTATTTGACCTTTTCTGGTTACACCTACTTTTACATTGCTAGAATTGGCCAAGTATACAATATGTGGTTGCAATTGCACCTTTTTCTCATAAGCTAAATCTCGGTCTTCTTGATCTAAATGCGCTTTGCTTAACTCGGGTCTCATAATCCAATCTCCTGCAGATGGTATTTCAAAAAAACATGTCTTACAAAAACCTTGTCTGTAAATAGGGCGGTCATTGCCACAATTTAGACATTGATGCTTAATGAATTCTATTTTTAATGTTTTGTCCAGAATTTGGTTTACATTCAAAAAGTCAGATTCGAACAACATATAGTATTGAATCGGACTTCCTATTTCTGTCTGCATTTTTCTAAGTACTCCCTCGTATTGCATTTAAATCTTGCTTATTGAATTATCATTTGAAAATGATAGTTAGATGCGCTATTTTTAACAATACAAAGATACCTATAAATGCCAATTACCTTATTTAA
The DNA here is from genome assembly GCF_045063795.1 of Maribacter sp. Asnod2-G09. Classification (NCBI taxonomy): domain Bacteria; kingdom Pseudomonadati; phylum Bacteroidota; class Flavobacteriia; order Flavobacteriales; family Flavobacteriaceae; genus Maribacter; species Maribacter sp. Asnod2-G09. The sequence continues at coordinate 205,716 of NZ_JBEFOA010000005.1, read as the reverse complement.
TTCCATTGCCTCTTGGTTGCTAAAAAAACGTTACCATCAAATCGAGCTTTTTTTAAAGTATCCTGATGAGGTTCAAGAAGAGGTTTTACTTCAGTTACTCGAATTTGCAGAAGATACAGAGGTTGGTAGAACCTATGATTTTGAGTCTATTAAATCGTACAATGATTTTAAAGAACGTTTGCCTATATTTTCTTATGAAGAAATTCAGCCTATAATTGAACGAACTAGAAGGGGCGAACAAAATCTGTTTTGGCCTACTAAAGTAAAATTGTTTGCGAAAAGTAGTGGTACAACTGACGCCAAAAGTAAATTTATACCCGTTAGTGGCGAGGCATTAGAAGATTGTCATTATAAGTCTAGTAAAGATTTATTATGCCTTTATTTGAATAATAATGAGAACTCACAGCTTTTTACAGGAAAGAGTTTAAGACTAGGTGGTAGTAAAGAGCTCTATGAGGATAATGGCTCGTTATTTGGAGATTTATCTGCTATTTTGATTGATAACATGCCATTGTGGGCAGAGTACAGTAGCACGCCTAGTAATAAGGTTTCGTTAATGAGTGAGTGGGAGAGTAAGCTTATGGCTATCATTCACGAAAGTGTTCAAGAGAATGTTACTAGTTTGGCAGGTGTACCTTCTTGGATGTTGGTTTTATTAAATAAAGTACTCGAAGAAACTGGTAAAGAGCATCTCTTTCAAGTTTGGGAAAACCTTGAGGTATACTTTCACGGTGGCGTAAACTTTAATCCTTATAAAGAGCAGTATAAAAAAATACTTCCTAATAGCAATTTTAGATATTACGAAATCTATAATGCTTCTGAAGGCTTCTTTGCTATTCAAGATAGAAACGGAGCTGATGATTTGTTACTGATGTTAGACTACGGAATTTTCTATGAGTTTATTCCGATGGATGTTTATGGTGCTTTTGATGAAGAGGCAATACCCCTGTGGAGTGTAGAGTTGGGTAAAAATTATGCTATAATCATTACTACAAACTCAGGATTGTGGAGGTATAAAATAGGAGATACGGTTCGGTTTACATCTAAAAGCCCGTATAGAATTAAAGTCACAGGTCGTACCAAACATCATATAAATGTATTTGGTGAAGAGCTTATTATAGAGAATGCCGAAGAAGCTTTAAAAATAGCTTGCGCAAAAACGGAAGCTGAAATAATGGATTATACTGCCGGACCAGTTTTTATGGAGGGTAAAGAAAAAGGTGCCCACGAATGGATTATGGAGTTTAGAACCTTACCAGAAGATTTTAGTGCATTTGTAGAAATATTTGATAACGCATTAAAATCTCTCAACTCAGATTATGAAGCTAAGAGATTAAATAATATTACCCTTAACGCACCATTGGTACACATTGCGCGTAAGAACTTATTCTATGATTGGTTGAAGGCAAATGACAAGCTTGGTGGTCAACATAAAATTCCGAGGTTGTCAAATAAGAGAGATTATTTAGAAGAGCTTTTGCGAATGAACAAGTAAATAACTCTATTCACACTAATTATTAGCCTAATCACAACAAACTTTTATATATCCTTAGTAGTAGTTATACATTTGTCTTAATTAATGTAGTTTTTGCCTTACATCAAAGTTGTAGTTGTTTTTTGTCTTACTTATTTACGATAAAAATGGACTACACCGATATTTTTAAGCGTGTAAACAATTAAATGGTTGTAAGTGCAGTTATTATTTCAACTTGCTGAAGTAAAACTTAACCAAAACTATAAATACTATTATTATGGCAGATAAATTAGTGATCGTTTCCGACATGTGGGGCGCTAAGAAAGGACTATGGATAACTTCATACTTAGGGTATCTACAACAGTATTTTGATATAACTTTCTATGATAGTCAACAACTGGCTAATTTAGATATTCTCATTCAAACAGAAGAGAACGTACATAATGCTTTTATAGAAGGTGGTACCGAAACTGCTGCAGCACATTTATTGAAAAAAGAAACAGAAGCTTGCTATTATCTTGCCTTTAGTACAGGAGCTACAATTGTTTGGGAAGCTGCTAAGAAAGGATTACCTGTTAAGTCTTTATACGGTGTTTCGCCAACAAGAATTCGTAGAACGAATGATAAGCCTAATGTACCTTTTAATTTGGTGTACGGTGCTAATGATGCATTTAAACCAAGTGAAGAATGGGCGAGTAATTTAGGGGTTGATATGGAAGTATTACCTAATTACGGACACACACTATATACAGATGAGAAGATTATTCAGAAAGTATGTATGGATCTATTACAAGAAGTAACGCAAATTACACCACAGATTAAAAAAGTGGTTTGAAAATAACATAAAGAGTAAAGCATAAAAAAAGCGAAGATTTAAATCTTCGCTTTTTTTATATTCAATATTTTGATAAAGTATTATGAAACTGCCTTCAGTTTTTTAATAGTATCGTGAGATAACATTTCTTCGGCATAAGGTTTTGTTACTTTAAAGTTTGTATCACTTGTACTTGGCATTTCGAACATTGCGTCAGTAAAAATGGCTTCGCATAAAGACCTTAATCCTCTTGCTCCAAGTTTATACTCAATTGCTTTTTCAACAATATAATCTAAAGCTTGGTCTGTAATGGTGAACGTAATATCATCCATTGCAAATAACTTCTCGTATTGTTTTATAATCGCATTCTTAGGCTCGGTTAAAATAGCTCTTAGTGTCTTCTTGTCTAACGGATTCATATGTGTTAAAACAGGAAGTCTACCAATAATCTCAGGTATAAGTCCGAAATCTTTCAAATCTCTAGGTATGATGTATTGCAATAAATTGCTGTCATCTAAAAAGTTGTCAGATTTAGAAGCGCTATAACCAACAGCTTGCATATTCAAACGTTTTGTAATAGCACGCTCAATACCATCAAAAGCTCCGCCGGCAATAAATAGGATGTTTTCAGTATTTACTTCAATAAATTTCTGATCAGGATGCTTTCTTCCGCCTTTTGGTGGTACGTTTACTACAGTCCCTTCCAATAATTTCAGAAGACCTTGTTGCACTCCTTCTCCAGATACATCTCTTGTAATTGAAGGGTTATCACTCTTACGGGCAATTTTATCAATTTCATCAATAAAAACAATACCTCTTTCAGCTTTTTCAAGATTGTAATCTGCCGCTTGTAAAAGACGGGTAAGAATACTTTCTACATCTTCACCAACATAACCAGCTTCAGTTAATACAGTTGCATCAACAATCGCCAATGGTACATTAAGTAATTTGGCAATGGTCTTAGCCATAAGGGTTTTACCGGTACCGGTTTGCCCTACCATAATAATGTTACTTTTTTGGATCTCAATATCATCTTCTGCAGATGAAGGTTGTAATAACCTTTTGTAGTGGTTGTAAACAGCAACCGACATTACCTTTTTGGTACGCTCTTGTCCTATAATAAAAGTGTCTAAAAATTCCTTAATTTCTTGAGGTTTCTTTAAAACAAGTTCAGAAGAAAGATCGTTGGTCTTTGTCTGTTTTGACTCTTCGGCAACAATGCCGTGAGCTTGCTCAATACAGCGGTCACAAATATGCGCATCTAACCCAGCAATCAACAGATTGGTTTCTGGCTTTTTTCTACCGCAAAATGAACACTCTAAATTTTCCTTTGCCATTATCTATCTTCTCTATTCTATTCCTTAACGATCAAAAATCGTTTTTGGTTTAAAATTCATTAATTTATTTGATTCAATTAGTCGGATTTACTTCTTCTCCCTTACTAATATCTCATCAATCATACCGTATTTAAGAGCTTCGTCAGCTTTCATCCAGTAATCACGGTCACTATCTTCACGAACTTTCTCAATATCGCTACCAGAGTGTTCTGCTATGATTTGATATAATTCATCTTTCAATTTTAATATCTCTCTGGCTGTAATTTCAATATCGCTTGCTTGACCTTGAGCACCGCCCATTGGTTGGTGGATCATAACACGAGAATGTTGTAGACCACTACGCTTTCCTTTTTCACCTGCGCATAAAAGTACTGCACCCATAGAAGCGGCCATACCGGTACAGATAGTAGCAACATCTGGTGTAATGAACTGCATAGTGTCATAAATACCTAAACCTGCATATACACTACCACCTGGTGAGTTAATGTAAATTTGAATATCTTTTTTAGCGTCAACACTTGCTAAAAACAATAATTGAGCTTGAATAATATTGGCTACTTGGTCATTAATACCTGTGCCCATGAAAATGATGCGGTCCATCATTAAACGTGAGTAAACGTCCATTGCAACAATATTCATAGAACGCTCTTCAATAATGTTAGGCGTCATGTTTGTTGGGTACATGCTGCTCATTATAGAGTCGTAGTAAGTGCTGCTAATGCCTTGATCGTTTATAGCGAAATTCTTGAATTCTTTTCCGTAATCCATAAATTGTATGTCTATATTTTAGAGTAAAAAAAGGTGCCGAAAATTTTATTTCCGGCACCGTAAAGATACTTAATTTATTGTTTGGAATTTATCCGTAAACTTCTTTCACGAAATTTTCATAGGTAACTTCCTTTGTCTTAAGGTTTGCCTTTTCTTTGTAAAGATTCAATAATTTTTGACTCATCAATTGTTCTGATAGTCTTTTTACTTCATCTTGGTTACCAAGAACTCTTGCGGCAATACTATCTAATTCTTCTTCTTTAGGATCTAATTGACCAAATTGTGCCATTTGAGAACGAATAAATCCTTTTGAGAATTCTTTCAATTCATCGAACTGAACTTGTAGTTCATTATCGCGAATTATTTTACCTTCAATTAACTGGTAGCGTAATCCTTTTTCAGATTTTGCATACTCTTCAACAGCTTGCTCTTCAGATAATGGCTCTTCACCAGTCATTTGAATCCACTTGGTTAAGAAGCCAGTAGGTAATTCAAATTTTGTATTGTCAATGAAATATTCTGTAACGTCGTTCAATAATTTTTGATCAGACTGTTGCTCAAATTGCTTTTCAGAATCTTCTTTGATACGCTCTTTTAATTCCTTTTCAGTTTTTACACTGTCAGGGCCAAAAAGTTTATCGAACAATTCTTGATTTAATTCAGCAGCTTCTCTTTCGTTAATTTCAGAAATGGTGAAAGTAACTTCGGTATCCAATGCTTCAGCTTTTTGTTTATCAACACCTAAAGCGCTAGATAACATGTGATCTTCAGTGAATAAGCCTTTTGTTTTCAATGTAACAACATCACCAACTTTTTTGCCTTTTAATGCATCTAAAGCTTTTTTACTCTTCAACTTGTCAGTTTCAAGTAAGGTTTTGTTATCAATTTCTTCAGCCTCATTCGTAAATGTACCGCTTACTTCATCATTCTTGCTAACAACATCCTTACTTACAAGTTTACCGTATTGCTTTTGAATACGCTCAACTTGCTCGTCGATCATTTTTTTGTCGGCAACAATTTTATATTGGGTGATAGCTTTTTTAGTTTTCAAAGAAACTTCGAAATCAGGAGCTAATCCTAATTCAAATTCAAAAGCCAATTCATCTTGGTCCCAGTCAAAATTGTCTTGTTGTTTTGGTAAAGGATTACCTAAAACATCTAACTTTTCTTCAGTTAGGTATTTGTTAAGATTGTCTTGCAACAATTTATTTACTTCATCAACCAACACGGCCTTACCATATTGCTTTTTAATAAGACCCATAGGAACTTGGCCTTTTCTAAAACCAGGAATATTAGCTTGCTTCTTATAATCCTTTAAAATGGTGTCTACCTTATCTTGGTAATCTTCTTTCGTGATAGCGACTTTAACTACTGCATTTAAATCGTCTATCTGCTCTTTCGTAATATTCATTCCTTAATATCTATTTGCATGTGTAAAATGGGATGCAAAAATACTATATTTTGCAAAGTCAACCAATTTTTTAAAGTATTGAATTTCAAATCACAAGCAACTACGACTTGTCGTCTTTTAACAGTGTAAAAAAGATTGATTGTAAAAAAGATAGCAAGAGGCTAAAAATCAATGCCCACCAAATATTACCAACGGCAAAACCATCAATAAGTTTATCTGCCAATAAAATAATTATTGCGTTGATGATTAATAGAAATAACCCAAAGGTAATTACGGTTACAGGTAGCGTTAGAATAACCAATATTGGTTTAACCAATAAATTTAAAAGACTTAATACAATAGCTACGATGACAGCGGTCATAAAACCGTCTACCGATACATTTGGTAGTACATTGGCTAAAATGATAACTGCTACTGCGCTTAATAGAATTCTTAAAATTAGTTTCATGGGTTTTGTTTTTAAATTAGTATAGTTATTTATCCTTTATTGAAAAAGGTAATTGATTTTTCAAAAAATTGCTCCGGATTTTCGGCATGCAACCAGTGTCCGGCATTGTCTATGTTTTCTACAGTTGCTTTTGGAAAATGGCGATGTATGACTTCTATGTCATTTTTGGTTACATATTCAGATTTGTCTCCTCTTAAAAATAATGTAGGTCCGTTAAAACTATCTGAACTATTGATGTTGTCTCCGATTTCTTCCATCTTTTCGCTGAGTACATCCAAGTTGAATTTAAAGCATAATTTTTTATCATCATTTCTATATAAATTTTTCAATAGAAATTGACGAATGCCCGCATTTGATATGTGTTGCTTTAATTGTTCGTCGGCATCTTTTCTTGATTTCAAATTTGTGGTATCGATGGCATTTAAACCATTAATGATTTCTTGATGATGCGGCGGATAATATTTTGGTGCAATATCTGCAATAAGCAATTTGTTTACGCGCTCAGGGTATGTACATGCAAATTGCATAGCAGTTTTACCGCCCATAGAATGACCTATTATTGCGGTGCTTTCGATATTATGTGCGTCTAAATAATTCAGAAAATCATTTGCAAGTATATCGTAATTGAAATCTGGTGAATGAAAACTTTTACCGTGATTTCTTTGGTCTATTAGGTGAACACAAAAACCATTTTCTGCATATAAAGTACCTAGTGTTTTCCAATTATCTAACATGCCAAGAAATCCGTGTAAAATACACAAGGGTTTACCTTCTCCTAAAATTACTGAATGTAATATCTGTTTCATTTTAATCTGTGTAAATACATGTTTACTACATTGTCAAGACCTAAGTACAATGCTTCACTAATAAGTGCGTGACCTATAGATACTTCTAGTAAGTTAGGTATATTTTTAGCAAAATATTCAATGTTGTCTAAACTTAAATCATGACCAGCATTTATGCCAATACCCAATTCGTTTGCGCGTTTGGCAGCTTCAACAAATGGTTTTATTGCTTCTTCTTTGTTTTTCGAATAATCGGTTGCGTAGCTTTCGGTATATAATTCAATTCTATCGGTACCAACTGCTTTTGCGCCTTCGATCATTTTTGGGTCTGGATCTACAAATATAGAAGTGCGAATACCGGCATCTTTAAAGGTTTTAATGACATCGGTTAAAAATTCTTTGTTTTTAATGGTGTCCCAACCGGCATTAGAGGTGATTGCATCAACAGAATCGGGTACCAAGGTTACTTGTTCTGGCTTCACTTCTAGTACTAGTTCAATAAATTTGGGAACGGGGTTACCTTCAATATTAAATTCCGTTGTTACCGTTTTCTTTAAATCTCGTGCATCTTGGTATCTAATATGGCGTTCGTCTGGTCTTGGGTGAATAGTGATCCCTTGTGCTCCAAAACCTTCTAAATCTTGAGAAACCTTAAGTAAATCTGGAACATTACCCCCACGGGCATTTCTAAGAGTTGCAATTTTGTTTACGTTAACGCTAAGTTTTGTCATTATGTCTTATTTACCTTTTAAGAGCATCAAAAATACAAATAAGGCACGCCTTTTGATATTATTAATTGTTATTTTGCGTTATATATAGGCCTATGCATATTCAAGAACATATCATTACGAATTTACCGGTATTCGATATAAAGGATACTACTGAAAAAATTCTAGAATTTTTTCAGGATACAACCTATTCCCATATTGCTATTTTGGAGGATGGAAGGTTTTTAGGACTCTTCTCTGAAATAGATGCCGATGGGTTGCAACCAGATGCTAAAATTGAGGAGTTTCGATATGAGCTGCAAAGTTTTTTTGCTCGTAGAGATACTAATTGGTTAGATGTGTTGGAGGTTTTCGCTCGTAATGAAGCTAATCTTCTTCCTGTAATCAATGAGAAAGAAGAAGTTACTGGTTACTATTGTTTAACCGATATTGTTGCTGAATTTATTGACACTCCGTTTTTTACAGATCCTGGTAGTATTTTGGTGGTAGCAAAAGGAGCTAAAGATTACTCGTTTAGTGAAATTGCTCAAATAGTTGAAAGTAATAATGCTAAACTTTACGGTGGTTTTATTACTGATACCCAAAATGATATTATTGAGGTGACATTAAAAATTACAGCTAATAATTACAATAAGGTAGTGCAGACTTTTAGGCGATATAATTATAATATTGTATTTGGAAACAGCGACGATGAGTTTCTTGAAGATTTAAAGAACCGCTCAGATTACTTGGAAAAATACCTTAATGTTTAATATGAAAGTAGCTGTATACGGTCAAACATATCAAGATAATGCTATTGAATATCTCATCGAGTTATTAGATGAGTTAAGTAAGGTGTCTGCCGAAGTTTATATTGAAAAAGATTTTTACGATTTATATAGAGTTAAAAATACCGACCAAACATTTTCAACATTTACAATTGATGAAGGTTTAAATGCCTCTTTTGATATGTTCGTTAGTTTTGGTGGCGATGGTACCATATTAAGGGCTACCACTTTTGTAAAAGATTTAGGTATACCAATTGTTGGTGTAAATACCGGTAGGTTGGGTTTTCTTTCAACCTTTAAAAAAGAAGATGTTAGAAAAGTGGTTCGAGAGTTTAAGCAAGGCGCATATACTGTTGTTGAACGTAGTTTGGTTCAATTGAACACGAAAGAACTTGATGTGGAATTCGGAGATCTTAATTTTGCATTGAACGAAATTACCGTAAGTAGAAAAGATACGACCTCTATGATTACGGTCGAAACATTTTTAAATAACGAATACCTGACTTCTTACTGGGCTGACGGATTGATTATTTCAACCCCAACAGGGTCAACGGGGTATTCATTAAGTTGTGGTGGCCCTGTAATTGTGCCGACAGCAAAGTCATTGGTGTTGACGCCTATTGCACCACATAACTTAAACGCTAGACCTTTGGTAATTTCAGATGATACTGTAATTCGTTTAAAAGTGTCTGGTAGAGAAGAAAATCACTTGGTTTCTTTAGATTCAAGAATAGCATCATTAGAAAATGGTCAAGAGATTACCATTAGTAAAGCTCCCTTTACTATTAAAATGATAGAATATACTTCAGAAAGTTTTTTAAAGACCTTAAGAAATAAGCTTCTTTGGGGCGAGGATAGGCGAAATTGAGCCGACTTTTAAACAATAAATGCCTTTAATCGCTGTTTATCTTTTGAGAACATAAAAATTATTGCGTTTTCATTTTAAATTTAATAACCGCAATAATTGTAAAATCTATTTTATGCGTTACATAACGTTGTTAGTATTGCTTTTTTCACTTTCAGGTTTGCAAGCGCAGACGTATGAAGTGGGTATTTTTGCTGGTGGTGCCAATACAATAAGTGATGTTGGTAAAACAGATTATCTTTTGCCTTCTAATATTGCTTTTGGCGGACTGTTTAAATGGAACATAAGTAAAAGGTATGCGTGGCGAGGTAGTTTAACCTATGGTAAGTTTACTGCAGATGATACAAAATCTAGTTCGACTGCAAGACAGCAAAGGGGCTATGTGGTAGATAATTCTATTTTAGAAGGTTCTGTTGGTTTAGAATTTAACTTTGTAGAATATAATTTGCATAAACTTGGTCCGGCATTTACGCCTTATTTATATACGGGTCTTACCTATTTTAGGTATGATTATCAGTATTTTAATGGTGGTGTGCTACAAGATATTAGTCAAAAAGAAGGAAGTTTTGCAGTACCAATGACTGTTGGTTTTAAATATCGTATCAATCAGTTTCTTATTTTTGGGGGCGAAATTGGTGCTAGGTATACTTTTACAGATAACTTAGACGGTAGTAACCCTGAAGGTTCTAACTTTGAAGAATTTCAATTTGGTAATATTTTTAGTGATGACTGGTATGTATTTTCTGGTTTAACCCTAACGTATACCTTTGGTAGAAAACCTTGTATGGATTGTTTTGAGTAATTTTTAAGATGAGTGATATAAACGATATTGATAAACTGAATGTTCCAAAGCACCTTGCTATTATCATGGATGGTAACGGTAGGTGGGCAAAAGAACGTGGTAAACTAAGAGTTTTTGGTCACGAACATGGTGTAAAAACGGTAAGAATAGTTGTTGAAGAATGCGTTCAATTAAAAATTGACTACCTAACATTATATACTTTTTCTACAGAAAATTGGAACAGACCAAAGATAGAAGTGCAAACACTTATGCGCTTATTGGTGTCTTCATTAAAGAAAGAACTTAAAACTTTTAACAAAAATAACATCCGTTTAAATACTATTGGTAACATAGATGCGCTGCCTTCTAAGGCGTATAGAGAGTTGGTTGAAGTAATGGATCAAACAAAGCAAAACACAGGCATGACGCTGACTTTGGCTTTGAGTTATGGGGCTCGAGAAGAGCTTCAGTCTATGGTGAAAGAGATAAGTGCCAAAGTTAAAAATAATATAATTTCAATTGAAAACATTGACCAAGAAATTATAAATAGCCATCTTTACACGCATGATTTACCAGACGTAGATTTGCTTATCCGTACTAGTGGAGAACATCGGATCAGCAATTTCTTATTATGGCAAATAGCGTATGCAGAGTTATATTTTATTGACGTATATTGGCCTGATTTTAGAGAGCACCACTTGGTGGAGGCCATAAAAAATTACCAGAACAGAGAACGAAGATTTGGAAAAACAAGCGAACAACTCACTTAAAGATATGACCAGGTTCATATCCTTGAACCACTTTTTAACTACACTTTTATTTCTAACTACCTTTATTGCCGCCGCACAGGATGATACCTATGAGGATGGCAAAAGCTATATTTTAGGGGGTATTGACGTTACCGGGCTGCAAAGTTATAACGAGCAGACCGTAAAAACGTATACTGGTTTAAGAGTAGGTCAACCTATTACATTACCAGGAGAACAAATTAGTGAAGTCATTAAAAAACTGTGGGGTCTTGAGCTTTTCAGTGAAATAGACATCTTTATTACCAATATTGAAGAAAACACCGTTTTTCTTGAATTGAACATAATAGAGCGCCCTACGTTGACTAACGTAAAGTTTTATGGTGTTAAAAAAGGTAAGGTAGAAGGCTTAATTAAGGATACTGATCTTAAGAAAGGAAAGAAAATTACCGAAAGTTTAATTTCCAACTCCAAAAATTACATCACTAACAAGTATAAAAAACAAGGCTATTTAAATGCTGATGTTACAATAGCTACTTCAAAAGATACTATTGAGGGTAACACCCGTAATATGGTTGTTAATGTTAATAAAGGTGATAAAGTAAAAATTCGCGATATTATATTTGAAGGTAACGAACAGTTATCTGATAAAAAATTGCGTAAAGCTTTAAAAAGTACCAAGCAGAAAAAATTAGGTCGTTTCTGGAAAAAATCAAAGTACATTCAAGAAGATTACGAAGAAGATCTTAGTTTGTTGGTTGATAAGTTTGCCGAAAACGGATACCGCGATGCTCGTGTAATTTCTGATTCTATTATTAAGATTGATGAAAATAACATTGACTTAAAGATAAAAGTTGAGGAAGGCGATAAGTATTATTTCGGTAATATTGATTTCGTTGGTAACACGGTTTATACGGATCGTCAATTGAATCGAGTTTTAGGTATCAAAAAAGGTGATACTTATAACGGTGTATTATTGCGTGAAAGAATTGCAGATAATTCTAAGCCAGACCCAAGTGATGTAACAAGTTTATATCAAAACAATGGGTATTTATTTTCTACGATTAATCCAGTAGAAATGTCTGCTGCTAACGATACTATTGATTTTGAAATAAGAATTATAGAGGGTAAAGAAACTTTCTTAGATCACGTTACCGTATCTGGTAACGATAAAACTAATGACCACGTTATTTATCGCGAACTACGTACAAGACCAGGTCAAAAGTACAACAAGGCAGATATTATTAGAACTATTCGTGAATTAGGTCAACTTGGTTTTTTCGATGCGGAACAAATTACACCAGATGTCTTAAACGCCAACCCTAATGAGGGTACGGTAGATTTAGCTTGGAATTTGGTAGAGTCTGGTTCTAGTCAAATAGAATTGCAAGGTGGTTATGGTGGCGGTGGTTTCATTGGTACATTAGGGCTATCTTTTAGTAACTTCTCCATTCAGAATTTATTTAATGGTGAAAAGTACAAACCAGTACCAATGGGTGATGGTCAAACTTTCGCCTTGCGTTTACAAGCAAGTCAGACCTATAGAGTATATAGCTTAAACTTTGCTGAGCCTTGGTTAGGTGGTAAAAAGCCAGTGCGTTTTAATTTAAGCATGTCGAGAACTCAACAATTTGCAGCTTCTTATGCTAGTGATGGTGATATAGAAATTGATAAAGATCAGCAATTCTCAATTACCGGTATAACTGCAGGTTTGGCAAAACGTGTACAATGGCCAGATGATTTCTTTACCATATCTCACTCGCTTAGTTACCAACTATATGATTTTAGAAATTATAATATTGGTCTATTTAACTTTGGTGATGGTAAAGCAAACTCTTTGGCGTATACCTTTGGTATTTCTAGAAATTCTCAAGGACCTAGTCGAATATTTCCAATGTCTGGATCTACATTTGAATTGTCAGCTAAATTTACACCACCATGGTCGTTATTCAGTAATAAAGATTTTAGAGAATTAAAGAATAGATCAGAGGAGTTAGAAGATAAAAAGAACTCAGTAGGGGTTACTTCTTTAGAACAAACTGAGTTAGAAGATTTAGATCAGGAACGTTTTAGATTGCTTGAATATTATAAAGTAAAATTTAAAGGAGACTGGTATACTACCTTGGTAGATAAATTGGTATTGAAATCAAATGCTGAATTTGGTTTCTTGGGTAGTTATAATAGCGCTGTAGGTAATGTGCCTTTCGAAAGATTTTATGTTGGTGGTGATGGTCTAGGTAACTTTACCTTAGATGGTAGAGATGTAGTGCAACTTAGAGGTTATGACAACCAATCTATTACGCCATATTCAGAGGGAGCAACTTCGCCAGATGGTGCTTTAATGTATAATAAATTCTCATTGGAGTTACGTTACCCGTTAACATTAAAGCCTTCTGCATCTATTTACGGACTGGCATTTTTAGAGGGTGGTAATGCCTTCAACAATTTTCAAGACTTTAATCCGTTTGAATTAAAACGATCGGCCGGAGTGGGGCTGCGTATCTTTATGCCAGCATTTGGTTTGTTGGGTATTGATTTTGGTTACGGATTCGACGAGGATCTTTTGCCACAATCTGCAGGGCAAGGGCCTAGCGGATGGCAAACACACTTCATTATTGGTCAACAGTTTTAATTTTCATTGAATTATTATAATCGTGCTTAGTGCTAATCCTTTAGTTTTAAAAGATTTAGTAATTTTGGCACGATATTTTCTATAGGATTAAACGACATTAACAATGAGTACAAAAACAAAAGTTCTATTAGTAGTTTCGGTCATCTTCATGACAATACAAGGTTTTGCCCAAAGAGGGGTAAGAATGGCTTACGTAGATATGGAGTACATTTTACAGAATGTAGATGAGTACAGAGAAGCGACTGAGCAGTTAGAAACTAAAGTACAACGTTGGAAGGTAGAAGTTGAGCAGAAGCAAAGTGTTGTGGAGCAGATGAAGAAAGATTTAATGGCTGAGAAAGTGCTATTAACTCCAGAGCTTATTGCTGAACGTGAAGAAGAAATTCAAATTTTGGAACGTGAGATGATCGAGTATCAACAAGATCGTTTCGGACCACAAGGAGATTTAGTATTGCAAAAGAGAAGGTTGATACAGCCTATACAAGATCAAGTGTTCAATGAAGTACAAAAAATTGGCACCAATAAAAAGTATGATTTTATTTTTGATAAATCTGCGGATGTTGTAATGTTGTATTCCGAAAAAAGACACGATATCAGTGATTTAGTGTTGAGAGGTATTGCTAGAACAAGAAAAATTAGCAAACCAGCTAAAAAATCAAATGATCGTAGTAGATTAGATGATTTTGATGACGAAGAGGAAGAAGTTGTAAGTGAAGCATTACAAGAGCGTTTAGACAAAGCTGCTGAAGCGACTGAGACCAGAGCTAAAAGTGCTGCCGATGCGAAAGCAGAACAATTAAAATTGCGAGAAGAGCGAAAGAAAGCGTACGAAGAAAGAAGAAAGAAGTTATTAGAAGAGCGCGAAGCTAAGAAGCAAGAGAAATTAAAAGAGAGAAATAGCGATACCGAAAAAGATGACAATAGCGGTACTATTTAAATAGGTTTAACAACCATAAAAATTAACACTCAATTACAATTAAAATTACACTCATGAAACAAGTAAAAAAAATTGCGGTAGCCTTATTGTTGTTCGTAGCAACGACAAGTTTTGTAAATGCCCAAAGTAAGGTAGCTCATATAGACGTTACTCAATTATTATCTGCAATGCCAGAAATGAAGTCGGCAGAAGCTGAGCTTAAGAAATTACAAGAAACTTACAATGCAGATATTGAAGGTTCAATGACAGAGTTGCGTAACAAGTACACACAGTACCAAAACGAAGCAGCAGCTAAGTCTAAAGAAGAAAACGAAAAAAGAGCAATAGAATTACAAGGTTACGAAAAGAATATTGGTGAAGCTCAACAAAGAGCTCAACAAGAATTCCAAAAGAAACAAGCTGAGTTATTCGCTCCTATTTCTGAAAAAGCTAAAGCGGCAATAGAACAAGTTGCAGCAGCACAAGGATTTGATTATGTTATTGATGCGCAAGCAGGTGGCGGTCTTATCGTTGCAAAAGGTAAAGACCTTTTAGCTGATGTTAAAAAACAATTAGGTTTCTAATAAGAACCATATATTATAAAAGAAAAGCCATCTAATTAGATGGCTTTTTTTATGCTTTTATTTTTCTTTTAATATTTGTCCAGCGTAGGTTTTTGATGAACTTGCCTTCTTCTGCGGTTACTAGGTAAGAGGTGTTATTTCTAGCAGCTTGTATGTAACCGGACATATTGTTCCAGAATGATTTTACAGATTTATTTTTTATTGCCATTTTCATAGAAGCAATAGAGGTAATTACGAATCCATAACGCATGGTGTACATTGCTTTGCCTTGTAACCTTTTTGCTTTTGCATTATATGCTTTACCTGTAGGTCTTAGATGTTTTACTTTGAGTGTGGCATCAGTTTGTATGGTGAAGTTATTAAACCTCGCTAAGAGCTCATCTACCGTATCCCATCCCATTGCGTTCTTCAATCCTCCTATTGCTTTAAAACAAGCTTTAGAATAGGCTTTGATGGCGCCTCTTACATGATCTTTATCCATAGGGTGATTCAATATCCATTCTCCAGCGTTATTTTGCTCATAAATGAATCCGCCACAAATACCTAAATTCTTATTTTTCTTGAAGTGCTGACTAATTGCCTTAAAGTAATTGGGCGGTAAAATGATATCGGCATCTAATTTTACAATAATATCATAATGGTCATCTAATACTTCTAATCCCTTATTAAATGCATTAATGACTTTACTGCCTGGCATATGTTGTGTTGAAGAGGTTGTATTCAACTTTTGAAACAGACTGTTCGCTGTACAGTATTGGTCCATAATGTTTTCTGTGCCGTCAGTAGAATTGTCATTAACTAGAACAACTTTTTTAGGGGATAAGGTTTGTGATAAAATAGAGTCTAAAGTACTTTTTAAAAAAGCCTCTTCGTTGTGTATAGGAATAACTATGTAGTAATCCATATTTAAAATAGTCTCTTATTTTCTGGTAGCGTAAATAATGTAATATCTCGGTGTAAATAAACGTAGAAAAGGTCTGAAGCCTATTTTTTTTACTGGATGGGCCCATTTTTTAGAATCTTGAATTTCCCATCCGGCTTTTTCTAATAGCCAGTCAAATTGCCAATCTTCAAATTCATGATAATGCCTATCCCATTTATCTGTTTTGCTTCTATAGGCAGGAGAAAACCATAATTTCAGAGGTATGCTCGCAACTAATTTAGTAGCCTTGGTATTTGAAAGTAAATTCAATGGAGCTAAAAGATGTTCGAAAATTTCGAAAGCAGTAATGACATCTGTATCGGTATTCGCTACCATACCATAATCGATGTCTAAATCTTCACCTTGGGTGTTCTTTACTGAATAGCCATCTTCTACCATGATTTTGGTAAACGGATTTTCTACACCCAAATCTAATATAGATTCGTTAACGTTTATGTGTTTACGTAAAAAATGAAGTGTGTGTTCGTAACGTTTGTTTGGAAAACTATTTTCGTACATGTTTAGATTCTGTATACCATTGCATTGACGTTCATTCCGGCGCCAACACTAGCAAAGATAACAACATCTCCCTTTTTAATTTCCTGATTTTCTAATTTACCGTCTTTTACAAGGTCAAATAAAGTAGGTATAGTGGCAACAGAGCTGTTGCCTAGCTTTGAAATACTCATAGGCATAATACCTTCGGGCATTTCTTTGCCATATATTTTGTAGAAACGTTTTACTATCGCCTCATCCATTTTTTCATTTGCTTGGTGAATAAATATCTTTTTCACCTCATTAATCTTAATACCGCTATTATCTAGGCATGACGCCATAGCAGATGGTACATTGGTTACTGCAAATTCATAAATTTTTCTACCTAACATTTTTATGTAGTACGCCTTTTTCTCGTCTTCTTTGTTATAAGATTCTCCGAAGAAAAGAAAGTTGGCTTCATCGTTTGCATAGGTTGCAGATTCGTGTCCTAATATTTCACCGCCATCACTAACGTTTTCTAAAATAGCAGCACCTGCACCATCAGAATATATCATAGAATCACGATCATTATCGTCTACAATTCTTGATAAAGTTTCTGCACCAATAACTAAGCATTTTTTGGCAATACCACTTTTGATAAAAGCATTGGCTTGTATCATACCTTCGAGCCAACCTGGGCAGCCAAAAATTAAATCGTAAGCAACACATTTCGGATTCTTTATCTGTAATTGGTGTTTTACTCTAGTGGCTAAACTTGGTAGTGTATCGCCTTGAATATACCCGTCTTTTAAGTCTCCGAAATTATGGGCAACAATGATATAGTCTAATGTTTCTTTGTCTATGTTGGCATTTTCAATTGCCTTTTCGGCAGCGAAAAATGCTAGGTTAGATGTGGTGTATTCTTTGGGAGCATATCGTCTTTCTTCAATACCGGTTATGGCTTTAAATTTCTCTATAATAACCTCGTTATTATGTTTGAAAGAAGTGCCGTCTAAATTTAAAAAATTATGGTTATTAAAATCTGTATTAGAAATTTTTAAATCAGGAATATAGCTTCCTGTTCCCGTAATTGATATGCTCATTTTAATTTTTTGAATTGTGCCCGACAATTTAAGCAAATTATAAAAATATTATATGCATGCATAGTAAATTTTACGATGGTCAAGGCATTTTATTTTAAATACAGGGAATAAAAAAAGCCTTTTCGAAATGTCGAAAAGGCTTTGTATTATGGGTTTGGGGCTGTTATTCAGTTTCCATATACGCTTCGATAGGTGCGCATGTGCAAATTAAATTACGGTCTCCATATGCATCGTCAACTCTACGTACCGATGGCCAAAATTTATTTTCGGCAATGTAAGGTAAAGGAAAAGTTGCTTTTTGTCTTGAGTATGGAAATTGCCAATCATCTGTTGTGGCCATTTCTAAGGTATGCGGAGCATTTTTAAGTACGTTATTTGGCTCATCAGCATTAGATTCATCTATTTCTGCTCGAATAGAAGTCATTGCTTCGCAGAACCTGTCTAACTCAGCTAAATTTTCACTTTCGGTAGGTTCTATCATCACTGTTCCTGCAACAGGAAAAGATACTGTCGGAGCATGAAATCCGTAGTCCATCAATCGTTTTGCAATATCAGTTACCTCAATACCATTTTTCTTGAAAGGTCTACAGTCCAATATCATTTCATGAGCAGCTCTCCCTTTTTCGCCAGTATATAAAACGTCAAATTTACCTTCAAGCTTATGTTTGATATAATTAGCATTAAGAATGGCAATTTTTGTTGATTGGGTAAGACCATACTCACCTAACATTTTAATATATCCGTAAGAAATAAGGCAAACCAATGAGCTACCCCACGGTGCTGCTGAAATTGCTGTAATAGCATCTTCGCCGCCAGTTGTTATTACTGGGTTGCTAGGTAAAAATGGAACCAATTGTGGAGCAACGCATATTGGACCAACACCTGGTCCGCCACCACCATGTGGTATCGCAAAAGTTTTGTGTAAGTTCAAATGACAAACATCTGCACCAATGGTTGCTGGGTTTGTTAAGCCAACTTGTGCATTCATGTTGGCACCGTCCATATAGACTTGACCGCCGTGGTCATGAATTAATTTTGTGATCTGCTTTATAGATGATTCAAATACACCATGTGTAGATGGGTATGTTACCATTAACGCAGCTAAATTGTCTGAATGTAATTTTGCTTTCTCTTCTAGATCTGTAACATCAATATTTCCTTTTTCATCTGTTTTGGTTACCACAACTTTCATACCTGCCATTACTGCAGAAGCCGGATTGGTACCGTGTGCAGATGAAGGAATCAAGCATATGTTTCTTTGAGATTCTCCTCTAGATTCATGATACGCTCTAATAACCATCAAACCTGCATATTCACCTTGTGCACCAGAATTCGGTTGCAAAGAAGTGTCTGCAAAACCAGTAATAACCGAAAGATCTTTTGCTAGTTCTCTTAGAATAGTTTGATATCCTTCTGCTTGGTCGACCGGTACAAATGGGTGGATATTTCCCCAGTTAGATGAGCTTAATGGCAACATTTCACTTGCCGCATTTAATTTCATGGTACAGCTGCCCAAAGAAATCATACTATGATTTAGAGCTAAATCTTTACGTTCCAATTTTTTAATGTAACGCATTAATTCAGTCTCTGAATGATATGAATTAAACACCTTGTTCTCCATGAAAGAACTGCTGCGCTGAATATTGCTTGGTATTGAAGTTGAGCTTAATAAACTTGTGACTTCTGTTGCAGATTTGCCAAGAGCCTCAGCGAATATCCCTATAATCTGATTAAGATCATTTAAAGAAGTAGCTTCATTAACTGCTATTGAAATGGTATCATTATCTACATAGTAGAAATTAACTTCATTTGCTTCTGCAATGGGGCGTACTTTTTTAGCATCTGCTTTTACAGTAATAGTGTCGAAATAAGCTGAGTTAATCTGGTATAGTCCCAAATTTTCAAGAGCGTCAACTAAAGTGACCGCAGTAGCATGAATTTTTGAGGCTATGTATTTTAACCCTTTTGGACCGTGATACACACCGTACATGCCTGCCATTACAGCCAATAAAACCTGTGCTGTACAAATGTTAGATGTTGCTTTGTCTCTTTTTATATGTTGTTCCCTAGTCTGCAAAGCCATTCTTAAAGCAGGCTTGCCATCGGTATCTTTCGTGACACCGATTATTCTACCAGGTATATTTCTTTTAAATTCTTCTTTAGTAGCAAAGAAAGCAGCATGAGGACCACCATAACCTAACGGAATACCGAAACGCTGTGTAGTACCAACAACTACATCTACACCAAAATCTCCAGGAGGAGTCAATAGTACTAAGCTCATGATATCTGCTGCAACAGCCACCTTAATGTCATTTTCCTTTGCTTTAGCTACAAAACCAGCATAATCATAAACTTGTCCGTATTTGCCAGGATATTGCAATAAAGCACCATAAAAATCGGTGTTGAAGTCAAATTCTTCATGGTTGCCGATTACCAATTCGATACCTAAAGGAGTCGAGCGGGTTTTTAAGAGTGATAGTGTTTGAGGTAAAATTTCTTCCGACACAAAGAACTTTACAATATTGTTCTTTTTTTGATCACGGCTTCTTACATCAAAAAGCATGGTCATTGCTTCTGCAGCAGCTGTACTTTCATCTAAAAGAGAAGCATTTGCAAGTTTCATTCCTGTTAAATCTGAAACTATGGTCTGAAAGTTTAATAAAGCTTCTAATCTACCTTGGGCAATTTCAGCTTGATACGGAGTGTAAGCCGTGTACCAACCCGGATTCTCAAGAATGTTTCTTTTGATTACTGACGGGATTAAACTTTCGTGATACCCTAAACCGATATAAGTTCTAAAAACTTTATTTTTTTTAGACAACGCTTCTGTGTGTGCAAGAAACTTATGCTCACTCATTGGTGGATCTAATTTTAGGGGCTCTTTAAGGCGAATATGTTCTGGTATGGTCTCAAAAATAAGCTGTTCCAGATTTTCAACACCTACCGTGTTGAACATGGTATTTAAATCTTCATCCCTAATGCCGATATGGCGTAATGCAAACACGTCAGTCTTCATAGATACTATTGTTATATAATGTGTAAAATTACCACTTTTATGTGTTTTAATTAGTGCTGTAAGCCGTTGATATCTTGAAAGTTTTTAACCAAAACAAGAGGTTATAAACACTTTAACTACTTTTGTTTAATGACCATAATCAAAAAGTTTTTTGATTTTTATCTTGATGCCAGTATTCATGTCGCATTGGCGATATTTAGCTTGGTTCATGTTACTGCGCTGACCTTAAACATAAATGTACCTTTAGAACTCTATTTTTTTATTTTTTTCGGTTCTATTAGCTGTTATAATTTTGTAAAATTCGGAGTAGAGGCAGAGAAGTATATTCTTGTCGCCAATACCTATCAAAAAAATATTCAATTTTTCAGTTTTGGATGTTTGCTCGTTGCTGGGTATCAGTTGTTTTTTCTATCGGAAAGAGTATTTGTAGGTCTCTTTATTCTAGCAGCAATTACCGGACTTTATGCATTGCCTGTTTTGCCAAAGAATAAAAATTTTAGAAGCTTTAGCGGATTGAAGATTTTAATCGTCGCAGCAGTTTGGGCAGGGGCTACAGTGATATTGCCCGCTATTTCTGTTTTAGATGATATTTCTTGGAATGTAAAAGTCGAGGCGCTACAACGTTTTCTGTTTGTGCTGATTTTATTGGTGCCTTTTGAAATCAGAGATTTAAAATACGATAGTACTTCCTTAAAAACTCTGCCGCAAAGGGTAGGGGTGAAGGGTACAAAAATGATTGGGTATAGTTGGGCAATTCTTTTTTATGCTGCCACTTTCTTGAAAACCGATTTAGATACTGCCCACATAACTGTTAAATCAATTCTATTCTTAGTATTAATACTGATGTTATTTAAAACAAAATTAAATCAACAGAAATACTTTTCATCTTTTTGGGTAGAAGCAATTCCGTTATTTTGGTGGTTGCTTTTTATTATAAGTAAGAAGTATTTTATTTCGCTTTAGAAAAAGTTTCTTTCATTTTTTTCTTTTCTTCTTCTGATAGTACAGCAAGTCTAGCTTGATTGCAAAGAGAAGTTAACTTAGTATTGTCTTTACTGTGCTTTGCACAGGTTTTACACATAAGTAAATGAAACTTTAATTTTATTTTATCCCAACCAGAAGCTTCTTCGTATTGGGCTTTATCGCAAATATTTGCTGCCTTTTCACATGAAATCATCATAACTAAAACCAATTTTGATTTAAACAACCCATCAAGCCAGTTCTGGCTCTATGTATCATTACCCAAAGGTTAGACGCATTAATTCCTAAAGCATTACAAATATCTTCAGTTTCCATTCCTTCAATAGTTTTCATGGTAAAAACTTGAGCTTGCTTTTTAGGTAATTTAGAAATGCAATTTTGAATGGCAAGTCCTAGTTCTTCGTTCTCAAGAACGTCATTCTCAAAATTACTATTAGGATCGGCAATGCGTTCTTCTAGCCAATCACCTTCAGCATCGGTCTGTGAGCTGTAACTCATACGAACCTCTGCTTTTCCTTTTTTAGAATTTATTTTACGGTAGTGATCAATGACCTTGCGTTTTAGAATTGCAATTAGCCAAGTTCGCTCTGCCGCATCACCTTTAAAGTTTTTAGCAGACTTTAGCCCAGCTATAAAAGTGTCTTGTACGAGGTCTTTTGCAATTTCTGCATCGCTTACCCTAGTTACGGCGTAGTTAAATAGATAATCTGCATAGAGATCGACCCACTTATCAGGATTTAGGTTGTTTATTTCCATTTTTTATTCTGCACTTCAAAAGTAATTGAATTTTAGCTATTATGTTTACTTTTGACTCTAAACGCTATTATCATGAGAAATATACTATTTTTTCTGCTGCTTCTTATTACTCAGTTTGCTACAAGTCAAATAGAGTCAAAGCCGATTTCTGAGTTTATTACTTTTGATGAATCTATAGAGGTTTTGTTAGATGTAAGAACGCCAGCAGAGTTTGATGCAGGGTGTATAGACGGAGCCGTTAATATTAATTGGCTATCAGATGAATTTAATCAGCAAATACAAGGCATGGATAAAAACAAAAAAATCTTTGTTTACTGTAAAATGGGAGGTAGAAGTTTAAAATCTCAAAAAAGGTTGGTAGAACTTGGTTTTAAGAATGTAGTAAATTTAGAGGGTGGCTATGACGCTTATTCTAGTAAATAATATTGCATAAATTTATTTTTAGACGTTTACAATTCTGCTAAAATTTTTGTCAACTGGTTATCTCTTATAGGTTTGACTATGTAGTCTGATACTTCTTTTATCTTTTTTGTCTTTTCAAAATCTACCAAATCTACAGATGATGAAAGAATATATACGGTTATTTTTTTGGTGGCTTTTGATATTAACTTAATGTATTCATCCATAAACTTGTACCCATCCATTACTGGCATATTTACATCTAAAAAAATAACATCTGGTAATGTGATATTATTGTCAATATTTTTATTGAAAAAGTTCATTGCTTCTGCTCCATCAGTAAATGGCATGATGTTGCTGACAGATTTGTGAGCCTGTAGCGTGTGAAGTATAGTGTATTGAAATACTTCGTCATCATCTATTACGCAAACTTGAATATTATTGTCCATCTTTTTTAATTTAAAATGATAAAAAATGTTGTGCCGACGTCAACTTTACTTTTTGCTGAAATCGAACCGCCCATTGCTACTATTTGGGCTTTGGTCAAAAATAGACCAATGCCTTTTGCATCTGGGTGTTTGTGGAATACTTTGTTAAGTCCAAATAATTTATGACCATTACTTTTCATATCTATTCCTAGCCCATTATCTTCAAATTCTAATGTTATTCTTCCATTTACAGTATTTGAGGTAATTGAGATTTCTGGTACTCTATCTTCGGATCTGTATTTCAGTGAATTACTTACTAAATTAAGAAAAATACTTTCTAAATAGATAGGATTGTATTTTACATTTTTCGCTTTAGAAAAATCACATCTTATGTTGGCATTACTTTCTATTAATTCGGCAGCTAATATTTCTTTGGTTTTTAACAGTGTCTGTTCAAAACAAAGTTCTTGACTTATCTCAACAGCAGAGTGTTTTATTGATATTGTTTCTATTAGCGCGTTTAGCGTTTCTGTCAAATGGTCTATTACGATTTCAAACTTTCCGAAAATTTCTACTTTTTTGCTCTCGTTTTTGGTGCTTTTATATAGCCCCAATAGTGCATTCAAGTTGCTTACCGGAGACCTTAAATTGTGCGATGTAATGTGGTTAAATTCAGCAAGTTGCTTATTCTTTGAGGTTAGGTTTATCGTTGATTTCTCTAAACTTCTATTGGTGTCCAATACTTTTTTCTGAGCTTCAATTTGCTCAGTAATATCTTGACTAGAACCTATAATTTCTATAACGTTGCCCTCTGAGTCTAGTATTACTTCTCCAATTAATTTTATTGATCTAATAGAATTATCATTCTTTAAAATTCTATGATGAAATTTATCAAACTTTTTTGTTTCTATTATTTTTCGGCTAACATCAATTACTTTTTCACGATCAGCTGGGTGAACTCTATTTATATATGTATTGAAATTAAGTTTCGTTTCTTGGTCAAAATCTAAAATTTTCAATAAATTTTCCGATTTCTCCATATCATCATTGACAATGTCCCATTTCCAATAACCAATACTGGAGAGCTGTTCGGCGAAATTTAAAAGTTGATTTTTTTCTAATAAATCTTGCTCTCTTTTAATACGGTCAGTTACATCTTGTGCGGTACCAATTAATTCTATCATTTGGCCATTACTGTCCTTAACTACTTCGGCCATTAGCTCTAAGGATCGAATTGTGTCGTCATTCAAAACAATTCGGTATGATAAAAGAGATTCACTTTTTTGTGTAGCGATTATATGTTCTATATGCTCAACGACCTTTTCAGAATCTTCTGGATGTATTCTTGATAAGAATAAATCCATATCTATTGATAAACCTAATTCAAGGTCATAGAGTTTATAAAGATTGTCTGACCATTTTGATACGTCTGTATAGGGGTTCCACTGCCATGATCCCATTGAAGCCATTTCTTCGGTAAAAGAAAGTAGATGGTTTTTTTCTTGAATTTGTTGTTCTGCTTTTATGCGATAGGTAATATCTTGAGAGGTTCCTTTTAATAAAACAATGCTTCCTGCTTTGTCTGTAATTACTTCTCCAATTACTTCTAAGGTTTTGATATCTCCACTTTGAAGTTGAATTCGAAACCTTGTTTCAGTAAATTTTTTGTTACTTAAAATTTCTTGTGTTAATTCTTTTAAGGGGTCTAAATCATCTGGGTGTATTTGGTTGTATATGGTCTGTAAATCTAGTGGTGTTCCTATTTCAATACCGTATAATCTATAATGATTATCTGACCAATTTGCTTTGTTGGTGTTCGGGTTCCACTGCCAAGAACCAATATTCGCTATTTTTTCAGCAAAATTAAACTGTTGGTTTTTTTGTAATAATGCTAGCTCTTTCTTTTTTACCTCGGTTATATCTTGACAAGTACCAGACATTTCTAAAACTTCGCCTTTACTGTCAAGGGTAATTTTACCGACAGATTTTATGATTTTAATGCTGCCATCGTCGAGTTGAATTCTATAGGTGGATTCTTGAAAATCGCCAGTTTTCATCGCTGTTTTCAGGTTGGCGACTACAGCTTTTTTATCTTCTTCATGTACGTAATTAATGTAACTTTCAAAAGTTAAAGGCTCTTGTTTATCGTGACCGTATATAGCATGCAAATTATCGGACCAAAAAACCTCGTTGGTGGGGGTATTCCATTGCCAATAACCTATCATTGCCATCTTTTCAGCAACATTTAGTTGCTGATTTTTTTTTGATAGTTCTAATTCTCTTGACTCATTATCAGTTACATCTAAACATGTGCCTAGTAATTCGTGTAAACCATCATTTTTGTTTTGGGTAACCTTGCCGATAATCTGTATAATTCGTGTGGTGCTGTCACTAAGAATAATTCTATGTGTAAAGTCATAGAATTTATTATCTTGAATAGATTGATCAATTCTTTCTTTTACAAATGCTTGATCATCTGGGTGTATTCTATTGAAGTACGAGCTAAAAGATAGTTGCTCTGTTTTAGGTAAATCGAACATTTCAAAAAGGTTTTCTGACCAAAAAACATCATTTGTTTCGGGTTTATATCTCCAATACCCGATAGTTGTAAGATGCTCGGTAAAATTAAGTAGTTGGTTTTTTTCTAATAATTCGTGTTCGATTTTTACTCTTTTAGAAATATCGCGTGCCGTACCAATTAATACTTTATTATCACTGATATTATTTGATAAAATATCTGCAGAAATTTCTAAATTTCTAATGCTACCATCCTTTGTTATAAGACGATGATTGAAAGTTTGCTTTGTTCCGCTTTCTTGTACCAACTTGAGCATTTTGTCAACGTGGTGCTTATCATCTGGGTGTATGCGATCATATAGCATTTCAAAACTTATGGTTTCATCAGATTCAAAATTTGTGATCTTATAAAGATTGTCTGACCATTTGAATGATCCCGTACTTGGATTTAGTAGCCAAGTACCTGCTTCATTATTGTTTTCGGTTAATTCTAGTTGTTGTTTTTTTTGAATCAGCTCATGTTCTCTCGCTGTGGTTTCTGTAATATTTTGGCAAGTGCCTATAATTTTAATGACCTCGCCATGCGCATTGGTTATAACTTTTCCTATAGATTTAATGGTTTTGATTGTGCCATCTTCTAATGCGATACGATAATTTGAATTAGGAAAATGCTTTGTTTTTAAAGCAAGGTCAAATTTGGCAGCAATTTTCTCTTTATCATCTGTATGCACATAATTTAAAAAGGTGCTAAATGAAACACTACTTTCTAGATCGTGTTCGAAAATATGATATAAATTGTCAGACCAATTTAAAGTTTCTGTGTTGATGTCGTATTTCCACGAGCCGCTATTTGATAATTTCTCAGCGTGTTCTAACTGCTTTTTTAATATATAAGCATCTGTGTTTTTCTCATTAGTGTTGGTGATATCGGTAACGAAGCCATGTAGACTTGTACATTTATTATCATTACTAATTGCATTTGTTGATACGCGAAGAAAGCGAGAATTACCTTTAAGTGTTATAACTTCATATTCCAATTCAAAAGAAATTCCTTCGAATAAAGCCTGAGTGTGTGCTTTTAAAAGGTTTTCTTTTAGAACACCTTCTTTGCAGTTGCCATAAACATTTTCTATATCGGGTGAATATGCTTTTGAAACCTGGTGAATCTCTTTTAGGGCATCGTTCCAATACACCTTATTAGATTTAACTTCAAATTGAAAAACACCTACGTTTTTAATGCTATTGGTGGTAGCATCAATTTGGTCTTTTTGAAGAAGAGTGTTCGCTTTACTCATTTCATTCAAGAGTTTAATAATTAACAAGTGAAAACAAAACGGGGATGGTTTTGAATGTAAAGTTATATTGTAGTTAATTGGCTACAATATAATTAATAAATATTTGATTTGCAGAAGGTTTGTAAGTTAATTGAATTCTTAATTCAGTTATACCAAACATGATATCTTTAATGCCTATCGCATTTAAAATAATATTTTTAGATGGTAATTGGATTTGGTTAGAAGAGAATTGGTTTAATACAGGAGCATCAATTAAGTATAAATACCTTATGATTCTTGTGGTGTAGCTAAAAATGATTTCTGCCTATAATTAGAAGTCTAAATTTTATCTATTCTTCTTCTATTAGAATAGGATTGATTTTCTTTTTAAAATACCTATCTCCTAATAATTGAACTATAAAAATAAGTACAAAAATTACGCGCGCAGTAATTGGTAAAAATGGTGCTAGTATGGCGGCTAAACTCCAAATAATTACCGCATTTAGCGCTCTAAATCTTAACCATTTGCCTATGGTTAGGGTCATGTCTTTATAACCTATTCCTTTTTTTGTAATGTCTCTTACCAGTAAATAATTTAGTATACCTAAGATTACTAGATTGCAGCAATAAAATACAAAAGGCGCTGTACCAAAAAAGTCTATAACATATATAGCAGTTGAAAAGGGTAGAAAAACAACACACAATAGTAGTCCTATATTCAACCATATAAATTTTTCGGTAATTTCTTTGACATACCTAAAAATACGTAGGTGACTTACCCAGTAAATGGCAATAACCATAAAGCTAACAAAGAAGCCTATAAAATTCGGAATGCGATTATATAAAATTACTAAGAAGTCTTTTTTGTAAATTGTTTCTACACTGGGTACATCTATTTCGAGAACTAAAAGTGTCATTGCAATAGAGAAAACCGCATCGCAGAATGACGCTACTCTCTTTTTGTCGTAAATAAATTTATGCATATAATATATTGAGCAATCAATTTAAATAAAACTTATTTAAAAAGATTGCTCAACAAGGTTATATTTACTCAGAGATTCTAAATTAAACCAGCGCGTTCAAGTAATGCCTCAACCTTAGGTTCTGCTCCTCTAAACCTTTTATATAATGTCATTGGGTTTTCGGTACCGCCCTGCGACAATACATTGTCTTTAAACTTAGTTGCAACTTCTTTATTGAAAATACCTTCTTCTTTAAAATAAGCAAAAGCATCTGCATCTAATACTTCTGCCCATTTGTAACTGTAGTAACCAGATGAGTATCCGCCTTGAAAAATATGTGAGAATGCGGTACTCATACACGTTTCGGGTGTTGCTGGGTAAAGACTAGTGTCTTTAAATGCTTCGTCTTCATGTGCTTTTACATTGGTAATGCTTGTTGGATCAATACCATGCCAAGACATATCCAATAATCCGAAACTTAACTGTCGTAGTGTTTGCATACCTTCTTGAAAGGTTGCCGATTCTTTTATTTTCTGTACCAATGCCATCGGTATGGTTTCTCCAGTTTCATAATGCTTTGCAAACAATTCTAATGCTTCTTTTTCATAACACCAGTTTTCTAAAACCTGACTCGGTAATTCTACGAAATCCCAAAAAACAGATGTTCCAGATAGGCTAGGGTAGGTGGTGTTTGCCAGCATACCGTGTAACCCATGTCCAAATTCATGGAATAACGTCGTTACTTCATTAAATGTCAATAAAGATGGTTTGCTTTTAGTTGACGGAGTAAAGTTGCACACGTTAGATATATGCGGACGCACATTTTCGCCGTTTCGCTTCCATTGCGATTTGTATGAAGTCATCCACGCGCCACCTCTTTTGCCAGCTCTTGGGTGAAAATCTGCATAAAAAAGTGATACGAAATTTTTATCGGTATCATAAACCTTATAAGTTTTTACCTCGTCATGATATTTTTCAATGTCATGTACTTCTTCAAATTGTAAGTCGAATAGGTTTTCGGCAACTTTAAAAACGCCGTTAATAACGTTTTCTAATTTAAAATAAGGCTTCAGCTTTTCGTCATCCAAATTAAATAACTCTTGCTTTAATTTTTCAGAATAATAACTGCTATCCCATTTTTCTAAACGGTCAATATTATCTAGTTTTTTGGCGAAATCTTCTAGTTGTTTAAACTCACGCTCTGCAGCTGGCTTCGCTTTTGAAAGCAATTCGTTTAAGAAAGAATGAACTTTCTCTGGTGTCTCTGCCATACGTTCTTCAAGAACGAAGTTGGCGTGTGTTTTATACCCTAAAAGATTGGCTCTCTCAAAACGTAACTTGGCAATATCAAGAACGTTTTCTTGATTATCTAACTTGTCGTTATGAAATGCTCTACTGCCAAATGCCATTGAAAGTTCTTTTCTTAACTCTCTATTCTTGGCATACTTCATAAACGGAATATAGCTTGGGTAGTCTAACGTAATCATCCAACCTTCTTCTTTGCCTTTTGAATGTGCTAACTGAGCAGCAGCTTCCTTTTCACCTTCTGGTAATCCGTCTAAATCAGCTTCATCCGTAAGGTGTAATTGATATTTATTGGTTTCGGCAAGTACGTTTTCGCCAAATGTTAGTTTTAGCTTTGCCAGTTTAGCATCAATCTCACGTAAACGTGTTTTTTTCTCTTCGGATAAATTAGCTCCGTTTCTACTAAAACTCTTGTATTTTTTATCTAAAAGAGTGTTTTGCTCCACAGTAAGGTCCAAATCATCCTTTTGATCATAAACTGCTTTTACTCTTTTGAATAACGCTTCGTTTAATGTAATGTCATTTCCGAATTCTGAAAGTAACGGAGAAACTTCTTGAGCAATTTTCTGAATCTCCTCATTTGTTTCGGCGGAATTCAAATTGAAAAACACGCTTGAAATTCGGTCTAATTTCTGACCTGAAAATTCTAATGCTTCTATTGTGTTTTCAAAAGTTGGAGCCTCTGTATTATTTGTAATGGCATCTATTTCTGCTCGTGCATCTTCTATAGATTGTAAAAATGCTGGCTTAAAATGCTCGTTTTTAATTTGTGAAAAAGGAGCGGTATCGAAAGGGGATAATAATGGATTCATATTTCAAGATCAAGTTCAAGTGTCAAATTCAAGACCACTCAAATAAATTAAAATTAGTTTTACTCGATAATCGAGATTTAAATGCTCCGACGTATCAGTCGAAATCTAAATAAAATTTTCAATTCAATGCTTCACGGCTTGTTCCGAGGTTGTTTATTGACTTTTTACCGTTAACAGCTTTTGCGCCATCGATAACTTTTTGTTTTAAACCTTCTTTGTAAAGAATAATTTTGTCCAAAACACATTTGTCTGAGCTACCAATAATCTGTGCAGCTAAAATTCCTGCATTTTTTGCACCATTAAGTGCGACAGTGGCAACTGGTACACCGCCTGGCATTTGAAGAATAGATAGCACAGAATCCCATCCATCAATAGAATTACTACTTTTTACTGGAACACCAATTACAGGTAACGGAGACATAGAGGCAACCATACCAGGTAAATGAGCGGCACCACCAGCACCGGCAATAATTACAGAATAGCCGTTCGTGTGTGCATTTTTACTGAAATCGAACAATTTTTCTGGTGTTCTGTGGGCAGATACAATATCTACATCTACCTCAATATCAAAACCTTTTAAAATATCTATGGCGTCTTGCATTACGGGCATGTCACTTGTACTACCCATTACTACGGCTACTTTACTCATGTTTTTTATTTTGAAATCACTTGAATTGTTTCCTTTACTTTTTCGGCAATCGCTCTAGCTTTTGCTAAATCATTACTTACGATGGTAACATGTCCCATTTTACGAAATGGTCTTGTTTGTGCTTTTCCGTATATATGCGGAGTAACACCTTCCATCGCTAAAATTTCTTCTATATTTTTATAGACAACATCACCTGTGTAGCCTTCTGCACCTACTAAATTTACCATTACACCAGCAACTTTACTATCGGTTATTCCTAAAGGTAAACCTAGAATACTACGTATATGTTGCTCAAACTGGTTGGTGTAACTAGCCTCAATACTATAGTGCCCGCTATTATGTGGTCTTGGTGCTACTTCGTTCACCAATATTTTATCATCTTCGGTTTGGAACATTTCGACAGCTAACAAACCTGTAAGTCCTATTTTATCCGCTACTTTTAATGCTAGTGCTCTTGCTTTTTCAGCCACTTTTTCATCAATACGAGCAGGACAAATAACGTATTCTACTTGGTTAGCTTCTGGATGAAACTCCATCTCTACAACGGGGTATGTCTTAATTTCTCCTTCAGCATTTCTTGATACGATTACTGCTAATTCGTTTTTAAACGGAATCATAGTTTCTGTAATACACTCACCAGCGGTTAATCCTTTTAAATCGTCTAAACTACGAACAACTTTAACTCCTTGTCCGTCATAACCAAATTGAGCTACTTTCCACACAAATGGAAATTGTAAGCCTCCGTTTTCAATACTATCTTTAATTTCACTCAAGTACGCAAAGCGCTGAAAATCGGCAGTTGGTATTTCGTTATCTACATAAAATAACTTCTGTTTTGCCTTATTTTGAATAATACGTAACGCTTTTGGTTGCGGATATACTTTTACGCCTTCATCCTCTAATTTCTCTAAAGCATCAAGATTTACATTTTCAATTTCTATGGTCAACACATCTACATTTTTACCAAAATTGTAAACGGTGTCAAAATCTAAAAGACTGCCTTGAACGAATTCATTACATGACATTCTACTTGGTGCTTCAGAAGAAGCGTCTAGAACTTTGGTGTAAATATCCCATTTTCGTGTTTCGTACAACATCATTTTACCTAGTTGACCACCACCTAAAATGCCTAATTTAAAACCTGAAGAAAAATAATCCATATAATTGTTGCTTTTGGCAGTTGAGAAAACGCTTTAAGTGCTACAAAAATACGGTTAAATCTTAGAAACCAATTCCTTTCTAATCAAAAACACAAGGCAATACCTTATCTTTGCAAACCTTGATAATTTATGAAAATTGATACAAATTCACGACAAGTTTTTTAAACCTTATCTCAGCGAATCTGAAATTTTACAGGCTGTAAAAACGGTTGCAGATAAAATTGCCGAAGATTATAAAGATGAGACACCCATTTTTGTTGGTGTGTTAAATGGCTCTTTTATGTTCATTTCAGATTTAATGAAAGCTTATAATTATCCATGTGAAGTCTCTTTTGTAAGGTTAAGTTCATACCAAGGCTTAACATCTACGGGCATTGTAGAGACATTGTTAGATGTACCAGAAAATATTGAAGGGCGCAGTGTTATAATTTTAGAAGATATTATTGATACAGGGCGTACCTTGCAGAAATTGGTACATTTATTTTCTAAAACCAAGGTTAAAGAATTTAAAATAGCCAGTCTTTTTTATAAGCCAGATGTATACAAGGGCGAATACGCAATTGACTATTTCGGCTTGGCTATACCCGACAATTTTATTGTTGGTTATGGTCTAGATTATAAAGAACAAGGACGAAATTTAAAAGAAGTATACCAATTAAACCAGAAACATATGATTAATCTTGTACTCTTTGGTAAGCCAGGAGCCGGCAAGGGCACACAAGCACAATTTCTAAAAGAAAAATATAATTTAAAACATATTTCTACCGGAGATGTTTTTAGATTCAATATCAAAAACGGAACGGAGCTAGGAACTTTAGCTAAGTCATATATTGATAAAGGGGAGTTGGTGCCAGATGAGGTGACTATTAAAATGTTGCAAGAAGAAGTGGAGAAGAACGCTGATGCTGACGGATTCATTTTTGACGGTTTCCCTAGAACTGCTGCACAAGCCGAAGCTCTTGATAATTTCTTAGAATCTAAAGATATGGGCATCAATGCAACTATCGCTTTAGAGGCAAATGACGAAATTTTAATTGATCGTCTTTTAGAAAGAGGTAAAGTAAGTGGTAGAACAGATGATCAAGATGTAGCTAAAATTAGAAATCGTTTTGATGAGTACAATGCAAAAACTACTCCTGTAAAAGAATTTTACGAGGCTCAAGGTAAGTTTCATAGCGTAAATGGTATTGGCTCAATAGCTGATATTACCGAACGCCTAACTGAAGTAATCGAAGGCTTAAAATAATATCGATTTTTTATGGCAACTTGTTTGCTGTAATTTTTTGAACTGAAAGAATAACAATGACCGAAGGTAATTTTGTAGACTACGTAAAAGTGGGTTTGACTTCTGGTAAAGGAGGCAAGGGATCTGTGCATTTGCACCGTGAAAAATTTATTACCAAAGGTGGTCCTGATGGTGGTGATGGTGGTCGTGGCGGACATATAATTGTTCGTGGTAACGAGAACCTTTGGACCTTGATTAATTTTAAATACACAAAACATTTTAAAGCCGGTCATGGTGCCCACGGTAGTAAAAGCCGTAGTACTGGGGCAGATGGTGAAGATGTGTATTTAGATGTGCCATTAGGTACGGTAGTTAAAGATTTTGAGACCAAAGAAGTTCTTTTCGAAATCACCGAGCATGGTGAAAAAGTAATTCTACTGAAAGGCGGTATGGGTGGTCGTGGTAACTGGCATTTTAGAACGTCTACAAACCAAACACCTAGATACGCACAACCTGGTATGGACGGTCTAGAAGGTGAGTTTCTTTTAGAGCTTAAAGTATTGGCAGATGTAGGTCTTGTTGGTTTCCCTAATGCAGGTAAGTCTACCTTATTATCTGTGATAACTTCAGCGAAACCAAAAATTGCCGATTACGAGTTTACAACCTTGAAACCTAATTTGGGTATTGTTGAATACCGAGATTTTAAGAGTTTCGTTATGGCAGATATACCTGGTATTATTGAAGGTGCAGCTGAGGGTAAAGGTTTAGGTCATTACTTTTTGAGACATATAGAGCGTAATGCCAATTTGTTGTTTTTAATTCCTGCAGATAGTAAAGATATCAGCAAAGAATATGAAATCTTATTAGATGAGTTACGTCGTTACAATCCTGAACTGTTAGACAAAGAGCGTCTAATCTGTATTTCTAAAAGTGATATGCTTGATGATGAATTGATGGATGAAATGCGAGCAGAACTGAATGAAGATTTAAAAGGTACGCCTTTCATGTTTATATCATCTGTTGCGCATATGGGTATTGTAGAATTAAAAGATAAGCTTTGGGCAATGCTTAACGCTTAGTCGAATACCTTCTTTAAATTAGACTTTACTCTTTATTTTTCTTTAATTTTAAGAAAATACATTGTCATGAGAATTTTCCTTTTTAGTGTTGTATTGATTGTTTTAACTTCTTGCGGATCAGCGAGGGTTAATTATGATTACGATGATCAGACCGATTTTACATCGTATGCTACCTATAACTATTTTGGTGATATGGAAACTGGTCTAAGTGAATTGGACGAAAAAAGGTTAATGGATGCCATGGATACTACTTTAGGCGAAAAAGGATTTATGTTCGCTGAAGAGCCAGATATGTTTATTAATATTAAGAGTACCGTCTTTAAAGCACAATCTGCAAACAACGTAGGCGTTGGTCTTGGAGGTGGTAACAGAGGAATTGGTGGCGGAGTGTCCATTGGTATTCCGGTAGGTGGTCCAAAAATGACCAGAGAACTTCAAATCGATTTTGTCGATTCTAATAAAGATATGTTGATTTGGCAAGCCATTAGCGAAAGTCCGTTTCGAGAGGGAGATACGCCTCAAGAAAAATCAGAAAAACTACAAGCCGTAGTCGATAAGATATTCAGTAAATATCCGCCAGAATAGCGTTATTTTACTTTAATGACATAAGTAGCAATCAGTTGGTCTTCGACTGAAATATGAACATCGTACAGCCCTTTCTTTTCAAAATGTTGTACTAGATTTATTTCTCCTTCTTTCTTTATAGTATTCGGATTCCCATTTTTTTGATTCCCACCTTTGTTCAGCAATAGCTGGGTATTTCCAATAAAATCTTTTGGTACTTGTAGTGCAAAAGTAACCGACGTTCCTTTTTGAATAGTGTTATGCATTGCTGCTGGGGCAATGGGAATTATCGGTGCTAAAAAAGCTTCTTTGTAAATAACTGGTCCCGCAATAAAAGCATCTAAGTTTTCCTTATTTACGGGTTGACTTTCTTCTTTTTGTATTGGAAAATGATTTTTAGCAAATAATTCAGCGTTCGCAAGAAAATATCCGTCGAAATAATCTGCTTGAAAAAATGGGGTGCCATTAACAATAATAGTTTCTCCGGCAGACCAAGTAGCATCACACAGATACCATTTGTCATTTATCTCAATTCTGTTCCAAGAATGATTGGGTGCGCTATCTTCCTCTAATAGTAAAGTAGGTGTGCGTCCGTAGCCATCAACAATATCACAATTGAATCCTGCTAAATTTGCCATTTCTTTCACTAAGTATGCATACCCGGTACAGGCAGTTTTTCGATCTTCTAACAAGCTTTTAAAGACTTTAGGCGTAATGCTTGTATTCCAATCTAAAAAGGCTTGCCGGTCTTTAGCAAACCTTTTTCTCTTGGTGCTTATTTTTACATAAGAAGAGTAATCATTGGCGATGTTAGAACTGATCCAGGTATAAATTGCCCTAAATTTTTCAACATCGGTTTTTAATGATGTAGTTAAATTATGGGTTAGTATCGGTAAGTTATTTAAGCTTGCATCTTTATAATAATGAGCAATGCTGTCCGCTTTTGTAAAATCAATTTCTTGAAAATCTGAGCGTTGAGCGAAGCTCGTTATTGAAAATAAGAGCGTTAATAGTAGGGTGAAAATCTTCATTATTTAAAAATATCTCCAATCTTTTGAAAAATATTTCTTTTGCTTGAGTACGTACCTTCAATTACGATATCGCCCATTAAAACCATATCATATTCATCAAATGTTATATTAATGTCTATGTTAGAATTTCCGTTTGCTGCTACTTTGTAGGTTTTGGTTTCATAACCTATAAAACTAAGTACTAGAATATCATTTTCTGCTAATTGTTGCGGAAATTCAAACTTACCATCAAAATCTGTTTGGGTACCTACTGTTGTTCCTTTCAAAACTACATTTACACCAGGTAAAGGTGCATTTGCTTCGTCAACAATAGTGCCCGTCAAAGTGTATTTTTCTTGTACAACTTGCACTTTGCCTACAACACCTTCCAATGAAGATACCAATTCAATAGTTGGCTCTACACTCGCAGTCTCTTGACCTTTAACTTCAGTGGCACAAAGTGCCAATAAAG
Source organism: Maribacter sp. Asnod2-G09 (assembly GCF_045063795.1). Taxonomy (NCBI): domain Bacteria; kingdom Pseudomonadati; phylum Bacteroidota; class Flavobacteriia; order Flavobacteriales; family Flavobacteriaceae; genus Maribacter; species Maribacter sp. Asnod2-G09. The sequence continues at coordinate 169,549 of NZ_JBEFOA010000005.1, read as the reverse complement.
AAAAACTCATCATTGCTATTCCTTTATGTAACATAGAATTTGTCATAGAATGTATAGAATTAGTTTCATATGTTTTTAGTTGCGATGCCTTGAACATTCCACAAGCTTTCTTATTTCCGCTGCTTAAATAATTTATAAGCTCATTATCTGAGAAGTTGGTAAAATCAATAACCTCTTTTTCGCAGCTCTGGCAGAAACCACCTTTTTCAGTTTTACTAAAATTACTAAATTTTTCTTTGCATGGTTCTTTTACGTCAATTGTTAATGTGCTTTTCATAATATTTGGTTTTAGTTTCTATACCTCTAAAGTATAATGGAACTAGGGTTTATGAAATGACTAATGAGTGAAGCGGTACTTTCAATGAGTTAACAAGATGTTGTTATGTTTTTTGACGGATTTTATAACCGGTAAATAGCTTAATTTCAAATGTTAATGTTCTAAATTGATAGTGAAATAAACTTGCTGAAAATAAAATCCTGTTATTTTTGTAACAAAACTCAAAACGAGCGTCCTATAGGTCGACACGTTTAAAACTAACTCACAAATGAAAAAGATTTATTTACTAGCTGCCGGTTTGGTAGCACTAGCTTCATGTAAAGAGGAAGCTAAACCTACTGCTGAAGTAGAAAAAATACCTGGTATCGTTCTAGCGAATATGGATACCACACAAAACCCAAAATCAGATTTTTACAATTATGTAAACGGAAACTGGATGAAGTTTACCGAGATACCTGATGATCGAACAAGTTGGGGTGGTTTCAGTGTACTTCGTAAATCTACAGATGACGATGTATTGAAAATTTTAGCAATGGCTAAAGAAGGTGGTAACTACGCTGCAGATACCGATCAGGCTAAAGCGTTGGCAATCTTTGATACAAAGTTAGATACCGCTGCTAGAAACAAGGCAGGTATTGCCCCGTTGGAATCAGCTTTTGAGGCGATTGCATCTGTTAAGAATTTAAAAGATCTTCAAACAGTATTGGCAACCAATGCCGCTGTGTCTTCTCCATTTCTGAATATTGGTGCTGGTGCAGATTTAAATAACAGTAGCATGAATGCTGTGTATTTAGGTGCTAACGGATTAGGTTTGCCTGATCGCGATTTCTATTTAGAAGAAGATGAGAAATCTGTAGAAATACGTGAAGAGTACAAAAAGCACGTATCTAAAATGTTACAAAGGTTAGGTGATTCTGAAGCTGATGCAACAAAAGCTGCAGATAAAATTTTAGCTTTAGAAACACAATTGGCAGAACCACGTTTAAATAAAGTGGAGCGTAGAGATGCCAGAAACTATAACAACCCTAGAACTATTGCTGAGGTTGATAAAATGATGTCTACTATCGACATGAAGAAACTTATTTCTGATTTAGGGATTACTAAAAAGTTCGATACGCTGTTGGTTACACAACTAAGATATACCGAAGCTTTAGACAAGTTCTTAAAAACAACACCTATCGAGGATATCAAAACTTTGGTTAGATGGGATACCTTTAATAGTGCTGCCGGAAAATTAACAACTGAAATTGAAACTGCAGATTGGGAATTTTATAGCAAATACCTTAGAGGGGCAAAAGAACAACGTGCTGCAGATGAGCGTGCATTGGCAACCGTAAACGGTACAGTTGGTGAAGCTTTAGGTCAGTTGTATGTTGATGCTAAATTTCCGCCAGAAGCAAAGGCTAAAGCTGAATTAATGATTGCGAACGTAATAGATGCTTTTAAAGAACGTATTTCTGTTTTAGATTGGATGAGCGATTCTACAAAAACAAAAGCTATTGAAAAGTTAGATAAATTTACCGTTAAGATTGCTTACCCAAATAAGTGGGAAGATTATTCTACTATGGAAGTTTCTGCAGACAAGTCTTATTTTGATAATATGACAGCAGTGAACAAATGGGGAGAATTGAAGAACTACTCTGAAATTGGTGAGCCTGTTGATAAAACAGAATGGGGAATGTCTCCACAGACTGTAAATGCATATTTCAATCCGTTAAATAACGAGATTGTTTTTCCTGCTGCAATTTTACAACCACCTTTCTATAACTATACTGCTGATGAAGCTGTAAATTATGGTGGTATTGGTGCTGTTATCGGTCATGAGATTTCTCATGCTTTTGATGATAGTGGTTCTCGTTTTGATGCTGATGGAAATTTGAAGAACTGGTGGACAGATGCTGATTTAGCTGCATTTACTGAAAGAGCTGATGCTTTAGCGGTACAGTATGATAGCGTAATGGTATTGCCAGAAGTTTATGTAAACGGTAAATTCACTTTAGGTGAGAATATAGGTGACTTAGGCGGATTGCTAGGTGCTTATGACGGACTTCAGAAATACTACGCTGAAAACGGTCGTCCTGAAGATATTGATGGTTTTACTGCTGAGCAACGTTTCTTTATGTCTTGGGCTACAGTTTGGAGAACAAAGAGTAGAGATGAAGCTTTGAGAACTCAGATCAAAACCGATCCACACTCTCCAGGTATGGTTAGAGCAACACAACCTTTGTTGAACATTCAAGAATTTTACGATGCCTTTGATATTAAAGAAGGTGATGCTATGTATTTAGCTCCTGAAAAGAGAGTTAGTATTTGGTAAGCTAATTTTTTAGTAAAAGACGAAAGGGCGCTACATTGTAGCGCCCTTTTTTTATTTCATTACGTCTTTGCGAGGAGCTTTTCGCGACGTGGCAATCTGTTTGCCAAGAGTAGTGGCTGAGTTATTAGTCAGCCCATAAGCAGATTACTGCACTACGTTCGTAATGACGTAAGTTAATTTTAAAACGTCATTGCGAGGAGCTTTTCGCGACGTGGCAATCTGTATGTTATTAGTAGGTTGAGAGTTTTAAGTCAGCCCATAAACAGATTACTTCACTTTGTTCGTAATGACGTAAGTTAATTTTAAAACGTCATTGCGAGGAGCTTTTCACGACGTGGCAATCTGTCCGTTGATAGTTGTAAGTGGGTTTTTAGTCAGCCCATAAACAGATTACTTCACTTCGTTCGTAATTGGGTTAATTTTCCACCGTTACACGAATCCCTTCACTATGACTACTAAATTCTGGTGCATACATACTTTGTATGGTAGTAATGCCATTACTGAAATCGCCAGCATTATTTACACGTACATCATATTCAAATACATAAACTCCTTTTGGTAAATAGTCAAAGAAGAAATTGGTACTTGCATCTTTGGTGCTTTCGTAATATCCTAAGCCGTCTTGCCACTTGTATCTTGAAATTACGTTTATAGGTTCAAAACCTGCTGCTCGCATATCTTTCATGTGTATGAATTCCATATCTCTATCGGATCTCAATTCAATTCTTATCTTAACCAAGTCGCCCACTTTTAAATTGGTATTATCGGTTACTTCAGAAATCACTTCGCCAGAATCAGTATTCTTTTTCAAAAAGATTTTTTTCTTTAATTTCAATGGAGTCTCGGCACTTGTAATTTTATCCAAATCTTCAAAATATTGCCAGTACATAGCTCCCCAAGCAATTCCGTCGCCTTTTTTACTGATTTGTACTTCACCCATTTTTGGTTGAATTTCAGTAGTGTTCCAAGAAGTTTTAAAGTAACCGGTACCTGCTTCGATCTTTACATCTTCTAATGTTGACGGGTCAATCTTTTCACCACCAATTAAAACTTCAACTGCGTCTGTAACTGATAACCACTCGCTACCTTGTAATAATAAGGCGTAGACAGCTTCGGTAGTTGCTTTTGTGGTATTCCATTGATTGGTTTGCTTATTCTTAAGTAGCCAAATTTTTAGATTGTCTACAGTTTCTATGTCGGCAGGGCGGATTTCAGAAAATGCTTCAATCAGTAAAGCTTGTGTTTCTATAGGTGCTTGATACCAAAACCATGAGCTGGTATTGCTTTTCCAGTACATGCCCAATTCATCGCTGGTAATACTATTTTCTTCTAACGCATGTAGAATTTTGGCAGATGTTTTTATATCATCTTTTCTGTTTAGAATTAATGCTAACATTCCCTGTGCATACAAACCTCTTTTTGTCCAATATTTCTGAGATTGCTTTAAATAATACGCGGTTATCTCATCTACTTTCTTAGAGGTTTTAATTTCTGGAAAAAGACTACGCATATATAAATAATGAACCTGATTCGCACTTAAATGATCATCGTTTATATTCGATGTGTATTTCTTCATTTGCTTATACTCTTTCACAAACTCAACATCTAAATATGAAATTGCACTTTCAATCATTTCTGATTGAGAGTTGAACGAAGTTGATAAATTTTGGTTTTTGGTCTTTGTTGAGGTGATTAATTTGTTCAAATGCCCCATTCCCGAAATAATATGTTGGGTAATGTATCTATTATCTGGACCACCATTGAACCACGACCAAGCTCCACTTGAATTCTGATTTTGAGCAAGCTTATTTAAAGCTGATTGCTGCTCGTTTTTCATCTTGTTCAAATTGAACAATAAACCGATTCTTTTCTTTTGTTCGGTTTCAGATTGTGCATCGCGTAACCATGGTGTTTCTTGAATTAACAGTGATTTTAATTCCTCGTTCTTTTCTAGGTTGCTTAGTAGGGCATCTGAATTTGCCCATTGATCAAACACCTCACGAATTCTTGGGTTGCTATTTGCAATATGACTAGCCAAGGTGTTTGCGTAATACCTTGAGAATGTCTGCTCGTTACAATCGTATGGGTATTCCATTAAGTAAGGTAATGCCTGTACTGCGTACCACGCTGGGTTAGATGTCATTTCTAAAGTCAGCTTATGATGCTTCAGCGTAGTCGATGAGGTATTCCTTAACTTATCTAAAGTAAACGTCTTGGTCTGATTGCTACGAATCCACATTGGTAATGTTTCCGTTACCAAAGTTCTGTTTGATAATACGGGCAGCATGTTTTGTTCGCCATCAGAGAAATCACCTGCTTTTGCTATGATTTTATATTGAGCGGATTGCAATCCTTCCGGAATGTTCAATTTCCATGAAACTTGGGTATTACCCATAGCATCCACTTCAAAAGATGCTGTCTCTAGTGTACTAGAAATGGCTAACATTTGTTTTGAAATATCTATGCCAGTTACCGCATCTGTCAGCTCTAATTTCGCCTGACCGGAAAGTAGCTTTTCAGTAAGGTTAGAAATTTTAGTGCTAATTATGATCTCATCACCCTCACGTAAAAACCGTGGTGCATTTGGGATTACCATCAATTCTTTTTGAGTAACTGTAGTGAGATTGGTTACCGTGCTTTCCAAATTTTTGGTATGTGCCAAGAGTTGTAAATTCCAACGTGTTAATGCCTCTGGAGTAGTGAAATTGAAACTTACATTTCCTTCTTTATCTGTCTGTAAAGTAGGAAAGAAAAAAGCGGTTTCTTGAAGATTTTTACGAATGGTAACGGATCCAAAATCTTCGTTTTCTGTCTCTGGTTCTAGTTCTGTAGGTTGAACACCGGCAACAGCACCTGATAATTCGCTTTCTTTTTCAATATTGCCATAGCCAACAGTAACCACCTCATCTAACTCAGCACCATCAGCCATCATTGATTTTCTTAAAGGTGCTGAAGACCTTTTGTACATGGCCCTTGGTTCATAGAAGTTTCCGTATGAACGAAAATCTAACCCGAACGATTCGAAAGAATCAAAATATAGACTTGGGTAACTTATGTTTTCATAATTCGAAAATGTATAGAAGCTACTTGTCGAAAAACTGTCATGAGCATTTGTTCTAATCCGTGAATAGTAATTTGGTCTTTGTAACGGATTAAAGCTCCAAGAATGACCTTTAAATTGATCTAAAGAGGCATCGTACATACTAGCCAATAACTCTGCACTTACTTTTTCTCCTTTAGGACCTTTGACCTTAAAAGACCAAGTTTCATCAACACCCGGAGCAATTTTGTCTCTAAAGGTTGTAGTCTCTATTTGCAAATCGCTTGAAGGGTAGGGCACTAAAATATTATGAGTGTTCCATTCGAAATAATTGGCGAACGCATAACCATAGGTAATAACAAATCCGCCTAAGTCATTTTCTAAAACTGGTACCGATATGGTTTTTGAATTGTTGTTCAACACAATTAACTTTTCATCAACTATAGTATTACTTTTTTCAACCCTTACATAAATATTCAAATCCTTAGCACTTGAAAGAAATGTTATTTGTGCTTTGTCTCCGACTTTATATTGCGCTTTATCTGTTTTTATATGAAACAATTGGTTATCGGCTAATTTTTGCTCGTTACCAGTAAATGTAATAATGGCGATATCTTTTACGGCTTGTCCGAATTTATCTTTTGAATTTAATTCTAACCTGTATTTTCCAGATTCCCAGTTCTTGGTTTTACCGAAATTGATTTCCTTAGAATTTTGAGTATTGAAGTTAGATTGCCAAACCATTTTACCTTTTTTCCAATTGGCAGAATCGTCTTCGTTTTCAAAAGCTTCATACGGATAAAGTTTTAAGAATTCATCTTTTGAAAAACCTTGGTAATCTGGAGCAGCCCATTGCCTTGGGCGTATCACGTTTTCAGGTGCCTGTAACTTGTATAATTTCACCTCGCCTGTTGCCGCTACAAATTCTCCATTTAAGTTTCTGCTCGTAATCGTAAAGCCTGTATCCTTCAGGGTCTTGTCAATGGACTCCTGCACTACTAAATTTACGTTTAGCGCATGATAGCCAACTGCAACATTCGTAACTGTACTTCTAGTTTCTCCATTAATATCGGTTACATCTGCTGTAATTTCATAATTAAAAGTGGGCAGGTTTTCTTTGTCAATACTATTGTCAGGAATAGCCTTAAAATTTATTTTATAGTTACCTGCTGCATCGGTAACAGTTTCACCATGTTCAATTTCTTGAGAAGAGCCATTAAAATAAGGTCTAAACCAATAATACCATCTTGGTAAATTCACGACTCTTTTTACACGGTAAACTACTTTTGCATCTGAGATGGAACTACCTGCATATGCGGTTGCTTTACCTGTCACCGTTATACTATCATTAACTTTATAGGTCTCTGTAACTGGTTCGAAATTTGTTTCGAATTTAGGTCGTTTGTACTCCTCAACTGAAATGCCGGTATATCCATTTAAATTATAATTGCTTGAAGAAACCTGAATAGAAAACTGACCTGTGAGCCCGGAGTTTGGTAATATAAATTCACCCGAAATAGAACCATAATCATTGGTGGTCAACGAAAGGGTTTCTAATTCTTGTCCGTTAACATCTGCAAGCGTAACTTTAATTTTAGCGTTCTCTAAAACTTTAGATACGCCTTTATCTTGGCTAATGGCAATACCCTTAAAATATATGGGCTGGCCTGGTCTGTAAATACTTCTATCCGTAAATAAAAAACATGAATAGTTAATTCGCTCTTCATTTTGGGCATAACCTCTGTTTACGTAATACTCTCCAAAATATGCAGTTTCGCTATCTTTTTTTACGGTTATTGAAACTTCGTTCCAACTTTCTTTATTTTTTTCGATAGTGATGTTGCCATTTTTATCTGTGGTATAGGTTTTACTTTTTATGGATTGATTATAATTTTTTCGATACCTTAAAACAACTTCAGCACCTTCAAGAGGTTTGCCGTTATTACGATTAATTACTTGGTAGAACTGATGTGTTAGGTTTTGTGTTTCAATTACCGCCAAATTGGTTACTTGAACGGTAGTGAAGCTAAATGAATTATTTTTTTCATCGCCAGATTCTGCCACTATCACATAATTTCCATTTTCTAAAGGGGGTATCGAGATTTCAGTACTATGCGTTTGATAATCGTTTTCCGTTTTTAAAGATGCCGACCAAGTTTTTGCAACAGGTAGTTTTTTTATATAGTCTTGTTTCTTATTGTCGTGATATAATTCTTCAAGCTCTTTTAATTGTTTCTGGGTAATTCGGTAAGCCTTTAACGACAGACGCTCCATATTTTTATAACTAACCAATAGTCTGCTTGCCGTGCTGGTTGGTATGTGCTTTTCTGATGTCAGTTGAATAGAGGTATTTTGAATTTCAGATTTTAATACTATGCATTTTTGTGCACCTAAACTTTTAGGGAATCTTGCAATTACATCATCGCAAAGTGCAATGGCTTCTTTTAACTTCCATTGATGTTCTTCATTCGTTTTAGGAGTATATGTGAGTCCTGATTTTTGATATTGAAGTGCAATTTCAAAGGTGTATAAACCCGATAGCGGACTATGTTTTATGTTTTCAGCTGAATTGTTTAGTACCTCAAGAAATAGATTGTCTTTGTTATCGAATGTGGCGTTTGTATGAATAAAACGTAATCGTTCAATATCAACCAATACTAACGGACTCATATCTGGATTACCAAAATGAAATGCTACTAGTTGTTGGTAAATAGCAAGTGCTCTAGACTGTAATGACAGGTTTTGATCATCATCAAAATTTAAAAAACTAGCAGTATATGCCTCGCATAAAATTGCTTCATTGTTAATTTCAAAAGCATCTGCAGGTTTATTGATACCATTCTCGCTAGTAGTATAAAATTCTAAAGCGGTATGTGCAAGAAGGTCAAATAGCGTAGGTCTGTACTTTCGATTTTCTTCATTCTTTTCTAAAATTTCATCAAAATCTGAAATAGAAAGTTGCTGAGTAGTACTGGCATTTTCTAAGGATGCAGTAAAATGATAATCTATTTCTTTAAAAATCGTATCTAAATCCCAAGTTCTAAAATCAACAGAATCAATCTTAACATCTGTTTTGGTTCTGTTATTAAATTTATATCTGTTTTGCTGGTAGTATTGCCAATATAAGTTTGCTAAATGGCTATGAAGAATGCTTTTCGTTGTACTATCTGCAACAACTATTTCTGATTTGAAATCATTAACGATAGTTAATATGGCATCTTCTTCAAGTTTATTAATAAAACCAGATTTATAAAGAAGTGCCTTTACAGTCTGTACCTCATTTTTTTCACTTTTCGCCTTTTCAAAGATAGCTTCAGCTTGTTTTAATGCCGATTTACTCAAGTTTTCCATCTCTGAATCGAGAACTTTATCCCAAAGGGTATCATAAGAATTATGCACTTGGGCATTGCCAAATTGTGTGGACATAAAAAGGATTAAAATTAGATATAGATTTTTCATCATAGTAAAATTACAATACAAAACTGTGCCAAGGTAATTTTATATGCAATGAAAAATGAGTGAAACGTACTTTTCGTTTAGGCAGTTATGCTAGTTTGAAGTTACAGGTGATGATTAGCATAAGAATAGGGTCATGTAATTCACGAAGATATTAATTGACCTTTTATCAATTTTAATAATTTCAAAGTGATTGGTCTGTAGCTGTTTTAAATTAGTTATTGTTTGGTGCATGTTGAACCCGTCAAAGTAATTACCAGCTTGTAACGAAACGGTTAAGGTTCTTTCTAAACCAGTGTTGTTTGGTGTCATGGAGACATTAATTTCTTTCGCATTTTTTCTTTCAATCATACTGCCTTTTTTAATCTAGATATGTAGGTAGATTTATCTTTAAACACCACTTTTATTCATAGTCGTACTGGGTATTACGCAGTTGTTTACAAGAACTTAATACCTTCATAATAATTATTTGCGACAGAGTTAACTCCAACTTTACATTAATCCTTTTGTTTTGATACTTAAAACCAAACTGTATTAAAATGAAAAATTTATTGAGACCTTTTTGTATTGGAATTCTTGGAATTTCGCTAATGTTTATATCGTGTGCTGATGACGGTATTGATGGTATGGACGGTGTAAATGGCATAGACGGAACAGACGGAACAGATGGAGCTGACGGCGCTGATGGAGCTGATGGCGCCGATGGTATGGATGCCGAATTTCCAATAACTATTGATCAGCTTACCTTTTCTAAAATAGGAACATTTACCAATGGTAATGACGAAGCTTTTGCAGAAATATCTGCTTTTGATGCCGTTACTAAAAAGCTGTTCATAGTAAACCCTGAAGAAGATGAAATTTCGGTATTAGATTTGACCGATGCAACAAACCCTGTAAAAGGTGCTTCAATCGTTTTAACCGGGAGTCCTAATTCTGTCGCGGTGCATAATGGTATTTTAGCCATTGCTGTTGAAAATAGCGATAAACAATTAAATGGCACTGTTGATACCTATGACACCGACACACAAGTTTTAATTAAATCTTATGTAGCAGGTGCGTTACCAGATATGGTTGCTTTTTCACCTGATGGGGAATATATTGTTGCTGCCAACGAAGGCGAGCCAAATGATGATTATACGGTGGATCCAGAAGGTTCAATAACGGTTATTGAAGTGGCTACGGAAACCGTAACGCAGATTTCGTTTGCCGGACAAATAGATCCTGGTAACGGGTTCCGGGTTTTCGGTAATGATGGTGCGTCGTCATTTGTGCAAGATGTGGAGCCGGAGTATGTTACCATTTCAGGCGATTCTAGCACTGCATATATTGGCTTGCAGGAGAATAACGGAATGGCAATAGTTGACCTTACCTCTAAGTCCATCACCGGTTTGGTAGGTTTGGGAACAAAGAATCATAATGTATCAGGTAACGAAATTGATGCATCTAATAGAGACGGAATCGCAGGAAATTTAAAAAATTGGAATGTTTTAGGTTTTTATATGCCCGATGCAATAGATTACTTCACAGCTAACGGAAACGGTTTTATTGTTTCTGCCAATGAAGGGGATTCAAGAGACTATGATGGTTATTCTGAAGAGGTGCGGGTTAAGGATTTAGATTTAGACCCTGCTTTTTATCCTGATTTTGAAGCATTACAAGAAGATGAATATTTAGGTCGATTAAAAACAACAACTGCGAACGGAGATGAAGATAACGACGGACTTTATGAGCAAATTTATTCTTACGGTGCACGATCGTTTTCTATTTGGGATACTAACGGACAATTGATATTCGATTCGGGTTCAGAAATAGCTAGAAGAACATTGGCATTGGCTCCATCTATATTTAATCAAGATGAAGGTGAAGTAGATGGTAGGTCAGATGACAAGGGTGCTGAGCCAGAATCAGTAAAGACTTTGAAGGTTGGAGAAGAGACGTTATTGTTCGTAGGATTGGAAAGAACTAGTGGAATATTGGCGTACAACGTAACTAATCCATATAACCCAGTTTTTGTTACTTGGATCTACGATGCTACTGATATTTCGCCAGAGGGCTTAATAGTTGTAGATAAGAACGATAGTCCAACAGGAAACTATTTAATGATTGCAACCCATGAAGTATCTAGTACCATTGCTATTTATGAAATGAAATAACTCTGGAATAATTTTTTTATATCAAGATGAAACGCCAAATAATACTATTTGGCGTTTTTTCTTTTAATACTATTTACGATTTGAAAATAGTATTACTTTTTAATGTTCCTCATAAAGGATCTCATTTTTAAAATGATATCGTCACCATCTTCTTCTAAAGCAAAATGACCTGTGTCATAAATGTTGTAGTCAATATTTTTCACGTCCTTTTTAAAGGCATTGGCTCCGCTTTCAGGAAAGTATGCATCGTTCTTGCCCCACGCTATCAATAGGGGTGGTTGATTATCTCTCAAGTATTGTTGCCACTTAGGGTAAAGCTTTATGTTGTTTTGGTAGTCATAGAACAAATCCATATTTACTTTATGGGCATTTGGTCTTGACAATCTTAGGTAGTCTAGATGCCAAGTATCCGGATTCACATTTTCAGAATTTCTGGTACCATGGGTATATTGCCATTTTAGAGCATCTAACGAAAACGCCGGTAGTATTGTTTTTTCGGTTTCAGGGTTTCTGTCTTTCCAGAATACTCTTACGTCAGCCCAGGCATCGCCTAAACCTTCTTCATAAGCGTTTCCATTTTGATTTATAAGAGCTGTTACTCTTTCTGGGTGAGCAGTTGCAATTCTAAAACCTATAGGTGCACCGTAATCTTGCATCATTAATGCGTACGATATTATTTCTTTTTCTACCAAAAAAGCATCAATTGTAGCCGCTATGTTATCAAAAGTGTAGGTGTATTCTGTTGAAGACGGAAATTCGCTATTTCCAAATCCCGGATAGTCAGGAGCAATTAAATGAAAATCATCAGATAATTGATGTAGCACTTTTCTATACTGATGAGAAGAAGATGGAAAACCATGCAGTAGAACAATAGTTGGGTTATTACTATTGCCTGCTTCTCGATAGGCAATGTTTACACCATTAATATCCATTGTTTTGTATGTAATATTTGTCATTTTACGCTTGTTTTCAATTGTAGAATTTTTATTAGTTTCTTGAGGCGACTTTACTTGGAAGGATGTCATCGTCACCAATAGCAATAAGTATATTAGATTTAGTTTTTTCATTTTATTATAGTTTTCTATCAGACTCTGTTATTTCTAAATCATTGATACTTGCAAATCGTTTTTGCATTAATCCGTCTTCATCGAATTCCCAATTTTCGTTACCATAGGCTCTAAACCATTGCCCTTCTTTGTTTTTATATTCATATTCAAATCGTACTGCTATTCTATTATTTCTAAAACCCCAAAGTTCTTTTTTGAGCTTGTAGTGTAATTCGTTTTTCCATTTATCGGCTAGAAAATTTTGAACCTCTTCACGGCCGTTTAGAAAACTGGTTCTATTACGCCATTCTGTATTTTCGGAGTATGCCATAGATACTTTTATAGGGTCTTGACTGTTCCAGGCATCTTCTGCCATTTGCACTTTCTGTAGTGCCGTTTCTTCATTAAAAGGAGGTAATGGATATTTTTTCATAGTGAATGTATTTATTACCGAACATTCGGTAAATAGATTAATTAAATTTTTTTATGTGTTTAAATATTTGTTTTCAATGTGCATTAGAGCTGTTTCAAAGATTTTGATATCACCCATACCTTTAGATACAACTAAGCTACCTTGTATTTCTATTAATACTTGAAGGGCTTTAGTTTCTGCTTCGGGCGTACTAAAATTTAATGCCTTGCCAATATTGACAAAGGCCGCAATCCAATCTTGCATACCGTTTTTTATTTGTTCTTCAAATAACTCAATACCTGCTTGCATCGATAGGGCCCTAAAAATGCAAGTTTCATTACCACCATCGTATAGTGTACCAATTTCGGCTAAACCTTTTTTTAATCTGGTCTCGGGTGTTAAATTGGTATCAAGCAATGCTTGGTATACATTATCGGTCACCCAACTATTTAGGTGGTTTAATACGGCATCTGCCATTTCTTGCTTCCCGTTAGGAAAACGATGGTATAGGCTCGCCTTTTTTAGTCCTGTGGCATCAGATAAATCTTTTAGGCTAGCACCTTCATATCCTTTTGATCTAAATACTTTAGTCAAGCCTGTTAAAATTTCTACGTCTAATACTTTTTGCGGTCTCATAGGGCAAAGATAGTAATATTTTTTAATTACCGAACGATTGGTAAAATAAATTTATTTTGCTTTCTATCTAGTGCGATAAAATATTGAAGGAGAACTCTAACGATTATGGGACATCGATAAAATACTTTTCAGTCAATGGTTCGTCTTGCCAAAAGGCAAGCTCAAAAGTCCAGTATGGGTTGTCTTCGTATATGAGATGGTAATCGCCCCAGGTATACTGAAAAGAAAAGCTCTCTTGTTTTTCTTTACTATAAACATTACCAAAGAGATAAACACTAGATGTACCGCTAACCCTATTGGTATGTATTTCTATTTTATCTATGTCTACTTCTGTGCCAATTGGTATTTCGGCTACTGTTTCTAAATCAGAGTTCATACCAAAACCATTGCCATCTTCTAAATGATAGCTATAGTCTTCATATCTAGGTAAATCATCATTTAAAATTAGGGTAGGTCTTTTCGTGATTATTTTCTGACTTAAAATTTCTGAAAATGGTTTCTCAGTAGCTACATCTCTGTATTTAGGTCTTGTAAGTATATAAAACAGTAAGGTAACAGTACCAATGACCAATACTAAAAATATTCCGCAACCAATCGCTATTTTCTTCATATGATATTTAAGTATTCAATAGCTGTTTTATTTCAGGTTTTAGTTTTGGCGATCATACCTGATTTTATATATTTCTATTGATAATATTGCTAAAGTAATAGGTTTATCTTTTAATGCCTATTATCACATAAAATTCCAATAGGTAATTCATTTTTATCTAGAAACTGAATTTGAGAACAACCAAAAGACTCCCACATAAACCCAAATACAACAGGCGGTTTGTTCTTAAATAAATTGCCGATATATTGATAGTTTTCAGAGTGTTCTGACACTGCATCTTCTAGATTTAAGTCAGCCTTACCGCTTGATTCCCCTTCTTCTTGATAAATTTCAAAAGATTCTTTTGTCTGTGTATTTATAATAATTAAATCAGACCAACTTGAATAGTCTGTATTTGCCTTTACAAATGCACTTATGTTTTTATAACTTGATGTGTAGGGTTTAAAAATAGAATCGTTCACCAAATCTTCTGAGATGATTTGTTTCTTTAGGTTACTATCAATTTGCTGTTGATTCATTTTTTTGAAAACTAAGGGTTGTAGTCCTTTTTCAACAAAAGGATTTTCTTTCCCAATTACAGCAAAACCGCTATAATCTGCCTTACCTAAATTAAAACCAATTTGATAGTCATAACTATAATAATCTTCTGTTTTGTACTCCTCTATTATGCTAGAATAAGGGTTAATACAAGCCATTAATGGTATGTTTTTAATAGGAAGTCTTTTAACTAAAGTTGATGCTAAGTCGTAAATGAACAATGTATCGCTGTTAGCATAATTCATTCTTTTAAAGAATTCTGTACGTTGTTTTTTGCTAAAGTGTATCGTGTCTTTTTGTAAATCATTTTCATCAATGAAATTTTCGGGCATGTAAAAACTCTCAGATACATTAACAAATGCTAGACTTATATCTATTTCTTTTGAGGGCTGAAGTATATCTCTATAGTAGGGTTCAGCATAGTATAATTTAGTTCTTGATCTTCTCGGCTCGTGGTCAGATAAATAATAATCAAAAACATAAACGGTATCTTTTAAATGTTTTAGGGCAACCCATGTGCCTTCAACTTCTTGATAATTGTCTGTAATAGTTTCTGTTTGCTGTGTACTAAAAAGGTATTCTACTTTATCTCTCCACTCAAATTTTCCTATTACATTACCTTTAGGTTTGTCTCTATAGTTTAAGCCAGACTCGGCAATAATGTATTGCTGTTTTTCTCTAGTTTGGGTAGGGGCTGTTGTTGACTTCTTTACACTATCAACTTCTTTTATCGTATTCTTTGGTGCAACTTGGTTCTGGTTATTGCCCATGTTTTGGTCTTTAGCATTTTCTTTACATCCAAATGTTATGCATAGTGTAGATAGAAGTATAAGTTGTAAATAGTTTTTCATTTTTTTTATTTAGTGAAAATGACTGCTATGATGGAGTATTAATAACGTAGTTTATTTAATTAAAGTGAGTTAGGTTAAGTAATTAGATGAATTTTATATTTAGCAATTGCAGAGTCGCCTTTGTTTTAAAGTAGTGTAATGGGCATTTGCTTATTTGAATTTCCTATTATTTTAAAGCATAATAGCAGCTTTGGCTATAAAGATGGCTAAGATTTTTATCACTAATCCACTCGTATTTCGATTTCATGAATTTTGCAAATTGAGAAAATTCCATAAAACTTATCTCCTTGTCACCTTTTACAGGATTATTACTCACGTAATCATGAGCACATTTATTTACTTTTTTACATAGCTTGTTGCAGAAATCTAATTCTGATGTCGTTAATTCGAAATTTTCATTTCGTAACCTATCTTGGATGTCAACTAGCCAATTTTTTCCAAATTCCATTGAAAAACTCAGTCCGCTGTTTAATGTGCTTTTCGATAATTCCATTTTCAGAATTGATTAATGATAAAGATCTGTAATTTTTTAATGGAGACTAAACATGTGAGATGTCCTATTTTTAATAGACATCTTCATCATCTTCAGTAGAAATATAAGACCATTTTATTTTTAGACTATCGATAAGATTATCAAATCGATGTTTATTATTTGTTCCAATAAAAATGGCAGTGCAATTTTCTTTTTCATCAATACTTAGACTTATAACTTCTTTAAAGTCGTTCGTGTATATTTTTTGATTGCTCCAATTAATCTCTTCTATTTCAGTCCAGCTCATTTTGATTGTTTTGATTACTTCTGGCTGAATGATTTCAAAACTGTTCGCATTATATTTTAGACCGCCAAGCGTTCCATTAACGATTGCCATAAGAAGTAAAAATAATTCGGTTGTATTGGCTTCTAATTGCCAATCGGGTAATTCATTTGAGCCGTAATTACCCCAAACTGGCGGATTGTTGAGTTGCAGGTCTGTATGCTTGATTCCCCAATTAACTACAGATTGGTTTTCTTCATAAAACATTAAATACATGTCATTAGAAAACCCTATTTCAGTAGGTTTAAATAGATTGTTGTGAGCATTGTTTATGCTCGTATTTTTAGCTAAGGTCAAATAATATGCTCTAAGTTTTTCTGGAAGATTTAATTCTAATCCTCTTTCAACTTCAGCAAGTTCAACTTCTTCGTAGCCAAAAGAATTTATGCTTTCATCTAAATTATAAAGTTGGGTTATTTTTTGTGAAATAGTCATTTGAAATAATTTTTAATAGGCTACAAAATGCTTTTATCAGTAGTAGTGTTTATAAAACTTATTTCCACTTTTCTATTAATGCTAATACGCCTTTTTTAATACCGAGATAAAATTCATCATTTTTAAATTCGGGTATTATTTTTTCTTCAATTACATTTTTACATATTTCATCGGTTAAAACTAATTCGGTACCGTAACCGGTTGCAATGCCTATTTGCCTGCAAGGTTTACAAAGAACTATTGTTAATCCGTTATTCTTTTCGGCAGTTCCTACTCCCCAATTTTGACCTAGATCTGTTGCGTATCTGTGAATGTTGTCATAAGGTTTTATGCTGTCAATAGTTACTACAACAATTTGTCTCGTTGTTTCAATATCGTAATCATAAAGTATTTTTGATAATTCGGCACGTTGAGGTTCTGTAAAGACTATACCGTAATCATTTATAATTCCGATTGATTCAGGTAAAGTACCTTTTGTCGTTTTTGAAATCTCAATTTTCTTTTCAGTTGTCTCCCATTCTCGTGCATTTCCTTTACAAGAAAGAAAATTTATAGTCAAAAAAAGGATGAATATTGTAGTTGCGATTTTCATTTATGTAACGTTTATTAACGGTTGGGCTTAATGGCTGATAAACCTTTAATCGCATCATATGTTTTCCCTTCATTCAAGCTAGCAATTGATGGCGACAGTGTATTACTTAGTTTCCAATATAATTTTGCGGTGTCATCCCAAAAAATATCTATTTCTTCAATTTCTTTGATAGTAGATGAAATAGGTTTGTTTATTAATTCTTGCTCAAGAGAGAGCGAACCATAGTCTTCAAATATAGTTTCGTCTTCTTGCCAATGACTTCTATTAATTTTCCCGTCTTCAGAATTAATCCATCTTGTGGTATTTACCCAAGGATCAATGAAAAAATAATTGACTTCTGTTTTAAGATTTTTAGATAATTTCTGAGTTATTAATTTTATTACATCAAAGTCCCAAATATTGAATACCACGTATGTCCATTCCGTATTTGACTCTATTATTAAAAATTCGCTAGCATCTTTATACAGCGAACTCCAATTATGTTCTTTATCAAAAATTAGTTCTTCTGTATCTGATAATTCTAGTGTATTGGCAATCAATTCAATTTCATTATGCCTAATGCATAAATGATGAATACCTATTGTATGTATGAGTTCACTCATAGTTTTCTGACGTATCGATATTTTTGGCTGAATCTCAAACTTTATATCACTTCGGCGCGATCTAAAGAAAAAACTTCTTCCCCGATTTCATTTAATTTTTCGATTATTGTTTCACTACCATTATCAATAATATGCTGTCTTTCTTTTTCGGATATTGGTACCATCCATAGAAAATTTGTTATTGAGTTTCTATACTTTTCAATATTGGGTTCAGGTAAGATGTTAAGTTGACTGGTTAGAAGAACAAAGTTCAGTTTACTTGAATTTAAAGACATAAATTCAATGGTATGCCCTTCTCCCAAAAAAGTAATATTGTGCCAGGGTATAGTAGTTTGGGCACTCATCCATCCTCCAATTTGTTGCACTGCCTCGTCTGTAATTGGTGAATTAATAAGAAAGCCAAATTCTATTCTATTAGCATCGAAACGGTTTTCGGTATACATTTCAACTACTGGCATTGGTATTAGAGAAAGACCTACTGTAGCAAATACCGTTTTTGATTCTCCTTTCTTCAAATAAAGACCTTTTGGTGGCCATTCATTACCGTCTATAGCGAAGTAGTTATCTTGTTCGCCAAAGATTTCATCGTACGTATCAAGTATTTTCGGCTGTAGTATATTGAAAGGGCTTTGTTCTAAATCCCAAGCGTCCCAAAATTCTTTTGATGCATGAACTCGATCATATAAGGCATTATCGTCAGAAAGCTCCCAAGCAAAATCACCTTGACCTTTTGCTTCTTTTGAGTATCCGTTAAATCCGTTTTGACCTGCCCAACTTGCTATGATCGAAATAACTTCACCGTTCGATAAAAGCGCAGCGCCATCACCTTCTTCTAACCAGATGATACTAAGATTATCTTTGTTCAGTTTTTCTGAACCATTAGGGTGTATACAAAATTCTTCTGTCTGCATTGGTGGCACCCCTTGCTCCATTAATGCTGTTTCTAGCTGTTGAGGAGCTTTTTTTAGATTTCTTACCCAAGAAGACTTAACACCGAAGTTAGACCCCTCAGCACCCCATAAATAAAAATATATCGTTCTATTATCTTGTTCTACAATAGCGGTTATGGGGCAAGTAGGTGATTGTTGTTCTATAAGTACTTCTGCTTCTTGTATTTCAGTTTCTTTAGATGATGATTTTTTTTTCAGAAAACCCATTTTGTTTTTTAATTAAATTTGACAATTGGTGTATGAAACATGGTGTGTAAAAGACTGTTATATACTGTTCGTATACAGCCATTAAATTATGATTTTACTTGTTATAACGATAATGACCGATGATTTTATAGTCAAAGAGACAATCTGATAAAACTTGGCCGCCTCCAATATTGTGCACGATTAAATTGCGCTTTCCGTCCTTTGATTTTTTATCGACTACAATACCAATATGAGTTATTGCGCCTCCTAGATTCCAACAAACTATATCGCCAGGTAAATAATGATTTGGGTTGTTAGAAATCGGTTTTTCCGCACCTTCTCTTTTGAAAAAGGTCATCAAGTTAGGCACTCTACGATGATCAATATTTCGGTCAGTAGTTTTTAGTCCCCATATTTTCGGATACACATTAAAGTTAGATTTCATATCTACATGAACTTCTTTCTGTAAGTCAACTCCAACTTTTCTGTAGGCACGAATTACAACATCTGTACAAACACCTTTGTCATTGGGTACATCTCCGTTTGGGTAATCAATAGAAAAGTAACTTGGGTCATACGTTACCTGTTGTTCAGTTAATTCAAGTGCACAATTAGCCAAATCGGTTTGTTTAATTATTGTTTGAGAAAAACAAAGGTTGAGACTGAATAGTAAAAGTATGAATAGTGATTTTTTCATAGTTATAAATACTCTGAATATAAGAAATGTACAGCAGTAGCTCGGCATTGTCATTCGGTTTTTTTCTTTATTCGGTTATAAGAAAGTAACTAATTTTCAATTGATTGAAAAGGAGCGGAGTAGTGCAAGCGGGTTTAGTTACCACCTAATTTCTTTAAATACTTAAAGTGAGAATAAATTGCATTTATGATGCTTAATTCATTGTAGGGCATAGAGAACTTTACCGCTGCTTTTTGTATTTCTGGTGTTATTATAGTATACAAGGTATGTGGTAATTTCGGGAACAAATGATGCGCAGCATGAGAGTTAAAACCACCAAAAATAAAGTTCGCAAATTTACTGGTAGGGTGGTAGTCAAGCGATACAGAAAGTTGGTGTTCGTGATAGCAGGTAGGTAAAAATCCGTTTTCATCATGCTTTGGAAAACTAGTTTCGGTAGTCAAATGAGATATAATTAATGTTAGCACAAAAAATATTGAAATTACCCCATGCATTATAAAAAATGAGATTAAGATTTTAGCTAGTTCTACCTCTAAAAAGTAATACGGAATCACTATTATATATACTAGATAAAGTAGTTTCAAAAGAATTACGGCTGCAATAAACTTTTTTGAATACACCAAGTCTTTCATATTAGCCACCTCTTTTTTAGAGATGTAGATAAAATCTTTAACAAAGATCCAATGCAGCGTGTATAGGCAGTACAAAAGCGGAGCATAAAAATGCTGGAACTTATGAATCTTTTTTAGGGTGTGTGAGTTCGATAAACGAATGAACGAGTTGTTATCTATATCGGCATCACAGCCATCTACATTAGGGAATAAATGATGCGAAGAAAGGTGTCGTTTTTTCCACAAAGTTGCATTCACCCCTTGTAGATTAAATATTAAAAAATGAGTTATAGCATTATACTTCTTATTCGTAAATAAAGTGTCATGTACAGCATCGTGCGATGCATTAAAGGCTAGTAATATTCCTGAAAGACCAATTAGCGAATATGTTGTTATTAGCAGCGAAAATGAATTAGCTACTACATCGGTAAATAGAAATGCATAAAGCCCTAGAAAGGTTAAAAAGTAAAAGAAGAATTTTGCTTTTAAAACCCATTTACTTTTATCAATTACTTCGTCGGTTAGTATGACAGAAATATTTGAGTTTAGCTCCTTAAAAAAAGTAGAATGTGAAGGTTTGAACTTAATTTTCATCTGTATATTAATTTCCTAAAACGTTTAGCTAAGGTTAATGTAAATCAATAATTATTTGAACTAGTAACAATTGAATATGCGGGTTTTTATCAGAATGGTTTTAAAATTTTGTCGTTTTTATAAGCGTCCCCTTTAAGTTGTAATACTTCCACATGCCAATTTCATTTCCATCATGGTATTTGCCTTTACTTTCTAGTTCTCCATTTTCGTGATAGGCTTTAAATTTACCAGTTCGTTCACCGTTGTCGTTATAACTTCCAAT
Source organism: Maribacter sp. Asnod2-G09 (assembly GCF_045063795.1). Taxonomy (NCBI): domain Bacteria; kingdom Pseudomonadati; phylum Bacteroidota; class Flavobacteriia; order Flavobacteriales; family Flavobacteriaceae; genus Maribacter; species Maribacter sp. Asnod2-G09. Next base: position 148,470 of record NZ_JBEFOA010000005.1, on the reverse strand, counting down.
TTTCTTTAATTGTCCATTTTCGTAGAAACTTTTCCATTCCCCAATACTTTTATTCTCAATATAGGTGCCAATCGTTTTTAATTTTCCGTTGTTGTGGTACCATCTCCATTCTCCTGTTTTACCTCCATTCAAATATTTTCCAATTATCCACAATTCACCATTTGTTTTATAGCGTTTTGATGCTCCGCTTAGCTTTCCATTCTCGTAGAATTCTGAACTCGCGAGTTGTCCGTTTTTGTAATATGATTTCCATTCATCAATTTTAAGACCGTTTCTATATACTCCGATTGCTTCTAACTGTCCATCATCTTCATACCATTTCCATTCTCCTTCTGCCTTATCGGGTTTTTCATAAGTTCCAATATATAAGAGTTGTCCATTTTCATGAAATTCTTTCCATTCGCCTATTTTTTGTCCGTTTATATAATTTTCTAATTTTGATAGTTGATCTTCAGAATGGTAATATTTCCATTTCCCATTTTTATTACCATCGGTATACATGCCTATTTTTATTAGTATACCATCATGTCTATATTTTTTCGATTCACCATTTCGTCGTCCTTTTGCCCAAGATTCTATACCAGATAAGGTTTTGTTTGACAAATAGTCTATCCATTCTCCAGTTTGCTTATCGTTCTCATATGTTCCAACTGAGGACAACTGCCCGTTTTTGTGAAATGATTTCCATTCGCCGGTTTTCTGATTTTTTATGTCATATTGGCCTTGCCTGCGAACCTGACCATTATCGTAATAGGTAATATCTTTCCTTTGGGCAAACACACCAATTGAGGTAATTAATACTAAAGTTAATATGACTATTTTTTTCATTTTTTACTAGTTAATCAAGATTTAAATGCTCTGACGCTTGGGTCGAAGTATTAATTATGTTTTCAATTCAATGCCTGGCAGGACTTGCCACGAGGTTATTTACTTTTCATTTTTCCCGTACTATTCGCTAGAATTAATACGTTTTAAATAGAACTGACTAAGATTTATATACAGGTAATTTGGTACATGTATAGTTGTATGATATGGTTTCAATATCATTTTTTTGCACTGTAAACAGGAAACTTTAGTACAAATAGGAAAATAGAAAAACCGATTGCGAACGATCCAAAAATCCATCCAAGTTTATGTCCATTTTTATTAGTGTACAATCCTTTTTTCGGTCTAATTATAACTGGTTGAATATCTGATATATTTTCTTGACGCTTTATTGCATCAATAAACCCGTCTTTGTCAATAGAATGAGGCACTATTTCAAAATAGTCAGCTTCATAGAATTTATAGTTTTTAAAATCTTCAACAGCTTGCTTAATAAATATCTGATACTTTTCTTCCTTTACTTCTGGTTCTAGTGTTTTACTTATTTGTTCATGCATTTCTACGCCATACCAATATTTGAACTTATTTTCTGCATTCTCCACTTTTAAAGGATACACAAAATAGGTGTCGAAATTCAATTTTCGACCGTATTTTCCGCTTGTTCTAAATTCTGTATGTGAACTTCCATAGTCTCTATCAACCTCAAAATCATTGATTTTTAAATAGCTGGCATTAGGGTTAAAAGCCTCTTCAAGAGTATTTATTTCTGCCAAACTACCAGTTGCGGTTTTCAAATAACTGTTTGAAATCATCATCATTACAGTCATGGTAGCCCAGGCAATAAATTTAAATAGAAGAGGAGCATCGCTACCTTTCCTATTAAATTTAAGGACTTTAAGTTTTGGTGTAAGCCAAATCGTTATTGGTATCCAAGGGAAAATAATAGGTACCCACATATCAAAAATATCTTCTTTAATATGTAAGATGTATGTGTTGATGGTAAAGACCCACCTAAAAAGTAAAAGAATCAGTGTTGATGCTACCACAACAAAAAGAAAAGTTGGAACAATGTGTTTGAATTTGGTAGCGTAATTTTTCATTCAGTGGTATGTGTAAGCTGATTTTGATTTTATATCATTTCAAAATCCATTAGTATATACAGATTTTGATAGTAAGATTACTTCTCGTTTAATATATAGCTTTGGTAATTTTAAATGGAGTTAAGATTTATCTAAAGATTCAAATAATTGTTTTAAAGGTATTTTTATTACTTCTTCTTCAGCATATTCAGTAAATAGCAATAGATCATTTGTTATCTTAAAAGTTCTCATACCACGTTCGTCAGTTCCATTATTTTGTGACGGATCAAACTTTAAGTGACCAATTTTCTGTGTCTCGATATTTATAATTTCAATGAAATAGCCATTAACAGGAGGAACATCATGATGAATTATTAGATACTTATCTATTAATTGCACCTGATTTATAGAAGGCCAGCTACGTCTATCTGGTGCGCCTGTAACAAGATCATCTGATATAAATGCCCAATTGTAAGTATCTCCTTTTTTGACAAAAACAGTATGTGCTGTCTTAAATATTTTATAGGTATCGTTTTGAGCAACAGGGGTTAAGCTGTCTAATTTTATGATTTGATGACCCGTGTAATAGGCTATATATTCTTGATTTTTTTCAGTTAGCGTAGGGTTTTTATTTTTAAAGTCTTCTGATTGTAAAGAATATTCAAAGCTGTCGATATAATAAGAATCAGGGATCTCTAAAATATTTGGCTGCCAAGCGGTTTTAGGGTTGGCAATAATATCAAAATAAGGATGAGATTCTAGTATTTGTACATTTGAATTTCCACTCAGTAACCATTTTAAAGAGCTGTCAATATGTTCTCTTTTATTAGGTAATGACCTATCTTTTATGGCGGCTAAAAAAAGACTGTTCTTTTTTAGATTTAGGTTTTTAGGTACTTTAATTATATTAGTATAACTAGAATAACAACCGTCGTTGTTAAGTGCAAATTTCTCTTTCGTTTTGCCATCGATTATTGATACGGTTCTACCGGCACAAGCACTTCCCATTTCTCTAAAATCGATAAGCGTATCAACAATTTTGTCATTATTAAAATCTTTAATAATGGTATCGCTGGTATATTGTCCAATTAAATTTTGATGTATACCAAATAAGATTAAAACTATAAGACTAATTTTTTTGATCATTTTATATAATTATAAGAAGTGTTTGTTAATAGCCCACAACGCATTTTATAGTCGGTTATAAGTTTATTTAATAAAGAATAACCGAATAGAAATTAGTAAAGATGCTAAGTATCTAAATAGCCATTTTATGACTATAGCTTAATTATATTTTTTTTCAGAAATTACTTTATCGTTTTTGTATTCTATTTCTTTAGAAACTTTACCGTTAAGCTTATAGAATTTCCATAAGCCTGTTTTTTCATCATTGGCATACATACCTTCGCTTTCTACAGTACCGGCTTCGTTATAAGTTTTGCCTATACCGTTTTTATGACCATCTGCGAAAGTGAATGTTCTATCTAGCATATCATCATCATTGTAATATTTCCATTCGCCTGCCTTATATCCTATTTTATATTGTCCATCAATAGTAAGTTGACCTGTTTCTGAATATTCTTGAAACAAACCATCTTTATAGCCGTCTTTAGAATTTACAATTTCTTTTTTATTTCCATTTTCGTAAAATGCTATTTCAGATTTTAAATAACCTTCAATAAATTGTTTTTCACTGAGTATAATGCCTGAAGGATTATAATATTTAGAAACACCATCTAATTTATTATTCTTGTATGTTTCTAAAACTGCGACCTTCTCATTAGTATGGTATTCTTTTTTCGTATAGTCTTTAGGGGCTGTATAGGTTTTCTCCCAAATTAACCTATCATCTTCCGTTTTTTGAGACCATGCACCAGTTGGCTCGTTGGCTTTGTAATAACTTGTTTCTATTAAAATTACACCATTAGCTGCGTCTCTTAAATTAGAGACCCATTTTCCTTCTTTTGAATCGTTTTTGTAAATTTCGATTCTAATTGGTTCACCTTTTTTATTATAGGTTTTCCACTCGCCATCTTTTAAGCCGTTCTTATAATTGAATTCTTCGTTTATTTTACCATTAGAATAATAAGAAATACTTTTTCCATTTGCTTTTCCTTTTTGATCAAAGTTCATCTCTTGTTCAATATTACCAGAAAAATCATAATCTTTTTTAACGCCTATCATCTTTCCATTTTTAAACGTAACGTCAGTATAAGCTCCGCTATTTTCGGCTAGTTTATAGCTTCCGTTTAAAAATTTACCTTCAGATTTAAATAGGGTTTCTTTGCCAAAACGTTGGTTTTCAACATCACTCCACATAAGGTATGTTTCTTGGGCTTTTATATTTGATGCTAGTAACAGAAAAACAATAATAATTTGTAATCTCATAATTGGTTTTTTTTGATAATTTTAAATGGTTTGCACGTTCTTTTGGTTGAATTGTATAATCTCTTTTTAGAAATTTGGTCTTTATATAAAATTTATAATTTTATAGTTATGGTTTAATTTTATATTAGCTAACGATTTTGAATGCAATTAGTTGTGTTGTATAAAATTCCATTTAGTAGAGAGCAGCCGAGGTTATTTGCTCTCAGAACTTTCTATCATTACTCCGTTTTCAAATGTTGCAATTTCTTTAATTTCTCCATTTTTATTATATAACACCCACTTTCCTGTTCTTTTTCCATCATCATATGTACCAACTGAAGATAATTTTCCATTATCAAAATAACCTTTCCATTTTCCAGAAGTCTTTCCGTTTATATACTTTCCAATACTCTTCAATTTTCCATTGTTATGATAATCTTTCCATTTTCCTATTGGTTTGCCATTATCATAATTTCCAACCTCTTTTAAAATTCCGTCTCTATAAAATACGTTCCATTTACCTTGAATTTTTCCGTCTTTAAATTCTCCAATTTCTTTTAAATTTCCATTATCATAATAACTCTTCCATTCGCCAATTTTCATTCCGTTATTGAATGAACCAACTTCTTTTAATTCTCCGCTATAATGATAGAACTTCCATTCATTTGTTGGCTTTCCATTTTCAAATTCCGCATGTACGCTCAATACACCATTGTCAGAATAAGCTTTCCATATGCCCACTTGTGTTCCGTTTTCATATTCGCCAACTTCTTTTAACTGACCATTTGGATGGTATGTCTTCTGTTCTTGAGCGGTCAAAGTATTTAAAATCAAAAAGTATAATAAAAAGATTGATATATTTTTCATGAATAGATTTTCATTTATTAATGTTTGCTAATGATTTAGCTCAAGTGTTTTATTAAGAGATCAACCTAAATTTTTTACCCAGTATACTACAGTATTTTCATTTTCAAATATTGCGATTTCAATGCATTCAGATTTGGTTCAAATATGTATTTTCTAATAGGAAATACTTTAAAAACAATTTCATTTTCTGAAATCCAAAAATAATCTTCGGGGTTTGATGATACGGCCCAACTTTTGAAACTAACACTTGACATTTGCTCTACTTTGTTGTTTTCATTTTTTTTGCTAAAACTCAAAACTGTAGACTCATTATGTTGATAGGTTGCCGTATTAGTGAACATATCTATAAAGATCATACCGCTGGGTGAGTAATTAGGAAGACCAGATGACATATATCTTTTAGAACCATCTTTTCTGTTTATTAAAAAATAAGCGGGTTGCTCAAAAAATTCTGATATAAGGTAAGAATCAAAATATTCCATTTCTCCTACGCAACTGTAAGTAGTTGTGTAAGCTTCAATTGGCGTGTCTTTAAAATGTATAGAATCTTTTTTATTATCTATTGGTAAATAAAATTCACCAAATGCATTGATTTTTATATTTGATTTATTGGTAATCTCATACTTGTTAGGTATTCTGAAATCTTTAATATGTTCATCTACTAATTCAAGACTAATAAATTTTTTCAACTCTTCATTATAGAACTCCGCATCTAGTTGATTACCATTGGACACATCATACGGAATAGATTTATTTTTTAAATAATAACTGCTATAGGGCTCTTTGCCTGAAATGAATCCAGTTTCTTCAGGGTACCTTATTTGCATTGATTCATCGTTTTTGCTAAGCGTGAAGTCATAAAAATAATACAAACAAGATTCGGGAATTTGACTAATACTATCTTGGCTAAAAATACTTTTAGAGATAATCAGAAATGTAATTAATACTATTTTTTTCATATGCTTTTTTATATGATAGTACGGGGTCATTATATGAAACGTATCGTATAAAAAGATATTACATAGTATATTAGGCAGTCTTTGCTATTATAAAACCTGGTAACCCTTATGATGTAACTTATTTTTCGCTTTTATGTAGATAAATAGAGAATAGGTGGAATATAAAAAGCTCATAGAACCTGATTTTAGAATCTATGAGCCTAGAATAGCATTCACTCAGGTTTAAGAAGAATTTATTTGTTTTTTACCTCAGCTCTTTGATAGCCACTAGCAATTATGTTTTGCTTATTAGTTTTTGCTCTATTATTAGCCATAAGTAGTTAAAAAAGACAGACCAACCACTTAATTTAGGGTTAGGTTTTTTACCTTGACCTATTCGTTTTATTTGAGACTCATACCATACAATATTCATCATTCCATCAATTGCTTTTACTCCTGTTTTTTTAATATTTGTTGCAAAATTAGCTTGGCTTTCGTTGAATATTTCATTTCCAATATTAGGAAATATCGCAAAAGGCCTGGCAATACCAATAATATCTAATTGGTTAGAAGCAATGGCATCTTGCATTACAGCGGTAGTACGAAATCCTCCTGTTAACATTAAGGGAGTACTTGTAATTTGCCTCACTTTATCAATATAATCCATAAAATAAGCTTCTCTTTTAACGGTACTTTCTTTGCGTTTTCCCATCATTGCCGGTGCTTCATAGGTTCCTCCTGATATTTCTATTAGATCAATACCTTCTTTTGAAAGAATTTTAACAACTTCCATTGATTCTTCTTCTGAAAATCCGCCTTTTTGAAAGTCCGTAGAGTTCAATTTAATTCCAACAGGAAAATTAGGTCCTACCCGTTCTCTAATTTTTCTATAAACTTCAACGACAAACCTGGACCTATTCTCTAAAGTACCACCCCATTTATCTTTTCTAATGTTTGTATAGGGCGATAAAAACTGACTAACTAAATACCCATGAGCACCATGAATTTGAATACCTGAAAAGCCTGCTTCTTTTAAAATGATAGATGTATTTGCAAAATCTTCAATGATTTCTAGAATCTCACTTTCACTTAAAACCTCAGGTACTTTTTTTGTCGTTTTCTTTCTTCCACCAGTTTTTAGAGCTACGGCAGAAGGAGCTTTTAAACTACTGTTAATTTGTTCCATAGCTTGTCTGCCAGGATGGTTTATTTGAGCCCACAAATGCGTATTTGTACCTTTTACACTTTCAGCCCACTGTTTAAGAACTGTAATGTTTTTTCTATTTTCAACAACTACATTTCTTGGTTCTCCAATTGCCCTGGAATCAATCATAATGTTTCCAGTAATCAATAATCCGGCACCACTTTTTGCCCATGTTTTATATGTATTTATCAGAATAGATGTTGGCTCATGATGCTTATTAGATAAATTTTCACTCATTGCTGATTTAGCAATCCTATTACTTAAGATTACTCCATTTGGTAAAATCATTTCTTCCTGTAATACATTCATAGGATTAGTTGTAACAGTGTTTTAAATAAAATTTAATTTATAATAGTATGATTCAATTTGAATTTATTGAGTATGGCGAGGTTTTTTTTGACGGCACGGCTGTGATGAGTGGTGGAATTAAAAGTAGTGAACTTTCGATTAAGCACTTAGCCAAATCTTTTTATTTTGTTTTATCTTTTCATTTTTAAAGCCAAATCAAAAGATTTGGCGGACTTGGTTAAAAGCTCTAAACCTTGGGTTAAGCACCAAAACCCGTATTAATTATAGCCATTGTTTGTTGGCAACAGTGTTTATTCAATTTTACTTTTTAAATATCTAACATTCATTAATTTATCTCCTGTTATACCTCCATATTTATCATAAATTTTTAAAGCAATAAAATTATCGTCAACCCAAATAATTTCATTAATTCTCCAATCAGAAGTATTGAAAGTCTCATAATTTTCAAAGTCTATTTCTTGAGTTTCTGTATTTTTTTTATATAATCCGATAAACGATTCTTTATCGAAGACAGAAGATGAATATGATATTAATTTGTTTTTGTCTTTGGATAGAGAAGGAGTTTCACATTCCGTATCGAATGGGCTTTCTAAGTAGTTTTGAATGCCTGTATTTTTATCCAATAGAGATGTTCCACAATAAAGTACTCCGCAATAGGTCAAAACATATTTATTTAATGAATTTAAGTAGCCTTTATAATAAGTGCAATTATTAAAATCAATTCCACAACTAAATTTTTTTTCTGTATTTTTTATAGAAAGTGTAAAAAAACTATTTTCCTTATTAATTATTAACGAATCAATTGTAACATCATTAGAATATTTTTTTTTGTAATCGAAATATTGAGTTGAGTCAATAGGGGAGAAAGTTAAATCTAACTTATTATCACCTTCTTTCTTTTTTTGTTCTTCAAGATTATCTAAGGTGTTAATTTCTGTAATAAGTTCAGTTTTCGGTTCAACTAGAGCTATATTTTTTAGTTTTTCAGATACTTTGTCTTTACAGCTTAAAGTAGTAATCAATAATAATACTATGTATATTTGAGCTTTTTTCATATTGTTGCCACCGTTCAGTATAAGAAACGTAGGGCAGGAGATAAGCACTTTCGTTTCGGTTTATTGCCTAGCAAAATATAAATATTTTGCTTTTATTTTTTCTCTTAGATGCCAAATTTTATATTTACCGGACTTTGATAGTATTCACAGACCTTTCGGTTAAGCACAAACGCCATATGTTTTTTATACCGTGTTGTAAAATGTTTATTTTGAAATTAACCTTCAAAATCACCACAATCATAGTCAGCAGGGAACTCTTTCATATTAGATTCTGTAATAAAGATTGAGTTTATTTTAAAGACTCCCCCATTCGGGTCTTTAGTCGCTTTCATGTCCAATTTACCTACTATGGACAAGTTATAGAGCGGAACCTCTTTGTGTTTAGTGAATAGTAATTTAACCCCAGATGCCAAAACAATTGAAACCCCATGTTTAATCAGTTTGTAATCAGTAATATTTAGGGATATGTAATCTGATTTGTTTTCTGGAGGAAATGAATTCCAATAACTGTATATAAACAATTTATTATTTCCTTTGTCAATCGTCAGACTTGCCAAATCAGATCCGTAACAAGCATTTGAAAAATCAAATACATATTTCTTATAAGGATCGGTTTCGTTTTCATCATATATGACCATTCCTATTAATTTCTGATTAAATAAATCATCAACGATTCCATAATTTTGCTTATCCCTGTTCGTTAAAACTGAGTCGCTTGTTTGTATATTATTAATTGATTCCTTACTGTTAGAAAATGAGTCATTTATATTCTCATTTTTCTTATGATTTGATTCTGTTGTTTTTTGAGTCCTAAAATCACAAGAAAATAACATAAATAAGACTACTATTATACCAGGAATTACTGTTTTCATTTCAATATTTTACAACGGCTACGCTTAGGCAATGGTTAGTACGGGGATTGAAAGTAGTGAACTTTCGATTAAGCACTTAGCCAAAACTTTTTATTTTATTTTATCTTTTTTATTTAAAGCCAAATCAAAAGATTTGGCGGACTAGGTTAAAAACTCTATACTTTGAATTAAGCACCAAATCCCGTATTAACTATAGCCATTGTTGTAAAACGTTTTATCCATCAAAGTCTCCACAATCTTCAAATTCAAACTCATCTTCTTTAAAAGTGAAATAATCAGTCACTCTAGCTCCAATATAACTATGCGGAAATTCACCAACTATTTTAAGTTTGTATACTATTTTATTGTCCGTTTTTATAAAAAGTAGATTCAATTCTTTCCCAATATCATTGCTTAGGTCAATTGATATACCATTATTCACTTCTTCTTTTTTGAGAATATCGTAGGTGTAGAACTTACTTTTTGAAAAAGGAGGTAAGGAATCTGTATTCTCTCTACAGTATGGGAATAAATATGCCTTACCTTGTTTTAACAAAATTGAAGGAGAGTCACACATACAATATGATGAAAAATCAATAATATATTTTTCTGTGTTCTCGGAGTCAATAGTTAACCCAACTAACTCTACATTAAATAGTTCAGAATACTTTTCATTTTTTATTTCTGAAGTTACTTTTTCTAAAGTATCTCCAATTTTAGAATCTTTTTTCTGTTTATTATCAAAACAAGAAATCAAGCTTATTGATATAAAGAATAATATTGAATAATATCGTTTCATTTTAATGTTTTACAACGGCTAGGCTAAGCGTAGTGCGGTAGTAAGGAAACTTTTCGTTTCCGTCTACGCACGAAGCTAAAGCTTATTGTTTTGATTTATTTTTTCTATTCTAAAGCTAAATCCATAAGATTTAGCGACTCTATAAATATACACAGACCTTTCGGTTTTGCCCTAAAGTCCGCATTACGTTTAGCTATTGTTAGCTGCTGGCTTTTTTTATTGCTGTTCCGGCTTTATTTCAAAGTTACTTTTCAAGTGAAATTTCCAATCGTCAGTAAATTCCAAAAAGTACTTTCCGTCTTCCGTTGTCAAAATAAGCCCCTGCCCACCAGTTGCGATATTGAATTCTTCCCAATTTTCAATAAAATCGCTGGTTTTAATTCGAACTATCGGGTCATCAAATGAAATCCATGTCAACATAGTGTCATAACTGGATAAAGGACTTTTTTTTAGCCAAGACTTTATTTCTTTTTCATTTTTATCATAGTCAAAGAAGAATTGAAAATGATTTTCAATTTGAGTCCAGTCAATTGTTGAGTGGTCAATATTCCAACTTTCCCCACCAGTTTTAATTCCAAGCTGATTTAACAAGTCGGTAAACCCACCTTTTATTTCTTCTTCGCCATATAGTTCAAGAAAAGTTAGATGTTTGTGAAGAAAATGCTTTTTGTTGTTAAAGAATGTCATTTTTTGAGCTTGCAGCTAACGGTGCGGCTATGGCAAGTAGGGCAGGCAAGGAAACTTTTCGTTTCCGTCTGGTCTACGAGCCAGAGCTTTTTGTTTTGTAATTATTTTTACTTCTTTAATTGCCAAATCCAAAAGATTTGGCGGACTTAGTAAATAAGCCCAAGCCATTAAATTTAGCACTTTATGCTCTATTTGCTATAGGTATTGTTAGCTGTAGTTATTTTTTTTACGCCCAATATTATTAATAAAATACCAAAAATAAATATTGCCCAGTATACTAAATCATACTTTAGTCCATCTAACCAGTTAAAAAATGGTTCTCCAAATCTTGTATTAATAAGACTTACACAAAGATTGCTGATAAAGTGTAGTAATATTGAATAGCTTATTTTTTTTGTTTTAAAATATATTAAGCAACTTATTATACCAAATATAAATGATGGTAGAAGATTACCAGGAGTTTCAAAATGTATTGCGGAGAAGCATATGCTAGATATGATTATTGCAAGATTTAATTGATACTTTTCTTGAAGTTTTGAAAATAAAAATTTTCTAAAAAAAAGCTCTTCAAATATTGGAGCTATAATTAATGTTCCGAGCATAAAATAAAGAGGTTCAAAATTTAATTCTCCGTAAGTCCTATTGTATGGTTGAAAATTTGCGTTTTGAAAATATTCAATTAGTCGATTATAATCCCACAATGGTTGTCCAACAAAACCGAGTCCAATTGCAATCAGAATTAAATAAGGGATTAGATTATAGTCGAGTCCATCAATATCCAGAACATTGGAATAATGTGGTTTGGGTTTCCAAAATAGATAAAAAACTAACAAATAAGCCATTACAGCTGATAAACTCCAAACAATATCAAACATTGCGTTAAACAGGTTGATATCCCAATTTGTGTATTTTACAAGTAATACTAAAATTCCTTGTGGAATATAATAGATTACAGTTACCAATAAAGTTAATAAAATGGCTTTTGTTATTTTCAATAAAATGTTTTTTTATAATTACAGCTAACAATTGGATAAACGTACCTAGGTACGTTTATTTCTTATTTACCCGTAATTTAATCAAATCTACCAAAGTATCAATGAATACGGTTGCTTAGTGGTGTTTGCCCGTATATTATACGTTTGTAAACGTTTAAATTTTGTTGTTGGCGTAAAAATTATTTTAACTAAAGCGACTTCAATAATCCGCCATCAATAGGAATATTCGTTCCTGTAATATAAGCGGCGTTATCAGATGCCAAGAAAGCTGCTAAATACCCATATTCTTTTGGGTCACCAATTCGCTGCACTGCTACTCTAGATTCCATTTCTTTTCTTACTTGGCTTTGTTCAATACCTAATTGTTCCGCTTTTTTGGCATTAAGCTGCGCAATACGGTCCGTGTCAAAATAACCGGTGAGTACGTTATTTACTGTAATATTATGTTTGCCAACATCGGTAGCTAAAGATTTGGCCCAAGTGACCACGGCAGCTCTAATAGAGTTAGATAGTGCCAAGTATGATAATGGTTCTTTTACAGAGACCGAAGCTACATTGATAATACGTCCCCAATTATTCTCTGTCATTGAATGCAAAGCCAATTCCGTTGTAAAGACCACGGTTTTAAATAGCAAATCAAATGCGGTTTGATAGTCATCAACTTGTTTTTCTATAGCACTGCCAGCAGCGGGACCTTGCGTATTATTCACAAGAATATCGACACTGTTATTTTCAAAGTATTTGGTAATAACCTTTTTGTAGTCATTAAAATTATTAAAATCTACTGCAAGGTATTGATGTTGCTGCCCTTGGTCTGTAGGCAAGTCATTTACGATGTTGTGCAATTTCTCTTCGCTGTGCGACATTAAGGTTACACTGGCACCGCTTTCTGCCAATTGCTGCGCTATTGCTTTACCAATACCACCGCTACTACCACCAACTAATGCTTTCTTATTTTTTAAAGATATATTCATTTCTTATATTTTTAGATTAGGTAACTGAGCGAAGCCGAGGTTAACAACCAACTGCTAACGATATTCTTCTCGTGTTGGGCTAAATACATCTAACAACTTACAAGGGGTCAAGGCAACACCACTATGTTTTAAATGCGGAGCAATTACCACGATGTCACCTGGGCGGTACACCTTAGTGGTTCCATCTAAAGTGAATTCAAAATCACCTTCCATCACATGCATGATCTGCTCGTTCATATGCGCATGTTCAGGTACCGTGGCGCCTTTTTCTACATCCCAAAATGCCATACTCATATTTTCAGAGTGTACCAATTTGCCATGTAAACCGGGCATAATCTCTTTAGAGGTTATTGTAGAAAGGTTGTAGTTCATTATTCTTTAGTTTAAGAACTAAAGATACTAGAATCTGTCGCAATTTTATAATAGTTGTTCGTCTAGAAATGTTGTTTTCTGTTAGTTGCCGAATTCCCAATCAAGTACCACAAATTCGCAGCGTCTGTTCCACTCATGATCCTCTTCTGAACAGGCTTCTTCAGTTGCACAAACTACAATAGGTTTTGATTCTCCGTACCCTTTTGAAACCACTCTACCAGATTCAATTCCGTTTTTAACCAAGAAATCTTTGGCAGAATCGGCACGTTTTTGAGATAGGTCTTTGTTATAGCTTTTATTGCCGCGAATATCTGTATGGGTACCAATTTCAATGACCATACCCGGGTTTTTCTTCATGATATCGATAACAGTCTGTAAACGTTCGCGAGACTCTCTTCTTAGATACCATAAACTATAATCGAAATGTATTTCTTCGGTCTGTATAACCGTACGGTCGCTCTCTTTTACTAAAGCTTCTTCTGTTGCTATTGCATCGGCTATTTTCTTTGCCAGTGCCTTCTCGGTTTTTGCTTTCTCGACAATGCGCTGTTGCGTTAAACGTTCAGCTTCTTCAATACGTTGTTTTTCTGCTAATAGATCGGCTTTTTTATCTGCCTCTAACTTTTTAGCAGCCATTTGTTCGGTGCGTAGTTTTTCAGCTTTTTGCTTTTCTTGCAATGCTAATGCTTCTGTTTTTTGTTTTTCTAGGATGGAATATAAAGGCATCGATGCATCATGTTCGGCATTTCTTTCTTTTGTACTGCGGATGTTCTTGGCATTATCTTCATACCCATTTTTTTCAGCTTTTACTTCGTAGGATGCTTCACAGACAATATCAAAGTCAAACGCACCATTTTCTTTAGTAATACATGTGGCTATCACTTCGTTTTCTGCATTAAGTAATGTTACTGTTGCATTAACTAATGGTAGGGTAGTGGTACGATCTGTAATAATACCGGTAATAAACTGTTCGCAATCTTCAATTGATAATTCTTTGGTTACGTTAAAACTATAGATATCATCACTTCCTTTACCAGATGGTCTGTTCGATGCAAAATAGCCCGATGCATTTTCAGTATTCAATACATACGAGAAATCATCATAACCACTGTTTACTGGTAACCCTAAATTATCTGGATGCTGAAATGTTCCATTCTTATTTTCAGAAACAAAGACATCTAAAAGTCCGAAACCTGGGTGTCCGTTTGATGAAAAATAAAGAGAACTATCCGAAGCTATAAAAGGGAATTGCTCCTTCTTATCTGTATTGATAATAGTACCTAAATTAACGGGAGTGCTAAACGAATTGTCGGTTTGTAAGCTTGTTTCATAGATGTCGAAAGAGCCAAATCCGCCAGGTCTATCCGAAGAAAAATATAATTTTGTACCATCTGCATTTAAAGCAGGGTGCTCATTAGAATAATCGTCGCTATTGAACGAAAGTTCTGTAATATTCCCCCATTCGCCGTCAACTAAACTAGCACTGTATATTTTTAAATTAGAAACCTTTTGATCATCTGTTTTACGCTTGCCATGGTTGTAATTGTTACGGGTAAAGTACATGGTGTTTCCGTCGGGTGATACTGTAAAAGAACCTTCGTGCAGTTTTGTATTAATAGTACTCGATAGGCTGAGACTAATACTATCGCCCAGTTGTTCTTGATTTATGGGGTGCGTGTAAATATCGAGATACTGCTGATTGTTCCACCGGTATGTTTTCGAAGTTGATTTTTTATGTGCTGCGGTGTACCAAATGGCATCACCTACCTGCATTGCCCCAAATTCTGATGTTGTCGTATTCAGGTTACTGTTTTCAATTGCGAAACGATCACCAATTGCTTTTACATTTTCTAGGTATATATTTTCTTGTTTTAGTTGCTGCAATTTTTCTGAATTGCCTTCTTTGGTGTAATAATCGAATAATACCTGTGCGGCTTCGTCATATTCGCCAATGGCTTTTAAAGACTGGTTCAGCTTAAAATAATACTGCTCATCTACCGTATCGCCATAATTAGAAATGAGGTAACGGTACCAACGTGCCGATGCATTTAGATCAAAAGTGTGGTAATAGCTATCTGCCAGGTTCTTTACGACCAAACTGGTTTTATTGCTCGGTAATGCGGCTTCGTACAAGGCAATGGCATCTGCATAGTATTTCTTTTCAAATAGGTCATTGGCACGTTTTAAATCTTGTGACCAGACGGATTGAAAAATGCCTAAAAATAGGATGATATAAATATGTAAGTTTTTCATTTTAGTAGAATCTAGGAGATTTATCATAGCCTTTTTTGAGTCCCCAAAGGTCTAGGTCGAACAGCACGAAAATTTCATGTGATCCATTATTGAATGCGCCTAAATTAGACAAGGTGTAATCGTAAGCATAGCCTATTCGTACAGAAGGTATAACCGCTATATTGAACATGGCATTGACAGAATCATCTAACCTGTACGAGACACCACCTTCAAAACGATTATTGAATAATGCGTTGAAAGAGACATCTGCAGTAATTGGTGCGCCCGATACCATTTTGGTTAATACAGACGGCTTTAGTTTCAGGTTCGGATTAATGTCAAATACATAACCTGCCATACCGAAAAGGTGAATAGCTTCTGACCCAATACGGTTTAGACCATCTCTATTTTCTAAATGTTTAGAGGTCAATAAATTCGGAATTGACAGACCTGCGTAAAATTTATCTCTGTTATAGAATGCACCAATACCCACATTTGGGAAGGTGTTATTCATATTCTCGTTAAAAGCAGGATCATCTTGAACCTCTGGTAATCTGAATCCGTTGAAATTGGTCTCGAACGTGGTGACACCTCCTTTTAAACCTAAACTCAAATTACTTTGTTCATCTAGCTTTAATATATAGGCGAAATCGACATAAATATTATTCTCTTTCAACGAACCATCGCCAATATCATCTGATATAATAGAGGCACCCATTTCAATTTTTTCCGATAGCGGAGTGTGGGCGAAAAAGGTCAACGTTTTTGGTGCACCCACGGCATTTTCCCATTGGGTTCTGTAGAGCGTACCAAAATTAAGCATGCCAGGTTGATTGGTTGTGTAAGCAGGGTTGACCACATTCATATTGTACATATACTGTGTATACTGCGGGTCTTGCTGCGCCTGTGTTTTTAAAAGGAACAAAAGCATAACTATGCAGATGCCCCAAGTGGTGTTTGTTAATTTCTTGTGCATGGGTTATCTGTTTAAGTATAAGCGACCTTGAATAGGTTCTGAATTGCCTTTGTTATAATTGATGATATAGAAATAGACTCCGTTTGGTGCTGTGGCAGAACCATTTCTACCATCCCAAGCGGGATTGCTTTTATCACCTTTAAATAATGAGGTGCCGTATCGGTTCAAAATTTCTAAAGTGAAATTCGGGAATATGGTTTCTATATTCGGAATGAAAAAGGTGTCGTTTCTACCATCGTCATTTGGTGAGAATCCGTCAGGTATGAAGAAGTCATAATTTTCGGGGTCACAATTGCTGAAATCTACAGTTACCGGTATACGTGTTGCAGAAGAACATCCGGTAAGGGAATTATAATTTTCTGCATAATACACGGTGTCTTCTAATAAGGGAACAGCATCTGTTAGCGCTGTACCGCCAGTTTCGGTAATAAACCAGAATACTTCATTTTCTGTTTCGTTTTCTAAAGTCCGTAATGCTACAACCGTAGGGTCATCTAAACCACAAACTAATAACATATCTGAAGATATTGCTGTTGGTGCTACTGTTATGACGGTTGGCGTAATTTCTAATCGCTCTGTACTCGTACAACCACCGCTATTGGTAGATGCGAAATAAGATTGACCATCTACTAGAATGGTTGCCGCTTCTAAAGCAGTGTCGCCAGAGAGCGTACTAAACCAAGAAACGGAACTGCCTGTAATTACATTTATAGTAATATTCGACAAAGTCGGATTCGTTTCTGCGCAGAACAACGGCGTATTATCATCACTCGTTGGCGCATCTGGATTACTGAAATTGACTGTTATTTGAACACGTTCGGTTCCCTCACAATTGGTAAGTGGATCGCTATTGGTTACAAAATAATCTTCACCATCAATCAGTTCTGTTGAAATCGGTAGAATATTGGAGTCTGTATCGGTATCGTAAAATAAGATATCGCCAGCTGCGGTAACATTAATATCCATTAACGTCGGTAACCCACTAAAATCGCTCAAACAAAAAGTCTGGCTGGCATCGGCTACGGGAGCATCAGGCACTCCGCCACGAGAGAAGTTTTCGCTCTCTTCGAACTCAAAATCTAGTCGGCAGGGTGTAGTATCATTTTGAATGCTTCGTACACTAGCGGTATAATTACCAATAGGTAAAGCATCAACATCGATTTGATAGGCAGCAGTACCACCCGTGAAATTTATAGTATTGGTAGTGAGCACGGTATTAGAACCTAATTCTGTAACATCATAGGTTATCGTATAGGTGCCATCTGGTAAAATAGGTGCATCTACCAAAACATCTATTTGTGTGGCATCGCAATTATTGTCTACTATAAGGTCTAGCTGAATAGCATCTGGTAACGGAGTTACTATGAAATTATCTGTAATAGGACAACTTGTGGCGTATATGTCGCTAATCGTTGGTCTAATACTGTACTCTCCACCTTCAGAAAAATTACTCGCTGGTACTATAAATGTAGCTGCGCCATTTGTAAATTCAAGTTCAAACGCATCTGAAGTTAACGTGCCACCATCTGGATCTGTAATTGTATATGCTGTAGTGAGGTTTCCATTAGCCAAATTACCATCCGTATCAAGAATTTCAATAATCTGTATGGTGTTGTCATTTTGTACGCAAATATCTTCGGCACTAACGGCTGAGCTGGTTACTAAAAAAGTAGTAGGCGGTACAACAACCCTGTCGCAAACAGATCGTGGAGGCGTAACGCTTGTTATACCAGTAATTTCAAGAGTTACTTCTTGATTTAAGGGTACTAAAGAAGGATCGACAATGAAATCTCCATTTCCGTCAGCTAATGTTGCGGGTGAATCGCCAATGGTACCATCTATGGTATACTGAATTAAAAAATCACCATTGTGCAAAAGAGTATCATCGTAAACTAGATCAACAACATAGTCTTCGCCAGCACATATATCATCTGCGGTAATAGTACCGTGTAGCACAGGTAAAATACTAATGCTTATTTCGGTCTCTCTTTTTTCGCACACTGGGTGACTAGGGAAAACTGTATAAATGAACGTGAAATCTGCATAACCAAAATTGTTATACATTTCTTGAATATTTATGACTGAATCGTTGAGGTCACTTAATTGATTGGTACCGTTTTCCGTCCAAGTTCCATTAGGATCTTCACCTACCAATTGATCGCTGAGATCAAATGCGGTGTAGGCAGATAAATCATCATCTGCACAAAATGTAAGACCAAAAGCATCACCTGCATTTGGTGGTGGGTGCACTTCTAAAATTACTGTTGATGTTCTTTCTAAGCAACTATCAACATCTGGTACGGTATACGTAAAATTATATATTCCGGGTCCTGCCATTTGGGCATTGAAGATATTATCTTCTAACTGACCTGTAAAAGTCGCAGGGTCTTCTTCCCAAAGACCATTGAAATCTTGAACTTTACCATCTACATTACTTCCTAGAAAACCATGTAGGTTAACGCTAGGGTCATCTCCGCAGGCATTTGCACTACCATCAATGTTATCTTCGCCAGGGTAACCACCTAAAGTTATGGTAACGGTAGCAGTTTCATTACAATCTGTATTGGTATATACAAAAGAGTGTGTACCGTAATTATTAATACGCCACAAATCTACAATACCAGTACTTTGATTTAATGCGTAGAAATTTTCTGGGTTCGCGGTAGACCATGTTCCGCCAGCAGTTGGTGAGCCACCTAACCTTGGGAATAATGCAAAGTCACGATTAGTGTCATCTGCATCTTTTTCACAGACTACAACGCTAGCATCATTTCCTGCGCATTGTGCTTTGACCAAGTTTGAGAAACCAAGCGTAAAACACACTATGGCTAAGAACCTAATTTTTAATTTATTCATTAATAGGGGGTTGGTTGTTGAATACCTTAATAGATGTTAAAGGTATTTCCGGTTGTATTTGTAGGAAATTATATGTTGTGAAAACACTATAATGTAGGGTGAATACTACTAAACATGATAAAAAGTGTTAAAAATTAACGTATTTCATCGATGATAATGCCATTTTTTAAGGGATTTGCTAAGCTCTAGTTTTGTTGGAATTGGAAAATAGTAAATGCACAATACGTATCTTTGCCACCTAAAATTTAGGAATGCGAATACATTTTATTGCAATAGGAGGAAGTGCCATGCACAATTTAGCATTGGCTCTAGAACACAAAGGATATGTTATTTCAGGTAGTGACGATGTCATTTTTGAACCTTCTAAATCTAGATTAGCAGCAAAAGGTTTGTTGCCCAGTGAATTTGGCTGGTTTCCTGAAAAAGTAACAAGTGATGTAGATGCTATTGTATTGGGTATGCATGCCAAAGCAGATAACCCAGAATTGCTAAAAGCCCAAGAACTAGGGATTACAATTTACTCTTACCCAGAATTTTTATACGAGCAATCTAAAAATAAAACCCGAGTAGTTATTGGTGGTAGCCATGGTAAAACAACCATTACCTCAATGATCCTTCATGTCCTCAACTTTAATGATATAGAGGTTGATTATATGGTAGGGGCACAATTAGATGGTTTTGATAGAATGGTGCACCTTACCGAGGATAATGATTTTATCGTGCTAGAAGGTGATGAGTACTTATCGTCCCCAATAGACCGCAGACCTAAATTTCATTTATACAAACCTAATATTGCTTTGTTAAGTGGTATCGCTTGGGATCATATCAATGTATTTCCCACTTTTGAGAATTACGTAGAGCAGTTTAAAATATTCGTTGATAGTATCGTTAATGGTGGTTCTATAACTTATAATATTGAAGACGAAACCGTAAAGGAGATTGTTGAAGCTTCTGAAAATGCCATTAGAAAATTACCGTATACTACACCTGAATATACCGTTGAAGACGGTGAAACGTTGTTGGAAACGAATGAGGGACCAATGCCTATTGAGGTTTTCGGAAAACATAACCTAAGCAATTTGGCAGGTGCAAAATGGATTTGCCAAAACATGGGTGTTGATGAAGATGATTTTTACGAAGCTATTGCCACATTTAAGGGGGCATCCAAACGGTTAGAGAAAATAGCTGAGGGTAATTCAAGTATCGCCTATAAAGATTTTGCACATTCTCCAAGTAAAGTAGCCGCTACTACAAAGGCAGTGAAAGAGCAATACCCAAATAGAAAATTGATTGCTTGCTTAGAGTTGCATACGTACAGTAGTTTTAATCCGGAGTTTCTAAAGGAATACAAAGGTGCTTTAGATGCCGCTGATGAAGCAGTTATTTTCTTCTTGCCAGAATCTGTAGCTATTAAGAAGTTAGAAGCCGTTACTCCAGAACAAATTTCAGAAGCTTTTCAAAGAAAAGACCTAAAGATTTTTACCGATGCAGCTTCGTTTCATGAATACCTAGAGAGTCAGGCGTACGATAATACCACATTGTTACTTATGAGTTCAGGTAATTATGGCGGATTCGATTTGAAGAGATTTCAAGAGTTGATGGGTTAAGGGGAATTACGAAGTAATAAGTACGAGGTACAAAGTAATAAGTATTAAGTATTAAGTAAAAAGTACTAGGTACAAAGTTGGAATAGAGAAAATAGAGTAAAGAGTATTAAGTACAAAGTACTAAGTCTTTTTGAGCTTGAATTTGAGTTTGTCCTTTGAATTTTTTTGAACTTGAACTTGACTTTTGAGCTTGAATTTGTTTTTTTCCAACAACCAACAACCAACAACCAACAACCAACAACCAACAACCAACAACCAACAACCAACAACCAACAACCAACAACCAACAACTAAATTACACTCCAAATTGTTTCAAATGATGGTCTAAATGTTTGTATTGCATTTGTCCCCATTGCTCTTTTGTAAATGGTCCGAATGCAGGGTGCGGATACCATTCTTCTCGATCACGCACGGCATAAAAATCGTTTACTAAAGTCTTTAGTATTTGATGTTCAGCAGCGAAGTCTTTGGCTTCTTTTGTTTTTAGTTGAGGTGCAGTCGGTAAATTTTTACGCCATGGTTTATCATTATATAAAGACTTTTTAAAGAACGTTTTTACGAACCAATTGCCTTTAGAAGTATTGGGTGTATTCTTAATTGCTAATTTTAATGGATACTGACAATGCCACACCATTTGCCCAACGGTCATTTTACCCCAACCTTTCTCAGAGGTTTCTGAGAGTTGCTCAATTCTACCTTTAATTTCTTGGTATGCCTCTTCGTTTAAAATCGATTTCATGGTTGATTTTTTAATTGATGTATAAATTTACCATAAAATAATTTGTTCTGTATCTTTAGCCACTGCACGATAAACGCACTACATTACAATTAGAGACATTCTGCTATTAATAATAAAACTTCTTATAGTCATTAATTCTCATGAACAGAAATCACTAATTTCAGAGCCAAAAAAAACTCCTTATCTAAAAATTTGTCAACAGAAATCCATTTGTCAGAGTTACTTGGTTTAAAATAAGAATGAGATGAAAAATCTTTGTTTTGCTTATCAGTATATTTAAAATTAGGTACAAAATTTTTCTTTTCAATTACCTGTCCATCATTATCAATCTCGCCAATCATTTCTAAGCAAATAAAAAGACCTTCGTTTGCAAATTGAATGTTTTTGTTAGATATATCAACTCTTAATAATTTATTAGATTTTTCATTACAATGAACAATTATTGGAGTTTTTAGAAGAGGAATATTTGGTTGGTTATTTTCATTAGAAAATAAATGAAGACGAAAAACACTTTCAAACTGCTTTTGCTTTGATTCTGTAGTTGCGGGTGATTTACCTATAGGAATTAAAATCTCCTCAATAAAAGATTGTTTAGAATCACCTTGAGGTTTAAGAAAAAGACCTAATTGATCGTGCTGACCAAGATACCATGCCATGTTTTTTGATTTACCTCCAATAGTTTTTGTTTCTTTTTTTGATGAATACACTACTACCTCAGATAAACTTTCTAGTTTGGGGGTTAAGAAGATTGTATCCGTCATAAGTTTATTCTCGGTAATTAGATTATTATACCCTAAACAAGATATTTTAATTTTACCACTTTCTGTAGTGTCTAGAAAAAAGTTACCTTCTTCATTTGTAAAAAAACCTTCATTCTTATCTAATATTTCAATGGCTGCAAAAGGTATTAATTCTTTGGATTGAGAATCGATAATTGTATAGTTCTGAGCAACACACAATTTAGCAGTAAAAAAAACGAAGAACGATAAATACCAATATAATCTCATATTAAAATAAAACATTTATACTCTAAAATATTGTAAGTGATTAAAATTAAAAATAGTTATCATTTTTCAACTAAGAGGTTATTCTTTTTATAAAGTCAATAGCTGTAACAAGATTTACCCTTAATATCACTGCAAGCGCCACATGTTTTACCCCAAAATTTACCATAAAATAATTTGTTCTGTATCTTTAGCCAATGCACGATAAACCAACCTCGTTATCTATAAAAAATTGGTCAGATGATGATAAGCCAAGAGAAAAGCTAGTACAGAAGGGTCGTTCGGTATTATCTGATGCTGAACTGATTGCCATTTTAATAGGTTCGGGTAGTAGATCAGAAAGTGCGGTTGAATTGTCTAAACGTATTTTGGCATCTGTAGATAACAACCTGAACGAATTAGGTCGGCTTTCTATAAAACAGCTGATGACCTTTAAAGGTATTGGTGAAGCAAAAGCAGTAAGCATAGCAGCCGCTTTAGAAGTAGGTAGAAGAAGAAGGGGAGAAGATGCCGCCAAAATTGAAAAAATAGGAAGCAGTAAAGATGTATATGAAATTCTACAACCGCTGTTGGGCGATTTGGAACATGAAGAATTCTGGATTCTCTTTCTCAACAACTCCAACAAAGTACTACATAAAGCGCAGTTGAGTAAAGGTGGGATAACAGGTACTTTGGTAGATGTGCGTATTGTTATGAAACAAGCCTTAGAATTAGGATCGGTGGCCATTATTTTGGCTCATAATCACCCATCTGGTACTTTAAGACCTAGTGCTGCAGACAAACAGATCACTCAAAAAATAAAAGTTGCAAGCGAAACTTTAGATATTAAAGTGTTGGATCATTTGATCATTACCCAAAAAAGTTACTATAGCTTTGCAGATGAAAAAATTCTATAGATGTTATTGATTTATACACATAAAATCACACCACGTCTTACCTATATCATGAGGCATATCTTCGTGAATATATTAGGTATTGAGCTTGATTTTACCACTAAGGTAGAGGAGTTTATAAAACATACCGGACCAAAAATAACCTATACAAAACAACCACTGCAGAACGAATTTTTTGTTCGTAGTAACGAGTTGCTTTTTGAGCAAGGTATTAATGATATTGAATTAAATATTGGTGTTTGGGAAGATATACCTTGCTTTTTTCAAGCAGGGGAGCGTAGTAATCTACCGTTTGATATTTTTGCCGCTAGTTTTTTTCTGCTTTCAAGGTATGAAGAGTACTTGCCACATGTAAAAGATATTCATGGTAGATTTTCACCGAAAGATAGTATCGCCTTCCAAAACGGATTCCTTCAAAAACCCGTGGTAGATATTTGGGCTCTTAAATTATTGGATGCGTTAAAAGAACGTTTTCCAGATTTGGAACATAAGGGTAAAACCTATGATTTTGTATCGGTAATTGACGTAGCAACTTCACACTGCTATGCGAATAGAGGTCTTGTACGCGGTTTGGTAGGCATGCTAATGGACATTGGGAGATTCAAATTTAAAAGAGTTTATGACCGTATAGCAGTAGGTTTAAATAGACAGAAAGACCCCTATGATAATTATGCTGAATTAATTGCCTTGCATAAGAAGTATAATGTAAAATGTAATTTCTTTTTTCAGTATGCAGATTACTCAAAGTATGACAAAAACGTATCTATCAACAGTATTAAATTTAAATCGCTTATAAAATATGTAGCTGATTATGTACCAGTATCATTGGCAGCAAGCTATAGTTCATTTTCTGATCTAGAACTATTAAAGAAAGAAAAATCTAATTTAGAAGTGGTCATCAATAGACCAGTAAACAATTGTAAAATGCGATATAATAGGGTCGATGTGCCTCAAACGTATCGTAATCTTATTGCGGCAGAATTCACCAATGACTACACTATGGGGTATACCTTTGAACTTGGTTTTAGGGCAGGCACCTGTACACCATTTCAGTTTTATGATATTCCGTTAGAAGTAAAGCAGCCTATTAAAGTGCATCCGTTTGCTATTCATGATATATCGCTTTCAAAAATTAAGAAAGATCAAGAAGTATTGCGTCAGGTGCAATTGATTACTAATGAGGTTAGAAAAGTTAATGGTACGCTTATAACGATGTTCTCTAATGAGGTCTTAGGTAATAAAGAAGATAGAGATTGGATGAATGTGTACACCGAAGTAATAAAACAACAACATGTTTGAAGATAAAGTAACAGATGTATTTTTTGATTTAGATCATACCCTGTGGGATTTTGATAAAAACTCAGCGCTGACCTTTGAAAAAATATTCAACGATCATAAAGTAGGTGTAGAACTACAAGATTTTCTAGAGGTGTACGTACCTGCAAACTTGAAGTTTTGGAAATTGTTTAGAGAAGAGAAAATAACAAAATCTGAATTGCGGTATCAGCGACTAAAATCGGTTTTTGATACTATGGGGCATCCTGCTACAGATGATCTCATCCATTTATTATCCGAAGAATATATTAATCATTTATCCTCATTTAATACCCTTTTTCCTAATGCTATTGAGGTGTTAGATTATTTACAACCTAAATATAAACTGCACATCATTACCAACGGTTTTCAAGAAGTTCAAGATAAGAAGCTTAGAAGCTCTGGTATTCACAGCTATTTTGATCAGATTATTGACTCTGAAATGGCTGGAGCTAAAAAACCGAATCCGGTTATCTTTAATTTGGCTTTAAATAGAGCTGGTGTGGTGCCAGAAAAGTCAATAATGATCGGTGATAGCTTAGAGGCAGATATTTTGGGTGCGAAATCTTTAGGTTTTCATACCATACACTTTAATGCGCACAAAGAGGATATTCACAATATAGCTCCTATAATTTACGATTTGCAAGAAATAAAATCCCTTTTATAGAGTTACTGTTATTATAGATTGCTGTCTATATGTAATAAACTTTGAAGAGGTGATGAAAGGGGTACGTTTTCTGTTATTGGCTTTGGTAGGTTTTCTACTGGTTATCTCCTGTTCTGAAGAGCAAGATTTTGATCAGCTAGATGATTTAGCCATTACCCCAAGTTATGAAGCTAGCATCTTCTATGTAAAAGCACAAGAAACCTTGATTAATAGGGTAGAGGGTTTAAACTTTTACATCGAAGATTTTAATTTTGATGCTTTTGAAGAACCCTTTTTTGCAGAAAGGGTGTTGTCTGGCGTCATAACATATGAGTTAGAGAATACTACTAGTAAGCCTATTGAAATTAGACTTGAATTTTTAGATGAAGCCGAAAACGTTTTAGATACTGAAGTTTTTAGTATGGATGCCGCACCTACGGCTATTTTACAAAGAGATGTGGCTTATGGCGCTACAGGTAAAAGCCTCGATATTATAAAAGCGACCTCAGAAATAAGGCTAACAGCTATAAACTTAGGTGATAATAATAGTTCTTCTACTTTACCAGATCCCGCAATAGTGCTTCGTGCTAGCGCACAATTTACTTTAGACATACGATGAGATTATGTCATTGCTTTTTTATAGCTGGCGTATTGCTTACTTTGAGTTTAAAAGCTCAGAATAAGCAAATTCTTTATGACTTTAATGAAATACCACAATCACTATCTGTAAACCCTGGTGTAGAATCTGATTTTAAATGGTACGCAGGTGTACCTTTATTATCTGGTATTTCTGGTTATGGGGGTTCTAACGCAATTTCTATACATGATATTTTTGCCAATGACGGGGTAGATATCAATATAAAATTTAGGGAGCGGGCTTTAGATGTGCTTACACCTAAAGATGAGTTGAGTACTACGATACAAATGGAATATTTAAGTGGCGGATTCAGAAGTGGGAATCCGAATATATTCTACTCCTTTGGTGGGTATCTTGAGTTTGATAATATAGGCTACTGGCCTCAAGACCTTGCATACCTAATATATGATGGTAATGCAGATCAATTGGGTAGAAGTTACGATTTGGGCGATTTAAAAGTTCGTGGTTCTCTGGTGAATGTTTTTCATTTTGGTATCAATAAAAAAATAGACCGCAATTTAACGGTTGGCGCAAGAGGTAAATTGTATTCGGCCATAGCAGATTACAGCTCTTCAACTAACAATGGACATTTACGTAACGTAGAGGGTCAGAATAATAGAATTGCTACGAATTTAAATGCTGATTTACGCTTGCGGACATCAGGTCTTCGTGCTTTAAGAGATGCGAATGATTCTGAAACTTTAGGTAATGAAATTATTAGCCGAGCCCTTTTTGGTGGTGATCTTGGTTTAGGTGTAGATTTTGGTTTTACTTATCACTTGACTGAACGTACTACGGTAACCGGTAGTTTATTAGATGTAGGGTTTATCTATCATTCTGGTGATACAAAAAGTTATAGTCTAAAAGGGAACACAACGGTTGAAGGTATTGAAATAGATATATTAGATAATTTTGCCAGTCTTGATAGAGATTTTTGGCAAGATTTGGTAGATGAGGTAGAAGGCGCAGTACCGTTTGAAACAGATACAAAAAGCTATGTTTCGTTTAGACCTACAAAACTGTACGCATCAATTAGAAATGATTTTGGTGAACCTGTAGGTAACGGCGGATCGCAAAGTTGTGACTGTACAGCCGGATCTTCTGGAGGTGGTGAATTGCGTACCAAGTATCGAAATTCTGTCGGTGGGCAACTTTATATGATCAACCGACCAAGAGGACCGCAAATGGCACTGACTGGTTTTTATACCCGTAGAATAGGTAATGTTTTAGCACTTAAAGGAACATATACCATAGATAAATTTAGTTCTACCAATATAGGTTTAGGAATGAATCTCCAAGCCGGACCTGTTAACCTTTACCTAATGGCAGATAACTTATTATCTTATAATAATATAGCGGCCACCAACTACGCTTCATTTCAATTCGGAATGAATATAATTTCTTGGGGGCGTAAAAAGTAACATAGCTTCTTCACTGCTTTTTATTTTTTTGGCATGCTTTTTTCATATATTACCGTGAATTTAAAATTTACAACGTTTTGAAAATAGTTATCGCCTTAGTATTCACTTTTATTGGATTCTCTTCATTCGCACAAACTAATTTAGATGATTATAAATATATCATCGTACCTAAAAAGTTTGATGCTTTTAAAAATATGAACGAACACCAAACAAGCACGTTGGTAAAACATCTGTTTACCGGTAAAGGTTTTGTTGCGGTATATGACGATCAATTGCCCGAAGATTTAAAATTTAATAGATGTTTAGGTGTATTGGCAGATTTGCAAGATGACAGTAGTATGTTTTCTACAAAAACTACTATCAACTTAAAAGATTGTAATGATAAAATCGTTTTTAGTACCATGGAGGGCATCAGCAAGGAAAAGGAATATAAAGCAGCCTATAATGAAGCTATTAGAGAGTCTATGCGCTCATTTAATGGCATGAATTATAGCTACACAGCCAAAAACAAAAAAGACGAAGCTGTTACCATTAATTTTAGAAATGACGTTAAAAAGCTTGATGAGACTAAAGCTAGTAAAGTTTTAGAGGCAGAAAAAGCAGCAGAAGAAGTAAACGTAAAAAGCGCGCCTACAGTAATTTCTGAAGAAACGGAGAAAACACAGTATTATAAAGATAATACACCCGTTGAGTCGAACATTAAAAAGTCAGAAACTCAGAAGCCTGCTTTCAAAAGTTTAGAGGTTAAAAAGCCTTCTGCGAAAGATATGTGGTATGCACAGGCAACCGATAATGGATATCAATTAGTAGATAGCTCGCCTAAGGTTAGAATGAATTTATTAAAAAGCTCAGCTGACAATGTCTTTATGGCAAAAACCGATACCAAAAATGGTATGGTATACCAAAAAGAGGGTAACTGGATTTTTGAATATTATGAAAATGATAAACTAGTTCAAGAAGAACTGAATATCAAATTTTAAAATTCATATTTCGCCTTCCACCGGTTTTTTAGAAAATCGCTAAGGGCTTTTTCTCTGACGTTATTCCCAGGTTTATAGAAGGTAGTACCCTTAATTTCATCGGGTAGAAACTCGGCATCTACAAAGTTGTTCTGGTAGTCGTGGGCATATTTATATTCTTGTCCGTACCCCAAATCCTTCATTAATTTGGTAGGTGCATTTCTTAGAGGCAATGGTACAGTCAAATTCCCTGTTTGTTTTACAACTTGTTGCGCTTTACCAATTGCCATATAACTCGCGTTACTTTTTGCTGAGGTTGCAAGGTAAATAGCACATTGACTTAATACTATACGCGCTTCGGGGTAACCAATGGCAGTAACTGCTTGAAAAGTGGTATTTGCCATGACCAAAGCAGTTGGGTTGGCCAAACCAATATCTTCAGATGCTGAAATAAGCATTCTACGTGCAATGAATTTTACATCTTCACCACCTTCGATCATTCGTGCCAACCAATATACGGCTCCGTTAGGGTCGCTCCCTCTAATAGATTTTATAAAAGACGAGATAATATCATAATGTTGCTCACCTGTTTTATCGTACAGTACGGTATTCTTCTGCACTTTAGATAACACCAATTCGTTGGTGATGACGATGTCGTCGTCAGCTTCAGAATTGACTACAAGTTCAAAAATATTCAATAATTTTCTGCCGTCACCTCCAGACAAACGTAACAAAGCTTCCGTTTCTTTAAGTTCGATTTTTTTAGATTTTAACAATGTGTCTTTCTCCATTGCCCTTTTTATTAGATTTTCTAAATCATCTTTTCCGAAGGCATTTAAAACATATACCTGACAACGAGAGAGTAGGGCAGGTATCACTTCAAAACTGGGGTTTTCTGTGGTAGCTCCAATTAATGTCACCCAACCTTTTTCAACAGCTGCCAAAAGAGAGTCTTGTTGAGATTTACTGAAACGGTGTATCTCATCAATAAATAAAATAGGGTTTTTAGCAGTGAATAATCCGCCAGCTTGTTTTGCTTTATCGATTACTTCTCTAATATCTTTTACACCGCTATTGATGGCGCTTAAAATATAAAAGGGTCTTTTGCTCTGCTCGGCAATGATGTTAGCTAGTGTTGTTTTTCCGGTACCAGGAGGTCCCCAAAGTATTAATGACGGAATAATACCCTTTTTAATTTGATGCGTAAGCGAACCCTTTTCACCCACCAAATGGTGTTGACTAATATATTCGTCTAATGTTTTAGGTCGTACGCGTTCTGCTAAAGGTTCATTCATAGTGCAAAAGTATACTAAACTACAATGAGAATAAAAAAGTTGCGTGCCAATTGATTGTTAAGTAAGGTTTGGAATGACAATATGACCAATTTGTAAACGTTGGTAGTATAATTGTTATTCTAAAACAAAATTAAGCTCATGTCTGAAATGGGACATTATAAATTTTCAAACAAAGTAGTTGCTATTCCGCTATTAGCAATAATTTTGATATGGGGTGTTTATTGGTTAGAATTGGCTTTAGGGGTAAATTTTAATGAATTTGGCGTGAAGCCCAGAACAATACTCGGCTTGCGTGGTGTTGTGTTGAGTCCGTTTATTCATGGGTCTTTAGAGCACTTATATAACAATACTATTTCTTTAGCAATTCTATTAGCTGCCTTATGGTATTTTTATAAAGATGTGGCGTGGAAAGTAGTTTTATACGGAATAATGTTATCAGGATTTTTAACATGGATGATTGGGCGTACATCTTACCATATTGGTGTAAGCGGACTCATATATGTCCTGGCAAGCTTTATTTTTTTCAAGGGGATATTTAGTTCTTACTTTAGATTGGTAGCACTCTCGTTAATAGTTGTTTTTATTTACGGAAGCATGCTTTGGTACATATTCCCAGTAAAAGAAGGAATGTCTTGGGAAGGACATTTAGGAGGTTTCTTAACCGGATTGTTTTTAGCTAAGGTTGTTAAAGCACGCATACCACCAACCAAAAAATATGAATGGGAAAAGGAAGGCTTTAAAGAGGAAGACGACTTATTCTTGCAACATTTTGATGAAAACGGAAACTTTAGAGAATTACCCACAGAAGAAGATATCAATGAAGAAAGTAGTTTTAAAATTAACTACATCTTTAAAGAAAATTCCGAAAATGAATCTAAAATGTAATGATGAATTACAAACGTTGGCGAACTGCTTCGTATAAGAATACGGCACAAGCAACAGAAACATTCAATGATTCTATTTCACCAAGTAACGGTAGCTTAGCTCTATAATCTGAAGCTTTTAAAATAGAAGGTGTAATACCACGATCTTCAGCACCCATAACAATAGCGATAGAATCAGTAAAAGGAACATCATAAACAGAATCATCTGTTTTCTCTGTAGCCGATACTATTTTAATATCAGATGCTTGTAAATAGAAAACAGCATCTTTTAAATGGTCAACTTTTGCAATTGGCACTCTATAGGCAGCACCGGCAGAAGTTTTTATGGTATCTGCAGTCACTGGGGCGGCACCTTTCTTTTGAACGATAATACCATCAACACCTGTACATTCTGCAGTTCTGATAATAGCACCGAAATTACGTACATCTGATAATTGATCTAGTAATAAAAATAAAGCCGGACCTTCTTTTGCATTTGCCTTTTCAACCAAATCTTCAATAGTATGAAATGCAATAGGCGAGATGTTTGCAACAGCACCTTGGTGGTTACTTTTGGTCAGCCTGTTCAATTTTTCAATAGGCACATAGACCATATTGATTTCATTACGACGCAATAAACCTTCCAATTCTTTCATAAGGTCTCCTTTAAGACCTTTTTGTAGAAATACCTTGTCTATCTCCTCATTTGAATTGACAGCTTCTATAATGGCTCTTAAGCCATAAATTTGAGTGGTTTTTTGCATGGGGCAAAGGTAAATAAAAACCGCCCAACATTTGTTGGGCGGTTTTAAATATTAGGGATAAAAGTTTTAGCTATTTAAATAGTCGAAAACTTTGATTAAATCTTGTTCAGACTTAATGTTTAAATTATTCTCTTTTAAGTATATTTTTAATTCTTCTCTTTTAGACTCATCTACTAATTTGATAAGCTTTTTGTTTTTTTGAGGAATTTGGTCAATTCTATTTATCCCATTTTTTTGAAAATAGAATTCTGTAAATTTTGTAAATCTACTGGGTATTGCTGCTACGAAAGAATTCTGAGCAGGCTGACCTTCGGTAAATTTCACAAGAGTTCTCTCGTATAAATCATATTTATCGCCTTTTTTTATAAGAGATAAATAGCCGTTAAGAGTAGCATTTTTTTCAGTAACAAAAGTTTTGAAGCTTAAAGGTTTTGCATTTACAAGAAGGCTAATTTCTTTATCTTTTACTAGCGCTTGATATGCTTCTTCCTCAGAAGCAGTTTTTTTAATTTCAATCTCCTCGTTTAAGGCATTGTATCTATAATATATGTTACCGACAACTTCGTCATTATATTTTAAGATTGTCGGTGCAAAAGTATTAGAAGTGTATGGGGAGCCTTGAAATTTGTCTAAATCTATTTCTCTCCTTTTTTGATAAGCCTCGTTTACCGGACCTAAGAAATTAGCTATTGCAGCTCCTGCAGCGGCATTTTGGCTTGCTCCACCTAGGTTAGTAGGTACTTGACCCGAATATTGTGCTTGTAAAGCTGTACTTGCTATTACGGTTATTGCTAATAATAGTATTTTTTTCATGGTGTGGTTGTTTAAGAGGTTTAAATTAATTATAATTTTTAAACCTCTTATATTCAGTATGTTTAATTTTTTGTTAATTCGAATGTTCTCAGTTTGTCATTGTTAAAACCTGCAATAAGTAAGGTGTGGTCTTTATATTTTAAGGATTCCATACTTTTTACGTTTCCTTTCAAATATAATCCGGTATTTTCCATAGTTGCTGGTGTATAACCATCCTTTCCATTTGAAATTAGTGCTAAACCAGATATTGCATCTAGTCTTGGGGTTTCAACCTCGGTTTCATAAATATTGCCAGATATAACGCAATCTTCAAATCCGTCTTTATTCAAATCAAAAACTGATATCGCTAAAGTCGGAAATAATTGCGCCTCATTTGGTAAAGTTATTTTCTCAAACTTATTATTGCCTTTGTTTAAAAGTAGAATGGAGTTGAATTCTGTTACTTCATTAGAATATGATTCTTTTAACTTGTCGCCATATATATCTTCCATAGTGGCTTGTGCGAAATCATTATAGGTGGTAAATTTTTCTTTGATAAATGGCATCTGTTGAGAAGAGCATTCCCTTCCTCGCACAGGTACATAGGTCTCGTGGTATTTTTTACTCAAGACTACATCGTTTATACCGTCATTATCAAAATCATTAGAATAAATTTTGAATGGTTTATCCTCGCTTGCCGTGAACTTTATATTTCTGCCAACATTCCCAATGATGTAATCTTTATTTCCATCATTATTTACATCTGTTTCTTTTACTTTAAACCACCATCCCTTGTTGTTTAGTGCTGTTTCTTTGCTTAAAAGTCGTTGAAATTTTCCATTTTTATTTTCAAACATTCCTATTGGTGTCCACTCCCCAACCGCAATAAAATCTTGCCAGCCATCATTATTAAAATCTGTAGTGATTATGCTGTTGATTAATCCGAAATTTTCTAATTCAGGGGCTATATTTTCAGTAACATTCTTTAATACACCATTGTCATTTTCATAAAGTATTGAAGCACTATGTTTTGGGTAATTATGTGGTATAATTCTATTTCCTACCAAAACATCATTATCACCGTCTTTATCAAAATCTATTATGGTTACCGATTTTCCGCTTTTTGGAAATGATTGTAAAATTGGCGTGTCCATCTTATGAAAATTACCTTTACCATCGTTTAAGTATAATCTGTCAGCATAATAAGAAGAGCTTTCGCCATACTCATTTCCACCACTTACTACATAAAGATCTAAATCATTATCATTATCAAAATCAAAGAAAACCGATTCTGCATCTTCTTTTCCTTTATCTAGTTGAAATGGTATTTGGGTTTGTTTGATAAATCCATTTTCGCCTTGTACGTATAAGGTGCCTGGCTGCCCGGATCCACCGCCTATGTATAAATCTTCTTTTCCATCACCATTAATATCACCTTTAGCCGTAAATGGCCCGGTATTAGATTGTTTATAGGGTAAAAGGATTTCTTGTGCAAAGTCATCATAGGTGGTTTCTTTATGTTCGAAATCTAAATTATACTCTTGTTGATTTTTTGCGATAAAGAAAGGATTTTTTTCAATTGTTGTTTCTTTAGAAATTAGACTAGCATTTTTTTCAGAAAAAGTTAAACTAGAGTTTGACTTCACATCAAATTGATAAGCTACTTTTCCACTTGGCCATTCGACTTTTACAGTATCAATAGTTGTAGCGTTGCCTACGCCAAAATGTGCCGAATTTTCTTGAGAAGACATATAACCTCTAACTCTCTTTATCTCTTCATATTGATTTTTATTATCATATGAGATGGTAACCTTGGCAAAGGACTCAGTTGTTTTGCTTTTGGCAGTTACTTTTAGAAAATTTCCTAGGGCGTGATCAACTGTATTATTTTTATATAATAAAGCTTTCTGGTCTATATTGTTGATTATTAAATCTAGGTCACCATCATTATCAAAATCTCCTTGTGCAGCACCATTGCTAAAGGTTAGCTCCTCTAATCCCCAATCATTGGCTTTTTCTTTAAAGTTTAGGTGACCCTCGTTTTTATACATTAGGTTACTTAAACTCTCTGAAGGCATTTCATCATAAAGTTGTTGCTTTATGGTATTGGGTATATTGCCTTTATATTTTACTTTGGTTTTGTATACTTTGTTCTGAAAATCATTGTCTAGTGCATATTTTCTATAGCCATTGGTGATAAAAATATCTTTTAATCCATCATTATCATAATCAGACATTAAAACAGACCAGCTCCAATCTGAGCTTGCCATTGATGTAAGTTGAGATATGTTTGAGTAGTGGTTTTGACCTAAATTCAATTGAAGCGAATTGAACATGTATTGGTATTGAAAACCGGCTGTAGTAGTTAGGTAATTAAACTTATCTGTACTCATAGAGGCCATAAGTGTTTTTGCTCTAAAATGATCGCTAGATGCCATATCTAAAACAAAAATGTCTTGTAATTTATCATTGTTAATATCTGCGATATCTAAGCCCATACCATAAAATGAAATATGTTGAGTAAGCTCTTTTACTGAATTTTTAAAACTACCATTCTGGGTGTTTAGGTATAGGGCGTCAGGTAAGTAGTAGTCGCTAGAAATATAGATGTCTAAATATCCATCGTCATTAATATCAGAGACACATAGTCCTAATCCAAATATTGGGTTTTCTAAACCAACTTCTTTGGTTACATCAACATATTTGCCATCGATATTTTTGTAGAAATGACTACTATTGAAGTATTTGGTTTCTGAAGAGGTTTTTACTGCTTTAAGTAGAGAAATAGGGTCTAAACCATACAGTTCATTCTCATTCATTACTATGCAGTCAAGATCTCCATCTTTATCATAATCAAAAAAAGCTGTTT
The DNA here is from genome assembly GCF_045063795.1 of Maribacter sp. Asnod2-G09. Lineage (NCBI taxonomy): Bacteria > Pseudomonadati > Bacteroidota > Flavobacteriia > Flavobacteriales > Flavobacteriaceae > Maribacter > Maribacter sp. Asnod2-G09. Next base: position 113,281 of record NZ_JBEFOA010000005.1, on the reverse strand, counting down.
GAGTAGAGATTCCGGCATCGTCTAGTTCGTATTCTTTTGCACTTTCTGTAAAAGTATCGTCTTGATTATTAATGTATAATAGATTGTTTCTATTACTTCTATTATTAGGTCCACCTTGCGATATATAGATATCTTGCCATCCGTCATTGTTAATGTCTACAAAGGTTACGCCGTTGCTCCATTTTTTATTGATGTTAATACCTGCTTTAGCAGAAATATCTTCAAAAACAAGATTGCCTTTGTTCAGATATAACTTGTTTTCTACTTGGTTTCCTGAAAAGAATATATCTAATAGTCCGTCGTTGTTTATATCTTCAACACCAACGCCAGCACCATTATAGAAATAGTCAAAATTAAAAACGTTGTCATACGTTTCTATGTTTTCTTTAAGCTCATTGCTAAATGTTATTTGGCTATGCTCGCTAGATATTTTTTTAAATATTTTTTGATTACTTAATTCATTGGATGCTACATTACTTTTTGTTTCTTTTTTTTGATCAGAACATGATAACATTAGCAATGTTGATATAATCAAATAGCTAATAATTAATATTTTTTCTCTTGTAATCTTTAAAAACTGTAGCATGCGGGGGTGATTAATAGTGGTAAAAAAAAATAGCTGCCCTAAATGAATAAGGCAGCTATTAAATAATTTAATTATTTCTAAGATTATCCGTTACAGATATTCAAAGTAATAGCTCCTACTGCTGGACTTGGTCCATCTGAAATTGCTGTTTCTCCTGTTGGAGCAATGATTTCATAAGTAACCTCAGAATCGAATGCACCAGAAACAAATTCTAATGTAAATTCTGTTGTTCCTTCAGGAACTGTAAATGCTGCAGTACCTGCACCACCATCTTCAATAGTGTAAGAAGAGGCAACGCCATCGATTACAACATCTATAGATGCACCGTTCCATCCATCTCCATAACTATCAACTAAATCGATAGTGTACTCACCAGCAACTGGTGCAGGTGGAATACATTTGATTACAGGGTTGTAGAAGTAAGGGGCATTAAAGAATGAACCTGTAATGGTACCCGTACTATCATCGTTGGTAAAAGTTCTACCGTCTGTTAAAGTTAAGATTAAACGAAATTGAACAGCATCACCACCGTCAAAATCACCTTCAACCAAACCTAATTGAGATAAAGCATTAGCTAAAGTTGTTTCGTAGCTAGCTCTAGGTAGACCAAATTCACCATCAGTAAAATCTGCTGGTAAATAAGTCTGTATTAAAATCTCATCAACCGAAGAATCACCATTGGCTTCTGTGTTGTCGTCAAAGCTGATATATAAATCAACTTTTTCTAACAAATCACCATCTTCATAATCTTGCTCTTCAAAAGTAAAGGCAAAACTGGTAGAAGTATCAAAACGGTCAAAAACTCCGCCAGATTCAATTGTTCTTAAAACAGCACCTCTGGTAGTTTCTGCAAATACTTCATCAATAACTTTACCACCATCGTCATCACATGATGTTATTAGTAGCGAGGATACACCTATAATAGCGCCTAATATTTTATTGTTTATTTTCATTTTCTTATTTTTTAGTTAGCAGATGGGAAAGCTGGTCCGGCTGGATTGGTATCCCAAAATACTTGAGTTGATAAATCTGATTTCTGCGAAACATTTGAGTTTGTGATAACCTCTGTTTGAGGATACAAAAATGATCTTGGAAAAGCGCCTGGGTTTAGTTCCCAGTTAGGAGCTAAAGTTGTAGGGAAGCCTGTTCTTCTGTAATAGTTGAAAGCTTCAACACCACCACCGTAAAGTGCGATCCAGTATTGTTCAGATAAAATATTTGTTTGGTCATCACCTGTAGCAGCTAAGTAATCAGCAACTGTGTCATCAATATAAGTAGTAACATCAGTTTCTGAAGGTGCAACAGATAAATCTGCTCCAGAATCTAAAGAACCAAAACTTTGAACTTTAGCAATTGACTTCGTCATACCTGCTTCTAAGAAAGTTGCTTTAGCAGCAGCAGTACCAGCCATTTCAGCTTGCCAGAAATCTACATAAGAAGCTAAGATGATTGGTTCGATACCACCACCTCCGCCACCTAGGCCAAGACCAACAACGTCAAAACTACTATCATCAAAACGACCACCTGCAGGATAAACCCCAACAGCAGTTCTTTGGAAACCATCTGGAGGTGTACCTTCATTGTTACCATGAGATCTACCCCAATAACCGTTTGGCACTGAACAATAAATAAATCCATCATAATGTACTGGTGGTATTGCTAATGAACAAGCAAGTAGTTCTTCATTAGCAGGTTCACCTGATGCACCTGGTGTAGCACTTTCTTGACGGTAAAAGTAGTATCTGATTCTTGGGTCATTTTTCGTCAACATATAATTCATTAACCAGTTGTTTTGGTAAATGTTTGCACCACTGGTAGTATAATCATCTTGGTAATCTGGATGACGAGTATCAGGTTGTAATTCTCTAGTGCCATATTGCCATTGAAAATCTTCACCATTTGCTGAAATATAATCTCCACCTGCAATAATTGAGTTAAAAGTACTTGTGTCACCAGTAGTAACAGCAGCTTTTAATCTTATGGTGTTAATCAATTTAATCCAGTTTTCTGTGTCACCACCGTAGAAAAAATCTTCAGCACCTTGAGTAGCAGGGTCAGCAGCAAATAATGCTTCTGCCTCAGTTAATAAAGCTAAAGCTCCAGCATATACATCTTGACCATCATCTAATAATGGTGCAGGAAAATCTGTTGGGTTACCTGCTTCGCTTAACGTTGCTTTTCCAAGATAATCAACTAATAATAAAAGCATGTGCGCTTTTAAAGTTTGACCTACCGCGATGTGGAAAGAATAATCTGTATCACTTCCAGCATCAATGGTTTGTAAGTTAGCAACGTTAGGAAAAATACCTAAGTCAACGTCTGTTGTGAATACATCATTGTTACCATCTGTACTACTGTAAAGACGTTCCCAGATATCATCAAATGTATTACCAGGGTAAGTGTTAAAGTAGTTACGACCAAGCATATAATCGATTCTAGTTAATTCAGAACCTATATCATTAATCGTGTACATGTTTGCTACGTATGCTAATTGAATTGAATTCAAAAGCAAATTTGGATCTGCTTGATCTGCAGCAAGATCATTAGGGCTAGTCCTAAGATCTAGGTCTGTTGTTTCACAAGAGTTTAATAGCACTCCTGCGGTAAAAACAACGGTTATATATTTAATTATTTTTTTCATAATATTTCTATTAATTAAGATTAGCAATTTTTAAAAGGTTGCTTTAATACTAACACCATATCTTCTAGAACTTGGACCGTTGATAAAGTCAAAACCTTGAGAGTTACCAACACCAGCACCTTGAATATTTGGATCAAAGTTTGCACCATCAGGAGTGTTGTATGCATCATACCATAAGTTGAAACCTTGAGCAGTAATTGTAAGTGATCCGAAAGGAGTTCTTTCTAAAGACTTAGCAGGGAATGTGTACCCTAAAGAAAGTTCTTGTAAACGAAGAACAGAAGCATCATACACTTTTAACTCAGTTGGGCCGAACAAGATATTGTTGAAGTAGTAAGTAGAGTTGTTAATCTGCTTATTGTTTACTTCACCAGTACTTTGAGATACACCAGGTAAGATATAAGTATTTTCTCTATCTAAAGTTTCAGTAATTAAACCTCTACCTAATAAAGTACCGATGGTGTTAGAAACAACATCACCACCTTTAATATGACTAATTTGGAAACCTAAATTCCAATTCTTATAAGAAAAAGAGTTTATGATGTTCATGATGTAGTCAGGATTTGGATTACCAATTACAGGTACATTTCCATTAATATCAACTTCAGTAGTAACATAATCACCACCATCATCAATTAAGAAATTACCTTCAGCATCTCTTGCGATTGCATCACCTACTATTACACCTAATTGCTCACCTTTTATAGCTGCGTTACCACCTACAGATAGTGTAGAACTACCAGCGTATATAATAATATCTTGCTCTTGCTCGGTTACAATAAATTTGTTTTTAGTAAAGTTAGCTCTTGTGTTCCAGTTGAAACCACTTGCGTCGTCACTTCTTACCCAGTCAACACCCAAATCAATTTCTATACCATCACCTTCAATTTTACCAACATTACTTTGAGTAAAGGTAAAACCAGTAGAAGGAGAAAGAGGTTCTCTAACGATAAGATCTTTTGTAGTTCTATCAAAATAAGTGAAATCTAAAGAAACTCTATTGTTAAGAAATTTAGATTCGAAACCTACTTCAAATTCAGAAAGAATTTCTGGCTTTAAGTCTGGATTTGCTCTGAAACCTGCAACTTGATTAGTTGTAACTTCACCACCTTCACCATAAACTTGAGTATTTTGCTCTACTACACTAATGGTAGGGTAAGCAGTTGGGAAAGTTGCAGACTGACCTAAACCAGCTCTAAGCTTTAAGAAATTAAGTCCCTTTTCAGACTTAATGCCAGGCCAAGCTGCAGTAGGCAAGAAAGATGCACTTACACTTGGGTACGTTTGGCTATTATTCTCTGTAGTAAGGTTAGAAACCCAGTCAGTTCTAGTAGAACCTGTTAAGAATAACATGTTGTCATAATCTAAAGTAACCTGACCTAACAAACCAGCGATATTTCTTTTTTCAGTATACTGAATAGGAGATTGGTTAGCGTAGTTAAAGTGTCTTTGTATGTCAAATACAATCTGTCCTGTACTAGCAACACCAGACTGATCAAAAGTTGTTGATCTTGTAGTTGCACCAACATTGAAAGTCATACCTAGTTTTTCTGATAAATCATAGTTACCATTTAAAGCTAAATAATGATCCCAAATTGTATTGTTGTTATCATATGTATTTAAGAAACCGAAAATTGCACTTGTAAATGCAACACCACCCTTGTTAGAGTATTGTTCGTTTCTTTCATTATAATAATCTAAACCTGCTCTATACGTCATGTTAAGATTATCGTTGATGTCATATTGTACAGAAGCATTCCAGAAAACACGAGTAGTTAACTGAGAGTACTTAGCATTATTTGCAGTCCAACGAGGGTTGATAATGTCATTACCATTTCTATAGTAAACACTAGAACCGTCAATTGGGTTTTGGTAAGGTAAACCTAATAAATCAACACTTCTTGGTGTAAAGTAAATGTTACCAAAAATTGAAAGACCAGTTGTTCCGTTACCTTCACTTGCCGCAATTGGAGGTGAGCTATAATCTGTTCTAGAGTAGTTCATTGCCCCAGATACTGTAAATCTGTTAGATAATTTAGATCTACCACCGATAGAAACGTTTGCTCTTGATAATCCGTTACCAGGAATAAAAGACTCATCATCCAAGTAACCAAAGTTAGCGTTGAATGTAGTGTTACCATCTTCAGAAGCACCGTTAATGTTAACAGATGTAGAACTTACTGAACCTGGCTTGAAATAGTTTTCAACAGAGTCATAAGGTTTCCAATCATATCTAGTATCTTGAAGTTCTGGAAATGCTTCTCTAGTAGATCTAACTGCAGTACTACTGTACGGGTGCTCTAAAGTTCCATTCGCATCAATTGACGCTTGTCTTCCCCAACCAGAAAGTCCGCTTTCTTCAAAACTAGGACCCCAGTTACTAAAGAACCAACCGAAGGCTTGGTCAAATCCGTTACCATATTCATCTTGATAATCTGGTAATGAAGCAAATTCATTAACAAAGTAAGATTGATTAACAGTAATTTCTGTTTTCTTTTTACCACCAACAGCAGAACCTGCTTTAGTTGTAATAAGGATTACACCGTTTTTACCTTGAGAACCATAAAGTGTTGCCGCAGCAAGACCTTTAAGTACTTCGATTTTTGCGATGTTGTTTGGATCTAAATCTAAAAATCTTGAAGAACCAGTGTTACCGGTTAAGAAATTAGAACCACCACCATTTGTATCTTGTGCATTAGTATCACTACTAAAAGGTACACCATCAACAACAAAAAGAGCTTGGTTACTTCCACTAAAGGAACTTAAACCCCTTACAACAACGTTAGTTGCAGAACCAGACATACCACCAGCAGCAGTAATCTGAACACCAGATGCTTTACCTGATAATACACGCGCAACATCACCTTCAGAACGAGACTCTAAATCTTCTTCGTCTACAGATGAAACTGCAAAACCTAAAGCTTTCTTCTCACGCTTAATACCTTGAGCGGTAACAACCACTTCTTCAAGTGCTTGTGCGTCTTCTTCCATTTGTACACTTACTGTGCTACCGGCACCTACCGATTTTCTTACTGCTTTTTGACCGATGTAAGTAAACAATAATGTTTCGCCTTGTGCGGCCATAATAGAGTAGTTACCATCAAAATCAGTTTGTGTACCAGTGGTGGTACCTTCAACTACAATGTTAACTCCGGGCAAAGGAAGCCCTCCCTGATCAGTAACCGTACCGGAAACTGTTTTTTGCTGTGCAAAAGAAATATGCACAACTAACGCTAAAAGTAGCGTTAACAATCCATTTAGTTTTGTTCTCATTTTTAAATTATTTGAATTAGCTAGCGACAAACTTCACAATAATGTGTTAATAATGCAAGACAATTTTAATAAAATTTTAAGATTGTGTTATAAAATCAGGAGTTACAGATAAAACACGATCCATATTTAAAGTTATATAATTCAGCATGGTTTTTTTTATCATATTCGTAATTCTTCAAAAAAATACAGAAAAACTTGCATTTTATTCAGATCGAATATTGTATAGAATTCGCTAGCGGTTTCTCAAATGTTAAGTTGGTTTTAACAAAAGATATTTTACGTTTAAAATGTGGTATTTAAAAAAAAATGAAAATAAATCTAACTTGGTTTGAATTTTACTGAAATATTACTACATTTGCCGACCCTTAAAGTAGGGGTAATTTTTTATATATCATTATAGTATGCCAACAATATCACAATTAGTACGAATAGGAAGAGAGACGATTACTAAGAAGAGTAAATCGGCTGCTTTGGATTCGTGTCCTCAGAGAAGGGGTGTTTGTACACGTGTTTATACTACCACGCCAAAGAAACCAAATTCAGCTATGAGAAAAGTAGCAAGGGTAAGGTTAACTAACGGTAAGGAAGTAAATGCTTACATTCCAGGAGAGGGTCACAATCTTCAAGAGCACTCGATAGTATTAGTAAGAGGCGGAAGAGTTAAAGATTTACCAGGAGTAAGGTATCATATTGTACGTGGTGCATTGGACACAGCAGGTGTGGCCGGTAGAACACAACGTAGATCTAAATATGGTGCGAAACGCCCTAAAAATTAATTAAACTTGTTTAAAAGGAAGTAATGAGAAAAAAACAGGCAAAGAAAAGACCACTTTTACCAGATCCAAGATTTAATGATCAGTTGGTGACACGTTTCGTCAACATGATGATGTGGGATGGTAAAAAATCAGTAGCTTTTGGTGTGTTTTATGATGCAATTGACATTGTAGATGCAAAGAAGACTGATGAAGAAAAGACAGCTTTAGAGCTTTGGAAAGATGCATTAAGTAATGTTATGCCTCACGTAGAAGTTAGAAGTAGAAGAGTTGGTGGTGCAACATTTCAAATTCCAATGCAAATTAGACCAGACCGAAAAATATCAACAGCTATGAAGTGGTTGATTAGTTATGCGAGAAAGCGTAATGAAAAAGGTATGGCTCAAAAACTAGCTGGAGAAATTTTAGCTGCTGCAAAAGAAGAAGGTGCTGCTGTTAAAAAGAGAGTCGATACGCACAAGATGGCTGAGGCAAACAAAGCATTTTCGCACTTTAGATTCTAGAAAGACATGGCAAGAGATTTAAAATTCACAAGAAATATAGGTATTGCTGCGCATATTGATGCTGGTAAGACCACAACGACTGAGCGTATACTTTTTTATACAGGTGTAAGTCATAAAATAGGTGAGGTTCATGATGGTGCTGCTACTATGGACTGGATGGAGCAGGAGCAAGAAAGAGGTATTACTATTACTTCAGCTGCTACTACATGTGAGTGGAACTTTCCAATGAAAAATGGTCAGTTAACTGATGAAACAAAGCCTTATCACTTTAATATTATTGATACTCCTGGTCACGTTGATTTTACCGTAGAGGTAAATCGTTCTTTACGTGTATTAGATGGTTTAGTCTTTTTGTTCAGTGCGGTTGATGGTGTTGAGCCTCAGTCTGAAACTAACTGGAGATTGGCTGATAATTATAAGGTTCCGAGAATTGGTTTCGTGAACAAGATGGACCGTCAAGGTTCTAATTTCCTTATGGTTTGTAAGCAAGTTAAGGAGATGTTAGGTTCTAATGCTGTGCCAATAGTACTTCCAATCGGAGATGAAGCTGATTTTAGAGGTATTGTTGATTTAGCTAAGAATAGAGCGATTACATGGCACGAAGAGGGTTTCGGGGCTACTTTTGATGTAATTGACATACCTGAAGATATGAAAGCTGAAGTTAAGGAGTATAGAGCTGCCTTAATCGAAGCTGTTGCTGAATATGATGAGGAGTTAATGGAGAAATTCTTCGAAGATGAAGACTCTATTACTGAAGAAGAAGTACATGCTGCTTTAAGGGCTGCTGTAATGGATCGCGCAATCATACCTATGATTTGTGGTTCTTCATTTAAAAATAAAGGTGTTCAGTTTTTATTGGATGCTGTTTGTAGATATTTACCTTCTCCTGTAGATAAGGATGATATTCAAGGTACTAACCCTGATACTGGCGCTGTTGAAAAACGTAAGCCAAGTGTTAAGGAGCCATTTTCGGCTTTAGCTTTTAAAATTGCTACTGATCCTTTTGTAGGGAGATTGGCATTCTTTAGAACATATTCTGGTCGTTTAGATGCTGGTTCGTATATATTGAATAACCGTTCAGGTAAAAAAGAACGTATTTCTCGTATTTACCAAATGCACTCTAATAAACAAAATGCTATCGATTTTATCGAAGCAGGTGATATTGGTGCGGCTGTAGGTTTTAAGGATATTAAGACTGGTGATACCATGTCTGATGAAAAGCACCCAATTGTTTTGGAAAGTATGGACTTCCCAGAGCCTGTAATTGGTATTGCTGTTGAGCCTAAAACTAAAGCAGATGTTGATAAGTTAGGTATGGCTTTGGCTAAATTAGCTGAAGAGGATCCTACTTTTCAAGTGAAAACTGACGAAGCTTCAGGGCAAACAATTATATCTGGTATGGGTGAGCTTCACTTAGATATTATTGTGGATCGTTTAAGACGTGAATTTAAAGTAGAAGTAAACCAAGGTGAGCCTCAGGTTGAATATAAAGAAGCGTTAACAAAAACTGCAACACACAGAGAAACTTACAAGAAGCAATCTGGTGGTCGTGGTAAATTTGGTGATATTTCTTTCGAAATGAGTCCTGCTGATGAGGATTTCGAAGGAGAAGGACTTCAATTTGTTGATCAAATTAAAGGTGGTCGTATTCCTAAAGAATTTATACCATCTGTTGAAAAAGGTTTTGCTGCAGCAATGCAAAACGGACCTTTGGCTGGATTTGAGATGGATTCTATGAAAGTAGTATTGAAAGATGGATCTTTCCACCCTGTGGATTCTGATGCACTTTCTTTCGAATTAGCTGCTAAGATGGGTTATAAAGCTGCTGGTAAAGCTGCTGGTGCCGTAATCATGGAGCCAATTATGAAGTTAGAAGTTATTACCCCAGAAGAAAACATGGGTGATATCGTTGGAGATTTAAACAGACGTAGAGGTACTATTGGTGATATGAGTGATAGAGCTGGTGCCAAAGTAGTTAAGGGTACTGTTCCATTATCAGAAATGTTCGGATATGTAACGTCTCTTAGAACTTTATCTTCAGGTCGTGCAACTTCAACAATGGAATTTTCACATTATGCGGAAACTCCTTCTAATATATCAGAAGAAGTTATCAAAGCAGCAAAAGGTATAACAGCATAAATTTAGGACATGAGTCAGAAAATTAGAATAAAACTAAAATCTTACGATCACAACTTGGTGGATAAGTCTGCTGAGAAGATTGTAAAAACGGTAAAGACAACCGGTGCTGTTGTAACAGGACCAATTCCTTTGCCAACACATAAAAAGATATTTACGGTTTTACGTTCACCTCACGTGAATAAAAAATCAAGAGAGCAATTTCAGTTAAGTTCTTACAAGAGATTGTTAGATATTTATAGCTCTTCATCTAAAACTATTGATGCACTTATGAAGTTAGAGCTTCCAAGTGGTGTTGAAGTAGAAATTAAGGTGTAAGTTTGCCGTCTGGCTTATTAATAGGTTAGACTACATGTCCTAAGCTGCGTGCGAGGGAAAAACGGAAAAAATAATTTAGGGTTAAATTATTTTGACCCTATTTTTTTGAAAAGAATTTAATAATAATTAATATAAATAAGTATGTCTGGGTTAATAGGAAAGAAAGTAGGCATGACCAGTATTTTTGACGAGAATGGAAAAAACATTCCATGTACCGTTATTCAAGCTGGACCATGTGTAGTTACCCAAGTCAGAACCGAAGAGGTCGACGGGTATAGTGCCCTTCAACTTGGTTTCGATGACAAGGCAGAAAGTCGTGCTATTAAGGCTGAATTAGGCCATTTTAAAAAAGCAGGTGCTTCTCCTAAGAAAAAAGTCGTTGAATTCCGAGATTTTGAAGGTGAATTTAAATTAGGTGACACTGTTGGTGTTGATGTTTTCGTTGAAGGACAATTCGTAGACGTTGTTGGAACGTCTAAGGGTAAAGGTTTTCAAGGTGTAGTAAAACGTCACGGTTTCGCTGGGGTTGGTCAAGCAACTCATGGTCAGCATAACAGACTTAGAGCTCCTGGTTCTATTGGTGCTGCATCATATCCTGCTAGAGTTTTTAAGGGTATGAAAATGGCCGGTAGAATGGGTACTGATCGTGTAACGGTTCAGAATCTTAGAGTTTTAAAAGTAGTTCCAGAAAAGAATCTTTTAGTAGTAAAAGGTTGTGTTCCGGGCCATAAGAATGCTTATGTAACCATACAAAGGTAGATGTAATGAAGATAGCAGTTTTAGATATTAAAGGAAAAGACACAGGTAGAAAGGCAAACCTTTCTGATGATGTTTTCGCTATAGAGCCTAATGATCACGCAGTATACCTAGATGTAAAGCAGTATTTAGCTCATCAGAGACAAGGTACGCATAAAGCAAAGGAAAGAGCTGAGATCGCTGGTAGTACTAGAAAGATTAAGAAACAAAAAGGTACAGGTACTGCGAGAGCAGGTAGTATTAAATCTCCAATCTTTAGAGGTGGTGGTAGAATATTCGGCCCTAGACCTAAAGATTATACTCAAAAGTTAAACAAAAACTTAAAGCGTTTGGCAAGAAAATCAGCATTGACTTTAAAGTCTAAAGAGAATGCGATTTTAGTTGTGGAAGACTTTGATTTTGATACTCCAAAAACTAAAGATTTTATTGATGTTTTAAAGACATTAGGTCTTGAGAATAAAAAGTCTTTAATAGTGTTGGGTGATTCAAATAAAGGTGTATATTTGTCTTCGCGTAATTTTAAAGGTTCAGAAGTTATAACTAACTCAGAATTAAGTACTTACAAAATTCTTCATGCTAATAGCGTGGTATTGTTAGAGAGCTCTTTAGAAGGAATTGAATCGAATTTAAATAAACAATAATATCATGAGTGTGTTGATAAAACCAATTATAACGGAAAAAATGACTGCTGATAGCGAGTTGAATAACCGTTATGGATTCGTAGTTGACCCTAAGGCTAACAAGTTGCAAATCAAAGATGCAGTTGAGGCTACTTATGGTGTTTCTGTGAAAAAGGTTCGTACAATGAATTACGGTCCTACAAGAAAATCCAGATATACAAAAACTGGTGTGCAGCATGGAAAAACAAATGCTATTAAAAAAGCAATTGTTGATGTTGTAGAAGGTGATATTATCGATTTTTACAGTAATCTATAAAGACAAGAAATGTCAGTTAGAAAATTAAAACCAATCACTCCAGGACAGCGTTTTAGAGTAGTAAATGGATTTGACGCCATTACTGCTGATAAGCCGGAGAAGAGCTTGCTTGCTCCGTTAAAAAAGTCCGGAGGTAGAAACAGTCAAGGAAAAATGACCATACGCCAAAAAGGTGGAGGTCATAAAAGAAGGTATCGTGTAATAGATTTTAAAAGAGATAAGCAAGATGTGCTTGCTACTGTTAAAACTATTGAATACGATCCAAATAGAACTGCATTTATTGCTCTTTTGGAATATGCAGATGGTGAAAAGCGTTATGTAATCGCTCAAAATGGTTTGCAAGTAGATCAGCAGGTATCTGCTGGGGCTACTGTTGCGCCTGAGATTGGTAATGCATTACCATTAAGTGAAATTCCTTTAGGAACTATAATTTCATGTATTGAGTTAAGACCTGGTCAAGGAGCTGTTATGGCTCGTAGTGCTGGTACATTTGCTCAACTTATGGCAAAAGACGGTAAGTTTGTTACTGTTAAGATGCCATCTGGTGAAACTAGATTAATTCTTTCTGGTTGTTTAGCAACTATTGGTGCTATATCTAATTCAGATCATCAATTATTGGTATCAGGTAAAGCTGGTAGAAGTAGATGGTTGGGTAGAAGACCAAGAACTAGACCGGTAGCTATGAACCCTGTCGATCACCCAATGGGTGGTGGTGAAGGTAGAGCTTCAGGTGGTCACCCAAGATCGAGAAACGGAATACCTGCTAAAGGATTCAGAACTCGTTCTAAGACCAAGAGCACCAACAAGTATATAATAGAACGTAGAAAGAAATAAAAACTAGAAAGAAATGGCACGTTCACTAAAAAAAGGACCTTACGTTCACTATAGTTTGGAAAAGAAAATCCAACAAAGTGTTTCATCCGGTAAAAAAGCGGTAATCAAAACTTGGTCTAGAGCATCTATGATCACTCCTGATTTTGTTGGGATGACAATAGCGGTTCATAACGGAAAACAATTTGTACCTGTTTTTGTAACAGAAAACATGGTAGGACATAAACTTGGGGAATTTTCACCAACAAGATCTTTTAGAGGTCATGCAGGTGCGAAAAACAAAGGAAAAAAGTAAGCTATGGGAGTTCGTAAAAAACAGATGGCCGAAAGAATAAAGGCTGAGAAGAAGATGGTAGCTTTTGCTAAGTTAAATAACTGTCCTACTTCACCTAGAAAAATGCGTTTAGTTGCGGATTTAATTCGTGGTGTAAAGGTAGAGCAAGCCTTAGCTATTTTAAGGTTCAACCCTAAAGAGGCTTCTAGAAAGTTAGAGAAATTATTACTTTCAGCTTTGGCTAATTGGCAAGCAAAAAATGAAGAGGCAAGTGTAGAAGATGCTGATTTAATTGTAGCTGAGATTAGAGTTGATAGTGGTGCAATGTTGAAAAGATTGCGTCCTGCTCCACAAGGTAGAGCACATAGAATTAGGAAACGTTCAAACCATGTTACATTGGTTTTGGGGTCAAAAAATATAACAGAAAACTAGGATGGGACAGAAAACAAATCCAATAGGAAATCGTCTAGGAATCATTAGAGGTTGGGAATCTAACTGGTATGGTGGTAACGATTACGGAGATAAATTGGCTGAGGATGATAAAATACGTAAGTATATTCATGCAAGACTTTCTAAAGCTAGTGTTTCGAGAGTTATAATTGAACGTACTCTAAAATTAATCACTGTAACTGTAACAACTGCTAGACCTGGTATTATTATCGGTAAAGGTGGTCAGGAAGTTGATAAATTAAAAGAGGAGTTGAAAAAAATCACCAATAAGGAGGTTCAAATCAACATTTTTGAAATAAAAAGACCTGAGCTTGATGCGAATTTAGTAGCAGCAAGTGTAGCTCGTCAAATTGAAAGTAGAATTTCTTTTAGAAGAGCAATAAAGATGGCAATCGCTGCAGCAATGCGTATGAATGCCGAGGGAATAAAGATTCAAATCTCTGGTAGATTGAATGGTGCTGAAATGGCGCGTTCAGAATCTTATAAAGATGGTAGAATTCCACTATCAACTTTTAGAGCAGATATTGATTATGCTTTACATGAAGCTCAAACTACATATGGTAAACTTGGTATTAAAGTTTGGATTATGAAAGGTGAGGTATATGGTAAAAGAGATTTATCTCCATTAGTAGGAATGCAAAAAGATTCTTCTAAAGGTGGTAAGCAAGAAGGTGGAAGAAAACAACGTCGTAGAAAGTAATTTTTAAAGAACTAAAGTAATGTTACAACCGAAAAGAACAAAGTTCCGTAAGATGCAGAAAGGCCGTATGAAAGGTCTTGCTGGAAGAGGACACCAACTTTCAAATGGTATGTTCGGTATAAAGAATGTTGATGATGCTGCATTTTTGACTTCACGCCAGATAGAAGCTGCTCGTATTGCTGCTACTAGATTTATGAAGAGAGAAGGTCAATTGTGGATTAAAATATTTCCAGACAAGCCGATTACCAAAAAGCCATTAGAAGTACGTATGGGTAAAGGTAAAGGTGCGCCAGAATATTTCGTTGCCGTGGTTAAGCCAGGTAGAATAATGTTCGAAGTTGCCGGAGTTCCTTTGGAAGTAGCAAAAGAAGCTTTAAGATTAGCGGCTCAGAAACTTCCTGTTAAGACAAAATTCATTGTAGCTCGTGATTACGAGGCTGTAAATTAAACGTAAGGAATAATGAAAAAACAAGAGATTAAAGAAATGTCTGTGGAAGGACTTACGGAGAAATTAGCCGAGTACAAGAAGCAGCATGCAGATTTGAAAATGGCACATTTTGTAACTCCGTTAGAAAATCCGCTTCAGATTAGAAAAGTAAGGAGAACGGTAGCAAGATTAGCTACTGAATTAACTAATAGGGAGAACCAATAACTGGTGGGCTTTATGGAGAAAAGAAATTTAAGAAAAGAGAGAGTAGGAGTTGTTACTAGTAATAAAATGGAGAAATCTATTGTTATTGCAGAAGTAAAAAGAGTTAAACATCCTATGTACGGTAAGTTCGTTTTGAAGACAAAGAAATATGTTGCACATGACGAAAAGAACGATTGTAACATTGGTGATACTGTAAAGATCATGGAAACAAGACCTATGAGTAAAACCAAATGTTGGAGATTAGTAGAAATCTTAGAAAGAGCTAAATAAGTTATGTTACAGCAAGAATCTAGACTAAAAGTAGCGGATAACACAGGAGCAAAGGAAGTTTTAACTATCCGTGTTCTTGGTGGTACCAAAAGAAGATATGCTTCAATAGGTGACAAAATAGTTGTTACTGTTAAAGAAGCTACTCCAAACGGAGGTATCAAAAAAGGTGCGGTTTCAACTGCTGTTGTAGTTCGTACAAAGAAAGAGGTTAGAAGACCTGATGGATCTTATATAAGATTTGATGATAACGCTTGTGTGTTATTGAATCCTGCCGGAGAAATGAGAGGTACTCGTGTTTTTGGACCTGTAGCAAGAGAGCTTAGGGATAAGCAGTTCATGAAGATTGTATCATTGGCCCCAGAGGTATTATAATATAACGGACAAGATGAAAAAGTTAAAAATCAAAACAGGAGATACGGTAAGAATTACTGCAGGTGACCATAAAGGTACCGAAGGTAAAGTTATGCGTGTAAATCTTGAGAAAAATAAAGCCATCGTTGAAGGTGCCAATATGGTATCTAAACATGAGAAGCCTAGTGCTAAGAATCCTCAAGGTGGTATTGTAAAAAAAGAAGCTTTAATCCATATTTCTAATCTAGCATTGATCGACAGTAAATCTGGAGATGTAACAAGAGTAGGTTACGAAATGAAGGATGGTAAAAAAGTTAGGGTTTCCAAAAAATCCAATGAAGTAATTTAGTTATGGCATACGTTGCAAGATTAAAGAAAGAGTATAAGGAGCGAATAGTAGCTGCCCTTACCGAAGAGTTTGGTTACAGTAATGTAATGCAGGTTCCTAAGTTAGAGAAGATAGTAATGAGTAGAGGTGTAGGAGCTGCTGTTGCTGACAAGAAACTTATTGACCATGCAATAGATGAAATGACTATGATAACGGGTCAAAAAGCCGTTGCTACCATGTCTAAGAAAGATGTTGCTGCCTTTAAGTTAAGAAAAGGTATGCCAATTGGTGCTAAAGTTACCTTAAGAGGTGAGCGTATGTACGAATTTTTAGACCGTTTGGTTACTTCTGCATTACCACGAGTTAGAGATTTTCAAGGTATCAAAGCTACAGGTTTTGATGGACGTGGAAATTATAATCTTGGTGTAACAGAGCAAATTATTTTTCCTGAAGTTAATATTGATAAAATCAATAGAATTAACGGTATGGATATTACATTTGTAACTTCTGCAGATACAGACAAGGAAGCAAAATCATTATTAACAGAATTAGGTTTACCTTTTAAAAAGAATTAGTATGGCTAAGGAATCAATGAAAGCCCGTGAGAGAAAAAGGGAAAGAACTGTAGCAAATTATGCTGAAAAACGCAAAGCTTTGAAAGAAGCTGGTGATTATGAAGCTTTACAGAGACTACCTAAAAATGCCTCTCCGGTACGTTTACATAACAGATGTAAATTAACTGGAAGACCTAAAGGTTACATGAGAACTTTTGGTATTTCAAGGGTAAAATTCAGAGAGATGGCTAATGCCGGTTTAATACCAGGTGTTAAGAAAGCTAGCTGGTAAGATTAGAATTATTAATGGATCCAGGTTTAGCTTAAGTGCTGAAAACCGTTTCCGAATTATATACATATGGTAACAGATACTATTGCAGATTACCTAACGAGAGTTAGAAACGCAAGTAGAGCGGGACATAGGGTTGTTGAAATACCTGCGTCGAATCTAAAAAAAGAAATTACTAAAATATTATTCGATCAAGGATATATTTTAAGCTACAAGTTCGAAGAGAGCAAAGTTCAGGGAACTATTAAAATAGCCTTGAAGTATGATAAGCTTACAAAAGAACCTGTTATCAAGAAAATACAGCGTATAAGTAAGCCTGGTCTTAGAAAATATGCAGGTAATGAAGATTTACCTCGTGTATTGAATGGTTTAGGTGTTGCTATTGTTTCTACATCTCATGGAGTAATGACAAGCAAGCAGGCAAAGGCAGAAAAAGTTGGTGGTGAAGTTTTGTGCTACGTTTATTAATTGATTAAAGATTTAGAAAATGTCTAGAATAGGTAATAATCCAGTCGCAATTCCTGAAGGAGTTACAGTTGAAATCAACGACAATATCATTTCTGTTAAAGGAAAGTTAGGTGAGTTGACTCAAGAGTTCTCAGGAGTATCGGTTAAAGTAGAAGACGGACAGGCTTTCGTAACAAGGCCATCTGATTCTAAGGAGCATAAAGCAAAGCACGGTTTATATAGATCACTTATCACTAATATGGTTGATGGTGTTTCTAAAGGTTGGACCAAAGAATTAGAATTAGTAGGTGTAGGGTATAGAGCTAGTAATCAAGGTCAAAAACTTGATTTAGCTTTAGGTTTTTCTCACAACATTGTATTTAACATTGCCTCTGAGGTAAAAGTTGAAACAATTTCTGAAAAAGGTAAAAACCCTATCGTTAAGCTTACTTCTCATGACAAACAATTAGTGGGTCATATAGCAGCAAAGATTAGATCTTTCCGTAGTCCGGAGCCGTACAAAGGGAAAGGAATTAAGTTTGTAGGTGAAATATTAAGAAGAAAGGCTGGTAAATCAGCTTAATAAAGGATATTATGGGATTATCAAAAACACAAAGAAAATTAAGAATCCGACGTAGAATACGTAAGGTTTCTTCTGGAACTGCAGTTAAACCAAGGTTGTCTGTGTTTAGAAGTAACAGCGAAATTTACGCTCAAGTTATAGACGACGTTAAAGGAGTCACTTTAGTATCCGCTTCTTCAAGAGATAAGGATATCGCGAAAGCAAAAGGAAATAAAACCGAGATTGCTGCTTTGGTTGGTAAAACAATCGCTGAGAAATCTGTAAAAGCTGGCTTAGATAAAGTCGCTTTTGATAGAGGAGGTAATTTGTATCATGGAAGAGTAAAATCTTTAGCTGATGGTGCAAGAGAAGCAGGACTAAAATTCTAATATACTAGTATGTTCCAAAAATATAAAAACGTAGAAACTGTTAAGCCAGGTGGTTTAGACTTAAAAGATAAATTAGTTGGTATTCAACGTGTAACCAAGGTAACAAAAGGTGGTAGAGCATTCGGTTTTTCTGCAATTGTTGTTGTAGGTGATGAAAATGGTGTTGTAGGTCACGGTTTAGGTAAATCAAAAGAAGTTGCTACTGCTATTGCAAAAGCAATCGAAGATGGTAAAAAGAACTTAGTTCGTATTCCTTTAAACAAAGGAACTTTACCTCACGAGCAAAAAGGTAAATTTGGTGGTGCAAGAGTATATATTCAACCTGCATCTCATGGTACCGGTGTAATTGCTGGTGGTGCTGTAAGATCAGTATTAGAATCTGTTGGTGTGCATGATGTATTATCAAAGTCTCAAGGATCTTCAAATCCACATAATGTTGTAAAAGCTACTTTCGATGCTTTATTACAACTTAGAGATGCAAAAACTATTGCTACACAAAGAGGTGTTTCTTTAGAAAAAGTATTTAAAGGTTAAGAGGAAAATTATGGCAAAGATTAAAGTTACACAGGTAAAAAGTGGAATTAAGAAACCTCAAAATCAAAAAAGAACTTTAGAGGCTCTTGGTTTAAAAAGAATTGGTCAGGTTGTAGAGCATAACGATACACCTAACATTCTTGGAATGATAAATAAAGTTAAACATTTAGTTTCCACTGAGGAGGCTTAAATTTAGAATAAAATGGGTTTAAATAATCTACAGCCTGCAGAAGGTTCGGTAAATAGAGACGGAAAACGCCTTGGAAGAGGTCAGGGTTCTGGAAAAGGCGGAACAGCTGCAAGAGGTCATAAAGGAGCAAAGTCAAGATCTGGTTATTCTAAGAAAATTGGTTTTGAAGGTGGTCAAATGCCTTTGCAACGTCGTGTACCTAAGTTTGGTTTTACGAACATTAATCGTAAAGACTACCAAGGTATCAATTTAGAGAAATTACAAGAGCTTGTTGATAATAAGGTTTTAACTAATGAAGTTACTTTAGATCTTTTGATCGAGAATGGTTTAGTTGGTAAAAATGATTTAGTGAAAATTTTAGGAAATGGAGAGTTGAAAGCTTCTCTTAAAATTTCAGTACATAAATTTACAGCAACTGCTAAAGCAGCTATTGAAGCAGCAGGTGGTGAAGCAATAAGCTTGTAAGCATAAACGAGAGCATGAAGAATTTTATTGATACAATATCCAATATTTGGAAGATAGAAGAGCTAAGAAATAGAATTCTTATTACATTAGGTCTTTTGTTGGTTTATCGTTTTGGTTGTCAAATCGTACTTCCAGGTATAGATTCAACACAATTAGGTGGTTTAACGGATAGTACTGATCAAGGTATTTTTGGTCTTTTAAATGCATTTACAGGAGGAGCGTTCGCTAATGCTTCTGTTTTTGCATTAGGTATTATGCCTTATATCTCTGCGTCTATTGTAGTTCAGTTGATGGGTATTGCAATTCCTTATCTTCAAAAATTACAAAAAGAGGGTGAAAGTGGTCGTAAGACTATAAATCAAATTACTAGATGGTTAACCATCGGTATTTGTATTGTTCAAGCTCCTGCATACCTATATGGCTTAGAAGCTTTTGGTGTTAGAGATAGTGCTTTCTTATTAGGTAAAGGCTTAGACTTTATGGTGCCTGCAGTTATTATATTGGTAACAGGTACTGTATTTGCAATGTGGTTGGGTGAAAAAATTACTGATAAAGGTATTGGTAATGGTATTTCACTTTTGATTATGATAGGTATAATCGCTACAATGCCTCAGTCTTTTGTTCAAGAGTTTATTTCAAGAACAACAGATAATAATGGTGGACTAATGTTCATTTTAATTGAAGTGATTGTTTGGTTCTTAGTTATTTTGGCTTGTATTCTTTTAGTAATGGCTACAAGACAAATACCTGTTCAATACGCTAGAAGAACTGCTTCTGGTGGATATGAGAAGAACATCATGGGATCTAGACAATACATACCTTTGAAATTGAATGCATCTGGAGTAATGCCAATTATCTTTGCACAAGCGATTATGTTTGTGCCAGGTATGATAGGTGGTGCTTTTGATGATACGGCATTCGGACAATGGATGCAAGTACAGTTCAGTGATATTTTTGGATGGGCATATAATTTACTATTCGCAATATTGATAATAATCTTTACATATTTCTATACCGCTATTACGGTTCCTACCAATAAGATGGCAGATGACCTTAAAAGAAGTGGTGGTTTTATCCCTGGAATTCGTCCAGGAAAAGAAACTGGAGATTATTTAGATAAGATTATGTCTTTAATAACGTTACCTGGATCTATTTTCTTAGCTTTGCTGGCTATTTTACCGGCGATAGTTGTTAAATTAATGGATGTTCAAGCTGGATGGGCTTTATTTTATGGTGGTACCTCTCTTTTAATTATGGTGGGTGTGGCAATAGATACAGTACAGCAGGTTAATTCGTATTTGTTGAATAGACATTATGATGGCTTAATGAAAACGGGTAAAAATAGAAAAGTAGCATAATTTATGGCTAAGCAGGCAGCAATAGAACAAGATGGATCTATCATTGAAGCATTATCAAATGCAATGTTTCGTGTAGAGTTGGAGAATGGACATGTGGTAACAGCGCATATATCAGGTAAGATGCGTATGCACTATATTAAACTATTACCTGGAGATAAGGTTAAATTAGAGATGAGTCCCTATGACCTTACTAAAGCAAGAATTACATATAGATACTAAGATACAAGATGAAAGTAAGAGCATCAGTTAAGAAGAGAAGTGCCGACTGCAAGATTGTTCGCAGAAAAGGCAGGTTGTACGTAATCAACAAAAAGAATCCTAGATTTAAACAAAGACAAGGGTAATTATGGCAAGAATCGCAGGTATAGATATACCAAAACAAAAGAGAGGCGTAATCGCCTTAACCTATATTTTCGGAATCGGAAGAAGTAGGTCACAAGAAATATTGAGTAAAGCCCAAGTTAGCGAAGATACTAAGGTTTCTGATTGGAATGATGATGAAATAGGTCGTATCAGGGAAGCTGCTTCTGAGTTTGTAATCGAAGGTGAATTACGTTCAGAAACTCAGTTGAACATTAAGCGTTTAATGGATATAGGCTGTTATAGAGGTATTCGTCATAGATCAGGTTTGCCTTTAAGAGGTCAACGTACTAAGAACAACTCTAGAACTAGAAAAGGAAAGCGTAAAACAGTTGCTAACAAGAAGAAAGCAACTAAATAATAATTAGGTATGGCAAAGGCAAGTACTAAAGTTACCAAGAAACGTAAAGTTATAGTTGATTCTGTTGGTGAGGCGCACATAAGTGCATCTTTCAACAACATCATTATCTCTTTGACAAATAAAAAAGGAGATGTTATTTCTTGGTCATCTGCCGGTAAATTAGGTTTTAGAGGGTCTAAGAAAAATACACCTTATGCTGCACAAGTTGCTGCAGAAGATTGTTCTAAAGTTGCTCACGAAGCAGGTTTAAGAAAAGTTAAGGTTTATGTAAAGGGTCCAGGTAACGGAAGAGAATCTGCAATCAGATCTTTACATAATGCTGGTATCGAAGTAACAGAGATTATCGATGTTACTCCAATGCCTCATAACGGATGTAGACCTCCTAAAAGAAGAAGAGTTTAATTAATTACTATTATATTTCACCGAAAGTGTAGTTACGATTATCGAAGGATAAGCCTTAATTCATAATCTCACTTTCAAATTAAAAGAAAATGGCAAGATATACAGGACCAAAATCAAAAATCGCCCGTAAATTTGGCGAAGCAATTTTCGGAGATGACAAATCTTTCGAGAAAAAGAATTACCCTCCAGGACAACACGGTAATAACAGAAGAAGAGGTAAAAAATCTGAGTACTCTGTTCAATTAATGGAGAAGCAAAAAGCTAAATATACTTACGGTATTTTAGAAAAGCAATTTAGAAACTTATTCCAAACTGCGAAAAGAAAAGAAGGTGTTGCTGGTGAAATTTTACTTCAATTATGTGAGTCTCGTTTAGATAACGTGGTTTATAGAATGGGTATTTCTCCAACTAGAAGTGGAGCAAGACAATTAGTATCTCATAGACACATTACGGTAAATGGCGAGTTGGTAAACATACCTTCTTATTCATTGAAAGCAGGAGATGTTGTTGGTGTTAGAGAGAAATCTAAATCATTACAAAGTATTCAAGATTCATTAGCTGCTAGTAGTGCAGTTTATGAGTGGATTTCTTGGAACAGTGAGAAGAAGGAAGGTACTTATGTTACAATTCCTGAAAGATTACAGATTCCAGAAAATATCAAAGAACAATTAATCGTGGAGTTATACTCTAAATAAACAATACCTATCCAATTATGGCATTATTTAATTTTCAGAAACCCGATAAAGTAATAATGATCGATTCCTCTGATTTCGAAGGGAAGTTCGAATTTCGCCCTTTGGAACCTGGTTATGGATTAACTGTTGGGAATGCATTAAGACGAGTATTGTTGTCTTCTTTAGAAGGTCATGCAATAACTTCGGTTAGGATTGATAAAGTAGAACATGAATTTTCTACTATACCTGGCGTTGTTGAAGATGTAACAGAGATTATATTAAACTTGAAACAAGTTCGTTTCAAGAAGCAAATAGAAGATTCTGAAGCTGAAGTTGTTTCAATTTCAGTAAGTGGTAAGAATCAATTAACTGCTGGTGATTTTCAAAAGTTTATTTCTGGATACCAAGTATTAAATCCAGATTTAGTTATTTGTAATATGGATGCTAAAGTTAGTATCAATATGGAAATATCTATTGAAAAAGGTAGAGGTTATGTTCCTGCAGAGGAAAATAAAAAATCTGGTGCACCATTAGGTACTATAGCTGTCGATTCTATTTTTACACCTATTAAGAATGTAAAGTATAGTATTGAAAACTTTCGTGTAGAGCAAAAAACTGATTATGAGAAATTAGTTTTTGAAATATCTTCAGATGGTTCAATTCATCCTAAAGATGCTTTAACTGAAGCAGCAAAAGTTCTTATTCATCATTTCATGTTATTCTCTGATGAGCGAATTACATTAGAAGCTGACGAAATTGCTCAGACAGAGACTTATGATGAAGAGTCTTTACACATGAGACAATTATTGAAAACTAAATTAGTAGATATGGACCTTTCTGTTCGTGCTCTAAACTGTTTGAAAGCAGCTGAAGTTGATACTTTAGGAGATTTAGTTTCTTTTAATAAGAATGACTTAATGAAGTTCAGAAACTTCGGTAAAAAATCTTTAACAGAGCTTGAAGAACTTGTAATTAACAAGGGATTAAGTTTTGGAATGGATTTATCAAAATACAAATTAGATAAAGATTAAATAATCATATTTTGCTCCTCGTTCTGTCGAGTTTGGTAGCAAGATGATAAAATTGAAACATGAGACACGGTAAAAAAATTAATCACTTAGGTAGAAAAACTGCCCACAGAAAAGCTATGTTAGCTAACATGGCTTGTTCTTTGATCGAACACAAAAGAATCAACACTACAGTTGCTAAAGCGAAAGCTTTAAAACAATTTATTGAGCCTTTGATTACTAAATCAAAAGCAGAAAATAATGTAAGTGCTGAAAAAGGTACTCATAACAGACGTATCGTTTTTAAGAATCTTCGTGATAAGTATGCAGTTACTGAGTTATTCAGTGTTGTATCTGAAAAGGTTGCTGATAGACCAGGTGGTTATACTAGAATTATCAAATTAGGTAATCGTTTAGGTGATAACGCTGATATGGCAATGATAGAATTGGTTGATTTCAACGAATTGTATAATGCTGGTAAGCCTAAGAAGAAATCTACTAGAAGAAGTAGAAGATCAGGTGGTAGTGATGCTGAAGTTGTTTCTGCAGAGAAAGAAACTAAAGTTGAAGAAGCTCAAACTGAAACAGAAGCTAAGACAGATGATTCTAAGGAATAAAATTGTCAATAAATATTAATAATGAAAAAGGATAAGCTTTCTAGCTTATCCTTTTTTTATGTTTTTTTGTGAACGAATAAATTATAAGACTAAAATGAAATATCAGGCAAAGAGAAAAGCTATAATATTACTTGCAGATGGTACTATCTTTTTTGGAAAATCTGTTGGAGACAAAGAAGGAACTGCTTTTGGAGAGGTATGTTTCAATACTGGAATGACAGGTTACCAAGAGATATTTACAGATCCATCTTATTTCGGACAAATAATGGTAACTACCAATGCTCATATTGGTAATTACGGAGTAAATAAAGATGAAATAGAATCTGAGTCAATTAAAATATCAGGCTTGGTTTGTAGAAATTTTAGTTATGAGTATTCTAGACCTTTGGCTGATGATAGTTTGCAAGGTTTTTTAGATAAGAATAATTTGTTTGCGATTTCTGATGTAGATACTAGAGCATTAGTCAGCTATATTAGAGATAATGGTGCAATGAATGCCGTAATCTCAACTGATATAGATAATATAGAAGACTTAAAAAGACGTTTGAGTGAAGTGCCAAGTATGGAGGGGTTAGAATTGGCTTCTAAAGTTTCTACGAAAGAAGCATATTTTGTTGGTGACGAAAATTCAAATTTTAAAATAGCAGCGCTTGATATCGGTATTAAGAAGAATATTTTACGTAACCTGGTTAAGAGAGGTGCTTATGTAAAAGTGTTTCCTTATAACAGTAGTTTTGAAGAAATGTCTTCTTGGAATCCTGATGCTTTTTTCATATCTAATGGACCTGGAGATCCAGAACCTTTGGTAGACGCTATTGCAGCAGTTAAAAAAATGATTCAAACAGATAAACCTCTTTTTGGAATTTGTTTAGGTCATCAAGTATTGGCATTGGCAAACGGAGTATCTACTTACAAAATGCACAATGGACATAGAGGTATTAACCATCCAATATTAAACCTTATTACTGGCAAAGGTGAGATTACTTCACAGAATCATGGTTTTGCTATTAATAGAGAAGAAACTGAGGCTAATGCAAATCTTGAGATTACGCATACACATCTTAATGATAAGACGGTTGCAGGTATTCGTATGAAAGATAAGAATGTATTTTCTGTTCAGTATCACCCAGAAGCAAGTCCGGGTCCACATGATGCAGATTACCTTTTTGATGATTTTTTTAAATTAATTGAGAATTGTTCAAAACATAACGAAATAGTTTAAATAAACATTAATTAATTGGCAATTGTAGGGTTGGAACGAGCTAGTTAAAAACATGCTTTTGTATCTTTACTTTTTAAACAAACAACTAATAAAAAGATTAAAATGAGTATTATATTAAATGTTCACGCAAGACAAATATTAGATTCTAGAGGGAATCCAACAGTTGAAGTAGATGTAGTTACCGAAAACGGAGTAATGGGAAGAGCAGCTGTTCCTTCTGGTGCTTCTACTGGTGAGCATGAAGCTGTTGAATTACGTGATGGTGGTAAAGCTTTCATGGGTAAAGGCGTAACAAAAGCTGTTGATAACGTAAACAGCATTATTGCAGAAGAGATATTAGGAATGAGTGTTTTTGATCAAAATCTTTTGGATCAAACGATGATCGATTTAGATGGTACACCAAACAAATCGAAGTTAGGAGCCAATGCTATATTAGGTGTTTCACTAGCTGCTGCCAAGGCTGCTGCAAATGAATTAGGTCTTTCTCTTTTTAGATATATTGGTGGTGTTAGCGCTAATACGCTTCCTGTGCCAATGATGAACATTATAAACGGTGGTTCGCATTCAGATGCTCCTATCGCTTTTCAAGAGTTCATGGTAATGCCTGTTAAAGCAAAAAACTTTAGTCACGCAATGCAAATGGGTACTGAGATTTTTCATAACCTTAAAAAGGTATTACATGACCGTGGGCTTAGTACTGCAGTAGGTGATGAAGGTGGTTTTGCGCCTAACCTTGCAGGTGGTACTGAAGATGCTTTAGATACTATTGCAAAAGCAGTGAAAAATGCTGGTTATACTTTAGGTGATGATGTAATGATTGCTTTAGATTGTGCCGCAGCAGAATTCTTTGTTGATGGAAAATATGATTACACTAAATTTGAAGGTGAGTCTGGTGTTATAAGAACTTCTGAAGAACAAGCACAGTATTTAGCTGATTTAAGTGCTAAATATCCAATTATCTCTATCGAAGATGGTATGGATGAAAATGATTGGGACGGTTGGAAATCTTTGACTGATAAAATCGGAGATAAAGTTCAATTAGTTGGTGATGATTTATTCGTTACAAATGTTGAGCGTTTATCTACAGGTATCGAAAGAGGTATTGCAAATTCAATTTTGATTAAAGTAAACCAAATTGGTACATTGACAGAAACAATTGCAGCTGTTAATATGGCTAAAAATGCAGGATATACTTCAGTAATGTCGCATCGTTCTGGTGAAACAGAAGATAATACTATTGCTGATTTGGCTGTAGCTTTGAATACTGGTCAAATTAAAACTGGTTCGGCATCAAGGTCTGATCGTATGGCTAAATACAACCAATTACTTCGTATCGAAGAAGAATTAGGTAGTACAGCTTATTACCCACAAGAAAAAGCCTTTAAGTTAGGTTAATTCTTAATTGAAATATATAATCAAGCCTTTCTTTCGAGAAAGGCTTTTTTTTTTGGCGTACTTCAAAACTTTAACTACCTTTTGAGAATAAACCAATAATAACCCCTCTTTGTTAGCGTATGAATAATTTTCTTTTTGTTTCCGCAGAGAATGATGCCATTCCTGATTGTAAAGCTGGTGGAATGGGTGACGTGGTTAGAGACGTGCCTAGAGAGATATCGAAACGAGGAGATAAAGTTCACGTGGTCGTACCTTCATATTCTAGATTGCATAAAAATGGAATCTTTAAAACTAAACTAGAATTTAGTCTTAGGGGTATGCCATATACAGCAGAATTGTATGAGGTTATTCCTAAAAGAGTAGATAAAAATATTACTCATTATGTTATTCACCATCCTGAAATATCAGAAGGTGGTATAGCTCATATATATCATGATGATCCTACAGAGCCTTTTTTCAATGACTTTATAAAGTTCATTATTTTTTGCACAGCTACGGCAGAAGCAATTAAAATTATAGCCTTTGGCGATTTAGATATCGTTCATATGCATGACTGGCATTCTGCTGCGCTCTTATTTATAAAAACATATCATCCTCAATATCAAGATTTGAAAAAGATGCGATATGTGTATACGATTCATAACCTAGCTATTCAGGGTATTCGTCCTTTTTATAATAACTACGCTTCCGTCAATCATTGGTTTCCAGAAATTCAATTAGATCATAAAGCACTGATGGATCCGAGATATCAAGACTGTATTAATTTAATGGCAGTCGGTATTCGTTTTGCAGATGCGGTACATACGGTTTCGCCATCTTATAAAGAAGATGTGCTGTTGCCAAGTAGAAGACCAGAGTTTATAGGAGGTGAAAGTTTAGAAGAAGATTTAATTAAAGCGAATAATGAAGGTAGACTTTTCGGTATCTTAAATGCCAGCAACTATGGCAATATACGAGAAGCTGAAAAAGGATTGTTATATAGAAATACGGTAAAAGCTATTTTTAGATGGCTTCAAGAAAATTCAAAGAAGTATAAGGCAGATTTTCTTGCCCATACTGGTGAGAAGATTATGCAGTTTGTTGGTAATAGACCAAAGTTTATTGTGTCTAGTGTAGCAAGATTAACTGAGCAGAAGTTCTATTTCTTAAAACGATCTCCTGAAGCATTTGAAAAAATGCTTGCGAGGTTAAATGAAATTGATGGTATATTTATTTTATTAGGTACTGGTGACCCAGATTATGAAGAGTTCTTTCGTCATATGAGCTATCATCATAAAAACTTTGTATTTACCAACGGGCAATCAGAAGATTTGATTGATTCAATGTATTTAGAAACAGATTTGTACTTTATGCCTAGTTTGTTCGAACCTTGTGGTATTAGTCAAATGTTGGCGATGAGAAATGGTAACCCGTGTTTGGTGCATCATACTGGCGGACTAAAAGATACTGTCGATCACATGAAAACAGGATTTGTTTTTGGTGGAAATACCTACGACGAGCAAATTAGTAATATGGTGAAAAGTTTTGATGAGGCCTTGACCTTATGGGAGAACGATAAACCTGCTTGGAAAAAGATAAAAGCCAATGCGAAAAAGGCGCGTTTTACTTGGGAGAAATCTTTAGATGCATATTACGAGTCACTATATCTGTTGTAATGAAAGCTATTCATAGTACTTATTGTTAATTTTACCCAAAACAGATTTTGGAAATTGGTAAACCAGTCTTGTTTTGTTAACTTTACGAGAAGTATTTAAAACGTAAAAAGAAAAATGTCAGACAAAGCTATTTTAGAATATAATGGTGAAAAATATGAGTTTCCTGTAATTAAGGGAACCGAAAACGAACTTGCAATCGATATCAAAACTTTGCGTTCGGCTACCAATGGAATTATAACTATTGATCCAGGTTTTAAAAACACAGGATCTTGTGAAAGTGCTATTACTTTTTTAGATGGTGAAAAAGGAATTTTACGTTACAGAGGATACTCAATTGAAGAGTTAGCCGAGAAAGCTGATTTCTTAGAAGTAGCTTATGCTTTGATATTTGGTGAATTACCAAATTCAGAGGAACTAGCGAAATTTCATAAAGACATTAAAGATGAATCTCATGTAGATGAAGAGATGAAAAAGATTTTGGACGGTTTTCCAAAATCAGCACATCCAATGGGTGTGTTGTCTTCTTTGACTAGTGCATTGATTGCATTTAACCCGTCAACGGTTGATGTGAGTTCTGATGAAGATATGTACCACGCGATTGTGCGTATTCTTGCTAAATTTCCAGTTCTTGTAGCTTGGACATTACGTAAAAAGAAAGGTCTTCCTTTAGATTACGGTGATGATAGTTTAGGGTATGTTGAGAACATTCATAAAATGATGTTTAAACGTCCTAATCAAGATTATAAGCAGAACAAGGTTGTTATAGAGGCGTTAGACAAGTTATTGATTTTACATGCTGATCATGAGCAAAACTGTTCTACGAGTACTGTTCGTATTGTAGGTTCTTCTCATGCTGGTTTATTTGCATCTTTATCTGCAGGTATTTCTGCGCTTTGGGGTCCATTACATGGTGGTGCAAACCAAGCGGTATTAGAAATGCTTGAAGCTATTGAAGCAGATGGTGGCGATACTAAAAAATACATGGCTAAGGCTAAAGATAAGTCTGATCCTTTTAGATTAATGGGCTTTGGTCATAGAGTGTATAAAAACTTCGATCCTCGTGCTAAGATTATTAAAGTAGCTGCTGATGAAGTATTGGCAGATCTAGGTATAGATGATCCAATTCTTGAAATTGCAAAAGGTTTAGAAAAAGAAGCACTTGAAGATCCGTACTTTGTTGATAGAAAATTATACCCTAACGTAGATTTCTATTCAGGTATTATTTATAGAGCATTAGGCATACCAACAGAAATGTTTACAGTAATGTTCGCTTTAGGTAGATTACCTGGGTGGATTGCTCAATGGAGAGAAATGAGATTGAATGGTGAACCAATTGGTAGACCAAGACAAGTATATACTGGTGAAAATTTAAGATCTTTTGTCGAACTTGACAAAAGGTAGATTGCTACCGTTATCAAAAAAACAAAAAGCTCTTTTAATTTTTAAAGGGGCTTTTTTTTATGCCTTTTTTTTAATTCATATTTAAATTAAAACTTATGTTACAGTTACATATCAAAGATGAAGTTTCACAGTTAAAAGCGGTTGTATTGGGTATCGCTAAAAGCTCTGGACCTACGCCAACTATTGAAGAAGCTTATGATCCAAAATCGGTAGAACATATAAAGGCTGGTACATACCCTATTGAAGCAGATATGGTTGCCGAAATGGAAGGTTTTAGAAAAGTGTTCGAGAAATATGATGTTAAAGTCTTTAGACCCGAAGTTCTTGAAAACTGTAATCAAATATTTACTAGAGATATTGCTTTTGTTATTGAAGACAAACTTATCAAAGCAAATATACTACCTGATAGAGAACAAGAAGTAGAAGCAATTTTACATGTTTTAGATAAGATCGATGATGATAATATTCTGACTCCTCCAGAAGACGTTCATGTTGAGGGTGGTGATGTTATGCCTTGGAACGATTATATTTTTGTTGGTACATATACTGCACCTGACTATTCTTCTTATATAACGGCGAGAACTAATAAAGCTGCCGTAGCGTATTTGACAAAACAATTTCCAAACAAAACTGTGAAGTCCTTCGAATTAAGAAAGTCTAATACTGTTGCGCAAGAAAATGCATTGCATTTAGATTGCTGTTTTCAACCTCTAGGAAAAGGGAAAGCAATATTACATAAAAACGGATTTCTGGTAGAAGAGGAGTACCAATGGTTGGTAGATTTCTTTGGAAAAGAAAATATTTTCGAAATAGATGCCAATGAAATGTACCATATGTATAGTAATGTATTTTCTATTTCACCAGATGTTGTAGTGTCCGAACGTAATTTCACGCGTCTTAATAATTGGTTACGTGAACAAGGTTTTACGGTAGAAGAAATTGCCTATGCCGAAATTTCAAAGCAAGAAGGGCTGTTGCGTTGTAGTACCCTGCCTTTAATTAGAGCTTAATTTTAAAGATTTATAAAAAAGAAAAATTTAATTAGTACCCCTATGCAAATAACAAATACCATACTCATGATTCGCCCGGTGTCGTTTAGAATGAACGAGCAGACCGCTGTCAATAACTATTTTATGGAAGATATTGATATGAAGAATCAAGAGATAAATAAGAAAGCTCAAGAAGAGTTTGATGACTTTGTATCCGTATTAAAGGATAAGGGAGTTAATATTATCGTTGTTCAAGACACTAAAGAGCCAGACACTCCAGATAGTATTTTTCCTAATAACTGGATCTCTTTTCATGCGAATGGTACAGTCGGTGTTTACCCAATGTTTGCTGAGAATAGAAGAAATGAACGCAGAGAAGATATTTTTGAGATCTTAGAGCAGAACGGTTTTAAAATCAATGATGTTGTCGATTATACTTCTGCCGAAGAAGAAGAATTATTTCTTGAGGGTACAGGTAGTATATTAATAGATAGAGTAAACAAAAAGGCATATTGTGCATTATCTGAACGTGCAGATGAAGATTTGTTCATTGAGTTTTGTGAAGATTTTGATTTTTTTCCAGTGATTTTTACAGCTAATCAGTCTGTTGATGGTAAGCGATTACCTATTTATCATACAAACGTGATGATGGCTTTGGCCGAAAATTTCGTAGTCATTTGTACAGATTCTATTGATGATAAGAAGGAAAGAAAAAATGTGTTGGACCACCTTAAAAAAGATGGTAAAGAAGTGATTGTTATTACCGAACAACAAATGCATCATTTTGCAGGTAATATGCTTCAGGTTTTAGGTAGTGACGACAAAAGGTATATGGTAATGAGTTCTGCAGCTTATGATAGTTTGCGACCAGAACAGATAGCACAGATTGAAAATCATTGCGCAATTCTACATAGCTCATTACATACTATTGAAACTTGTGGTGGCGGTAGTGCACGTTGTATGATGGCAGAGGTTTTTCTTCCGAAGAAATAAATCATTTGGCTTGCCTAGTTGATTATTTGTTTAAATGGATTAATAAAAGTCAAAGCCTTTTGTTATCTTCATAGAAATCAGATTTTGATTATGAAGCTGAAACCATTTTATATTTTTGTATCACTTTTTGTTGTTGGAGCTATACTTGTATTTGCAAGTTCTCCGAAAATATCTGGTTATTCATCTGTAGAAAATGAAGTGATTAATGAAGTAAAATCTGATGATTCATATAACAAGATGATGGATGTATTAACGCATCAACGTTGTATGAATTGTCACCCTAGTGATCACATACCAAAACAGGGCGATGAAAGCCATCCTCATTATTTTGGAATGGCAAGGGGTGAAGATGATCATGGTTTTGAAGCGACTAGTTGTAATACATGTCATCAATCTCAGAATAATTTACATTCAGGTGTTCCAGGTGCTCCTCATTGGGCATTGGCACCTGCTTCAATGGCTTGGGAAGGACTCACGCGCGCACAAATAGCAGAACGTTTACTTGATAAAAGCATGAATGGCAATCGAAGTCATCAAGAACTTATTGAACATATGACCGAAGATAATTTGGTGCTTTGGGCTTGGGAACCAGGTGTAGATGCAGATGGTGAGCCAAGAACGATACCGCCAGTTTCAAAAGAAGAATTTAAGAAAGCTGTTGAAAATTGGTTTGCTGACGGAGCAATAATACCTTCTAAATAATAAAATTTTATGGAAATTTCCTTGACTGTAAACGGTGTTTTAAAAACCGTAGATATAGCAGATGAAAACACCCCTTTACTTTGGGTTGTTAGAGATACTTTAAATTTAAAGGGTACAAAGTTCGGTTGTGGAAAAGCAGCTTGTGGTGCCTGTACGTTACATGTAGATGGTGATGCTGTCAGATCATGTTCTTATCCCGTACAATTTGCAGAAGGAAAAGAAGTGACTACAATTGAAGGGCTGGGGGATAGAGAAAATCCGCACCCTGTTCAACAGGCTTGGATCGAAGAGATTGTGCCACAATGTGGTTATTGTCAACCAGGTTTTATGATGGCAACGGCTGCCTTGTTAAACAAAGTGCCCAAACCAACAGATGAAGATATTGATAAGAACATTATAAATGTATGTCGTTGTGGTACCTACTACCGAATGCGAAAAGCCATTCATAAGGCGGCGGAGTTGCAAGCAGAGAAGGTAATTAGTGAATCTAAAGAGTTATAATTGATGGCTGATAAAGAAAAAGATTCAAAGAAAGTGTCTAGAAGAAAATTTTTGGTCAAAGGCGGATTAGGAACCATAGGTGTGGTAGCTATTGGTGCCTACTTATTTAGAAGTCCTATTCGACGTCAAATTTTAGGCGTGGTAAATTCACTTGAAGCGCCTTATCTAGATAATATTGACCAACCAATGATTTGGTTTGAGGTGACTTCTGATAATAACATCCTATTACATTCTCCGAAAATGGAAATGGGGCAGGGCACATTTACCGGTATTGCCCAAATGGCTGCCGAAGAACTGTCTGTTTCTTTGAATCAAATTCAAGTAGTACATGCAGCTTCATCAACTGGAAATGTAGATAGTTTTGCCACTGGTGGTAGTACTTCTATATCTGGACTGTGGAAACCGCTTAGAGAACTTTCTGCCATGCTTCGGGTAATGCTTTTAAAAGAAGCTGCTCTTAAAATGAATGTAGATGTCGATCAGCTTTCTGTTGTAGATGGCGTTATATCCGGCAACGGAAAAACATTGACTTATGCGCAAGCGGCAGAGGGAGTTGAGAATTGGGAGGTGCCAGATGTTCCTGTATTAAAAGATGCTAAAGATTATAAATACATAGGTCAACCAATTGCTAGGGTTGATTTGGATGAGAAAGTATACGGAGATCCGATATTCGGTATGGATGCGGAAATGCCAGATATGCTTTATGGTGCCGTGGTTAGACCTACGAAAATAGGTTCAATTTTCGTCAGTGCAGATACTAAAGCAGCAGAGTATATGCCTGGTATAGTTAAGATTGTTGTTGAAGATGATTTTGTAGGTGTAGTGGCAAACTCTATGCTAGAAGCGGAGAAAGCAAAAGATGCCATTATCGTTGCATGGGATAGCTATGATAATTTAAATACCGAGGCAATCATAAAAATGATGACCGTGGGAAACGGAAATTCTTCGGCGATACAAAAGAACGGAGATTCTTTTGATGATCAAGATGAAGTAGTCACTTTAGAATTCAGAAGTCCTATAGGGGCGCATGCTCAAATTGAACCAAATGGTGTTGTTGCCTTTGTTGATGGCGATTGCGCTACTATAAAAATATCGACACAAGTTGTCGGCATTACTAGAAAAGAGGTTGCCAAACGTTTAGATTTAGATGTAGAAAATGTCAACGTTATACCTACCTATTTGGGTGGTGGTTTTGGTAGAAGATTACATACGCCGCATGCAGTTCAAGCGGCAATTATGTCTAAAGCTGTTGGCAAACCGGTAAAGTATTTCTTTAGTAGAAAAGAAGAATTTCAGCATGATATGTTTCGACCACCTACACATCATGTGATTAAAGGAAAATTAAATGCGGAGGGTTATTTAGACGGACTAGAACATCAGTTCGTGAGTGGTGATGTTGCCACCGATTCTGCTCTGATACCTAATGCACTTACCAACTTTTTGGGTGCCGATGTTGGTGCTATTCGTGGCGGATTCATTCAATACACTGCTATACCTAATTTTAAAGCGGAGTGCTGGCATGTAGAATTGCCTTTTGCTACCAGCTGGTGGCGTAGTTTGGGGTTGTTGGCTAATACGTTCGCCATGGAAAGTTTTATAGACGAAATGGCGTTAAAAGCAAATAAGAATGCGGTCGATTTTAGATTGCATCAAATAGCAGATGAACCAATTGACATTCGTTTAAAAAATGTAATTAAAGCAGCTGCTGAAAAAGCTAATTATAGCGAAGAAGTAAAAGATGGTCGTGCTATGGGTTTTGCTGCTTCTATAGATGCAAATACACCATGTGCACAGGTAGCAGAGGTTTCAATTGTTGATAATGAAATTGTGGTACATAAAGTAACTGTTGCAATGGATCCAGGTTTAGCTGTTAATCCTGATCAAATTCGTGCACAATGCGAAGGTTGTGTAATTATGGGGATGAGTGCCGTACTTTACGAGCAAATGTTTGTGGAAGACGGAGAATTAACGCCAACAATTTACGGACCTTATCAAATGGCTTTGATGAAGAATGCACCAAAAGAAATTGATGTAGTTTTATTGCAAGGTAAAGATACACCAGGTGCAGTAGGGGAGCCACCTCTAGGACCTATTGGAGCTGCGATTGCCAATGCTGTTAGACGCTTAACGGGAGAACGATTAACTGAATTACCACTAAAGCTTTCGAAGAAGGCTTAATAGAAGTTCTGATTATTGATTAGCATTTTTCTGATCAGCGATATTTTTGATCATTCCGCCAAAAATGAAGTAGTGAAACGGCACTATGCTGTACCAATATAATCTACCTCGTAGGCCACGTGGTCTAAAAGTTGCAGTTTGATGTAGTACATTGTTCTCATCAATCTTGAACTCTAACCATGCTTCGCCCGGTAATTTCATTTCGGCAAATAGTAATAGTCGTTTTGCTTTTTTATCGGCTAATAGTACCCGCCAAAAATCTAGCGAATCACCTGCAAATATTTTATGAGCATGCGTTCTACCACGTCTTAAACCGACACCACCAAAAAGCTTGTCCATAAATCCGCGTATTTTCCAGAGCCAGTTGCCGTAATACCATCCGGTTTCACCGCCAATGCTCCAAATGCGTTCTAATACTTCTTCGGGATTCGAGATTTTAAGTTGTTTATAATCTTTCAGAATACCATATTTAGGTACTTGTATATGTTTCTCTAAGTTGTCAACAAATCGACCGCTGATCATACTGTCTTTCCAGCTACTGACCACTAAATTTTGTTCTATTTTTTTAAAAGCTAAATCAATGGCTTCTTTGTAGGTGTGGGGAGTAATTCCGAGAATATCTTGCAATCGCGTGTCTTTTGCCACGACTTCAATCTTCATACTGTCTACCAGATTCAATGCCAATTTATATGAGGTTGAGGTGACAAAATATAACCAGTAGGAGGATAATTTCGGAGTCATAACGGGTACGGTCCAAATCCAGTTTTTGAAGCCCCTGACTTCTGCATATTTATGCAGCATTTCTTTATAGGTAAGTACATTGGGACCTGCAATGTCGAAGGAGTCGTTATATGTTTTTTCATTTCCTAATACACCTGTTAGAAATGCAATAACATCTCGTATGGCAATAGGTTGTGTTTTTGTCAATACCCATTTCGGCGTAATCATCACAGGTAATTTTTCACATAAATCTCGAATAATTTCAAAAGAAGAGCTTCCTGATCCTACAATGATGCCTGCTCTTAAAACAGTTAGGTTAAAATCACCTTGATAAAGAATATCCTCAACATTTTTACGTGACTGCAAGTGTTTAGAAAGGTTATTGTCATTCACAATTCCGCTCAAATAAATGACTTGTTTAATTTGAGTTTCTGCTACATATTTATTGAAGTTTTCAGCAGTCTTCGCTTCCATTTCATCAAAATCTTGAGTTGACGAACTCATGGAGTGAATTAGAAAATAAGCGGCATCTATATCTTGTGGAACTACATTTTCTTTGGGTTCTTCTAAAAAGTCAATTTCTATGACTTCTATTTGTTGCCTAGTTTCTTTGTCTACAGAAAGTCTGGTTTCATCACGTACAGCACAAACTATTTCATGCCCCATTTCTAATAGCTGCGGTAGAATACGCATACCTATATAACCATTGGCTCCTGTAAGTAGTATTTTCATTATTTGGGTATTTTGAACATTTTAAAAATGTAATAGAGGGGTAGTAGGGTTACGATAGCTACAATAATTATGGATAGACTTGATATTTTAAAACCTAAGTTGATTTCATGAGCTTGTAAAATAGTTTCTATAATTGTTGGAGTGGCTATAATCGATATTAACAAGTTCATGTATATCAGCATTTGCAATGACATTTTATAAATTCTTGGAGCATTTTTTTCTGTTACTTTAACAGGGTAATTCATATTCCATGGCTTTACCTTTTTAATAATTAGAAATAAAAGGGTATATGTTAATGCCATTATAATAGGAAGAGTCCAAATTGAATCTTTATGACCATAACCATTTACATCTCCCTTGTAATTAAAATGTGCAGGAATGCTATCTGGTAGATCAGTATAAAAAATGCCAATAATTATAAAATTGATTACTATCATAATCCACCCAATAGCAATTTGTCTTTGCTGATTTTTAGTAAATTTTATATCTATTTTGGGTAAATCTGCGAACATATTATAAATCTTCAATTGAGGTGGGTGCATTGTCAGCTTTGTAGCCTAATATTTTTTTAAAGAATTTCTGTACTGCTTTGGTGTCAGATTCTACTTTAATAAAATGATGGTCGCGGTAAATTGAATAAACAGATGCTTCACCTTTGTACATAGAGAGTTTATAGTAGGGTATTACCAAAGCATAAGATTCTAATAATGACCTAAACCCAACTATGATTCCATCAGGTCTCATTTCTATATTACAGATATCTCTATTATTATCTAAAATTAACAGGTTTCTTATCTCAACACTTGTTTCTGTAATGATCAA
Source organism: Maribacter sp. Asnod2-G09 (assembly GCF_045063795.1). Taxonomy (NCBI): domain Bacteria; kingdom Pseudomonadati; phylum Bacteroidota; class Flavobacteriia; order Flavobacteriales; family Flavobacteriaceae; genus Maribacter; species Maribacter sp. Asnod2-G09. The sequence continues at coordinate 75,984 of NZ_JBEFOA010000005.1, read as the reverse complement.
TTTTGGTGAGCCAATACCGCCCATTGCCCATCGTTGTTTTAAGGTAAAAGGCTTGCCGACTGCATCATCTATTTTTCGAGTAGCCTCTTTATTGTTGTAAGATACATTTACAAGCATACGAATTCAATTACATTGTTTTTATTAAAGTTAGCGAAATGCCAAATGAATACAGCATCTGTTTACCTTAAAAGCCTAAAAAATGATTAGTTTTGCAGCCTTAATTAAACGTTTTGGTGAATATTCAAGAGGTACTATCAGATAAAGTAAAAGAAGCGGTTAAATCTATTTTTGACAAAGAATTGCCAAATGTAGAATTTCAACCTACCCGTAAAGATTTTGAAGGCGATATCACGATTGTGGTTTTCCCGATGTTGCGCGTGGTAAAGGGTAATCCGGTTCAAATTGGTGAGCAAATTGGGGCTTATTTAGAAGAACATGTAGATGCCGTTGCAGGCTTTAATGTTATTAAAGGCTTTTTAAATATTGTTATCAATGATGGTTTCTATTTAGATTTTTTCAATTCAATTTCTTCAGAGGAGAATTTCGGATTTGTAAAGGAGTCTGATGATGCCGTAATGGTAGAATATTCTTCTCCGAATACCAATAAGCCATTACACTTAGGTCATATTCGTAATAACTTATTAGGATATTCTGTTGCTGAAATTTTAAAGGCATCAGGTAAAAAAGTGTACAAGACCCAGATTATTAATGACCGAGGAATTCATATTTGTAAAAGTATGGTGGCTTGGCAGAAATTCGGAAACGGAGAAACGCCAGAGTCTACAGGGTTAAAAGGAGATAAGCTAGTTGGTAATTATTACGTTGCTTTTGATAAAGCGTATAAAGAACAAATAGCAACATTATTAGCAGAAGGTACTGACCAAAATGTTGCTGAAAAAGAAGCGCCGATCTTATTAGAAGCAAAAGATATGCTTTTGAAATGGGAGGCTGGAGATGCCGATACCGTTGAACTTTGGAAAACCATGAACGGATGGGTGTACAAAGGTTTTGAGGTTACTTACAAGAATTTAGGAGTTGATTTTGATAACCTATATTATGAAAGTGACACCTATCTTTTAGGTAAAGATGTTGTTGCTGAGGGATTAAAACAAGGTGTTTTCTTTAAGAAAGAAGATGGTAGTGTTTGGATTGATTTAACCGAAGACGGATTAGATGAGAAGATTGTTCTTCGATCAGACGGTACTGCGGTTTACATGACCCAAGATATTGGTACTGCGATACAACGTGTAAAAGACCACCCAGATGTAAATGGTATGGTGTACACAGTTGGTAATGAGCAAGATTACCACTTTAAAGTATTGTTCTTAATACTACAGAAACTCGGATTCTCTTGGTCTAACCAATTGCACCACCTTAGTTATGGTATGGTCGATTTGCCTAGTGGAAAAATGAAAAGTAGAGAAGGTACTGTTGTTGATGCCGATGATCTTATGGCTGATATGACGCAAACTGCCGCTACAATTTCTGAGGAATTAGGTAAGCTTGAAGATTATAATGAGGAAGAAAAGCAGTCGTTGTATAAGATGATTGGCTTAGGTGCCTTAAAATACTACATACTAAAAGTAGATCCTAAAAAACGAATTTTATTTGACCCTGAAGAGTCGGTAGATTTTCAAGGGAACACAGGTCCGTTTATTCAATACACCTATGCACGTATTCAGTCTATATTAAGGAAGGCAGAAAGTATGGGTATCGATAGTTCTAAGGATGCTCAGGTTACGGAATTACACGCGAAAGAAAAAGAGCTGATAAAACAACTTCAAATCTTCCCAGATATCATTCAATTGGCAGCGGAGAATTATAGTCCGGCATTGATTGCGAATTTTACTTATGATTTGGTGAAGGAATTTAATTCGTTCTACCAGCAAGTTTCTATACTTGGCGAGTCTGACGATGAGAAGAAAGTTTTACGTGTTCAGTTATCTAAAAAAGTAGCTGAGGTAATACAAGATGCATTCAAATTATTGGGTGTTGAAGTGCCTGAACGTATGTAACTTAGAAACTTATTCGAATGCTGGTATTGGGTGTAATACCTAATGATAAGCGTTCAATAGTTTCAATAGTATTATCATCTTGCAGTCTGTAATAGGTGTTTAGGGTATTTTGTCTATTCGTAATATTCAATACCGATACGCCAAAAATAGCATTCATTTTATCGCCCATTTTTAAGGTGTAATTTGCTGATGCATCTGTCCTGAAATATTCGGGTAATCTGCTACTATTAGGTTCTTCGTAATTTATTTCAGTAGGAAAAACAGTAGCATTTATGGGGTCATTTTCATCTGGTCGGGTAAATGGTTTTCCAGATTTGTAATTAATACCTATTCCTAATTTAAGATCACCAAGGGTATAGTTTCCTGCAAGGGTGATAGCATGTCTAACATCTAAATTGTTCGGAAATGTAGCTGGATTTAAGACATCAAATGTGTAATCGTTTTTATTGAAGGTGTAGCTAAGCCATGCGCTATAGTCGTTATTCTTTGTATTGATTAAGAATTCGGCTCCTTTAACTGCGTACGAGCCAATCTCTCCATCAAATTGATTCTGATTTTGGAAGCCTTGGGTGTACACGTTTATACCATTTACTTCTTTGTAAAAAGCATCTATGCCTACATATAATCTATTGGTATCATAATTAAAGCCAAAAGATCCTTGTTTGCTTTTGGTGATGGGTAAGGCATTGCCGTCAGAAAGTATCCATCTTCTTTTTTCTATACCTAGAAAGTTCTGTTCCAAATCGATAATCTGATTGGTAACCTGACTTTTATATTCGCCTAATACTTCGGTTTTAAAATTAGGTAGCAACTCATAACTAACATTAATGCGAGGTTCAAATATGTATTCTTGAAACGTATCTAGATTTTCGATATAGTTCAATCTTCCACCAATAAACCCAGTTAATTTCTCATCTTCTGAGCTATAGGATATTTCACTGAATAATCCGTGTTTACGTATAACACCTTTTATATTACTTGCAAATGGTGGCTGATTAACGTTGGTTGTATTTTCAATTCCTGTTTCAGTAAATTCATAACCGTTCATCCAATTTAAATGCTCTCCAATTTTGTAATAGGTGGTGAGTTTAATATTAGACTCTTTTACTAGATTATTCTGTTCTAACTGCTGAGCATCATTATTTGATATGGATAGGGCATCCAAGTCATACTGCGTGTAGTAGAAACTTAATTGAGATGATAAATCATCTGTCCATTCGCTTTGTAATTCGCTACCAATTGAAAAATTATCTTGATTCAGATTACTTCTATTTGGAGCAATAGTATCACTAGTTGTTTCGAGATAATTTAGGTTATTGCTCATGTTAATTAAGCTGATACTCGCTTTCTGATACGGATTGATTTCATACATAAACTTCGCCGTGAAATCATAGAAATAGAATTCGCTCTCACTATTTACTTCGGTATCTTGAAATGCCTTTTCTGAGAAGGTAGTGTACGTGGGAGTGTTCAAAAAATCGGTGTATGATCTACGGGCAGATACTTGTAACGCCATGTTATCTTGAATGGGGATTTCACCAAAAACATCGCCCGAGATTAAATTGAATCCGGCTCCGCCGGTAATGTTTAATGGTAACTCATCTTTGGTGTGCATGCTCAAAGTTCCGCTAATACCATCACTATACATGGCAGATGTACCATTTTTGATGATGGTTACTTTTTCCGTCACATACGGATTGAATGCTGATATTAACCCGAAAAAATGTCCGGTTTGGTACATTTTAATTCCGTCCCAAAGAATAAGATTTTGGTCATTTGTGCCACCTCGTATATTAATGTCAGATACCGTTTCATCAACACTCTTAATTCCCGGTAAAGCCTGTACGGTCTGCAGAATGTCTGGTTCACTTACTCCCGGTAGAATTCCGAATTCTGCGGGACTCAATTCAAAACCTGCGTTGTTAAGTTTATTTAATCCTGTGGTTAGAAACTGCGTTACAATTACTTCATCTAACTCTTGATAACTAAGTGCCATGGCAATGGTTTTGCAATCGGAAGTTTTTGAAAGTTCTTTTGCTTCAATAAAAATGGGCTTGTAACCAAGATGTTTTATATAGACTAATGAGTTTATGGGGACATTTTCAAAGCTGAAAGAACCGTTTTCATCTGTAACTCCAGAGAGGTCAGATTCGTAAATTTCAACTGTGGCACCGGGTATATTGTTTTCTTCAAAGTTGTCGAAAATATAACCACAGATAGAAATGGTTGTTGTTTTGGTTAGAGTGTAATAACGGTCGTTTAATTTGTTGATGGTTATTCCCGTTGCTTCCCTTAATTCGGTGAGAATTTCATCAAGAGCATTGGATGTTGGTTTTGTGATGTACACAGTATTAACATCGGTATCGGCATAAGAGAATTTTATCTCAAATTTAGATTGTAGTTCAGATAAGAAATCGCGTAATGCAACACTATCTTTTGTTGTGGTTTGGGCATAGCTCGCCCCACTGAAAATCAGTAAGAAAAATAAGGTGATAAAAGTATTAAGGTGCTTCTTCAGCATAGAACAGCACTTTGTTCCCATCTAAGTTAAACTTAATTTGTAAAGGAACGCTTATGCTTTTTAGGGCAAGGTCTAAATTTTCATTGCTAAACGAGCCTGTAAAAAGTTGTGCGGTATCAATATTCTTTGCCGTAACGGTAATATTAAATTGTCGTTGCAATTCATCTAAGACATAATGTAACGGAATACTTGTAAAAGAACTCTCTTTAGACAACCAAGAAGGTTGGCCATCTACGATAGCTTTAGACATGGTGCTTTTTCCATTTATTGCAAGCAATGAATTCCCTGCAAGTAGTTTGGTTTCTTCACCGTTGATCGTGACACTTACCAAACCTTCAAAACAGGTGACTTCAAAATAGTCCTCTCTAGTTTCTACATTAAATTGAGTTCCTAAAACAGTAACCAATCCTTCAGCCGTTTCTACGGTGAATTTTTTTCCTTTGGCAACTTTGAAATAAGCTTCTCCTTTAAGATCTACATTTCTGTTGGAATTCCATTTTTTTTCACTGAAGGCCAATTCAGATTCAGCATTCAAGATAACTTCAGAAGTATCTGGTAGGGTGATTGATTTGTTCTCGGCGTATTCCGTTGTATAAGATTCGTTCAAAGTATTTAAATAAAAGAACGACGCGGTAAGTAATACGGCAACTACAGCTGCAACACGAAGAAACTTCTTGAATGGTGATAAGATAAATACCTTGGTTTCTTCTACGGTCTTCGTTTGCTCAATAGATTCCCATGCTTTATCCATATCAAATTCAGGAGATTCTAGCTGTGCCGCCGACTCCTTAATTTTCTGATATGTTTCATAAGCTTCCGACTTTTTGAATTCCGCCAACTCGGCTTCGGTCAATTCATCATTAAGCCATTTTGCTAAGTAATTGTCTTGCATGTTTTTAGCTTTGTATTAGTATAACAACTAAGTAGATGAATACCCTACTTTTTTATTTTTTTATTTTTGTATTAAGTATTAAGTATTAAGTATTAAGTATTAAGTATTAAGTATTAAGTATTAAGTATTAAGTATTAAGTAAAAAGTATTATTTTATTTCCAACAACCAACAACCAACAACCAACAACCAACAACCAACAACCAATTAAATTCCATCAATCTGCTCCCTCAAACTCTTCAGTGCCAAATGCATCCTTTTTTCGATTGCTTTGACGCTTACACCTTCCATTTCTGCGATCTCGGCATATTTTTTTCCATCAATCCTATTTAATAAAAAAGTAGTGCGTTGATTTTCTGGCAGACTATTCAAAGCGTTATCTAATTTTTCTTTGAACTGATTTTCCTCCATAATAAACTCCGGAGATTCATTGGTAGTCTTTAAAGTAGCATCGGCATATTTTAACCGAACCTTTTCTGCCTTAATAATATTTAGGTACAGGTTATTGGCAACGGTATATAAATATGATTTTGCTTTTTCTGGTGCCACCTTGGCGCAATTCTCCCATAGCTTTACAAATGCTTCTTGTACAGCATCGTTTGCTTTCTCTTCATTACCAAATTTGTAATAAATATAATTGAAGATGGATTTAGACGTTTCGTTAAAAACACTTTTGTAAACCTGTTCTTCGCACACATTTAGTTGTTGGTCTGCTTTCAATAGATTGCTTTTCATCAAAGATATTTGAAAAAAAATAAAAAAGAAGGTAGGGTATTTTTAAAGTCGGTTGTTTTAGAAACATAATAACAAACAATACCAAGTCATTATGAAAAAGATTTTTAAATATGCAATGTATGTTAGCCTACTAACAATTGCGCTGAGCTTTACTGCTTGTCAAGATGAGATCGAAGAAATTAATAACGGAGAAGAGCCGACAGCAATTACAGCAAATTCTGCTACAGCAGATTTAATTCAACGTACCAGTTCTAACGATGGTTCTTGCGATAATATCGTTGATGGTACAAGTTGTTTTCAAATCAATTTTCCGTATACGGTTAAGGTAAACGGAATAACACTTACCATTGAGTCTGAAGATGATATTGAGCAGATAGAAGAAATTTTTGATAGTATAGATGATGATGAAAATCTTCTAGATATCATTTTCCCTGTTACCATTACTGCGGGTGACTTCTCTGAATTTACTATTAATGGATTAGACGAATTACGTTCATTAGCTGCAGATTGTAAAGAAGGTGGCGAAGATGATGATATCGAATGTATAGATTTTGTGTATCCTATGACTATGTTCACCTTTAATGTCAACTTAGAGCAGACCAGTACTGTTGAGGTTACAAGTGATCGAGAACTACGTTTATTCTTCAAAGATTTAGGCGACGACAACTTAATAAGTTTTGATTTTCCCGTGACTTTAAAATTGTCTGACGAAACTACGATTGTAGTAGAAAGCAATCAAGAATTAGCCATTGCGATTGAGAATGCAAAAGATGATTGTGATGAAGATGACGACGATGATTACAACGATGATGATTTTGACCAAGATGAATTAAATGAAGAATTGATCGAGTGTGTATGGTTTGTTACAGAATTTAAAAGAGACAATGTTGACCAGACTCCGCAATACGTAAACTACATTTTAAACTTTAAAGAAGATGGTACGGTTAGTACTGGGTTTAACGGTGCAACTGTAGTTGAAGGTACTTGGACAACAACCGTTGGCGATGATGGCGCAAAACTTACGATGGAATTCGAGAACTCTACCGATTTCAATTTAGAATGGAATGTCTACGACTTAGGTGATGATAAAATCAAATTATACAATGGCGATGGTAACCGTATTGTAATGAAGCAATTCTGTGATGAAGATTTAGAAGAAGTAACTGCTGAAAGCATTTCAGAAACATTGAGCGATTGCGCATGGATCATTAAAAGATTGAAAAATAACGGTGATCAGATTGATGGATTATTTGGTGCTGAACTTGAATTTCAAGTAGAAGGCGTTTTAATACTTACTAATGATGCTGAGGTTTCTGAGGGTACTTGGGTGGTGACGACCAATCAGCAAGGTAGATGGGTGGTAGCCATGACAATGAACGACGAGCCAACGGTAAGTTTCGATTGGTTGTTGACAGATCTTAAAGACGGAATAGTAAAATTCAATGTAGAAGAGGAATTCTATGAACTAGTAATCGTTAAAAAATGTATTGATGAAGACGATGAAGAGGAAGATATCACTTTCATTAAAAGCATATTCAATAATACGGAATGGGATGTGGCTTACTTCGCAGAAAATGATGATGAGTCTACAGTACTTTTTGCAGATGTAAAATTATACTTGGAAAATGACGGCACTTTAGAAGTTAGAAATTTAGAAGGAGAAGTCTATAGCAATGGCACGTGGTTTGTATATAGAAATACATTTAGCGGTAAGTTAGAAATGATAATTTCTTTCGAAGCAGGTAGTAATTACGAGCCGTTGGCAAATGATTATCAGATATTAGAGATAGATGAAACAAGAATAGAGCTTAAACATGAAAATGATACTGGTTTATATGACCATTTAGTTTTAGAAAGATAGTAAGATTAGAACATCCAGAAATATACCGTCAACAGTAAAGAGTTGGGCCTCGTTGGCGGTATTGATGGAGGTTTTGAACTTGCAGCTTATGAAAATGTAATACCTTTTTTGCCCCACAACTAAGTTTAGAGCATCCATTTATAGTGGATGCTCTTTTGTTTTGTTTATTTTCTGGCACTTGCTACGAATTTTACATTGATATTATTAAATTTGTAACCCCTTAAAAAAGAAAAGAATGTTCGATAATTTAAGCGATAAGCTAGACAAGGCATTACATGTACTAAAAGGACATGGTCAGATTACAGAAATTAATGTTGCAGAGACTACCAAAGAAGTACGCCGAGCCTTATTGGATGCGGATGTTAACTTTAAAATAGCCAAAGAATTTACCAATAGGGTAAAAGAAAAGGCGTTGGGGCAAGATGTATTGACCACCTTACAACCTGGTCAGTTAATGGTCAAGATTGTAAAAGATGAACTTACCCAATTAATGGGTGGTGAGTCAGAAGGTATTAATCTGTCCGGGAATCCATCGGTTATTTTAATGTCTGGTTTGCAGGGATCTGGTAAAACTACCTTTTCTGGTAAACTTGCCAATTTCCTAAAAACAAAAAAATCTAAAAAGCCGTTATTGGTTGCTTGTGATGTATACCGTCCGGCGGCAATTGATCAGTTGCACGTAGTTGGTGAGCAGATAGATGTACCTGTATATTCAGATAGGGAAAATACAGATCCAGTCGCTATAGCACAAGCAGGTATTGCAAAGGCAAAGGCGGAAGGGTATAATGTGGTTATAATTGATACCGCTGGTCGTTTAGCTGTAGATGAGAAAATGATGGCAGAGATATCTGACATTCATAAAGCGATTCAGCCGCAAGAGACTTTGTTCGTAGTAGATTCTATGACCGGTCAAGATGCTGTGAATACAGCAAAAGCTTTCAACGATATCTTGAATTTTGATGGTGTTATCTTAACCAAGTTAGATGGTGATACCCGTGGTGGTGCCGCTATTTCTATTAAATCTGTGGTAGATAAGCCAATTAAGTTCATTGGTACTGGAGAGAAGATGGAAGCTATTGATATTTTCTACCCATCACGTATGGCAGATCGTATCTTGGGTATGGGTGATGTGATATCACTTGTAGAAAGGGCTCAAGAACAGTTTGATGAAGAGGAGGCTAGAAAGATCCAAAAGAAGATTGCCAAGAATAAATTCGGATTCGATGATTTTCTGAGCCAAATTCAGCAAATCAAGAAGATGGGTAATATGAAAGACCTTATGGGGATGATTCCTGGAGCGGGAAAAGCCTTAAAAGGTTTGGATATTGATGATGATGCTTTCAAGCATATAGAAGCTATTATATATTCTATGACTCCAGAAGAACGTTCTACACCATCTAAATTAAATGCAAGTAGAAAAAAACGTATTGCAAAAGGTTCTGGAAGAGAAGTTCAAGAAATCAATCAGCTTTTAAAGCAGTTTGATCAAATGAGCAAAATGATGAAAATGATGCAAGGTGGCGGCGGTAAGAAGATGATGCAGATGATGGGTGCCATGAAAGGAATGAAATAACAACCAAACTACACAACTTAAAAAGAAGCGGATATGGAATTATTGGATGGTAAAAAAGTATCCAACGAAATAAAAGAAGAAATCAAGGCAGAGGTTGCCAAGATGAAAGAACGTGGTGAAAAAGTACCACACTTAGCAGCAATTATTGTTGGTAGTGATGGCGCTAGTTTAACTTACGTAGGTAGTAAAGTGCGTTCTTGCGAGCGTATCGGTTTTGAATCTACTTTAATTCAAATGCCGAGTACCACTTCTGAGCAAGAATTATTGAACAAGATTAAAGAATTGAACGTTGATGATGATATCGATGGTTTTATTGTTCAATTGCCTTTACCAGAGCAAATAGATACCCAAAAGGTGATTATGGCCGTTGATCCAGATAAAGACGTTGACGGATTTCACCCTACCAACTTCGGTAAAATGGCGTTAGATATGAGTACGTTCATACCTGCTACTCCGTTCGGTATTCTTGAATTACTGGAACGTTATAAAGTAGATACAAAAGGGAAACATACTGTAGTTATTGGTCGTAGCCATATTGTGGGTAGACCAATGAGTATTTTAATGGGTAGAAAAGGATGGCCAGGTAACTCGACCGTAACACTTACTCATAGCCACACTAAAAATATTACACAGATTATTTCGCAGGCAGATATTGTTATCTCTGCATTGGGAGTGCCAAAATTCTTGAAAGCAGAAATGGTAAAAGATGATGCGGTTGTAATAGATGTGGGTATTACTAGAGTACCAGACGAAACTAAAGAAAAAGGATATTATATTACGGGTGATGTTGACTTTGAAAATGTAAGTAAAAAAGCATCGTACATTACTCCCGTTCCTGGTGGTGTTGGTCCTATGACCATTGCAATGCTATTGAAAAATACATTGTTAGCTCGTGAGAGACATAGAAGTAGAAATTAGATTTCTTTAAAATCATAAAATGAGCCTTGCAATACTATTGTAAGGCTTTTTTTATGCCGGTAATTTATTGATGGTTACTCCCGTTTCAGTAGTGTCATTCGGTGTTAAGATGTCGATGTCATTGCTATCATCATAATCGCAACTTGCTACTAATGTTATCGAAACTCCGATTAATAAGGTGTATAATAATTTTTTCATAGCATAGGTTTTTAGGTGCAATACTAAAAGGTCATGTATTTAAAACGTTGAAATTTTAGTCTTGGTATTTGATGTGATTATAGAATACTGTACCTTTTGTGAAACATTTATCCTTATGAGAAAAATTCTTTTGGTTCTAGTGGTCGTAGCTTTTGTAATGGGGTGCTCAGAACCTCCTAAATTAGAGCATAAGTTTACAATTGATGTTAGTTATTCAGCTGAGGTAGATTCTTTGGCAAAAGATGGTAGGTTACTACTAATGCTTTCTTCAGATGATAGCAATGAACCAAGGTTTCAGATTAATGACGGACTCAAAACGCAACTCATTTTCGGTATGAATGTGGAGAATTGGGCTAAAGATTCTGTGCTGACTTTTGATGAAATTGTATTTGGTTATCCATACGAAAGTTTAAAAGATGTACCACCTGGGGAATATAATGTGCAGGCACTTTTAAACGTGTATGAAACTTTTAACCTTTCTACCGGTCATACAGTTAAGTTGCCTATGGATAATGGCGAGGGGCAGCAATGGCAAAAATCTCCTGGTAATTTATATAGTAAGCCTTTTAAAATTAGAGTTGCAAGTAACGGCTTTGAAAATGTGTCGGTTGATTTAGATCAAGTAATTGCGCCAATTGCAGAACCAGAAGATACTAAGTGGATAAAACACGTAAAGGTGAAGTCAGAAAAGCTTTCTGAGTTTTGGGGAAGAGATATTTTCTTAGGAGCTCATGTGTTGCTCCCAAAGGGATTTGAGGAGCATCCGGAAGCTAAGTATCCTTTAATGGTTTTTCACGGACATTTTCCTTCAGATTTTGGCGGATTCAGAACTACACCTCCAGATCCTAAAATGAAACCAGAATATTCTGAACGATTTAGTTTAGAAGGGTATAATGTTATAGAACAGCAAGAAGCCTATGATTTTTATAAGCGATGGAACGAACCAGATTTCCCTCGTTTTATTATTATTGAAATTCAGCATCCTACACCATATTATGATGATTCTTATGCAGTGAATTCTGCAAGTCAAGGTCCGTATGGTGATGCCATTACCTATGAATTGATTCCGGAAATAGAAAAACAATTTAGAGGAATGGGAGAGGGGTGGTCTCGTTTTCTTTATGGTGGTTCTACCGGTGGTTGGGAAGCTTTGGCAGTACAGGTGAAATACCCAGATGAATATAACGGTTGTTTTGCGGCATGCCCAGATCCCATAGATTTTAGAGCGTATACCTTAACGAATATATATGAAGATGAAAATGCCTACTTCTATAAGAGTGCACATAAAACATTAGAAGTGCCATCGCATCGTAATTACCTAGGGCAAATACAATCTACCTTAAAACAAGGAAATCATTTAGAATTGGTGTTGGGAGATAAATCGAGATCCGGACAACAATGGGATATTTGGGAAGCAACCTATTCTCCACAAGGTGATGATGGTTACCCAGAGCGGATTTGGGATAAAAAGACCGGCGATATCGATCCTAAGGTAGCTGAATACTGGAAAGAGAATTTCGATCTTCGTCATATTCTAGAACGCGATTGGGATAAGCTGGGTGATAACCTAAAAGGGAAAATTCATATTTATTGTGGCGATATGGATAATTACTATCTAAACAATGCGGTGTATTTAATGGAAGATTTCTTAGAGAGTACTACCGAACCTTATTATGAAGGCGAGGTTTTATATGGAGATCGAGACGAACATTGTTGGAACGGAGATCCAGACCAACCTAACGCTATTACTCGTTTAAGATACAACAGCATGTACGTGCCTAAGATTATGGAGCGTATAGAGAAAAGTGCTCCTAAAGGGGCAGATTTGACAAGTTGGAGGTATAAATAAGACACAAGGTTTAAACATGAAATACAGAAGATTCGGTCGTACAGATTGGCAAGTAAGTGAAATAGGATACGGAATGTGGGGAATGGCCGGTTGGACGGCAAGTGATGATGTCCAATCTGCAAAATCATTAGACTTGGCAGTTGAAAACGGAGTCAACTTCTTTGATACCGCTTGGGGTTATGGAGAAGGGCATAGTGAGGAGTTATTGGGAGAGTTGGTTAAAAGACATCCTTCGAAGAAATTATATACAGCGAGTAAAATTCCGCCAAAAAACTTTAAATGGCCAGCAAAACCTGAATATGCTTTTGAGGACTCTTATCCTACAGAACATCTAATGGAATACATCCATAAGACTTTAAAGAATTTAGGGTTGGAACAAATAGACCTTATGCAATTTCATACCTGGGATGACGGTTGGAGTGACCGAGAAGAATGGCAACGCGTTATTGAAGATTTAAAGACTTCGGGTAAAGTAGCTGCAATGGGTATTAGTATGAATCGTTGGGAGCCTGAAAATGGAATAAAAGCCTTAAAAACAGGATTGTTAGATGCTGTACAGGTCATCTACAACATATTCGATCAAGCACCAATAGATAACTTGTTTCCGCTCTGTAAAGAGCTAGACATAGCAACCATTGCACGTGTACCTTTTGATGAAGGAACATTGACCGGTACTATGACCAAAGAAACCACTTTCCCTGAAGGCGATTGGCGTGGCACCTATTTTGTGCCTGAGAATTTAATTTCTTCGGTAGAGCATGCAGATGCTTTACGCCCTTTGATACCTGAAGGTATGACCATGGCAGAAATGGCACTTCGTTTTATATTGATGAACGATAATGTCGGTACTACAATACCGGGTATGCGTAAGCAACGTAATGTGTTGGCTAATACTGCCACTAGTGATGGTAAATTACTATCTAATGAACTGTATGAAGAGTTAAAAAAGCATCGTTGGGACAGAGTGCCGACATCTTGGTCGCAGTAGTATTTTAGCTAGATTTAATACAGGTAGTGTTATTAGGTTGTTTTAACCAACATAAAAAATTAATGAAAATAGTACAGATTATTGGTTCTCAAAAAAAAGAATTTGAACTAATTAACGAAACCGAATTACATATTAAGGAAAAATATTTATTGAGTTCTACGGAGAAGACTATTGACATAGAATATATTGGTCATCAAAAATCAGTAGTAACACATTCTAGAAAAGGCTTAAATATTATAGGAATTTTTTTTGTTTTTATAGCTATAACTTGTTGGATTGTACCATTTTTCGAAGAAACTCCGAACGAGAAACTCGATATTTTAGTTTGGGGTGGACTCTTTATGCTCTTACTTGGTTTTGTATGTTTTAAAGCCCCAATGAACAATACAATTACTCTAAGCGGAGGATATGAACTTCGTTTTTTTTTGGATTCACCTTCTAGAAAAGAAGTAGAAATTTTTGTTGATGGTCTTATAAATTTATCGAAAGAAAAGATAAAGAACAAATATTCTAGAATTGATGCTGACTTGCCAGAAGAAACATTTATGAATCAATTGAGCTGGTTACTTAACAATAAATTTATCAGTGAAAAGGAATACATTGAAAAGAAAAATGAATATAAAATATCTAGATTAACGAGATAAAATCTAAATACTATAAATAATATTTCGTTTAGGCAAAATATATAAATTGCTTATGTCAATACTAGTTAGCTTCATCACTAATTAATAGTAAAAAATAATACATTTTTTGAATAAATAATTATACTCGCTTACTTCGCAAACAACTGCCCCATATCTTTAAAAGCTTTAAACTCTAAAGCATTACCTGCTGGGTCATAGAAAAACATGGTAGCTTGTTCGCCAACTTTACCTGCAAAACGAACATATGGTTCAATGACGAACTTTACACCTTTTGATTTCAGCTCCTCTGAAAAGCTTTGAAATACATCCCAAGGTAAAACTACTCCGTAATGTGGTACGGGAACATCATGACCATCTACAGGATTATGGTGAACGCTTTCTGTCTCAGATTTAGGTTTGTAATGGATCACTAATTGATGTCCGAATAAATTGAAATCTACCCAGTGGTCACTACTACGACCTTCTTCGCAATTTAAGATATCTCTATAAAAAGTTCTGCATTCCGCTAAGTTATGAACGGGAATGGCAATGTGGAAAGGTGTTACGTTTTGCATAATCAGTTATTTCTTAAGGCTGAAATTAACTCTTTTTTGCTCATTTTCGAACGTCCGTCAATACCAATTTCTTTAGCTTGGTCATAAAGCTCTTTTTTAGTTCTTTCTTCATAGGTAGAAGCTTTACCGCCTTTCTTTCCTGCATCTTTAGTATTTGCAATACGTGCAGCTTTTTCTTTACTGTATCCTTTGTCTACTAAAGCTTCGTATTGCTCTTCGTTCTGTATTTGTGGTATGTTGTTTGATTTTGCCATTTTAATTTTAAATTTAAATAAAAAGTGACTTTTGGGTGTGCTGTATACAATCGGAAATTATCCTTCTAAAAAAGAAACAATCTTTTCATTTACCCCATCTTGGTGCATAGAATGCCCTAATCCTTCTGTACTTACCAATTCACTTCCCTTCCAATGTTTATGCACATCAACAGAGGCATGGTACGGAGCTATCATATCAAATTTGTCATGAAAGAGTAATCCTTTTTTCGTATTGCTTTGAACAAACTTAGAACTTGAAAATTCGGCTACCGTAAATTGGAATTTGTTGTACACTAAGTTTTTCAGTGCTTTTAAAACCTTGTCATTGAAACCTAGCAAGTTTTTATAATGCGTAAGAATTTCATGAAATTCTGATGGCGAACCTATGGTGACTATTTTTTCAATGGTTTCGTTAGGGTGTATAGATTCATTATACAACACAGACATGCCGCCCATGGAATGCCCTATAACAACAGTTGGTCGGTATTTGTTCAGTACTTGCTGTACGGCTTCTGCATAAAGTGGTACATGTAGCATACTGCCCGAAGAATACCCGTGTGCGGGCGCATCAAAAGCAATGATATTATAATCTGCTTTTTGTAATCTTTCTATGAGTTTATGCCAACGCCAGGTATTGCTTTCCCAACCGTGTACTAGTAAAACGGTTGCTTTGCTTCCGCGCCAATTGTAAACTTGAATTTCATTTTGATCTAATGATAATACCTCTAGTTTGGCTTGGTCTAAAAATGCTTTTTGATTTGGTAGAACGCGACCTTTTCTAACCTTTGTAAATACTGAAAAAGCCTTGTAAGCGGCTTTCTTTGGAGAAAACCATACAAGGATATTAAAGTAGAATCCGATTAATTTAGGTATAAGCTTTTGAAGGAATACTGGCACCTGATAAAATTTTGAAATGTATAAAAGCTATCCGAAGGATATCAAATTTTAGGGTTTTAAGAATATCAATCCCAACCGACCATCATGTATTTTACTTTTGCAGTATCTGGTATTTGTACCTCTTCAATAGTGCTATTAGCATTATATCGAAGGCTTTCAGGTAGTTCTTTTTTGTCTATGGTGAAATAAAGATCACTATCCTTCAGTAAAACCACTACATTATTAATTGCGCTTATGATTTTTTTAATCGGGTAGTTTTCTCGTATTTCTTTGAAAGTGCTTATTTTAGAAATGCCCTTATCTGTTACGAAGCGTTCATCATTGACCAGTACATTTTGTATGGTAGCAATGCTATCGTTATTTGGTGTTAAGGTCAATAATAAAGCCCCACCTTTTTCGTAAATTTTTATTTTACTGGCACCATTACCGAAATTTAGCTTCACGGTATCTTGTACTACCGAGTCTTTTTCAAAAATTAATTCAATATCACGTGCTAAGCTTTGCTTTGATAATCTACCAACTTGATCACCAGATATTTGAAAATCTGTATTCTTCTCATCTGTGCAATTTATTAGTAAACCACAGCAGAAAATTAATAAAAGGGTATATCTAAACTTCATATGCTATCTCATCACTTTTTTTAATACTCCAAGTACACCTCTAATAAAAGTAGCACTTGTTAATACTTTAATCACCGGGTTTTGTCTTGTGCTTGTTCTGCTAGATGTTTTTCTAGCAGCCGGTTTGTTCTTTTCTTTTTCCGCCAATTTCTCTGCTTTCTCAATCTTTTCGTTCAAGATTTCATAAGCACTTTCTCGATCAATTACTTCACCATATTTTTTTACTAGTGAAGATCTATCATTTACCTCTTTTAATTCTTTATCGGTCAATACATCCATACGGCTCATAGGTGCACGTAATAATGTAGCCGCAAGTGGCGTAGGTCTACCTTTTTCATCTAATGCAGATATTAAAGCTTCACCAATACCCAATGAGGTAAGTACTTCTTTGGTATCGTAAAACTCAGATTCTGGGTAGTTTTCTGCCGTCAATTTAATTGCTTTTCTATCTCTAGCGGTAAATGCCCGTAATGCATGTTGCACTTTTAACCCTAATTGCGACAATACATCATTTGGTACATCTGTTGGGTTTTGGGTTACAAAATACAAACCAATACCTTTTGAACGTATCAGTTTAACAATACTTTCTATTTGATCCAATAATGCTTTTGAAGCTTCTTTAAAAATAAGATGTGCTTCGTCTATGAACAAAATTAACTCTGGTCTGTCACTATCGCCTTGCTCTGGGAAGGTGTCATATATTTCTGCTAGTAGACTTAACATAAATGTAGAGAATAACTTAGGTCTGTCTTGAATATCTGTTAGGCGTAAAATGTTGATATAGCCTCTGCCTTGCTCATCGATACGAGTTAGGTCATTTACATCGAAAGACTTTTCACCGAAAAACAATTCAGCACCTTGTTGCTCTAACTCAATAATTTTTCTAAGAATGGTACCGGTAGAACTTGTAGAAATACGACCGTATTCTTTTGTGAATTCTGCCTTGCCGGCTCCTGTTGCATATTGCAATACTTTTTTGAAATCTTTTAAATCTAGCAATGGCATTTTTTGGTCATCGCAGTATTTGAATACTACGGCAACAATACCCGATTGCGTTTCAGAGAGGTCAAGTATACGTGATAATAATACTGGTCCGAATTCAGAAACCGTGGCTCTCAACTTTACACCATCTTGTTCAGATAACGAAAGTATTTCTACAGGAAAGCTACTTGCTTCAAATGGGAAACCGATTTTAGCATGACGTTCATCAATTTTAGCGTGACCGGGACTAGGTTGTGCCAATCCGCTTAAATCTCCTTTTAAATCCATCAACATTACAGGAATACCTTTTTCAGATAAATTCTCTGCAAGCACTTGCAATGTTTTTGTTTTACCAGTACCCGTAGCACCTGCAATAAGCCCGTGCCTGTTTAAAGTTTTTAACGGAATTTTCACGAATGCATTAGTAACCGCTTCACCATTTAGCATAGCTGCGCCCATATTAATGTAATCGCCTTTCGTAGCATATCCCTTTTCTATATGCTCAAAAAAATCTTCGGTACCGGCCATTTTATATATTTTCGATAAAAATAGGGGATTTTTAACCAAACCTAAAGACATGTGTAGCCTTAAATATCACGACTTTTTAACATTTGACGTACGAACAGTACGCGCCTGAGTACAGAATTTACCGATGCGTACTTCTAATAGAATTTGTCAACTAAAACGTATCTTTGCCGAATGAAAAATGAGGAGGTACTTGAGAAAGTGAATAAAGGGGTGTATTTACCCTTAATGGAAGAGTTTTACACAATACAGGGTGAAGGCTTTCATAAAGGAACTGCAGCTTACTTTATTCGTGTTGGCGGGTGTGATGTTGGTTGCCATTGGTGCGATGTAAAAGAGAGCTGGAATGCAGAAACGCATCCGCCTACTGCCATTGAGCAAATTGTTGATAATGCCGCTAAATATTCTGATACTATTGTGATTACAGGCGGAGAACCTTTAATGTGGGATATGAACCCAATTACAAAAGCATTAAAGGATAAAGGTCTAAAAACACATATTGAAACTTCTGGGGCCTATACACTTTCGGGCGATTGGGATTGGATCTGTCTTTCACCAAAAAAGAACAAATTACCTGAAGGTCGTATTTACGACGAAGCCCATGAGCTAAAGGTGATTGTTTATAACAAGCACGATTTAATTTTTGCTGAAGAGCAAGCTGCGAAAACTAATGCCAATTGCATTTTATACTTGCAACCAGAATGGAGTGTTAGCGATAAGGTTGTGCCTATGATTGTGGACTATGTGATGAAAAATCCGAAATGGAAAGTGTCATTGCAAACGCACAAGTATTTAAATATCCCTTAAAATTTAAGGTTCTTTATTAACGCCCTCCGTTAGCTTGAATATCTAATACACATTCGGCATCTAATGGCACCGTGTTTGTAGTTTTAGCAGTATGCTGTTGTAACAAGCTTAAAACGGTTGTGCCAGATAATCTACAGCCAGATTTTACGCCGTCTTCATATTGAGCAAGAGTATTTGATTGTAAAGATTTACCAGAAGACCCACCGAATTGTAATTCTGCACGCATAAGGCAAACAGCTTGGTTGCAATGGTTATCAGGAACTAATTGTCCGTCTTCATTTTCAGATTCAGACTCATGGTCATTTACCATATCAGAACCTAAATTGACCAAACCGAAAAGGTGTCCGAATTCATGATTTAAAGTGGTGGTTTCTACATCTGCTTCGCTAATAGAAGAACTTAAACTAGCTAAATCTCTTACGGTAGCTTCATGTATAACCATAGAAGTGTTGCGGTAAACAGCACCTAACGTTACAAGACCGCCTTCTAAATCATCACCTTCTGCCGGTGCATCTGCAAAGTAAATATAGATAGCCAATGTGCTACCTGTATTAAAGGCTGTTCTGTTCGAGGTTTCTAAATCTGCAATTTCTTGTAATGTAAGCTCATCTTCTGACGGACTAGATAATTCTTTATATACTAATTCAATATCTTCTTTGAAGGTGTGCTCTTTTAGATACGCTGTAAAATCTGTCATTGCAGCTTCGGTCGGATTAAAACCGGTAACATATGCTATTTCAATTAGAAGTTTATCGTAGGTATCGTTAGAGAGAATGTCTTTGGCAGAATCTCCTGTTGCCTGTAAATTAGAAGTCTTGTCAACCTTGGCTTCTGAGCTATCATTATCAGAAGAATTTTTGGAGCAAGAAACAGCAAGTGCTAGAATACTAATTAGCAATAAACTTTTGAGCTTATTCATAAAATTGTTTTGTACAAATAGCATAACGAAAAAAAAGAGTCGCTATTACTTCATATGCGTCAATCTTGCTAAATAGTCGTAATGTTCGCCCTCCATTACAAGCTTACATGTTAAATTACTATAATTTGCTGCTCTTTGTAAGGTGTTGTAGTCTACATATAACCAAGGGAAAGATGCACTTTTTTCCTTTTTATATTCCATTTCAAAGCTTACTTCGCCATAGTAATTAACGTTATCAGGTATCCAATATCCACCATCTTCGTCATCTTCGAACATGTAAATAATATCGCTGGAATCTAACAGAATTTGTCCGCCCTCATTTAAAAGCGATTTTAATTTGGAGAAAAACGGTTCCAATCCGGCTAGTGTTCCTGCCAAGCCAACGCCGTTCATTAAAATTAGAATGGTATCGAATTGCTCACCTTCGTAATTAAGTAGTTCGCAGTGTGTAGTGTTTTTGAGTCCGCGTAATTTACTGACTTCAATAGCACCTTTTGATGCATCTAAACCAGTGACTAAAAGACCTTTTTCTTGTAAATACAGCCCATGGCTGCCAGCACCACAACCAACATCTAACACGTTGCCTTTACATAGTTGTAAAGCCTTTTGCTCAAGCTCAGGCATTTCTTTAAAACCCCTGAACATATAAGGCAGCGGTAAAATATCATCTTCGAGTAGCGATGAATATGTGGTAATATCTTCAGTGTAGTTACCGTTCTGATAATCTAAAAGTGCCGTACCTAAAATGTCCTTGTTCAAAATTCTTGTATTTCTAGTTACAAAAGTCTCGCTTTTTGGTACTACTTCGCTAGTTTTGAAGAATTAATTTTGCACATGGAAGAGGTTTTACCAGAATTGCCGCAAAAGGCAAAAGAAAAACATAACGAGAATAAAAAGTTCTTTGTCAAGCTACGAAAGAAGCCGCCGAAGAATCTGGACTATATCATGCAAGAACTTCATGAGGCGGAATTTGAGCGTACCGATTGTTTAACCTGCGCCAATTGTTGTAAAACTACCGGACCACTTTTTACCAATGCAGATGTGGAGCGTATTGCAAAATCGTTTCGAATGAAACCTCAGAAATTCATCGAAACCTATTTACGGGTCGATGAGGAGAATGATTTTGTACTGCAACAAACGCCATGTACTTTTTTAGGGTCCGATAACTACTGTTCTATTTATGATGTACGCCCAAAAGCATGTCGGGAGTTTCCGCATACAGATCGAAAGAAGTTTCAGCAAATAAGTAATCTTACCCTAAAGAATGTAGCTATTTGCCCAGCTGCTTTTAATATTGTGGAGGAAATGAAGAAGTTGATTAAGTAAGAAGTTGATTGGAGTAGGTTTGCATTTAAAGAAAATTAATTTGAATTGGTGAAACGGATATCTTTAGTGATGGTATTTTATTATGCTTAATTATAAAATGACAAAATATCCTAAAGTATTGGACGAAACAAAAGTTGGAGAATATTCTCCCATCTCATCAGCTGGAAAGATCAGAAAAAACAATTCTCGATTTTTTGTCACCTGATGCCCCTGCTAATAGACTAGATATAATTATGGGTTTGGTCTAAAATTAAAATTAAAACTAAAATGAGTAAAATTGACGAGAAATTTTATGATAGAGCTGATCAACATATAAATCTTTCAAATAGTCAGGTGAAAGGCAATGTTAATGTGGGTGAAGTAAGTGCTTCAATGATGTTTGGTCTGTCTAGATTTAACGCATTTATGAGTGCAATTGGATGCAAAGACGCCATAGAGCTGGAAAATGCTAAAGAAAAAAATATTAAATATTTTACTACTCAATATGAAAAAATGTTGAGAGAAAACGTACAAGATTATATTGATAATTTTGAAAAATATATGAAATAAACTAAGTACTACACGGTTATAAAGTATAGATAATAAGTGCAAAATCTAGAGCCTTTTTGTATGCCACGATTTTATACGCTTGGTCAATGTCATTTAAGAGAAAAACAAAAGTAATTTATATTGCAAGTTGAAATAAATAATCCAAGAGTAAAATGTTACAAATGTATGCGTCCGTCGAGTACCTGTATTTGTAAGCATATTAGTACCGTCAAAACCAATACGCGTTTCATTATTTTGATGCACCCAAAAGAGTACAAGAAAGAAAAAAATGGAACTGGGTGCATGACGAATCTTCAGCTTGAAAATTCAGAAATTATTGTTGGTGTCGATTTTAATAATAATGAGCGCGTCAATGAAATATTGAACGATGAGAAAAGTAGTTCTTTCTTACTCTATCCTGGTAAAGACAGTTTTAACCTATCTCAGAGAAATGGTTCAGAAATGGAGGCTTTTCTGGGTAATGCTGCTAATATTTTCATTCTCGATGGTACATGGCCCTGCGCTCGTAAAATGCTAAAGCTAAGTACGAACTTGCAAAAATTGAATAGAGTAAGTTTTGATAATAGTATAGAATCAAAATTCATAATCAAGCAGCAGCCAGAGGCGCTTTGCCTTAGTACTATCGAGTCGGTTTATACAGTTTTAAATTTATTGAAGAAAGGTGGGGTAGAACAATGTGATACTTCGGACTTCCTAGTCCCGTTTGAAAAGATGATCGAACATCAACTCGACTATATTCTAAATCCGCATAATAAAAACTATAACGAAACTGCGAACAGAGATATTGGTCCGAAGACGATGTATAAAAATAATAAGGAGAGAAATGTTGTTTTTGAGTTGGAATAGATAGTATTGTTTAACTTAATAAGATAACATCTAGAATGGTGAAAACGCTTAAAGGTGTTTTATAAAGGTGTTTGTATATATCATGATTTGGTTTTCTTCTTGCAATATGTTGGAAGAGAAAAAGTTAATAAATAAATAGTTCTTCAGTATAGGTTTAAAAGAGGTAATTCCATTGCCTTATAATATTTATCATACTGAATCGAAACTATTATATATACTTTGAATTCATTAAATATAAGTTATGATAAACCTTACCATTAATTTAAACGCAAAGTTACAACCAATGCATCGCCATGATTTAGAAGATGTATTGCAAGAAACTCTTGAAAAACTTGATTTTAAAGCTGAAGCTGTAGGTGGCGGTACCTCACAACAGCCTAATGGAGAAATCGCATCTTGTGATATTGAATTAAGTATTTCAGACGATTCTGATGATAATATTAATCAGATAATAGGAATTATGGAGGCGATGTTAGCGCCTGTGGGTTCAAAACTTATTATTTATCCGGAAGATGAGAATTCAGAAGCCAAAACAATTCCTTTTGGAAAACATGAAGGTTTAGGTTTATATCTAAGTAATGAATTGGAAGATGATGTTTATAAAAACGGTGATGTAAATTATATTTATCAGGAGATTGAACGTCTGCTTGGAAATTTTAAAACAGGACAAATTGCTAGTTATTGGGAAGGTGAAGAAACTTCTTTATACTTATATGGCGAAAGCTTTGACGAAATGCATAATCGAATCAAACCATTACTTAATGAGTATCCATTGTGTGAAAAATGTCGGGTTGTTAGAATTGCATAGAGGATAATCTACATGATATTTACAGTGTCTTATATTCTTTTTCCAAGAGAAGATAATTAACTATTGTTGCGATTGAAAATACTATTTCAAGCCTTGTATTTTTGAAACAAGATTTTTAAAAAGTACAACTCTCAGTTATAAAATCAACAAAAGTTTATTATATTGGGTGATTAGTTGCGAATTTGTTATAATTCACATTCTTTATTGATGATACAATAATTAGGTATTAGAATATTTTTTCGCGGCTCATAACTTAAACGACTCCCTCATTTAATGGAACAAATCATAACTTATTTCGAATCAATCCCTGCAGCCCACAGATCACTTATTTTAGTTGGAGGAATTACTTTTTTTTGGATACTAGAAGGTATTGTACCCTTATTTAATGGTAGCTATAACAAATGGAAACATTCGCTGCCTAATTTCTTTTTTACATTGACCACTATAGTTATCAACTTTCCACTAGCATTTTTATTATTAAAAACTTCTGATTGGGCAGTTGCCAATGAATTCGGAATTATTAATTGGTTACCAGAAATGCCTTTGTGGGCGTATGTATTTTTAGGTGTTGCTTTATTAGATTTAATAGGAGCCTATTTGGCCCATCTGGTAGAGCATCGTGTAAAACCACTGTGGATGGTACATTTGGTGCATCATACGGATCATAATGTAGATACGACTACTGCGAATAGACACCACCCTTTAGAGAGTTTAATTCGATATATTTTTACTTTGGTGGGGGTTTTTGTAGTTGGTGCTCCTGTAGGTATAATTATGTTGTACCAAAGTCTTTCGGTAGTATTGTCTCAATTTAATCATGCCAACATTAAATTGCCAAAGAGTGTAGACAAAGCTTTAAGTTGGGTGCTGATTTCACCAGATATGCATAAAGTGCACCATCACTATGTATTGCCATATACAGATAGTAATTACGGAAACATATTTTCTTGGTGGGATCGTTTATTCGGCACCTACATGCATTTAGATAGAGAGAAAATCGTTTATGGTGTGGACACTTTCCCAGATGAGGTTGCAAACGGACAAATTAGCTCGTTGTTGAAATATCCTTTTGTGGGTTATAGAAAACCAACTACAGATGGTAGTGACCTTACAGAAATTGTAAATGAACAGCCTTTAGTAAAGTAGATACTTTGCTCTTATCTTTTTAAACTTTTCAATGTCATCTTGCCAAGTCGCTTTTATTTCGGCATTGGTTGCACCGGCTTCAATTTGTTTTTGAAGTCTATCGTTACCAGCGTGTTTGGTGAATCCGCTAGTTAGAAAGAATTTACTTTTATCTACGCTATTGGTATAGGCGTCAATAATATAATCCATAGTAACCTCGTTCATACGCTCAGCTTTAGATAAGTCTTTACCGTAGCATAATTTTCCTTCTTCCTTTGGGTATTTAGAACCAAAATTTGGCTCTGGAATATAGGTGAAATCATACACCTTTACGTCTAAAAATGAAGCTCCGTAGCGTTGAAACTGAAACTCCGTTCCACGACCGGCATTAATATTAGTGCCTTCAAACATTCCTAAACTAGGGTATAGCGTAATAGAAGTGTCATTTGGTAAATTAGGAGAAGGTCTAATTGGTAAACTATAGAAACTTTCATATGTCCAGTTTTCTAAAGGTATCACAGTTAAGTCGGCTTTCTTATCACCTTCTAACCAATTCTCTTCATTGATCATGTTTGCATATTCACCAATGGTCATTCCGTACACTAACGGAATTTCAGTCATCCCTAGAAAAGAGGTGTTTGCAGCTTCCATAGTCGGACCATCTACATAATGACCGTTCGGGTTAGGGCGGTCCAAAACTAAAACAGGAATTCCTTTTTCCGCACAAGCTTCCATCACCAATTGCATGGTAGATATATAGGTATAAAAACGAACGCCTACATCTTGTATATCGAATACAACTAAATCTACACCTTCTAATTGCTCTTGACTTGGTTTTCTGTTTTTACCATGTAATGATATTAAATCCAGTCCTGTTTTAATGTCCTTACTATTGTTTACGTGCTCACCTGCATCAAAATTCCCTCTAAATCCGTGTTCTGGGGCAAATACGTGTTTAATATCTACATTTAAAGAAAGAAGACTATCTACCAAATGTGTATGTCCTTCTGGTTTGAAAATAACACTGGTCTGGTTAGCTACAACAGCTATTTTTTTTCCTTTTAAAAGCGGAATATATGCCTCTGTACGATTAGCAGCGACTACAATTTTTTTTGCTTCTTGTTCTATTTGAGGTTCATCGGTTGGTGATGTGGTAATGGCTTGCTCTTTGGTTTCGTTTCCGCAGGTAGCCAATACCAAAAACCATAATAAAACTGTACTTTTGAAATTGGATAAAAATAACATCATTTGAATCTAGAATATTTTATCGCCAAACGGCTTATAAAGGGTAAGGAGCATAAAATTAGCATATCTGCACCAATAATAAAAATAGCCATTGCAGCAATTGCAATAGGGGTTATCATGATGTTGGTCGCCATTGCTACAGGCGGTGGTTTAAAAGAGAAAATTCGGGAAAAAGTAACAGCTTTCAACGGTCACGTTCAAATCTATAATTACGACAATAATAATTCGGAAGTTTCTGTTGTGCCGGTGAGTACGGAGCAAGAGTTTTATCCGGACTTCAATATGGTAGATGGTATTGTGCATATACAAGCTGTGGCTACTAAGGCTGGTATTATCCGTACTGAAGAAACCTTTGAAGGTATTATAGCCAAGGGTGTCGGCAAAGAATATAATTGGGAACCGTTCGATGAGTTTTTGATTGAAGGTGTTTTACCTGATTATTCAGGAGAGCTAAATTCTGATGTGCTTATTTCAAGAATAATGGCAAATCGGTTGAACTTAAAAGTGGGAGATTCTTTCTTTACCTTTTTCTTGCGGGATGATGCAGCCGATAAAATACCCAACCAGAGAAAGTTTACCATTACCGGAATTTACGATAGCGGATTTGAAGAAATTGACGGACTCTATATTTTTACAGACATACGCCATATACAGCGCATGAATAAATGGAAAGATACCGAAGTGGGTAATTTTGAAATCTTCCTAAATAGTTTTGATGATATTGATCAAAAAGCGAATGAAATCTATGGTGAAACAGTAGCCAGTTTAGATACCAAAACTATAAAAGACAAGTACTATAAAATATTTGAATGGATAGGCTTGTTCGATTTTAATATCGCACTCATTATAGGTATCATGATCATTGTTGGTGGTATAAATATGATTACCGCATTATTGGTTTTAATATTAGAACGTACGCCAATGATCGGTATTCTAAAAGCGTTGGGCAGTAACAATTGGAGTATTAGAAAGGTGTTTTTGTATAATGCAGCCTACCTTATTGCAGTTGGGTTGTTCTGGGGTAATCTTATTGGTCTGGGTGTTATTTTTATACAAGATAAGTTTCGTGTGTTCAAATTTCCGAATCCGAAAGAATACTACATTGAGTACATACCTGTAAGTATAGATTTGTGGACCATTCTTCTTTTAAATGCGGGAGTATTGCTTCTTTGTTTATTGATGCTTTTGATCCCATCATACATTATTACAAGAATAACACCGGTAAAAGCTATTCGGTTTGAGTAATTTTTTTCAATAGCTTATTTCGGAATTAATCTTCGATTAGACCCCTTTTTGGTAAATTTGATGTAAAACAGACCACATGCATCAAAAACTACTACTTACCCTAATTGCTGTGTTTTTATTGACAGGTGTCAATGCACAGAAACTTTCAAAGAACGAGAAGAAGGTTGTAAAAGCTATCGAGCAAAATAATGCCGAGGCAATTTCATTTTTAGAAAAAGTCGTAAACATTAATAGCGGAACCTTAAATCTTAAAGGTGTTGAAATGGTAGGGCAAGAATTTGCTTCTGCGTTCACAGATATAGGTTTTGAAAGTACTTGGATACCTATGCCCGAAGAAATGAATAGGGCGGGACATTTGTTTGCTGAAATAAAAGGCACCAAAGGAAAGAAGTTATTACTAATTGGTCATCTTGATACGGTTTTTGAAGAAGATAGTCCGTTTCAAACCTTTGAAATGGTGAACGATTCTATCGCACATGCACCAGGTGGTAATGATATGAAGGGTGGCGATGTTATAGTGTTATATGCGCTAAAAGCATTACAACAAAACGGATTGCTAAATGATGCTCAAATTATTGTAGCCTTTACGGGTGATGAAGAAAGTACAGGTAGTCCGTTAGAAAAAAGTAGACACGATTTAATTGAAGCTGCCAAAAGAAGTGACATAGGTTTAGGTTTTGAAAACTCTACTGGTTTCAATTATGCAACCGTTGCCCGTAGAGGTTCTTCTGGTTGGAAAGTTGAAGTAGAGGGTAAGAGAGCACACTCATCTGGTATTTTTAGTGAAGACACAGGTGCAGGGGCGATTTTTGAAATGTCTAGAATATTAAACGGATTTTATACAGATGTAAGAGGAGAAGATTTATTGACCTTTAATCCGGGGACTCTGGTTGGTGGTACTTTTGTGGAATTCGATGAAATGACCAGTAAGGGAACTGTTTTTGGCAAGACTAATGTAGTGGCGCAAAAAGCAGAAGTCCGTGGCGGATTACGTTTTATATCAGAAGAACAAAAAGAACGCGCTCGTGAAAATATGCGAACCATAGTGGCGAATAATTTGCCACATACATCTGCAACAGTAACTTTCAAAGATAGTTACCCGGCAATGCAACCAACAGAAGGTAATAAGGCATTATTGACAAAATTGAACAAGGTGAGTTTAGATTTAAAACAAGGTGAAGTTTTGGCATACGACCCGGGTAAAAGAGGTGCGGCAGATACTTCTTTTGTGGCGGAGTATGTAGATTGCTTAGACGGATTGGGTACTATGGGTAATGCAGCTCACACTCCCGAAGAAACAGTGAATTTGAATACTATTGAAGCATTAACGAAAAGAACAGCATTATTAATTTATAGATTGATAAATGAGTAATATAACAACATTAAAAGTAGGTGAACAACAAGTGACAATTGAAGCGGGAGAATTGGTAGGCTACCAAGTTTCTGGTTATGAATTTATGCACCAAAAAGGAAACCCTGGGTGGCGTAGTGTAGATACTGAAATGTTCCCGTTGATCGGCCCAACAAATGAGGCAGATTTTAAAGTGAAAACTCCTAAAGGTTTTGCCACTCAAGATCAGCACGGTTTGCTTCGTGAAATGAAATATAAGTTGATGGAAAGCTCAGCAAGTAAAGCTGTATTCTCTAAAAAATATGCAGCATATACAGCCGTTTTAAATTCAAAATACCCAAAAAAATCTACCGCAGAGAAATTGAGCTGGCCTTATGATTTTGAGTTTGTAAAGTCGTTTGAATTAAAAGACAATTCCTTGGTGGTTACATTTTCAATTTCTGGTGAAGAGGGCATGCCTTTTATGTTGGGCTATCACCCTGCATTTATGTTGCATAGCAATAATGCTATTATTTCTACCGGAGAACAAAACATTACCATACCAGAGGTGATGGAAGTTGGTAGTAGGGCATTACAAGTGCCAAATACCGATGTTATTACTTTACAAGATGAGAAATCGCTACAAATAACATCCGAAGGTTTTAGTCATTTTATGCTTTGGACAGAGGTACCGAATATGGTCTGTATAGAGCCCATAACATTCTATCCGTATGCTGTGGAACAAGATGATTTAGCTGAAGGCTTTATGGTATTAAAGGATGAGTCTGCAATTTTTGCTGTAGCGTTAAAACCGGTATAGTTTAAAATTCATCACTAAAAGTAGTGTATGTGCTATGATGTAAAAACCAGCTTAGAGGCGCAGTTAAAAAGGGCAAAGAGAAGTCAAGATTTAAAGGCGATTGAAGAAATCGTTGAAAAATTGGGGCCGTTGACAGATTTACCGCTTCACCATGCATCGGGGTTTTCGCATCCTGAGGTTTTAATCTATACAAACGAAGACCCGTTTTACCCTATGGTAGCTACTTGGGGTCTTATTCCGCATTGGGTAAATAGTGTTGAACAACAAAAGAAAATTTGGAACAGTACCTTGAACGCTCGGGTCGAAACCATTTTTGACAAACCTTCTTTTAGAGATGCTGCTAATGAAAAACGCTGTATTTTTTATGTAGACGGATTTTACGAGCATCACCATTTTAATAATAATACCTATCCGTTTTTCATCCATCGAAAAAATAATGAACCATTAGCATTGGCTGCTTTATGGTCTGAGTGGATACATCCTGAGCATGGTGGAATCATAAATTCATTCTCAATTGTAACCACAAAAGGTAATGGTATGATGGCTAAAATTCATAACAACCCAAAATTGAAAGAACCTCGTATGCCTTTAATGCTTTCTGAAGATTTGGAGCAGCAGTGGCTAACTTCATCCGCAGATTTTCAAAAGGAATTAAAAGGGCTGCTAAGCTCTAATAACAATATAGCATTGCAAGCGCATACCGTAGGCAAACTTCGTGGTAAAAGCTATAAAGGAAATATAGAATCAGTTACGCAAGAAGTAGTATACAATGAGCTTGAACCGGAAGAACTTGATTTCTAGGTTATGGCATATAGTGAGTATTTGGCAGATAGGGTAAGACCAAGGTTAAAAGGAAAAGGCCTGATTGAAGAGAAGAAAATGATGGGTGGTCTCACATTCATGGTCAATGGTAAAATGTGTTTGGGCATCATGTTCGATAAGAAAACCGAAGAAGATAAATTAATGGTCAGGGTGTGTAAATTAAATTATGAAGAACTACTAAATAAACCTGGTAGCAGACCAATGGACTTTACGGGCAAACCCTTGCGCGGTTTTCTATTCGTTGGTCCAGATGGATTTGATGCTGAAGATGATCTTGATTTTTGGGTAGATAAAGCTTTGGAATTTAATAGGCTTTTGAATGCCTAATGTTATCGTTTTAATTTGGCATTAGTGCCCTCTGAATTGATTAAATTTACAAAGTGAAAAACATTTTCCCTTTTTTGGAATGGGTTTCAACCTATAAAAAAGCTTACTTCATAAAAGATTTGTTGGCTGGTCTTACCGTGGGTATCGTATTGGTACCACAAGGTATGGCGTATGCTATGATTGCTGGACTTCCACCGGTTCATGGGCTGTATGCCTCTCTGTTGCCTATACTTACATATGCCTTATTGGGTACCTCAAGAAAAATAGCCGTTGGTCCTGTTGCTATGGATTCACTTTTGGTAGCTGTAGGATTAGGAACTTTGGCAATTACAGGAGTAGAAAACTATATTACAATGGTTGTTTTGCTCACCTTAATGGTTGGTGCAATTCAGTTTATTCTAGGGGTGCTTCGTATGGGTTTTCTAGTTAATTTTCTTTCCAAACCTGTTATTAGTGGATTTACCTCTGCTGCAGCAATAATAATAGTGCTTAGTCAGCTGAAGCATTTATTGGGTGTTTCCGTGGCAGGAAGTAATAAAATCTATGAGACCATATTTAATATCTTTTATAAACTAGGCGATATCAATTGGGTAGACTTTAGTATTGGTTTGGTTGGTATTGTTCTTCTTTTAGGTTTTAAAAAGTGGAATAAAAATATACCGGGAATTTTAATAATAGTGGTGTTAGGTATATTGGCTGTTTATCTATTTCAATTAGATCTTTACGGCATAAAGCTGGTTGGTGAAGTTACTAGTGGATTCCCATCCTTTGTTATGCCTTCATTTGATGTTGTAGATATGGAAAAATTAGCGCCTATCGCCATTGCTTTGGCATTAGTTGGTTATTTAGAAGCGATTTCTATTGGTAAGGCTATAGAAGATAAAACAGGCGAAGATACTATAGATGCAAATCAAGAATTAATTGCTATTGGTTCTTCAAATATTGTGGGTTCTTTTTTTCAAGGTTATCCGGTAACGGCAAGCTTTTCTAGATCGGCAATTAGCTATGAAGCTGGTACTAAAACCAACTTGTCCGCAATTTTCAGTGTTGTTCTGGTGGTATTGACATTATTGTTTTTAACTCCTTTGTTTCAGTATTTACCCAATGCTATTTTGGCGAGTATCATTATGGTATCCGTAGTAAAACTTATAGATATTGCCTACTTTAAACATTTATGGCTCAACCGTAAAGATGAGTTTTTTGTTATGTTGATTACATTTCTGATTACGCTGTTTGTGGGGATTACGCAAGGAATTTTAATCGGGGTTTTGTGTTCTTTATTGTTGATGGTATATAGAACATCTAAACCGCACTTTGTGGAGATTGGTAATATCGGTAATTCCGACTATTACAAAAATGTAATTCGTTTTGCAGATGAGGTGGTAGTGCGTGATGATCTATTAATAGTTCGATTTGATTCGCAATTGTACTTTGGTAATTCAGCGTATTTTAAAAAGCAGTTATTAAAGCATATCAAAGCAAAGGGGCCTCAGTTAAAAGGAATAATTCTGAATGCAGAATCTATAAATTATATAGATGCTACCGCGGCAGATATGCTATCGAAGTTAATACATGATATTCGTGAAAGAGGACTTCAATTTTTTATTGCAGGAGCAATAGGACCCACACGAGATATCATTTTTAATACGGGTATAATCAAAGAATTGCAGCGAGAGTTTTTATTCGTAAAAACGAAAGAAGCCGTTGATTTTTTCGAGAATCCAAATGAAATTTCATTATTGGCTGCAAAAGTAGCTTATGAAAATAGCAGAATGGCTAGAGCGAAAAGAAGCCTAAAATAAATAAATCCGTACCTTAAAGGTTAAGAGATATTTTAAAAATAAAAAAGTGTAGAATGAATATAGAACAGATATATACTGGTTGTTTGGCTCAAGGAGCATATTATATTGAGAGTGATGGTGAAGTAGCTATTATTGATCCATTGCGTGAGGTGAGTCCGTATGTGAAAAGAGCCGAAAATGATAATGCAAAAATCAAGTATATTTTTGAAACACATTTCCATGCAGATTTTGTTAGCGGTCATGTAACCTTATCAAAGGAAACTGGTGCGCCTATAATTTACGGTCCTACCGCAAACCCTTCTTTTAATGCTATTATTGCCGAAGACGGACAAGAATTTAAATTGGGTAAGATTACGTTCAAGGTGTTGCATACACCAGGGCATACTATGGAGAGTACTACCTATTTGTTGCGAGATGAAAATGGTAAAGACCATGCGATTTTTTCTGGGGACACCTTGTTTTTGGGAGATGTAGGAAGACCAGATCTAGCACAGAAATCTGCAGACATGACACAAGAGCAATTAGCAGGTACGCTGTTTGATAGTTTACGAACTAAAATTATGCCGTTGGCAGATGGTGTTATTGTATATCCTGCGCACGGAGCAGGTTCTGCATGTGGTAAGAATATGATGAAGGAAACAGTGGATACCTTGGGAAATCAGAAGAATATGAATTATGCCTTAAGGGCAGATATGACCAAAGAAGAATTTGTAAAAGAAGTAACCGATGGGTTGTTGCCACCGCCTAAATATTTTCCTTTGAACGTAAAGATGAATAAGGAAGGTTATGAAGATATTGGTGATGTGCTTGATCGTGGTAATGTTGAGTTATCACCCAATGAGTTTGAAAAAGCAGCGAACGATACGGAAGCTTTGGTGTTGGATGTAAGACACCAAGACGAATTTGTAAAAGGACATATACCAAGATCCATATTTATCGGACTTAATGGTGATTTTGCTCCGTGGGTGGGTGATTTAATTGCCGATACCAAACAACCTTTGTTATTGGTGATACCTGAAGGTAAGGAAGAAGAAGCAATCACCAGATTATCGCGTGTAGGTTTTGATTCTGCTATTGGATATTTAAAAGGTGGAATTGAAGCTTGGAAAGCGGCAGGTAAAGAAATAGACCAAATAACCTCAATTACTTCATCAGAAGCTAAAGACCTAATCGATAAAGGCAATGTCGGTATTTTTGATGTTCGTAAAGATGGGGAATACCTAAGTGAACATTTGGTAGGTGCTGTTCATACACCGTTGAGCGAACTGAACAAGCATTTATCTGAATTTCCTGAGAAGGGAGAATTTTTAGTGCATTGTGCTGGCGGATACCGTTCTGTTATAGCATCGTCTATTTTAAAGAGTCGCGGCATCCATAATCTTATTGATGTAAAAGGCGGATACGGAGCACTGAAAAATGAAGATTTAGAGAAGACAGATTATGTCTGTCCGACCACTTTATAAGTAGTTGTAATACTGAGCTTATAATGCAAATACGGCAGTAGGATTATTTCTTACATAGCTTTCAACAATACGCTGGGTTTCCAGCGTATTTTTTTGTGGCGTAATGAACATTTCAAGATCTTCAATTTGTGCTATGGTAACATCGGTAGGCGCGAAGCCGTAACCGGCATAATTATTTTCTCTGATAACTACAAATCCGTTTTCATCCATAGTTCTGCCGTTGGTTTTGATAACCAGCGTTGCTTCTACATCTTTTATGCTTTGTAAGGCTTCTTGTACCCGTTGGTTGTATGCCGCTACCATATCTAAATCAGAACAAATACCTATGCATTGTTTGATTTTGTAATGCGAGCATACAGCTACATTTTCTTGTAGATGACAATACTTAGGGCAAAGTTCAAAAGTACTGCACAGGGTTTCTAAAAACTGTCTGGCTTCGGTCGGACTATAACAAATAGCAACAGGATTCGGAGTCATCTTAATTTTATTGAACGCAAGATGTATAATGCCGTTTCGGTCTTCGTAAGTAAAAATGCCGTATTGTTGAATCGATCTTTTCTGAGCACTGTTGTATTTAGGGTAGTGGTGTTTAATCTCAGCAGATTCTTTCAGTAGGGCAATCAGTTCATTACCAGTTTCCTCAAAATCTAATGATGTAGTTTCTGCACAGAGCGTAATTTCTTTTGTTTTTTTGTCATAAAAATGACCAAGTACTCTTTTCTTAATATTTTTGGCTTTACCAACATAGATAATTTTACCCTTACTGTCTTTAAAGTAATATACACCAGCAGTAGTCGGTAGTTTTAAATATTCTTCTTTTGGTAATCCAGGTGGTAAAGTAGCTTCTTGAGATTTTGAATTCAAGAATTGTTTGAAAACAGTATCGGCATTTTCGGCTCTCAGTAATTTATGGAATAAAAGTACCGTGGCATGGGCATCACCTCTTGCGCGGTGTCTATCGGTTAAAGGAATACCTAAGGCAGCCGTTAATTTACCTAAGCTGTACGAATTGTAGCCAGGTAATAATTTTCTTGATAAACGAACGGTACATAGTTTCTTTCTAGAGAAGTCATGACCTAATAATTTAAACTCGTTTTTGATGACGTTATAATCGAAATTGACACTATGCGCCACAAAAATGGTGTCTTTGGTAATTTCTACAATCTGCGGAATCAGTTCTTCTAATAACGGAGCATTTCGTACCATGTCATCGTCAATACCAGTGAGTCCGGTAATATAAGCAGGTATCGCACATTCCGGATTCACCAACGAGGTAAACTCATCAACAACCTCGTGACCATCATATTTGAAAATGGAAATTTCGGTAATACGATTACCCTTTATACCGTTTCCGGTAGTTTCTATGTCAATTATCGTGTACAAAAAGAGAAGAATGTATTTAGTACTGCAAAGTTAGTAGAAAATGCATTAATAAAGGTGCATCTCTAATAGGTTTAGCATTAGGCTAAAATGTAAATGTGTACAAGGTTACTTGAACGTATCTGTGAACAAGTGTTGCGTGTATCCACTTTTGATTCCTAGTAAGATAAAGTGGTTCCTAAAGTGTAAAGATTGTGGTGTACAAAAATAGCTAAATAAGATTTCTAGCTTTTAATTCAATTTGAAATAGATTGGTGTTAATAGAAGGTGAACAAGCGGTATAAAAAACGGTGCCTATTTCTTATTTCTATTTTACACTCACATTATCAATAACCGCTACCCCAAAATTGTTGCTGTCGGTGGTATTGTTTGATATTACTTTTTCAGCGTTATCTCGTACTACGTATTCTGAAACTAGGTCATAATCTTTCCCGCAAGAAGATAAACTTAATAGAAAAATAATGGCTGCTACAGGGACGAAAAAGGTTTTGGTAGGGTATAATTTCATGTAATTGGTGGTAAAAATTATCTCGCTATTTTATTAGCGCATTTCGAAAATATTTAAACTTTATTCATTAACGACGAAAAGTTGGTTTTATTCGATGAAATGCACATAAATATTATTAACACCTATTGTTGATAATATAAATGCCACATAATATAAGTGTATTGACTTATATTGTATATAAGATAGTGTTGAATTTTTTATGAAATAAATAATAAATCAAGCCCTTCATTTTCCTTGTTTCTCTATTTCCCCCGATTTCGATCAACAATTTCCATGAAGGGCTTGGTCTAAAAAATGTTAAATGTTTTAAAAGCATCGGTCTTTTTACCATGAGCGTATTTATAATGTAGCTTAATAATCAATAGAAGTTCAGATTCGGTAAGTTCATAGCTTGTCTTCAACGATTTTATTTTTCGTTCGCCCAACTTTGCCAAAATTTGTAATTCTTCTTTTTGCCTTTGCATATTTCTTAATTTAAATCTGCCCTCTTGTGGGGAGGACAGATTTTTTACAACAAACAATTCACTTTACTTTACTTGCCATAGTATATGTTGGTTAAAAATAGAAGTAGGCGTACATCTAAACAATACCCAATAACGGGTATATTATAAATGATAAAGTTAAGAGGGCTATTTTTACTTGTTAGGGAATGAGGAATGGTTGATTACAATATAGACTAGACGGAGTGCAAAGAATTTAAACTTACCTTGATGTTTAGGTAAACTTCAACTTAATAAATGAATGCATCTTTGTATCGAGTTTAGAGTACGTTTTGAGTTAGTAGAACTACCGATGCATCCTCATATGTGTGTCGGTTTTTTTATGCTCGAAATTAGAGGAGAAGTAAAGTGGTGTTTTGCGTGTAAATTAAAGTTGAACTCTAATCTCATTGATTTTAAAAACCTGAGTTCTAAGAAGGTTCTGAAAGATCTGAACTATTTTTTCTTGATTTTTTTCAGGTATGCGACCGCCAATAATCCAGTTTTTCTTAACGAACTTGGTACTTTCTAAATTAAACTCAGACTTCAAGAGAAGTAGCGCTTCATCGCGAGTTTCGTCGTTCATTTTACTGAACATTTGTCTTATATTTTCGGTCATGGTTGGTTTTGGTAGAATCCAAAAATAAATAAAAAAGTGTTTCAAATAGGTAATTTATTGAAATAGATATGAGCATGTTGATAACAATGTAATTCACATTTGTTTTAAAGCTATATTTTGGTTGGTTTTAAATAGTTATTAAGAATCTGTAAATAAGAAAGTACATATATAGTATTAGCTATAGTTAACTAATGAGCTGAATTCACAATCTTGTTTTTTTATATTTAAGTTGATTTTTGAGTAGTATTGTATAAAAGCAAGTTGAACGTTTTTTTTTAATGCAAATGGAGGTGCTCCTTATTTGGTGTAATTAAATAAGATTTTCATTCGATAATTAAAAACTAGCGTATTCTTTCATCAATTATTTTCTTATCATATTAAGATTAGATGCATCATTTCTTCGAAATCCCGTTGTGTTGGTTTTTGGTTTCTATGAATTATCGGTAATAAATAGCTGGTAATGAGTTTGTTTCATGTTTCAGGATAAGTTTTTATATACTTAAAATTGACCTTTATGTGATAAATACCATTTTTTTGTAAAATTATTTTGTAAGTTTTATCTTGTTAAAATTATTATAACGTATATTTATTATATAAAGTAGTATCAAAAAAATAATTGCTATGAAAATCGACACAGTTTGTATTATAGACGACGACCCCATTTGTGTTTATGGCACTAAAATTCTTTTGAATCACAATAACTTTGTGAGTGCTAATATTCTGGTTTATGAAGATGGTTATGAGGCTTTAAATAGTTTAACAACGCTTCTGAAAAACGGACAGAAAATGCCCGATATTATCTTATTAGATTTAAATATGCCAGTAATGAACGGTTGGGAGTTTTTAGATAAATTTCAAAAACTAACTTTTAGTAACATACCAAAGGTATATATTGTGAGTTCGCATTTTGATGCAATAGAAATTGAAAAAGGTAGAAGTTATGAAATGGTTCGTGATTTTATCTCAAAACCCCTAATTGCTAAAAACCTTACTGATATCATATCTATGGGTAAAATTGCATCATAAAAATTCTAACCTAGAGGGTGTAACGAAAAAAACCACCCTAAAGGTGGTTTTTATTTGTGGAGCCGGAGGATTACCTTACGGTGTTCCCAAAAGCTTCCGTTTTGCAAATACAACTGTCAAGGCTAAAAAAAGCCTTGGTGTATAAAAACAAAAATCCCAAACAAGTGAACTTGATGGGATTTTTTATTTTCATCCACAATACAGTTGTGGGTGATCGTGGAGCCGGAGGGATTCGAACCCTCGTCCAAACAAGCAATTAAAATGCTTTCTACATGCTTAGAATCTGATTAATTTTCGATGCGTACCTGACCAGAAACCGCCCAATACACACTTATCTTCTTAAGATTTTGGTGGTGTCGCCAAAGTGAGCGGACACCCTTATGTTGACTTTTCTGGTGCTCCTATAAGAATCGCCATCAACAAGGGCTATTCAGGAACATCTCGCTTCCCTACCTGGTAGGGACGAGGCTAATCTTACTATAATTCAGATTAAGCGGCAAGAGCGTAATTATTTTCGCCAATTAAAAGTGTGAAAAATGAGATTAACGAGCTGTTTCCCAGCGCTCGACATGCTTACATTCCAACTGGTCTCGCTGTCAAAACCGGTCGGCCCCAATATGTAAAAGAACTTCCTAATCTAAATAATAGCTGCGTCGATTCAATCGAATTTAACTATTAAATAGTGGGCAGCAAAGCTAACAAAACTTTACGATCCCATATAATTTTTATTTTGACCGAAGCCAAGTGTTTCTAATTGTATAATTTAGTGCAATATTTATACCAAACCCATATGAAGTTCGGAATCATCAGAGAACGTAAGAATCCGCCAGATAAGCGTGTTGTTCTATCTCCAAAAGCATGTCAAAAAGTCTTAAATACATTTCCTAAGGCTGAAATTATTGTAGAACCTTCGTCTATTAGAGCGTATGCCGATGATGCCTATAAAGCTTTGGGCATATCGGTAGCCGATGAAATGAATAATTGCGAAGTACTATTAGGTGTTAAAGAGGTGCCGATAGATGAGCTAATTCCGAATAAAAAGTACTTTTTCTTTTCACATACCATTAAAAAGCAACCTTATAATAGAGATTTGCTTCAAGCTATATTAGAGAAGAATATTGAAATGTACGACCATGAGGTAATTACCAACAAGCAAGAACAACGTGTTGTTGCCTTTGGTAGATACGCTGGTATTGTGGGTGCCTATAACGGATTTCGTGCATACGGATTCAAATTTGGTTTGTTTCAATTACCAAAAGCCAACGATTTAGAAGATCAAGAGGCTTTAATAAATGAACTAAAAAAATTAAGATTACCTGCAATTAAAGTACTGCTTACCGGTAGAGGTAGGGTTGGTAATGGCGCTAGAGAAATGCTAGACGGCATGGGAATGAGAAGGGTAAATGTTACCGAATACCTAGAAGAGACATTTAATGAGCCTGTATATTGCCAAATTGATGCTGGCGAATATAACAAACGTAAAGACGGAGTCCGTGGTAATAAAGCCGATTTTTTTGCGAACCCAGAAGAATATAAATCTAACTTTTTCAGATTTGCGAAGGTGAGTGATTTCTATATTGCGGGTCATTATTTTGGTCAAGGGTCTCCGTATCTTTTTACCCGTGAAGATGCCAAGCATGAAGATTTTAAAATTCAAGTTGTTGCCGATGTAAGTTGCGATATTGACGGGCCGGTAGCTTCTACTATTCGTCCCTCAACAATTGCAGATCCCATTTACGGATATCACCCAGAATCAGAATCTGAAGCGGATTTTACAAATGCTGATGCGATTGCGGTTATGGCAGTTGATAATTTGCCCTGCGAATTGCCTAGAGATGCAAGTGAAGGTTTTGGTGATGCTTTTATAAAAAATGTTATTCCTGCTTTCTTTAATAACGATAAAGACGGAGTTCTAGAAAGAGCGAGAATGACACAAAATGGGAAGCTGACCGAGCGTTATGCATACTTGCAAGATTATGTTGATGGTAAAGAATAAGGATTGATTTCATTTTAATTTATAGGATGTTTTAATAGAAAACGTTTTTTGATTTCTAAACTGGTTACGGTAAGTATACCTAAGGTATATGCCAATAAATCTTGTATGCTAAAATAGTTTCCGAAGACTAAGTTTGCCCATTTAGAATGTTCTAGTCCGAAATAACTAAGTATTTCTGTTAGCTGTAAAAATTCGATTGCATATGCTATTAATAATGTGACAAGACCAATGGCAATATCATTTGCCTTTACGAAAGATTTGAAAAAGAAAAACATGAGAATGACGACCAAGTAGTCACCGAAAGTGTGTCGAATGAATCCGGATTTTAAGAATATGGCAATCAAGATTTCGATCGCTAGCAGTACAAGAAAGTATATAAAATAGATACGGTTGAATTTGAATTTCATGTGTTGAATAGTTAAGCGTTTAAAAAATAGAGGTATAGCATACTTATTGGGTAATTCATAATCAGTAATATGAGCGTCATAGTATGCTCTTGTATATCGCTAGAATACCGAAGTACATTGACCAAAATTATAATCAACGCTATACAGGTAATGACGATATAGCTGAGATATACAATAATACCTATAATGGTAGTGAACTCGGTTTCTGGTATTAAGGCAATACACAGTAGTAAAGTTGAGAGTAGAAAATACAATGAAACTACCCTCAAAATTCTACGGTTCCATTTATGTTTAAATAAAACCATCATTCGGTATCGTTTTTAGCTAGTTGGGCAAATGTATATTCTTGCCAAGTTTTTTCTGATTGTAAGGTGATGTATTCGTCATACTTTTCTTGAATACTAATTTTGAGATCATAATTCACTTCTTTCTCATTTGCATAGTTATATAATTGAATACTGTTTGTTTCTCCTAAATTGATGAGGTAATGAATATCAGGGTTTTCAAGTGTGCTTAAATTGAAATGGGTAATAGTTCTATCCCAAGGAATGGCAGCACTGATTACCAAAAAGGCAAACACCGTAGTAATATTGGTACGTACTAAATAAATGAAACTTTTTACTTCTGCCACTTTAATATAGGCTGTAATTAATCCGGTAAGGGTAAGTAAAAGGTAAACGAAAACCCCAATACGCTTATAGGTAAGACCCAAGGCTTCAACATAGGTGAAGTTCTTAAATGTTGTAAAGATGATGAGTATAATATTTAAAGAAATCCATACATAAGTGAGTGTTTTTAGTTGCTGATTTTCCTTGTAAAAATTAAGATTCCCTCTAAAGAAATAAAGAATTAATATAATGGCTAAGACGATAGAAAACATCAAGGCATATACCCCTTGGTGAACAGATGCCGAGTATTCTGCATTTGAGATATCAGTTTTTTGGAATAGGTAAATACCGTCTGTCACTAAAAAGAATACCAGTAAAAAATTAAGGGCGATAAAAATGATGGAGCCTAAAGTGTGTTCACTTTCTAATTGCTTTTTTTGCCCGATAATTTCTATTTCAGTCGGAGTCTTCAATTCGTTTTTCTGAGATGCATCGACGGCTATTAATTCTTGTGCATCTAACGGACGTAAAATGTTTAGAAATATAACATAACCTAGAAATGTAAAGAATACCCAAGGGATACTTATAAAGTCAAAAGAGATTTGATCTACCAGATTTTCAAAAACCGGATTCGCATTCTTATAAAGCATCGCAAATAAGATCAGTAGAACACCAGCGAAGAAGCCACCTTTTAAACGGTTCAACAGTTTTGGTGAAGTCTCTTTTTTTACATCTTTTTCTTCTACTGAATTTTGTCTTTGAATGAAATTTGCGATAGACGCAACCAATAAATTAGTAAAGCCAAGTAGCCAAGAAAGGTATAAAGAGGTTTTGCTCGAAATGGACTTGCCTACAAATACCATTAATGACATGAAGTGAACAAATATGGTAAACCCCGTTGGGTTAATGAGTATAAAGACTGAGGTAATAATATAGGTTAGTGCATAGCCCCAAGACATGGTTCTAGTTTCTTTTAAGGTAGAAACAAGCACTACGACTAAAATTGATATTAAGAATAGATTTAGACCGAAGCTTTTGCTGTAGAATAGTAAACTGAAGGCTAAGGCAGATAAGAGTGATTTTATATGGACATTCATAATGCGATGTGTTTAAAAGGTTAATAGTGATTTAATTTTTATGATTATTAATAAGAAGTAGTAACCAAGAATGAGGTGCACTGTCTTACGGGATTTTGAAATTTGAGATGGTCCTAGTATCATGATTTTATGGAATTAAAAATGTGGACTTTATTCGTTGGATGGGTTGATGCAACAGTTTCTGAAAATCTAATTGATGAAAGGGTAGTGCAGATTTTCCGCAGTTATATTTTGATTTAAAGAACCTCCAATACTCCGGATACAGTATAGAGCCTATTAATATGACGGTAAATAAGTAAAGACTTCTTTTTCCATTTCCCAATAAATAGAATTGCATACTTATTTCATCGGGTACCGTAATTCCTGTTCCGGTGAGTACATGAAATACATCATGACTCTCTAGTTTTTCTTGCAACTGAAAGCTGTTGGCAATAAGAAATTTACCCATGTGATAACCTAAAGATTCGTTTGGGTACTCTTTTAACTCTTTTGCATTGTATTTCCACGCTTCATTTTTCTTGAAGTATTGATAGGGTGCTACACTCCAATCATATAATTTTTCTAAAATTGCTGCCTTCATTATTTTTTATTTTAAAAGTACTTTGAATTTCAAAGTAAAATGGTAAAAAAATATACTAATTACCTATTAGTTTTTCTAAAGCATTAATATGCTTCTTAAACGCTGCTTTACCAAGTGGGGTGGCAGAGTAACGTGTGTTTGGTTTTCTGCCTATAAATTGCTTTTCCACTTTTATGTATTCTTCCTTTTCAAGTGCTTTAGTGTGGCTGGCTAAATTACCATCTGTTGCACCCAGCAACTCCTTCAACATTTTAAAGTCGGCATAATCGTTCACCATTAGAATAGACATAATGCCCAAACGTATTCGGTGGTCAAAAGCTTTGTTTATGTTATCAATTAAACTCATCTATCTATAGCTGGGCTGATCTTAATTTCTATCGTACTTATAATACATTAATGCACCATATAGAATGTGGCAAACGCCAAACCCTAAAGCCCAAAAATACAATCCATATCCTATAAATTGCGTACTAACTAGTCCGATTCCTATAAAAGCTAAACCCATATAGCGAACATCGCCCATGGTGTACTTGCTAGCATTTACACAA
Source organism: Maribacter sp. Asnod2-G09 (assembly GCF_045063795.1). NCBI lineage: Bacteria > Pseudomonadati > Bacteroidota > Flavobacteriia > Flavobacteriales > Flavobacteriaceae > Maribacter > Maribacter sp. Asnod2-G09. Next base: position 33,279 of record NZ_JBEFOA010000005.1, on the reverse strand, counting down.
GCTAGCCCATAAAAAATGAGGGTAGCAGGTGCCACAAGACCAGCGATGCCTTGCTGCATCAATACCAAGCAAAAGAGCCCGCCAACTACTAAAGGAATAGCGAAATTGAATACTAGTCGTTTGCTGGTACTGTCCCAAATTTTCTCTCCACTTTTTTTAGCCTTTTTCAAGGTCATGATGAAACCGGTAATTACTGCTGCCACTAAAACTGCAATAGCAATTAAAGTTAGATCGCTAACAGTATCTGAACCCCAAAGTGACGAAGACCTACCAGAAAAGTTTTCATAATTGGCAGCTGAGGTATCTTTTAGCTTAACATAAGCAAAGCCAGCTCCGATCAAAGCATAGATCCCGGCAAGTACTCCTGAGAGTCCGCTTAAGGAAATAAACCGTGAAGAACGATTCATTAAATTCTTGATTTCGGTAATATCGTTTAGATACTTATTCGTCTCCATATTAAAGTACTTTGAAATTCAAAGTTAAATTAAATAACTGAAACTTCAACAAAGCTGAATCAAAAAAATAAAAAAAAGATTATTGAATGCAAGCCTGAATTTCTATTGAAAGTGCTGGTATATCTAAAGAAATTAGATATTAGAACCTATTTGTAAATCCGTATTTTAAAATGGATTAGTCATGACCAAATGCAAAAAAAAGCGACCAATTTAATTCAAGAATTACGTAAAGGGTACTTTTAATTGATCAACGAAACCCCAATACCAAATGTAGTTTGGCGGTGGTTGTAATCAATGAGTGTTTCTCCGTAGCCATCAAACAATTGAAAATGACCATTGAAGTTTTCGAAAATAGGGAAAGACCAATTGAGTTGTAAGCTCCCACGACTTTTATCTCCCAAATTCAAAGAATGTCTGGCAATGGCTCTAAAACGTTGTCTACCCCAATCATAAGTGATATCAGCTTCACCACGCCCTATATAGTCCGATATATTTTCGTTATCATCAATTTTACTACCTATACGTATCCATGGTTTTAGCATTACCTGCCAGTTTCCTTTTTCAAATCCGGCATGAAAAGCTATACGGTTCCAACTTCTAGAAATGGGGTCTGACTGTCCGTTAGATTCATGAATTATAGCTGCTCCGATCATTTTAGTCTCAAAGCCCAAAATCGGAAAATTAACGGGAAAGTTTGCTATGATCTCTGGTTGATAATTCAATTCTCGAAATGGTCTTGAACGCTCCGTATTATAAATTTGCCAATAGGCGGTTTGTGAATAGCCCATCCAAAGGTCCATTTTGCCATCGAACATGCCATGAAAAATCTTGGTTTTTAGACTGATTTGAAATTTTGATTCCACAGCATTTAAACTGCTGGGTTCATCTAAAACTTTATCTGAATTTTCTGCTACCGGAAATTCATTGGGGTTGGTAGAAAATTTTGCGGCAGTTATGTATATGGGTTTATATGAGGTAAGAATGAAGGTACCACGTTGGTGCTCATCATCGAGCTCCCATAATTCGCTTAAGCTTTTACTATTGTTGAAATACCAATTGTGATCATGGTCTTCTTGAGCGAAAACTTTGAAATTTGACAATACTAAAATGAATGTGATTACAAAACCGATAGTTAATGAATGCCTGTCCATATACTTGAATTAATCAGCAAAAATAGACAATACCCTATAAATGTCTAAAATTATCTTCTTCCTCTCAAATATGGTTTTAGGACCCAAAAAGATATCCAGATGAAAGCTCCAAAGCCAATAATCCATAACCAAGCGTTCCAAAGTAAGAGCGATTTAAATATGCATTGCATAAGTAGCTGAGGTCGGGCAACAATATCCCAGGAGTTAAAACGTAGAAAACGACCAAGGAATATTCCAAAGCCACATAATAAGGAAACACCGAATAGCATCATATTGGCTAGAAAAGGGTGGTTGTGCTTTCGTAAATATGAAAACACGTCCATCATAGATAAAACGCCTAACAATAAACCGCTAAGAGCAAAAATGAACAGCATGAGCATATCTAACCAAATGGTAGCTGCCGAGTTGTCTAAGTGAATGAGGTCTGTGATGATATACGGACTATTTGGTAAGAACAATACCCAAAGAAAGAATAGGGAATATCGCAATATTTTAGATTGTCCCAAACGCACATTTGCCATTAACTGCCTAGATACAAAAAGTGGAATTGCTGCCAAGAACAAATTCCAGAACATGAACAGGAAATCTGTTGTACCAGAAATGTAAATTCTATAGGCTAATAATACTGCAGCTAAGGTTGTGAGTTGAATAATTCTATTTTGAAATATAGAACTTCGTGTTGCAATTAGATTCATGATAATGAGCGATTTGGGGTCTAGTAAATAACGATAATGAATTTAAATTATTGTAAGAAAATTCTTTAATTTGTATTATCTAAAACCTTTCGGGAATGGGGTGATAATGAAGCTATAATTTGTATTTTAGGCTTATGAAACCAGCAGAAGACTATATTTTCAATCAGCCAGAACCGTACAGAGGTATTTTAATGCATTTGCAGATGATGATTGAAACCACTTTGCCTGAAGTTGAACTGAAATTTAAATGGAATATTCCCTGTTTTTATATCGGTAAATCGCCCATTTGTTATTTGAATGCATCGCACAAAAAGAAGTTTGTAGATATTGCTTTTTGGAACTCAGCACACCTTACAAAACATTTGAACGTACTAATTTCTGAAAATAGAAAAGTAGTATGTTCATTGCGTTATACTACGCTCGAAGATATCGATAACGATATTCTAGTAGATGTTTTACAAGATGCTTATGCTGTTCGTAAAAAAGGCTTTTATAAGCAGAAGGATATTTCGTAGCTAAACAAATAGCAGCTATATTTTATGGATTAGGTAGACTCTTTTCTGAGCAAAGGTCAAATTTATATTTTCCATCTAAAAATTTTATAACACAGTTTTTGTTTTCTATGAATGTTTTGTTAGTGATCAAATTTTTAGTTTCCGATTTCCAAACAGTGTCAATCCTTTTATTTAAAATTCCACCTAATCTTCTTTTATCTAAATTATACTTTGGTTCTTGAGCTGATCCAGCCCAACACTCGGCGTAACCATAAGAAATTTTGTACTCTCCTATTTCCCAGGTTGTTGAAATTTTATCATCGCATTTGAAATAAGAAAAAAATATCAGATTAAATCCAATGACTGTCGTTACAGCTAATAGTCCAACAATTACTAGAATTTTTTGCCAATTCTTTTCCGGTAATGTTCCTATTAATAGAATAAGAATTAGAGCCAAAAAGCCATTAAACCACGGAATAAGATTTTGATTAGTTAAGTTCCAATCCGACATATATATTCCAAGCGCAACTATTATTACGATTAATAATATAATTAAGATTATGGTTTTTAATTGTTTCAAAGAAAATGACTACTACCTAAAACTCATTAACAACAGCTCTCAACGCCACTAAATCTGTCAATAGCTTTTTCATCAATCCTAAATCTAACATGTTGGCTCCGTCACTTTTTGCATTAGCGCAATCGAAATGTGTTTCTATGAAGAGTCCGTCTACGCCTGCAGCAACACCTGCACGTGCCATAGTACCAATTAAAGCTGGTCTACCGCCTGTTACACCAGATGTTTGATTCGGTTGTTGTAATGAATGCGTAACATCTAATACCACTGGTGCAAATTGCTTCATGGTCGGTACACCTCTAAAATCTACGATCATATCTTGGTAACCGAACATGGTGCCACGGTCGGTAATTATAGCTTGTTGGTTTCCGGTTTCGGTAACTTTATTAACCGCATGTTTCATACTTTCAGGACTCATAAATTGCCCCTTCTTAATATTGACCGTTTTCCCTGTTTCTGCAGCGGCGACAACTAAATCTGTCTGTCGTGCTAAAAATGCAGGTATTTGAAGAACATCCACATACTCGGCAGCCATAACAGCATCTTGTTCTGTATGTATATCGGTTACCGTTGGTACTTTAAATGTTTCGGAAACTTTACGTAAAATTTTTAATGCCTTTTCATCTCCAATACCCGTAAATGAATCTAAACGACTACGATTTGCTTTTTTAAAACTTCCTTTAAAAACGTAAGGTATTTTAAGCTCGTCGGTAATAGTAATGATATGCTCTGCAATGCGCATCGCCATATCTTCCCCTTCAATGGCACAGGGTCCAGAAAGAAGAAAAAAGTTATTACTGTCGGTATGTTTTATTTGAGGTATAAGAGATAGGTTCATTCGTCGAATATTTTTAATCAAAGATACTATTTTAAGAAGCTTACTGTTCTATTAAGATAAGATTGTCGAAACCCCAAATCGAAATGAAAATCAAACATTTTTTAATTACACTATTGCTGGTAGTTATTGCCGGTAATGCCCATGCTCAATTTGGTAAAAATTGCGAGCTGAGGCAGGTGAAGATCAATCTACTTAATCCGGGTCTTGAGTATGAAATGGCTTTGGGCACAAACACCACTTTAGATATTAAAGCGGGAATTCAAGTGGCTTTGGATCCTCTCTTGCCAGATGTGTATAGTGAATTCGGGGTTTTTCCTGCAATAGCTGGTCAATATCGTTACTACTATAATTTTGAAAAACGTCAGCGTAAAAGAAAACAGATTTATGGTAATTCTGCAAATTATGTAGCGCCTGCTGTAGCGGTCTTCTTTCCAGGTTCACGAACTATTGCCAATGAAAATGTAGAAGGTGCTTTCGGTTATGCCGGTTTAGTGACAGGTATACAGCGCAGTTTTGATTCGGGATTCAACTTTTCGGTAGATGTTGGTGCGGCATATTATGACGGACAGTTTGAAGGCGGAATTTATCCGGTGGCTAACTTGAGCATCGGTTTTATTATTAGTGAAAAACGATGGTGCGTTGGGCGTTAATTTCGTAAGTATTTTCTTAATATTTCTATAAATCAGGTGGTTAACTTTTTATAAACATGTAGTTTTAGTTGCAACATCAATCTAACTACATGAAAAAAATTACTTTAATTCTTCTATTCTTAGCCATCACAACGGCACATTCTCAGATTAGAGATTTCTCCGAAAAAGGCAACGGACTCGTTAATCTAGAGCGACATCAATTTACTATAAACTTATTAGGACCGGGAATTAGATATGAGCTGGGTCTTTTTAAAAATGTAAGTGCGTCTACCAGTTTTACACCGGCTTTTGCTCGTTACCAAGAGGGCTATGCTTTAGGTTTTGCTTGGCATACCAGAATTCGGTATTACCATAATTTTCAAGAACGCTTAGATGTAAATAAGAATATAATAGGTAATTCAGCAAATTACATTGGTCCTGCGCGAAGTATATTCTGGGAGCCGGTTCAGTTTACCGATAATATATCTGACGGAAATAGTGATTATGCCTTTGCTTTCTATGGCGGAGTATACGGTATACAGCGTACCAATAGAAAAGGTTTCAATGTAAATGCAGAAGTAGGTTATGGCTATTTTGATTCAAAAACTTTAGATAGTGGTCATGGCTTTTTGCTTCATGTTACCTTTGGGTGGGTAGCCACAAAAAGAAAATCTACCAAACCCACTTTTGATTAATGTGGTCTGATATTTGATATACATCCCCAATAAAATCAAACCAAATTATATCATGAAAAAAATCACCTTTCTATCCGTTATTCTTTTGTCCGCTTTTTATGTGAATGCACAGTCTGGTCAATTTGTAGAAGACGGACTCTTTAAAGTTAATGCGTTGTTACCTGGTGTTTCATATGAAATAGGAGTAGGGGAAAGAACAACGATAAATGCAGAAGCTATTATAGGTTTTGCCCTTCGTGGGGCTTCTAATGTAGAAACAGAGTTCGGACTATACCCTGGTTTTGCGGCTGACTTTAGATATTATAATAACTTCGACAGAAGATTAAAAAAAGGTAAAAACATATCTGGTAACACCGGTAATTACTTCAGTTTTTTAAATCAGTTTCAATTCGGCACACCTATTATTGGTGATTTAGAATACGCATCAGACTACTATTATAACGCTGCGTTAGTCTATGGTTTACAGCGTACTTACAAGAAAGGATTCTACTTTAGCCTGGCTTTCGGACCAGGTGTTTTTGTGAATGAATTTAATACAGATGCTGGTGTTTTAATTGATGCTAGACTTGGTTGGGTTATTGGTGGTAGAAAAAAGTAGGATTCGTATTGTGGAACTCTCTCAAAATCAATAAGATAAAAATAACATAAGTTTAAGTGTGGCTATTGTTATTTAAAGTATCTTTGCACGCTTAAATAAGACCTTTTATGTCCACTACTACAAAAAATATTGCGATCATTGCGCACGTTGACCACGGTAAAACAACCTTGGTAGACAAAATAATGTACCACTGTAGCTTGTTTCGCGAAAACGAGAATACAGGTGATTTAATTTTGGATAATAACGATTTGGAAAGAGAACGTGGTATTACCATTACTTCCAAAAACGTTTCCGTTATATATAAGGATACTAAAATAAATATTATCGATACTCCTGGTCACGCCGATTTCGGTGGTGAAGTTGAGCGTGTATTGAATATGGCAGATGGTGTTTTGTTATTGGTAGATGCCTTTGAAGGTCCTATGCCACAAACACGTTTTGTTCTTCAAAAAGCGATCGACCTTGGTTTAAAGCCTTGTTTGGTAATCAATAAAGTTGATAAAGAAAACTGTACTCCAGACGAAGTACATGAAAAAGTTTTCGATTTGATGTTCGAACTAGGTGCTGAAGAGTGGCAGTTAGACTTTCCTACAGTATACGGTTCTGCAAAGAACAACTGGATGAGCGAAGATTGGAAAAATGAAACTACCAACATAGAGCCATTATTAGATATGGTTATTGAGCATATTCCTCTTTTTGAACCAAAAGAAGGTAACACTCAAATGTTGATTACTTCTTTAGATTTCTCTTCATTTACAGGTAGAATTGCTATCGGTAGATTACAAAGAGGAACATTAAAAGAAGGACAACAAATATCTTTGGTTAAAAGAGACGGTTCTATCGTAAAATCTAAAATCAAAGAACTTTATGTATTTGAAGGTCTTGGTCGTAAAAAAGTAGAAGAAGTTCAAACTGGTGACATTTGTGCACTAGTTGGTGTTGAAGGTTTTGAAATTGGTGATACTGTTGCTGATATCGAAAACCCTGAAGCATTAAAAACTATCGCAATCGATGAGCCAACAATGAGTATGTTGTTCACTATTAACGATAGCCCTTTCTTTGGTCAAGATGGTAAATTTGTTACTTCTAGACATATTAAAGATCGTTTAGCAAAAGAATTAGAGAAAAACTTGGCGTTACGTGTAAACGAAACTGATAGTGCAGATAAGTTTCTAGTTTTCGGTCGTGGTGTATTACACCTTTCAGTTTTAATTGAAACTATGCGTCGCGAAGGTTATGAATTACAAATTGGACAACCACAAGTAATTATAAAAGAGATTGACGGTGTTAAATGTGAGCCTATCGAGCATTTGACTATCGATTTACCTGAAGAAGTTTCTGGTAGAGCTGTTGAAATGGTATCTATCCGTAAAGGTGAGATGACTAGTATGGAGGCTAAAGGTGACCGTATGTTATGTGAATTTCAAATTCCATCACGTGGTATCATCGGTCTTCGTAACCAATTGTTAACGGCTACTGCTGGTGAGGCTATTATGGCACACCGTTTCTTAGAGTATCAACCAATGAAAGGTGATATTCCACAAAGACAAAATGGTTCTTTAGTTTCTATGGAAAGAGGAAAAGCAATTCCTTATTCTATCGATAAATTACAAGATCGTGGTAAGTTTTTTGTTGATCCGGGTGAAGATATTTACGAAGGTCAAGTTATCGGTGAAAACTCTCGTGGAGATGATATGACGGTTAACATTACAAAAACTAAAAAATTATCTAACGTTCGTTCTTCTGGTGCAGATGATAAAGCTAAAATTGTTCCGGCAATTAAGTTTTCTCTTGAAGAAGCATTAGAATACATCCAAAAAGATGAGTATGTTGAGGTTACGCCTAAGCATTTACGTTTACGTAAAATCTATTTGACAGAAAATGAGCGTAAGAGAAATAAAATAGCATAAGTATTAAAGCTCCTTAAAAAAGGAGCTTTTTTTTGCTTTTAAATATAGAAACCACCTATTCAGGTGGTTTTTTTGTTTTTAGAGTTTTTCGGGAGATTTAAATGTGAAATGTATTTTGATTTTACTTAGCTGATATAATGTTAATTAGTGTCGTTGCATTAAGAAAAATGCAAAAAATTAGGATAGATTTTCCTACTTTCTCAATAATGCGCCTATCCTGCATTTTTCTTCGTTTCTGCATTGAATTATAGCTAATTTAAAGTGGAATTTAATCACAACTCAAACGAACACTATTATGCAACTAAAAGGAAAAAATGTACTCATTACTGGGGGTACTCGGGGTATTGGTAAATGCATGGTCCAAAACCTAATTAAAAACGGGGTCACCAATATTGCTGTAATTGCACGCGACAAGAAAAATCTAAAAGAATTATCATTAGAATATCCAGAGGTAAGTTTTATCAGAATTGCCGGTGATATTGCAAATATTCAAGTTTTACGCGATGCTGCGGCACGTATTGAAGATAAATGGGGTCATTTAGATATATTGATAAACAATGCCGGTATCGTCGCTGCAGGTCCTTTAGAAGATATACAAGATGAAGATTTATATGATCAGGTTGCTGTAAACTTGACCGCGGTAATGTTATTGACAAAATACTGTATTCCACTTTTAAGGTTTTCTGAAGAGGCCTATATCTTAAATATTTCATCTGGATTGGGATTAATAGGAATGCCATTCTATGCAGTTTATGGTAGTACCAAAGCCGCTATACGTCAGTTTTCAGATTCTATGCGTAGAGAATTGGCGCCTTTTAAAGTGTCGGTAACCTGTGCTTTCCCCACCGCTACAGATACCGAGATGATGCAAAAATTTAAAGGTAGAAAGATGGATGCGCCAGAGTACGTTGCAGAGCGATCCTTAGAAGGATTATTTAATAAAGAGATTCAAGTTATTTTTGGAGGTGAAGAACGACTAAAAGAAAATACCTTAAATTTTGAGGCACCTGCGGAGTTAGATAAGGTGGTCGCAGAGAGTTACGAGGAACGAAAAATAGCCAGTTTAGATCATAAAGCCGTATAATCTTAACTGGGAAATCAACAAACGGCGAACAACTATGAAATTACTTTACAAACTATCACTATTATTAGTACTTGCAGTTATTGTATCCTGTAAAGAAACACCTAAAAAAACAACCGAAACCGCTAAAGAAGTGGTGGCTGAAACTAATGTAATTGCTTATCCAGATTCTTGGGTGTCTTCTAGAGTTGCAAAAACAAAAGAAAGACTAAATACTACAGAAGCAGGAAAAGTAATTTGGAATGCAATGGAAGCGCATGGCGGGTTGGATACTTGGTATGCAAACGGACCAATTACTTTTCGTTTTAATTATCAGCCTTTAGATGGTAAAACTGCTAGAGATAGTTATCAAACAGTAGATACGTGGAGCAACAGATCTGTGCATACAAGTGCTACCGATAGTGCTGCTAAATTTGGTTGGACAGGTGAACAAGCTTGGATGATGGCTAAAGACAGTACTGCTTTTGCTTATGATACTAAATTCTGGGCGCTAACACCATTATGGTTTGTTGGGCATCCGTTTGTATTGAGTGGTGAAGGGGTGAACCTAGAGTTGTTAGATCCTGAGAAATTTAAAGGTCAAGATTACAATGTTGTGAAAGTAACTTTTGATGCTGAAACTGGTGATGCACCAGATGATTACTATATTCTATATGTAAATAAGGAAACCAGTAAATTAGCGGTTATGAGATATATCGTTTCATACCCAGAGTACTTTAAAGATGGTGGTCACGCTCCAGAAAAATTCACGGAGTTTATTGGGGAGCAAACTGTCGATGGTATTACTATGCCAGGCGGATTTAAAACCTACTGGACGGTTAAAGACAATCAACCTGGTGACTATATCACTAAAATTGATTTTACAGATGTATCCTTCGAGAAAGAATTACCTAAAGACTTTTTTGATGCTCCAGAGGGCGCGAAAATTTTAGAGTAATATCTCTTAAGATTTAAGTTGTTGTTACAAAGCAAAAAAAAGCGTGTATCTAAAAAATACTTTTTAGATACACGCTTTATACTTTAAATATGGTTTCGATTTTATTCAGCTGCGCAGGCATCATATGCTTGACTATAAGCTAATAGACCTTCTTTAGTGTTTTTGTATTCGTTAGCCATAATTTTTCCTTTTACCGCTTCACATTCAGTACTTAGGGCTGCTAATTTTTTATTGAAGCCGAAAACAAAATCTTTGCTCATTGTAGATAAACCGTCTTCAGCATTGGTATACTTTAAAACATATTCTTTACCCATATGCTCGTACAATGAAACTTTGCTACCTTGGTAAATTGCTTTTGCGAATTTCGGAGCATTAGTTTTATCACTTGCAACTGACGATGCAAAATTTACAACTTCGTAAATATCACCTGTAGTTAATACAATCTGTTTACTGTCTATAGCAGCAACTTCTTGTGCTTTGTTATTTTCGTCTAACATTTGTATTGCTGCGCTCGCTTTCGTCAATTCATCAATAGCGACTGTTGTTTGTAAAGTATCGTTAGCGGCTGTTATTAAAAACGCAACTGCTTTTTCTGATTCTTCAGCTGGATCTTCTGCATATACAATTGCTACATCTGGCTCATTTGAAAGGTCTTCGGTAATAACTTCAAAATGTCTTGTTGAGATTTCATTTACGGTAAAATCGTTAATTAAATCTTCTGCACTATTATTCAGTCGCTTTCCGTCTTTTTTATCGTACTCGTTTGCGATAAGTAGATCGGAGTATTCCTTAATTTTTTCGGGTAGATCTAAGTTCAAATAGATTTTTGCAATATTGTAGTAACTCGCATAACGCACTTTTTTATGCTGCTTGTCATCTTCATTATATCTTGTTACAACGTCGTTGAAATAATCGATCCATGGTTGCGCTTCTATTAATAAATCGCCAACTGGTTGGTTATGCTGCATTTTTGAAAATATTGCCTTTAAAGATTCAGATGCTTCTTGGTGATTGGCAAATTCTGGGTGCTTCTTAGTAGCGATTATCCAGAAATGTTGTGATTGACTTAATGTTTTCGGTACATAACCGTATTTATAATTGATCTTACTATTTGTTTGGCTAATCATGCTATTGCGATGCTTAGTACGATATTTGTCTCGTATACTGTAGCGATTATTATTGTAGTAAGAGCTTGCCTTAGAATAGGTTTTGAATCCTGTACTAGAATAGTCGTCATTTTCAGAAAGTGTAAAAGAAGAGTTTTCGCCAGAATCGGAATTATTAATTGATATTGTAGCAGAAGAAGAATAACTACAAATTACGTCATATGTATACGTTGTTTTGGTTACGTTTCCTTCTTTGTCTTTTTCTTCGTGTTTATTTTTTTTGATATCTACATCACCTATTTCTGTACCATGAAAATTGAATCTAAAATCTAAGGTTCCGTTTTGTGCTACTCTAGAAAATCCTTCTAAAAAAATATTACGACTGCTTGAGGTAAAGGTTCTTTTTGAGTCATCTAGAATTGGTATTGAAGGTAAATCGACATATGAGACCTGAAAATATTCTCGGTCTAAATTTGCCCTTTGCCCTAACAGTTTAGTGGCAGAAAGGCAACAGATAATTACAAATAAACTTAGTACTTTTTTCATTGTGGTTATTTTGGTTGGTTATATGAAAATATTGAACATGAGCTATTACACTTTGTTTTAAAGTGGAACATTTACGTAAAATATACTTTGATAATATGTTGTACTTGAATAAAGATTAATGAAGTGTAGCTACTGCCGCACCAATAATACCTGCGTGATTTTGAAGCTTTGCGGGTATTACTTTTGTGTCGATTTTGATTTTAGATTTAAACTCATCAAAATCTTTTGAGGCGCCACCACCTAGAATAATTAAATCTGGTGATACGATCAATTCAACATATTCTAAAAAGGTGTTGAATCGTTTTCCCCATTTTTTATACGATAGTCCTTCACGGTCTTTTGCCGATCCAGCTGCCCATTTTTCTATTTTAGAATAACCTTTGTAAGGTATTTGTCCTAATTCGAAATTAGGTATCAATCTACCATCTAAAAACGCGCCACTACCTAATCCAGTGCCAATGGTGATCATAACAACGAATCCTTTTTCTCCTTTACCTGTACCGTAGTTCATGGTAGCGTAACCAGCAGCATCTGCATCGTTGATTACGGTAAAATCAAGTCCGGTTTTCTTTTCTAATAGCTCTTCGACATTTACACCTAACCAGCTTTTGTCAAGATTACCGGTAGCCTTACAGACTCCGTTCTTAATAATGGTAGGGAAACCACAGCCAACTTTGCCTTTGTAATCAAAATGTTTTACAATTTGGGCAATAACATCGGTCATTGCTTCTGGTGTTCTAGGTATGGGAGTGGGTATTCTATGGCGTTCAGAGATCATTTCTCCTGTTTCCGAATTAACTAATGCTCCTTTAATTCCAGAGCCACCTACATCAATACCTAGTAAAGTCATTTTGTGTTTTGTTATGAATTACAAAGAAACGAAAAAGAATCGGGTCTTTGAAGTGAGATTGTTTTTGTAAATATATACGTCATTTTTTGCTCATTTTAGAGCATAAAAAAAGGACCTTTTTAGGTCCTTTCTGTTTATTTTACATTGGCATTAGCAGCTCAACTATAGTGCTAACTTGAATTTCTTCATCATCTTCATCTAATTCAGAATCAACAATGAACGTGATCATAAATTGTTTGCCAACGAATTTTTGGCTGTTTAAATCGAACGCATTAGCAACATCATCTGTAATGTTGGTGAATTCAGCATTGTAACCTTCGCTATCAGAAAAAACATATGCGCCATCAACATAGCCTACATAAGTTCCGTTCATGGTGCTGGTTTCTTGACCATATGAGGTCAACGAAGAAACTGCTACGAACAATACTATTAAAAGTGATTTCATTTTTTTAATTGTTTAGTTAATTATAGATTTTTTTGTCCGTTTTTTAAGTCCTGTTTATGGACCTAAAAAGTTGATACAAATGAAATCTAATTAATTGAATAACGAATAATTTTATCATTTTATTATGAATCTTTTTTTTAATCTTAATCTACTGTAATTCAGTAGCGTATTTTTACTTTTTTGTGTTAAAATAATTTATTGTTAACGAATTAAGTAATCTTATTTGATAGTACCTTTGCTTCATAAAATAATAGAATTCAATTGAAAAATAATAAAATTAATTACCACCTTATTCCGCTTGTTGTTGTGCTCTTTACTTTGGTTCAAAGTACTAATGCACAATCTACTTTAACTACCGAAAATGTTCAAACATTAGTAGCGAAGTATAAAAGTGATATTCGAGGCCCTTATAAAGATATTCGTTGGTTTTGTTCGGACGGTAGCGTTCGTCAACCAAAAGATCCTTGTCCAGATAATATTGGTCCAGGGGTTCAGCATGCGCGCTACAAAGATGAAGTAGTCGCTTTGGGTAAAAGCAATCATATTTACTTTGGTCAAATTTTAGCGTATACGACTATTGATGAACTTTGGGATACCGACCACAACCATTCTCGTTTAAAACAATATCAGTTAGATAAGTATTTGCGATTGGTCGATGACGGATGGATCAATCAAAAAGGACAGTTTTATAGAGGTTCGGTTCAGGTAGAGGATGAAGAAGCTTGGGGAATCGATTTCTACAAATCGATTTTATCTAAAGATGCTGTCGTTGCCGATAACTTCTATTTTATTCGTCAGTCATTGAAAGATATTCCGCATAACGGCGATGATAATATAGCGCAACTCATGCGAAGCGAATCGAAAGTGATTTCAGATTTGTTCGTTCCTTTTATGGATCTAAGAACAAAAATTCATAGTCAGCCCGAGAAAACTGATATTCAAAAGGTAATCGATTTTAAAGCTAAGAATCAAAAATCGCTGACTACCGATTTGAATAAAAAGTTAGACGGACTTGTAGCGACAATGAATACGTTTTTTAAACCTGTAGATGTTCAATCATTATTGAATAAATCAAAATTGGTAAAAGGAACAATCTTAGGTGATAAGGTACAATCATTTGTAGATGGCAGTGCGAATAATGAAGCCCCTTCGTATTCAGTAAATGAAGCGGCACAGTTACTTTTAGAAATCAGAGAAGAGTTGCTAACCGAGAAGCGACCTTTGGCACGATTACAATTGCTTGATATTTCTTTAAAGTTAGAAGAGCTATTATTTCAAAATGCACCTAATTGGGAGCCTACAACGGTAAGCGGACAGTTAGAAAAAATATGTGCATTGACTACGGCATCGGTCGGTGCAGGATATTTAGAGCTATGGGAGTGGGAACAGATTTCTGGAGCCCTTAGTAAATTCAATCAAGATCAATTAAGCTTGGCAGAATTAACGCAGGTGTTAGAAACAGCTAGAGCAGCGGTAGAGTGGAGTGCAGCCATGGTAAAAACAAATTACCAAGAAGTTGTAAATACATATACTACGTTTGAACCAAAGGCTTATGCATTTATCGATGATAGAATTCGAGGTTCGGTAGCATTGCATTTAGGACAAAGTGTTGGTGAGTTGGGAGATTTTATTTCAAAAGAATCTGCCTTGACCAATAAAGTGATGGATGTTGCTAACCAAAGTACGTTTAGAGGATTGAACCCTGGCTATGCTTTTGGGGAGTTGGTCGTTGTAGATGGTTCGTCTGAAGATGTTGAAGTATCGGCAGATAAAATTTATATTTTTCAACGCTCACCGTCAGACTTAAAACCTGTTGCAGGTATTGCTACTGTAGCTGAAGGGAATATGGTATCGCACGTGCAATTATTAGCGCGAAATTTGGGCATACCAAATGCTGCATTATCTGATCAGAATCTTCAGAGTTTAAAGAAGTATAGTGGCGACCGTGTATTCTATGCAGTATCTAATAAAGGAAATGTTATTCTGAAACCAGAATCGCAGATGACGGATCAAGAACGCGGACTATTCGTAAAGAAAGAACGTAATACCGATAAGATTGAAGTGCCAGTTGAAAAGATTCAATTAGGCAATACCGATGTTTTGAACATGCGTGATGTTGATGCCAGTGATTCAGGAGCTTTATGCGGACCAAAAGCTGCCAACCTTGGTCAGTTGAAAAAGATGTTTCCTGAGCAGGTGGTTGAGGGGTTGGTGATTCCGTTCGGAATTTTCAGAGATCACATGGATCAGCAAATGCCTGGTGAAAATAGCTCGTATTGGGAATATTTGAATGCTATGTTCAAAGAAGCCGAGCGTATGCGAAATGCAGATGTGCCAGAGCCAGAAGTTGAGAATTATCAATTGCGACAATTAGAGACTTTAAGAGGTGCTATCAAAAAAATGCCGTTGAAAGAAGATTTTATGAATCAGCTTGAAAGCAAATTTAAATCTGTTCTTGGGTCGGACTTCGGAAAAATACCCGTGTTCTTGCGTAGCGATACCAATATGGAAGATTTGAAGGAGTTTACCGGTGCGGGATTAAACTTGACACTTTTTAATGTGTTGGATAAGGAGAAAGTTTTAGAAGGCATAAAAGATGTGTGGGCTTCACCATATACCGAGCGTAGCTTTAAATGGCGACAAGTATATTTGTTGAATCCTGAGAATGTATTTCCTTCTATTTTGGTCATACCAAGTGTAGATGTAGATTACTCTGGCGTATTAATTACAAAGGGGATTAATTCTGGTAACGACAAAGATTTAACTGTTGCTTTTAGTAGAGGAGCAGGTGGTGCTGTAGATGGTCAGTCCGCAGAAACCTATACTATATATGATAGTAATGGCTATCGTTTATTGGCACCCGCACGCGAGCCAATGTATAATACTTTACCTGCAACTGGCGGAACTGGCAAGAAAGTTGCCACGTTTCAAAACCGGGTGGTAAATGAAAGGAATATGAAAGATATTAAGACCTTGGCAAAAACTATTCGTGAAACCTTGCCTAAAGAAACAAATTCAGATTATGAAGGTGCTTACGATGTGGAGCTTGGTTTCAAAGAAGATAAATTATGGTTGTTTCAAATTAGACCATTTGTTGAGAATAAGAAAGCGTTGAGTTCTGGGTATCTAGAATCTATCACCCCGAAAATTAATACAGAGAAAGAAATTTCTTTAAGTACAAAATTGTAATATGAAAAAGATCTATTTGTTTTTAATTGCTTCGTTATTTTTTGTTTTCACTGGGTGCGATGCAGATGATGACGATGTTGTTGATGAAGAATTACCAGCGTCAACAATAGCAGGTTTTAATACATTTGGATGCCTCATTAATGAACAAGTCTATGTGCCTGAAAAAGGAAGTTTTTGTTTAGACTGTGCAGATGCACCTAAATTGCAATTAACGTATGGCGAAGTGTTTGGTGAGTATCGATTTTCTTTAGGAACATTCAATGACAAAGACGGTGACGTTTCTATTGCGCTAGAACTTTTTAATGGAGCTGAACCACTGACCGAAGGGTTGTATTCTCTTTCACAAACTACATTAGAAACGAATGATATGCCCATAGCTAATGCTACTTGTAGAATTAATAGCAAAATTAGCGGAGAAAAAATTGAATCAGAATTTTACTCTAATGAAAGCATTGGTGGAGTTTTAGAAATAATAAAAATTGATGAAGAGAAGAAGTTCATATCCGGAACTTTTTATTTTTCAGCAGTAGATGACAACGGTCAATTCGTTAATATAACCGACGGTCGTTTTGATGTTACGTATAAGAGTTTTTAAAAATTACTATTAATATAAGTATGAAGAAAATTATAGTATTACTAATTGTTGTGTTAAGTGCATCTGCATTTACAACATACAAATATTACCCAATTGACGGTTACGAGCTCACAGGTATTAAGCGTTTAAAGCGTTTAGAGATGATTAAAAACGGAGAGATCAAAGATGCATCTGCATTACCTGCTGGTGCCATGAAATCGTACAGCGATATTCAATTGAACTTGCTATCAAGAAAGAATGATAGCGCTATGGGATTAATGCAGGTGAACGAAGATTTTCAGAAAGAAATCAGTGCACTTTTCCGCGGATTGGATAAAAGTTATTCTCTTACTGTTTTAGATATATCTGACCCTGAGAATGTACGTTATGCCGAGCGAAATGAGACTGCAGGTTATCAGCCAGGTAGTGTTGGTAAATTGGCAGTCTTATTAGGATTGTTCACGCAGTTAGAGAAAATTTATCCGAATTCATTCGAAAAAAGAACGGAGCTGTTAAAAAATAAATCTGTCAAAGCTGGAGTTTGGGGATTAACTGATGAACATACCATTCCTATCTATAATATTGAAAAGAATACCTTGGTAAAGCGCCAGGTGATTGCTAGCGATGTGTTCTCATTATATGAATGGGCAGATCACATGTTATCGGTGAGTAATAACGGTGCAGCAAGTATTGTATGGAGAGAGGCACTTTTAATGGCGGCATTCGGAGATAAATATCCAGATTTGACACAAGAAGAAGCAGATGCTTATTTTAAAGAAACCCCTAAAAAGGAATTAACAGATTTAAGTAATGATGTTGTCAACTTGCCATTGCGGGACTTAGGTATTACATCAGATGAATGGCGATTGGGTAGTTTTTTCACTAGAGGTGCAAATACCTATGTAGGTGATAAAGGTGGTAGCATAGGTTCGCCACAAGGGTTAATGAAATTTTTGGTGCAGTTAGAACAAGGTAATGTGGTCGACGAAGCATCTAGTTTAGAAATGAAGCGATTAATGTACATGACCGATCGTAGAATTCGTTACGCGCAATCGCCAGTATTGAAAGATGCTGCTGTGTATTTTAAATCGGGCTCTTTATACAAATGTGATAGAAGTAAAGGGGAAACTTGTGGAAAATATATGGGGAACGTAACCAACTTTATGAACTCTGTTATCATTGTTGAGCATCCAGATAATTGCAGGTATATGGTGGTGTTAATGACAAATGTACTCCGTAAAAACTCTGCTAGTGATCATATGTATTTAGCGGGTAATATTGATAAAATTATACGAAAGGGGTAAATTTCGAACTTCTAATTCATTCTATGTAAATAACCTATTGCGCTATATGTCAATAGGTTATTTTTGTTTTAAGTAGTTTTTTATGTTTATGAATACTTAAGCTAAAGTTAAAAGTTTTTTTATATCAAAGCACTTGCTTAGTTTTGTAGTGTAATTAGAAATAATGGCACGTAAAAAACAATATAACGAAACCGAAGTCATAGAAAAGGCAATGCGCTTGTTCTGGCGTAATGGCTATGAAAGTACATCGGTTCGTATGTTAGAGAAAGAAATGGGTATCAACCAATTCTCTATTTATGCCAGTTTTAAAAACAAAGAAGGAGTTTTTTTAGAAAGTATAAAATTCTATAATACCCAATTAAAAAGCATTATCGATACATTAGAAAAATCTAATAATGGTGTGCTTGGTATTAAAGAATATTTTTTAGATTTTCTTGAGTTTTCTAGAGAAGGAGCCATCTTTAAAGGGTGTTTGGTTACCAATACGGTAAACGAAATAAAAGAAGATTCCAACCCCGTAATTATGGCGGCATTAAAACGCTTTTCTTTAAATATTAGAGAATTGTTTGTAAGGAATCTAAAACAAGACGACGAAAGGCATGTAAAAGATATAGAAGCACAAGCAGACTATTTAATGAATGCGCTTTTAGGACTTTCAATTTCTTCTAAAGTATTTAGTGAAGACCAGCTGAAAGACATTATTAAGATTACATTTTTACACTTATAACATTTTTTTTGAGCAATAACTAAGCAGTCGCTTAGATTTAACATAAATATAATAATTAATAGAAATAATAAGATTATGACAACTTTAAAAGTACACGACATTGAATCTGCACCAGAAGGTAGCAAAGGATTATTAGAGAACTCTCAAAAATCATTTGGTATGATCCCTGGTTTGCACGGTGTGTTGGCGGCTTCTCCACAAATTTTAGAAGCATACCAGACATTACATAAACTATTTACTGAAACTTCTTTTAACAACGATGAGTTGACAGTAGTATGGCAGACAATCAATGTAGAGCATGCTTGTCATTACTGTGTACCAGCGCACACGGGTATTGCTAAAATGATGAAGGTTGATGATGCTATTACAGAAGCATTACGTAACGAAACTCCTTTGGTAGATGAAAAATTAGAGGCTTTACGTACGTTCACATTAAGTGTTGTTCGTAACAGAGGTAATGTAACGCAAGAAGATTTAGATACTTTTTATGCAGCTGGTTATGGTGAGCAACAAGTATTGGAAATTATCTTAGGCTTATCTCAAAAAGTGATCAGTAACTACACAAACCATATTGCACATACGCCAGTAGACGCACCTTTTCAAGGTTTTGCATGGTCTAAATAATTGAGGTTTCAGTTTTTCCCCCGAAACCATATGTTGATTGAGTGATTATTTGTAGCCTTCCGTCTTTAGGCGGAAGGTTATTTAATTTTAATAAACTAAATACATCGAAATGAAAAAAATAGCAATAAACGGAATGGGGCGTATAGGTCGCGCTTCTTTAAAGGTGATTTTGGATACTCCAGAATTAGAGTTAGTGGCGGTAAACGATATCGTGTCTATAGAGAATATAGCTTATTTACTTAAGTATGATTCAGTTTATGGGATTTATGAAAAAGAGGTTTCTCATGATGATAACAACTTGATCATAGATGGTCAAAAAATTCAATACAACTCGCAACGTAATCCTGAAGATTTACCTTGGGCAGAACATCATATTGATGTAGTTATTGAAAGTACTGGTTTCTTTACCAAAAGCGAAGACGCTAAAAAACACATTAAAGCAGGTGCTAAATCTGTTATTATTTCTGCACCAACAAAAAGTGAGGACATACCAACGGTAGTTCATGGTGTAAATACGGAAGCTGGAGAAACTAACATATTTTCATGTGCTAGTTGTACAACAAATAACATAAGTCCTGTTGTTGAGATTTTAAGTCGTAGAATTGGTATTAAGAAAGCTATCATGACTACGGTACATGCCTATACGGCATCGCAAGGTATTGTAGATTCTCCATCACAGAAGAACTTAAGAATGGGGCGTGCCGGTGCGGCGAATATAGTACCAACATCTACTGGTGCAGCAATTGCAACCACTAAAGCTTTGCCAGGTTTAGCCGGTAAATTTGATGGTGTTGCTTTACGTGTTCCTATTCCGGTAGGTTCAATGTCCGATTTAACATTTGTAATGGAACATGATATTACACCAGAAGCTATTAATGCTATTTTTAGGGAAGAAGCGGCTACTAAAAGATATCAGAACGTTCTTGCTACAACAGATCAGCCTTTGGTATCTTCTGATATTGTGAAAAATCCGCATGCGTCAACTGTTGATTTAGGTATGACTAGAGTCGTAGATGGCGATTTATTAAAAGTGATGACCTGGTATGATAACGAATGGGGATTCACCAATCAAATGATTCGTCAAATTTTATCAGAAAACTAAAATAAACGAGGTAGCGTTTCTTGATTGAATAGAACCGCTACTTTTTCAACTTTAAAAACTCAGAAAATGATAAAGGTATCTGTAATGTATCCGAACAGCAAAGGCGTAAAGTTCGATACGGAATATTATAAAAATGCACACTTGCCAATGGTTCAAAAACTAGTGGGTAGTGCTTTGAAAGGATTGGAATTGGATCTTGGTGTTGGTGGCAGAGCGCCAGGCGAAGCTGCACCCTATGTAGCTATTGCTCATTTAAAGTTTGAGGATGTAGCTTCATTTCAAGCGGCATTTGGTCCGCATGCGGCAACCTTTGCAGATGATGTAAAGAACTATACCAATGTACAAGGTGAAATTCAGATTAGCGACTTGGTAACATTTTAAATTATGAAAGAAAAATTAAAAATAGATATTGTATCTGATGTAGTATGCCCTTGGTGTGCTATTGGGTATAAGCGTTTAGAGAAAGCGATTACGGAACTTGGTATTGAAGATCAAGTAGAAATAGAATGGCAACCTTTTGATTTAAACCCTGGTATGCCACCTGAGGGACAAAATGTAACCGAGCATATTACAGAAAAATACGGTTCTACGTTAGAGCAACAACAAGCGTCGCAACAGAACATGACGGAGATAGGAGAGGAGCTTGGCTTTAAATTCGATTATTTTGATGAAATGCGCATGGCTAATACATTTGATGCTCATGTATTATTGGATTATGCTAAAGAGTTTGACAAGCAGACCGAACTGAAATTGCGATTAATGAATTCATTTTTTGGTGAGCGAAAAGATGTGTCTGACAGAGAAATATTAAAAGAAGCTTTGGTAGCTGTAGGTTTAAATGCAGATGAAGCATTGGCTAGGTTAGATAATGAAGAAGCAAGATTTGAGGTAAGAAACAAACAGGGCGAATGGAAGAATATGGGTGTAAACTCTGTGCCTACTATCGTCTTTAATATGAAAAGTGCAGTAACAGGTGCACAACCCGTTTCTACTTTTAAACAAATACTTGGCGAACTAATTGCCGATTAATAAAAATATAAATTCGTCTATCATGAGCACAACTAATAAAGGAGAACTAGATGCATTATTAGCTGTAAAACGCCAAGAAGCAGCTGTGAAGTTTACCGATGAGAAAAAGCAAACCTATGCTGAGGGTATTAGTAGTGTTGCGGCATCTGGTGTATTGGAAAATGCACTCAATGTCAATAGTAAAGCAACTAACTTCACCTTGAAAAATGCATCGGGCAAATCGGTTTCTTTGTATGAGGAACTTAAAAACGGACCTGTAGTTGTTACTTGGTATAGAGGTGGCTGGTGTCCGTATTGTAACATCACACTACACTATTTGCAAGAAAATCTACCTGAATTTCAAAAAGCAGGTGCTACCTTAATCGCTCTTACACCAGAGTTGCCAGATAACTCGTTAAGCACTGCAGAAAAGAATTCGTTGGCGTTTTCTGTTTTGAGCGATGTTGGTAATGTTGTTGGCAAAGAATATGGAGTAGTATATACGTTAACCGAAGACGTTGCTGCAATGTATGAAGCAGGTTTTGGTTTGAGTAAGGTAAATGGAGATCATAGTAATGAACTACCATTGGCTGCGACTTATGTGATTGATACCGATGCCATTATACAATATGCATTTTTAGACGCAGATTATACCGAAAGAGCAGAAGTGTCAGAAATATTGACGGCTTTAGAAAAGCTGAAATAGTATAAGCAACTAGTTAACCACCAATAATTATGAATATGAACAAAATAATCTATTACGTAGCTACAGGTATTTTTACCTTGGTAATACTGTTTTCTGCAGGTATGTATTTTTTTAATCATGAATATATTAAAGGAGCCTTTACTAGTTTGGGCTACCCAACATATTTAATTTACCCTTATGCTACGGCAAAGTTATTTGGTTTGTTTGCTATCTGGAACCCTAGGTTTCATGTTATAAAAGAGTGGGCATACTCCGCATTTTTCTTTGCGGTTACCTTAGCATTTTTTGCACACATTATGGTAAGTGATGGAGAACAAATGGCAGCTGTAATTGCTTGGGTGGCATTGGTAGTTTCTTATATCTTTAGTAAAAAAATATAAATACAATTAAAAACAACTAGGGTTATGGATAATACTACGAAACATAAAAATTCAAAAACTATCAGGCCTAAAGTGTTGTTTTTTGATGTCAACGAAACGCTTTTAGATCTTACTAAAGTTAAAAAAGAAGTAGGCAAAGCATTAGGCGGAAGAGAAGATTTACTCTCTCTTTGGTTTACGACAATGTTGCAGTATTCATTAGTGACTTCGGCTAGTGGTCAATACAAGCCATTTGGTCATATTGGTGCTGCTGCATTGCAAATGGTAGCTGCAAATCATAATATAAACCTGGCGGAAGCAGATGCGCGTAAAACCATTTCTGAGTCTATGGGCAATCTACCACCGCATCCTGAGGTTAAGGAAGCGCTTGCACAATTAAAAAACGCCGGATACAAATTAGTAGCATTCACCAATTCATCTAAAGACGGATTAAAAAAGCAATTTGAAAATGCCGGATTGACCAAGTATTTTGATGAAATGCTAAGCGTAGAACCAACGGGAAAATTCAAACCCTTTACAGATACGTACGCATGGGGAGCAAAGCAAATGGGCTTAGAAGTAGAAGAGTGTATGCTCATTGCAGCCCATGGCTGGGATGTTGCTGGAGCACTTTGGGCAGGTTGGCGAGCAGCGTTTATTGGTAGACCTGGTCAACAAGAATATCCGTTAGCTCCAAAAACAGAAATTATAGTATCTGACTTAAAAAAAGCAGCAGATATTTTAGTGACTTACAGCTAAAATTTCGACCATTTCATTTTCAAATAAAAAAGCATCTTAGAATATGTATCTTTGGCGTACCATTAACTAAAGAAAGTATTTCATGTTTAAAAGAACACTATTTGTTGCCCTAATTGCACTTACCCTAACATCTTGTTGGAAAGATAAAAGTCCCGAAGACCTTATTCGTTTAAAAGATAAATTCAAGTCTCAAGTCGACGATTTTGAGAATAAGAAAGAGACCGCGAACAAAAATGTAAATAAAGGTCTAGAATCTCTAAACGCTTTAAAAAGCGCTTTGGAAGATACCAAGAATGAAGATAAGGAATTCGCCAAGGTATATGGAGATTGGGAAAAAGTAGATCGTAGAGTTAATAACTTGAATAAGGAGTACGAAGACTTAAAAGAGAAAGCTTCCAATCTGTTCACGGCAATGGAGACACAGACCAATAGCCTAAATGATGAAAAGAGTAAAAAAACACTCTTGGGTGCTATAGAAAAGGCACGAACCAAATACAACGCAACATTAGCGAATACTTCTACGGCTATAGAAAAATTAAGGTTGTTGCATGGCGATGCCGTTGAGGTCGTTAAAGCATTAGAAGTGGCTGCTGCGCTTAACTCTTTCGATAATATCAATGATCAAATGAAAAGCATAGAAGGTCGTGTAGACGGTATCATGCAAGAATTGAACGTTGCCGTTGTAGAGAGTAAGAAATTATACGAGAAGAAAATCACCGAATTGGGAGAGGAGTAGTTCCATTCTCTTTAGAATCAATTACAGCCAGCATCCTAAAATGCTGGCTTTTTTTATGAGCTATTTTTAAGGCTTAAGCATTATTTGTAATGTAGAAGTGTTGATTTTTTTTGATTCATCAAAAAATATATCATTTTAAGAATATGTAGTTGATATTTTTTTTGCTAAAGTGTTATTTGCTTTTAAATCAACTGTATAGCTTGATTTTAATTGAAAATTGTATCTTTCTTAGTTATAATGTCAATTGCACTTATTTGTGTGTTATGCTCAATATAATTTGATGATTACAGAAAAGAAAATATTAAAGACTGGAGAACATATTAAATCTGCCTATGAAATTTCAACAAGATTTGTTGAGTTTCATGAACGGTTTAATATTCAAGTACCATATCAAGTATTTTTGGATACTGAATCTAATGAAGAACTTAAAATATCAAAGCCAATTCTGACTGCTATCACACATTTTGAAAATATTGATGAAGAAATGATTTCACGGATATCAAAGGAAGCCCTTAGTCATTATGAAAGATGTATTGAAACAATAGACTTTGGAATTGCTACTGAAGAATTGAGGTTGAAATATAATGACGATTTGAAGCAAATAAATCACCAGCACTTCAATATTAATTCGACTGAATCAGCATTTGAAAATTTAAAACCGATTGAAGTATTGATAACCCAAAAAAAAGATGAAAATCAAAACGAATATGTTATATCATGTTGGCAGTTTGATGTGCCTTGGGAAAGTGAGCATGGAATGGTTATTCATCTGAAGGATGGAGAAATCACCTTAGTTGAATAGAAAGAGAGCATAACACGGTATATAGCAAATAGGGCGTTTAGTGGTTTACGAAAGTTCAGTGCTATTTACAAACACTGCCAAATCGTTGATTTGGCTTTTAAAATGAATAAGATAAAAACAAAATACAACGATTTGGCTCAGAGCAAACCCGAAAGTTTATCCCTTTCTACTGCCCTACTTGCCATATACTAACCGTTGTGCTTCATTAGGTACGATATACAAACATCCTTTACAGAGTTATAGAAACATCGTTTACACTTTTTAAGTTGCATTTGAAACCAAAATTCAGATGCTATGCCTTGGAAAGAATCAACGATTATGGAACAAAAAATTGAATTTATCTGTGAATGGCGAACTGGAAAATATACCATCACGGAGCTTTGCCGAGTCTTTGAGATATCAAGGCCAACGGCTTACAAAATCATTGCCCGCTTTGAAAACGAAGGCTATGAAGGGCTTAGGGAACTCTCCAGAAAACCGCGTAGCCCACACCCTAATGCCACCAATGGGAAAGTAGTGGGCCAAATTCTTAAATTGAAAGAAAAACACAAGGCATGGGGCGCTAAAAAATTGCACACCTTGTTGTATAAAGATTTCCCCGATGATTTGATACCATCTGTCTTGACCGTTCATAACATCCTGAAAAAACACGGTCTGGTATCGCCTCAAAAACGACTTAGAAGAGTGAAGCCCGTACATCCCATTTTCGACCCCGAAGAGTGTAATGAAGTGTGGAGTGCAGACTACAAAGGGAAGTTCTTGATGGGCAACAAAATCTACTGTCACCCACTGACCATTGCAGATTCCAAAAGCCGATTTGTATTTACGGCCAAAGGTCATTACAAAGAAAACCTTGCATCGGCAAAGGCAGAGTTTAAAAGGGTTTTTAGAAAATTTGGTATCCCTGGACAAATACATACCGACAATGGAAGTCCTTTTGGTTCGGTTGCCGCGATACAAAGATTTACCCGACTCTCCTATTGGTTCATTGAACTGGGCATCATGCCCGTGTTTTCAGATCCGGCACACCCTGAACAGAACGGACGACATGAACGTATGCACCGCGATTTAAAAGCCGCTTGTGCCAAGCCTTCAGCTTATGACCTAAAAGCACAACAAAGGCGCTTTTTTTGTTCCATAATCGTTGATTCTTTCCAAGGCATAGCATCTGAATTTTGGTTTCAAATGCAACTTAAAAAGTGTAAACGATGTTTCTATAACTCTGTAAAGGATGTTTGTATATCGTACCAAATGGCATACAACGGTTGAGCTATGAACAGTACGGGAGCAAACCAGCGTTTGCTTTCCGCCACGCACATAGCGAAATCTTATTGTTTTGATTTATTTTTTCCTGTCCAGAGCAAAATCCATAAGATTTTGCGGTCTTCATAAAAATACGCAAACCCTGCGAATACCCCCGAACCCCGTATTGTTTATAGGTTGTGTTGTAAACAGTTTTTATCAATACCGTTGGACCACAGAATCATTTTCAATATTCATTGATTTACCGTATATGTTGATAATCCATTTTGAGTGCTTTGCATATTCTATTTCAATTTCGCTGCCAATTTGCATTTTATTAAATATATAATCCTTCACATCATAACTTTTAGAATTTTCAAAGAATAGTCTATATTTAGTTTCGTCAGTGACGTTGCTATCGCCTGAAGAACGGATAACAATAATTTCTTTATCTATTATTTTGGTCTTAACTATAATTTTTATTTTCTCCCTTTGGTCTTTTTCCTTTTTTTGACTAAAAAAGTCTTGCCAAAAACCTAAAACCCCTAAAAATCCAATGATTCCGCATAGAACTTTCACGAATATGATATCTCTGTCCCATAAATAGTACAGTAGAGAGAATCCCACAACCATTAATATGATAGACATTTTCAAAGATGATGTACTATTATATTGTAGTTTTTTAAGGTCATTACCCTTCATTTTCCTTTCTACTTCCTGCATATTTTTGTACTTCTTAAAGAGTATTTTGACAATAACTTTAATAAATAGTTTGTTTGTCGCTTTTATCGAAAAGGTCAAAATTGTTTACAACGGTTGGGCTAAGCGTAGTGCGGTCGTAAGGAAACTTTTCGTTTCCGTCAGCGCACGAAGCTAAAGCTTATTGTTTAGTTTTATTTTTTCTTGTCCAAAGCTAAATCCATAAGATTTAGCGACTTCATAAATATACGCAAACCTTTCGTTTAAGCCCTTATGTCCGCATTACGTTTAGGCATTGTTGGCACAAGTTTTTTTGCGTGCTACTACTCGCGTTTTGCTTGGTGAAAATTTCACTGCCATTTTATTCGAGTGAAGTCCATCAGCCCAAACTTGCTTAGAAGTCCATTCGCACATTAGTTGCGTTTAATTAAGTTGTCCATTCCGCCATAAAATCACGTTTAGTTTGTCCAAACTAATATTATTACGATAAACATGAATACACCTAAAATATCAGGTAATCTTTCAATCAAATCAAGATATAAAGGAGTAGTATTGTCAGATTTTGGTATGAAGGACTTAAATATGCTTTTGAAAAAATCAGTAACTAGGGGAAACATAAATTTCAACCATAAATATGATAAAGCTAAAACTATCGTAATTATAATTTTATTGGTTAAGTCCACTTTTTAAAATTTGTGCCAACGGTTTAGCTAAGCGTAGTGGGGGAGCGGGAATGCAATTCCCGTTGCGCCACGGCGCGCAGCAAAATCTTTTTGTTTTGTTTTAATTTTTCCTGTCCAAAGCAAAATCCCAAAGATTTTGCGACTCAATAAAAATACGCAAACGCTGCGAATAAATACCTTAGCCCACATTACGTTTAGGTTTTGTTAGCAAACGTATTTTACTCGTTTTATTTCTCTAATTTTTTGGTTTGTTCAATATGTTTTTTAATATCCCGACGGTCATTCTTTTTTTATCAGATAGCGTTCGTCCCATGTATAGAGTGGCTCGGTTTTTTCTAGCCTTTTAACAATGTCTTTTATCTTTTTAAAATCTTTAATAGCCCACTTATCATTCGGGTTTTCTTCTAAATAATCCACATAAGATTGGATTAACACCTGAACATAATTTTGATATTTTGGGTGGTTACACAACTTCCAAATAATAACCTTTTTCTCAACACCATCTCCACAAAATATATCCTGAATAAAAATAGGGTCATCTGTTTCTAAAAAAGGTATAAAATCTCTTATGTCTTGCCAATAATTAAAAAAAGGAATTGCCTTTTGTGTTATATATTGTTTTAATAATTCACAAGCTTTTTCAACACCTTCTTCGTCTACTAAGCTAATTGGTAATTGATTTAACATTTTCATATCAATTACGTTATCAAATAGGTGTTGCATGCAAGTATCATCAATCATATAATTGGAATACTTGTCATATTCTGACTTGAAAAAACTTTGAACGGTTTGATCATTAAAAAAAGTAGTAATGTTTTTTATTTCATCATCTTTTATATAAACCATTATGCCTTTAATGGTAATATCATTTTCTTTAACAAATAACATTCCTAAATCATTTCTGTGAACGGCTCTAAAATCATTTTTAGTGATATTGTAAACTATATTTTCAATCGAATTTATATATGGTTTCATATTGTAAGTTTCTAATTAAATTCCTTTATGGTTTGTGTTATCTGTTGCAATAGCATCAGTTTGAACATCAAGGTGTTTGGGTTCGTTGGTTTTAAACTTATCAATTAGCTGGCTTCTTTGGTTTGTAGTCCATGTCACGGTATCGGTCAATGGTAAAGGTTCTTGGTATATGTTTGCTAACGGTATTGTATATGAAAAGTAGCGGGTTTTAAGCAATAATATTTCAGTTTAACAATGACTCTAATTTATTCATTTTCTTTAGATTAAGCGACTAAATTGCTATTTTTTATATACCTTGTTGGCAACTGGCTTTATCCTATTGTTGGTCCAATAAAAAAATCACAGTAAAAGTAAAGCTTATTACTGTGATTTTTATTAATAACCCTTTTAGAGATTTAAATTATAAATTAGGATAATTATCCACTTTAAAAAAACCTGTTATATCTTTTAATCTATTATTTTCAACCATCGCAAAACTAGAACCATCATCAGCAATTTCACTCTTTTTATTTAGCATATCCCATTTTACTAGATTTCTATCGTGATGAGAAACTATTTTTGTTGGGGTAAAGGTTGTTCCAGGAAATTGTTCTTGAAACTGACTTATATAATCGGATATTTGAGCAAGACCTTTTGCCTCAAAAAGCGGGTCTGTATATTTAAAATCATCAGCTAATATCTTTTGTAATTCTTGATCTCTTTCATTGCGATTAGTTATTGTCCAACTTTTGCACCAACCATTCCATAATTCTTTAATATCTGTCATTTTTGTTTTTTTATGTTATTTTTAAAATTCTTGTATTGTAGGGCGAATTACTAGTTCGTTAATATCTACATCTGCAGGTTGTTCAATAGCGTAGGCAACAGCTTTTGCAATGGAAATTGCAGGAATAGCATCTTTGTAAACTTGCTGTATAAATTGTGAAGTTGCTTCATCTGAGCTTCCTAATTGTAATTCAGAATCTATTAAACCAGGTGTTAATATGGTTGTTCTAATAACCTTACCAACCTCTTTCCTCAATCCTTCACTTATGGCACGTACTGCATATTTAGTTCCACTATAGACTGCTCCGCCTGGACTTACATTTAATCCAGCAACAGATGCTAAATTGATAAAGTGACCCGATTTTTGTTTTTCAAATTCTGGTAAGGCAGCAGCAATACCGTATAACACACCTTTTATGTTAACATCGATCATACTATCCCATTCGTTAATTTTTAAGGCACTTAATGGTGCTAGAGGCATAATACCTGCATTATTGACCATAACATCAATTTTGCCAAAACTGTCAATTGCTTTTTTTATCAAAGCTTTTACATCATCTGCATTGGTAACATCTGTTCTTAAAATTTCAACAGTACCTCCATTTTTTTTAATTTCTGAAGCCACTTTTTCTAATTTTTCAACCCTACGAGCACCTATTACTACTTTAGCTCCTTTTTCTGCCAAATAATGAGCTGTAGCTTCTCCTAATCCGCTACTTCCTCCTGTAATGACTACTACTTTGCCTGCTATATTATTGTTCATTTTATTTTACTTTTGTTTCTAATAAATATTCCATTTTGTAAGCCTGTAATGAGCCATCTTGTATTGGCTGTGTCAACTCATTAACTTTATCGGCTCCAAATGGCAATCCAACAGTAGTACGTGTTGGTCTAGAGCCTTGTGGCATTTCAGCAAGTTTCAAATAGGCTTCAGAAACTAAACTTGGCTGTGGTATGTCTTCAGATTGCATTAGGGTTGAGAACCCTTCAACCATACCATTAAAAATTGATTGTAGTTCTGAATTTTCGGCTACAATTTCTGTTCTAGCTTCAGGTGAAAATGAGTGTGCTAAATTTGTTGCGAATGGTCCTGGTTCAACTAAAATGGTTTCAATGCCAGTAGGAGCCAATTCATATTTTAAACTTTGCGTGTATGCCTCTACAGCAGCTTTAGATGCTCCGTAAGTTGCTGCAAAAGGTGCAAATACTCTACCATACGCAGATGTTGTATTAATGATTAGCCCTTTTCCTGCTTTACGCATACTTGGGAGTATGGCTTGTGTTGTTCTAATTACGCCATAATAATTTACATTCATTAAATCATTTGCTTGTTCTATACTAAATGCTTCTGCAATCCCCATATGCATAATACCGGCATTGTTTATCAATACATCTATATCTCCTGCTTCATCAAGAATAGTATCAATAGCCTTGCTAACAGACGCGTCTGTTGAAACATCCATACTTACTACCTTAATATTAGAAGAGTAATCTTCTAACTCTTTTTTAATTGGCTCATTTTTTTGAGACGTTCTCATAGTTGCGTAAACTGTATAGTTGTTATCAGCAAAATGTTTCGCTGATAATAATCCAAATCCACTACTACTACCTGTTATTATTACTTTTTTCATTTTAAAAATTTTAATTATTACTTGTAATTCGCAAGCAAAAATATTTAGATTACTTTTATTATGCAAGTAAAAATTAAATTAATTTCATTTTGCAAGTAAAAAAAATAGAAATTGTATCTTTGCAATCAATTAATAAATACATTCGATATAATGGGACATAAATTCAGATGTAATTGCCCAATTACTGTTGCACTTGATGTTATTGGCGATAAATGGGCATTAGTTATTGTTAAACAAATATTGACTGAAGGAAAAAAAACTTTTAAAGATTTTATTGAAAGTGAAGAAGCTATTGCTACTAACATATTGTCTTCAAGATTAAAAATGCTTGAAGAATTTAAGATTATCACAAAAGATAAACTGCCAGATAATAAAAAAGCAAATATTTATACTTTAACCGAAAAAGGTGTTGACTTGATGCCAATAATTGCGGAATTATCTATTTGGAGTGATAAACACGTTAGAGAGTTTCATCCAGAATTGTATTCTGGCGATACGCTTGATATTGTAAAAAACAATAAAGAAGCTTTTATTAAAAAGACAATTGAAGACTATAAGTCAGAAAATTGGAAATGGAGCGAAGTTTAATTTATAGTCATACTTAATAATTCGAAGAGCTAATTTAATCTATGGGTTGTGAGATTTTTCAGCTTGTTGCCAACGGTTTAGCTAAGCGTAGTGCGGTTGAAAGGAAACTTTTCGTTTCCGTCTACGCACGAAGCTAAAGCTTATTGTTTTGATTTATTTTTTCTTTTCTAAAGCTAAATCCATAAGATTTTGCGACTTCATAAATATACACAGACCTTTCGGTTTTGCCCTAAAGTCCGCATTACGTTTAGGTTTTGTTGTAAAACGTTATTTTCCGTACACTTTCGGTATAAGTTTTTTACACTCAGTATCAAGTCCATTTGCGTTTTGATTTTCAGTTCCATTTGGGCTTAATTTTCATTTTCGTTTTTAAGACTTCTTCTTAGTCCATTGTTTAATTTGCCAAAATACTGCTGATATTGAAATTGTTAGTAATAGACTATTTATGATTATTAAGAATATATTATTTGAAACATCCAATTGACTTTCTTCCATTGTTGCATAATTGTCTTCTAAAATGGGATGATGCCAAACCCAAATTGAATCATTACTTGATGAATAAACCGTACTGTCCTTATTTGTTACGTTTAAGAAATGATTGAAGTCTTTTTTTTGTTTTTCAGTAGAAAAAAGGACATCTCGGTAATCTAGCAAACTTAAATAATCTCTTTTATTGTGGTAATAAATATAGTAATGACTTGCTCCAGGTCCATCTATATTTGAAGTTTGGATACGAATTGAATCAATTTTTACTTTTTCCTTTACAAATTCAGTTTGATGAATTAGCTCCTTTGTTTCTTTTTTAATTGTGATGAAATAAAATGGCGAAAAAGTAATTACCAATAGAACAATAAAAACAAGAATAACCTTAGTGAATTTTTTTAGATTCATTGTCTATTTTGATGAGTGGCATAATGTTTTACAACGGTCAGGCTAAGCGTAGTGCGGTAGTAAGGAAACTTTTCGTTTCCGTCTACGCACGAAGCTAAAGCTTATTGATTAGTTTTATTTTTTCTTGTCCAAAGCTAAATCCATAAGATTTAGCGACATCATAAATATACACAGACCTTTTGGTTTTGCCCTTAAGTCCGCATTACGTTTAGGTATTGTTGTAAAACGTTTTTTTAATACTGCTTTTCCTCAATTAATTCTCCAGTCCTAGAATAGATTTTCCAGACTCCTATTTTTTTATTCCCAATCATTTTGCCCTCTTTCTTTAGATACATACTATCTAATTTCATTGAATAGTTATAGAATTTGTCATTACTTATGACTTTAGTTTTTTCGTCCACACGTAACAACTCTTCCAAATCGGAGGTTTCCGAATCAATTTCAAAGGTTGTTGATTCGCTACAAAGTCCACCAAAGTTCAAATAACATTTTTGAGATAACAAATTTCCAAATCGGTCAAATTTGGCTTTCATTTTCACTTGTCCATTCCTGTAATACTGATAGTAATCTCTAAAATAGTAGTCGGCAGAATAATCCCCAACTTTGTATGTTAAAACAGTTCCCTTTTCCTTTAACTCTCCGTTTTTGTATAGCTCTTCAAAATTTATAGTATCTGTTGCAATCAACTTTTCAGTCAAAATTTTGTACTCCTTAGAATATTGAGAGAATGAACAAAAGGTGATAAAAACTGTAAATATGATTGTGGTTATAAATTTCATTAAAATGTTCGTTAATATACATGGTTTACAAAAGTTATAGATTAGAGTTTACACTAAATTAGTTTCTAACCTCACTGATTGTTCTTTTTTTCTAAATACATGTTCATCAAAGTAACCTAAAAATACATT